>CAVVMP010000001.1:0-19407 GCA_963749475.1 Miltoncostaeaceae bacterium
AGGATCAGGTCGCGACCCCGCTCATCGGCCGCCTGGGCGACCAGCACGGCAAGGCGAAGCTGATGGTGATCAGCCTCGCCGTGTTCCTGGTCGGGCTCCGTCGCCGCGATCTTCGCCTGGAACGTCGGCTCGCTCATCGTGTTCCGGGCGATCCAGGGCGTCGGCGGCGCGGTGTTCCCGCTGTCCTTCGCGATCATCCGCGACGAGTTCCCGCCCGAGCGCCAGGGCCGGGCGATGGGCCTGGTGTCCGCCGTGCTCGGCGTCGGCGGCGGCGTGGGCATCGTCGCGAGCGGCCTGATCGTCGACAACCTGTCGTGGCGGTGGCTGTTCGTGGTGGCGGCGGCCGTCGTCGCCGCGGCCCTCATCCTGGTGTGGCGGTTCGTCCCGGAGTCGCCGGTGCGGGCGCACGCGAAGGTGGACGTCTGGGGCGCCGCGCTGCTCTCCGGAGCGCTCGTCGCGCTGCTGGTCGGCCTGACCGAGGGCCAGGACCTCGGCTGGGCGTCGCCCGCGATCGTCGGCCTGTTCGCCGGCTCCGTCGCGCTCTTCGTGATCTGGGGCTGGGTGGAGCTGCGGGTGCCGGAGCCCATGGTGGACATGCGCATGCTGGCGCGCCGCACCGTGCTCTTCACCAACCTCACGGCCATGCTCTCGGGCTTCGCCCTCTACATGACGTGGGTGATCCTCCCGACCTTCTACCAACTGCCCAGCGACCTGCCCGACGCGCTCAAGGACGTCGCCGACTACGGGTTCGGCACCTCCGTGACGGTGGCGGGCCTGTGGATGCTGCCGACCTCCCTGTCGATCCTGTTCGCGGGGCCGTTCGCCGGCGCGATCGGCGACCGCTACGGCCAGCGCGGGCCCCTGGTGGCCGGGATGATCCTGGTGGCGGTCGGCTCGGCGGGCATCGCGATGTTCCACGCCGAGCCCTGGCAGCCGGCGCTCTGGTTCATCCTCTGCGGGGTCGGCATCGGCTTCGCGTTCGCCGTGATGCCGAAGCTGATCGTGGACGCGGTCAAGCCCACCGAGACCGGCATCGCCACGGGCATGAACACCGTGGTGCGGACGGTCGGCGGCGTGGTGGGCGCCCAGGTCGGCGCGGTCCTGCTCGCGACGAGCAGCGTCGCGGGCACCGGCATCCCCGCCGAGTCGGGCTTCGTCGAGGCGTTCTGGATCGGCGCCGCCGGGGCGGTGGTCGCGGCGATCGCGGCGATGTTCGTGGGCCCGCGGCGCTCCCGCCGCGAGACGGCGCCCGCGCCGTCCATCCTGGCCGCCGACCGGGGCTAGCGCGGGGCGTCCCCGGTCCGGCCGAGGGCCAGGAACGAGGTCACCGCGGCGGTCAGCCGCCCGGCGGCCGCCGACGCCTGCAGGCCCGTCCGCCACCCCTCCGCCCGCGTCGGCGGGACGACGCCGTCGGCCACGGCGCGCTCCACCAGGCCGTCGATGCCGAGCAGCAGCTCGGCCCGCGGCAGGTCGGTGATCACGAGCGTCCGGGCGATGACCTCCACCTCCGCGAGGCCGGCCTCGGACATCAACCGCCGCAGCGACCGCCCGGCCGCGGGGCTCCGCACGCGGGCCATCGCGACGACGGCCAGCGCCGCCTCGATCTCCGGGTCGCCGCCGTCGACCACGAGCGTCCCCCAGTCGGGCTCCGCCGCCAGCACGACGCCGCCGGGGCGCACGACGCGCGCCATCTCCCGCACCACCGCCGCCGGGTCCTCCACGTGCTGCAGCAGCCGCTCGCAGCGGCATCCGTCGGCGGCGCCGTCGCCCAGGGGGAGCGACGTCGCGTCGGCGACGTGGAACTCGCCGCCCGCACCCGTGCCGCCCGCCGAGCGGCGCCGGGCCTCGTCGATCATCGACGCGCTCATGTCGACGCCGATCGCGCGGCCGCCGGGGGCGGTCCGCAGCGCAAGCGCGCGGACATCGTCGCCCAGGCCGCAGCCCACGTCCACCACCACGGCGCCCGGCCCGGCCTCCAGCAGGTCGAACGAGAGCGTCTTCCACCGGGCGACGGCGTCCTCGCTGCCGACCGCGTCCAGGTAGCCCGCGAGGGCGGCGGGATCCGCGTCGTCCACGTGGGAGAACGCGCCGAAGTCCGGGGGGCGCTCCAAGGGGGAAACACTACGGATGCGGCGGCGGGGCCGGCGCCGGACGGGTCCGGCAGCATGGAGACGACGAGGAGGAGCGCATGAGACGGACGCGGCTCGGCACGACGGGCCCGGAGGTCTCGGCGGTGGGGCTCGGCTGCATGGGGATGTCGGACCTCTACGGCCACGCCGACCGGGCCGAGGCGATCGCGACGATCCACGCCGCGCTCGACGCCGGGATCGACCTGCTCGACACCGGCGACTTCTACGGGATGGGCCACAACGAGATGCTCATCCGCGAGGCGCTCGCCCAGGCGGGGCGCGACCGGGTGCGCATCTCCGTGAAGTTCGGCGGCATGCGCGACCCGGCGAACAACTGGCTCGGGCAGGACTGCCGCCCGGCCGCGGTGCGCAACTTCTGCGCGTACTCGCTGCGGCGGCTCGGCGTGGAGGCGATCGACGTCTACCGCCCCGCCCGCGTGGACCCGCAGGTGCCGATCGAGGAGACCGTCGGCGCCATCGCCGACCTGGTGCGCGAGGGCTACGTCCGCCACGTCGGCCTGTCGGAGGCCGGCGCCGACACGGTCCGCCGGGCCGCCGCCGTGACCCCCATCAGCGACCTCCAGATCGAGTACTCGCTGATCTCGCGGGGCATCGAGGACGAGATCCTGCCCGCGTGCCGCGAGCTCGGGATCGGGATCACCGCGTACGGCGTCCTCTCGCGGGGCCTCATCAGCGGCCACTGGGCGCGCGACCGGGAGCTGGGGCGCGGCGACTTCCGGGCCCACAGCCCGCGCTTCCAGGGCCAGGCCCTGCAGCACAACCTGGACCTGGTGGACGCGCTCGGCCGGGTGGCGGAGGGCCGCGGCGCCACCGTCGCGCAGGTCGCGATCGCGTGGGTGCTGTCGCGCGGCGACGACATCGTCCCGCTCATCGGGGCGCGCACCCGGGAGCGCCTGGCCGAGTCGCTCGCGGCGCTCGACGTGGCCCTCGGCGACGACGACCTGGCGGCGGTCGAGGCCGCCGTCCCGCCGGACGCCGCTGCCGGTGACCGCTACGCCGCCGCCCAGATGGCGATCCTCGACAGCGAGCGGGCGTAGGCTCGACCCGTGGACCTCGGGCTCCGGGACAAGGTGGTGGTGGTGACCGGCGCGAGCCAGGGGATCGGCCTGGCCGTGGCCCGGGGCTTCCGCGAGGAGGGCGCCCGCGTGGTGGCCGGCTCACGGCGCTCCAGCGACGAGCTGGACGCGTTGATCGCCGGCGGCGGCGTGGTCCACGAGCCCGTCGACCTGTCCGGCCCGGCGGGGGCCGAGGCGCTGGTGGCGCGAGCGGTCGGCGACCACGGCCGGCTGGACGTGCTGGTGAACAACGTCGGCGCCGGCGCCGTGCGCTCGGGGTTCCTGGACGTGACGGACGAGGACTGGCAGCGCACCATCGACATCAACCTCCTCGCGGCGGTCCGCTGCTGCCGCGCCGCGCTGCCGGCGCTGATCGACGCGCGCGGGGCGATCGTCAACGTCGCCTCGGTCAACTCCTTCCAGCCCGACCCCTCGGTGGTCGACTACTGCGTCGCGAAGGCCGGCCTGGCGAGCCTGTCCAAGGTGCTCTCCATGGAGTTCGGGGCGAAGGGCGTGCGCGTCAACGCCGTGGCGCCCGGGCCGGTGCGGACGCCGTTCTGGGTCGGCCCCGGCGGCGTCGCCGAGCAGATCGAGGCCGCGGCAGGGACCGACTTCGCCGGCGCCCTCGAGGTCGCGAAGTCGGCCTGGGGCGGCCTGGCGCTCGACAACTTCTTCACCGAGCCGGAGCAGGTCGCGACGCTGGTGCTGCTGCTCGCCTCCGAGCGGGCCGGCAACGTGACCGGCTCCGTCTACGTCACCGACGGCGGCCTGCTCAAGACCCTCTAGGGACGCCCCCTCCGCCGGGCTACATCGCGGCCCCGTGCGCGGCGGCGGGCGAGGCGAGGTCCTCCCGGCGCAGCACGGTCAGCGTGAGGATGATGGCGACGACGGCGAACGCGGCGGCCACCCAGAAGGAGGCCGAGAAGCCGTCCACGAGCGCCTGCGGCTGTGAGGTCCCGTCCGCGACCGCGTTCTCGCTCGTCGTCGTGGAGACCGTCGTCAGGATCGCGACCCCCAGGGCGCCACCGATCTGCTGGCTGGTGTTGATGAGGCCCGAGGCCAGGCCGGCGTCGTGCTGCGGGACACCCGCCAGCGCGGCGATCGAGACCGGGACGAACGAGAACCCGAGCCCCACGCCGATCAGCAGGAACCCGCCGAGCAGGTCGGCGGAGTAGGTGCCGTCGACGGAGATCTGCGTGAACCACAGCAGGCCGCCGAGGATCGTCGCCATGCCGAACGCGAGGACCGGCTTGACGCCGATCCTCGTCACGAGCGCCTGGGCGGCGCCGGAGGCGACCACCGCGGTCAGCGCCACGGCGAGGTAGCCCACGCCGGTCTTCAGGGCGGAGAACCCGAGCACCTGCTGCATGTAGAGCGACAGCAGGAAGAACATGCTGAACACGATCGTGCCGAGCACGAACCCGACCATGTTGGCGCCCGCCGGCGTGCGCATCTTCCAGAAGCGCAGCGGCATGAGCGCGTGGGCGCTGCGCGCCTCGATGAACAGGAACGCGGCCATCAGGACCGCGGAGGCGAACAGCACGCCGATGGTCTCCGGAGAGCTCCAGCCGTTCGAGTTGGCCTGCGTGAGCCCGTACACGAGCAGCAGCAGGCTCGCCGTGACGGTGGTGGCGCCGGCCGCGTCGAAGTTGCGGCTCATGCCCTCGACGCGGCTCTCGTTCACGAACCGCGGCACGAAGATGAGCGTGATGATGCCGATCGGGACGTTGATCCAGAACACCCACTCCCAGCCGGCGTACTCGGTGAGGATGCCGCCGAGGAGCACGCCGATGGCCGCGCCGGCGCCCGCGATCGCGCCCAGGATCCCCAGCGCCTTGTTGCGCTCGGCGCCCTCCTGGAACGTGACCATCGTGATCGAGAAGACCGACGGCGCGAGGACGGCCGAGGCGCCGCCCTGGAGCAGGCGGAAGATGATCAGCATCGTGTCGGACTGGGCGAGCGCGCAGCACCCCGAGAAGATCGCGAAGAGCAGGAGCCCCACCATGAAGAGCCGCCGCCGCCCGAGCACGTCGCCGGCGCGCCCGCCGAGCAGCAGGAAGCCGCCGAAGGTGAGGCTGTAGCCGCTGACCACCCACTGGAGGTCCTCGGGCGAGAAGCCCAGGTCCGTCTGGATGGACGGCAGGGCGACGTTCACGATGGAGACGTCGAGCACCACCATCAGGTACGCGACGCCGAGCACCGAGAGTGCGAGCCAGCGTCGGGGGTCGGGCGTTGAGGACGTGCCCATGGCGACTTCCCTTCTCGTTCGAAACGTGCGCCCGGGCACGCTATCCCGCGAGGAGGACGGATGCCCTCCACCGGTCACGATGTCGCGAAGGCGTGACCGATCGGGTAGGGCTCGTGTGATGAGCGGCGCGGTCCCCACGCTGACCCTGCTGCACGGCGCGGAGATGCCCCGGATCGGGCTCGGCACCTGGCCGATGGACGACCGCGAGGCCGAGCGCGCCGTCGCGGAGGCCCTCGGCATGGGGTACCGCCTGGTCGACACGGCCCACGCGTACGGCAACGAGGCCGGGGTGGGCCGCGGGCTCCGCGCGGCCGGCGTGCCGCGCGAGGAGGTCTTCGTGACCACGAAGCTCAACGCGCGGTGGCACGGCGTGGACGGCGCGCGGGAGGCGTGGGAGATGAGCGCCCGCGCCCTCGGGCTCGACTGGATCGATCTGATGCTCATCCACTGGCCCAACCCGCGGCGCGACCGGTACGCCGAGGCCTTCGCCGGGCTGGTGCGGCTCATGGACGACGGGCGCCTGCGGGCGGTGGGCGTGTCGAACTTCAAGCCCGCCCACGTGGAGCGCGCGATCGGCGCGACCGGGATCGTCCCGGACCTCAACCAGATCGAGCTCAACCCGTACACGATCCGTCGCGAGACCCGGGCATACGACGAGGGGCTCGGCATCGTGACCCAGTCATGGGGTCCCATCGGCAAGGGCGGCGCGCTGCTCCGGGAGCCCGCCGTGGCGGCGATCGCCGACGCCCACGGCCGCACCCCCGCGCAGGTGGTGCTGCGGTGGCACCTCGAGCTGGGGTGCGTGCCGATCCCGAAGTCGTCGGACCCGGCGCGGATGCGCGAGAACCTCTCCGTGTTCGATTTCGCGCTGGCGCCGGACGAGGTGACGATGCTCTCCGCCCTGGACCGGGGCGAGGGCGCCGCGGTCGACTCGGACGTCTACGGCCACTAGGCCGGCGCCCCACCCTCCCGGGCGGCGCGCAGCGCGAGCCAGGCGACGAGCAGGGCCGTGAGCCCGGCGAGCTGCGCCAGGCCCGAGACGGCCGTGCCGAGCGGCACGGTGAGCAGGCAGGCGGCGCCCGTCAGCAGGGCGGGCGCGACCGCCCCGCCGCCGAGGCGGCGGCGGAACATCGCCTCGCCGGCCAGGTAGACCGCCAGACCCCCGGCCATCGTCCACGCCCACCGCGCCGCGAGGTCGTGTCCGGGGGCGTGGACCACCTCGTGGAGCCCGGCCGCCACCATCACCAGGCCGGCGATCATCACGGGGTGGGCCAGGCCGTAGGCCCACAGCGCGTCGCTGGACATGCGCTCGGGGGGCGCGGCCTCGAGCCGCTCGCGGGCGCGCTCGTCGTCGCCCGTGAAGTACACCCACCACATCGCCGCGATCAGGGCGAGCGACAGGATCACCGCGACGAGCACCGCCCCGTCGGTGATGTGCTCCTGCGCGCCCACGCCGATCGCCACCACCGTCTCGCCCAGGGCGATGATGATCAGCAGCTCGTGGCGCTCGGCGAAGTGGCCCGGCCGGATCGTGAACCCGGCCTCGCGGCGCAGGGCCACCGACAGGCCCAGCACCGAGACGGCGGCCGCCCATCCGATCCACGCGTGCTCCCCGCCCGCCGCGGCGGCGCCCACCAGGCACAGGGCGGCGGCGAGGTTCACGGGGAGGATCCCGCGGATTGCGGCCGCCGAGCCGCCGACGGTGGACCGCGCGAACGACGCGGCGTGGACCAGCACCACCACGAGGTAGGCGATCGCGAACGCCCACGCCGCGTCGCCGAACGCCTCGGGCGTGGCGATCGCCATGACCAGGAAGCAGGCCATCGCCACCAGCATGGGCAGGCGGGTGGAGGTGGTCCGCGGGTCGACGTTGTTGCTGAGCCAGGCGTACCCGTCGTACATCCACCACGTCACCGCCAGCACGAGCGCGGCGCGCCCGTAGCCCCCCGCCCCGTCCGACGCGAGCAGCAGCTGCGTGAGCTGCGTGACCGCGAAGACGAAGACGAGGTCGAAGAACAGCTCGAGGGTCGAGACCCCCTCGTCCGCCCCGGGGGCGGCGACCTTCAGCGCCTGGCGCCTCGTGGTCACCGCCCCCGGCCCCGCCTGCGGCTCACCAGGTCGTGGGCTTCACCGGCTGGACGAGCCAGGCGTCGAAGAACGCCGTCAGGTCCATGTCCGACACGCGCTCCGCCAGCTCCGTGAAGTCGTCGGTGGTCACGTTGCCGTTGCGGTTCTCGGCGTACCAGGCGCGGAGGATCGCGAAGAAGGCGTCGTCACCCACCTTGGCGCGGAGGGCCTGCAGGGTCATGGCGCCGCGCTCGTAGACCGGGCCGGCGAACAGGTCGGCGGGGCCGGCCAGGCCGGTCGGCGGGACGGTCCAGAACGGGTCCTCGGCGGGCGTCGCGTACAGCGCGTCGAACCGGGCCTGCGCCGTCGCCGCGCCGGTGTGCTCCTGCCACAGCCACTCGCCGTAGGTCGCGAAGCCCTCGTTGAGCCAGATGTCGGGCCACACCGTCAGCGACACGGAGTCGCCGAACCACTGGTGCACCAGCTCGTGCGCCAGCGTCACCTCGTCGGGCGCCCGGTCGAACACCGGCCTCGTCTGCGACTCGAGCGCGTAGCCGACCTCGGGGGCGTCGTCCACGATCGCGCCGACGGTGTCGAACGGATACGGGCCGATGAGCCCGGTGAAGTAGCGGAGGATGTCCGGCAGCTTCGCCAGCGCGGGCGCCGCCGCCGCCTCCTGGCTCGGGTCGACCGCGACGTACGACGGGATGCCGTCCACGTCCGACGTGGTCAGGGAGAAGGTCCCGAGGGTCGCCGTCGCCAGGTACGGCGCCATGGGATCGCCCGCCCGCCAGGACCATGTGGTGGTGCCCTTCCGGGTGATCTTGGACACCAGGCGGCCGTTCGCCACCGCCGTCACCCCCGCGGGGACGGTCACGCGGATGTCGAACGTCGCCTTGTCGCGGGGGTTGTCGTTGGCCGGGAACCAGCCCGGCGCCCCCTGCGGCTCGCCGACCACGAAGGCCCCGTCGGCCGTGGGGATCCACCCCTCGATCGAGTCGTCCGGGTCGACGACGGGCTGGGGCGTGCCCGAGTACCGGACGGTCACGGCGAACGCCCGGCCCGCCGGCAGCGGCCGGGCCGGGGTGATCATCAGCTCCTGGCCGTCGCGCGCCACCTCGGCGGGAACACCACCGACCATCACCGCGTCCACGTCGAAGAACCCGCGCAGGTCGAGGTTGAAGCGCGACAGCGCCTGCACGGCGCGCGCGCGGATCGTCGCCCGTCCCTCGAAGTCCTTCGTGGTCGGGTCGTAGGAGACCTCGAGGCGGTAGTTCCGGACGTCGTAGCCGCCGTTGCCCGCCTGCGGGAAGAACGGATCGCCGAGCCCGGGCGCCCCGGGCTGCGGGTCGCCCGGCCCGGCGGCCGCCGGTCCCGCCGCCACCGCTCCGAGCGCGGCGACCGCGATCGCCACGCCGATTCCGGTCCGAACCCGTCGTCCGCTCATGGTGACTCCTCGCTCGGTGGGTTCCGCTCGGCCGGGCGCCGACACATGTGCGGACTCTAACCGCGACCCGGGGGGACGCCGCGCGCCGGCCCGGTTTCATTCGGTAACAAATGATTTGCTACCGTACCATTGTGGCGTACACAGACCAGACGACGAACCCCGCCGTGACCGAGGTTCTCGATGCCTTCGGGGCCCTCACCGCGGCGCAGCGCCGGCTGCGCGGCCGCGACGCGCACGCGCCCGGCGGCCTCAGCTTCGCCCAGCTCCGCGTCCTGACGGCGCTGGAGGAGGACGGCCTCCCCGCGGGGCGCCTCGCGGAGCGCGCCGGCGTGACGCCCGCGACGGTGACCGGGATGCTCGACATCCTGGAGGAGCAGGGCGTCGTCACGCGCGTCCGGTCCGCGGACGACCGCCGGGTCGTGATCGCCCGGCTCACCGAGGAGGGGCGGCGGATCCGCGACCGCCGGCGCTCCGAGGTGCGCCGCGTGTTCGAGGACGCGCTCGCCACGCTCGACCCCGCCGACCTCGCCGCGGTCCCACGGGTGCTGCGGCTCATCGCCGACGTGATGGAGGGCCTGTGACCGCCGAGGAGGCCATGGACCGGCGGCGCCTGTGGGCGGTCCTCGGCAGCCTGATGCTGGTGATGCTGCTCGCCGCGCTCGATCAGACGATCGTGGCGACGGCGCTGCCGACGATCGTCGGCGACCTGGGCGGCCTGGAGCACCTGTCGTGGGTCGTCACCGCGTACCTGCTGGCGCAGACGATCGTGACGCCCCTGTACGGCAAGCTCGGCGACCTGCTCGGCCGCAAGCGGGTGCTGCAGGCGGCGATCATCGTGTTCCTGATCGGCTCGGTCCTCTGCGGCCTGGCCCGGACGATGCCGGAGCTGATCGCGTTCCGCGCCATCCAGGGCCTGGGTGGCGGCGGGCTGATGGTGGGCGCCCAGGCGGCGCTCGGCGACGTGGTGCCGCCGCGTCAGCGCGGCCGCTACACCGGCCTGTTCATCGCGATCTTCGGCGCCGCGAGCGTCGCCGGCCCGCTGCTGGGCGGCTTCATCACGAGCCACCTGTCGTGGCAGTGGATCTTCTACATCAACCTGCCGCTCGGCTTCGTCGCGTTCGCCGTGCTGGCGGCGACGTTCCCGAGCGTCCGGTCCGGCGCCCGCCCGGCGCTCGACGTCGCCGGCAGCGCGCTGCTGGCGGTGGGCCTCACCGCGGTCGTGCTGGTCACGACCCTCGGCGGCACCACCCTGGACTGGACCTCGCCCGCCCTCATCGGCCTGGCCGTCGCGGGGGTCGCGAGCCTCGTCGCCTTCTTCCTGGTGGAGCGCCGGGCCGCCGAGCCGATCCTGCCGCCGCGGCTGTGGCGCAGCGCGACGTTCCGCATCACGAGCGCGGTGGGCCTGATCATCGGCTTCGCCCTGTTCGGCGCGGTCACGTTCCTGCCGCTGTTCCAGCAGGTCGTGCGCGGCGAGAGCCCGACGGCCTCCGGCCTGCAGCTGCTGCCGCTGATGGCCGGCGTGATGGTCTCGTCGGTCGCGTCGGGGCGGATGATCGCCGCGACCGGCCACTACCGCCTCTACCCCATCCTCGGCACCGGCCTGACGGTGGTGGGGATGCTCCTGCTCTCGACGATGGGCCCCGGCACCGGGGTCGCCACCTCCGCCGCGTTCATGGCGGTGCTGGGCTGCGGCCTGGGCATGGTGATGCAGGTCCTGATCCTCGCGGTCCAGAACGACGCGCCGTACGAGGACCTGGGCGTGGCGACGGCGGGCGCCACGCTGTTCCGCTCGATCGGCGGGTCGCTCGGCACCGCCGTCCTGGGCGCGGTCTTCACGAACCGCCTCGCCGTGGAGCTGGCCGACCGGCTGCCGGCGGGCGCCGGCGCCGTGGCCCGGTCGGGCAACGTCGACCCGGCGGCCGTGGGCGCGCTGCCCGACCCGGTCCGCTCCGCCTACCTCGACGGGTTCTCCGCCGCGTTCACCACCGTCTTCCTGGCGGCGGCGGGCGTCGCAGCCGTGGCGTTCGCGCTCACCTGGCTCATCCGCGAGGTGCCGCTGCGCACCACGGTGCGCGGTGGCCCGGAGGACGCCCCGGCGCCCGAGCGGGTCCGCGAGGAGGCCCAGGCGAGCCCGGTTCCGCACTGAGCGGCGCGGGCGGGGCTACGATCCTCCCGATGAGGATCTGCTCGTGAGGCGGGCGTTCACCGACGTGATCCTGCCGCTGGCGGTGGCGCTCGCGCTGGCCTTCGTGGTCCAGGCCGCCCTGGCGAAGCCGTACGAGATCCCGACCGGCTCGATGGAACCCACCATCCAGCCGCACGACCGGGTGGTCGCGAACCGGGTGATCTATCGCTTCCGCGACATCGCGCGCGGCGACATCATCGTCTTCCACCCAACCGAGTCGGCCGTCCGGGAGTGTGCCGCGCCGCCCGGGGAGCCGTTCGTGAAGCGGGTCATCGGGCTTCCGGGCGACCGGGTGGTGGTCCGCGGCGGGGTCACCTACGTCAACGGCGAGCCGTACGTGGTGGATCAGACGCGGCCGCCCGACTACGAGAAGGTGTGGCCGGTGGTCCCCGACGGCGAGCTGCTGGTGCTGGGCGACAACCGCAACAACTCGTGCGACTCCCACCAGTGGACGCCCGACCCGTTCCTGCCCCAGGACGCGGTGATCGGGCAGGCCGAGGTCGTCTACTGGCCCCCCAGCCACCTGGGGTTCCTGGACTGACGCCGGCGCTCAGCCGGTGACGGCGGGGCGCAGCCGCAGCCGCGCCAGCACCCGGGTGTCCGTCTGATCCTGCACGAGGTCGGCGTTGACCGCCGTGGCGATCGCCGTGTTGCGCTTGAGGCCCGGGGCGGCGCTGTCGATGCGGACGACGCCGCGGACGACCTTCGAGGCGCCGGGCGCGAGGTCACCCAGCTGCCAGACCGCGTTCCCGCGGACTCGCGTTCCGCGGAGGTTCGTGCCGAACGAGGTCATCGCCATGGCCGCCGGGGGCACGTCGGTCAGGGTGACCTCGTCCGCCGTGATCGGGCCGATGTTCGTCACGCGCAGCGTGAAGGGCACCCGGCCCCCCACCCGCGCGCGGGCCCGGGTGACCTTCTCGATGCGCAGCCGGGTCGAGGGCGGCGGCTGCACGGGCTCGGGACCGCCGCCCGTCTCGGGATCGGGCGGCCCCGGCGGGACCGGGACGTCGGCGCGCCGGTCCGAGTAGGTGCAGACGACCGCGCCCCCCGCCGCCAGAGGGATCGTCACCTGGCTGCCCGCGATCGCGACGGCCGGGTCGCTGCAGGCGATGCCCGTCAGCGCCCAGTCGTCCGGGACCATCTCGCTCACGGTGTACGTGCCCGGCGCGAGGCCCGCGAAGGTGCGCGACGACGGGCCCTTGGCGCCGTCATCGGTCAGCGAGAAGGTCCCGAGGGGCGCCGATCCGGTGAAGCTGAAGTCCTGACCCGACTGCGGCGTCGCCTGCTTCTCGATCTCGATCGTGCCGGGCAGGATCCGGTTGCGGAGGGTGCACCGGGCGTACTCGTTCGGCCCGAGCGTGCCCGTCACGAGGCGCCGTCCGGTTCCGCTCCTGGTGACCTTCCTGGTCCTGCCGGGCGCGTTCTTCACGCATTCCCAGTCCACGGGCTCGTAGCCCGGCCGGCGCTCCTCCTGGATGGAGACCTGGCTCGTCGCGGTCGGGTCGTCCGGCTTCCACTGGAAGCTGGCGACGCCGTCCTCGTCGGTCACCTGCGTCCGCGGCCCGGGGGTCGTCGGTCCGGGCGGATTCACCCAGGTGTAGGAGCCCGGGGAGGTTGACACCGTCGCGGTGACGTTCCACCCCGGGTCGGGCCGGTAGGTCCCGTCGCCCTCGTCCACCAGCTTGGTGACGGAGACGGAGGCCTGGCACAGCGCGACCGCGAACTCGCGCAGGGCCGCGGCCAGGTCGTCGAAGTCCCTGATGAGCGTGTAGTCGGCCTTGCCGAGGTCGGCCTGCGGCACCGGGTACTTGTCGAAGCCCGAGATCGCCGTCAGGCGCCGCGCGCTGTCCTCCTGGGTGACCGCCGCGCCGACGCCCATCGCCAGCACGTGCGAGCCCTGCGCCTTGACGATGTCGGCCTCCGTGGCGGCGCGGCGGAGGGCCGTCGCGTCGCCTTCGGGGAGCCCCGTCACCGTCCCCGTCGCCGTGTTGTGGGCGGTCGGATCGCCGTCCGTGATGAAGAACACCATGTCGGCCTTCGTGCCGTGGGGGACGGCGTTGGCCTGCTTGACCACCTGGAAGGCCGCCTCCCAGTTGGTCCAGCCGTTCGGGACGTACCCGGTCTTGAGGTAGGGCGCGAAGATCTTGGTGATGGAGTCCTGGGTGACCGCCGTGTACGGGACCTGCTGCTTGGCGGTCGTGCTGAAGTCCACGATGGACACCGAGGACCCGGTCCCCGAGAGCGCGTCGAGGAAGGCGCGGGCGGCGTCCCGCACGTTCTGGGCGTTGTTGCCGATCGAGCCGGACTCGTCGAGCACCAGCATCACGTCGATGCCGCACACGGGCTCGAGGTTGGGGTTCGGTCCGGGCGTCGTGACGCGGACGGCGTCCGGGAGGACCTTCTCCGTGCCGGTCGCGCCCGTGCAGTTTCCGGTTTCGGACGCCGTGAAGCCCGCGTCGTAGTCGCCCGGCGTCCCGGGGGCGGTCACGTTGAACGTCCGGGTGTGCGTGCCCGACGCCGATACGTCGCCGTGGTCCACGCAGGACGCGTCCGTGCCGATGCGTGACCGGGTCGCGCGCCACGTGGCGCCGGGGGTGACCTTGGCCGTGACCTCCGCCTGCATGACCCCGCCGGGCGGGGTCGAGACGCTGCTCGCGCCCTCCAGCGTCGCGCCGGTCACCTCCACCACGGCGGACGCAGCACCCTGCCCGGCTGCGAAGGCCGCGACGAGGGCGACGACAACGATCGCGCCCCGCACCCATCGGGCCGTCGGGGACATGCGACGAACCTAACCTGACGCCGGAGGTTACGGATAGTCGCGAATGCGCTCGTTGAGGGTGGTCGCGGACGCGCGCCCACCAGATTCGCCGAGCAGGGGCTCGGGAACCGGCGCGGGGCGCGCGGGGGCCCATTGCTTCATCATGGGAAGCGTCGTCGGCCGGCCTTCGCGCCGGCCGTCTCCGTGTCCGGGGAGGACGCCACGCGCACGACCCGCATCTCCGATCCGCTCCGTGAGCGGCGCCTCGTCTGGTGGGCGCAGTTCTGCTGCGCCATGGGCCAGGGCATGGGCGCGATCCTGCTCACGTGGCTGGTGCTGGAGGGGTCGCACGGGCCGGCGTCGATCGGGCTGTGCATCGCCGCGGGCCTCCTGCCCCTGGGTGTGGGCGCCGCGGCGGCGACCCGGCGGGCGGAGCGCCACGACCGGCGCCTGCTGCTTGTGGGCGCGCAGGGGCTGCTGGCGCTGGTCGCGGCCGGCCTCGTCCTGATGGACCAGCCGCCGCTCGCCGTGATCGCGGGGGCGGCACTGCTGAGCGGGCTGGCGCGGGTGGCGTTCGACGCGACCGCCCTGTCGGTGCTCCACCACCTGGTCGACGAGGCGCGACTGCCGTCGGCGGCGCGGGACCTGACGACCCGCTTCCACGTCGGCCACCTGTGCGGGGCGGCGCTGGTGGCCGCGCTGGTCCCGGCGGTGGCGCCGCACGAGATGTTCGGCGTCTGCGCGCTGGTGTTCGCCGCCGGGGCGCTGATCTCGAGCCGCCATCACCCGGACATCGACCTGCGGCCCGGCAGCCGGGCGGCGCTCGACCGGGCGCTCCCCGGCGGCCGGCGCGCCCTGTTCGGCGACGCCGGCCTGCGGCCGCTGGGGATCGCGACCGTGGCGGCGGGGGTCAGCGCAGGTGGCGCCGCGGCGCTGGTGGTGCCGTTCCTGCGGGACGACCTGCGCCTCGGCGCACACGTGGGCGTGGTGTTCCTGTGCGGCGTCGCCGCCCTCGGCGTCGCGATGGTGGTCGTGCCGCGCCTGGTGCAGGCGATGCCGTGGCACGTGCTGGCGGCCTGCGCCCTGGCCGCGCAGCCGGTGGCGCTCGCCGTCCTGGCCCTGGCGGACTCGACGGGCGTGGCCGCCGCCGCCTACGGCGCCCTCCTGGCCGCGGGCGCGGCCCTCGGGATCGTGATCAACCACCGCCGGACGAGCATCGTCGCCGACGAGCTCCGCGTGCCGGTGGGTCTGGCGGGCGGCGTGCTGAGCGCCCGCGCCGTCGCGCTGGGCGCCCTGGTCGTCGGCGCCGCCTCGGTCCCGCTGGGCGAGCAGCGCGCCTACCTGGCGCTGGCCCTGGCCGGCGCCCTGGCGGGCGCCGCCGCCTACCTCAGCGCGCGCCGTCCGGCGGCGCGGCGGCCGGCCTAGCGGGCTCCGCCGGCCGCACCACGTGGTCGGCGTCGAGATCGCACGACGCCATCGCCCCGGCCCGGTGGGACCACGTCCCCGCCCGCCGGCCCGGCCGGATCGGCCGCCCGCAGACGGCGCAGCGCGGGAAGAGCGGGGGCTCGGCGGGGGCGTCGGTCGTCATGGACGCACTCTCCCGTGCCGCAGGGCGCGGGACAACCGCCGCGGGAAAGCCGCGCCCCGCGTACGCGTGTGGCCCGATGGGGCACGCCCGGCCGGCGGTAGGACGAAGACCAGACCGATGGGAGGAGGGACGATGTCCACTCAGAACGTCACGCTCGTCAGGGAGGGCTACGCCGCCCTCGCCGGTGGCGATGTCGATGGCTTCCTCACCCGGCTCGACCCCGGGATCGAATGGATCCAGTCCGAGCGGCTGCCATACGGCGGGACCCACCGGGGGATCGACGGGATGCTGGAGGTACTGCGCCTCTGGAACGAGACGTACCAGGAGCTCCAGGTCATCCCGGAGGAGTTCCTCGACGCCGGCGACGCGGTCGTGGTCATCGGCCGCTACCACGTCCGCGCGCGGACGGGCGACGAGGTCGACACCTGGTTCGTCAACGTCTTCGACGTCGCCGATGGGCGGATCACGCGCTTCCGCGACTTCAGCGACAAGGCGCTCCTGGTCGCGCCGCTGCTCGGCGCCACGGCCTGAGCTGAGAACCCCCGCGGCCCGGGAACGACGACGGGCCCCTCCGTGTGGAGGGGCCCGTCGTGTGAAGGTGGACCCGGCCGGCACTGCCCCGGCGTCCGAAAGCGTTCCCCCATCAGCTTCTCCGAGCGCAGTCGATGGTGAGGATCTCACGGAGGGCGTCACCGTCGACGAACCGCTCCTCCGCCAGGTACTCCTGCAATCTCGCCCGACGACCGAGTACCTCTGCCGCCGGACCAGGACCGCTGACTGACACCGGTGATCCCCCTCACGATCCGAAGGGGGGCCGATGGCTCTCAGTTACTGCTGTTTAGGCAGCGAGAGCGAGCTTGGGAGAGTTCTCCGCAGCTCCATTGTTTCCCGGTTTTTGACGCGGTCCACCGGGTCCGCGGCTCGCTTACTGATGTGGTACCGCTCCGTCGAAACTGGATCGGGCCCGTGTTTCCGTCGGCAGGGTAGCACCGGGCGGGATACGATCCGGCGATGCGGGCCATGCTCATGCGCACGTGCCTGGCCGACGTCGTCGCGCCCTCGGTGTGGAAGGCGGCGCGCACGGTGCTCGAGCGGGCGGGCGTGGAGGTGGTCGTGCCGCGGCGCGCAGACGTGCTGCGGCCAGCCCGGGTGGACGTCCGGCCACCCCGAGCGAGGCGCGCCGCGTGGCGCGGCAGGCCCTGCGGGCCTTCGCCGGGCGACGACCCGGTGGTGGTGCCCTCCGGGTCGTGCGCCGCGATGGTGCGGCACGGCTACCCCGAGCTGTTCGCCGGCACGCCGGACGAGGACGCGGCCGCGTCGATGGCCGAGCGGACGGTGGAGCTCACCCAGTTCCTCGCAGCGGGAGGGCCTCCACCCCGGCCCCGAGGGCTCGCGGGTCGGTGACCTACCACGACTCCTGCCACATGCTCCGGCTGCTGCGGCGAGCGCGACAGCCCGCGCGCGGTGCTCGCCGGCGTGCGCGGCGCTGGAGCTGCGCGAGATGGAGCGGCACCGACGTCTGCTGCGGCTTCGGCGGCACGTTCAGCGTCAACTTCCCGGAGGTCTCGGGCCGGCTGGGCGAGGAGAAGGCGCCGCGCCGCGGCCGCGACCGGGGCCGACGAGCTGGTCGCCTGCGACCTGTCGTGCCTGCTGCACATCACCGGCCGGGCCCGCCGGACGGGCGTGCCCGCTGCGCGCACGCCACATCGCCGAGGTGCTCGCCGGATGAGCCGAGCCGGCGGCCGCCGTCGTCTACCCGCGACGTCGACGGCTCCGCTGCGCGAGCGCACGCGCGAGGCGCTCGCCGACGCGGAGCTGGCCGGCAACCTGCGCGCCGCCGGCGCGAGCTGGGCGGCGTCGCGGGCCGGGTCGCGGCCGAGAATCCCGTTCGCCGAGATGCGCGACCGGGCGCGGGAGATCCGCCGCGGCGACATCCGCGACCTGCCCGAGCTGCTCGACGCGCCTCGAGGAGCAACGTCCGCGCGGCCGGCGGCGTGGTGGTGCGCGCCGCCGACGCGACGCCGCCTGCCGCTACATCACCGACCTCGCCGCGGCGCGCGGCGCGCGCCTCGTGGCCAAGTCGAAGTCGATGGCGACGGAGGAGATCAAGCTCAACGAGGCCATCGAGGAGGCGGGCCTGCGCGTGGTGGAGACCGACCTCGGCGAGTGGATCCTCCAGCTCGCCGGCCAGCACCCGAGCCACATCGTCGCGCCCGGCCGTGCACCTCAACAAGGAGCAGGTGCGCGACGTGCTCGAGGCCGAGAGCGGCGCACGACGCTCCCGAGCGACCGCGAGGCGCTCGTCGCCCACGCGCGCGTGCGGCTGCGCGAGGTGTTCGCCTCGCGCCGACATCGGCATCTCGGGCGTCAACCTCGCCGTGGCCGGAGACCGGCACGATCTGCATCGTCGAGAACGAGGGCAACGCCCGGCTGGTGACCGCGCTGCCCGCGCATCCACGTGGCGGTGATGGGGATGGAGCGCGTGGTGCGCGACTGGGACGAGGCCGCGCACATCCTCCAGATCCTCCCGATGGCGGCGATCGGCGACGACGCGGCCGGCTACGTCAACCTCATCACCGGCCCCCGCAGCGCCCGACGAGGCGGACGGGCCCGAGGAGCTCCACCTGGTGATCCTCGACGGCGGCCGCTCCGCGCTGCGCGGCACCGACCTGGAGGAGGCCCTCGACTGCATCCGCTGCGGCGCCTGCCTCTACTCCTGCCCGATGTGGCGGAGCGTCGGCGGGCAGACCTACGGCTCGCCCTACAGCGGCCCGATCGGCGCGGTGCTGACGCCGCTGCTCGAGGGGATGCGAGGGCGAGCGCTCGAGCGAGCTGCCGTTCATGTCGTCGCTCTGCGGCGCCTGCCACGACGCCTGCCCGGTGGGCATCCCGCTGCACGACCTGCTCGTGCGGGTGCGCGGCCGGGCGACGACGGCCGCCCACCGCCGCGACCGCGATGCGCTTCCGGCTGTGGAGCCGCGCGTGGAGCAGCCCGCTCGCCTACCGGGCGTCCGTCGGCGCTGGCGCGCCTCGGGCCTGCGCGTGCGCCGGCCGCCGCGGCTGGGCGCGGCGCCTGCCCGGGCCGGGCGCCGACTGGACCGCCCAGCGCGACCTGCCCACCCGTTGGCCGCCGACGCCGTAGCGCTCGCCGACGGGATCCTGGCCGCGCTCGCCCGGCGGCGGGCGACGGGCGAGCGCGTGCGGCGCGGCCGGCGTCGCGCGCGGCGGCCGTCGCCCGCGCCGACGAGTGGGGCGTCGAGCGCGCGCGCTGCTCGGCCGACGACCCGGTGCTCGCGACGCTCGCCGTGTCGACGCGGCCCTCGGCGCCGACGGCCGCGAGGTGCTCCGCTGGCCCGACGGGCGCGGGCGCGGCTGGCGCGAGCTGCTCGGACTGGAGGGACCGGAGCTGACGATGGGCGTGACCGTCCCCGCCCTGGGCGTCGCGGAGCGCGGCACCCTGGTGCTCGAGACCGGGCCCGGCCACGGGCGCTCGATCGACGTGGTGAGCATGTACCACCTGGCCGTGCTCCCGGCGTCGCCGCCTGCGGGCCACGCTGGCCGAGGCGCTCGTCGAGACGTACGCGCCCGGCAGCGGCGCCCGCCGTCGGCCGTGTCGCTGGTGTCCGCCCCCAGCCGCACGTCCGACATCGAGAAGATCTCGACGCTCGGCGCCCACGGCGCGAAGGGGCTCCACCTGCTGGTCGTCGAGGACCGCTAGCCCCGCCGTCCCTCAACCGGCGCTGCCGGGGGTCGATGAGGAGGGGAGGCCTCATCGGAGAAGCGCCGCCAGGCCGCCCGCGACTTCGCCGCGGTGTTCGCGTCGATGGCGGGCCGCACGTTCGCGCTGCCGGTGGACGAGCCGAACGCCAAGACGTACGCCCAGCTGAACCGGGCGGCGGCGCAGCTCGC
>CAVVMP010000002.1:0-292275 GCA_963749475.1 Miltoncostaeaceae bacterium
GTCCGCGGGCTGTACCCGCAGGAGCTGGACGAGGACGGCGCCGAGCAGGTGGGCGCGGCGTTCATCGACGTCACCGGCGTGAAGCGGATCGCCGTGGGCCACGACACGCGCCTCTCGTCGCCCCGGATCGCGGCCGCCTTCGTCGAGGGCGCGCTCGAGGCGGGCGCGGACGTGACGGAGCTGGGGCTCTGCGCCACCGAGATGCTCTACTTCGCCGTCGCCGACGGCGGCTACGACGCGGGCGCCTGCATCACGGCGAGCCACAACCCGCCGCAGTACACGGGCGTGAAGATGGTCACCGCAGGGGCGGTGCCGCTGTCGGGCGACGGCGGTATCGGCGCGGTCGGGCGGGCGGCGATGGCCGGGGCGCCGCGCTCGTGGACGGCCGGGAAGCGGTCGCAGGAGACCGGCCTGCTCGAGCGGTTCGTGGAGAAGTGCCTGTCGTTCGTTGACCCGTCCGCGATCACGGGTCTGAAGGTGGTCACCGACTCGGCCAACGGGATGTCGGGGCTGTACCTGCCGCCCGTCCTGGAGCGGCTCGACATCGACGCGGTCCCCTACTTCCTGGAGCTGGACGGCACCTTCCCGAACCACGAGCCGAACCCGCTCCTGCCGGAGAACCGCGAGTTCATCATGAGCAAGGTGCTGGAGCACGGCGCCGACCTGGGGATCGCGTTCGACGGCGACGCCGACCGCTGCTTCTTCATCGACGACGCCGGCGAGTTCGTGGACGGCGACTTCCTGACCGCCCTCCTCGCCCGCCACATCCTCGGCCGCACCGGGCCGGCGACGGTCGTCTACGACCTTCGCGCCTCGCGCGCCGTGCCGGACGCCATCACCGCGGCGGGCGGCACGCCGGACATGTTCCGGGTGGGTCACGCGTTCATCAAGCGCCGCATGCGCGAGGTCGACGCCGTCTTCGCGGGCGAGGTCAGCGGCCACTACTACTTCAAGGACTTCTCGTTCGCCGACACCGGCCTGGTCCCGGCGCTCCTGGTCATGGAGCTGGTGGCGACCAGCGGCCGGCCCCTGTCGGAGCTGATCGCCGGATTCCGGGCGAAGTACCACATCTCGGGTGAGATCAACTCGACGGTCTCCGACCCGCAGGGGGTCGTCCAGGAGCTGCGCGAGCGCTACGCCGACGGCCGCCAGGCCGAGATCGACGGCCTCTCGGTGGACTACGACGACTGGCACTTCAACGTGCGGGCGTCCAACACCGAGCCGCTGCTGCGCCTCAACCTGGAGTCCCTGATCTCGCGCGAGGACATGGAGCGACGCCGCGACGAGGTGCTCGAGGTGATCCGCTCCGGGTGAGCGACGCGCACCCGGAGGCGCCGGGCGCCGTGATCGCGGCGGACGGCGTCGACGTCCGCTACCACGGGGGGCCCGAGCCGGCGGTCCGGGACGTCTCGTTCACCCTCCGTCCCGGGGAGGGCCTGATGGTCTCGGGGCCGGCCGGCGCCGGCAAGACCAGCCTGCTCCGGGGGATCCTGGGACTCGTCGGCCACCGGGGCCGGCTCGAGGTGCTCGGCGGTGAGCCCGGCGGCCCCTTCATGCGCGGGCACGCCGGCTACGGGCCGCAGGGCGCGGGCTTCGCGGCGGGCTTGCGCGTCGACGAGACGGCGCGGCTGGTCGCGTGCCTGCGCGGCGGCGGGCCGCCGGAGGCGGCGGCGGCCCTCGAGGCCGCCGGCCTGACGTATGTCGCCCGTTGGCGCACGAGCCGCCTCGACGCCGAAGGCTGGCGCCGCCTGAGCCTGGCGGTCGCCGTCGCCGGCGACCCGGACCTGGTGCTGCTGGACGACCCGTGGGTGCTGCGGGAGACGATCGCCGCCATCCAGGCGGCCCGCGCGCGGGGGGCCGCCGTGGTGGTGGCGGCCCGGCGCCCGGCGGGCCTGGCGCCGCTGCTGGGACGGCGGATCGCGCTGCGCGAGGGGGTGCCGGCGTGAGGCGGGCCGCCGCCGTCGGCGCCGCCGTCCTGATGCGCCTCACCCGCCGCCCCTGGGTGCAGGTCGCGCTGGCGGCGGGCGTCGCGATCGCCGTGGTGTGCGCCATCGTCGCCACCGGGTCGCACGGCCTGGCGCGCGAGGACGAGTTCCGCCGCGCGGCCGCCGCGCTGCTGCTCCTCGGCGGCCTGGCCCTGGCGATCGCGCTGGGCAGCGCGGCGCTGAACACGGACGCCGACACCGGCCCCCTCGGCCTGATGGCGGGCGCGGGGGCGTCGCGGGCGGACGTGGTCGCCGGCGCCGTCGGCGCGCGGGTGGCCGTGCTCGCAGTCGCGCTCGTCGCGTGGGGCGTCGTGCTCCAGATCGGCAGCGCCGCCCTCGGCCTGGGCCTGGACGGACCCCTGGCGGTCCACACGCTCGCCGTCGCCGAGGGGCTGCTGCTGACGCTGCTCGCGTGCGCCGCCGCCAGCTCGGTGGTGGGGCCGCTGGCGGCGGGCGCGTTCGGGGCGGCGCTCTACATCACCGCGCAGGCGGCGGTGAACCTGAAGGCCGCCGCCGACCAGGCGCTCATCGGCACCGCCGACGCCGGCGTCAACCTCCTGTACTACGTGGCCCCGCGGACGATCACCTCACCCATGCTGGCCGACCTCCAGCTCCGCGACGCCGCGGGCGCCGCCGCCCCCCGGGTGGAGATCAACGACAACACGGTCTTCATCCCCGCCTCCGGCTGGGACAGCGTGCTGTGGACGCTGTTCTGGTGCGCCCTCCTGGCCCTCGCGTGCGTCGCCGGCTTCCGCCGGCGCCCGCTCAGTTAGGCCGAGGTGGCCAGCCCGTCGCGGCTGACGCCGCCGTAGAGCGTGTTCCGCTCGGCGGGGACCTTCCCGCCCGCGCGGATCAGCCCCTCCATCCGCTCCTGGGAGAGCCCCAGCGGCGTCTGAACAGTCGTCGCGTGGGCGATGCGCTCCTCGGTGAGGGTCCCCGACAGGTCGTCGAGCCCGTAGGAGAGCGCCTCGCTGGTGATCTCCTCGCCCAGCATCACCCAGTGCCCCTTGATGTGGGCGAAGTTGTCGAGCATCAGGCGCGCCACCGCGATGGTGCGCAGCTTCTCCTCGCGGGAGGGGCCGGGGAGATACGCGAAGTCGGTGTTGCCCGGCAGGAAGGGCAGCGGGATGAAGGCCTGGAAGCCGCCGGTCTCGTCCTGGAGGTCGCGCAGCTGGGCCATGTGGTCCACCTGCTCCTCGGGCGTCTCGAAATGCCCGAACAGGAGCGTGGCGTTGGTGCGCATGCCCTGGCCGTGGGCCTCGCGGTGGACGGCGAGCCACGTCTCCGCCGGGACCTTCCGGTCGGCGATGATCTTCCGGACGCGCGGGCTGAACACCTCGGCGCCGCCCCCCGGCATGGTGTCGTGCCCGGCGGCCCGCAGCCGCCGCAGCGCCTCGGCATGGTCCACCTTCGAGATCCGGGCGACGAAGTCGACCTCGACCGCGGTGAGCGCCGTCAGCGATACGTGCGGCAGCGTGGCCTTGAGCTCGGTGAAGAGCTCCTCGTAGTACGGGAGGTCGTACTCCTTCGTCATGCCGCCGACGATGTGGAGCTCGGTGATGCCGAGCTCGGCGAGCTGGACGGCGCGGTCCACGAGCTGGTCGACGCTGTACGCGTAGGCCCGCTCGTCCTTCTCGGTCCACACGGCGAACGCGCAGAACCCGCACCCGACGACGCAGATGTTGGTCGGGTTGAGGTGCGCGTTGACGTTGTACGTGACCGCGTCGCCGTAGCGTCGGCGCACCACGGCGTCGGCCGCCGCGCCGAGCTCCTCGAGCGGCGCGTCCCGGTAGAGGGCCACCGCCTCCTCGGGGGTGATGCGGCCGCCGTCGGCGGCGCGGGCGAGGATCGCGTCCGTCATCCGCACCAACGTTACCAGGGCCTCCCGTCACCATGATCGGGCAACCGTCCCGCGCTAGGGTTGGGCCGTGCCGCAACACGCCTTGAAGGAGTGGGCCGTCACCATCGCCGCGCTCGCCGCCGGCGACCAGGTGCTGATCGTGCGCAAGGGCGGGATCGGCGAGAAGCGCTTCGAGCTGCCCCACCACAGCTTCTACCTCTTCCCCACCTACGCCCACCAGCGGCCCGAGCTGGTGAAGCCCGCGGCGCGCGACCGCTTCGCCGACCCGCTGGCGCAGCGCGAGGACCCGGCCGAGCTGCCGCTGGCGGTGCACGCCGAGCTGGTGTCGTCGCACCCGATCGCCGACCCGGACGCGCTCGCGGCGATCGACCACCTCCACGTGCTCGCGCCCACCTACGCGGAGGAGCGCCTGAAGTGGCGCCGCAAGCACCCGCTGTGGGCGGCTGTGCTGCGCGTGTCGGTGCTGCCGCGGCCGCCGGTGCTGCACGTCCTGCCGGAGCACGGCGGGTGCGTGAGCTGGGTGGACCTGCCGGAGTACGTCGGGGCGCCGCAGGACGCGGTGCCGGCCCTCTCCGACGAGGAGTTCGCCCGCGCGGAGGCCGACGTCGAGGCGGCGCTCGCGGCTGCCGGGGTCACGGGGTGACCCGGGCGCACGTGCTGGTCTGCCGGGGGCCGGACTGCACCTCGCGCGGCGCGCAGGACGTGTACACGGAGATGGCCGCGCAGCGCCACGCGCAGGGCCTGGAGGAGGACGAGGTCGTCCAGAGCCAGACCGGCTGCATCGGGCCGCTCTGCGGCCATGGCCCGGTGGTGTGCTGCTACCCGACCGGGGCCTGGTACGCGCCCGTCGGCGTCGCCGACGTCGCCGAGATCGTGGCCCGCGACCTGGGCGAGGGGGCCGTCGTCGAGCGGCTCGAGGCACGGCGACTGGAGGGCGCGGCGTGAACCACACCGAGGCGTTCGACGACCTGCTCGCCGAGCAGCCCACCGACTGGTCCTTCTTCGAGGTCTACGTGACCCTCGACGACGCCCGCCGGCTCGCCGACGCCCGCGTCTCGCTGGCCCGCGCCAACGCCCGCCCCGCGTACGGCCCGGGCGACCACGACTTCGAGATCACCGTCGCCAACACCCACGGCCACGGCGCCCGCGCCGGCGTGGTGCGCTCGGCGCTGCGGATCCTCGACGACCGCGGCATCACCGGCCGCACCTGGGGCGGCGCCACCCGGACGCTCACGCGCCCGGCCCCGCCCCACCGGTACGGCCCCTAGCCGGCAGGCATGGACTGATGCTGCGCGATGAGGAGGACCTCCAGCTCCTCGCCGAGCTCGCGGGGGTGCTGGACCAGACGGTGTCGGACGCCGGGCTGTCGGCCGGCTCGTACCTGATCCTCCGCGAGCTCGTCGCCGACCCGGGCCCGCACCCGGTGACCGGCCTCGCCGAACGGCTCGGCGCCGAGCCGGAGGAGCTCACCAACCTCTGCGCCCGCCTCATCGACCTCCACATGGCCGAGGCGAAGCCGAACGGGATCGCCGTCACCGAGCGGGGGGTCGAGCGGGCGGCGACGATCGAGGCGGACGCCAACGAGGCGATGCGCGAGTACGTGATGAACCGCCCGCACACGGCCACGGTCTACGGCCTGGTCGCGTCCATGCAGAGCGGCCGCTTCACCGTCGAGGACCTCCTGGGCTTCCTGGCCGAGGGCCCGACGACGGACGACGGCGAGGACGCGGGCTGAACGCGGTCGACGCGATCGGCATCGTGGGCGTCGTCGTGCTCGTGGCGCTGATCGCGGTGCTCATCGTCGTGAAGCGCCGGGACCGGGATCAGTAGCGGAGGGTGCTCTCCCCGAGCGCGGACCACACGTCGAGCTTGGTCCGGACGCGCTTGATGACCTCGTCGGTGAACTCGTCGGTGCCCACCTGGCCGCCCAGGTCGGCGGTGCGGACGTCGTCGGAGACCGCCTCCAGCGCGCCCTCGTAGATGGCCCGGGACGCCGTCGCGGCCGTCGTGTCGCCCATGTACGGCAGCACGGACGCGCCGGCGAGGATCATCGCCAGCGGGTTCGCGACGTTCTTGCCCTGGAGCGTCGGCGCCGTGCCGTGGGGCGCCTCGGCCATGACGGCCGACGCCCTGGACTCCTCGTCGAACGCCAGGAGCTGCGACTCGGCGCCGGCGATCGAGCCGAACAGCTGCAGGACCATGTCCGACAGGCAGTCGCCGTCGCGGTTGAGGGCGGGCACCACCAGCGCCTCGCCGCCGTGGCTCACCAGGGCCGCGTACAGCGCGTCGATCAGCATCGGCCGGTAGCGGACGTCGGGGTTGCGATCGGCGGCCGCGTCGAGCTCCTCCTTCAGCATCCCCTCGTACACCGGCGAGACCGTCCACTTGGGCCCGCCGAAGACGGTCGCGCGCATCCGCCGCGCCTGCTGGAAGCTGAACTCGGCGACGGCGCGGCACGTGCGGCGCGAGATGCGCTCGACGCGCCAGGCGATCTCGTCGTCGCCGTCCTCCTCCCGGTACTCGCGGGCGTTGTAGGCGTCGTCCACCGCCATGCGCACGATCGAGATGGGCGCGTGGATGCCGCCGATCGGACGGACGCCCGACAGCCGCCGGCCGGTGCGGATGATCACCTTGCCGCCGATCGCCTCGCGCAGCAGCGCGTTGGGGCTGCCGACGTCCTCGGCGCCCTCGGGCGTGACCGTCGCCGCCTTCAGCCCGAAGCCGTGCCGGACGGTCGCCTCCGCCGCGTCGAAGACGCACCCGTTCTTGGTGCGGCGGCGGTTCTCGAGCGACAGGTCGTGGCGCTCCAGCACGATGGGGAAGCCGGTCACGGCGGGATCGAGGACCCGGAGGGATTCCTCCAGGAGCTCCTGCCCCGTCTGGTCGCCCTCCATCACGACGAGGGTCCTGGGCTCCATCGGCGCGACTATAGCGTCGGCCCCGGGAGGGTCGCGTCCTCCTCCATGGCGTACAGGCGGACCCGCGGCGGCGTCCCGGTCCGCGCCTCCAGGCCGACCAGCACGGCGCGGGTGGCGGGCCGGGCGGCGTAGCCCTCGGCGTCCTCGCGGCGGTCCCACTCGGCCAGGCAGCCGTACTCCCCCGCCTCCTCGTCCAGGAAGAGCACGTGCCGGCGACAGCCGTCGGCGGCCGCGGCGAGCCCCTGCGCGATGGCGCGCGCCTCGTCGCCGGTGCCGGGGCCGAGGCGGAACGCGACCTCGGTGCCGTGCAGGCTCAGGCGCGCGCCCCCCGGACGGCCGCGGCGAGCATCTGCTCCGCGCCGTCCTCGCACTCGGGCATCACGGCGGCCAGGCGGTCGGCCAGGCGGTCGGCGGCGCCGGCGCGCGCCGCGGCCTCCTCGACGTCGCGCAGCGCGCCGATCAGGGCGTCGGGCAGCGTGTCCTGCACCGCCACCAGCGGGTCCGACGCGCGCATGAATCGGGCGTAGGCCCCGCACAGGCGCTCCTGGACCGCGGCGCCCTCGTCGATGTCCGGCAGCGACGCCACGGCGCGCAGCGGGTCCTCCCGCCACGCGGCGAGCTCCAGGGCACGGGCGGCGACGGTCTCCAGCGGTCCCGTCACCTCGGGCGGGTCGCCACCCAGCGCGAGCAGCCGGCCGATGGCCGACGCCAGGTCGCGCAGCGCGTCCGGGTCGACGATCGCCTCGACGTGCTCCCAGAGCAGGGTGGCCGACGCGGTCTCGCGGGCGCGGCGGGCGTCGGGCTCCGGTGCCAGGCGCTCGTCGAGGCACAGGAACGCCGGGCCGGGGAACGCGGCGACGTAGGAGCGCCGGCCCGCGGCGGCCTCGACGGCGCGGACGCCCAGCGGAGCCTCGCCGGCCACGGCGGCGGCCGCGTCGCGGGCCGCGCCGAGGCGCTCCACGAGGTCACGCACCGCGGCGTCGTGGTCGGCGGGGGGCATGCGTCGACTGTGCCACACTCGTCCATCGTGTCCGCGGCCGCCCCCACCCCTCCGCCGCCGCAGGTGCCGGGGGCGGCGGCGCTGGCCGACGCGCTCGGGCGGGTCCTGCGCGGCCGCGAGCCCGCGGCGCTTCCGGGGCCCGGGCGGCGGGCGGCGGTGCTGATCGTCCTGGCCGACCGCGGCGGCGAGGCGAGCCTGCTGCTGACGAAGCGCAGCGACGACATGCCGACCCATCCCGGGCAGATCTCCCTCCCCGGCGGGGTGATCGACCCCGGGGACCCGTCGCCGGAGGCGGCGGCGCTGCGCGAGACGGAGGAGGAGGTGGGGCTCCCCCGCGAGGCCCTGCGGGTGGTCGGCGAGCTCGACGACGTCCACACGATGGCCTCCAACTTCATCATCCGGCCGTTCGTGGCCCTGCTGGAGGGCCGCTGGCAGGCGGTGCCGAGCGACGCGGAGGTGGCGCGGGCGTTCCACGTGCCGGTGGCCGACGTGCTGCGCGCCGACGCGGTGCTGCCGGCGAACCCGGCGCCGCTGGCGCTGCGCTACCCGCTGGGCGGCGAGGACGTGTGGGGCGCGACCGCCCGCATCCTCCGCATCTTCAGCGCGGTGCTGCGGGAGGCGCTGTTCAGCCCCGCGGGTGGAGCCGCTCCAGCGACTCCCGCGGGGGCAGATCCGGCTGGGTGACCCCGCCGGACTCGCCGCCGTAGCCCAGCTCGTCGAGCCGCGCGAGGTGCGCCTGGAACTCCGCCTGGCGCGCGTGGTCGGGCGGCAGCGCGGCCGCGTACTGGGCCACGCGGTCCCGGATCTGGAACGCGAAGTGCGGGGTGGCCGCGCCCACGAGCTGCGCGAGCTCGTCCTCGGTGGGGATCTGGTGCACGTGCTGGAAGACCGGCATCCGCGCGCAATGTAGCAGCGGCCGCGGCGGCGGCCCCGGTGGGGCGCGCCGCGGGGCCCGGCCGGGATAGGCTGGGCCATGTCCGTCCGCCGGGCGCTCCTCGGGTTCTGGCTCGAGATCCGCGTCATCCCCGTGCTCCTCTGGTCCTACACGGCGATCACGCTCGGCACCGCCATGGCCTGGGCGGACGAGGGCGGGATCTCCGTCCCCGGCTACCTCGTGGCCGTGCTGATGGGGGTGCTGGTGCAGGGGCTGGTCGCCCACTGCGTCAACGAGGTCACCGACTGGCGCTCGGGCACCGACCGCGACCCCGCGCCCCGCGTGATCAGCGGGGGCAGCAAGGTCATCGCGTCGGGCCTGCTGGGGCCGCGGGCGCTCGTCGCGATCGGCGTGGCGGCGACGCTGGCGGCCGCGGCGCTGGGGGTGGCGGCGGCGTTCACGTGGGGCTGGGTCCTGGCGCTCTACGGCGGCCTCGGGATCCTCGGCGCGATCCTCTACACCCTGCCGCCCGTGCGGGCGGCGTACCGGCCGTTCACGGGCGAGGCGATCGCCTTCGGCTGCGCCTGGGCCTGCGTGTCGGGCGCGTACGTCCTCCAGACCGGATCGCTCACGGGGGGCGTCGCCCTGGCGGGCATCGCCCACGCGGCGACGTGCGTGGCGATGCTGATGATGCACCACTACCTCGACCGGGTCCCGGACAGCCTCGCCCGCCCGCCGAAGACCACCACGATCGTGATGCTCGGCGCGGCCGGCAGGCGCTACGGCGTGCTGTGGGCGGCCATCGCGCTGGCCGCGGCGGCCCTCCTGACCGTCCTGGTGGACGGCGCGTTCGCGGTGATGGCCGTCGGCGCGGCGGTGGCGCTGGTGCTCCACGCGGGCGTCGACCCGGACGACCCCGCCGCCGTCACCCGCAACGAGCTCGGCGTGATCCTGTCCGGCATGGCCGGGGGCCTCGGCACCGCGGCGGTCCTGGCGCCGGAGATGGCGTGGGCGCTGGTGCCCGTCGCCGTGCTGGTGCCGCTGGAGCTGGTCGTGTCGGGCGCCGCGCACCGCGAACTGATGGCGGCGCGCTCCGCCCCCGCCCCCGCCGCCGGGGAGGGGCCGTGACACTCCGCACCGGCTCCCCGCTCCGAGCGCCCTTCCCGGCCCCGGCCCGGCGGCCCGGCGTGGGCGCCTGGGCTATCATCGTCCCCTTCCAGAGGGGCATTCCGGGGATCCGATCATGGCGATGAGAGACGACGACAAGCTGGTCCGCCAGCTCTCCCTGGTGGCCTTCCTGATGTCGCAGCAGCGGCCGGTCACCGCCGACGAGATCCACGAGGCGGTGGAGGGCTACGGCGGCATGACCGAGCAGGCCTTCCTGCGCCGCTTCTACGCCGACCGGGCCGAGATCGAGTCGATGGGCCTGCGCCTGGCGGTGGAGCGCCCGGGCGACGACCCGTTCCAGGGCGACCTGTACGCGCTGCCGCCGGAGAACTACTACCTGCCGGAGCTGGACTTCGACCCGGCCGAGCTCTCCGCGCTCCAGACCTGCCTGTACCTCCTGGAGGGGCAGTTCGCCTACGCGGAGCCGCTGCGGCTGGCCCTGCAGCACCTCACCCTCGGCCGCCCGAGCCCGCTCGACGACCACGCCGCCCGCACCGTCTCCGTGAACCTGCTCGGCGGCGACTACGGGCCCGAGGTCGCGGCCCACCTCACCAAGATCGAATCGGCGATCAGCCGCCGCAAGACGATCCGCTTCACCTACTACTCGATCGGCCGCGACGAGACCTCCGAGCGCGAGGTCAACCCCTACTCCCTGCTCTACTCGGCGGGGAACTGGTACGTCGTCGGCTACTCCCACGAGCGCGAGGACACCCGCAACTTCAGGCTGTCCCGCATCGAGGGGCGCATCACGTTCAAGACCCGGGCCGAGCACGACTTCCCGGCGCCCCAGGACTTCGACCTGTCGCGCTACCGCGACCGCGCGCCGTGGCAGCTCCAGGGCGAGGAGCGGACCGCCACCGTCGCCCTCACCCCCACCATCGCGTGGTGGGTCGACCAGATGTTCGGCGCGCACGGCACCACCAAGATCAACGCCGACGGCTCCGGCGTCTACACCACGACGTACGGCAACCAGCACGAGCTGGTGGCGTGGATCCTCGGCCTGGGCGCCGAGGCGCGCGTGCTGGACCCGCCGGACCTCCGCGAGGCCGTGGTGAGCGCCCTGGAGCTCGTCGCCGACCGCCATCAGGGCGGCGGCGGTGGTGGCCGCATCACCCCGCCCACCGACGCGCCGCCGGTGGCGGTCGCGCCGGAGGAGCCCGCCGCCCCGGCGGGCGGCGCCGTGGGCGGGGCGGCCGCGGCCGCGCCGTCCGCAGCCTCCGCGAGCGGCCAGGGCACGCCGGAGCGGGTGGTCCCCGCCGAGCGCTTCGCCCGCCTCCTGGCGCTCATGACGCGCCTGCTCGCCGCCTGCGGTGACTCCCCGGAGGCCCACATCCCCGTCTCCGAGCTGCGCGAGGCCCTCAACCTCGACCGCAAGGTCCTCGAGGACGACATCGGCCTGCTCAACCTCATCAACTTCGGGGGCGGCTGCTACGCGCTCTACGCCCAGCTGGAGGGCGACACCGTCGCCGTCCTGAAGGAGACGTACGGCGACCGCTTCGCCCGGCCCGCCCGTCTGTCGCCGCTGGAGGCGAAGGCGCTGCTGTGGACGCTCGACTTCATCGGCGACCGCCTCCCCGTGGAGGCCGGCACGTCCCTGAGCAGCGTCCGCGCGAAGCTGGAGGCCGCGATCGGCGCCGACAGCCTCCCGACCGTCGAGCTGGGGCGGGCCCAGGTGGCCGACACCGGCGTCGCCGCCGCGGTGAGCCAGGCGATCCGCGAGGACCGCGTCCTGGAGATCGACTACTGGACGGAGTCGCGCGGCGCGATCACGAAGCGCCAGATCGAGTCCCACCTGCTCGTGAACGCCCAGGACGCCTGGTACGTGGTGGCCTACTGCCGCCGCGCGGAGGCCCAGCGGACGTTCCGCCTGGACCGCATCCGCAGCGCCGTGCTGCTCGACGAGCAGTTCTCGCGCCGCGCGGAGATCCAGGCCTCCGGCCCGTACCTGCCGTGGGGCGCGCACCCGCAGCCGGGCGAGACCGTCGCCCAGAGCGCGTCCGTGTGGTGCGACCCCGGCCTCGCGCGGTGGATGCTCGAGAAGCACGGCTCCCGCGAGCGCTTCGCCGACGGCTCCGTCCTGGTGGAGATCCCGTACGCCAGCGAGGAGTGGCTGGTGAAGGAGCTCCTGAAGTACCAGGGCGAGGCGGTCCTGTTCGAGCCGGTCGCCCTGCGGCGGACGGTCGCCGACCTCGCCGAGGAGGTCCTCGGCGCGTACGGCGCGGACCACCCGAGCGGCGGCAGCCGCCGGCGCGCCCCCACCCGCTGAGGCCCCTCCCCCGCCTCCGCGCCGGCGCCCGCCGGGGCGCCGTCGTGGCGGCGCTCCTCGCCGCCGGCGCCCTGGCCCAGAGCGCGGTGGCCCAGGCGCCGCCGGCGACGCCCGTCGCCCCCGCCGTCCCCGCCGTCCCCGTCGTCCCGGCGGGGGCGGGCACGCCGGTCCTGGGCACCTCGGTCCTGTCCGCCGACCAGCTCGCCGCCTGGTACGCCGCCTCCGGCGTCACGTCCACGAGCCCGGTCGCGGTCGCGGACCTCGCCCGCCTGTTCATCGACGAGGGCGCCGCCCAGGGCGTCCGCGGCGACATCGCGTTCGCCCAGTCGATGCTGGAGACCGGCTACCTCCGCTTCGGCGGGATCGTGACCCCGGAGGACCTGAACTTCTCGGGCCTCGGCGCCTGCGACGACTGCCCCCGCGGGCTGGCCTTCCCGAGCGCCGCCCTCGGCGTCCGGGCCCAGATCCAGCACCTCTACGCGTACGCCGCCCCGGGCGCCACGCCCGCCGCCCTGGTCCGGCCCCTCGCCGACGCCCGCTTCGCCCGCGTCCAGCCGGCGGGCCGCGCGGCCCTGTGGGAGTCGATGGGCAACGGCAACTGGGCCACCGGCCCGGACTACGCCCGCAAGGTCCTGACCCTGTGGCGCGGGATGCTCACGTCGGCGGGCGTCCCCGAGCCCGCCCCCCGCATCGCCGGCGTCGCCCCCGTCCAGACGCTGCTCGTCGCGCCGGACGGCGCCGCCCGCCTCGCCGGCTGGCGCACCCGCAGGGAGCCCCTCGCCGACGGCGTCCGCATCCTCGGCGCCCCCACCTCCCTGACGCGCGGCCGCGGGGTCTGCCTGGTCCGGTGGGACGCCCTCGGCGCCGCGGCACTCGTCCGCGGTGCGGCCCGCCCGTGCGACGCCACCTCGTCCGTCCGCTGGATCCGTCTCACCGGGGCGGGCTGGCGCACCACGAAGGGCCTCGCCCCCGGCGAGCCCGTCGCCCGCCTGCGGTCGCTCTACCCCCACGCCCGCCGCGGCGGCGCGTTCTGGCGCCTGGTCTCCGGGCGCGACGACCGCCATCGCCGGCCGGTGACGCGCCTCCGCGCCGAGGTGGGCCAGGACGGGATCGTCCGGGCGCTCTGGGTGTATCCGGCGCCCGCCCCGGCCTAGGGGCCCTCCTTCCGCACCCTGGTCGGCGTCGCCCAGTAGCGGCGCCCCTCGCCCCGGACGACGAGCCCCTCCACCTCGAGCAGCGCCAGCGCACCCGCGATCTCCCCCGGGTCGGCGCCGAGCGATTCCGCCAGGGCGTCGGCGTCCATCGGCTCGCGCGCCAGGCACTCGTGGACGCGGGCGGCAAGGCCCTCCGGGACCACCTCCCCCTGGGGGTCGCCCGCCGGGCGCCATGGCGCGTCCGGCAGCTCGGCGACGACATCGTCGGCGGTCTCCAGCAGCGCGGCGCCCGCGCGCAGGAGCCCGTTGCAGCCCTCCGACGCCAGCGCACCGGGCCAGCCGGGGACCGCGAGCACCGGCCGCCCGAGCTCGAGCGCGAAGTCGGCGGTGATCAGCGCACCGGAGCGCACGCCCGCCTCGACGACCCCGACGGCGCCCGACAGCCCCGCGACGATCCGGTTGCGCGCCGGGAACCGCCACGGCGCGGGCGGCGTGCCCGGCCAGAACTCGGAGACGAGCGCGCCGGACGCCGCCACCCGCCGGGCGAGCTCGCGGTTGCGGCGCGGGTACGGGACGTTGACGCCGCAGCCGAGCACCGCGATCGTGCAGCCGCCCGCCGCCAGCGCGCCCTCGTGCGCGGCCGCGTCGATGCCGTGCGCGAGGCCGCTCACCACGGCCGCCCCGCGCCGCGCCAGGTCGGCGCCGAGGCGATGGGCCAGCGCGATGCCCGCCGCGGTCGCGCGGCGGCTGCCCACGACCCCGACCGCGGGCCCCTCGGCGAGCCGCGCGAGGGCCGCCTCCGCGTCGCCGCGGAGGAAGAGGCAGAACGGGGGGTCCGGCAGCTGGCGGAGCCCGTCCGGGTAGCGCGGGTCGGGCATCCCGATCGCCGTGACGCCCGCGTCCGCGAGACGCGCGGCGTCGGCGGGGACGTCGATCGCGGCACGCAGCCGCAGCGCCTCCTCGAGCTCGGCGCCCGAGAGCCGCAGCGCGCGGCCGAGCCGCGTTCGGCCGGCGCGCCACAGCGCTTCCGGGCCGCCCGCGGCGCGGGAGGCGCGCTGCAGGTCGCGGCCGAGCGCCTGCGCGAGCCGCGCCAGCCCGATCGGCCACTCCGGCGGGGCGCTCACGGCACCACCCCGCCGGGAGCCGGCTCGCGATATCCGATCGCCTCGGCGAGGTGCTCGGCGGCGACGCGGTCGGCGGCCGGCGAGGTCGGCGATCGTCCGGGCGACCCGCAGGAGCCGGTCGTGGGCGCGGGCCGACAGCCCGAGGCGGTCCACGGCCCGCTCGAGGAGCGCCGCCGCCGGCCGCTCCAGCCCGGCGGCGGCCCGCGCCTCGCGGGGGCCGAGCTCGGCGTTCGGCCGCTCCTGGTGGCGGGCGTGCGCGCGGTCGCGGGCAGCGGCGACGCGCGCGCGGACCACGGCGGTGGGCTCCGCCTCCGAGGACCCCATCAGCTCGTCGCGGTCGAGGCGGGCCACCTGGACGTGGAGATCGATGCGGTCGGCCACAGGGCCCGAGAGCCGGGCGCGGTACGCCTCGGCGCGGCCCGGCGGGCAGACGCACCGCCGGACGGGGTCGCCGTCGAAGCCGCACGGGCACGGATTGCCCGCGCAGACGAGCAGGGGCCGCGCCGGGAACCGGGCGCTCGCCATCGCGCGGGTCACGTCGATCCGGCCCTCCTCGAGCGGCTGGCGGAGGGCGTCGAGGGCGGACGGCGCGAACGCGCAGACCTCGTCGAGGAACAGGACGCCGTGGTGGGCGAGGCTCACCTCCCCCGGGCGCGGCACGCGGCCGCCGCCGACGAGTCCCGCGGCCGAGATGGTGTGGTGCGGGGCACGGAAGGGCCGTGAGAGGACCAGCGGGCACCCCGGGTCGAGCAGCCCGGCGACCGAGTGGATGCGCGTGACGGCGATGGCCTCGTCGAGCGTGAGCGGCGGCAGGATCCCCGGGAGCCGGCGCGCGAGCATCGTCTTCCCCGCGCCCGGCGGGCCGATCATCAGCATCGAGTGCCCGCCGGCGGCCGCGACCTCCAGGGCGCGGCGGGCGGCGCCCTGGCCGCGGACCTCCGCCATGTCCGGGCCCCGGCCCGTGTTGGCCTGCGCGAGCAGCGCGCCGGCGTCGAGCTGCACCACGCACGCCTCCTCCGCCCCCGTCAGCTGTCCGACCGCGGCCCGGAGGGTCGCCGGCCCGAGGATCTCGATGCCGGGCACGAGGGCCGCCTCGGACGCGTTCGCGCGCGGCACCACCAGACGCCGCCACCCGCACCGCGCCGCGTGCTCCGCCATCGCGAGGGCGCCGGGGACCGCTCGGAGCGAGCCGTCGAGCGCGAGCTCGCCCAGCGCGCCGACACCCTGGAGCGCCGCGGCGGGGAGCTGCCCGGACGCGGCGAGGATCGCGAGCGCGATCGGCAGGTCGTACTGCGGCCCCGCCTTCCGGAGGTCGGCGGGCGCGAGGTTCGCCACGATGCGCCGGGCCGGCACGGCGAACGCCTGGTTGGCGATGCCCGACCGGACCCGCTCGCGCGCCTCCTGCACCGCCGCGTCGGGGAGCCCGACGACGGAGAACGCCGGAAGGCCGGCGCGCAGGTCCACCTCGACCTGGACCGTGGAGGTCTCGAGGCCGAGGACGGCGGGGCTGACGAGGCTGGCGACCACGGACCGGACGGTGCCGCGGCCGGCTCGCGCGGCTCGACGCCGAACCGTGTCGACGGGGTGACGGGCGTGTCACGGCGCCCGTGCGTCGCGAGTGCCTAAGCTTGGCGGGACAGAGGAGGGAGCCGTGAAGTTCGACCACGTCGCCCAGCAGGTCCCAGACATCGCCGCCGCGGTCGAGTGGCAGGTGAAGACCGTCCCGGGCAGCCGCGTGCTGCACCAGGACCCCACGTGGGCCCTGGTCGAGTCGGGCGGCGCGAAGCTCGCGTTCGTCCTCCCGGACCAGCACCCGAGCCACCTCGCCTTCCGCGTCGACGGAGACGAGCTCGAACGGCTCGCCGCCGACCACGGCGTGGCGATCGCGACCCACCGCGACGCGACGCGCAGCATCTACATCGAGGGCCCCGGCGCGCTGGCGACCGAGATCATCGCGTACCCCGAGGAGGCCTGATGGCGATCTACGACCGGATCGCCGGCCTCCCCGTGCGCATCGAGGGCTACGAGCTCGAGATGCGGTCGCTGGAGCTCGGCCCCGAGTTCGTGCGCGTGACCACCGTCATCCACCTGCACGGCGGCGGCGAGGAGGGCGTCGGCGAGGACGTCACCTACATGCCGGAGGACCACGAGCGCCAGGCCGAGGCCGGGGCCACGCTTCCGCTGACGGGCGGCTGGAGCATCGACGAGCTCTCCAGGCACCTCGACGGCCTGGACCTCTGGTACGGCGCGGAGCCGACGATGGAGCAGTTTCGCGACTACCGCCGGTGGGCGTTCGAGAGCGCCGCGCTCGACCTCGCGCTGCGCCAGGCGGGGGCCTCCCTCGCCGACGTGCTGGACCTGCCGCTCGCGCCGCTCACCTTCGTCGTCTCCACCCGGCTCGACGGCCCCGAGGGCGGCGGGCGCGTGGTGAAGATGCTCGGGAACCAGCCGTCCCTCCGGTTCAAGCTCGACCCGACGGACGACTGGCCGCAGGAGCTGATCACGCAGCTCGCCGCGCTCGGCGTGGTGGACGTGGTCAACATGAAGGGCCAGTACGGCGACGACATCCCGTTCGCGGTGGCGTCCAGCCCGGAGACCTACCGGCGGGTGCTCGAGGCCTTCCCGCACGCGTACATCGAGGACCCGCGGCTGACGCCGGAGCTGCGCGAGACCCTGAAGGGGCACGAGGACCGCGTGACGTGGGACGCGCCGATCCACTCGGTGGACGACATCCTCGCTCGCGACTGGGCGCCGCGGACGGTCAACATGAAGCCGTCGCGATTCGGCCCGCTCAGCCGGCTGTTCGCGACGTACGACCACATCCGCGACCACCGCATGGGCGCGTACTCGGGCGGGCAGACCGAGCTGGGGCCGGGCCGCGGCCAGGTGCAGTACCTCGCTTCCCTGTTCCACCCCCACTCCCCGAACGACATCGCGCCGTCGGGCTACAACGACCCGTCGGAGCCGGACGGCCTGCCGGGGACCCCCCTGCCGGTGGCGGCCACGCCGACCGGATTCCGCTGGGGGGAGTGACGGCGGGCGTCACGCCTCCGGGCGCCATCCGTCACACGCGGGCGTAGTCCCGTGACAGGCCGCCGCGATGGACTGGCGGCATGTCGATCGGGAGCGTGGGAGGACGGCGAGGCGAGCGGGCGGCGGCGCGGCACCTGCGCCGCCGCGGCTGGACGGTCCTGACCACGCGGTGGCGCGGCGCCGGCGGCGAGCTCGACCTCGTCGCCGCGCGTGGCCGCGTGCTCGCCCTGTGCGAGGTGAAGGCGCGCTCCGACCCCGCCGCCCTCGTCGAGCCGGTCACCGCGGCGCAACGCGCGCGGATCCGGCGGGCGGCCGAGGCGTTCGTGGCGAGCCGGCCGGACCTCGCGGGGCTGCAGCCGCGGCTGGACGTCCTGACGGTGCGCCTCGGACGGGTCCGGGCGCACGTGCGTCATCAGCCGGGCGCGGGCGGCGGGCCGTGAGCGGCCAGCGCCTCCAGCTCCGCGATCACGTGCGGGTACGCCATCGACTGGAACGACCGCCGGTGCAGCGGGGAGAGCCCCCCGGCGCGGAGGGCGGCGTGGTGCTCGGGGGTCGCGTAGCCGACGTGGTCCGCGAACCCCCAGTCGGGGTAGGCGTCGGCCATCGGGCCCGCCATCAGGCGGTCGCGCGCCGTCTTCGCGATCACGGACGCCGCGGCGATCGCGGCGCTCCTGCTGTCGCCCCCGACCACGCGCCGGTGCGCCGGCGCGGACGGGCCGAGGTGGAAGCCGTCGACCAGGGCGACGTCCGGGCATGGGGCCACCGCGGCGAGCGCCCGGGCCATCAGGCGGAGGTTGGTGCGGTGCAGGCCGTCGCGGTCGATCGTGGCGGGCGACGCGCTGAGCACCACCACCTGCTCCGCGTGGCGCATCACGGCCGTCGCGACCCGGGCGCGGACGTCGGCGGGGAGCTTCTTGGAGTCGTCCAGGTCGCGCAGCGCGCGCCGGCCGGCGGTGGTCAGCCCGTCGAGGTCCAGGCAGACGGCCGCGACGACGAGCGGCCCGGCCAGGCACCCGCGGCCCGCCTCGTCCGTGCCCGCGACGCGGCGGACGCCGAAGCGGCGGTCGTGCGCGAAGAGCCGGGCGGCCGGCCGATGTTGCCCAGGCCGGCGACGGGGCGCCATGGCGGAAGGGCGGCTAGGAGCGCTGCTTCTCGCGGATGCGGGCCTTCTTGCCCACCTTTCCGCGGAGGTAGTACAGCTTGGCGCGGTTGACGTCGCCCTCCATCGTGCGCTCGATGCGCTCGATCTTCGGCGAGTGCACCGGGAACGTGCGCTCCACGCCGACGCCGAAGCTCTGCTTGCGGACCGTGAAGGTCTCGCGGTTGGTGGAGCCCTGGCGCTTGATGACCGTGCCCTCGAAGACCTGCACGCGCTGGCGGGAGCCCTCGATGACGCGGAAATGGACCTTGACGGTGTCGCCCGCCTTGAACGCCGGGATGTCGTCGCGAAGCTGCTCGCGCTCCAGGCTCTCGATGACGCTCATCCGGGTGCTCCTCGCTGCTCGGCGTGCATGGGCCGGGGCCCGACAAAACGACGGGCAGCATAGCAAGCGCCTCCGCGCGCCCGAAGGCGGGGCGCCGTGGCGGCCGTTAGCCGTCCGGCGCGCGGGGTGCGGCCAGGTGCTCCTCGCGCCAGCGGGCGATCGCGCCGTGGTCGCCGGAGAGCAGGACGGGCGGCACCTCATGGCCGAGGAACGACGCCGGCCGGGTGTACTGGGGATGCTCAACACGGCCGCCGAGGGCCTCGGAGAACGACTCGGCCTGCAGGCTCTCGGCGTTGCCGAGGGCGCCCTCCAGGCGGCGGGCGACGGCGTCGATGACCGCCATCGCCGCGACCTCGCCGCCGGCCAGGACGAACGGGCCGAGCGAGACCTCGTCGTTGGCGAGGACGGTGTGGACGCGCTCGTCGAAGCCCTCGTAGCGGCCGCACAGGAGCACCAGCTGCGGCTCGGCGGCCAGTTCGCGGGCGACCCGGTCGGTGAAGGGACGGCCGCGGGGGGTGAGCGCGATCACGCGGCGGCGGTCGCGAACGGCGCCCGCCGGCTCGCCGTAGACCGCCTCGAGGGCGGCGGCCATCACGTCCACGCGCAGCACCATGCCGGGCCCACCGCCGTACGGGGCGTCGTCCACCTGCCCCTGGCGCAGCGGGGTGTAATCCCGCGGCGAGAACGCGCGCAGCTCGAGGCCGGCGGTGAGCGCGGCGTTCGTCAGATGGCGCGGGCGGCGCATCCAGTCGAACCAGTCGGGGAAGAGCGTGAAGACGTCGATGCGCACGGGCCGGGCCCCTATGGGTCGCCGAGGAGGTCGGGGCGGACGACGATCCGACGGCCGGGGACGTCGAGGTCCACGACGGCGTCGGCGGTGAACGGGATCAGGACGGGCGGGCCGGCCGGGTCGGGCGCCTTCACGACCTCCAGCACGTCGTTGGCGGGGCCGCTGAAGACCTGGCGGACCTCGCCGAGGGGGCGGTCGCCGATGAGGACGTGGCAGCCGACGAGGTCCCGCACCAGGAACGTGTCGGGGTCGTCGACGCGGGGGACCCGCTCGAGCGGGACGGCGAGCTCGGCGCCCGTCAGCGCGGAGGCGCCCTCGCGGGTGGCGACGCCGGCGAAGGTGAGGATCGGCGCCTCCGCCGTGCCCGCGCGGCTCGTGAGCACCAGGGTACGCGGCGGCCCGTCGGCGGGGCGCGCCTCCACGGACTCGCCGACCGCGATCTCCGCCAGGGTGCGTCCCGACGGGCGGGCGCGCACGGCGCCGTGGATGCCGTGGGGGCGTCCGATCCGGCCGATGACGACGGCCTCGCTCACCGGCTCACCCGGCGAGCCGGCTAGTCGACGATCTCGAGGCTGGCGCGCTCGCCGCGGGAGGTGGACGCGGCCCGCAGCACCACCCGGAGCGCGCGGGCGATGCGCCCGCCGCGGCCGATCACCTGGCCGAGGTCCTCCTCGGCCACGTACAGCGAGAGGACCGTCGCGTCGCCGTCGGCCTCCTCGCGGACCTCGACCTGCTCGGGGTGGTCGACCAGGCCGCGGGCGAGGGTGCCCACCATGTGGGCCAGGGGGCTGTCCGTCCCGGGGGTCAGACCTGCGCCGCCCGCGCGATCTTGATGAGCTTCTTGACCGCCGGCGTTGGCTGGGCGCCGTTCGCGATCCACGTGTCGGCCTTGTCGACGTCGATGTGGACCTCGGAGGGGTCGGTCTGCGGGTTGTAGCGGCCGATCGTCTCGATGTTGCGGCCGTCGCGCGGGGAGCGCGAGTCGGCCACCACGACGCGGTAGATGGCGTTCTTCTTGCCGCCCACACGGGCGAGGCGGATCTTGACCACGGTGCTCCTCTGTTGCGGTACGGGGTGGGTCTAGCGGCCCAGCAGGCCGCCGAGCGCGGGCATGCGACCGCTGCCCATCTGCTTCATCAGCTTTCGCATCTGCTTGAACTGTGACAGGAGCTGGTTGACCTCCTGCACGCTGGTGCCACTGCCGGCGGCGATGCGGCGGCGGCGGCTGCCGTTGATCACGTCCGGGTGGCGGCGCTCCTGGACCGTCATGCTCCGGATGATCGCCTCGACGCGCTCCAGCTGGCCGTCGTCGACCGCCAGGTCCTTGGCCTTCGCGACGTTCCGGAAGCCGGGGATCATCCCCAGCACCTGGGACATGGGGCCCATCTTGCGGACCTGCTGCATCTGGTCCAGGAAGTCCTCGAGGGTGAGCGAGCCGCTGCGGACCTTCTCCTCGAGGCGCTTCGCGTCGTCGACGTCGACGTTCTCCTGGGCGCGCTCGATGAGGCTCATCACGTCGCCCATCCCGAGGATCCGGGATGCCATGCGGTCCGGGTGGAAGGGCTCCAGGGCCTCCAGCTTCTCGCCGGTCCCGACGAACAGGATCGGCTTGCCGCTGACGGCGCGGACGGAGAGGGCGGCGCCGCCGCGGGCGTCGCCGTCGAGCTTGGTGAGCGCGACGCCGTCGAAGTCGACCGCCTCGCCGAAGGCCTTCGCCACCTCGACGGCCGTCTGGCCGGTCATGGCGTCCACCACGAGGACGACGCTGGTGGGGTTGACGGCCTTCTTGATGCGGACGAGCTCGTCCATCATCTCGGCGTCGATCGTGAGGCGCCCGGCGGTGTCCACGATCACCAGGTCGCGGCCGGTGCGGCGGGCCTCCTCGACGCCGCGGCCCGCGATGCCGACCGCGTCCGTCGACCCCTCCTCGCGGTGCACCGGCACGCCGACCTGCTGGCCGAGGACGGCGAGCTGCTCGGCGGCCGCGGGACGGTGGACGTCGCAGGCGACGAGCATCGGGGCGCGGCCCTGGTGGACGAAGTAGCGCGCCAGCTTCGCGGCGCACGTGGTCTTGCCGGAGCCCTGGAGGCCGGCCATCAGCACGATCGTCGGCGGCTTCGAGGCGAGCGGAAGGGCGACGTTGGACTCGCCCATCAGGGCGGTCAGCTCGTCGCTCACGATCTTCACGACCTGCTGGTCGGGCGTGAGCGAGTCCATCACCTCCGCGCCCTTCGCGCGGGCGGAGATGGCAGACGTGAGCTGCTTCACGACGGGCAGGGAGACGTCGGCCTCGAGCAGCGACAGGCGGATGGCGCGCATCGCCTGGTCGATGTCGGACTCGGTCAGCTTCCCCCGGCCCTTCAGGCCGGAGAAGATCCCCTGGAGCTTGTCGGTGAGCGCGTCGAACATGCCGACCGACCATCCTAGAGCAGCGGGGGCCGCTCCGTCGGGCGGAGGGCCCGGCCGGCCCGGGGCCCGCCCGTCAGTCGGGGGCGAAGATCGCCCGGGCGAAGGCCTGGGCGTCGAACGGCTGGAGGTCCTCCAGCTTCTCCCCGGACCCCACCAGCTTCACGGGGATCCCCAGCTCGCGGCGGATGGCCATCGCGATGCCGCCGCGGGCGGTGCCGTCGACCTTCGTGAGGACGACGCCGCTGAGGTCGGCGGCCTGGTCGAACAGGCGCGCCTGGCTCAGGCCGTTCTGGCCGGTGGTGGCGTCCAGGACGAGGAGCACCTCGTGGGGCGCGGTGTCGTCCACCTTCCGGACGACGGCGGCGACCTTCCGGAGCTCCTCCATGAGGTTGTGCTGCGTCTGGAGGCGGCCGGCGGTGTCGATGAGGGCGACGTCGGCGCCGCGGGCCTTCGCGGAGGCGACGGTGTCGTACGCGACGGCGCCCGGGTCGGCGCCCTGGCTCTGGCGCACGAAGTGGGCGCCGGAGCGCTCCGCCCACACGGCCAGCTGGTCGATGGCGGCGGCGCGGAACGTGTCGGCCGCCCCGATCACCACGCTCTGGCCGAGCTGGCTGAGCCGGTACGCGAGCTTGCCGACGGTGGTGGTCTTGCCGCTGCCGTTGACCCCCACCACGAGGATGACGGTGGGCGTGTGCTCCAGCGGGATCCGCGCCGGCTCGGGGGCCATGTGCTGCGCGACGGCGCGCCACAGCGCGGACGAGACGTCGGCGCCGCTGGTGATGCGGCCCTGGGCGGCCTCCTCGCGCATCTCCTCCACGAGCTGGAGCGTCGCGTCCATCCCGCAGTCGGCGGAGATGAGCGCCTCCTCCAGGTCGTCCCAGGTCTCGGCGGTCACGAGCTTGCCCTGGTAGATGCCCGCGAGCTGGGGCGAGATGGTCTGGCGCGGGCCGCTCAGGTTCTCGCGCAGCCGGCGGAACAGGCCGCGGCGGCGCGGCGCCTCCTCCCCGTCGGACTCGGGCGGCGCCAGCCCGAACAGCTCCGCCCATGCCTCGCGGTCGGCGGCGTCCCCCCCGTCCGTGCTCACCCGGAGAGGCCACCCGGGATCGCGTGCAGCGCGCGCCGGACGTACGGCCGCGCCGGGCCCTCGACGTCGCGCTTCAGGCGGCGGGCCACGATCTGCGACACGCCCTCGGCGCCCATCGTGACGCCGAAGATGGTGTCGGCGATCTCGACCGTCGGCTGCTGGTGCGTGATCAGGACGAACTGGGTGCGCTCCGCCAGGCGCTTCACCACGCCGAGGAAGCGGCGCAGGTTGACGTCGTCGAGCGCCGCCTCGACCTCGTCCAGCAGGTAGAACGGCGCGGGCCGGGCCATCGCGAGCGCCAGGCAGAACGCGAGGGCGACCAGGGAGCGCTCGCCGCCCGACATGAGCGACAGGGAGCGCGGGCGCTTGCCGGCGGGGACCACCTCGACCTCGATACCCGCCTCGCCGTCGTCGGCCACCACCGCGCGCAGGCGGCCCTCGCCGCCGGGGAAGAGCAGGCCGCACACCTCGGTGAAGCGGTCGCGGAAGGCGCCGAACAGGCTGTCGAAGCCCTCCGTGACGGCGGCGTCGAGCTCGGCGAGGTGGGCGCGCAGGCGCTCCCCCGCCTCCTCGAGGTCGGCGATCTGGGCGGCCATGTCGGTCTCGCGCTCGCTGAGCTCGTCGCGCTCGGCCGCGGCGAGCGGGTTGACCGCGCCGATGACCTCGCGGCGGCGCTCCAGCTCGGCGAGCTCCACCGCGGCGGCCTCGGGGTCGGCGAGCTCCTCGTCGTCGCCGGGCGGCGGGCCGGCCTCGGCGGCGCGCTCGGCGGCGACGGCGGCCTCCACCTCGGCGGCGTGGGCGGCCGCGGCGCTCTGGCCGGCGATGCGCTCGGCGGCCTCGACCGCGCGGTCGGCCGCGGCGACGGCGCCCTCCACGCCGCGGGCGGCCTCGACGGCCTCGCCGAGCAGCGCGGCGGCCCGCTCCGCGGCCGGGAGCAGCGCGGCGCCCGCGGTGGCGAGCGCCCGGGCGACGCGACGGTGGAGCTCCAGGTCGGGGGCGGCGCCGGCCTCCTCGGCCACGGCGCGGGTGCTCTCCAGGCGGGCGGCCGCCTCGGCGGCCTGCGCGCGGGCGGCGGCGAGCTCGGCGCGGGCGTCGGCGGCCTCGGAGGCGGCGGAGCGGGCGGCGGCCTGGGCCGCGTCGGCGGCCCCGCGCGCGGCGCCCGCGATCTCGACGGCGGCGCGGGCCTCGGACTCGGCGGCGGCGACGGAGGGGGCGCCCTGGGTCTGCGCCGCCTCGGCGGCGAGGCGCTCGGCCTCGGCCCGCTCGGCCTCCGCGCGGGCCTCGACGGCGCGGGCGGCCCGCGCGGCGGCCTGGGCGCGCGCCCGGGCGAGGGCCTCGGACGCCCGTCCGGCGGAGCGGTCGGCGGCGCGGCGGCGGCGGGCGGTCCGCTCCAGGGCGGCGCGGGCGGCGGCCGCCGTGGCGGTCGCCTGGTCCAGCGCGCCGGCGGCCGTGCGCTCGGCGTCCTCGGCCCGCGCGTGGAGCGCCCGGCGGGCCCAGCCGCCCGAGGAGCGCGTGACGAGCCCGTCCGCGGGCCGCAGGGCCACCCCGTCGCGGGTGACGGCGATCCCCGGCATCCCGGCGGGGACGGACGCGAGGTCGTCCACGAGCCAGGCGTCGGCCAGGAGGCGCTCCACGTGGGGGCGCGCGGCGTCGGCGCAACCGGTGACGAGGTCGAGCAGGCGGCGGCCGCCGGGCGGGCCGGCGCCGCCCGCGGGGCGCGACGGTGCGGGAACCGCGGCCCAGTCGGCGCCGGCGTCGAGGGCGTGGCGGGCCTCGTCGACCGAGGCGGCGGGGACGGCCTCGGCGAGCGCCCCGAGGGCGGCGGCGACGGCGTGCTCGGCGCCCTCGGCCACCTCCAGCCCGTCGCCCAGCCCCGCGGGACGGCCGGCCCGGCCGTCGTCGGCGGGCGCGAGCGCCCGGGCGGCGACGCGGGCCTCGCGCGCGCGGGTCTCGGCCACCCCGCGGGCGGCGTCGGCGTCGGCGTCGGCGGCCTCGGCGGCGCGGGCGCGCTCGGCCCAGCGGGCGGCCCGCCCGGCCGCGATCTCCTCGCGGCGCTCGGCCCGCGCGAGGTCCGGCGCGTCGCCGGCGCCGGGCTCCTGCGCCAGGCGCGCGGCGGCGGCGGTCGCGGCGGCGCGGGCGGCCTCGAGGCGGCGGGCGGCGGCCTCGGCCTCGCGCCGGGCGGCGAGCAGCGCGGCCGACGCGGCGGCCGCAGCGTCCTCCAGCCGGCGGTGCTCCGCGCGGGCCGCCCGGTCGCGCTCCTCGGCGTCGGCGGCCACCCGGTCGGCCTCCTCGGCGCGGCGGGTCGCGGCCTCCGCGGCCTCGGCGGCGGCGTCGGCGGCCTCCTGCAGCGCGCCGATGCGCTCGGCGGCGGCGCGGCGGCGCTCCAGCGCCTCGCCCGCACGGCGCTCGGCGGCGCCGACGCGCTCGGCCGCCAGCTCGGCGCGGCCGGCCGTGCGGTCGGCGGCGGTGCGCAGCGCCGACGCCAGGTCGCGGGCGCGCGCCTCGTCGGCGGTCGCCGCGGCGCGGGCGGCGGCGGCGCGGCCGCGCTCGGCGCGGGCGGCGTCCAGCGCCGCCTGGTCGGCGGCGGACACGGCGGCGAGGCGCTCGGCCTCGGTCCGCGCGGCGGCGTGGGCGGCGGCCGCGGCCCGGGCCCGCGCGGCGCCGACGGCGCGACGGGCGCGGAGGATGTCGTCCTCGAGGGTCCTCGCGCGCTCCGCGGCGCGGGCCTGGCGCTCCAGGGCGCGGGCGCGGGAGCGCACCTCGCCGGCCAGGTCGCGGGCGCGGTCGAGCTTGTCGGCCACCCGGGCCAGCTTCTGCTCGGCGCGGCGGCGCCGCCGCTTGGCGACGGCCACCCCGGCCGCGGCGTTGACGATCGCCCGGCGCTCGACGGGGGTGCTGGTGCAGAGCGCCTCCACCTGCCCCTGACGGATGACCGCCAGCGCGTCGGGGCCGACGCCGCGCCGGGCGAGGGCCTCCTGCACGTCGAGCAGGCGGCACGACTCGCCGTTGAGCCGGTAGTCGGCGTCGCCGGCGCGGGTGAGGCGGCGGCGCGACTCGACCTCGGCCGGCCCGCGGTCCTCGGCCTCGTCGTCGGAGAGCAGGAGGCCGACCTCCGCGTACTGGGCGGCGGGGCGGCGGTCGCCGCCGGAGTACAGGACGTCGGCCATGCCGCCGGCGCGCAGGCGGCCCGCGCGCTGCTCGCCGAGCGCCCAGATCACCGCCTCGGCCAGGTTGCTCTTCCCCGACCCGTTCGGGCCCACCACGACGTTGATGCCGGGGCCCATCTCGAGGGTGATCGCGTCGGCGAACGACTTGAAGCCGCGGACGGTGAGGCGGCTCAGCACGCGGGGGCCGCCTCGGGCAGCTTCGCGAGGGCCTCGACCGCGGCCGCGCGCTCCGACGCCTGCTTGGACGGGCCCGTGCCGGTGCCGAGCACCTCGTCGCCCACCCGCACCCGGCTGGTGAACACCCGCCGCTGCGGCGGGCCGGCGGTGTCGACCAGCTCGTAGGCCACCGCGCGCCGGTGGCGGGCGGCGCGTTCCTGGAGCGACGTCTTGGGGTCGCGCTCGCCGGGCACGGCGGCGTCGATCGCCGGACCGAACGCCTCGAGGACCGCGCTGCGGACCGCGTCGGCGCCGAGGTCGAGCCAGCCGGCACCGATCGCCGCCTCGGCGAGCGCGGCGCGGACGGTGACGCGCCCCGCGAGCTCCCGGGCGGCGTCGCGCCGCCCCGGCGGGGCGGCGGCCACGAAGGCCTCGGGCAGGCCGCCGGCGTCGGCGGCCGCCGCGCAGGACTCCCGGCCGACGACGGCCTGCCGCATCCACGACAGGTCGCCCTCCGCCACGTCCGGATGGCGGTGCATCAGCTCCTCGCTCACGACCACCTCGAGGACGCTGTCCCCGAGGAACTCGAGCCGCTCGTAGGAGTGCTCCCGGCGCGATGCCCAGGAGCTGTGGGTGAAGACCTGGCGCCGTCGGCGGGACCCGAGCGCCGTCACGAGCCGCGCGAGTCCCTGGTCACCGGCGCCCCCGCTGCTCAGCCGGTGTTGGCCAGCACGTAGTTGACCGCCTGACCGACGGTCGAGATCTTCTCCGCCTCCTCGTCCGGGATCTTGACCTTGAACCGGTCCTCCATCTCCATGATCAGCTCGACGAGGTCGAGCGAGTCCGCGTTCAGGTCCTCCTGGAAGGACGAATCCACGGTGACCTCGGCCGGATCGACACCCAGCTGCTCGACCAGGATGGCGCGGATCTCCTCCACAGCCTTCTCTCGGTCCAAAACGTCCCCCCTCTGATCTCCGCGCCGGGCGTCGTTGACTGGCCCGGCAACCTACATGCGCTCTCGGACGAACCGCCGGCGGCGCCGACGACTCCGGGATCCTACGCGGCCGACGGCCGTTCGGCGCCCTCGGATGCGAGCGCGGTGCCGAACTGCTCCACCAGGCGGCCACGGATGCCCCGGGCGGCCACGCGGATCGCGTTGGCCACGCCCTCAGCCGACGAATTGCCGTGGCCGATCACGGCCAGGCCGCGGACGCCGAGCAGCACGGCGCCGCCGTAGACCTCCGGGTCGATGCGCTGGCGCATCCGCCGCAGGGACGGCCGCACCAGCAGGCCGCCGAGGCGGCCGGCGAGCGTCCCTCGGACGGCGGACCGCACCTCGCCCATCAGGAAGGTGGCGGTGCCCTCCATCGTCTTGAGCACCACGTTGCCGGTGAACCCGTCGGTCACGACGACGTCGAGGTCGCCCGACGGGATGTCGCGCCCCTCCACGTTGCCCACGAAGCCGGGCGTCTCGCGCAGGAGGGCGTACGCCTCGAGGACGTCGGTGCTGCCCTTGCCCTCCTCCTCGCCGATGGAGAGGAGGCCGACGCGCGGCTCCCTCACCCCGACCACGTCGCGCATGAACAGGCGCCCCATGAGGGCGAGCTGCGGGAAGTGCTCGGGCCGCGACTCGGCGCTGGCGCCCGCGTCGAGCAGCAGGACGCTGCCGCCCCCGGTCGCGGGCAGCACCACCGCGATGGCGGGGCGGATGACGCCGGGGATGCGCCGCATGTAGAGCGTCGCGGCGGCCAGCATGGCGCCGGTGTTGCCGACGGAGACGGCCGCGCCGGCCCGCCCCTCGCCCACCAGGCGGCAGGCGGTGGCGATGGACGACTCGGGCTTGGCGCGGACGGCGCGGGCGCCGTCCTCCCCGGAGGAGACGACGTCGGGGGCGTGGACGATCTCGATGCCGGCGTCCGCCGCGCCCTGGCGCGTCAGTTCCTCGCGGAGCGCCCGCTCGTCGCCGACGAGCAGCACGTGGATCCCCTCGGCCGCGGCGGCGACGGCTCCTGCGACGGGATGCTGGGGAGCGTGGTCGCCGCCCATCCCGTCGAGCGCGACCGCGTGCTCGGCCGTCCTACCCCTCGATCTCGACGACCGGCCGGCCCCGGTAGTAGCCACAGACGCCGCACACGTGGTGCGGCCGGACGGGGCTCTGGCAGCGCGGGCAGCGCCCGAGGCGCGTCGCCTCGATCGCGTGCGTCGCGCGCCGGGTGTCACGGCGCTGCTTGGAGGTCTTTCGCTTCGGTACGGCCACGCGTCATCACCACCGGTCGGGAGGGCTCGCGGGAGGTTAGCGGGCCGGGCGCCCGTGAGGAAGGGTCCACACCCGGCTCAGGACGGGCCGTCCTCCCGGCGCAGGCGCTCGGCCACCTCGCGGAGGGCGTCCCAGCGCGGGTCGGACGTGTCCTCCTCGCAGTCGCAGGACCCCTCGTTGAGGTTCGTGCCGCAGTGGGGGCACAGGCCGGCGCAGTCCGGGCGGCACAGCAGCGTCGCCGGGACGGCCTCGGCGACGGCGTCCCGCGCCCAGGTGGCGACGTCGAGGACCCCCTCCTCCACGTACTGGGAGTCGAGGTCCTCGTCGAAGGGGGCGTCATCGGGACGGCCGGCGGCGACGAACTCCGACGTGTCGATCGCGAGCGGCGCGCGCGCCTCCTCGAGGCAGCGCACGCAGGGGCCCACCAGCTCGGCGTCGCCGCGCAGCCGCAGGTGCAGCCCCGACAGCGACCGGCTGACCTCCAGGTCCAGCTCGGGCCGCTCCGGATGGGTGTGGTGCTCCTGGCCTCCGAGGACGAGCTCGACCGGCGGCGTCCGGACGGGCAGCCGGACGGCCGCGCCGGGTGCGAGCTCGAGCGCGCGGAGGTCCACGGTGCCGACCTCCCGGGCCATCGCTCAGACGGGGGGCTCGGGGAGCTCTGCCATCGCCTCGTCGGAGCGTCCCTGCAGGCGCTCGCGGCCGCGCCGGACGGCCTCGAGGAACTTGCCGAGGTTCACCTCGAGCGTCCCGAGCACCTCGTCGGCGTAGTCCTCGGCACCGAGGCGCACCTCGCGCTCGCGCTGGCGGGCCTCCTCGAGGATGTCGGCAGCCTCGCGCTCGGCACGCTTGACGACCTCCTGCTCGGAGGCCTCCTGCGCGGCCTTGTCGCGGGCGTCGGCCACGAGGCGCTCGGCCTCGCGCTTGGCCTCGGCCAGCATCTCCTGGCGCTCCTTGACGATCCAGCGGGCCTGCTTGACCTCCTCCGGGATGGTCGAGCGCATCTGGTCCAGGAGGTCGTAGATCGCCTCGCGGTCGATCCGGACCTGATCCGTCAGCGGCACCGCCCGCGCGTTGTGGATGAGGTCGTCCAGCTTGTCGATCAGTTCCAGTACGTCCAACGAACCCTCCTAGGAGACCGAGCCGGCGCCGGGAAGGCGCCGGGCCCGCAGCGCCTCGGCAACGTGTGCGGGGACCCAATCCTCGACAGAACCCCCCCAGGCCGCCACCTCGCGCACTCCGCTCGAGCTGACGAAGCTGTACTTCGGCGACGCCGGTAGATAGACCGTTTCCACGCCGGCAGCAAGATGCCTGTTGAGCTGCGCCATCTGGAACTCGTAGTCGAAATCCGAGATGGCCCTCAGACCTTTTACCATGGCCGAGGCTCCCAGGGACTGCGCGTACTCGGTGATCAGGCTGTTGAAGCCCTCGACGCGCACGTTCTCGAGGTGCGCCACGGAGGACCGGACGAACGCGATGCGCTCGCCGGCGTCGAACATCGGCTGCTTCTTGACCGACCCCGTCGTCACGGCCACGACGACCTCGTCGAACAGGGTCGCGGCCCGGGCGATGATGTCGATGTGCCCGTACGTGACGGGGTCGTACGTCCCGGGGCACACGGCGATGCGGTGGCCGTTGGAGCTCACCGGGACGCCCCCAGCCTGATGACGCTCACGGCGGTGTCGCCGTAGGTGCGATCGGTGCGCGAGGCGATCTCCAGTCCGGTCGGATCGGGTGGCGAGAGCGCGGCGGAGTGCTCGATCACCACGGTCCCGGAGGCCGTCACGAGGGGCGCGAGCAGCGCGCCGACACCGGCGACGACCCGGTCGGTCAGGCTATAGGGCGGGTCCAGGAGGCACAACCCGAACGACCGGCCCGCGGAACGCTCCGCGGCGAGAGCCGATCGCCAGTCGCGGCGCACGATCCGGACCCGGTCGGCAAGCCCCAGCTCCTCGGCGTTGGCGCGCGCCACGGCCGCCGCCTGGGGCGAGCGGTCGACCAGCACGGCGGTGGCCGCGCCGCGCGACAGCGCCTCCAGCCCGAGGGCGCCCGAGCCGGCGAACAGGTCGAGCACGTCGAGGCCGTCCACGGGGCCGATGATCGAGAACACGGCCTCCCGCACGCGGTCCGCGGTGGGGCGCGTCGCGGTGCCGCCGGGGGCCCGGAGGCGACGGCCGCGGTGGGTGCCGGCGACGATCCTCACGCGTCCAGCAGCCGCGGGAGCTCGGCGAAGCGGGCGCGGACGGCCTCGCGCAGCAGGCGGTGCTCGGGCCGGGTGAGATGCCGGTCGTCGCGCAGCATCACCTTCGCCAGGTGGCGGGCCTCGGCCAGCTCGCGGCGGTCGCGGGACAGGCGCGCGAAGCGCAGGTCGGTGGGCCCCGCCTGGCGGAGGCCCAGGATGCTGCCGGTGCCGCGGATCTCGAGGTCCAGCTCGGCCAGGCGGAAGCCGTCGGTCGTCTGCGTGAGGGCCTCGAGCCGGCGGGCCCCGTCCTCGGTCACGGGGTCGCCGAACAGGAGGCACAGGCCGGGGATCTCGCCGCGGCCCACCCGGCCCCGCAGCTGGTGGAGCTGGGCGAGCCCGAAGCGGTCGGCGTCCTCGATCACGATCACCGTGGCGTTCGGGACGTCGATGCCCACCTCCACCACCGTCGTCGCGACGAGCAGGTCGGTGCGGCCCTCCGTGAACGCGAGCATCGCGGCGCGCTTGTCCTCCGCGCCCTGCGCCCCGTGGACCAGCCCGACGGTGAACGCCGCGAACGGTCCCTCGCGCAGCCGCTCGGCCTCGGTGGTCGCGGCGCGCGCCTCGGCGGCCGCCCCCTCCTCCACCAGCGGGCAGATCACGTAGGCCTGGCGGCCGGCGCGCAGCTCGGCGCGGACCTCCTCGTACGCGGCCTCGCGGTCCTCGGCGCGGATCCAGCGGGTCTCCACCGGCGACCGCCCGGGCGGGCGGGTGCGGATGGTGGAGACGGTCAGGTCGCCGTAGGCGGTGAGCGCCAGCGTCCGGGGGATCGGCGTCGCCGTCATGTAGAGGATGTGGGCGGACGTGCCGCCGCCGGTGGCGCGCTCGGCCAGGGCCTGGCGCTGCTCCACCCCGAAGCGGTGCTGCTCGTCGACCACCACCAGGCCCAGGCGGTCGAACACGGTGCCCTCCGACAGCAGCGCCTGGGTGCCCACCACCACGGGGGCGGTGCCGGTGCGGAGCGCCAGCTCGCGCCGCTCCCGCTCGGCCTTCGGCACCTTGCCCGTGAGCAGCACGGGCTGGAGGCCGGCGGGGGCGAGCAGCCCGTCGAGGGTGCGCAGGTGCTGCTCGGCGAGCGTCTCGGTGGGGACCAGCAGGGCCGCCTGCGTGCCGGCCTCGACCGCCTGGCACATCGCGAGGACCGCGACGAGCGTCTTCCCGGACCCCACCTCGCCCTGGAGCAGCCGCCGCATGGGGTGCCCGGAGGTGAGGTCGCGGCCGATCTCGCGGGCGGCGCGGCGCTGCGGCGGGGTCAGCGCGAACGGCAGGGCGGCGAGCAGCGGCTCGGTGTGGACGCCCGTGGGCGCCAGGACGGGGGCCGCGCGCACGTCAGCCTGGGCGCGGCGCACGGCGGCCAGGCCGAGCTGGAGCACCAGCAGCTCCTCCGACACCAGGCGCCGGCGGCCGGCGCGGGCCTCGGCCCGCGTGCGTGGGAAGTGGACGGCCACGAGGGCGTCGGCGGCGCCCGGCAGGGCGAGGCGGTCGCGGATCCAGGCCGGCATCCGCTCGGGAGCGGCGCGGGCCCACGGGCGCGCGCGGTTGACCATCTCGCGGATGCGGCGGGCGGGCAGCTTCTCGGTGGCCGGGTAGACGGGCACGAGGCCCTGGGTGTGGAGGCCCTCCGACCCCGCCCCGCCGATCACCTCGTGCGTCTTCACGGCGATCTCGCGACGCGCGTCGCCGCCGACCTTCCCGCGGATGAGCAGCTCGTCGCCGGGGTGGAGCACCCGCGCGAGGTGGTCCTGGTTGAACCATGTGGCGGCGAAGCGGCCGCTGGCGTCGTGGATCCGGGCGCGGACCAGGCGGAGGCTGCGGCGGCGGGTGGGCCGCACGGCGATGTCGTCGAGGATCACGCGGACGGTCACCTCCTCCCCCGGCCGGAGGCTCGACAGGGGCCGGACGCCCTCGTCGAACGCCTCGTAGCGGGCCGGGAGGTGCTCCAGCAGGTCGCCGACGGTGCGGATGCCGAGCGCGCCGGCGTTCCGCGCGAGCGTGGGGCCCACGCCGGGGAGGTCGGTGAGCGGCGCGCCCCAGCGGCCGGGCCCGGGGCGGCGGGCCGGCGGCGCGCCGGGCCACGCGCTGTGCTTTCCTTCCCCGAGCGGCGGGATCGTGGGGCGCGGCGCATCCGCCGCGGTTGCGCGCACGGCCATGGGACGAGCATAATCCGGGGCCGCTCGGACGCCCTGCGTCCGGAACAGGTTCACGACACGAGGCGAGGGACGGCGAGATGGCAAAGGTCTGCAGCGTCTGCGGGAAGGCCCCGGCCTTCGGGAACAACCGCAGCCACTCGATGCGCGCCACCTCGCGCCGCTTCAACCCCAACGTGCAGAAGGTGCGGATCCTGAAGGGGTCCACCCCCGTCCGCGCCTACGTCTGCACCCGCTGCCTCAAGGCCGGGAAGGTCCTCAAGGCCTCCTAGGTCCCGGCGGGACCGGCTCCGCTCAGGCGGGGCCCAGCTGCGGGGCCTCCTCGCCCTCCTCCAGCGGCACCGGCGCGGGGGTGGGGACGGAGGCGAAGATGATGGAGCCGTCCTCGCGGCGCGACCCCTCCAGGTCGCTGGTGCTGGGGACGCCGGTGAGGTGGGGGCCCTGCCCGTCCAGGGGCACCGTGACCGGCACGCCGGGACGCACCGGGACCACCGCGCCGCGGACCTCGACGTCGGCGCCGTCGCCGGCCTCGAGCGCGAAGGTCATCGCCTCGCGCTCCAGCTCCACCCGGATCCGCGACCCGCGGATGGTGATGCGGAACTCCAGCCGCTCCCAGTCCTCGGGCAGGCGCGGGTCGAACGCGTACCGGCCCCGGAAGTCGCGGAACCCGCCGAAGCCGTAGACCAGGGCGCTCCAGACGCCGCCCGTGGAGGCCACGTGGACGCCGTCCGGGGTGTTGCGGTGCAGGTCCGCCAGGTTGACGTAGAGGGCTGACAGGAAGTACTCGCGGGCGAGCTTCGCGTAGCCGACCTCCGCGGCGATGATCGACTGCACGACGGCCGAGAGGGTCGAGTCGCCCGTGGTGAGCGGGTCGTAGTACTCGAAGTCCTTCAGCTTCTGCTCGAGGGTGAACTCGTCGCCCTGGAGGAGCAGCGCCAGCACCACGTCCGTCTGCTTGAGCACCTGGAAGCGGTAGATCACCAGCGGGTGGTAGTGCAGCAGCAGCGGGCGCTGGGACGCCGGCGTGATCTCGAGGTCCCAGACCTCCTTCTCGAGGAACTGGGCGTCCTGGGGGTGGATGCCGAGCCGCGAGTCGTACGGCACGTGCATCGCCTCGGCGGCCCTGGACCACTCCTCCATCTCGTGGTCGAGGAGCCCCACGCGCCGGCGCATCCGCTCGAACGCCTCGGGATCGGTGTCGCGCAGCTCGCGGCAGATCCGGGCGGCGGCGCGCAGGTTGGCCCGGGCCATGACGTTGGTGAACAGGTTGTCGTTCACCACCGTCGTGTACTCGTCCGGCCCGGTGACGCCGTGGATGTGGAAGGTCGAGTCGCCGTTCTCGCGCCAGAAGCCGAGGTCCTCCCACATGCGGGCGGTCTCGATCAGGATGTCGACGGCGCCGCGAGTGAGGTACTCGTGGTCGCCGGTGGCCTCGACGTACTGCACGAGGGCGTGCGCGATGTCGGCGTCGATGTGGTACTGCGCGGTGCCGGCGGCGTAGTAGGCGGACGACTCCAGCCCGTTGATCGTGCGCCACGGGAACAGGGCGCCGCGCTGGTTGAGCTCGGCGGCGCGGTCGCGGGCCGCGTCGAGCATCCCCTGCCGGAACCGCAGCGCGTTGCGGGTCACGTTCGGCGACGTGTAGGTCAGGAACGGCAGGACGTAGATCTCGGTGTCCCAGAAGTAGTGCCCGCCGTAGCCGGACCCGGTGACGCCCTTCGCGGCGATGCCTCCGCCGTCGGTGCGCGCGGCGGCCTGCGCGACCTGGAAGAGGTTCCAGCGCACCGCCTGCTGGATCTCGGGGTGGCCGTCGACCACGACGTCGCTCCGCATCCACCAGTCGACCAGCCACTCCTGCTGGTCGGCGAACATCCGCACCGCGGTGATCTCCCGGGCGTGGTCGAGGCTGCGGTCGCAGCGGTCGGCGAGCTCGCGGACGGGGACCCCGACGGCGGTGTGGTACGCCATCACCTTGGTCAGGCGCACCGGCTCGCCCTGACGGGCGCGGACCCGGTACACGTGCTTCGCGAGGTCGTCCTCGAGCGACGTGGTGTGGTCCCACTGGCACTCGGTCAGCAGCGTGTGCTCTGCGCCGCAGGCGATGGTCATCCCCGAGTTGGTCGTCCGGTACCCCAGGACGTGGCGCGCCCCGTTCTCGCGGCGCAGCGCGGGCTGCAGCACCCGCTCGCTGAACGTCCCGGCCTTCCGCGGGTCGAACGCGGAGGCGCCGTTCGCCGACGTGTACTCGTTGACCCCGTCCTGCCGGTTCAGGATCTGGCTGGAGATCAGCATCGTGGCGTCGCCGTCGAGGAGCGTCACCTCGTACTCGATCGCCGCGAGGTGGCGGTCGGTGAACGACACCATCCGCCGCGAGACCACCCGCACGCGCTTGCCGGCCGGCGTGCGCCACTCCAGCTCGCGCACCAGCACGCCGTCGCGGAAGTCGAGCACGCGCGAGTACGCCAGCAGCTCGGCCTCGCTCACCACCAGCGGCTCGTCGTCGATGTAGAGGCGCACGACCTTCGCGTCCGGGACGTTCACGATCGTCTGCCCGACGCGCGCGAAGCCGTAGGCCTCCTCGGCGTGGCGGATCGGCCACGTCTCGTGGAACCCGTTGATGAACGTGCCGTTCAGGTGGCCGTCGCGGCCCTCCTCCATGTTCCCGCGCATCCCGAGATAGCCGTTCCCGACGGTGAAGAGCGTCTCGGAGCGGCCCTGGATGGACGGGTCGAAGCCGGTCTCGCGCAGCGCCCACTCGTCCACGGGCAGGTGGCTGCGGTCGAGCGGATCGGAGGTGATCCGGTTCACGCGCGTTCCTCGGGGGCGATGGGCAGGCCGGGGATCAGGTCGGCGAGGTCGTCCACGACCAGATCGGCTCCCGAGGCGAGCAACTCCAGCGCTCCGGCACCCCGGTCGACGCCGACGACCAGCCCGAACCCGCCCGCGTGCCCCGCCTGGACGCCGGAGTGGGCGTCCTCCACCACCGCGCACTCAGGCGCGGTGCGGCCGAGCAGCCCGGCCGCGTGGAGGTACGTGTCGGGGGCCGGCTTGCCCGCGAGGCCCGCCGCCGCGGCGACCGCGCCGTCGACCACCACGGCGAACCGGTCGCGCAGGCCGGCGGCGCGGAGCACCGGCTCGGCGTTCCGCGAGCTGGAGACGACCGCCACCTCCACCCCGGCCGCGATCGCGGCCTCCAGGAAGCGGACCGACCCGGGGTACGGGCGTCACGCCGCGCTCCGCGAGCTCGGCGGTGAACGCCGCGTTCTTGCGGTTCCCGAGGCCGGCGACGGTCTCGAGGGCGGGGTCGTCGTCCGTCGTCCCCTCCGGCAGCTCGATCCCTCGGGAGGCCAGCATCGCGCGCACGCCGTCGAGGCGCGGCTTGCCGTCGATGTGGGCGAAGTAGTCGGTGTCCGCGTAGGCCGCCGCCGAGCGCGACGCCAGGAAGTCGCCGAACATCCGGCCCCAGGCCCGCATGTGGACCTCGGCCGTCGGCGTGAGCACGCCGTCGAGGTCGAAGAGGACGGCGCGCAGTCCGGCGAGACGCTGGACGTCGGGTGTCACGGAGGCCATCCTCCCGGAGGTCGCGGACGGATCGATTGTCGGCGGCCGCCGGGCACGGCCGTCGCGGAGGCTAGTGCATGCCCCGCGGAGACGGAACCACCCGAAGGGTCAGCGCGTTTCGCGGGCGCCCCGGGCCGCTGGCGCACGCCGGACCGCCGGTGGGGACATGGGGTGGGCGGTCATGCGGAAGCTGACGCAGGACGAGCGCGAGGAGATCGAGCGGGACGCGGCGCTGCCGCAACTCGACGCGCGCAGGCTGATCGACGAGGAGTACCTCGAGCGGGCGATCAAGGAGATGTACACGGAGGTCGCCGAGAACCCGGGCGGCGAATTCCACTTCATGACCGGCCGGGCCCTGGCCGAGGCCCTCGGCTACGACCCGGGGCTGCTGGACCGGATCCCGGCCGAGGCGGCCGAGTCGTTCGCGGGGGTCGGCCACCCCTTCGACCTGGCGGACCTGCGGGAGGGCGAGACGGTCGTCAACCTCGGCAGCGGCTCCGGTACGGACCTGTTCTGCGCGGCCGTGCTGGTGGGCGCGGCGGGCCACGCGATCGGGATCGACATGACGCCGGCCCAGCTCACGAAGGCCGCCCGGCTGCGCGACGGCGCCGGCCTGGGGCACGTCGAGCTGATCGAGTCCCGGATCGAGTCCGTGCCGCTGCCGCGACGGCATCGCCGACTGCGTGATCTCGAACGGCGTGATCAACCTCGCGCCCGACAAGACGAGCGTGTTCGCCGAGGCGGCGCGGCTCCTGCGGCCCGGCGGCCGCCTCGCGCTGGCCGACATCGTCAGCGGGCGCCCGCTCGTCGGCCGCACCCGCCGCAACACCGACCTGTGGGCGGCCTGCATCGGCGGCGCGATCCCGCAGGACCGCTACGTCGCGGCGATCGAGGGCGTCGGCCTCCGGGTGGAGGCGGTGCGCGAGAACGACTACGAGTTCCTCACCGAGCGCGCCCTGCAGGCGTGCGACAAGTACGGGGTGGTGAGCGTCTCGCTCGTCGCGCGGCGGCCAGCCGGCTAGCGGCCCTCGGCCACCAGGTTGGCCATCGCGACGGCCGCGTCCGCGGCGTCGGCGCCCGCGTTGCCCTTGTCGCCGCCGGAGCGGGCGACGGCCTGCTCCATCGTCTCGCAGGTGAGGACGCCGAACGCGCACGGCACCCCCGTCTGGATCGCCACGGCGGTGAGGCCGGTGGACGCCGACTGGCAGATGTGGTCGAAGTGGGCCGTCTCGCCGCGGATCACGCAGCCGAGGGCGATCACGGCGGCGTAGCGGCGCTTCAGCGCCATCGTGCGCGCCGCCAGCGGCAGCTCGAAGGCGCCGGGCACCCAGAAGTCCTCGAAGTGGTCGGCGGTCAGGCCGGACGCGATCAGCCGCTCGCGCGCGCCGCCGAGCAGGCGCTCCGCCACATCGCGGTGGAACCCGGCGACCACGGCGACCATCCGGACCCCGGGGTGCTCCAGGCGGATCGCGGGGGGCGCCTCCCCCGTCCGCGCCACTAGCGGCCGCCCACTAGAGCGGCTGCTCCTGGCCCCCGTGGGGCACCTCGTCGTCGATCTGCTCGTCGCCCTCCGCGCCGAAGCGGAGGTCCTGGTGGTGGAGGATGTGGCCCATCTTGTCGCGCTTGGTGCGCAGGTACTCCACGTTGCCGTCGACCGGGTTCATCTCGATCGGCACCCGGTCAACCACGGAGAGGCCGTAGCCCTCGAGGCCCACGATCTTCTTCGGGTTGTTCGTGAGGAGCCGGATCGACGACAGGCCGAGGTCCACCAGGATCTGGGCGCCGATGCCGTAGTCCCGCAGGTCGGGCGGGAAGCCCAGCTCGATGTTCGCCTGGACGGTGTCGAGCCCCTGGTCCTGCAGCTCGTAGGCGCGCAGCTTGTTGAGCAGGCCGATTCCGCGGCCCTCCTGCGCGATGTACAGCAGCACGCCGCGGCCCTCCTCGGCGATCATCCGCATCGCCGCCCGCAGCTGCTCGCCGCAGTCGCAGCGCTGGGAGCCGAAGACGTCGCCGGTGAGGCACTCGGAGTGCACGCGCACCAGCACGTCCTGCTCGCCCGCGACGTCGCCCTTCACCATCGCCAGGTGGTGCTTGCCGTCCAGGATCGAGCGGTAGCCGACCGCGCTCCACTCCCCCATGTCCGTGGGGAGGCGCGCGGCGGTGCCGCGCTCGATGAGCCGCTCGGTGCGGCGGCGGTGCTCGATGAGCTGGGCGATCGTGATGATCTTGAGGCCGTGCTCGGCGGCGTAGGGGACCAGGTCCGGCACCCGGGCCATCGTGCCGTCCTCGTTCGAGATCTCGCAGATCACGCCGGCGGGGATGAGCCCCGCGAGGCGCGCCAGGTCGACCGCCGCCTCCGTGTGGCCGGCGCGCTCCAGCACGCCGCCCGGCCGGGCGCGCAGCGGGAACACGTGCCCCGGCTTGACGATGTCCTCCGGGCCCGCCTCGGGGTCGATCGCGACCATGATGGTGCGGGAGCGGTCCGGCGCCGAGATGCCGGTGGTGATGCCGTGGCGGGCCTCGATCGGCTCGGTGAAGGCGGTCGCGTGGGGCGCCTCGTTGCGCTTCACGACGGGCTTCAGGCCGAGCTGCTCGCAGCGGGCCGCGGTGAGCGCCAGGCAGATGAGCCCGCGGCCGTGCGTCGCCATGAAGTTGATCGCCTCGGGCGTGGCGAACTGCGCCGCCATCACGAGGTCGCCCTCGTTCTCGCGGTCCTCGGAGTCGAGGATCACCACCATCCGGCCGGCGCGGATCTCCTCGAGCGCCTCGCTGACCGTGGCGAATTCCGTGGCCTTACTGGTCGTCATGCGTCCTCCTGGGGCGGAGCGTAGGGCCTCGCCAGCGACTCGACGTATTTTGCCACCACGTCCACCTCCAGGTTCACCGCGCGCCCCACGGCCTGCGGTCCGAGGGTGGTGACGGCCATCGTGTGTGGGATGAGGGCAACGGAGAAGCCCTCCGGGAGCCGCGCCGCGACGGTCAGGCTGACACCGTCGATCGCGACGCTCCCCTTCTCGACAACGTAGCGGAGCAGGTCCTGCGGGGCCGTGACCTCCAGCACCGTGCTCTCCCCCTCCGGCCGCGCCGCCGCGACGCGCCCGACGCCGTCCACGTGCCCCTGCACCAGGTGGCCGTCCAGGCGGTCCCCGAGGCGCATCGGCCGCTCCAGGTTCACCCGGTCCCCCGCCGCCAGGGCCCCGAGGTTGGTGCGGCGGAGCGTCTCGGCCACCGCGTCGACGGCGAAGCCGTCGGCCGTGATCTCCACGGCGGTCAGGCACGCGCCGTTGACCGCGACGGAGTCGCCCACCTCGAGCCCGTCCAGCACCGCCGACGCGGCGATCACCAGGCGGGCGCCCTCGCCGCCGGGAGCGACCGAGGCGACGACGCCGCCCTCCTCGACGAGCCCCGTGAACATCAGGCCGGCAGGGGCCGCAGCCGGCCCGCGACGAGCAGGTCGTCGCCCACCGTCTCGTGGCGCGGGGCGAGCAGGCGGGGCGCGTCGGCCAGCGCGCGGACGCCGCCCCCGCCGATCGCCGACGGCGCCTCTCGGCCGCCGATCAGGATCGGCGCCAGGAACCAGGCGACGCGGTCCACGGCGCGCGCCTGCAGCAGCGCTCCGGCCAGGCCCGCGCCGCCCTCGACGAACAGGGACTGGACCCCCCGCTCCCCGAGCGCCCGCAGCGCCGGGAGGATCCGCTCCTCGGGCGTCCCCGGCACGCGCACCACCTCGACGCCCACCGCCTCCAGGGCCACCACGCGCGTCACCGGCGCGTCCTCGGCGGCGAGCACGATCACCGGCAGCTCCCGCGCGGTGTGGGCCAGCGCCGAGTGCAGCGGCAGCGTCGCCTGGGAGTCGAACACGACCCGGGACGGCTGGCGGACGGGCCCCTCGACGTCGCGCGCGGTGAGCTGCGGGTCGTCGGCCAGCGCGGTGCCGATCCCCACGCCGACGGCGTCCGCGTCGGCCCGCCAGCGGTGCACCAGCGCGCGCGACGCCGGGCCCGAGATCCAGCGGCTCTCCCCCGTCGCCGTCGCGATCTTCCCGTCGAGGCTGGTCGCGAGCTTGAGCGTCACCTCCGGCAGCCCGGTCACGGCGTGGACCAGGAACGGGGCGATCAGCTCCGCGCAGGCCGCGGCGTCCTCGCCCGCGGCGACGGCGACCTCGATCCCGGCGGCGCGGAGCACCTCCACGCCCTGGGCCCGGTCGCGCTCGAGCGGGTCGCGCAGCCCGACCACGACGCGCGCCACCCCCGCCGCGACCAGGGCGTCGGCGCACGGCGGCGTGCGGCCGTGGTGCGAGCACGGCTCCAGCGTGCACACCACCGTCGACCCGCGCGCGGCGTCGCCGGCCGCGGCGAGGGCCATCGCCTCGGCGTGCGGCAGGCCGGGGCCCTCGTGCCACCCCTCCGCCACGACCCGCCCGTCGCGCAGCACAACCGCCCCCACGGCCGGGTTGGGGCTCACGCGACCCCGCCCGTTCAGGGCCAGCTCCCGCGCCCGCGCGAGGGCCGCGAGCTCCGCGACGGTCGGCGGGGCCACGGCGGTCGTCATCCCTCCGCCAGCCCCGCCAGCTCGCGGTAGGCGGCGACGGGGTCGGGCGCGCCGAAGATCGACGACGCCGACACGAACATCGAGGCGCCGGCGGCCTTCACGTCGGGCAGCGTGTCCCGGCCGATGCCGCCGTCGACCTCGATCCGGACCGACGACGGGAGCATCCCGCGCAGGCGCTGCACCCGACCCGGCGTGGTGCGGATGAACGACTGCCCCGCGAAGCCGGGGTTCACGGCCAGGACGTTGACGTAGTCGAGCTCCGCCGCCAGCTCGGCGACGTGCTCCACCGGGGTCCCGGGGTTCAGCGCCAGGCCGGCGGCGCAGCCGGCCTCGCGGATCGCGCCGAGGAGGCGATGGGGATGCGGGTCGGCCTCCACGTGGACGGTGATCGCGTCGGCGTACGGGGCGAACAGGCCGACGGCCTCCGCGGGCCGGCCGACCATGAGGTGGACGTCGACCGTCCCGCCCGCCTCGTGGACCGGCCCGGCGACCGCGCGCGTGAAGTCCGGGCCCACCGTGAGGTTCGGGACGAAGTGGAGGTCCATCACGTCGACGTGCACCGCCCGCGTGCCGGCGGCGATCAGCGCGTCGAGCTGCTCGCCGAGGCGCAGCATGTCGGCCGACATCAGCGACGGCAGCACGAGCGGCCGGTCGGGCAGGCCGCTCACGACGCCTCCGGCCGGCGCAGCCGCGCGATGAAGAAGCCGTCGGTGCCGTGGCGGTGCGGAAGCGTCAGCAGCGCGCCCGGCAGGCGCGGGTGCGCCAGTTCCGGGTGCTCGGCGCCCAGGTCGTCGAGGGGCGCGCCGGTCGCGCGCACCACGTCCTCGTTCTCGGGTGCGATCAGCGTGCAGGTCGAGTACACGACGCGACCGCCGGGCCGCGCGAGCGCCAGCGCGCGGTCCAGGACCGCCCGCTGCAGCTCCGTCAGCGGCCCGAGCGACGACTCGCGCCGCTTCCAGCGCGCGTCGGGTCGCGACGACAGCACGCCGAGGCCCGTGCACGGCGGGTCGACCAGCACCGCGTCGAACCCCTCGTCCAGCGGCACCTCCCGCGCGTCGCCCTCCACCACCTCGACGTCGGCGCCCATGCGGGCCGCCAGCGTGCGCAGCGTCGCCGCGCGGGCGGGGTGCAGCTCGACGGCGGTGATGCGCGCGCCGCCCTCCGCCAGCGCCGCCATGTGGGTGGTCTTGGCGCCGGGGGCCGCACACAGGTCCAGGATCCGCTCGCCCGGGCGGGGTGCGACGACGTGTGACACGAGCTGCGACGCCCGGCTCTGCCCGATCGCCAGGCCGCGCTCCCACGCCTGCGACTCCTCGAGCGCGAACGCCCCGCCCAGGACGTAGGCCTCCGGGATCGCGGGGTCGCGGGCCCAGCCCTCGGGCAGCTCGGCCTCCAGGTCCTCCCGCGGCCCCTGCAGCGGGTTCCAGCGCAGCGCCGACTCGGCGGGCGCGTTGGCCGCCCGCATCACGCCGACCGCGTCCTCCTCGCCCAGCGACGCAACCAGGCGCGCGACGATCCAGTCGGGCATGGAGTGCCGCAGGCCCGCGGTGGCGGCGCCGCCCGCCTCCAGCTCGGCCAGGCGCCCGGGGGCGTCCGCGGCGATGCGCCGCATCACCGCGTTCACGAGCCCGGCGCGCGCCGAGGAGCGCGCCTTGGCGCCGCGCAGCGACCGCGCCTGGCGCACCGCCTGGTCGACGGCCGCGTGGTCCGGGATGGCGTCCGAGAACGCGACCTCGTACGCGCCGAGCCGCAGGATGTCGCGGACGGCGGGCTCCAGGGCGTCCGGCCGGTCGAGCGCGCCGTCGATGAGCCAGTCGAGCGTGCGGCTGCGCTGCACGGCGCCGTAGACCAGCCGGGTCGCGCTGGCGCGGGCGCGCGGGTCGAGCTCGGCGCGGCGCGCCTCGGCGGCCAGGGCACGGTCGGCGTAGGCGCCCTCGTCCACCCGGCGCAGCACGCGCAGGGCGACGGTGCGCTCCGGCGTGATCCCCCCCGCGGCGCGTTCGGTCGTGCTCACGCGGACGCCCACGCGAGCGGGCCGCGGTAGCCGCGCAGGAAGTCGGCGGCGTCCATCCGGCCCTTCCCCGGCGGCTGCAGGCGCGTGATCTCGAGCGTCCCCGCCCCGGTGCCGGCGAGCAGGCGCCCCTGCTCCACGGACAGCCCCGGCGGCACCGGCTCGGACACCGTCCGGGCGCCCCAGACCTTGAAGGGCTGGCCGTCGATGACGGCGGTGGCGCCGATGTGCGGGGCCAGCGCCCGCACGCGGCGCGCGAGCTGCGCGGCCGGGTGGCGCAGGTCCAGCGCGCGGTCCTCCGGGCCGATCTTCGGCGCGAACGAGACGCCCTCCTCGGGCTGCACCCGGGGCTCCAGGGTGCCGGCCTCGAGCGCGTCAACCGTCCGCACCAGCAGCGGCGCGCCGAGGTCCGCGAGGCGCGCGAGCAGCGCGCCGCCCTCCTCGTCGTCCCCCACGGCCGTCCGCTCCACCATCAGGATCGGCCCGGTGTCGAGGCCGGCCTCCATGAACATGGTGGTGACGCCCGTCTCGGGGACGCCGTCCATCACGGCGCGCTCGACCGGCGCCGCGCCGCGGTAGGCGGGCAGCAGCGAGAAGTGCACGTTCACGCAGGGCCAGCGCGACAGCACCAGCTCGCGCAGGATCTGCCCGAAGGCCACCACCACGAGCGCCTCGGCGCCGGCGCCGGCGATGTCCTCGACCACCTCGGGGTCGTTGATCGTCCTGGGGCGCAGCACGGGGATGCCGAGCTCCTCGGCGGCCTGCGCCACCGGCGTCCCGCTCGCCGGCCGGAGCGGCCGCGCGGCTTGTCGGGCTGGGTGACGACGCGCACCACCTCGTGGGACGAGCGCGGCGAGCGCCCGCAGCGGGCGGGACCGCCGCCTCCGGGCTGCCCGGCGTAGGCGACCCTCACCGCGGCCTCAGCCGCCGTCGCGCAGGGCCTTGAGCGCCTCCCGGCGCTGCTCGGGCGCCGTGCGGTCGAGGATCAGGACGCCGTCGAGGTGGTCGAGCTCGTGCTGGATGACGCGGGCGAAGAAGCCCTCGGGCGCGAGCTCGATGGTGTTGCCGTCGACGTCCTGCGCGCGCACCCGGATCGCCACCGCCCGCGGCACCTCGACGCTGATCTCGCCGATGGAGAGGCACCCCTCGAAGTCGGCCTCCTCCTCCTCGGAGCGCCAGGTGATCTCGGGGTTCACGAGGGCGATCGGCGGGCTCGTCCTCGCCGCCGATCACGACCGCGAGGCGGCGCAGCGAGCCCACCTGCGGCGCCGCGAGCCCGACGCCGCGGGCGTCGTGCATGATCGCGACCATCCGCGCGACCTCGTCGCGCAGGGCGTCGTCGAATTCGGTCACCGTCAGGGCCGGCGCCCGCAGGACGGGGTCGCCGATCTGGCGGATCTGCTCGAGCGCGGCGAGTCGCCGGCGCTCCAGGACGGGGTCGTCGAGGGCGCGTGAGGACACGCTCCGACTCTAGCATCGCCCCCTGTGCGGGCCCGGCGCGCTACCCCTCGTCGGAGGGCGGCGCGACCACCACGGGGACGCCGCGCGCGATGGCCGCGGCGAGGTCCGTGGCGCCGGTGCCCTCACCGTGGATGACCAGCGCGCGCGGGGCGCTCTGCCCGGGCGTCGTGACCGCCATCAGCACCCAGCGCTGCGCCGAGCCCGATGAGGTCCGTCGGGTACAGCATCACGACGCCGATCGGGCGGTCACCGTCGACCAGGGTCGCGGCGCGGTACAGCCGCCCCTCCAGCGCGGCCCGGACCTGCGCCAGGTCGGACCAGCCCGCCCGGCGCGGCGGCCAGCGTCGCCCCGGCGACCCGTGCGACGGCGGCGTCGGGGACGGCGCCGATGCCGGGGAGGTCGGCTGCCGTGGCGGCGCGCGCCGGGACCTCGCCGGCGGGACCCGGGACCGTCGGCCGCGGGGCGGGCGCGGGCGCCGGGGCCGCCGCAGGCGGCGCGGGGGTCGAGCCGTCGGGGCCGAGCACGGCCAGCGCGAGGCCGCCGGCCCCGACGGCGGCGGTCAGCGCGACGAAGCCGGTGGCCAGCGCGCGGCGGCCCATCCGGCGGCGGCGGCGGGGGCGGGCGAGCGCCACGGTGCGGTCGCCGGCGGGGCCGAGGGCGCGCACCAGCGCGCCGGCCAGGGCGGCCCCGCTGCGGGGCCGGTCCTCGGGCCGCTTCGCGAGCCCGCGCGCCAGGACCGCGTCGACCTCGCGCGGCAGGCCCTCGCGCAGGGCGCTCGCCCGCGGGACGGGCCGGTGGACGTGGGCGTAGAGCAGGGCCTCGGGGCGGTCGGCCCGGAAGGGCGGCCGTCCGGTGAGCACGGCGAACGCGACCGCGGCCAGCGCATAGCGGTCGGCGTCGGGCCCCGCGCGGCCGCCGGCGATGACCTCCGGAGCGAGGTACCCGGGGGTGCCGATCAGGAGGCCGTCCTCGGTCATGAACGTCGCCGCGTCGCGCCGGGCGATGCCGAAGTCGGCGAGCCACGGCCCGTCGGGGTCGAGCAGGATGTTGGCCGGCGTGACGTCCCGGTGGACCAGCCCGGCGGCGTGCGCGGCGTCGAGCCCGGCCGCGATCGCGGCGACCAGCCGCAGGCCCTCCTCGACCGGCACCGGGCCGGCCGCGATCCGGTCGGCCAGCGTCCCGTCGCGCGCGAGCGCCATGGCCAGGTAGCCGCGCCCCTCGCTCTCGCCGTGGTCGAGGATCGGCACCACGGCGGGGTGGCGCACCGCGCCGAGGGCGTCGCACTCGCGCTGGAAGCGCACCCGGAAGCCGGTGTCGGCCCAGAGCGACGCGTGCACCACCTTCACGGCGGCCACGGTGCCGCGCTCGGCGTGGCGGGCGCGGTGGACCGTCGCCTGCCCGCCGCCGCCGATGCGCTCGCCGAGCTCCCACGGGCCCGCGAGCCGCGCGGGTGCGACGACGCTCACGGCCGCGGTCCTACCGGCGGGCCGGCAGGAGGGTGCGCGCCCGCGACTGGGTCCACGCGCGGCCCGCCTGGTAGTCGGCCGCGTCGGCCACCGTCAGGCGCTGGCGGCCGCCCTCGATCGCCTCGTAGCCCGGCCCGGCGTCCTCGCCGGCCACGGTGAGCGTCAGGCCGGTGCCGCCGACCGCGATCTCCACCTGCGGCTCGCCGGTGCGGGGGAAGGCGACGCGCGCCGCGCCCGACTCGTTCTGGATGAGCGGCGCCGGCGCCAGCTCGTTCATGTCGAAGAACATCCCCGCCAGGCTCGCCCGCAGGGGGGCGTCGATGAGCGGCATCAGGCCCTCGAGCCGGTAGAGCTCGGCGACCCGCGGGGTGAGGAAGTACTCCGCCTCACGGAGCAGCATGAGGTCGGTGCCCTCGGCGCGGCCGCGCTCCGGGCGCTCCTGCACCCAGTCGCGCACGCGCAGCCAGCTGCGGTGGCGCACGTCGCGGCCGGTGGCGGCGAGTGCAGCGAGCGCGTCCGGCGGGCGCCGGTCCGGCGTGACCGCGATGACGATGCACTTGTCGTACACCTCGTTGAGGGCGTCGAACGTGGCCGCGGCGCGCGCCTCGTCCTGCCCGTCGAACGCGAGGCTCGTCTGCACCGCGAACGTCCAGCCGGCGCCGCGCGCGACGATGTCGGCGGTCACGTCCGCGTTGAGCGGACGGCGCTCGAACACGACGAGCGCGTCGGCGTCCGGGAGGGCCTCGCCGGAGATCTCCTCGACCAGGGCGGTGCGGGTGTCGGGCCCGCCGAGGGCCAGGAGCGTCGCCAGCACGTGGACCCACTGCTCGCGGGGGTCGCTGGACGCCTCGAACAGGCGGGGAACCGGCATCTCCTGGTGCTCCTTGACGGGTTACAGGCCGTCGGGCAGCGTAGCGGACCGCCCCGATGCGCTCCTCACCGCAGGTGGAGCAGCCCCACGACTCGGGAGACGTCGTCCCCGAGGGGACGATCGTCGCCGACGGGCCGTACGGCGTCCAGCAGCGGTGCCACCACGGCACGCAGCCCCGGCGCCGGTTCCGACCCCCGCAGCCACCATGCCTGCCGGGCGGTGATGAGCTCGATCGCGGTCACCTCGCGGGCGAGCGCGGCGGCGGCGCGCAGGTTCTCGGCGGCGGCGAAGCCGGCCGACTGCACGTCCTCCTGGCCCAGGGAGGTGTCGGCCACCCCCACCGAGACGGGGGTCGCCCGGCGCCGCAGCTCGGCGACCGCCGCGACGGCCCGTTTGTGCAGGACCACCAAACCGGCCCTCGGCCCTGGGGCCGGGGTCAGCTGGTCGGGCAGCCCCGTCACGCGGCCGTCGAGCATCCGGTGGACGCGCTGGGCGGCGGTCTCGGCGGTCCGCGCCAGCGCCGCCGCCGCCGCGTCCATCCCGGCGGCGAGCCCGATCTCGTGGAAGGCGCCGGTGCTGACGAAGCGGCCGTCCGCGAAGGCGGGCGAGTCGTCGGAGGCGCCGAGCGCCCGCGCGGCGTCCTCGTCGAGCCGGCCGAGCGTCCGGGCCAGGTGGGCGTGCACCTGCGGGACGACGCGGAACGACGTGGGCCCCTGGCTCGGCGGGCGGTCCCCGCCGGCGCCGTCCAGCAGCGCGCCGAGCCGGGCGATCACATCGTCGAGCACCGGGTCGCCCGCGAGCGCGGCGACGGCGGGCGACACCGCGTCGAGCGGCACGCCGGACGCGTCGAGCGAGCAGGCCGCCGCCTCGAGCATCCGGTCGGCGAGGGCGTCGCACTCGCGGGCGCGCACGATCGCGAGCGCCAGCGTGCCCGGCGAGCCCGCCAGCAGCGCGATGCCCTCCTTGGGGCGCGGCCCGTAGGGCGCGGCGCCGCGCGCGGCGAGCGCGTCCGCAGCCTCCTCCGTGCCGCCGTCGCCGGCGAGCACGCGGCCCACGCCCACGAGTGTCTGGAACGCGTGCGCGAGCGGGATCACCTCCCCGGCGCAGCCGATGCCGGTGCGCGGGATGGCGGGCGTGAAGCCGTCGTTCAGGCGGTCGGCCAGCAGCCGGCAGAGGTCGGCGCTCACCCCGGCGCGGCCCAGGCAGAACCGCGCCAGGCGGACGGCCAGCACGGCGCGGGCCTCCCCCTCGTCGAGCCACGGCGCCGAGCCGACGGCGCGTCCCAGCAGCAGGTTGCGCTGGTGCGCGGCCGTCTCGTCGTCGCTGAGGGCGCGGTCGGCGAAGTGCCCCTGCCCGGTGGTGACCCCGTACACGCTGGCCGCCGCCCCGAGCGCCCGCAGCGTGTCCCGGTGCCCGGCGTCGATCGCCGCGAGCAGGCCCTCGTCGAGCCGCACGGGCGCCCCGTCCAGGGCGACGGCGGCCACCTCGGCGGCGGTGGGCGGGCGGCCGCCCGTCCAGACGACCGCCGGCGGCGCTCCCGCCCTCACGCCCCCTCGGCGGCGGGGACGGCCTGAAGCGATGCCAGCGCGGCCACGACGTCGGGGCAGAAGCCGGTGCCGGCGTCGCGGCGCACCGCCGCGAGCGCCGCCTCGGGCGGCAGCCCCTCGCCGGCCGGCAGCGGCGCGGTGAGCGCGTCCCACCGGTCGGCGACGGCCAGGATGCGCGCCCCGTCGGGGATGCCCTCGCCCGCGACGCGGTCCGGGCCGCCGGTGCCGTCCCACCGCTCCCGGTGCCCGCGGATCCACGCCGCCTGCTCGGGCGACAGCGCGTCGGCGGCGATGTCGGCCGCGAGCACGGCGAGGGCCGACCCCGGCCCGGTGCCGCCGACGTCGTGGACCAGGGCCGCGTCCGCCAGGCGCCCGCGCCGTTCCTCGCTCCAGCCCATCGCGATCGCGATGCGGTCGGCGATGGCCGCGACGCGCTCGCAGTGGGCCCGCGCCTGCGGGTCGCGGACGCCCATCGCCCGGACCAGCGCCCGCGTGACGACCGCCGTCGGCGAGACGGCCTCCCCCGGCGGCGGACCGACCTGCGTCTCGTCGTGCACGTGCGTGCGGTTCCGCCCGGCGCGCTTGGCCTGGTACAGCGCGTCGTCGGCCCGCCGGTACAGGTCGATCACGTTGCCGCCGCGGGCGAGGTCGGCGACGCCGATCGAGACGGTCACCGCCCCGACGCCGGGCATCGGCGCGTCGCCCACCGCGCGGCGGGCCCGCTCCGCGACGGCGTGCGCGCCGGCGATGTCGGCGTCCGGGATGATCCACGCGAACTCCTCGCCGCCCACCCGCGCAAGGATGTCCCCCGATCGCGCCGCGCCCTGGAGCCGGGTCGCGACCTCCACCAGCACCCGGTCCCCGGCCATGTGCCCGTGGAGGTCGTTGACGGCCTTGAAGTGGTCCACGTCGATGACGGCCAGCGCCAGCCGGCGGCCGTGGCGGCGCGCGCGCTCCGCCTCGGTGGCGAGCGCGGAGTGGAAGGTGCGGTGGTTCGCCAGGCCGGTCAGCGGGTCGCTCATCGCGAGCCGGGCCAGGCGCGCGTTGGCCTCGGCGTTGCCGATCGCGACGCCGGCGATCTCCGCGAAGTAGGCCAGGTGCTCCTCGGCGCCCTCGGGGAACGGCTCGTCCTTGGTGGTGGCGGCGACGAGCGCACCCCACAGCTCCTCGCCCACGAACACGGGCGCGCCGATGCCGGCGCGGTAGACGGGGCTGATCCAGTACCGCCGCGAGTTCTCCCGGCCCAGCGGGCGCAGCACGCCCTCCACCCGGGCCGGCTCGCCCGTGCTGTACACGAGGGGGATGACGCCCCGCGGCAGCATGCCGTGGGTGGCGCCCACCGGCGCCGACTCGACGCCGTGGGCGCCGACGATCACGACCTCGCCGTCCGTGAAGCGGAACACGAAGCCCTGCTCGGCGCGCATGAGCGCCGCGGCCTCCCGAGCCGCCAGGTTGAGCGCCGCCGTGGGGTCGGCCCCCGTCACCACCGCCGCCGCCACGCGCCGCAGGCTGGCGCGCTCCGCCGCCATCCACTGCTCCCACGTGACGTCCGCGGTGGGAGGTGCGCTCGGCGGCATGCCGTCCCCATCGGCACGGGGCCCGGATCCCGCGAGGTCGCCCAGCGAGCGCGCTAGCGGGCGCACGTCAGGTCTCCTGGGGGTCCACATCCACCCCCGCGCGCACCCCGTTCCGGCGCAACTCCCCCTCCCACGCCGCGAGGGTACTGCGGATGTGCGGCGTCACCAAAGACGTCCTCTCCGCCGCCAGGAGGATCGCGACCCTGGTGCGCCCGCGCAGGCGGTGCAGCGGGGCCGGCCCCCGGACCCGCACCTCGGGCGCCGCGGCGCGGAGATCGTCCGCGATCCCGGTCGCGCCGCGGACCACCGCCTCGGCGCGCTCGCCCTCGACGACGATGCGCACGAGGTGGCTGAACGGCGGCAGGTCGTGGGCGCGGCGGCGGGCGAGCTCGCCGTCCAGGAACTCCTCCACCGCGTGCCGGGCGCCCAGCTGCACGACGCGGGCGGCGGGCTCGTGCGCCTGCACGAACACGCGCGCCGGCTCGCCGCGGCGCCCGGCGCGACCCGCGATCTGGACGATGAGCGCGAACGCCCGCTCCTCCGACCGGAACCCGGCGAACTGGAGGGGCGCGTCGGCGTCCACCACCGCCGCCACCGTCACGTCGGGCAGGTCGTGCCCCTTCGCCACCATCTGGGTGCCGAGCAGGATCGCCGGTCCGGGGAGGGCGAACTCCGCCAGCAGGCGGGCCACGGCGCCGCGCCCGGACGCACTCGACGCGTCCATGCGCACCAGCCGCGCCATCGGCACCAGCCTCGAGAGGGCGCGCTCCACCCCCTGCGCGCCGGTCCCCTGGCGGACGATGGCGGCGGCGTGGCACCGCGGGCACACGCCGGGCACGCGCTCCTCGCGCCCGCAGTGGTGGCACACGAGCCGGGCCGGGCCGTCGTGGTGGACCAGGGCGACGTCGCAGTCGGGGCAGCGGGCCATCCAGCCGCACTCGCGGCAGAGCGCCATGAGCGAGAAGCCGCGGCGCGTGGCGAGGACGATGGCCTTGTCGCCGCGGAGCATCGCGTCGTGGAGGGCCGAGGCGAGCGGCCGCGACACCGGGCCCGCGCCCTGCCGACGCATGTCGACGATCTCCGCCGTCGGCAGCGGGGAGCCGTCGGCGCGGGCCGGGAGGGTCAGGCGCGGCAGCGCCCTCCAGGTCTCGGGCCGCGGCGTGGCGCTGCCGTAGACCACCGCGGCGCCGGCGCGGCTGCCGCGCAGCGCGGCGACCTGCCGGGCGTCGTAGCGCGGCGAGGAGTCCTGCTTGTACGAGCCGTCGTGCTCCTCGTCCACCACGATCAGGCCGAGGCGCGGCACGGGCGCGAACACGGCGCTGCGCGCCCCGAGCACCACGTCGGCCTCCCCCTCGCGCACCCGGCGGTGCTCGGCGGCGCGCTGGGCGGGGGTGAGCGCCGAGTGCCACACGGCCACGCCGGCCCCCAGGCGGGCGCGCAGGCGGCCCAGCAGCTGCGGGGTGAGCGCGATCTCCGGGACCAGCACGATGGCCCCCATCCCCCGCGCACGCGCCGCCTCGATCGCGTGGAGGTACACCTCCGTCTTCCCCGACCCGGTGACGCCGTGCAGCAGGTGCGCGCCGCCGTCCCCGTCGATCGCCGCCACGATCGCCGCGACCGCGCGTTCCTGGTCGGGGGTGAGCGGCGGCGGCACCGATCGCGGCCCCGGGTCGGCCGCCGCCTCGCGTGCGGCGTCCAGCGCCAGGACGCCGTCCTCCGCCATCGTCCGGAGCGTCGGCATGGTGGTGCCGGCGCGGCGCACGAGCTCCGCCGCCGCCAGGGTGCCCCCGGCCTCGCGGAGGGCCTCCGCCACCTCGCGCCGGCGCGCCGTGCCCGCATCCGCCGGGTCGCCCAGCAGCCGCGCGGTCAGGACCGCGCGCGGCCCCGCGGGCGGGGCGGCCAGGCGCCACGACCCGTCCGGCGCCCGCCGCAGGGCGCCGCCGCCGCCGGGCGGCAGGACCAGGCGCAGGCACGTCGCCGTGGGCGCGACGTAGTAGCGGGCCATCCAGGCCGCCAGGTCGAGCAGGTCGGGCGCGACCGGCGGCGTCTCCACCACGCCGGCGATGGGCTGCAGGCGCCCCTCGTGCGTCGGCGCGTCGCGCCCGACCACCACGCCCAGGATCCGGCGGGGGCCGAGCGGGCAGGCGACGAGCGCGCCGGGCACGGCGGCCCCGGAGAGCTCCTCCGGGACCGCGTAGTCGAGCACCCGGTCGAGGCCGCGCGCGGCCACGAGCGGCAGGACCTGTGCGGCACGCGCCCCGCCGGCCTCCAGGCCGGGGAGCGCAAGCGCCTCAGCCGCTGGCGGCGATGCGCCCAGCGGCCTCGCGGCCGATGTCGGTGTTCTCCCAGGTGAAGTCCGGGTCGGTGCGGCCGAAGTGGCCGTACGCCGCGGTCTTCTGGTAGATCGGCCGCCGCAGGTCGAGCTGCTCCACGATCGCGCCGGGGCGCAGGTCGAACTTCTCGTCGATCCACTGCGCGATGAGCTCCGGCGAGCGGTTCTCGGTGCCGAACGTCTCGACCGAGACGGACACCGGGTGGGCGACGCCGATCGCGTACGCCACCTGCACCTCGCAGCGGCGCGCGAAGCCGGCGGCCACCACGTTCTTCGCCACCCAGCGGGCCGCGTAGGCGGCGGAGCGATCCACCTTCGAGGGGTCCTTGCCGCTGAACGCGCCGCCGCCGTGGCGGGCCATGCCGCCGTAGGTGTCGACGATGATCTTGCGGCCCGTCAGGCCGGCGTCGCCCAGCGGCCCGCCCACCACGAAGATGCCGGTGGGGTTGATGTAGAAGGTGATGCCCTTCTCGCGCCACATGCCGAAGTCCGACAGGACCGGCTTGATGATCATCTGGATGACCTCGTCCCGCAGCAGGTCGGCGGAGACGTCCGGCGCGTGCTGGGTGGAGATGACGACGGAGGTGACCTCGGTCGGCACGCCGTCGACGTAGCGGACCGTGACCTGCGACTTCCCGTCCGGGCGCAGGTACTTCATGGTCTCGCGGCGCATCGCCGCCAGGCGCTCGCCCAGGCGGTGGGCCAGCGTGATCGGCAGCGGCATCAGCTCGGGCGTCTCGTCGGAGGCGTAGCCGAACATGAGGCCCTGGTCGCCGGCGCCCTGGAGGTCGTACGGGTCGGCCTTCGCCCCGCCGCGCGCCTCGAGGGCGGTGTTGACGCCCTGGGCGATGTCGGGGCTCTGCTCGTCGAGCGCCACGGACACGCCGCACGTCTCGGCGTCGAAGCCGTACTTGGCGCGGGTGTAGCCGATCCTCCGGATCGTGGAGCGCACGATGGACGGGATGTCCACGTACGTGGAGGTGGAGATCTCGCCCGCGACCATCACCTGGCCCGTCGTGATGAGCGTCTCGCAGGCGACCCGGCCCATGGGGTCGTCCTTCAGGACCGCGTCGAGGACACCGTCCGAGATCTGATCGGCGATCTTGTCGGGGTGCCCCTCGGTGACGGACTCCGAGGTGAACAGGTGCTGACCCATGTGGCGTGCTTCTCCTGTCGAAATCGGGACGACGGCGAGCATAACAGGGGTCCTGACGGCCCCTGACACGGCGACGGGGGCCCCGCGCGATGCGCGAGACCCCCGTCGTGGAGCGGGATCCGGAGCCTCAGTGGGCGAGCCGGAGGAACACCTCGAAGGTCGGGGTGTCGCCGCCCGTCGTCCAGGCCGCGATGCTCTTCACCGGCTTCAGGTTGGCGAGCGTCTGGGCGTCCGCATCGTCGAGCGCGCCGAGCGTGTCGGCGGTGCCGACCAGCTCCTGGATGTTCACCCAGAGGACGGACGTGACCTCGTCCGGCATCCCGCTGACGCCGGCCTGGTAGGCGGACGACGCCGACAGCGGCGAGGCCGGGCGCTGGACCGCCGTGACCGCCGGCACGTTGGTGCCGACGATGGCCAGGTCGCCGTCCACGCCGTAGACCACGCCGGCCTCGGGCGACAGCGGCAGGCGCCACCCCTGCACGCCGGCGGCGAGCGGGACCTGCTGCCACGCGGGCAGCTGGGTGTCGGGGCTGAACGTCCGCAGGAGGGCCGGGACGCCGACGCGGAGCTTGTCGAGCGTCGCCTGCGCCTGGGCGCCGTCCTCCACCTGCAGCGCGAGCGCCGCGCCGGGCTTGCGGCCGCCGGTCACCACGATGGAGTGCTCGCCGGAGGTGAGGGCCGACAGCTCGTCGGTCGTGACGCCGAGGAGCTGCGGCAGCTGCGCGGAGAACGCGTCGATCTGCTTCTGGACGTCCTCGCCCTGCGAGGCGCGCACCTGCCCGAGGATGGTGGACACGCTGCCGGCGAGGTTGTCGAAGCCGAGGTACGCGATGGCGTCGGCCGGTGCGCGGTCGTCGAGGGTCGGGCTGAACGACGAGGCGCCGGTGTCCGGGGCCCCGACCACGACGCCCTTCAGGCGCGCGCCCTCGGGCTCGGCCGCGAGCGACGCCGCGACGACGGCGTTCTGGTAGTCGCCAAGGCCGAGCTGCTGGAGCTGCGGCGACTGCGTGCCGGCCTGACGGACGAGCGAGCCGACGTCGATGTAGGCCTGGCCGAAGACGTCGGCCGGGAGCTTCGCGAGGGCGTCCTTGAACTTGTCCTGCCCCGCGAGCGTCTTGTCGCCGCCCGCGTCGTGCGCGTCGAGGGCCTTGTAGAGCTGGCCCGTGCTGTTGGCCACGACGAGCGCGCCGGGGGCGACGGCCGCGACCGTGTCGTCGTCGGTCTGGGTGTAGTACGCGATGCCGTCGTGCTCGCCGGCCTTGGTGGCGCCGCTGCGGACGAGGAGCGCCGTCATGGCGTCCTCCTTGCCCTCCGCGATGTCCACGACGCCGACGACCTCGGTGTCGTTCGCGGCGCCCGCGGCCGCGCCGGCGGCCGACTCGGGGTCGGTGGAGGTGATGGAGCCCTGGATCCCGCTCGTGTCCGGGACGTTCAGAACGCCGATCGCGGCGCGGTCGCCGAGCAGCGGCTTCACGTCGCGCTCGAAGTTGACGTCCTGGCCCTGGAGCTCGTCGTCCAGCATCGCCCGGAACTCGGGATAGGCGGGGAAGAGCTTGGCGAGCTCGTCGATCTGGGACCACTGCGGCCCGTCGAAGTCGGTGGTGACCTCGAGGTAGAACGGGCTGTCCGCCGGGACCCACGACGCGACGTCCCCCGCCTGGGAGCCGGACTCGGAGGAGCCGCCGCACCCCGCGACCGCGAGCGCCGCGCCGGCGAGGGCGCCGGTGGCGAGCACCACTGCCCGTCGAACGCCGCAACGTCTCCATGAACTGAACGGCCATTGAGGGGGGACCTCCGGGTCGGGAACGGGCGGGTTTTCCGAAAATAGCAATGGCCTCATCGGCCGCCGACGCCCGTACGTAAAGCCTCGGCCAAGGAGTCCGGCGGGAAACGAAGGCCGCGCGGCCGACTTTCCCGACGGGCTCCACGACCCCCGACCAGGTTGTGCCCGCCCTCAGGCTCGCGTACGGACCTCGATGACGAGGGGCACGCCGTCCAGGTCGAACCGCCGGCGGAGGCGGTTCTCGAGCCAGAACCCGTAGTCGCGCGTCATGAGCGACCGGTCGTTGACGTCCAGGCGGAAGACGGGGGGCGCCTCGCCGGTCTGCACGAGGTAGCGCAGCGACAGGCGCCGGTTGCCCTTGCGCGGCCCGGGGCGCTCCGCGGCGAGCTCGCGGATGGCCTCGTTCAGCTCGTGCGTGGCGATGCGGGCGCCTCGGCGCTCGTGCAGCCGGAGGGCGGCGGGCAGCAGGCGGTGCAGCCCCTCCCCCGTCGCGGCGGAGCACACCTCGATGGTGGGCCGCTGGCGGGACTTGGCGCGCAGGCGACCGCGGATGTGCTCGAGGTCGGGTTGGGCGAGGTCCCACTTGTTCATCACGAGGAGGGTCGCGCAGTGGGCGCGGGCGGCGCGGTCGACCGCGCCGAGGTCCGCCTCCGTGAGCCCTTCGGTGGCGTCCGCCACGACGAGCGCGACGTCACTGCGCTCCGCCGCCTGCAGCGCGCGGATCTGGCTGTAGTGCTCCACGTCGTCGCGCATCTGCCCGCGCCGGCGCAGGCCGGCGGTGTCGATGAGCACCACCGGCGTGCCGTCGACCTCGATGAACGTGTCGATGGGGTCGCGGGTGGTGCCGGGGGCGTCGTGGACCACGACGCGGTCCTCGCCGAGCAGGGCGTTCAGGATCGAGCTCTTGCCGACGTTGGGGCGGCCGAGGATGCAGACGGCCGGGACCTGCTCGCGCTCGGCGTCGGCGACCGGGGCCTCCGGGAGCGCGGCGACGAGCGCGTCCAGGAGGTCGCCGATCCCCCTCCCGTGCTGCGCCGACACCGCGTGGACCTCGCCGATCCCGAGCGACCGCAGGTTCTGGGCGGCGGCCTCGGGCGCGGCGCTGTCGGTCTTGTTGGCCACGAGCATCATGGGCCGGCCGATGCGGCGGAGCCGGTCCAGCACCTCGAGGTCGCCGGCGGTCGGGGCGGTCTGCACGTCGACCACGAAGAGCACCAGGTCGGCCTCCTCGATCCCACGGACCGCCTGGGCGGCGATCTGCTTCCCCACGTCGGAGGGGTCGGCCTCGTCGATGCCGCCCGGTGTCGATGAGCTGGAAGGCGCGGCCGTTCCACTCCGCGCCGGCCTGCCGGCGGTCGCGGGTGACGCCGGCGACCGCATCGACCACGGCGTCGCGCCGGCCGGCCAGGCGGTTGAAGAGCGTCGACTTGCCGACGTTGGGGTAGCCGACGATGGCGACGGTCGGCTGGCCGGCGTCGAGGGTGCTGCGCGTCCGGCGGGGCGCCCAGCGCGCGCGGGCGGCGGCGCGCTCAGCCATCGATGTGCCCCGGCGGCGTGGTCGCCGGCCCGCCGGCGGCCGGGATCAGGGCGGCGATCGCGGCCATCATCCGGTCGACCGCCTGACGCGAGCGCGCGGCGCGCGCGACGCCGTCGACCTCCGACAGGTCCACCGGCGGCCCGAAGGCCACACGGGTCTTGTGCCCGAGGCGGTGGCTCCCCCAGATCGCCGCGGGGATCACGGTGACCCCGGGGATCAGCGCCAGCGAGCCCGCGCCGGACAGCCCGGGTCGCAGGCGCCCGTCGGTGAAGCGCCTCCCCTCCGGGAACATCATCAGCACGTCGCCTCTCGCGAGCACTTCGCGGGACAGCCGCAGCGCCCGCCGGTCCGCCCCGCCTCGCTCCACCGGGAACGCCCCCATCCGGTTGACGTAGCCACGGAGGAAGGGGACCCGGAAGAGCTCGGCCTTCGCGAAGTAGTAGCTCTTACGGGGGACCGCCGCCACTCCGAGGATGACCGGGTCGGCCTGTGAGATGTGGTTGCACACGATCAGCACGGGCCCGTCCGGGGGGATGTGCTCCCTCCCGGACACCGACAGGCGGAAGAACACGTAGGCGATGGGGAGCAGCGTCAGGTGCCCGAGCACCCACCAGAACCGGGTGACGACGGGAGCGCGGTCGAGGTCGGTCGAGAACCTCATCCCCGGGCCTCCTCCGACTCGCGGAGGTCCTCGACGAGCCGCACGATCAGGTCGGCCACCTCGTCGGCGTCGAGCTCGGAGGAGTCGATCACGATGGCGCCGTCGGCCACGCGCAGCGGGCTGGCGGCGCGGGTGGAGTCGATGTGGTCGCGGCGGCGCACGTCCTCGAGCACCCGGTCCAGCTCCATCGTGACGCCCTGGTGATCCAGGTCGGCGTGCCGGCGGCGGGCACGTTCCTCGAGCGACGCGGTCAGGAACACCTTCAGCTCGGCGTCGGGGACGACCGCGCTGCCGACGTCGCGCCCGTCGGACACCCACGAGCCGGATGCCATGACCGCGCGCTGGGCGGCCACCATCTGCTCGCGCACGCCGGGGTGGGCGGAGACCTCGGAGACGCGCGCCGCCACCTCCGGGTCGCGGATGACGTCGGTCACGTCCATGCCGGCGATGCTGACGCGATCGCCGTCGTCGGTGGGCTCCACCGCGATCGGCTCGTCGCGCGCGAGGGCGGCGAGGGCGTCGCCGTCGGAGGCCGCGATGCCGCGCCGCGCCGCGAGCCACGTGAGGGCGCGGTACATCGCCCCGGTGTCGAGGTACGCGACGCCGAGGCGGCGCGCGACGGCGCGGGCGACCGTGCTCTTGCCGGCCCCGGCGGGGCCGTCGATCGCCACGATCACGCGGCCAGCGCCCCCAGGGCGACGAGGTCGCGGGCGAAGCCGGGGTACGACACGGCGACGGCCTCGAAGCCGGAGATCGCGACGCCCTCCGCGCTCGCGAGCCCGGCGACGGCGCCGAGGATGCTGAGGCGGTGGTCGCCGAGGGTCGCGACCTCGCCGCCCCGCAGCGACGGCGAGCCGGTCACGGCGAAGCCGTCCTCCCGTTCCTCGGCGTCGGCGCCCATCGCCCGCAGGGCGGCGACGACGGACGCGATGCGGTCGCTCTCCTTCACGCGCAGCTCCTGGGCGCCCCGCACCACCGTGGTGCCCTCGGCGAACGCGCCGAGCAGCCCCACGAGCGGCAGCTCGTCGATCATCGCGGGCACCTCCTCCGGGGCGACCTCCGTGGCCCGGAGGTCGTCGGCGCGGACGGCCACGAGCGTGCCGCAGGGCTCGCCCGCCACGTCGGGTCCGGGCTCCTCCCGTATGTCGGCGCCCATACGCCGCATCACGCCGATCAGGCCGGTGCGGCCGGGGTTGAGGTTGATGCCGGGCAGGCGCACCTCGGGATCGCCGAGCAGGGCGCCCGCCACGAGCAGCCCGGCAGCCGACGAGAAGTCGCCGGGCACCTCGAGGTCGGGGAGCGCGAGGCGCTCGACGGGGCCCTCGACGCCGACGGCGCCGCCCTCGCGCAGGAGCGGCACGCCGGCGGCCTCGAGCATCCGCTCGGTGTGGTCGCGCGACGGCGCCGGCTCGTGGACCCACGTGGCGCCCTCGGCGTAGAGCCCGGCGAGCAGCAGGCAGCTCTTGACCTGCGCGGACGCCACGGTGAGCCGGTGCTCGACGCCCCGGAGGGGGACCCCGCCGCTGATCACCACCGGCGGCGTCCCGCCCGGGGCGGTGAAGACCTGGGCGCCCATGGCGCGCAGCGGCTGGGCGATCCGGGACATGGGCCGGCCGCGGAGGGAGTCGTCGCCGTCCAGGATCACGTGCTCCGCGGACTGGCCGGTCAGGATGCCGGCGGCCAGCCGCATGAGCGTCCCGGCGTTGGCGCAGTCGAGGTGCGGCGGCGCGCGCAGCCCGCGCAGCCCCCGGCCGCTCACCCGCACCTCGCGGCCCAGGTCGCCGGACACCGGCACCCGGCACGCCTCGACCAGCCCGAGCGTCGCCCCCGTGTCCTCCGAGTCGAGGGGCCGCGTGACCGTGACCTCGCGGTCGCCGATCGCGGCGAGCAGGAGCGCCCGGTGGGTCAGCGACTTGTCCGGCGGCACCTGGACGGAGCCGCGCAGACGGGGGACCGGGGCAACGCGCACGACCGCCACGCCGCAAGCCTACTGAGCGGCGCCGTCACGCTCGGCGCGGGGGAAACGCATGCCGTTGACCTGCTTGCCGCGACTGACAGAGAATCCGCCGGTGCCCAGCCGACCCGTCCTCCGCTGCGCGCTGCTGGCGATGGTCGTCTCCGCCGCTGTCGCGGCGCCCGCGCAGGCGCAGTCGCCGTCGACCGCCCAGTACGCATACGCCGCCGTCGGCGGCGGCGCGCTGTTCCGGTACGGCCTCGCCGGCGACGCGCTCACGCCGCTCACCCCGCCGTCCCTCCCGACGAGCGCCTCGGCCAACCAGGTCGTCGTCAGCTCGGACGGGCGCTCGGTGTACGTCACGACCCAGGCCGGCATCGACCAGTACGACCAGGGGGCCGGCACGCTCAGCCCGAAGAATCCGCCGTCGGTGCCCGTGGCGTCGGGCGTGGCGGGGATCGCGGAGACGCCGGACCGCACGTCGGTGTACGCCACGGGCCAGTTCAGTCCGGCGATCCTCCTGTTCGACGTCGGCACCGGAGGGACGCTCGCGCCCAAGGCCACCCCGACGCTGAGCCTCCCGGGCGGCGCGGTCCCGGCCGGCATCGCCGTCTCCCCCGACGGCCAGTCGGTGTACGTCTCGTTCAGCACCCTTGCCCCGCCCTCCTCGGCGGGCATCGCCCAGTACACCGTCGGCGCGGGCGGCGCGCTGACCCCCAAGAACCCCCCGACCGTGCCCGCCGGCAGCGGCCCGGCCGGCGGCGTCACCGTCAACCCCGAGGGCACGTCGGTCTACACGGCGAACAGCGGCGACGGCACGGTCTCCCAGTACAGCGTCGGCGCCGGCGGGCGGCTGTCGCCCAAGAGCCCGGCCGCCGTCGGGACCGGGGGCACCTCGCCCGTGACCATCGCCTTCTCGCCCGACGGCGCGTACGCCTGGGTCACGAACTTCGGCAGTCCGACGTCCGGCGGCGGGTCCGTCGCCCAGTACACCGTCAGGAGCAACGGCTCCCTGTCGTTCAACAACCCGCCGACCGTGCCGGCGGGCCCCAATCCGTTCGGGATCGCCGTGAGCCCGTTCGGGAACGTCTTCGTCAGCAGCGGCGGCGCCGTCTTCCTGTTCGGCGTGGCCTCCGGCGGGCGGCTCGTCCCGGAGAACCCTCCGTCCGTGCCGTCCGCGGCGCAGTCGCGCGGCCTCGCACTCACCCCGACGATCGTGAGCGCGGGCCCGGACGTGCTGTACGGGACCGCGGGTGACGACGTCATCCGGGGCAAGGGCGGGAACGACGTGATCCGCGGCCTGGGCGGCGACGACGTGCTGATCGGTGGCCCCGGGCGCGACCGGCTCATCGGGGGGCCCGGCCGCGACCGGCTCCACGGCGGACCGGGCCGCGACGTCATCACGGGCGGCCCCGGCCGCGACGTGATCGACGTCCGAGACGGCGCGGGCGACCGCGTGCACTGCGGCGACGGCCGCGACCTCGTCCTGGCGGACTCCGGCGACAACGTGCAGCGCTGCGAGCGGGTCATCCGCACGGGCCGCTCCTCATAGAGGCGCCGGTGCCCCGGGGAGCCCTCCGCCCGATCCGCCGCGCCGTCGTGCTGGGGACCGTCCTCGCCGCCGCGATCGCGGCGCCCGCCCAGGCCCAGTCCGGCCAGAGCGCGTATGTGGCGAACGGGGGCGTCGGAGGCGTGTTCCAGTACGTCCTCGGCCCGGCGGGCGGACTCGCGGGGCTCGCGCCGCCGTCGATCGCCACGAGCGGGCCGGCCTCGGACGTCGCGGTCAGCTCGGACGGGCTCTCGGTGTACGTCGCCGGAGCGGCCGGCATCGACCAGTACGACCTGCTGCTCGGCGGCCTGCTCGGCCCGAAGAACCCGGCGACGGTGCCCGTGGCGACGGGCACCGCGTCGATCGCCGTCACGCCGGACCACACGTCGGTCTACGCCACGGACGACAGCGTCCCGGCGGTGCACCAGTTCACCGTCGGACTCGGGGGGACGCTCGCGCCGAAGGCGAAGCCGTCCCTGGCCCTCCCGGCGAACACGGAGCTCGGCGGCGTGGCGGTCACCCCCGACGGGAAGTCCGTGTACGTGTCGTTCGCGAGCCTGGCCGGGACCACCCCCGTGAGCGTCGCCCAGTTCGACGTCGGAGCGGGCGGCGCGCTGACCCCCAAGAACCCGGCGGCCGTGCCGGCCGGCAGCGGCCCGGCCGGCGCCGTCGCGGTCAGCGCCGACGGCGCGTCGGTCTACGTGGCGAACCTGGGGAGCGACACGATCTCCCAGTACGACGTCGGCGCCGGCGGGCGGTTGTCGCCGAAGGGCGTGAGCGCCGTCGGCACCAACAGCGACAGCCCCGCGGACATCGCGTTCACGCCCGACGGCGCGTCGGCCTACGTGGCGAACCTCGGCGACCCGGGGGCCCCCGGCAGCGGGTCCGTCACGCAGTACACCGTCAACCCGGACGGGACGCTCTCGCTCAAGCGGCCGTCCACCGTGCCCGCGGGCGCCCACCCGACGGGCGTCGCGGTGAGCGCGGACTCGGCGTCCGTGTACGTCAGCAGCGGCGGCGCCGTCTTCCAGTTCGGCGTGGGGGCGGGCGGGCGGCTCGTTCCGAAGAGCACTCCGTCGGTGCCCTCCGGCGCGCAGTCGCGCGGCATCGCGCTGGCCCCGCTCATCGCGAGCGCCGGCGACGACGTGCTCTACGGCACCGCGGGCGACGACGTGATCCGCGGCAAGGGCGGGAACGACGTGATCCGCGGCCTGGGCGGCGACGACGTCCTGATCGGAGGCCCCGGGCGCGACCGGCTCATCGGGGGGCCCGGCAGCGACCGGCTCCACGGCGGACCGGGCCGCGACATCATCACGGGCGGCGTGGGGCGCGACGTGATCGACGTGCGCGGCGGCGGGCGCGACCGCGTGCACTGCGGCGGCGGCCGCGACGTGGTTCTGGCCGACTCGACCGACGTCCTCCGGCGCTGCGAGGTCCGCGTCCGCCGCTAGCGCGGTCGCTCGCGGACGATCTCCGCGAGCGCGGCGATGAGCGGCAGGAGCGACGCGGCGGTCACGGCCGTCAGCCGGGAGCACGTGTCGAGCACCGGCGCGCCGGCCGCGTCCCGCACGACCGAGCCGAGCGGCACGCCAGCCGGGCCGGACGGCAGCAGGCGGTGAGCGGCCACCAGCGCCAGGGCCCCGGCGACGTCCCCCGCCCGGACGAGGTCCGCGACGTCGCCCGGCGGTGCGCCGGCGGGCGCCGCGGACACCCCGGCGACGGCGACGAGCGTCCACTCCTCGCGGACCGTCGAGGCCTCCGGCCCGTCGGGGCCCGGGATCTGGCGCCCCGGGACGTCCGCGTGGGCGATCCAGACCGTGAACGGCGGCTCCGGCACCGGGGAGAGCCCCGCCCCGGACGGGACGACGATCTCCCGGCCGAGTGCGTCGATCGCCAGCCCGGGGCCGACGCTGACGTCCCCGTTCCCGTCCACCGTCACCTCGAGCCCGGCGACGACCCCCGCGCCCATCGCCGCCCACGCCGTGCGGGCCGTGGCCGCGCGGTGGTAGTCCTGCTCGCGCGACAGGTCGTCGGCGCCCAGGGCCTGCGCGGCGGACCAGCGGTTGCGCTCGGGCGTGGCGAAGGGGTTCACCGGGTCCTCAGGGGGCGATCGACCGTGCGACGCGGAGGGCGACCTCGTCGCCGTCAGGGATGCCACGGACCTGGAGGCCGAACGCCCGGTCGGGGGTCTCCCACACCAGGGTCACGAGCCCCCGGCTCCGGAGCATCCCGACCGCGTCGCCCACCGGGACCTCCCGGGCGTGGAAGCCGCCGCCGTCGGGGCTCGCCAGCGGGGCGGGGGCCTGGCGGAGGAGCACGCGGGCCCCGCCGTCGCCGGTCCAGGCGAGCACGATCGCCGGCGGCGCCGCCGGGTACGCGATGTCGGGCTCCACGCGCGGCCGGCCGCGCTCCAGGCCGTCCGGCAGCCAGCGCGGCAGCCACGGGTCGTAGCCCACCTCGAACGCCGCCTCGGCCATCCCCGGCGCCCAGCGCCCCGCGCCGATGCCGGCGCCCATCCCGTGGGTCGCGCCCATTCGCCCGCCGATGGACGCGCCGTCGAACGTCAGCTCGGAGATCCCCGGCCGGGCGAGGCGGCCGATCGGCTCGCCGCGCGCGTCGAGGGCGTCCACCGCGATGACGGACACCTCGGCCGGGATCCGGGCGAGCGCCAGGCCGCCCTCCGCCACCGGCACCGGCGGGACCGGCTCGTCCGTCGCCAGCACCGGCTGGACGGCCGCCGCCTCCGGGGCGGCGCGCGCCACCAGGATCCGGTCCTCCAGCTCCGGCGCCATCTCGACCGAGACGGTCGCGGCGACCACCGGGCGCCAGCGGCTCGGCCGGGCGGGCGGCGTCGCCACCCGCGCCAGGACGGCGCCGTCCGGGCCCACCCAGGCCACGCGGGCGCGGGGCGGGTCGCCGGCGACCGACGCGGCCACGACGGCGCCGACCGGTCCCGCGCCGAGCACGAGCGGCACCGGGTGGCCGAGCGCCGCCTCGGCGAAGGCGCGGTCCCCGGGCGGAGCGGCGTCCATCGGCGCATCTCAGCACACGCGGGGCCGTCCGAGGCGGCCGTCATCCTGCGGCGCATGCTCACCCTCCCCTGCCACGACTGCGGTCACCCGATCCCCGACGGCGCCGAGATCTGGCTCGACGCCGACGGCGCGCCCGACGAGGCCGCCGGCGAGCCCTACTGCCCGGGCTGCGCGGCGCCGCTCGGGATCGCGGCCTAGCCACCCGCGGACCGCCGCGTGTCGACCGCCGGGCCGGCGCCCTTCACCGTCGTCCGGGACGGGGTCGAGCTCAGCGGCGAGGAGGCCGGCGAGGGCGCGCCCGTCCTGCTCCTCCACGGCCTCACCGCGACGCGCCGCTACGTCGTCCACGGCTCGCGGATGATGGAGCGCGCCGGGCACCGGGTGGTCGCGTACGACGCCCGCGGCCACGGGGAGTCCGGCCCCGCCGGCGGCCCGGAGGCCTACACCTACGACGAGCTGGTGGCGGACGCGATCGCCGTGCTCGACGACCGCGGCATCGACCGGGCCGTCGTCGTCGGCCAGTCGATGGGCTCCGCCACGGCGGTCGGGCTCGCGCTCCGCCACCCCGAGCGCGTCGGTGCGCTCGTCGTGGTGACCCCGGCGCACCGCGGGGCGCCCAGCGCCGACCTGGACCGCTGGGACCGCATGGCGGAGGGGCTGGAGCGCGGCGGCCCCGAGGGATTCCTGGAGGCGCTCGGCACCTTCACCATGGACGAGCGCTACCGCGACGCGGTTCGGACCGTGATCCTGCAGCGGCTGGGGCGCCACGCCCACCCGGACGCCGTCGCGCAGGCCCTCCGGGGGATCCCGCGCACCGCCGCGTTCGACGGCCTCGACGCGCTCGCCGGGATCTCGGCGCCCACCCTCGTCGTCGGCAGCCGCGACGCCGCCGACCCCGACCACCCGCTCGAGGTCGCCGAGGAGTACGCCCGCCGCATCCCCGGGGCGCGGCTCGCTGTCGAGGAGCCCGGGGAGTCGCCGCTCGCCTGGCGCGGCGGCGCGCTCTCCCGCGAGATCCTCGCCCTGATCGACCCCTAGGAGTCCGCCGGCTCGTCGTCGCCGGGGTCGTCGGTCACCGGGAGGTCGTCGCCCGCGCCGCCGTCGTCCCAGGCCGGGTCGTCAGGGTCGGCCGCGGGGTCGTCGTCGAGGACCGGCGGCAGGTACGTCACCACCCGCGAGGCGGGCACCACCACCTCGCCGCCCGCGGCCCTGACCGCGCGCGGCAGGCGGCCGCTCGCCTCGACGTCCACCTCGTCCGTCGCGAGGTCGAGCGCGTCGAAGAGCTCCTTCGGGGTGACGCGCGCGCGGTCGCCGTCGGCGTCCACGACGACCAGCCGCGTCGCACCGGTGATCCGCAGGGTCACCGTCGCGCCCCGGCGGACGGCCCGCCGGAGCGCGCGCGGCCCCTTGGAGACGCCGGCCTGGTCCAGCGAGACGAGCCCGCGCCCCGCGTCCCAGTCGGACGCCACGCCGTCCACCAGCGTGCGGACCCCGGGGGCGGCGGGCGCCTTGCCGCGGTGGCCGTGCGACGGCGCGGCCGTCGCCGCGGTGAGCGAGCCGGCGAGCACGGCGAGAGCTGAGACGAGGGCGGCGAGCGATCGGTACGGCATGGGGCTCCGCGTTCGGGGATCCTGTGCGTCACATGCGAGGTCGGCAGCGCCCGTCGATTCCGCCATGGGCGATCCGTCTACGAGGTGAAGGACGGGAGACGGCCCGTCCATCGACACCGGGAGGCAATCCATGCGGTACCTGCTCCTGATCCACATCGACGAGTCCGGCTTCGCGAGCTCCACCGCCGACGACATGCAGGAGGTCATGGAGGCCTACCGCGCATACGGTGAGGCGGTGCAGTCCGAGGGCATCCTGCGCTCCGGCGACGCCCTGCAGCCGTCCAGCACCGCCACCGTGGTGCGGGTCCGCGACGGCGAGACGCTGCTGAGCGACGGCCCGTACGCGGAGGCCCGCGAGCAGCTCGGCGGCTACTACGAGGTGGAGTGCGACACCCTCGACCAGGCGATCGACGCGGCCCGCCGGATCCCGGGCGCCCTGACCGGCGCGATCGAGGTGCGGCCGATCGTGGAGTTCGCCTGACCGAGGTCGCACACGACGCCGTCGCCCGCGCCTTCCGCGAGGGCTACGGGCGGGCGATCGCCCTCCTGGCGCGCGCCCTCGGCGACATCGACCGCGCCGAGGACGCGCTCCAGGACGCGGCCGCCATCGCCCTGGAGCGCTGGGCGCGCGACGGCGTCCCCCGCAACCCGGCGGCGTGGCTCATCACCACGGCGCGCAACCGGGCCATCGACCGCGTCCGCGCCGAGCGCACGCGCACCCGGTCGGAGGAGGCGCGTGCACGGACCCTCCAGGAGGTCGCCATCGACATCCCCTTCAGCGACGACCCGCCCGTCCCCGACGAGCGGCTCGCCCTGGTGTTCGCCTGCTGCCACCCCGCCCTGGCGATGGAGGCGCGCGTCACGCTCACCCTGCGGCTCGTCGCGGGCCTGACCGTCCCGGAGATCTCCAGGGCGCTCCTGATGGAGCCCTCGTCCGTGGCGCAACGGCTCGTGCGGGCGAAGCGCAAGATCCGCGACGCCGGCATCCCGATCGCCGAGCCGCCGCGCGAGCGGCTGCCGGAGCGCATCGACGGCGTGCTGACCGTGCTCTATCTCGTCTACACCGAGGGGCACACGGCCACGGGGGGCGCGACGCTGCGCCGCGACGACGTGGCGGAGGAGGCGATCCGGCTGGCCGAGGTCCTCCACGGCCTCATGCCCGACGAGGCAGAGCCCGCCGCGCTGCTGGCCCTGATGCTCCTGCACCACGCACGCCGGGAGGGCCGCACCGGTCCGGACGGCGCGCTGGTGCTGCTGGCCGACCAGGACCGCTCGCGGTGGGACAGGGACGCCATCGCCCGCGGCGGCGCCCTGGTGGAGCGGGCGCTTCGTATGCGCCGTCCGCCCGGCCGCTACGCGGTGGAGGCGGCGATCGCGGCCGTCCACGCCGAGGCGACGTCCGCCGAGGCGACGGACTGGCCGCAGATCCTGGGGCTCTACGACGTGCTGGTGGCGGTGGCCCCCTCTCCGGTGGCCGCCCTGAACCGCGCGGTGGCGCTCGCGGAGGTGGAGGGTCCCGGCGCCGGGCTCGCGGAGATCGAGGCGCTCGCCGGCGGCGGCCGGCTCGACGGGTACGCGCCCCTCCACGCGGTCCGCGCCGACATGCTGCGGCGCCTCGGCCGCAGCGAGGAGGCGGCCGCGGCGTACGCGCGGGCGGCGGAGCTGGCCGGGAACCCGGCGGAGCGCGCGTTCCTGGCCGGCAGGGCTCAGGCGGAGGCGGCCGGCCCGGCCTGAGCCGAGAAGCCGTGGGCGCCGATCAGGCGCACGGCCTCCTCGGCGGCCGCCGGGCCGTCGACCAGCAGCACCAGTTCGCCCTCGCCGTCCGGCGGCCCGGGGCGCAGGCTCAGGTCCTCGATGTTGATGTGCGCGTGGCCCAGCACCGTCGCGATGTCGGAGATCACGCCCGGCCGGTTCGGCACCGCCACCACCACGCGCACCGGCTCCGCGGGGCCGTCGTCGGCCGGGGTCCGCAGGCGGGTGCGGGCCTCCCCCGCGTCGACGACGAAGCGCAGCAGCCAGTCGCGGTCCTCGCGCGCGATCGCATCCTCCACCTCGCCCAGGCGGCCGAGGTAGGCGCGCAGCTCGGCGAGCACCGCCTCCCGGTTGGCGATCAGGATGTCGGCCCACAGCGGCGGGTTCGACCCCGCCACCCGGGTCAGGTCCACGAACGACGTCCCGGCCGAGCGCAGGGCCTCGCGGCCACCGGGTGCGGTCGCCGCCGCCTGGTTCACCAGCGCGCCGGCCAGCACGTGCGGCAGGTGCGACACGAGCGCCATCAGGCGGTCGTGCACGTCGGGGTCGATCGCGACGGGTCTGGCGCCGACCGAGGCGACGAGGCCGTGGAGGCGGGCGAACAGGTCCGGGCGCGCCTCCGCCGCCGGCGTCAGGAACCAGGTGGCGCCGCGGAACAGCGACGCGCGCGCGAACGCCACCCCGGTGCGCTCGGCCCCGCAGACGGGGTGGCCGCCGATGAAGCGCTCGCGCTCCGCCGCCGTGAGCCCCGCCACCACGGCGCCCTTCGCCGAGCCGAGGTCGGTGACCAGGCAGTCGGCGCCGCCGGCCGCCACCGCCCGACGCGCGAGGGCGGCGATCTCCGGGACGGGCGCGGCCAGCACCACGGTGGCGGCGCCGTCGGCCGCCTCCTCCACCGATGCGGCGGCGTCGGTGATCGCCCCGACGGCCCGCGCGACGCGCAGCGCCTCGGGGTCGGGGTCGACGCCGCGCACCTCGACGGCCTCGCCGGCGCGCAGCGCCAGCCCGAGCGATCCGCCCATGAGCCCGACGCCGACGATGGCGACCGGGCCCATGCTCAGGCGATCGTCAGGCGCCGACCGCCACCTGCTCGTCGGCCCCGGAGATGACGCGGCCCATGAGGTCGACGCAGCGCTGCACGTCCGCCACCCACGCGCCGAATGTCTCGGCGTGGAGGGCCTGCGGGCCGTCGCAGAGGGCGTTCTCGGGCGCCGGGTGCACCTCGACGATCAGGCCGTCGGCGCCGGCGACGACGGCGGCGCGCGCCATCGGCAGGATCAGGTCGCGCTTGCCGGCCGCGTGCGACGGGTCGACGATCACCGGCAGGCCCGTGTGCTGCTTGGCGGAGGGCACGGCCGAGATGTCGAGCGTCGAGCGCGTCCCGGTCTCGAAGGTGCGGATGCCGCGCTCGCAGAGCACGATGTCCTGGTTGCCCTCCCGGGCGATGTACTCGGCCGACAGCAGCCACTCCTCGACGGTCGCCGCGAGGCCGCGCTTCAGGAGCACCGGGACGTTGGTGCGCCCGACCTCGCGGAGCAGGTCGAAGTTCTGCATGTTGCGGGCGCCGAGCTGGATCATGTCGGCGACCTCGAGCACGTCCTCGAGCTGGCGGACGTCCATGAGCTCGGTCACGATCGGCAGGCCGGTCTCGTCGCGCGCCTCGGCCAGGATGTCGAGGCCCGGCTTGCCGAGGCCCTGGAAGGCGTACGGGGACGTGCGCGGCTTGTAGGCCCCACCGCGGAGGGCGGTCGCGCCGGCGGCCTTGCAGGCGCGCGCGGAGGCGAGGGTCTGCTCGCGCGACTCGACGGCGCAGGGGCCGGCGATCAGGCCGAATGCGATGCCCCCGATGGGGCGGCCGGCGATCTCGACCACGGTGTCGCGGCCGCGGAACTCGGCGGAGACCAGCTTGTACGGCTTGAGGATCGGGACGACCTTCTCGACCCCCGGCTCGCCCTCGAGGTTGAGGGACGAGACCAGCGCCCGGTCGTCGCCGATGGCGCCGATGACCGTGACGAACTCGCCGCGCGAGGGATGGGCTTTCGCGCCGACCTGCTCGATGCGGTCGATGATGTGGCGCACCTGTTCGTCGGTGGCGCCCTCCTGCATCACGATCATCATGGTGGTGTCCGTCCTGGTCCGCTGTCGTGGTGGGCCGGCGCGGCGAGCCGGGCCCGCGCCGAGAGGAATGCGTCGTTCTCGTCCGGGGTCCCGATGGAGACGCGCAGGAATCCCGGACATCCGAGCGGCGCACCATCCCGCACGATCACGCCGAGGCGCAACAGCAGCTCGTGGGCACCGACCGATCCATCGGCCGGATCGGAATCCGGCTGCACCAGGATAAAGTTGGCCTGGCTGGCGGTAAAGGCCCAGCTCGTATCCGTAAGTGCGGCGGTCACCCTGGCACGTTCGTCCACCACCGCCCGGACCCTGCGGAGCAGGTCGTGGGGGTGGCGGAGGCTCTCCAGCGCCGCGGCCTGCGCGAGGGCGTTCGTGTTGAACGGCTGGCGCACCTTGTCGAGCGCCGCGATCCAGCCCGAGCCGCCGACGCCGTAGCCCACCCGCAGGCCGCAGAGGCCGTGGGCCTTGCTGAAGGTGCGGGTCACCAGCAGGTTGGGCCGCTCGCGGGCGAGCGACATCGTGCGGCCGGCGTCGGGGCGGTCAACGAAGTCGAAGTAGGCCTCGTCCACCAGGATCGCGAGGTCCTCGGGGAGGCCGTCGACGAAGCGCTCGATCTCGTCGGCCGACCGGTAGACGCCCGTCGGGTTGTTCGGGTTGCAGACGATGACCAGGCGGGTGGTCTCGTTGACCGCCGCGGCCATCGCGTCGAGGTCGTGCCCCAGGTCGGGCGCGAGCGGCACCGGGACGACGCGCGCGCCGGCCGCCGTGGCGAGGTGCGGGTAGAGCGCGAACGACGGGTCGGCGTGCACGACGCTGGTCCCGGGGTCCAGCAGCGCCTGCCCCGCGTACAGGATCAGCTCGCAGGAGCCGTTGCCGATGACCACCTCGTCGGGCCCCACCCCGTGGCGCTCCGCCAGCGCCCGGCGCAGGGCGCGCGCGGGGCCGTCGGGGTAGCGGTTGAGGCCGCCGATCCCGGCCGTGACCACCGCGGCCACCTCGGGCATCGGCGGGAAGGGGCTCTCGTTGGACGCCAGCTTCACCGCCGCCTCCAGCCCGAAGCGGGCCAGGACCTCGGCCGTCGTGAGCCCGGGCTCGTACCGCGGGATGGCCTCGAGACGTGGTGAGACGCGGATGGACACCGCCCGACAGTGTAGGGCGGCGGCGTCATCGACCTCACACGCGGATGGGGTTCCATGGCCCCCGCTGCGCGCTATTGTCGCGTTGACGCCAATTCGGCGAGCCGTTTCCGTCAGGGGGACAACAAATTGGTGGGCGTACCCGACAGGGACCCGGTGATCGTGGTCGGCAGCGGCATCGCAGGCGGGCTCCTCGCCCTCGCCGCCGCCGAGAGCGGTCCCGTGGTGCTCGTGACGAAGGCCTCCCTCGGCGAGGGCAGCACCCGCCGCGCCCAGGGCGGGATCGCCGCGGCGGTCGACACCGGCGACACGGTCGACGCGCACGTCGCCGACACCCTCGCGGCGGGCGCCGGGCTCTGCGACGTCGAGGCGGTCGCCCGGATCTGCGCGGAGGGCCCGGCCCAGGTCGAGACCCTGCTGCGCCGGGGCGTCCGGTTCGACCTCGACCCCCGGGGCGGGCTCGAGCTGGGGCGCGAGGGCGCGCACTCCGCCGCGCGCGTGGTCCACGCCGGCGGCGACGCGACCGGGGCGCACATCGTCGCCGCGCTGGCCGGCGCCCTGCGCCGTGATCCCCGCGTGATGATCGCCGAGGAGGAGACGGCCCTGGAGGTCGTCGTCCGCCACGGGCGCGCCTGCGGCCTGCGGACCCGGGCCGCGGACGGGCGGGAGATCACACGGTGGGCCCGCGCCGTCGTCCTGGCCACCGGCGGCTCCGGCCACCTGTACGCACGGACCACGAACCCGCTCGGCGCCACGGCCGACGGCCCCGCTCTGGCCGCCCGCGCCGGCGCCGCCCTCGCCGACCTGGAGCTCGTCCAGTTCCACCCCACCGCCCTCGCGCTGGGCGACAGCCCCCTGGGGCTGGTCAGCGAGGCCGTCCGCGGCGAGGGCGCGATCCTGCGCGACGCCGGCGGGCACCGCTTCATGCCGGACGAGCACCCGATGGCCGAGCTCGGCCCCCGCGACGTCGTCGCGCGGGCGATCGACCGCCGCGCGCGCCAGTCGGCCGCGGACGTCACGCTCGACCTGCGGCACCTCGACCCCGCCGATGTCCACCGGCGCTTCCCGACGGTCGCCGCGATCTGCGCCGGGCACGGCCTGGACCTGGCCCGCGACCTCATCCCCGTCACGCCCGCCGCCCACTACTCGATCGGCGGCGTCCTGACGGACATGGCCGGGCGCTCGACGCTCCCCGGGCTCTTCGCGATCGGCGAGTGCGCGGCCACCGGCGCCCACGGCGCGAACCGGCTCGCCTCGAACGGCCTGCTCGAGGCGGCCGTGATGGCGGCGGGCGCCGCCGAGGCGATCGCCGGCGACGCCGACGCGTGGCCGGAGGGGCCGGTCGCGGCCGCCGTCCCGGTCGGGGGCGGGGTTGCCGCCACGCCAGGCGCCCGCCGGGCGGTGCAAGCGGCGATGTGGGAGGGCGTGGGCGTGGAGCGCGACGCCTCCGGCCTGGCCGCGGCCGCCGCGGAGCTCGACGCGATCGCCCCCGGCGACGACCCCGAGACTCAGAACCTGCTGCTCGTCGCGAGGCTGTCGGCGGCCGCCGCCGACATCCGCACGGAGAGCCGCGGCGCCCACTACCGCTCCGACTTCCCCCTCCCCGATCCCGCCCGGGCCCGCCGCATCGCGTGGGCCGGCGGGCAGCCGTACCTCGTCCCCGACGCCCGGCGCCGCCGGGCCCTCGCCCTGGAGGCCGCATGACCACCACCGCCATCGCCGCCGCCACGGGGCCCGCCTGCGCGTTGCCGACGACGGAGACCGCGGCCGGCCAGGAGGAGCTCTGGGAGCGCGCCTGGGCCGCCCGGAACGCCCTCGGCGAGCGGGCCGTCATCCTGGGCCACCACTACCAGCGCGACGAGGTCATCGCGTTCGCGGACGTGACCGGCGACTCGTTCCTGCTCGCCCGCCGCGGGGCGGAGGCCACCCGGGCGGACCTGGTCGTCTTCCTGGGCGTCTACTTCATGGCCGAGGCCGCCGACGTGCTCCGCGCGCCCCACCAGACGGTGGTCCTCCCCGACCTCGGCGCCGGGTGCCACCTGGCCGAGTGCGCGGACATCTACACGGTCCGCGACGCGTGGGACCAGATGACGCAGGCGCTCCCCGGCAAGAAGGTCATCCCGCTGACCTACATGAACTCCGGCGCGGACCTGAAGGCGTTCGTCGGCGCCCACGGCGGCGCCGTCTGCACGTCCGGCAACGCGGAGAAGGCCTTCCGCTGGGCGCTCGCCGAGGGCGACGCGGTGTTCTTCTTCCCGGACGAGCACCTGGGCCGCAACACGGCCTGCCGCCTCGGCATGGACCCGGGCGCCCCCCTCGTGTGGAACCCGCGGATGGCGGAGCTGGGCGGCATCCCCGCGGACCAGCTCGCCGACGCGCCGGTGATCCTGTGGAAGGGCTTCTGCAACGTCCACACCGGCTTCAACGTCCGCCAGATCGAGGCGGCCCGCGCGGCGGACCCGGACGTGACCGTGATCGTGCACCCCGAGTGCCCGCGGCCGGTGGTCGAGGCGGCCGACGAGGACGGCAGCACCGAGTACATCATCCGCCGCTGCGAGGAGCTCCCGGCCGGCGCGTCCGCGGTCATCGGGACGGACTGGAACCTGGTGAACCGCCTGCGGCTGCGCCACCCGGACAAGCGGATCTCCTGCCTGAAGGAGGACCTCTGCCCCTGCGTCACGATGAACCGGATCGACCTGCCGAAGCTCACCTGGTGCCTCGAGTCGCTCGCGGCCGGCGAGATCGTGAACGTGGTGGCCGTGGATCCGGAGATGGCGCGGCTCGGGCGCCTCGCGCTCGACCGGATGCTCGCCCTGGCGTGACGGCCGCGGAGGTCGTCGCCGCCGCGCTCGCCGAGGACCTCGGCGAGCGCGGCGACATCACGTCCGAGCTGCTCGTCCCCGCCGGCGCGGTCGCCACGGCGCGGGTCGTCGCGCGGAAACCGGGGGTGCTGGCGGGGCGCGAGGCGGCGGAGGAGGTCCTGCGGCAGACCGGGGTGTCGGGCGACTGGCGCCTGGACGACGGCGCCCGCCTGGAGGCCGGGTCGGTGGTGTGCGAGATCAGCGGGCCGGCGCGGGCCGTGCTCACCGCCGAGCGCACCCTGCTCAACCTGCTGTGCCACCTGTCAGGGGTCGCGACGCTGACCGCCGCGTACGTCGCGGCGGCGGCCCCCGCCGCGGTGCTCGACACCCGCAAGACGACGCCGGGGATGCGGGCGCTGGAGAAGGCCGCCGTCGTCGCCGGCGGCGGCGTGAACCACCGGATGGGCCTCCACGACCGGGTGCTGGTGAAGGACAACCACCTGGCGCTCGCGGGCGCCGGCCTGGTCGACGCGGTCGCGCGGGCGCGTCGCGAGCTGCCCGACGTCCTGGTGGAGGTGGAGGCGGACGATCTCGACGGCGTCCGCCACGCCCTCGACGCCGGCGCCGACTGGATCCTGCTCGACAACATGACGCCCGACGAGCTGCGCGAGGCGGTCGCGGCCGTCGGCGGGCGGGCGAAGCTCGAGGCCTCGGGCGGCATGACCCTCGACGGCGCGCGCGCCGCGGGCGCGACGGGGGTGGACGCGGTGTCGGTCGGCGCCCTCACCCACTCCGCCCCCGCCCTCGACCTGGGCCTCGACATCGACTGACCCCGCCGGGATCGCCGGTGCCGCCGGGGGCGATCTACTGGGCGTCCTCCGCCAGGTCGGGGCGAAGCTGGCGGGCGTCGCGGAGGTACACGTGGTGGATGGGGCGCTCCCTGGGGACGGAGCAGTGGAGCATCAGGCGGATGCACATGCCGAGGCTCCCCGGGACCGGGATCTCGCTGGCGCAGAGCAGCGGGATCTTGGTGAGGCCGGCGTGGCGGGCGGCGAGGGCGGGGAACTCGGAGCGGAGGTCCGAGGTCATCGTGAAGATGATCGAGATCAGGTCGTCCGGGGTGAGGTCGTTGCGCTCGAGGACCTCGGTGAGGAGCTCCGCGGTGCTCTCAAGGATCGCTTCCGGCGTGTCCTCGTCCACCGAGGTCGCCCCGCGCACCGCGCGGACGACCGGGTGGTTCACCGCTGCATCCCCGCGATCTCGCCGAGGCGGCGCCACTCCGCCCTGCTGAGCGGGCGCCATCGCCCGGGGCCGAGGCGCGCGAGGCCGATGCCGGCGTAGCGGGAGCGGTGCAGCCGCATCACGCGGTGGTCGACCGCCTCCCCCATCCTCCGGATCTGCCGGTTCCGCCCCTCCGTGAGCTCCATCAGCAGCCACGTGCCGCCCGGGGCCTTCCGGTCCATCACCTCGACCTTCGCCGGGTTGGTCATCCCGTCCTCCAGCTGCACCCCGTGGCGGAGCCGGCGCACCGTGGCGGCGGAGACCTGGCCGCGCATGAGCACCTCGTACGTCTTCGGTGCCTTCGTGCTCGGGTGCATCAGGCGGGCGGCGAGGTCCCCGTCGTTCGTGATGACGAGGGCGCCGGTCGTGTCGATGTCGAGGCGGCCGACCGGGTAGAGGCGGACGTCGTCCGGCAGCTCGTCCAGGACGGTCGGGCGGCCCTGGGGGTCGTGTGCCGTGGAGACCACGCCGCGGGCCTTGTTGAGCAGGTAGGCGCGCCGCGGCTCGGCGCCGCGGACCCGCTGGCCGTCGACGGCGAGGGCGTCCTCGGGCCCCACGAGCTGGCCGACCGTGGCGGGCGACCCGTTGACGCTCACGCGCCCCTCCGCCACCAGCGTCTCCGCCGCCCGCCGGCTCGCCACCCCGGCGAGGGCGAGCGCGCGATGGACCCTCATGCGCTCATCCGCCATCGGGGTCGTCCGGGCCGTCGCCCTCGGGTGCGGGATCGCCGCCGTCCTCGGGGAGGTGCCCCGCCTGGACGAGCTGCAGCCGCACCCGCTCCGCCTCCGGGCCGCTCAGCTCGAACCGCTCCAGCGGCGGCAGGTCGCCGGCCCGGCGCAGGCCGAACCGCTCCTGGAAGGCCCGCGTGGTGCGGTAGCGCATCGCGCCGCCGTCCGTGGGACGGCCCGCCTCCTCCAGCAGCCCGCGCTCCACGAGCGAGGTGACCGTCGAGTTGACGGACACGCCGCGCAGGCGGCTGATCTGCGGCCGGCTGACCGGCTCGAGGTAGGCGACGACGGCGAGCGTCTCGAGGGCGGCGGGCGAGACGCGGTCGTCCGGCGGCCGCTCGCGGAGGCGGTCGACCACCTCCGCCAGGTCCGCGCGCGTGCGCAGCGTGAAGCCCCCGGCGATCTCGGCCACCTCGAGGCCGGTCTCCGGCCCGTGCCGCTCGCCCAGCTCCGCCAGCGCCCGCTGGACGACCCCGGGCGACTCCTCCGTGATCTCGCAGAGCGCCACCAGCGGCAGCGGCTCCGGCGACAGGAACAGCAGCGCCTCCACCTGCCGGGCCGGCTCGCCGAGGCTCACAGTCGCGACCCGGTGATCGCGATGTCGCCGAACGGCTCGGCCTGGGCGAGCGTGACCTCGCCGCGGCGGGCGAGCTCCAGCGCCGCCATCAGGGCGATCGCCTCCTCCAGGGGCTCCATGCCGTCGGTGAAGGCGTCGAAGCTCACCGCGCGGGCCCGGCCGAGCGCCGCCTGCAGGCGGGCGAGCGCGGCGGGCATGCTGACGCGACGGTTGGTGAGGTGGGAGAGCGACGGCGCGGGCGGCGCGATGAGCATCCGCGCCATCGCCTCCCGCAGCTGCCGGGGGTCCTCCTCGGGCGGCGGGGGCGGCGCGGCGCCCTCCAGCGGCACGCGCCGGTACCGCGGCCCGGTGTGGTTGCGGGCCTGCTCGACGAGCCACGCCGCCGCGCGCTGGAACGGCGCGTAGGCGACGAGCCGCGCGGCGAGGGCCTCGCGCGCCTCGAGCGTGTCGGGATCGGGCTCCTCCTCCCCGGGCTCGCCCAGCATCCGCCGCGCCTTGAGCTCCGCCATGGCCGCGAGGAGGACGATCAGCTCACCGGCGGTGTCGGTGTCCCACCGCTCGCGGGCGTTCTCGCCGAGGGAGGCGGTGACCACCTCGACCAGCGGCAGGTCGAGGAGCTCGACCTCGTCGCGCAGGACCAGCGTGAGCAGCAGGTCGAACGGCCCCTCGAAGAGATCGAGGGCGATCGGCTGCTGGAGTGCGTCCGGCGCGGGCATCCCGGTGGCCAGCATAGCCGTGCCGCCCGCCGTCACCGGCGCACGTCGCGCGAGGGTGGCGTCCGACGGGGAACGGCGTACGTTGGACGCGAACGCGGGCGCGTTCGAACAAGGGACGGCGGTGCCGGACTCCCGCACCATCGCCGAGATCGTCCGATCGGCCGCCGCGAGCGGTTTCGTCGGGCGTGAGGCGGAGCTCGGACGGATCCACGCCGCGATCGCCTCGGCGACCGGTGGTCCGCTGGTCCTGTTCATCACCGGTCCGGGCGGCATCGGCAAGTCGCGCCTGCTGCACGCGGCGCTCGCGGACGTCGATGACGACGTCCTCACGATCCTCCTCGACTGCCGGGAGGTGGAACCGACGGCGGACGGCTGGATCGGCGCGATCGCGCGGGCGCTCGGGTCGGAGAGCCCGCATCCGGAGCTGGCGGAGGTGGCCGCGCAGCTGGGCGCCGGAGGGCGGCGCACGGTGCTCGCGCTGGACTCCTACGAGCGGTTCGGCCTGCTCGACACGTGGCTGCGCGACGTGTTCCTGCCCCGTCTGCCGGGCTCCGTGATCACGGTGATCGCCGGGCGGGACGCCCCGGGGCCGTGGATGACGAGCCCCGGCTGGAGCGGCCTGGTGGCGGAGCTCCCGCTCGAGCCGCTCCGCCAGTCCGAGTCGATCGCGCTGCTCCGCCGGCGCGGGCTCGACGAGCTCGGGGCGGCGCGGGCCAACCGGTTCGCGCAGGGGCACCCCCTCGCGCTCGAGCTCGCCGCCGCGGCGCTCCTGGCGGACCCGGACCGCGACATCGCGAGCGGCCCGCCGCCCGCCGTCATCCGCCAGCTCCTCGACGCCGTCCTCGCCGGGCTCCCCGACCGGGTCATCGAGACGCTGGAGGCGGCGTCCACGTCGCGGAGGGTCACGGAGCCCGTCCTGCGGTCGCTGCTCGCCCGCCCGGGGGTGCGCGCGGACTTCGACGCCCTCGCCGGACTGCCGTTCGTCGAGCGCACGCCCGAGGGGCTGATGATCCACGACGTGGTCCGCGAGGCCCTCGCCGCCGACCTGCGCGAGCGCGACCCGGAGCGGCACGCCACCTATCGCCGCCGTGCCTGGGCCTACTTCGAGACCCGGGCGCGCACCCCCACGCCCGAGCGGCTCTGGAGCGTCACCGCCGATCTGATCTACCTCATCCAGAACCCCGTGCTGCGCGCCGCATGCTTCCCGGTGGGGTCGGCGGGACACCACGTGGAGCCCGCCGTCCCGGCCGACGCGCCCGCGATCCGCGCGATCATCGGCCGCCACGAGCCGCCCGGCGCCGCCGAGCTGCTCGACGCCTGGCTCCGGGTCGCGCCCGAGGGCTTCTCGGTGGCCCGGGGACCGGACGGGGAGGTGGCCGCCATCCTGCACCTCGCGGAGATCGGCGACCTCGACCCGGCGCTGCTCGACGGCGACCCGGTGGGGCGCGCCTGGGTGGAGCACATGGCCGCCGTGCCGCCGCGCGACGGCGACCGGGTGCTCACGATGCGCCGCTGGCTGGGTCGCGACTCGGGCGAGATGCTGTCCCCGGCCGTCGGCGTGTGCTGGCTCGACGTGAAGCGCACGTACATGGAGCTGCGGCCGCGTCTGTCGCGCCTCTATTCGGCGATGGCCGATCCGGCACCCCTGGCGCCGATCTTCACGCCGCTCGGATTCGCCCCGGTCGGCGCGCCCGTCGACGTGGGCGGCGGCGTGCTGCACCAGCCGGTCTGGCTGGACTTCGGCGAGGGAAGCGTGGACGGCTGGCTGCGACGCCTCGTCGGCGGCGAGATCACCGGCGAGGAGGCCGCGGCCGCCGAGCTGGCCGAGGGCGCCGCCGGTGCCCGGCTCTCACCGCGCGAGATCGAGGTCCTCGGGCTGATCGCGGACGGCCGCTCGAACCGCGCGATCGCGGCCCGCCTCGTCATCAGCGAGAAGACCGCCGGCCGCCACGTCGAGAACATCTTCTGCAAGCTCGGGGTGCACACCCGCGCGCAGGCCGTGGCCGCCGCCGCGAGGATGGGGCGTTCGCCCGATGGCGGGGCGGTGCGCCCCGCCTAGCGTCGGACCCGATCGGACGGATGGTCCGTCCGCAATCGAGGAGGACCCCATGTCCCGGGCCGACGTCGAAGCAGAGATCCGCGACACCCTCGGACTCGTCCCGACCTTCTGGTCGGGCGTCCCCGACACCCTGATCGCGAGCGAGTGGGCCAGCTTCACGGCCATCGAGCTCGCCGAGACCCTCATCCCGAACAAGTACAAGGAGCTCATCGGCGTCGCGGTCTCCGGCGCCACGCGCTGCCGGTACTGCGTCCACTTCCACAGCGAGGCCGCCCGCCTGTTCGGCGCGACCGACGACGAGATCGCCGAGGCATCGCTCATGGCGAAGCACACCATGGGCTGGAGCACGTACCTCAACGCCATGGCGTTCGACTACGACGAGTTCGTGGCCGAGCTCGAGCAGGTCACGGCGTACGTCCGCGCCCGCGCCTCGGAGCCCGCGCCGGCCGCCGTCGGATAGCGCCGTGCGCATGACCCGCACGCGCCCCGGCGTGGTGACCCTGGTCGCCACGAGCGCGGAGCTGTCGACCCTGGCCGCGGGCGCCCGGATGGCGCTCTCGCTGCTGAGGGCCGACCCCGCCGCACCGGCCGAGGCCGCCGCACAGCTCGCGCGGGTGCTCGAGGACTACGACCGCGGCATCGCCCGCCTCTCCGAAGGAGCCACCTGATGCACGTGCAGATCGTGACCTTCACGCTCGACGGCCTGGACCACGACGGCTACCGCGCGGCCTGCGCGCAGATGACGCAGGCCTTCGCCGAACTCCCCGGACTCCGGGCCAAGATCTGGCTCTCGGAGCCCGCGACCGGCACCTACGGCGGCGTCTACCTGTGGGACGACCGCGCCTCCATGGAGGCGTACGCGGCGTCGGAGCTCTTCGCCACCGTCGCGTCCTCGCCCGCCTTCGCGGGGATCGTCTCCCGGGACTTCGAGGTCCTGGAGGACCTCACCCTGCGCACCCAGCCGGGACTCGACGTCCTGGCCGAGCCCGCCGCGTCCGTCTGACGCCTAGCGCAGCCCCATCGCCGCCTTGACCTCATCCAGGATGGGGGCGGCGATGGCGCGGGCGCGGTCGGCGCCGTCGGCGAGGATGTCGTCGATCGCGGTGGGGTCGGCCATCAGGGCCTCGCGGCGCTCGCGGATCGGGCCGATGCGGGCCTTGACGCGCTCCGCGAGGGCGCGCTTGTCGTCCACGCAGCCGAGGACGGCGGTCGTGCAGCCCTCGTAGATGGCGTCGATCTCGTCCTGCGGGGCCCCGAAGGCCTTGTGCCACGCGAAGACCGTGCAGATCTCCGGGCGGCCGGGGATGTCGCGCCGCGTCCGCTGGGGGTCGGTGATCATCGACATCACCAGCTTCTGGATCTCGTCGTCGGTGTTGGCGAGGGTCACGGCGTTGCCGTAGCTCTTGCTCATCTTCCGGTTGTCCACCCCGAGCACCAGCGGGAACTCCGCCAGGATCGGCTGTGGCTCCGGGAACAGCTCCCCGTAGAGGTGGTTCATCCGCCGCACCACCTCGCGCGCCAGCTCCAGGTGCGGCAGCTGGTCCTGCCCCACGGGGACGCGGGTGGCGCGGTACAGGATGATGTCCGCCGTCTGCAGGAGCGGGTAGCCGAGGAAGCCGAACGTGTCGATCGCCTCGCCCAGCTCCGCGATCTGCCCCTTGTAGGTCGGCACGCGCTCCAGCCACGACAGCGGCGTCACCATGCCGAGCAGCGTCGCCAGCTCCGCGTGCTCGTGGACGTCGCCCTGGCGGAACACGATGCTGCGCTGCGGGTCGACGCCGACGGCCAGCCAGTCGGCCACCATCTCGCGGGTGTTCCGGCGGATCTCCTCCGGGTTCTCGTACCCGGTGGTGAGCGCGTGGAGGTCCACCACGCTGTAGATGCACTCGTAGTCGTCCTGGAGCGCCACCCAGTTGCCGAGGGCGCCCAGCAGGTGCCCGACGTGCAGCTGACCGGTGGGGCGCATCCCGGAGAAGACGCGCTCCCTCGTGGCGACGGCGGACATCGGCGGGATGCTACCGGCCACCGGATCCGTTCCGGGGGGCGGGCCGTACACTCGGACGGATGGCGACGATCGACCCCGCACCCCACGGCCCGTCGCCACCGCCGCCACCCCCACCGCCGCCACCCCCACCGCCGTTGCGGGCCCGCGGGTTCTGGTGGCGGGTGCTGTCGCCCCCGGGGGCCGTGATCGCCGCGTTCGTGGGCGCCCTGGTGGCCGCCGCGGTCCTCAGCGCGACGGCGATGGGCGAGGACGCGCTGCTGACGGTCCTCCAGTTCATCGCCAGCTCCCTGATCCTGGTGTTCGGATTCCTGATCTGGCGGGAGCTGCCGGCCCACGAGCGCCGCCTGGCGCTGGCGATCAAGAAGCCGCCCCGGAACGTGATCCTCACCGGCTTCGGGATCGGCCTGCTGATCGTGGTGGGCGCCGCGATCCTGCTGGCCGTCGGGTCGCAGATCGACCCCCACGTGAAGCGCCTGGTCGAGGACCAGGAGGAGATCGGGACGGCCCCCTGGGAGCTGGTGCTGTGGGTGATCGCGCTGACGGTGCTCGCCCCGCTCGGCGAGGAGCTGCTGTTCCGCGGCCTCCTGCTCCGCGGGCTCGTTCGGCGGCTGCGGTTCTGGCCCGCGGCGGCCGTCAGCAGCCTCGTCTTCGCCTCCGCCCACTTCGACGCCTACGTGCTCTGGCCGCGGGCGATCGGCATCTTCCTGACCGGCCTGGCGCTCGCGTGGGTGTACCGGACGCGTGGATACTGGGGGTCGGTGACCGCCCACGCCACCGTGAACGCGGTCGCGGCGGTGAGCCTGATCGTCTACTCCACCTCATGACCGACACCGCCGGCTTCCGCACGATCGACCTGTTCGCCGACCTGTCGGAGAGCGCGCTGGCGGCGGCCGTGGACGGCCTGGAGGCCGTCCACCTCGACTCGGGCGCCGAGTTCGACGTCGGCGGGAGCGGGGCGGTGTGCTGCGTCGTGGGCCACGGGCGCCTGGCGCTGGCGGTGGTCGCGCCGGAGGAGCGGGAGCGGACCATCGGGCTGCTGGAGCAGGGCGACCTGCTGGTGCGGCCGATCGACCCGTGGGCGGCGTCCGCGCCGCAGGTGCGGTGCTTCGCGATCGAGGAGTCGTTCGTGCACCTCGTGGACCGCCCGCGGATGGAGCAGTGGATGCGCGACCCCGCCCTGGCGGCGAACCTGGTGCGGGTGCTGAGCGCCCAGATCGCCGACCGGGAGCTGGCGGTGGCGATCGCCCTCGAGCCGCGGGTGGAGCGGCGGCTGCTCCTGAAGCTGCGTCAGCTCGCGGAGCGCTGGGGCCGCGTGACGCCCGACGGCATCCGGCTGGACCTGCGGCTCACACACCAGGAGCTGGCGAACATGGTGGGGGCGGTGCGCGAATCGGTCACGATCGCGATCGGGCGGCTCGCGGAGGCCGGGGAGATCGAGGTCCGGAACCGGACCCTGATCATCCGCCCGCCGCGGGATCCCGAGGATCCGGAGCCGCCCCGGCGCTGACCCGGCCCGGCGGCCGGGGCCGCACGCCGGCCCCGTGGAACGCCGCCCCGTTGGCGGGCTCCAGCTCGATCGCCGCGCGCGGGGTGCGCTGCGGCGGCCGGTGCGACGGCCACGGCGCGGTGGCGGGCCGCCCGTCGGGGCGGTCGGCGAGCGCCGCCGGCTCGAGGAAGAGCGAGTTGCGGCCGAGGGGCTCCAGCAGCGTCGCCGCGTGGAGCAGGCGGCGGCCGCGCACGCGCTCCACGGACCGGACGCGCGCGGCCGCGAGCAGGGCGGAGGCGCCGGCGCCGAGCAGCGCGCCCGCCGCCGCCGCGCCCGTCCCCTCGACGTACGGCGCAGCGGCGACGGCCCCGCCGACGGCGAGCGCCGCGGCGGGGAGGGTGCGGGCCACCAGGACCCGCAGGAGCGTGACCGTGGTGCCCTCGAGCTGCCAGCGCGGCGCGACGGGCAGCGCGAGCCGCGCCGCCCGGCGCGCGGCGCGGGCCCCCCCGATCACCCACAGCACGATGAGCGCACCCGCCAGCCCCGCGGCCCCGGCGCGGAGGTCGTCGGGCGCCGGGTCCCCCACCGCGAGCACCCCGACCACGCCGCACGCGGCGATGGACAGTCCGATGGTCCGGAGCTCGAACACCGCGGGCGCGAGGGGGGTCATGCCGCCGGTATCGGCAGGCGGCCGGGGCGGCCGCATACCGCACGGTGCGTGGTGCTAGGCGGCGCGGCGCGCGAGGGACACCGCGAACCAGCCCCGCGGGTCCTCGTGCCACTCCACCAGCCGGAGCCCCGCGTCGGCGTACATCCCCTCCACCGACGCGCGGCTGAACTTGCAGGAGATCTCGGTCCGCATCTCCTCGCCGTCGGCGAACTCCACCGTCATGTCCAGCGCGGCCAGGCGGACGACCTGGGGCCCCATCGACCGCAGGCGCATCTCGATCCACGGGGGCCCGGGGTCGTAGACGGCGACGTGGGCGAACGCGTCCAGGTCGAAGTCGGCGTCGAGCTCGCGGTTCATCACCCGCAGCAGGTTCAGGTTGAACCGCGCGGTGACACCGGCGGCGTCGTCGTAGGCGGGGCGGATCCGCGCGGGGTCGCCGGCGAGGTCCGTGCCGACCAGGAGGACGTCGTCGTCGTCCATCAGCGCCGCCACCGACCGCAGGAACGGCGCGCGCTCGGCCGGCTCCAGGTTGCCGATCGTCCCGCCCAGGAACGCGACCAGGCGGGCGCCGCCGGCCGCGCGGGGCGGGACGGCCGGCAGGTGGCGCCCGAAGTCCCCCGCGACCCCGTGGAGGTCGAGCTCCGGGTAGTCCTCGGTCAGCGTCGACGCCGCCGCGAGGATCGCCTCCGGGCAGACGTCGAACGGGACGTACCGCTCCAGCGTCCCGGCGCGGCGCATCGCGTCGAGCAGGGCCCGCGTCTTGCGCGACGCGCCCGAGCCGAGCTCCACCAGCTCGGCGACGCCGTGGCGCTCCACCAGCCCGGGCGCCACGCGCTCCAGGATCCCCAGCTCCGTGCGGCCCTGGTAGTACTCGGGCAGCCGGGTGATCTCCTCGAACAGGGCGGAGCCGCGCTCGTCGTAGAAGTGCACCGGCGGCATCCACTTCCGCTCCGCGGCCAGCCCGATCCGCGCGTCGGCGGCGATCCCCTCGCCCGCGCCGAGGCCGCGGGGGTGGACGTCGAGCCGGTACGGCCGCGGGAGGGCGGCGACGGCGCTCACGACAGGTCCCTCGCCAGCCGCAGGCCGCTGAAGATCTGCCGCCGCTCCGGGAGGTCCCAGTTGCGGAAGCTCGGGCGGGCGGCGACGGACTGCGTGGCCCACGACCCGCCACGGAGCACCCGGTACGTCGTCCCGAAGAACACCTCCGCGTACTCGCGGTACGGGAAGGCGGCGAAGCCGGGGTAGCCGTCGAACGGGCTGGACGTCCACTCCCAGACGTCGCCGAGCATCCCGCGCACGCCCGCCGGGTTCTCGGGGTGGGCGCCGACCGGGGCGCGGCCGAACCCGGTCTGGTCCAGGTTCCCCCACTCCCCGCCCACCGGCGTCCCCTGGGCGGCGCACTCCCACTCCACCTCGCTCGGGAGCCGCGCGCCCGCCCAGCGGGCGTGGGCGTCGGCCTCGTGGGCGCTCACGTGGCAGAGCGGCAGCCCGGGGTCGAGCGGGCCGACGCGGTCGAACGACCGCTCCAGCCAGCCGCCCTCACCGTCGCGCTCCCAGTAGAGCGGCGCCTCGGCGGCCTCGGCCTCACGCCACGCCCAGCCGGCGTCCGTCCACAGCTCGCGTCGCCGGTAGCCGCCGTCCTCGACGAACGCAAGGTGCTCGCCGTTGGTGACGGGGTCGCGGGCCATCAGGAACCCCTGGACGGCCCGCACGTGACACGGGCGCTCGCAGTCGTACGCGAAGCCCGGCCCGTCGGCGCCCATGCAGAACACGGTCGGCCGCACCTCCACCCAGCCGCCCGCGGCCGGGCGCGGCCGCGGCAGGGCCCGCCGTTCGTCCGGCACGTACGCGCCGGCCGGGAGCATCTGCAGGGCCTGGAGCACCGTCTCGGTGTGCTGCGCCTCGTGCTCCACCACCATCTCGAACGCGAAGCCGTCCCGCGTGAGCGGGTCGGCGTCGTCGCCCAGGTCGGCCGCCGCCAGCACATCGAGCGACCGCTCCCGCACGTCGCGGAGGAAGGCGTGGGCCTCGCGGGGCGTCAGCAGCGGCGCGGTGCCCCGGTCCCGCCGAGGCGTCTCGGCGGCGTCGTAGAGCTGATCGAGCTCCGGGTGGAGGGCGGCCCGTCCTCCGATGCGCCGCACCAGCCACAGCTCCTCGTACGCCGCGATGTGACCGAGGTCCCAGACGGGTGGGCTCAGCAGCGGGCTGGCCTGGCGGGTCAGGTGCTCGTGCGGGAGCGGCCCGAAGATCCCGAGCGTCCGGCGGCGCGTCCCCTCCAGCCGGTCGGCGAGCACCGTTCCCAACGCGTCCACGACGAGAACGATGGCCGACCGCGTCCGGGCGGTGGAGTGACCCGTCTCACAGGGTGCGAAACACCACAACGTGAACAACCTCACGGAACGCCGGTGATCCGTCACCGGCATACGAACGTGCGGCGCGGAACCGCGCTCGGTGTCTCCGCGGACCGAGGTCGTTCTAAGATCCGCAACCCATGCCGGACGCGCCGCGACAGCAAGCAAGGAGCGGCGCACCCCGGCCGCGCACCCCCGAGGAGCGCGCGCGGGCGCGCCGCCGACGCCGCAACAGGCGCGTCGGCGTGCTGGCGCTCGTCGTGGTGCTCCTCGTCGTGGGCATCGGGACGGCAATCGGGGTGAGCCGCGGCGGCGGCGGCGCCCCGGGCGCGGTCCAGGTGGCCGGCGTCGGCGTTGACGGCAAGGACCGCGCCGAGATCGCGGAGATCGTCCGGGCGCAGGCGAAGGAGCTGGCGAAGGAGCAGATCGTCGTCACGCGCACCGACCAGCCGGGCTTCCGCGTCGCGGCCACACGCGCCGAGCTGGGCGCGCGGCCGCGGGTGAAGGCGGCGGTGGACGAGGCGCTCGAGCCGCGCAACCTCGGCGGCCGGATCCTGTCCGGCATCGGCATCGCCCCCACGCGCGACGTCGAGATCCAGTGGACGTTCGACGCGAGGAAGCTCGCCGGGCTGATCCGCCAGGTGACCGGGCGGAGCAACGACCCGGCGCGCTCCGCCTCGCTCGAGGTGACCGACTCCGACATCGTGCTGACGCCCGCGAAGGGCGGCTACGGCATCGACGCGCGCGCCCTGCGCGCGGAGATCACCGCGGGCGAGACGGAGGTGTCGGTCACGCCCGGGCCGCTGACCCCCGCGGTGTCCGACGATGCGGCCGCCGCGGCCCGGGAGCAGGCCCTGGCCCTCGTCGTGAAGCCCGTCCAGGTGACCTTCCAGGGCAACGGGGTGCCGATCGAGCCCGCGGTCCTGCGGGAGGCGCTGCGCTTCCACGAGGACCCGCCGGAGCTGCAGGTGCGCCTCGACCCCGAGGTGCTCTACGCGGACATCAAGGACGCGTTCTCCACCCGCGAGCAGCCCTACCGCGACGCCAGCTTCAAGGTGAACGGCAGCACCGTGCGCATCGAGTCGTCGCGCATCGGCCGCAGCCTGGACATGGAGGCGATCGCCCAGGAGATCCTGGACGCCCCCGGCACCGCCGTCCGCGCCCGGTTCAGGGTGACGAAGCCCGAGACCACCACGGCGGAGCTGAAGGGGCTGGGCGTCAAGGAGGAGATCTCCGAGTTCTCCACGCCGTACAACTGCTGCGAGCCGCGGGTCACCAACATCCAGCGCGCCGCCCAGATCCTGGACGGCACGATCATCCCGGCCGGCAACACCTTCTCGCTCAACGACGCGCTGGGGCAGCGGACCGAGGACCGCGGCTTCGTCGAGGCGCCCCAGATCGCGGCCGGCCGGCTGGAGGACGCCGTGGGCGGGGGGGTGTCCCAGGTGGCGACGACGCTCTACAACGCCGCCTTCTTCGGCGGGATGGACCTGATCGCGCACACGCCCCACCAGTTCTGGATCTCGCGCTACCCGAAGGGCCGCGAGGCGACCGTGTCCTTCGGCGGCCCGGAGCTGATCTTCCGCAACGACTGGGACGCGGCGGTGCTGATCTCCGCGTCCGCGGGATCGAACGGCATCACGATCCGCTTCTTCTCGTCGAAGCTGGGCCGCAAGGTGGAGACCGAGACCGGCGAGCCGACCGACGTGAAGGAGCCGGAGGTCAAGGAGACGGAGAACCCCGACCTGGCGCCGGGCGACCGCGAGGTGAAGCAGGAGCTCGGCGGCGCCGGCTTCACGATCACCTATACGCGCACGGTGCGGGTGAACGGCGACGTGAAGCGCGACGAGACGTTCCGGTGGACGTACGACCCGCAGGACGCGTTCATCGAGGTCGGCCCCGAGAAGGACACGACCACCACGGGCCCGCGGCGCGGCAGGACGACGACCGCCCCCGGCCAGACGACCACCGCGCCGCCCTCCACGCCCGACACGCCGCCCGCCGACAGCGAGCCGGAGCCGCAGACGCCGGCGCCCGGCGGGTCGGCTCCGCCCCCGCCGGGTTAGGGCGTCCCGGCGAAGAAGGCCGCGAGCTCCGCGGCCGTCTCCTCGGGCGCCTCCTCGGGGAGGAAGTGCCCGCACTGCAACGACCGGCCGCGCACGTCGGCGGATGCGTCACGCCAGGTGCCGAGGACGTCGTACAGCCGCTCCATCGCCCCGTGCGCCCCCCACAGCACCAGCAGCGGGCAGGCCATCCGCGCCCCGGCGTCGGCGCGGTCGTGGACCAGGTCGACGCCGGCCGCCGCCCGGTAGTCCTCGCACGAGGCGTGGATCGCGGCGGGGTCGGCGAAGCAGCGGACGTACTCGGCGATCGCCGCCTCCTCCACCGGCCGCGCCCGCCCCGACCAGCGTCGCACCGTCTCGCGCAGGAACCACTCCGGGTCGCGGCCGATGAGCGCCTCCGGCAGGCCGTCGGGCTGGATCAGGAAGAACCAGTGGTAGTAGGCGGTGGCGAACGCCTGGTCCGTCCCGTCGAACAGGGTCAGCGTGGGGACGATGTCGAGCACCGCCGCCCGCTCCACCGCGTCCGGGTGGTCGAGCGCCATCCGGCGGGTCACGCGGGCGCCGCGGTCGTGGCCGGCCACCCCGAAACGCGCGAAGCCCAGGGCGCGCATCGCCGCGATCATGTCCGCCGCCATCGCCCGCTTCGCGTACCCGGCGTGGTCGTCCCCCCCGGCCGGCTTGCCGCTGTCGCCGTAGCCGCGCAGGTCGGCGCAGACCACGGTGAACCGCTCCGCCAGTGCCGGCGCCACCAGGTGCCAGCACGCCCGCGTCTGCGGGTAGCCGTGCAGCAGCAGCAGCGGGGGGCCGTCGCCCCCCACCCACGCCGCGACCGTCACGTCGCCGACGTCGATGCGCTCGTCCTCGAACCCGGGTGGGAACACCGCCGGATCCTGCCAGCCGGGGACGGCCGATTTCGTGACCGCGGCGGACGGCCGTACGATCGAGGTCCCATGGCGACGCAGCCGGCATACCTCGCCGCCCCGCCGCCGTTGACCGGGCGCGCGGCGGCGCTGGACGACCTCGTGGCCGTGGCGGCCACCCGACCCGGCGTGGTGGTCGTGGCCGGCCCACCCGGGATCGGCCGGTCGCGGCTCGTCCGCGAGGCGGCCGCGCGGCTGGCGATGGACGGGACGGCGCTCGTCGACGCGGAGGCCCCCGGGCCCGCCGCCGAGGTCCTGGCGGAGGCCCTCGCGGCGGCCGGGCACGGCCGCGACCCCGCCCGCGCCGCCCGCCTGCGGCCCATCGTGATCCTGCTGGGGGAGCGCGGCGACGAGCCGGGCCTCGCCGCGGACCTGGCCCGGCGCCTCGCCGGCTCGCGCGGCCTGGTGCTGATGACCGGGCGGGAGATGGCCCCCGACGTCGCCACGCTGGTGCTCCCGCCCCTCGCCGCCGACGACGCGCTGGCGCTCGTCCGCGCGGCCGCGCCGGCGCTGCCCGCCGCGGCGGCCGCCGCGGTTGCGGCGCTCGGCGACGGCGTGCCGGGCCGGCTGATCGCCCTGGCGCACGCCGCCCGCGACTGGCCGGGCGGCGACGCCCCGCTGCCGGTGCCGCCCGCCCTGCGCGCCGAGGCCGAGGCCGCGCTGGCCCCGCTCGACGGCTGGCCCGCCGACCTGGCGCGCTGGGCCGCGCTGCTGGGTGAGCCCCTCGCCGTCGGCGCGCTGGCACGCACCACCCTCGAGACGCCTGCCCGCATCGCTGCGGGACTCGACGCGCTGACCGCCGCCGATGTGCTGGAGGAGGTGCCCGGGCCCCCGGAGGTGCGCTGGAGGTTCCGCGACCGGGTGCTCCGCGAGGTCGCGGCGGGGGCGATGGAGGGGGCCGAGCGGCGCCGGCGCCACGCGGCCGCCCTGGTCGCGGGACGGGCCGCGGGCGACCCGCCCGCCGAGCTCGCCCGGCACGCGGTGGGCGCCGCGGACCCCGCGGCGGTGGTGCAGTGGGCGGTGCGCGCCGCGGCCGCGGCCCACGACGCCGGCGACCTGGAGGGCGCCGTGGCCCAGGCCGACCGGGCGCTCGCGTGGTGGAGCCCCGCCCTGGGCAGGTCGGTGCGCCTGGCGGCGCTGCACGAGCGGGGCATGGCCCAGCTCGACCGCTCCGCCTGGCTCGAGGCGGCCGAGGCGCTGGAGGAGGCGGCCCGCGGGCGCCGGGAGCTGGGTGAGCGCGACGCGGCCCTCGCCAGCATCTCCGCCGCGTCCAGCGCCCGCTGGATCCTGGGGCAGCACGACCTGGCGCTGCGCTCCATCCAGGACCACCTGACGCGCAGCCGCGACCCCACCGCGCCGCCGTCGGCGGCGCGCGCCGAGGCGCTCACCCACGCGGCCGGCATGGCCGGGATGGCGTCCCGCTTCTCCGACGCGATGGCGCACGCCGGCGAGGCGCGCAGCGAGGCGACCGCGGCGGGCGCCGACGACACCTCGACGCGGGCGCTGATCTTCATGGGCCTGGCCGAGAGCGGCCGCGGCGGTCCGGGCGGCCTGCTGCACCTCGCCCGGGCGCGTCGGGAGGGCGAGCGCGCCACCGGGCCGGCGGCGCGCAACGCGACGCTGGCGATGATCCACGAGAGCCACGTGCTGCTGGCCGTCGGGCGGCCCGCCGACGCCGCGGCCTGCGCCCGCGACGGGATCGTCCGCGCACGCGAGCTGGGGCTGCGCGAGCACGAGCTGGTGCTCATCGGGAACCTGGGCGAGGCGCTCGCCGCCTCGGGCGCGCTGCCCGACGCCCGGCGCGAGCTCGAGGCCGCCGTGGCCGGCTGGGCCGAGCTGGACGGGGGCGCCAACACGCCCGCCGAGCCCGGCATGGCCTGGCTGCTGCTGGCGGAGGGACGGATCGAGGACGCCCTGTCGCGCCACCGCGCGCTGTCGTCCCGCGAGGGCCCCGAGCTGTTCGAGCAGGTCGCCCCGATCGCCACCGGCCACGCCCTGGCCGCGCTGGCCGGCGGGGGCCCGGACGAGGCGGCGGTGGCCGTGTCGCGCGCCCTGGACGCGTGGGGCCGCACCGACGACCGCCTCACCGCCATCCCGCTGCTCGCGGTGGGCGCCGAGGCGCTGGGCGCCGAGGATGCCGCGCGCTGCGTCGCCGCGCTCGCGGACATGGACGCGGCGGGCATCCCGCTGGCGGGGCCGTCGTCGGCCTACGCCCGCGGCGTCATGGCCCGGGGCGGCCGCGGCGCCGCTCGCGACCTGCGCGCCGCCGCCGATGGCTTCGAGGCGCTCGGGCTCAAGTGGTGGGCGGCGCGGTCCCGGTTCGCCGCCGGCCTCGCCGACGGCCGCTCGGACGCCGCCGCCGAGGACCTGCTCGCGGCCCGCCGGGCCTTCCGGGCGATGGGCGCCGACGGCTGGCGCCGCCGGGCCGAGGCCCGCCTGCGCGCCATCGGCCGGCGGATCCCCACCCGCTCGCGGCCGCCCACCACGCCGGGCGCCGGGCTGTCGGCCCGCGAGCTGGAGGTGCTGGCCGAGCTGGCGCTGGGGCTGCGCAACCGGGACATCGGGGAGCGCCTGTTCATCAGCGAGCGGACGGTCGCGCGCCACCTGGTCCAGATCAACGCCAAGCTCGGCGTCACCAACCGGACGGCCGCCGTCCGGGTGGCCCAGGAGATGGGCCTCCTGTCACCCAGGGAGCTCGGCACCACGCCCTGATCCCGGGTCGTGGATGGATGGTCAATTCTGACCATGATCGCCTCTCGGACCCGCGGATAGCGTGCCGCCCGTCCGTTGTGCCCGGACCCGAGGTGAGACCAGGTGGGAACGATGACCGAGCCGATGCCGGAGATGTACGGCGGCATCACCGACGATCCGCCGCTGAACGGCGCCGAGCGCGCCGCACTGCGGAGCTTCCGCCGCGCGGCGCTGACGTCGCGCGGGTACCGCGCGCACCTCGAGCGCACCGGTGTGGACCACCGGCTGGTGACGCGCATCTCCCAGGTGCCGTACACCGACAAGCGGATCGTGTTCGAGGGCGGGATCGAGACCTGGCTGGAGGGCGGCCGGGTGGCCGACGCCGCCGAGCTGCTCACGTCGAGCGGCGCGACCGGCTTCTTCTCGGTGGGCGTCACGTCCCGCGCGGAGCGCCGCGCCCAGGAGCGCACGCTCGACCTGATCATCCGCTCGCTCGGCGGCGGCGAGGACAGCTCCACGCTGGTCCTGAACTGCCTGCCGATGGGCATCGGCGTGCCGACGCGCCTCGCGACGGTGGCGACCCCCTCCGTGCACCTCGAGATGGCCGCCGAGCTGCTCGCCCGCGCCGCCGACGGCTTCGACCGCGTGGTGATCGCGGCCGAGCCGCTGTTCCTGAAGGAGCTCGGCGAGACGGCGCTGCGCCGCCAGGGCCCCGACTTCGCCCGCCGGGTGGTCGCCTGCTTCGTCGGCGGCGAGTGGATCGCCGAGAGCTTCCGCCGCTACGTGTCCGAGCTGTTCGGGTTCCGCGACGGCCTCGACGGCCGGCCCGGCCTGATGGTGTCGATGGGCGCCGCCGAGGTGGGCCTCCACGTGCTCCACGAGACGCCCGAGCTGCGCCGGGCGCGGCGGGTGCTCGAGTCGTCGGACCTGCGGCGGGCGCTGTTCGACCGCGACCCCGGCTACTCCCCCACGCTCCTCGCGTGGGACGCGAACCGCTTCTTCGTCGAGCGGCGCCGGCACGACGACGGCACCGGCAGCCTGGTGGTGACCGCGCTGACCCGCCGGCTGCTGCCGCTCGTGCGCTACGACCTCGACGACGAGGCCGACATCATCGCGCCGGACCGCGCGAACGAGCTCCTGGCCGACGCCGGCAGCGACGTCCGCCTGGACCGCCCCGCCATCGCCCTCTGGGGCCGCCGCGGCGCCACGGTCTCCGGACCGGACTGGAGCCTGCGCCCCGAGATCGTGAAGGAGGGGCTGTTCACCACCGCCGCGCATGCGGGAGCGCTGACGGGCCGCTTCCGCATCGCGGCGGAGGGCGGGCTGCCCGCGCTGCACGTGCAGCTGCGCGACGGCGTGGTGGCGACGCCCGGCATGGAGAAGGCGCTCGCGCTGATGACGCGGGTCGTCGTCGGGCGCCCCCGAGGCCCGGGTCACGGTCCACGGCTACCGGGACTACCCATTCCACGAAGCCGGGGACTTCCAGCACAAGCCCGCCTACGTCGAGCGGGCGCGCTCGTGACCACCACCGCCCCGCATGTCACGGCGTCGGCGCTGCCGACCGCCGAGATCACGGTGAGCCTGGCCGACAGCGTCGCGGACATCGACCGGGCGCTGGCCGTGCTGCACGACGGGTACGTCGAGGCCGGCTACCTCACCCCGCGGCCCTCGGGCCGCCGGATGCACCCGGCCTACCTGAACCCCGGGACCGTCTTCGTTCTCGCCCACATGGACGGCGAGGTCGTCGGCACCTGCGCCATCGTGGCCGACGGCCCGTTCGGCCTGCCGTCGGACCGCGCGTTCCAGGAGGAGAACGACGCCCTCCGCGCGACGGCGTCCGAGGGCCTGTACGAGTGCGGGTCGCTGACGGTGTCGCGGCGCCACCGCCGCCACACCCGCCGGATCGTGATGCGGATGTTCGCCACCGCGAGCCGGGTGGCGCGCGACGAGTTCCCCGACTCGACGGTCGTCATCGCGGTGACGCCCGGAGAACGAGCGCTTCTACCGCGCGATCGCGGCCGCCGAGCCGGTCGCGAAGTCGCGGCCGCTCTACGGCGCGCCGGCGACGCTGATGCGGACGACGGGCGCGCTGATCGCCAGGCACTCCGCGGCGCGCGCCACGCCGACCCGGCGGCTGATGGACACGCTGATGTCCGAGGCGAACCCCGACTGGCTGCTCGACCAGCGCACCAACGAGGCGCTGCCGGCGGCCTGGATCGGGCTGCTGTTCGAGGAGTCGGGGGCCACGGAGCGGCTGCTGTCGCAGCTCGCGTTGCTGACGGGTCGCGACCCCGCGCAGCTCGCCCGGCTGGTCGGCCTGGCCGCCCGGACCGAGGCCGCCTAGCCGACCCCCGCCGGGGCGCGCCGTCTGCCGCGCGCCTCAGGGCGCCCCCCTGGGGTGCCGATATCAGCGTCGTGATCGCGATCCGCGGCTCTCACGCCCCCCTGTCGGCGCCCACCGACCGCACCATCGTCCTGACCCTGACGGGCGCGGCGGCCGGTCTGCTGACCCTCGTCCCGTTCGCGTCCCGCCAGGCGGTGGACACGAGCGTGGCCGCCGCCATCACCATCACGCTGGTCAGCGCGCTCGCCGGCCTCGGCCTGCTGGCGACGAGGGCCGCCGCGTCCCGCGCGAGCGGCGTGGAGGCCCGCGTGTGGCGGCTGTTCGCCAACGGCCTCGCGAGCTGGACCCTCGGGTGCATCCCGTACCTGCTGTTCCTCGCGATGGGCGGCGACCCGGCCAGCCCGGCGGCGTGGTCGCAGATCGGCTTCCTCTGCGCCTACCCGTTCTGGTACCGCGCCCTGTGGCTCATGCGCCAGCCGGCGCTCGAGGAGTCGCGCGCCCAGCGCGCCGAGGGCCTCGCGATCGAGCTGGCCGTGCTCTCGCTGCTCTTCGTGATCGTGATCGCGCTGCTGTGGGAGCCCTCGCTGCCGGCGGTGGAGAACATCGCCCTGCAGTTCCCCGTGGTGCTGGACCTCCTGCTCCTGGCCGCCCTCTACAACGCGGTGCGCCGCTCCGCCGTGACCCGGCAGGTGGCGTTCGTCTGGTTCGCCTACGCGTTCTCCGCCCTGGCCGCGACCGACGCCCTGGTGACGCTGCTGCTCACCCGCGGCGCGGGCGCCGGGGCGATCGGCCCGGCGATGGTCGGCTACATGATCGCGATGGCGCTGATGGCCTTCGCCGCCCGCCGGCCGGTGCGCGTCACCGAGGCCCAGGCGATCCTCGGCCCGTCCAAGACGATCCTCGCGGTCCTCGGCCTGGGGCTGATCGGCCCGGCCAGCGTCCTCGCCCCCTGGAGCCTCCGCCCCGTCATCTGGCTGCTCGCCGCGTTCCTGGTGTGGCGTCTCTGCGCACTGGTCCGGATGCACGGCCAGTCCGACACCGATCCGCTCTCCGGCTTCCTCGAGGCCCGCGCGTTCTCCCGCCACGTGGGCGGCGTGGTGCAGGCCGCGTCCTCCACCCGGCCGGCCCTGCTCATCGCCGTGGACCTGGACGGCTTCGGCCGCTGGAACGCCCAGCACGGGTACGGCGCCGGCGATGCGCTGCTGGCCGACCTGGCCGCCCGCCTGGAGGGCTCCAGCCTGACCGGCGGCGTGTGGAGCCGCCTCGGCGCCGACCGGTTCGCGTGGGTCGGCATGGGCCACGCCGGCATGAACGGCCGCCTGATGGCCGAGGCCGTCCACGACATCGCGACCGCCAACAACGGCGGGCTGACCGCCCGCGCCGCCTTCGTCGTCCTCCCCGACGACGCCGCGACCGCCGCGAACGCGATCGCCGCCAGCGAGGAGGCGCTCGCCGCCGCCCACACCGGCGACCGCCGCGTGGTCGCGTTCGACCGCGGCCGCCTGGACGGGCTGGAGTACGCGACCGGCTACACCGCGTCGCTGGCGCAGCGCCGCGAGGCGATCCTCGAGGTGCTCCACCAGCCCGGGACGATCGCGACGGTTTTCCAGCCGATCGTGTCCCTCGCCACGGGCGAGACCATGGGCTTCGAGTCGCTCTCGCGCTTCCGCGCCGAGCCGGAGCGCCCGCCGGACAAGTGGATCGCCGAGGCGCACGCCGTCGGCCTGGGCCTGGAGATCGAGGTGGAGTGCGTCCGCCGCGCCCTGGCCCTGCGCGACCGCATCGCCGGCACCGCGTACCTCTCGGTGAACATGAGCCCCGACGCCATCCTCACCACGGAGATGGAGGCGGCGCTCGGCGAGGGCCGCCTGGACGGCCTGGTCATCGAGATCACCGAGCACGACGCCGTCGGCGACTACGCCCGCCTCGCGGCCCGCCTGGCCGACTACCGCGGCCGCGGCGCCCGGGTGGCGATCGACGACGCCGGCGCCGGCCACGCCTCGATGCGCCACGTGACCCAGCTCTCCCCCGACTACATCAAGATCGACCGCTCGCTGATCCACGACATCCACGTGGACCACGCCAAGCGGGCGCTGGTGCGGTCGATGGTGAGCCTGGAGGAGGACCTCGGCGCGAAGGTGGTCGCCGAGGGCGTGGAGCGCACCGAGGAGCTGCGCACCCTCCGCGAGCTCGGCGTGCCGCTCGCCCAGGGCTACCTGCTGGCCCGGCCCCACCGGGACCCGACGCCGGCCCCGTGGACCGCGGCGATGCTCGAGCTGGCCGAGCCGGGCGGCTTCGAGGGCTGAGCGCGGCGGGGACCCGGCCTGAGCGCTGGAGTTCCCGCGGAACGTGCCGATGACGAGGGTGGGCCCCGCGCCCCGCACCTGTCATCCGAGCGTCAGGAACGACGTGACCTCCCTCTTCTCCCGCCCGCTGCGCCTCGTCGCCCTGGTCGCGGTGATCGGAATCGCCGGCGCCGTGTACTGGGTCTGGCACGGCGCGCACACCAGCACCGCCGTGAGCCAGGACGCCGTCCTGGCCGAGTACCGGGCCAAGAACGTCAGCGACACGCCGCCCGCCGCGGGCGTGCCGGCCTCCGGCGTCTACCGCTTCCGCGCCACCGGCGAGGAGTCCGCGGGCAGCGGCGTGCTGTCCGCCTCGCGCCCCCTCCCCGCCGAGGCGGTCTACATCGTCACCCCGAAGGCCGGCGGCTACCACGAGGACCTCCGGTTCTCGCAGGAGCACGTCGAGGAGACCGACTTCGCGGTGGGCGAGCGCGGCGCGAACGCGACGTGGCGCCGCACCAAGGTCACGTTCCTCGGCGTCGGCGCCGACGACCGCGACGCCGTCGAGCCCCCGTCGTTCGACCACCCGTCCGAGTTCACGGTCGGCAAGAGCTGGAAGGGCGCGTACCGCCTCGGCGACCTGAAGGTGTCCTACACCGGCAAGGTCACGGGTCGCGAGACCGCCCAGCTCGACGGAGAGCAGATCCCGGTGTTCGTGATCCGCACCGACAGCACGTTCCAGGGCTCGACCCCCGGTTCGCGCACCGACGTCCTGCGCTGGTCGCCCGACCTGTCGCTCCCGGTGACGTGGTCGATCCAGCAGAAGACCGGCGGCGACGCGGAGTTCGCGATCGACGCCGACCTGACGCTGGTCAGCGGCACCCCCCAGCGCTGAGCCGCGCACCCGGGCCGGCCTCGCGGCCGGCCCGGGGCGGGGTGGGTCCTACCGGCGCCGCGCCTTGGCGACGACCTTCACGCCGAGCGAGCCGGCGGGCTTGAACGCCCCGTCGCCGCCGTAGGCGACGCGCACTCGCCAGTTGCCGAGGGTGGTGAGCCGGCGGGTGAACCCGAACCGGCCCTTGTTGTTGGTCTTGACCGTCCCGATGCGGATGAAGCCGCGGCGCGCGGCGAACCGCTGGATCTCGAGGCGGGCGTTGCGGATCGCCGGCTGGGTGCGGCCGGTGCAGATGAGCTTCTGGTTGCGGAACACACCGACGAAGGCCTTCTTGCCGGCAGCGATGTTCTTGCCGCCCACCGTGCACGACCAGAAGAAGCGCGGCGTGGCCCGGGTGTCGGGCGGCGGACCCGGGCGGACGAACGCCTGCGTGTTCTGGAGGGTCCGGAACGCGTCGATGCGGCCGGCGCCGAACACCGGGTCCTTGCCGGGGGCGCCGAGGTCCACCGCGCTCGCCTCGAGCAGGCCCTGCACCTCGGCGGCCGACAGGTCGGGCTTCAGCTGGAGCATCAGGGCGACGAGGCCGGCGACGATGGGGGTGGCCATCGACGTGCCCGACAGGTTCTTGAAGCCGACGCCGTGCGTGGGGGCGATCGCCGCCGGGGCGTTCACGGGGATGCGCGAGTCCCACGTCGAGACGATCCCGTGCCCGGGGGCGGAGACGTCCACGAAGTCGCCGTTGGTGCTGAACGGGGCGATGTTGTCGTCCGGCTGGGTGGCGCCGACGCCGATGACGCCGGGGAACGACGCCGGGTAGTTCGGCACGCCGGGGTTGTTGAGCTGGCCGTTGCCGGCGGAGGCGACCAGGATCTTGCCCTTGCTGAGGGCGTAGGCCACGGCGTCACGCATGGCCGGGTGCAGACGGTCGGTGCCGAGGGACATGCTCACGATCCGCACGTCCGTCCGGTTCGCCACATCCGTCAGGGACTCGGAGACGTCGCTCACGAACTTCGCGTCGGTGGTCTGCGGGGTCCCGGGCGCCCCTCCGCGCAGGCCCGTCTTGTACGGGATCACCACGCAGTCGAAGCACGCGCCCGGCACGCCGTTGGCGTTGTCGCTCACCGCGGCGACCAGGCCGGCGACGTGCGAGCCGTGGAGCGTCTGGGACTGGATGTCGAGGTCGTTCGCCCGGACGGACGTGGTGCGGTAGCCGGCGGTGCCGGAGTCGAAGTTCTTCCCCGTCAGGAGCTTCGGCTTCAGCTCGATGTGCTCCGTGTCGAACTCCGAGTCGATGATCGCGACGCGCTGGCCCTCGCCCCGGGCGATGTCCCACGCGGCGGGGAAGTTGGTGATCGTCCAGTGCCAGTTCCACGACGCGGTGAGCTGCCCGGCGACCACCTGGCCCGGCTGGGTGAAGATCGTGTCGCTCGGGGTGAGGTCAAGGGACATCTGCTCGCCCGGCTGCCCGGCGTCGATCCGCCACACCGCGGGGTCGTGGACGAGCCGGTCGGTCGCGGCGTTCGCGCTGCCGTGCGCGGTGTACGACGCCCAGCCGATGTCGGGGATCGTGGTGCGCAGCGTCAGGTCGTTGCGGGCCGCGACCGCCGTCGCGGTCGCCACGGAGAACGGCTGGAGCTTGGCCATGACGACGACGTCCGGGCCGGAGGTCGCCTCGGCGGGTGTCGCGCTGCCGATCGCGGCGGGGGCGGCGGCGAGGGCCGCGGCGGCGGCGAGCGCGACGGGCAGGCGGAGTCGGGTGGGTCGTCGCTGCATGTCTGAATCCTTCTCGGAGGTCCGGCGGCGCGATCGTCGGCCCCACCCCCGGGACGTGTCCATACGCCGTTCGGCGTAGCGCGCCTAGCCGTTCGGATGGCCGTGATCGAGCAGCGATCGGCGCCAGTGGGGCTCAGGCCTCCCCGGCGATGGCGGCGACGGCCCTCGCGGCGGCGCCGGCGCGGGTGCGGACCCCGAGGCGGTCGAAGACGTGCTCCAGGTGCTTCTGGACGGTCCGCGGGCTGATGCCCATCCGGGCGGCGATCTCGGCGTTCGTGCAGCCCCGGGCGGCGAGGGCGAGCACCTCCGCCTGGCGGGCGCTCAGCCCCAGGGCGGCGAGGGCGGCCAGCGCGCGGCCGTCGTCGCGCCGGCGCTCCTCGAACAGCAGGACGTCGTGGCCGTCCGGGGCGGCCGCGGTCAGGAGCCGTCCCACCAGCGTCCCCTCCGGCCCCTCGGTCACGAACGGCCCGACCGGAGCGAGGCCGGCGGCGCGGGTGCGGGCGAGCCACTGCGCCAGCGGCTCCGGCAGCGCGGCCGCCCGCAGGGGGCGCGGCAGGTACGCGCGCATCAGCGCCGACGCTCGCGCACTCGCCGCCGCCATCGCGTCGCCCCGTCCCAGCGCGACCGCCGCCTGGCGGCGGTCGGCCAGCACCAGCTCCAGCATGCCCGCCGTCGCGTCCGTCGCCTCGCGGTCGGCCGCGTCGCGCCGCTGCTGCGCGAGGTGCGGCTGCAGCAGCTGGAGGACGCGCCGGTCCCGCTCGCCGAAGTCGCGGCGGTCGCGGTTCAGGGCGATCCCCACCACCGTCCCCGGGGCGGAGGGCAGCGTCACCGCCATCTGGAACTCCACGCCCATCGGCCCGTACACCGCCCGGTACAGCTCCGACGCCCGGAAGCTGCGGCGCGGCACCAGGTCGGAGATCTTCATCGGCGTGGGGTCGCCCGTGCGCAGGTAGTGCGCGATGAGGGGGTGCTCCGGGGCGAGGCGCAGGAACGCGCGCTCGCGCTCCGCCGTCCACGCGTCCGGCGGGTCCAGCACCAGCACCGGCGTCCCGTCCGGCGAGAGGTCGTTGTACGACGTCATCGACGACGCGACCAGCCGCGGCAGCCCCTCCACCACGTGACGCCGGAACGCCTCCGAGCTGCGCAGCCCGCCCCCCGCCCGGACGAAGTCGAGCGCGGAGGCGATGTCGGTTCGGGAGAGCGTGGAGTCCGCCATCGCGGCGAACCTATGATCGGTCACCGATCCCGGGCAACCACCGGAAGTCCAGCCCGCGCGGGTCCCTACGCCGAGGGAGGCTGCCGCACCACCGGCGACCGTGCCGCGGCCGCCTCGTCCAGCCGCCGCACCGGCGTGCTGTACGGCGCGTTGCGCGCCACCTCGGGATCGTCGGCCGCCTCGCGGAGGATCTCCCCGATCGCGTCGGCGAACGCCTCCAGCGTCTCCCGCGTCTCGGTCTCGGTGGGCTCCACCAGCAGCGCCTCCTCCACCAGGAGCGGGAAGTAGACCGTCGGCGGGTGGTAGCCGAAGTCGAGGAGCCGCTTCGCCAGGTCGGTGGTGCGGATGCCCAGGTCGCGCTTCATCGGGGCGCCCGACAGCACGAACTCGTGCATGCACCGCTCGCCGTACGCCAGGGGCAGGTGCTCCCCGATCCCCTCCCGCTTCAGCAGCGCCAGCAGGTAGTTCGCGTTCAGGACCGCGATCTCGGAGGCCTCCTTCAGCCCCTCGGCGCCGAGGGAGCAGATGTACGCGTACGCGCGCACGAACACGCCGAAGTTGCCCTGGAAGCCGCGGAGCCGGCCGATCGACTTCGGCCCGTCGTCGGACAGGTCGAACCGGGCGGCGCCGCCCTCCTCCTCCGGCTCCCGCCGGACGATCCGCGGCAGCATGAGGTACGGCGCGATGCGGTCCGACACCGCGATCGGCCCGGACCCCGGGCCGCCGCCGCCGTGGGGCTGGGTGAACGACTTGTGCAGGTTGAAGTGCACGATGTCGAAGCCCATGTCGCCCGGGCGGCTGATGCCCATCACCGCGTTCAGGTTCGCGCCGTCGTAGTACAGCGTGGCGCCGGCGTCGTGCACGACCCGCGCGATCTCCTCGATGTTCGGGTCGAAGAGGCCCAGCGTGTTCGGGTTGGTGAGCATGAGGCAGGCGACGCGGTCGTCGGCCTTGCGGCGCAGGTCCTCCACGTCCACGCCCCCGTCGGGCGCGGTGCCGACCTTCACCACCTCGTAGCCCGCCATCGTCACCGTCGCCGGGTTGGTGCCGTGGGCGGTGTCGGGGGTGAGCACCAGGGTGCGCTCGTCGCCGCGGTCCTCGTGGTACGCCCGGCTGAGCAGCACGCCGGCCAGCTCGCCGTGCGACCCGGCGCTCGGCTGCAGCGACACGTGCGGCAGCCCCGAGACCTCCGCCAGCGCCCGCTCCAGCAGCCACATCAGCTCCAGGGCACCCTGCGCCCGCTCGGGCGACTGGAGGGGGTGCAGGCGCGCGTGGCCCGGCAGCGCCGCGACCCGCTCGTGCAGCTTGGGGTTGTGCTTCATCGTGCAGGACCCGAGCGGGTAGAAGCCGGAGTCGAGGTCGAAGTTGCGCTTCGACAGGCCGTTGTAGTGGCGGACGATCTCGGGCTCGCTCACCTCGGGCAGCGCCGGTCCGTCGGCGCGGCGCAGGCGCGCGGGCAGCAGCTCGTCGAGCGGCCGCTCGGGCACGTCGAGCGGCGGCGGCGTGAACGCGCGCCGCCCCGCCCGGGAGCGCTCGTAGACGGTGGTGGCCCGCTCGCGCTGCTGGGGGGTCTGCACGGCGACGCTCATGCCCGCGCCCCCGACAGCGACGCGCTGCGGCTCTCCGCCGCGACCGCCCGCTCCAGCACGTCCGCCAGGCGGTCGATGTCCGCCCGCGAGCGCCGCTCGGTGATCGCCACCAGCAGCCCGTCCTCGTACTCCGGATGGTCGCGCCCGAGCGCGTAGCCCGGGTTGACGCCCTCCTCCTGGCAGCGGGCGATCACCCGCTCCACCGGCGCGTCGAGCGTCACCGCGAACTCGCGGACCACCGGCTGCTCGTGCAGGGCGCGGACGCCCGGCAGCGCCGTGAGGGTCCTGCGCGCGTAGTCGGTGCGCTGGAGCATCAGCTCCGCCAGCTCCACGATGCCGCGGCGGCCGAGCCACGACAGGTAGATGACGCCCGCCAGCGCGTTCAGGACCTGCGCCGTGCAGATGTTGCTGGTCGCCTTCTCGCGGCGGATGTGCTGCTCGCGGGTCTGGAGCGTCAGCACGAAGCCGCGGCGGCCGTCGACGTCGGTCGTCTCGCCGGCGATGCGGCCCGGCATGCGGCGGATGTGCTCGTCGGCGGCGGCGAAGAAGCCGAACGAGGGGCCGCCGTAGTCGAGGCGGTTGCCGAGCGACTGGCCCTCCCCCACGGCCACGTCCACGCCCAGCTCGCCGGGGGTCCGCAGCAGCGCCATCGGCAGCGGGTCGCAGGCGACCACCACCAGCGCGTCGTGGGCCTTCGCGGCCGCGACGAGCGGCTCCAGGTCCTCGACCGCGCCGAGGAAGTTCGGCTGCTGCAGGATCACCGCGCTCGTGCCCGGGCCCACCAGGCCGGCGAGCGCCTCCGGGTCGGTGACCCCGTCCCGCAGCGGCGCCTCGGCGACCGTCTGGCCGTAGCCGGGCGCCAGCGTGGCGAGCGTCCCCCGGCTGTGGGGGTGGACGCCGCGCGACACGACCACGTCGGGCCGGCCGTTGGTGAGCTTCGCGAGGTACGCCGCCGCGCCGACCGCGGACGGGCCGTCGTACAGCGACGCGTTCGACACCGGCAGGCCCGTCAGCTCGCTGATGGCCGTCTGGTACTCGAACATCACCTGGAGGCCGCCCTGCGAGATCTCCGGCTGGTACGGCGTGTACGGGGTCAGGAACTCGGAGCGCTGGAGGATCGAGTCGATCAGCGCCGGGACGTAGTGGTCGTACATGCCGGCCCCGAGGAACGTGATCTCGTCCTCGGCCCCGGTGTTGCGCGACGCGAGCTCGGAGAGGTGGGCGAACACCTCCTGCTCCGACATCCCCGGCGGCAGGTGCAGCGGGCGGTCCAGGCGCACGCCCTCCGGGATCATCCCGGCGAACAGCTCCTCGACCGACCCCGCGCCGATCGCCGCCAGCATGACGCGCAGGTCGTCGTCGGTGAGCGAGGTGTACGTGCTCATCTAGAGCCCTCCGAGGTACTCGCGGTAGGCCGGCTCGTCCAGCAGGTCGTCCAGCTCCGCCGGGTCGGAGAGCTTCACGCGCACGAGCCAGCCCTCCCCGTAGGGGTCCTCGTTGACGATCTCGGGCCGGTCGCCCACCGCGCCGTTCACGGCGACCACCTCGCCGCTGGCCGGGGCGATGATGTCCGACACCGCCTTCACCGACTCGAGCTCCCCGTAGGAGCTGTCCTTGGAGATGGTGGCGCCCACCGCCGGCGGGTCGTAGTACACGACCTCCCCGAGGGCGTCCTGGGCGTACCAGGTGATCCCGAAGACGGCCTCGTCGCCCTCGGCGCGGACCCAGTCGTGCTCGCGGTGGTAGCGGAGGTCGGCGGGGTAGCTCTCGTCGGCGACGGCCACGGGGTCTCCTCTATTCCTTCGGGGATGTGTCCACGAGCGGGCGGCGGGCGGTGCGGGCGGCCTTGTGCTTGCCCCGAACGTCGATGAGCAGGTCGTTGTCGGGGCCGGCGAGGGCCGACGGGACGTACGCCATCCCGATCCCGGCGTCGAGCACGGGGCTGAGGGTGCCCGACGTGACGCGCCCCACCGGGGCGCCGCCGGCCAGCACCTCCTGCCCGGCGCGCGGGATGCCCGGCTCGGTGAGGCGGAAGATCGCGAGCCGCTCCGGCGTCCCCTCCTCCGCCTGGCGGCGCATCACGTCGGCGCCCGCGAACCCGCCGCCGGCGAGGTCGCACGCCCACTTCAGGCCCGCCTCGACCGGCGTCCGCTCCCGCGTGAGCTCCTGCCCGTACAGCGGGTAGCCCATCTCGAGGCGGAGGGTGTCGCGGGCGACCAGCCCGGCCGGGGCGGGGGCCGCCTCGACGCCCTGCAGCGCGTCCCACAGGGCGGGCGCCGCGTCCCACGGGCACATGAGCTCGACGCCGGGCTCGCCGGTGTAGCCGGTGCGGGCGATGAGGCACGGCACGCCGGCGATGACGTCCTCGCCGATCTCGAAGTAGTCGAGCGAGAACGCGAGCGGCGTGGCCGCCAGGGGGCGGAGCGCCTCGGCCCAGCGCGGGCCCTGGAGGGCGAGCATCGCCACCTCGGGCGACCGGTCGGCCACCTCCACGCCGGCCGGGAGCCGGTCCTCCAGCCGCTCGCGGCAGGGGGCGATGTTGGAGGCGTTGACCACCAGCAGGAAGCGGTCGGCGAGCGCGTAGACGATGAGGTCGTCGATGACGCCGCCGTCGTCGTGGCAGAGCAGCGTGTACTGCCCCTGCCCGGGGCCGACGGCGGTCACGTCGTTGGTCAGGAGCGCCTGGAGGGCGTCGCGCGCGCCCGGCCCGGTGACCTCGAGCTGCCCCATGTGGGAGACGTCGAAGATGCCGCTGGCGCGCCGGACGGCGAGGTGCTCGTCGCGCGCGGAGTCGTACAGCAGCGGCATGTCCCAGCCCGCGAACGCGCCCATCCGTGCTCCGAGCGCCACGTGGCGGTCGTGGAGCGACGTGTGCGACTGGGCGACCGCCATGTCCGCCGACGCTAGCACGCAGGCCCGGTCGGCAACCCCCCACCGACGGGTGGTGCGACCGTCCGGCTCGACAGCGCCCGGGGCGGTCGGCAGAGTCCGCGCCCGATGCCGCCCGCCCTCCGTATCGCGCTCCCCGGCGCCCTCGCCGCCGCCGCGGCGCTGGCCGCCGCCGGGACCGCCGCGGGCGCGGCCCCGGCATTGGACGACGCGAGGCTCGGCCCCGACGGGCTGGGACCCGTGAAGATCGGCATGACCCTCGACCAGGCCCGCGCCGCGACGTCGTCGAAGCTTCGCGTGACCCAGCGCAACGGGACGTGCGCGGTGCTGGAGCAGGTGGGGCGCTACGACGGCGTGTACTTCCTGATGACGAACGACGTCGTCCGGACCGCGACGATCTCGTCCACGGTCTCCGTGAACTTCTCCAACCTCACCACCAGGGGCCTGCGGCTGGTCGCGTCCGACAAGCGCGTCCGGCAGCTGTACGGCACGCCCTTCTTCGTGGCGCCCGACCAGAACAGCGGGGGCCGCACCCTGCTGTACCGGCCGACGCCGAAGAAGGCGCCCGGGCGGCGCTACGCGTTCTCGGTCGCGCCCCTCGGGCACGGGATCATCGGGCAGTACGTCAACGAGATGACCGTCGGCGAGCTCCCCGAGGTGCGGTTCCAGGAGGCCTGCTCCTAGCCGGTCGGCGGCGCGGGGCCCGGCGGGGGCCCCGCGCCGCGCGGCTACTTCAGGAAGTCGGGGATCTCGAGCGCGTCGTCGGGGATCTCGAAGCCCTTGCGCTCGGACTGCTCCAGGGTGATGGTCGGCCGCGATGTCTCGACCGGCTCGCGGCGGCGGGGGGCCGCCGGGGACGGCTGGGACGTGTCGCCGCGCTCCGCCCGCTCGCGACGGCCGTAGCGGGGGGCGTCCGCCTCGCTCTGCGGGACGTCGCCGCCCTCGAAGCCGGTGGCGATGACCGTGACGCGGATCGTGTCGCCGGCGTTCTCGTCGATGACGGCGCCGAAGATCACGTTGCAGTCGTCGTGCGCGGCCTGGCGGATGATCCCGGCCGCCTCGTCGATCTCGAACAGGCCGAGGTCCGCGCCGCCGGTGATGTTGAGCAGCACGCCGGTGGCGCCCGAGACCGTCGTCTCGAGCAGCGGCGACGAGATCGCCGCCTTCGCGGCCTCGCCCGCCCGGTTCTCGCCGGAGGCGGTGCCGATGCCCATCAGCGACGCGCCGGCGTCCTGCATGATCGTGCGGACGTCGGCGAAGTCGAGGTTGATCAGCCCGGGCACGGTGATCAGGTCGGTGATGCCCTGGACGCCCTGGCGGAGGACGTCGTCGGCCATCCGGAACGCGTCGATGATCGACGTGCGGCGCTCCACCACCTGGATGAGCCGCTCGTTCGGGATCACGATCACCGAGTCGACCTGCTTCTGCAGCTCGGAGATGCCGTCCTCGGCCCGCCGGGTCCGCTGGGCCCCCTCGAACATGAACGGCCGGGTGACCACGCCGACGGTCAGGGCGCCCTGCTCCCGCGCGATCTGCGCGATGACCGGCGCGCCGCCGGTGCCGGTGCCCCCGCCCTCGCCGGCGGTGACGAAGACCATGTCCGCGCCGCGGACCGCCTCCTTCAGCTCCTCCCGGCTCTCCTCGGCGGCGTCGCGACCCACCCGTGGATCGGCGCCCGCCCCGAGGCCCTTCGTGATCGTCCCGCCGATGTGGATCTTGACGTCGGCGTCGCACATCGACAGCGCCTGCGCGTCCGTGTTGACGGCGATGAACTCCACGCCGCGGACGCCCGCGTCGATCATCCGGTTGACGCGTTGGTGCCGCCGCCGCCGACACCCACGACCTTGATGACCGCCAGGTAGTTGCTCGTCTCCACCGAATATCCCCCGATCGCACTGCTCATGCGGTGATTCAGGACGACCTCAACCTGGGGTCGAGGCTGGCGAGCGCCATTTTCGCCGGGTCGTCACCTGGCTGAGGCACGGCTTCGCCAGCCTGGAAACTAGATCGGAGTTCCAGGCCTGTCAAGCACATCTCATGTGTGGGTCGAGGCTTTTCACCTTGGGACGTGACAAGTCTCAACTCCTACTGGAGGCTCGTTTCCGCCACTCCGGCGTCGGCCGCCGGCGCCGCTCCCACGGCCGGCCGCTCCGGTGACGAGAGGTCGATGTAGGACGCCGCCGCCTCGTCCTCGGCGCTGAGATCGGCCAGCACCAGGGCCAGCGCCGCGGCCTTCGCCGCCATGCGCTCACCCGACCCCAGGCGCAGCTCCGGGCCCCCGGTCAGGCGCCCCACCCAGGTGCCGTCCGCGCCGACCCGCAGCGCGCGGATCCGCGACCCCACGTCGGGGTCGGCGGACGCGATCAGGGCCAGCGCCGGGCGTGCGCCGTCCGGGATGTCCGCTCCGGCGGGCGGCGGGGCCACCTCCAGGCGCAGCCAGCCGACGCCGGGGGTCCCCTCCCGGGGCCCCAGCACCCGGCCCTGGGCGCTGACCAGCACGGCCTGGTCGCCGAAGCTCGCGACCGCGGCCGGGGTGGCCTCGGTCACGTGCACCGCCATCCCCCGCGGCCAGTCGCGGGAGATCGACACCGACGCCACCCATGGGAAGCGGTCGGCGGCCGCGGCGACGTCGCCGGTGGCGGGGGCGAGGATCGTGCCCTCGCCGGCGGCCGTGGTGATGGCCGCGACCAGGTCGGCGCGGTCGGGGCGGTCGTAGCCGCTGACCGACACCCCGGACGTCGCCAGCAGCGGCCCGGTGGCGAGCCAGTAGACGAGCAGGACGACGGCGGCGGTGCCCATCGCGAGCATCGCCGCGGAGCGGCGGCGGCGGCCGCGCGCCCGGGCGATCTCGCGGCGGCGCTGCGCCAGCGCCGGGTGCGCGACGCGGCGCGGCCGCGGGCCCGCGCCGGCGGGCGGGCGGGGCGCGCGGGTGCTCACCCGTCCCCCAGGGGCGCGCGGACGATGCCGCGCTCCGGGTCCAGGTACCGCACCTCCGGCTCCAGCCGCGGCCCGCCGGCGGCGAGCACCCGGCGGCGGCCCTCGGCCATGAGCGCCAGGACGTCGCCGGCGGTGCTGCCGGGGGACGCCTCGATGAAGTTCGCGTGGACGGGCGAGAAGCGCGCGCCGCCCACCTCCAGGCCCTTGCAGCCGGCGGCCTCCAGCAGCCGCCCGGCCGAGTCGCCCTCCGGGTTGGTGAACACGGAGCCGAACGTCCGCACGCCCTGCGGCTGGGTGGCGCGGCGGTGCGCGCGGAACTCGGCGAGGCGTCCGGCGATGGCCTCCGGGTCGCCCGGGCGGAGCGCGAACCCGGCGGCGGCCACCACCTCACCGGGCGCGACGGCCGAGCGGCGGTACCCCAGGTCGAGGTCGCCGGGGCCCACGCGGCGGCGCCCGTCGGGCCCGCAGATGACCGCCCACCGCAGCACCTGGGCCAGGTCGCCGGCGTGGGCGCCCGCGTTCATCGCGACGGCGCCGCCGACGGTGCCCGGGATGCTCGCACCCCACTCCAGCCCCTCCAGGCCGTGCGTGGCGGCGCGCTGCACCGCCCGCGGCAGCGATGCGCCCCCGCCGCACCAGACGTCGTCGCCCCGCACCGAGATGCTCGTGAGCCGCCCGGTGAGGCGCAGCACCAGCCCGCGGAACCCCTCGTCGGAGACGATGAGGTTGGAGCCGCGCCCCACCACGGCGACGGGCACTCCCGCGTCCCGCGCCCACGCCAGCGCCGCCACCACGCCGGCGAACGAGGCGACGCGGGCGAGGTGATCGGCGGTGCCGCCCACCCGGATCGTCGTCAGCGGAGCGAGCGGCGCGTCGGTCGCGATGTCAGGTCGGTGGCGGTGCGGTGCCATCAGGGCCGGCATCTCCTGAGGGTCTTCCGAGGCGCCGGACCAACTCCTGCCCGAGCGCGGTCACGTCGCCCGCCCCCATCGTGATCAGGAGGTCGCCGGGGCGGGCCTCGGCCAGGGCCGCGTCGGCGGCGTCGGCGAGCGTGGGCGCGAACACGGCCCGCGCCGGCGCGGGCACGGCGTCGGCGACGTCGCGCCCCGTCACCGCGGGGTCGGCGGGCTCGCGGGCGAGGTACACGTCGGTCACGATCGCGATGTCCGCGGCGCCGAGGGCCTCGGCCAGCTCCGGGCCGAGCGCGCGGGTGCGCGACGGCAGGTGCGGCTGGAACACCACCACCACCCGCGAGGGCCCGCGCTCGCGGGCGGCCTGCAGCGTGGCCCGGATCTCGGCCGGGTGGTGGGCGTAGTCGTCGACCACCTCCACCCCGCCCGCCGCCCCGCGGGACTCCATCCGCCGGCCGACGCCGGTGAACCCCTCCAGCCGGGCGGCCGCCCGGGCGAGCGGCACCCCGCACCACTCGGCCAGCGCCAGCGCGCACGCGGCGTTGGCGGCGTTGTGCGCGCCGGCGAGGCCGAGCGGCACCGGCTCGCGGATCCCGCCGGGCAGCAGCAGCTCGAAGCCGGGGCGCCCGGGGGTCCGCTCCACGCGCGCGAAGGCGCCGGGGACGTCGCCCACCAGGCGCACGGCGCACGGTGCGGCCTCGGCGCAGGCGCGAGCGCGGTCGTCGGGGCCCACCACGAGCATCCCGTCGGGCGGCAGCGCGGCCACGAACGCGCGGAACACCTCCTCCACCTCGGCCAGCGACGCGTACGTGGCGTGGTGGTCGTGGTCCACGTTCAGCAGGATCGCGCGCCTCCGGCCGCAGGTTCAGCAGCGAGCGGTCGCTCTCGTCGGCCTCGGCCACGAACCAGGGGCCATCGCCCCACACGGCGCCGGTTCCGCCGCCGCCCTCGACCGTCGCCCCGACGCACGCGGACGCGTCGCCGAGGGCGCTCAGCAGCATCGCGCTGGTGGTTGACTTGCCGTGGGCGCCGGCGACGGCCAGGCCGCGGCGGCCGGCCATGAGCTCGGCCAGGAGCTCCGACCGGTGCAGCACCGGCAGGCCGCGCCGCCGCGCCTCGGCCACGTCGGGGTTGTCGGGCGCGATGGCCGTGGACACGACCACCGCCGCGACGTCGGGCGCGACGGCGCCGGCCGCGTGCCCGGCGCGGGCGTCGACCCCCTCGGCCCGGAGGGCGGCGAGCGTCGCGCGACTCCTCGCGGTCGGTGCCGCCCACCGCGTACCCCGCCGCCCGCGCCAGCCGCGCGAGCCCGCTCATGCCCGCGCCGCCGATCCCCACCATGTGGATCGGGCGCGGCCCGCCTAGCGCCGCCGCCACGGCATCCGGGGGCGCGGGATCCGCCGCCGCCGCCGCGACCGGCCCCGGCCGCGGCGCGCGATGGCCAGCACCTCGTCGGCCACGCGGTCGGCGGCCTCCGGGCGCCCGACGGTGCGCGCGGACTCGGCCATGGCCTCCAGGCGGTGCGGGTCGGAGAGCAGCGCGCCGACCAGTCCGCGGAGGGTCTCGGCGGTCAGGTCGGCGTCGGGGACGACCACCGCGGCGCCGGCGTCGGACAGCCACTTCGCGTTCTTGGCCTGGTGGTCGGCGGTGGCGTGCGGGTACGGCACCAGGATCGACGGCCGCCCGATCGCGGCGAGCTCGAACACCGAGCCGCCCGACCGCGACACCACCAGGTCGGCGGCCGCGACCGCCTCCGGCAGGTTGTCGAGCCAGCCGAACAGCCGGTAGCGCTCGCCCACGCGGTCGCCGAGCAGGCGGCGGGTCTCCTCCACCTGTCGCGGGGCCGGCGACGTGGATGATCTCCATCGGCGCGTCGCCGAACGCGCCGACCGCCGCCTCGTTGAGGCTGCGCGCGCCCTGGCTGCCGCCCACCACCAGCACGACGGTCGCGCTCTGGAGGATCCCGAACGCCCGGCGCCCGGTGGTCTTGGTGGCGTCCACGACGTCGCGGCCGACGGGCCGCCCGGTCACCAGGTAGCGGCCGCCCTGGCGGCCGGCGAGCGGGAAGGCCAGGGTGACGCGCTTCGCCAGCGGCGCGGCGATGCGGTTCGCCAGCCCCAGGTGCGAGTCGGCCTCCATCAGCAGCAGGGGCCGCCGGGTGAGGCGGGCCGCCAGCGCCACCGGGCCGGCGACGTAGCCGCCCCCGCCGACCACCACGTCGGCGTGCCGGCGCATCAGCAGGCTCGCGGCGCGCGGCGTCGCGAGGGCCGCGAGCCAGAGGGTCCAGAGGTTGCGGAGGGTGAGCCGGCGGGCGAAGCCGCGGAGGGGGATCGCGTCCTCGCGGTAGCCCGCCTCGCGCACCACCCCGGACGCGCCGGTGCCCCGCACCCCGATGAACGAGACGTCAGCCCCCCGCACCCGCAGCGCGTCGGCGACCGCCAGCGCCGGCATCACGTGACCGCCCGTCCCCCCGGCCGCGATCGTCACCCTGACGGACCGGACGGAGGGCGGGGACGGCACGGCGGTGCGATCGGCGTCCGATGTTGACAAGTATCCCCGAGGCGGCGAGGAGGACGATGAGGGAGCTGCCCCCGAACGACACGAAGGGTAGCGGGACGCCCGTGACGGGGAGCACGCCGACCACGGCGCCGATGTTGATGAAGGCCTGCATCACCACCAGCGTGGTCAGCCCGGCGGCCAGCGCCTGGTCGTGCACGTCGCGCGCGCCGATCGCGATGCGGTAGCCCGCGAGGGCGAACAGCGCGAAGCCGACGAGCACCGCCGATGACGCCGATCAGGCCGAGCTCCTCGCCCACCGTGGCGAGGATCATGTCGGTGTGGGCCTCGGGGAGGTAGAAGGCCTTCTGGACCCCGTCGCCGAGCCCCACGCCGTGGAGCCCGCCGGTGCCGATCGCGACCTGGGCCTGGACGCTCTGGAACCCGGCGCCGTTCGGGTCGGCCCACGGGTCGAGGAACGTGAAGAAGCGCTCGCGCCGGTAGGGCTCGGCGAGCATCGCGATCGTCGCGAGCAGCAGGCAGGGTGCCGACGACGGTCCCGATGTGGCGCATCCGGGCGCCGGCCACGATCAGCATCGCGCAGCGCGACCACGCAGAGGGACGTCGCCGTCCCCATGTCGGGCTCGATCAGGATCAGCAGGCCGAGGACGCCGGTCGACGATGAGGGGCGGCGCCAGGCCGCCCGGCGTGCGGAGGCGGCCGGCGGCGCGGCGACGTACCCGGCGAGCCACAGGGCCAGGGCGACCTTCGCCAGCTCGGACGGCTGCAGCTGGCCGAGGCCGCCGAGCGAGATCCAGCGGCGCGAGCCGTTGACGGTCATGCCGATCGACGGCACCAGCACCACGAGCAGCAGGAACCCCGAGATCGCGAGCGCGGGCCGGCCGAGGCGGCGGATCGTCTCCGGCTGCATCCGCACCATCACCGCGTAGGCGCCGAGGCCCACGAGCGCGTAGGTCCCCTGGCGCATCGCCAGGCCCAGGGGGTCGCCGTCGTTCAGCAGGGCGGTGGCGCTGGAGGTCGAGAAGACCATCACCAGCCCGAAGCAGACGAGCGCCAGCACCGTGGCGGTCAGGAGGTTCTCGGGCCGCCCGGCCGGTGCGCTCGCGGCCGCCTGGGCGGCGCCGTGCTGCGGAGGGTGCGGATCGAGGGGCGGCCACGTCCCCGGTCACTTCGCCGGGCCGGTCGCTCCCCCCTCCCCGCGTCAGGCCGTGCCGGGTCCCCCGGCCAGGCGCCGGAACGCGTCGCCGCGGGCGGCGAAGTCGGCGAAGTCGTCGCCGCTCGGGCGCACCCGGCGACAGCAGCACGGCGCCGCCCTCCGGGACCATCGCCCGCGCGCGGGCCACCGCGTCCTCCAGCGAGGCGGCGGCCGCCGCCGGGACGTCCGCCTCCTCCGCCACCCGGGCGAGGACGTCGGGGCCGTTGGCGGGCATCGCGACCAGGCCGGCGACGGAGGCCTCGCCGGACGCCAGGTAGGCGGCGAGCGGGCCGTAGTCCTGGGTGCGGTCGCGCCCGCCGACCAGGATCACGGTGGGCCGCGGCGCGAGCGCCCGGGCGGCGGCGACGGTGGCCTCGGGGATGGTCGCGATGCTGTCGTTGACCCACAGCACCCCGTCGCGCTCGCCCACCGGCTCCAGGCGGTGGGCCAGGGGCCGGAAGCCCGGCGACCGCCGCGGCGGGATCGTCCAATCGCGACCCCGGCGGCCTCGAGCGCCGCGAGCGCGGCGCAGACGTTGTCGAGGTTGTGCTCGCCCGCCAGCGGGATGTCCGCGCGGGCGAGGTACGGGGCGCCGGCCCGGGTGACGCCGCCGGGGCCGGCGTCGAAGCCCGCCGGGTCGCGGAACCAGGCCGGGTGCGGGCAGCCGCGCGCCCGCGCTCGCGCACGGCCGGGTCGGCGCGCGTTCAGCACCGACGTCATGCCCGGCCGGTGGGCGAACAGGTTGAGCTTGTCGGCCCGGTAGCGCTCCTGGGTGCCGTGCCAGTCGGTGTGCTCGCGGTAGAGGTTGAGCAGCACCCCGACCGGCGGCGAGGCGTCGAGGTCGCTCGTCTGGAAGCTCGACAGCTCCAGCACCCACAGGTCGGGCGGCGGGCCGGGGTCCGGGCCGAGGAAGCCCGCCAGCGGGCACGCCGATGTTCCCCGCCAGGCGCACGTCGCAGGCCGCGGCGCCGCGTCGCCATGTGCGCGGCCAGCGACGCCGTCGTGCTCTTGCCCTTGCGTCCCGGTGATCCCGATGGCCGGCGCGTCCGGGTGCTCGGCGAACCAGAGGTTGGTCCCGGTGGTCAATTGCGACGCCCGCGCGTCCAGCTGAACGGCCTCGGGCCGGTAGCGGCTCACGCCCGGGCGAGCGGACGACGACGTCGCACGCCGCGAGGGCCGTCGGGTCGTCGCCGCGCGCCCTCGTTGACCAGCACCAGCGCGGTGCCGGGGCAGGTGCGCGCGCGACGGCGTCGGCGACGGCGCGGCCCTCGCGGCCGAGCCCCCAGACGCCGACCCGCCGACCCTCAAGCTCCGAGAAGCGCACGCGCGGCCCGCAGGTGGCGCTCCGGGATGCCGTGCGGGCCCTGCGCCGCGAGCCAGGGGTCGATGGCGCCCGCGTCGGGCCCGCCGACGCGGCGGGCGCGAGGCGCGCCGACCAGGGCGTCGCCCGCCCACTCGGGCGCGCGGCCAGCGCGCGCAGGGCGGCGCGGGCCTCGTCGATCTCGCCGACGCACTCGAACGGCTTGTCGGCGTCGATGCCGAGGACCTCGCGGTAGCCCTCCTCCTGGGCCGGGTCGTCGAGCAGGTCGCGCCCGAAGATCGCCGCACGAGGGCGTCGCGTCCCGTGAACGGCGCGAGCGCCAGGAACACGAAGCGGCACTTGGGGCAGTCGCCGCACCAGCCCGTGTGCCGATTCGTCGATGCGGAAGCCCCGGTTGCAGCTCATGAAGGTGCCGTGGTGCTCGGGCAGCCCGGCGAACGCGCGGGCGATCGCCAGCTCGGACCAGGGCCGCAGCAGCGAGAAGACGTCGAGGTCTGCCGCCACGTCGCGCCGCACGGCCGCGGCGATCGCCCGCTCGGCCTCCCACCCCTTGCTGAACTGGTGGTTGACGGTGCCCGCCGAACGCCGCCCACTCGACGGTTGCCGGCCGAGGCGGAGCGCTCGTTGGCCATCACCACCGCGTCGCGGCCAGGATCAGCGCCGCGACGACGGCGGCGCAGGTGACGATCGCGGTGATCGGGACGTGGCCGTTGTAGCGCGCCGCGCGCGGTTCAGTTCGAAGAGCGCCGGGTCCAATCGGCGCTCGACGTGGACGCATCGGCACGCCCTCCGCGGCGGCGGTCGCGTCGGCCGAGGGCTTGCGGCCCACCGAGAACGCCATGACGTCCTCGCCGGCCCGGGCCAGGGCGGCGAGCGCCACCGCCGAGTCCTTGCCCCCGCCGATCGGCACGAGCGACCGGGGCGCCAGGCCGGCGGGCGGCGCGGGCGGCGGCGCGTCCCCGGCGGCGGGGAAGCGGATCCCGCTGCCCGATCCACGGCAGGTCGTTGTGCCAGGCGAACTCGCCCGAGCCCGCCCGTCCACAGCCGCTCGAGGGCCCGGGCGGTCGCGGGGGCGGGCGCCGGGCCCGTCGACCGCGATCTCGTGCGGCACGGCCGCCTTGTAGTAGCTCACCCCGGCCACCAGGTGCAGGAGCCGCACGGCCCGCGCGATCGCGGGCCCGCGGGCCGCGACGATGCCGGGATCCGCGGCCGGGAACCGGAACGTCTCGGTGAAGCGCCGGTCGTCGAGCGCGTAGCGCAGCTCGCACGACCCCGGTGGCCGGCGACCACCCGTGCCCCAGGAACCGGAACTCCCGGACGGACGCCGGGTCGAAGACGGGCGCCGGGGCCCCGCCCGGGCGGCTCACGACGGTCAGGTTCTGGAGGTCGTTGAAGTAGAGCGTGAAGCCGACCGCCGCGAAGATCGCCGCGATCAGCCAGAAGCGCACGATGATCTTCGTCTCGCTCCAGGCCGCCATCTCGAAGTGGTGGTGGACCGGGGTCATCAGGAACACCCGCCGCCGGAAGCTTCTTGAACACGATCACCTGGATGATGACCGACAGCGCCTCGGCCACGAAGATCGCCCCGATCACCACCAGCAGGATCTCGGTCTTCGTCATCACCGCCATCGCCGCGATCGCGCCCGCCGATCGCGTAGGAGCCGGTGTCGCCCATGAAGACGGCGGCCGGGAACGAGTTGAACCACAGGAAGCCGACGCACGCCCCGGCGAGGGTCGCGCCGAAGATCGCCAGGTCCCGCTGGTCGGAGACGAAGGCGATCGCCGTGTACGACAGCAGCACGGTCGCGGCGATGCCCGCGGCCAGGCCGTCGAGGCCGTCGGTCAGGTTGACGGCGTTCGCCGCGCCGGCGACCACCAGGAACACGATCACGAAGAACGCGGCCGCGCCGATCTCGAACGACTTGTCCCAGACCGGGATCGACGAGCGTCGTGGGCAGGCCGACCACCTTCACGGCCACGGTCACCAGCACGGCCGCGACGCCCACGAGCGGCCACCATGCGCACACGGCCGGACAGGCCGAGCGAGCGCTTCTTGACGATCTTCATGAAGTCGTTGACGAACCCGATCGCCCCGCACGCGAGCGTGGTGAAGAGCACCAGCATCGCCTCGGTGGAGCGGCTCGACAGGATGATGAAGGGCAGCGCCGTGGCCACGATGATCAGCAGGCCGCCCATGGTGGGGGTGCCCTGCTTCTCGGCGTGCCCCTCGGGGATGAGCCCGGGCGGCCGCACGAACTGGCCCACCTCGTTCGTGCGCAGCCACGCGATGAACTTGGGGCCCAGGAACATGAGCAGGGTGGCCGCCGAGATGGCGGAGATGAGGACTCTGGGCACTAGCGGAGCGCGGCGCCGACCCGCTCGAGCCGCATCCCGCGCGACCCCTTGAGCAGCACGATGTCGCCGTCGGCGAGGAGGCCCGGCACCTGCTCCACCGCCTCCTCGACGGTGCCGATGTGGACGGCCTCGAGCGCCGTTCGCGCCGGCCACGTACTCCGCGCCGAGGTCGCCGATCCCGATCAGCAGGTCGATGCCGGCGGCCGCGGCGGCCTCGCCGATCTCGCGGTGGTACCGCGCCTCGTCCGGGCCGAGCTCCTTCATGTCGGCGAGCACGGCCACCCGGCGCCCGGGACGACCGGCCAGGTCGGCCAGGGCCGCCCGCATGGCGATCGGGTTGGCGTTGTAGCAGTCCTCGATCAGGGTGCCGCCGCCGGCCAGGGCGCGCTCCTGCCCGCGCATCGCCGAGAGGCCCACCTCGATGCGGGCGCCCTCCGGCGGGCACGATGCCGATCGCCCGGCAGCAGGCGAGCGCCGCGGCGGCGTTGCGCAGCTCCCAGGCCTTGCTCAGGTTGAGGTCGAGGTCGAGGTCGGGCGCCGGGCCCGACCTTGCACGACGTTCACGCCCGGGTCGAGGGTTGCGAGGAAGGGCTCGAGCAGCGGTTCATCCCCCGGCACGACCGCCGTCCCGCCCGGGCGGAGGGCCTGGAGCAGCTCGGCCTTCGCGGCGGCCACGGCCTCGACCGTGCCGAGCAGCTCGAGGTGGACCGGGCCGATGGAGGTGATGCACGCCACGTCCGGCGGCGCGAGCGCGGCGAGCTCGGCGATCTGCCCCGGCCCGCGCATGCCCATCTCGACGACCGCGACCTCGCAGCCCTCGGGCAGGCCGAGCAGCGACAGCGGCACGCCGACCTCGGTGTTGCGGTTGCCGGGGGTCCCCTCGGCGTTCGCGCCCGCGGCGCGGAGCATCGCCACCAGGATGTCCTTCGTGGTCGTCTTGCCGGTGGCCCCGGTCACGCCGATCACCCGGGCCCCGCTGCGCTCGAGGGCGAGCGTGCCGGCGGCCTGGAGCACCGCGAGGGGATCGGGGCTCACCAGCACGGGGCGGCGCATGCCCTGCGCGTCGCCCTCGATCCACCGCCACGCCGACTCGCCGACCAGGGCGGCGGCCGCGCCGTCGCGCAGCGCGTCGGGGGCGTGCTGGCCGCCGTCGGCCAGCTCGCCGCGGAGGCCGACGAACAGCGCGCCCTCCACCGGCTCGCGCGAGTTGACGTAGGCACCCTCGAACTCGGTGTCGGGGGTGCCCACCGGCAGCCGCACGTCGGCGCCGGAGCGCAGGATGTCGTTGACGGTCAGCCTCACGCCGCCGCCCCCGCGCCCAGCTCGGCGCGCGCGACCTCGCGGTCGTCGAACGGCGTCTTCACGCCGTTGCGCTCCTGGCCCTGCTCGTGACCCTTGCCGGCGATGACCACGACGTCCCCCCTGTCGCCCCGCGACAGCGCCCACCCGATCGCGGCCCGCCGGTCGGGCTCCACGATGGAGCTCCGCCGGGCCGGCCGACCCCGACACGATGTCGGAGATGATGGCGTCCGGGTCCTCGGTGCGGGGATTGTCCGAGGTGACGACCGCCACGTCCGCGAGGGTCCGGGCCACCGTGCCCATCTGCGGGCGCTTGCCCCGGTCACGGTCGCCGCCGCAGCCGAAGACCACCAGGAGCCGCCCGCCGTCGACCAGCTCGCGGGCCGCCCGGAGCACGTTGTCGAGCGAGTCGGGCGTGTGGGCGTAGTCGACGATGACCGGGAAGCGGCTGGCCCTCGTCGATCGCCTCGAACCGCCCGGGCACGCCGGGCACCGACCCGATTCCGGCCGCCACCGCCTCGTGCGGCAGCCCGAGCAGCTCGCCCAGGGCGACGACCCCGGTGATGTTGGCCAGGTTGAAGCGGCCGCGCAGACGGCTCGCGATCTCGACCGGCCCGCGCGGGGTGGCGACGGTCGTCACGATCCCCGTCTCCAGGCCGCGCGACGCCTGCGGGCCGCACGGGCGCGGGGGCGTCGACCGCGAAGCCGAGGGCCCCGGTCTCCCGCGCCAGCCGCGCGCCGAACTCGTCGTCGAGGTTCGACGCGCCCGGCGGGTCCGGGCCCTCCTCCTCGGGCCGCGCGAACAGGCGCCGCTTGGCGGCGAAGTAGCTCTCCACGTCCGGGTGGTAGTCGAGGTGGTCGCGCGTGAGGTTGGTGAACAGGGCGGCCGCGAACCGCGTGCCCGCCACGCGGCGCTGCATGAGCGCGTGGGAGGAGACCTCCATCGCGCAGGCGGTGTCGCCGGCGTCGCGCATGCGGCCGAACAGCGCCTGGAGCTCGACCGCGTCGGGCGTCGTGTGCGCCACGGGCAGCACCTGGCCGCCGACGCGCGCCTCGATGGTCCCGATGAGCCCGGTGCGGTGACCGGCCGCCTCCAGCACGGCACGCAGCAGGAACGCGGACGTGGTCTTGCCGTTGGTCCCCGTCACGCCGACCACGAGGAGGTCGTCGGACGGGTGACCCGCCACGGCGGCCGCGGCGAGCGCCATCGCGAGGCGCGCGTCGGGGACCACCACCTGGGGGATGGCGACGCCCGGCACCTGCCGCTCCACCACCGCGGCGGCGGCGCCGCGGGACGCCGCCTCGGCGACGTAGTCGTGACCGTCCGCTCGCAGGCCGGGCAGGGCGCAGAACAGGGCGCCCGGACCCGCCTCGGAGGCCCGGTGGACGACGGAGGTGATGGCACCGCTGCCGATCAGCTCGTCGAGGGTCATGCGGGCCGGGACACTACCACAGGCCCTCGGCGGGCCTACGGCAGGATTCTCATGTTTTGCAGGGAGAACTCGGCGATCTTCTCGAACGCCGGTGCGGCGACGTCGCCGCCGTAGTAGATGCCGGTGGGCTCGTCCACGACCACCGCGATCAGCAGCTGCGGGTCGTCCGCCGGGGCGTAGCCGACGAACGACGACGTGAAGCGCGTGTCGCTGTAGTGGCCGGTCAGCGGGTCGATCTTCTCGGCCGTGCCGGTCTTGCCCGCCACCTCGTAGCCCTTCACGTCCGCCAGCTCGCCGGTGCCCTGGTCGGACACCACCTTGCGGAGCATCCGGTCGATCTTCGTCGCGGTCGACGCGTGCATGATCCGCCGCTCGACCCCGCCGGCCCCCTTCACCAGGTGCGGCTTCACCATGAGCCCGCCGTTGGCGATCGCCGCGTACGCCCGGGTGAGCTGGGTGAGCGTGACGCTCACGCCCTGGCCGATCGGCACGTTGGTGATGCCGGAGCCGTACCACTTGTCACCCGGCAGGACGTAGCCGCCCGCCTCGCCGGGGAAGTCGATGCCGGTCGGCGAACCGAAGCCGAACCGCTTGTACCAGGCCAGCAGGCGGTCCTTGCCGACCCGCAGCGCGATCTTGTAGACGCCGATGTTGCTCGACTGCTCCAGGATCTGCGTGGCGGTCATCGTCTCGGTGGCGTGCTCGTGAGCGTCCTTGAGCGTGACCTCGCCGTCGTAGTCGGAGATCTGGTCGGGCACCACGAAGCGCGTCCACGGCGTGACCTTCCCGTCCTCCAGGGCGGCGGTCATCGTCGCGATCTTGAACGTGGACCCGGGCTCGAACGTGTCGACCACGGGGCGGTTGCGCTCCAGCTCCGGGTTCAGCTCGGCGCGCTCGTTGGGGTTGAAGCGCGGGACGCTCGCCATCGCCAGGATCGACCCGTCGCGCGGGTCCATCACGATGGCCATCGCGCTCTTCGCGCCCGTCGCCTCGCGGGTCTCCGCCAGCGTCGACTCCACCTGGGCCTGGATGGCCGGCACGAGGGTCAGCTGGACGTCCTGGCCCGGCACGGCCTCCTGGTCCGACAGCGTCTGGATCGGGCGGCCGAAGACGTCGCGCACCTCCAGCCGGTGCCCCGGGGTCCCGGTCAGGTTCTCGTCGAGCTGCTTCTCCATCCCGGAGAGGCCCTGGCGCTCGTCGCCGGTCAGGCCGATGACCTGGGCCGCCATCGGCCCGCCGGCGACGAAGCGCTGGTAGGTGTCGGAGAAGTAGATGCCGGCGATGCCGAGGTTCCGGGCGCGGTCCGCGGCCCGCGGCGGCACGTCGCGCGCGAGGACGGCGTATCGGCCGGGCTGGGCGAGCGCGTTGGCCAGGTCGTTGGGGTCGCGCTTCAGGATGGGTGCGAGCTGGGCGGCGACGCCCTGGTCGTCGGTCACGAGGTCCGGCGATGCGGTCACGTCCACCGCCAGCCGGTCGGTCGCCAGGTCGGTGCCGTCGGCCGCGACGAGCGAGCCGCGCGGCGCGAGCAGGTCGACCTGGTGGCGGTGCGCCTCCTTGCCCCGGGACGACAGATCCTCGGCGCGCACCGTGCCGAGGAACGCGGCCCGGGCGCCGAGCAGGACCAGCAGCAGCACCGCGACGCCGGTCAGGAGCCGGACGCGGCGCGTCCGCTCGCGCCCGGAGGCCGCCTTCGGGGTCCGCGGTCGGCGGGCGGGCGGCCGGCGCGGCCGCGACGGCGGCCGGGAGGACGGCGGCATCAGGGGTGAGCGAGGGGGTCCAGGTAGGTGACCGAGTCGCCCGACGGCATGACCATGCCGAGGCGCTTCATCGCGTTCTCGCGCACGCGGGCGTCGAGCTGGTCGAGCTGGCTCTGCAGCCGGGCGGTCTGCGCCTCGACGCCGCGGGAGCGCTCCATCACCTTGCCGGTGTCGTTGGTGAGCGCGAGCTTGGCGACGTTCACCCACACGATCCCGCCGAGCACCAGGGCGATGATCGGGATGACCAACGGGCCCAGGCGGACGCGGCTCCGCCGTCGTGGCCGGGCGACCGGACGGGGGCGGGGGCGGGGCTGCGGCCGCGCGCCGGGGCGGGGCTGGGGGCGCGCGGCCCGGGCAGGCGCCGCGGCCTGGCGGGCGGTCGCGCGGGTGCTCACGCCGGCGCCTCCAGGCGGCGCACGCCGCGCAGGAGCGCCGAGCGGGCCCGCGGGTTGCGGTCCAGCTCGGCCTGGCGGGGGCGCACGGCCTTCGCGGCGAGCAGCGCCGCCTCGGCCTCGCGGCCGCAGCCGCACACCGGCATGTCGGGCGGGCAGATGCAGCCCTGGGTGTGGGCGCGCATCGCGCGCTTCACGCGCCGGTCCTCCAGCGAGTGGAAGGAGATGACGGCCAGGCGGCCGCCGGGCGCGAGCAGGTCCCACGCCGCGTCCAGGCCGCGGTCGAGGCTCTCGAGCTCATCGTTCACCGCGATGCGCAGCGCCTGGAACACCCGCTTGGCGGGGTGGCCGCCGGCGAAGAGGGCCGGCGTGGGGACGGCGGAGCGCACCACCTCGACCAGGTCGCCCGTGGTCGTGATGGGCTCGGTCGCCCGGCGCCGCACGATCGCCCTAGCGATCTGGCGGGCGTAGCGCTCCTCGCCGTAGGTCCGCATGACGTCGGCCAGCTCGCGCTCGGGCGCCTGGGCGATCAGATCGGCGGCGGAGGTGCGGCGGGAGGGGTCCATCCGCATGTCCAGCGGCGCCTGGCGCGAGTACGAGAAGCCGCGCTCCGGACGGTCGACCTGCATGGACGACAGGCCCAGGTCCATCAGGACGGCGTCGGCGCGCAGGCCCTGGTCGACCAGCCGCGGGAGCGCGTCGGCGAAGTTGGCGCGGATGAAGCGCGTCTCGCACACGACGTCGTCGGCCAGGTCGGCGAACCAGTCGCCGGCCTCGGGGTCCTGATCGATCGCGATGTAGCGGCCGGCCTCGCCGAGGGCGGGGGCCAGCCGGCGCGCGTGCCCGCCGGCGCCGAACGTGCAGTCGACCACGGTCTCGCCCGGGCGCAGGGCGAGCATCCGCGCGACCTCGTCGGCCAGGACGGGCTCGTGGCCCCGTGCGGGCCTACGCGACTCGAGCGGCAAGGCGCTCGGCATGGCTGGACACCCCCTCCCGGCGGAGCTTGTCGAAACGTGCGGCGAGGCGCGTCGGATCCCATGCCTCGAGGTAGTCGCCGACGCCGACGAGGCGGACCTTCGCCTCACCGATGCCGGCGTGCTGGCGGTGGTCGGCGGAGAGCGCGATGCGCCCCTGCCGGTCCAGGTCGTTGGTCAGGGCGGAGCCGATGATGAAGCGGCGCATGTCCCGGGCGGTCTCGTCGAAGGGGCTCATGTCGCCGAACGTCCTCCCCACCAGCTCGTCCCACTCGAGCGCCGGCACGACCGCCAGGCACTCGTCGATCCACCAGGAGACCGTCGCGCCGCCCGCGAATGCGTCGCGGAGCCGCGCGGGGATGGCCAGGCGGAACCGGTTGTCCAGGCTGCACTCATACGTCCCGCTCAGCAGCCGCCGTTGCATTTCCCCACGCTACCCCACATTCCCCCACATGGCAATCCGTGCACCCCCGATCGCGACCGGGTTCCCCCCACGGCGCCCCGATCGCGCCCTCCGCGGGCCCGGGCGCCCCCCGCGGCGCGGCGTTGCACGGCTCGCAACACCGAACGCTTGTTCGCGTCCGAGGGGCGAACTAGTGTTCCTCCCATGCACGCAACCGCCCGCTCCCCCATCGCCCGGCCGGTCCCCCTGGCGCCCGCCCGCCCGCACCTGCGCGCCGTCGTCGCCCGGCCCCGCCGCCGCCGCGTCCCGCGGGCGGCCACGGTCGCGCTCTACGCGTTCGGCCTCGTCCTCGGTTTCCTGCTCGCCGCGCTGGCCTCCGCGCCCGGCGGCGCCGGCGTCGTGACCGGGGAGCTCCGCCTGGCCGGCGCCGCCGCGGTCGTGGGGGCGGTCGCCCTTCTGCGCGCCCGCGCCGTCGCCCGCCGCGGCCGACGCATCCGCCGGAACCCGCTGTAACAACTGTTCACATTGTCGGCCGGGGACCCGGCCGGCAGTACCATGTCGCCCGTGAATCGGACGACCAGGTGACACGCAACGCCCCGGTCGCCGCGATCGATGTCGGGACGAACACCACCCGGCTTCTCGTGGCGCGCGCGATCGACGGACGGATCGAGCCGCTCGCGAGCGGCAGCGCCATGACCGCGCTCGGCGCAGGGCTGACCGAGGGCGGCGACATCGGCGGCGAGGGACTCGACCTGGTCGAGGCGACGGTCCGCCAGATGGCCCACGAGGCGCGCCGCCTCGGCGCCGACCGGCTGGTGGTCGCCACCACCGCGCCCGGCCGGAAGGCGGGCAACGTCGCGGCGCTGCTCGAGCGCCTGGAGGCCGCCGCCGGCGTCCCCGCCCGCGTCCTGACCGGGGCGGAGGAGGCGACGCTGACCTTTCGCGGGATGGTGGCGGCCGGCGCCCCCGACCCCCTGCTGGCGGTCGATCTGGGCGGCGGGAGCCTCGAGATGATGGGCGGCGAGGGCGGCGCCCTGCGCTGGGCCACCTCCATCCCGATCGGGGTGCGCGTGCTGAGCGAGCGCTTCGCACCGCCGGACCCTCCCCCGCTCGACCTGCTCGAGCCGATGGTCTCGGCGGTCCGCGAGCTGCTCGACGCGGTGGACGTCCCGGTGCGCGGCACCGAGGCGCTGGCCGCAGGCGGCTCGGCGGAGGCGCTCGGGGCGCTGGCCGAGACGGACGAGCTCGACCGCGACGGCCTGCTGCGGGCGGTGGAGCGCCTGGCGGCGACACCGGCCGCCGACCTGTCCGAGGAGACGGGCGTCGAGCCGAAGCGCCTGCGCCTGTGCATGGCGGGCGCCGCCGCGCTCGAGGCGGTGCGGCGCAGCTTCCGCATCGAGGTGCTCCACGTGAGCCGCGCGGGCGTCCGCGAGGGGCTGGTGCTGGAGGCGACGTCGTGAGCGACGGCGGCTACCTGGCGCACTGGGGCCTCTTGGAGGCCCCGTTCCTGCTGGAGCCGGACCCCCGCTTCGCGTACGAGCGCACCGACCACCGCGAGGGCCTCGCGCGGATCCTCTTCGGCATCACGCAGCTCGGGGGACTCGTGGTGATCACGGGGGAGATCGGGTCGGGCAAGACGCTCCTCTCCCAGACGCTGCGGGCGACGCTGGACGGCGAGGGCTTCCACATCGCCGAGGTGGCGAACCCGCCGCGCACCGCGGCGGCGCTGCTGTCGTCGATCCTCCTCGCGGCCGGCGGTCCGCAGGCGGGCGGCTCGGCGGCGCGCCTGGCGGCCCTGCTGCGGGCGCGGCTGGCGGAGGTGGCGGCCGAGGGCCGTCGCGCCGTGGTCTGCCTCGACGAGGCGCAGCGACTCGACCCGCGCGCCCTGGACGAGGTGCGCCTGCTCACGAATCCCGGCGCACAGGGCCCGGGCGTGCCGGTGGTGCTGCTCGGCCAGCCGGAGCTGACCCGCCACGTGGAGCGGCAGCCGCAGGTGGCCCAGCGCGTCGTGGTGCGGTACCACCTGGGGCCGATGGCCGCCGACGAGGTCGACGCCTACGCGCTGCACCGCACCCGTGTGGCGGGCGCGCAGCGGCGGATCGTGTCGAAGCGGGCGACCCGCGCCGTCCACCGCGAGACCGGCGGCGTCCCGCGGCTCGTGAACCTGCTGCTGGCCAACGCGCTGTTCGTGGCGGCGGAGCGTGACGAGGGGCAGATCGGCGAGGACACCATCCGCGACCTGGCCGAGGACCGTCGCATCGACCTCGCAGCCTCGTCGCCCGACACGGAGGCCGGCGCATGAGGCGGGTGTCGTACCAGGGGATGTTCGGCCCGGGCGGCGCACCCGGCGGCGGCCCGCCCGGCGGCGTGTACGTGCGCCTCGGCGACGACGCGATCGGCACGCGCCGCAAGGAGGCGCGCACGGAGGTCAGGTTCGAGATCTCCAAGGCGCAGGCCCGCTGGCTGAAGGACGCCGTGGAGATGTCGGGCCCCGGCATCGACGAGGGCCAGGTGCTGCGGGCGGTGGTGGACCTCGGAATGGAACTCGACATCGACTGGGCGGTCATCGTCCGCGGCACGGCGCTGCGCGCCGCGGTCCGCGAATCGGTGATGGTACGCCGCCCGGAGCTCACCTAGCCGATGGCGAAGGCGTGGGACGTGCCGGGCCTCCGGGGGGACGCCCGGTTCCGCGATGCCGCCGGGCGGGTGATCCTGACCCGGTGGACCGAGATGATGAGCTACCGCGAGGGAACCCTCCTCGGCGAGGACATCGAGGAGCTGCACGCGATGCGGGTCTCCTCCCGGCGCCTCCGCGCGGCCATGGACGCGTTCGAGGGCGCCTTCCCCCCGAAGTCGTTCAAGGGCTACCTGCGCCAGGTGAAGGAGATCACCGACGTGCTCGGCGACGCCCGCGACCTGGACGTGGCGATCGAGCGCCTCAACGGCCTCCTGGGGGGCGTGCGCCGCGACGAGCGCGCCGGCATCGAGGGGATGATCGCCCGCTACCGCGAGGAGCGCGCCGCCGAGGACCCGCTCATCGCGGCCCTGTTCGAGCGGATCGACGAGACGGGGTTCGCGGCGGACCTGGCGGGCTACGTCGAGAAGCACACGGGCGTCCGGCTCGCGCGGCTGAAGCCCGTGGCGCCGGAGGACTGACCGTGGCGAAGCCCCGCCCCGTCACCGGACTCCATCCGGACCGCCGCCTGCGCGGGAACGCCCGCCGGATCCTGCACGTGCGGATCGACGAGGTGTACTCGTACGACGGCCTGGTGGCCGACCCGGCCAACGTGACCGAGCTGCACGACATGCGGATCGCCTGCAAGCGGCTGCGGTACCTGCTGGAGATCTTCGGCATCGCCTTCGAGGCCGACCTGGACCCGTTCCTGGAGGAGGTGAAGGGCCTCCAGGACCTGCTCGGGGACATCCACGACTGCGACGTGCAGATCCCGCGGCTGGAGGAGCACCTGCGGTGGCTGACGGACCGCGAGGGCGGCGCCGCCCGCCGGCTGGTGGCCCAGACGGCGGCGTCCCGCCCGCGTCGCCGGACGGCGCCGCCGAAGCCGGCGTCGGAGGCGGCGTTCCGGGCGTTCGAGCGCCAGCTCGAGACGGGCCGCCGCGGCGACGAGCGCGTGGGCGTCCACGCCCTGATCGCCCGCCGGCGCCGGGAGCGGGACGAGCTGTACGCGCAGTTCCTCGACACGTGGCGGCGGCTGAAGGCGGAGCGGTTCCGGCCGCGCCTCGAGGCCGCGCTGGGGATCGAGGGCGATGCCTGACCGGCTCGCCCTGATGGGGGACATCCACGCGAACCTGCCCGCCCTGAGGGCGGTGCTCGACGCGATCGCCGCCGCGGGCCTGACGCGCGGCGCGTGCACGGGCGACCTGGTGATGCGGGGCCCCGACCCGGAGGGGGTGGTCGAGGAGGTCCGCCGCCTCGGCTGGCCGTGCGTGGTGGGCAACACCGACCACAAGGTGGCGGCGCGCCCGGCGCGGCCGAAGGACCATCCGAAGGCGCAGCGGGTGGGCTCGCGGGCGTGGAGCACCAACCAGCTGAGCAGCGCCAGCCTCGCTTACCTGGCGGACCTGCCGATGGTGTGCCAGCTGACATTGAAGGGGTGGCGCATCGCGCTCGTCCACGGCGCGCCCGACGACCCCCGCCAGGCGGTGGAGGAGCACACCCCGAAGGCGGACATCCGCCGCCTCATCAAGTCGCTCGACGGTCCCCACTGCATCGTCTACGGCCACACCCACCGCCCGAGCATCCGCCAGGTGGACGACTGCATGCTGCTCAACCCGGGCAGCGTCGGCGAGGCCCTCGACGGCGACCTGCGGCCGCGCTGGGCGTGGCTGGAGGCGCGCCGCTCCGGCCTGGTCGCGCACCTGGAGGCCGTCGACGAGCCGCTCGCCACGGTCCGCTCCCACGCCTGACGGGTGAGGGCGTGACCGGCGTCCGCGTGGAGGCCGTCCACGCCGTGGACGTCCGCCCCCTCCGCGGGAGCGTCCTCCGGCCCGGCCAGCCCCCGGACGAGCTCGTCTATCCGGGCGACGACCATCCCGACGCCCTCCACGCCGCGGTGCGGGACGCGGCGGCGGACGGCGCGATCGTGGGCGTCGCGACGGTCTCCCCGGAGGGCCACCCCGCCGACCCCCGTCCCGGCGACTGGCGCCTGCGCGGCATGGCCACCGCGCCGGGCGCCCGCGGCCGCGGCCTGGGCGCCGCCCTGCTCGGGGCGTGCCTGGATCATGCCCGCGCCCACGGCGGCGGACGCGTGTGGTGCAACGCCCGGGTCACGGCCGAGGGGTTCTACCTGCGGGCCGGCTTCGTGCCCGAGGGCGGGCGCTTCGAGATCCCGGGCATCGGCGCCCACGTGGTGATGGCGGTCAGCCTCCGGTCGTGACCGTCGCGCGGACCGTCGCGGTCGGCGCGCCCCCCTCGGCGTCGGTGACCACCTTCGCGCCCTGCGCCTCGAGCGCCGTGGTCGCCTCACCCACCTGATCGGCCGGGACCTCCGCGACGACGGTCGCCGCCGTCCCGCCCGCGGACTCGGTGGCGCGGACGCCGGTGGCCCCCGCGTCCTCCAGCGCCGCGCGCGCCCGGGCGACGGCCCGGTCGAGCTCCGCGGCCTTCGCCGTCGTGCCCGCCCCGGCCTGGGGCTCGGCGGCCCGGAGGGCGTCGGTGGCCGACGACGCCCCCGCCGCCCCGGGGGTCGCCGGCACCGCGGCGCGCGGCGCGGCGGCCTCCGGCGCGGGGGTCTGTGGCGCGTCGGCCTGCGGCGCGGCGGCCTGCGGCGCGTCGGCCGCGGGGGGCGGCGCCGAGCCGCCGTCGTCCCGGGTGGCGACGGGGATCGCGATGGCCAGCGCGACGATCGCCGCCGCCACCGGGGCGGCGACCAGCGCGAGGCGCCGCGGGCGCCATCCCCTCGACGCGGGGGCTTCCGCGGACGCGATCGCGCGCACGCGCTCCCGCACCGCCTCGGGCGCGGGCTCGGCGATCCCACGGACCTCCGCCATGAGCAACACCGCCTCGCGCTCGGCGTCGGTCTCGGGGGTGGCGCCGTCGGCGAGCTGGGCGAGCCGCTCCGCGGTCATGTCGTGTCCGCCGGTCACGGCCGCACCACCTCGGCGCGGAGCTTCCCGAGGGCGCGATGCAGGGCCGTCCCGACGGCGGACGGGGTCATCCCCGCCACCCGCCCCGCCTCGGCGGCGTCGAGGCCGAGCACCACGCGCAGCGCCACGACCTCCCGCTCCGCGTCCGTGAGGCGCCCGAGCGCGTCGCGCAGGTCGCCGGGGAGCCCGCCGGGCCCGTCGGGCGGGAGCGCGGCGTCGGGCATCCCGGCGGCGTAGCGCTCCTCGCGGGCCCGCCGCCGCCCGTCCTTGCGGAAGTGGTCGAGCGCCACCCGCCGGGCGATCTCGACGAGCCACACGGACGGCCGCCCCCGCTCGGGGTCGTAGCGCCGCCAGTCGCGCAGGGCACGCTCGAAGGTGGCGGAGGTGAGGTCGTCGGCGAGGTGCCGGTCGCCCACGAGGTGCACGAGGTAGCGGTGGACGGCGTCGAGGTTCGCCTCCGCGACGTCGGCGAAGGCCGGCCGCGATCCGGCGCCCGTCATGACGTGTGCGATCGCCGGCAGCCCACCCACGGAACGTATCCGCCGCCGCGGGCGGATGCGTCACGCCTCAGGGGCGGCGGGCGGCGAACTCCCGCCGGGCGCGGGACCGCCCATCGCGAGCACGGCCTCCGGCGCGGGCAGGTCCGAACCCGGATGCCTGGGCGGCTGCGGAACGGCAGATCCGGGTGAGGCGCGCCCCCTCGCGATGCCAGCGCTCGGCGGGCACGGAGATGCCCATCGACCCGACCACCGCCCCGCGGGGGTCCCACACCGGGGCGGCGACGCAGCAGCACCCGAGCGCGACCTCCTCCAGGTCGTGGCCCACGCCGGCCTCGCGCACCGCCTCCAGGTCGTCCTTGATCTCGCGCCGCTCCACCAGGGTGAGCGGGGTCAGCGCCACCATCGGCCGCTGCCCCAGGTAGTCGTCGATCGCCTCGTCGGGGCGGGCGGCCAGGAGCACCTTGCCGAGGGCCGACGCGTGGGCGACGCGCGTGAACCCGATGTCGAGTCCCGCGACGTGCAGGCCGTTCGCGCCCTCGATGACCTCGGCGACGGCGACCTCCCCTCCGCGCAGGATCGCGAGGTAGGCGTCCTGCTCCGTCTCCTCCGCCAGCCGCTTCAGGGCGGGACGGAAGGCCCCCACGACGTCCAGGCCGTCCTGGAACTGGCGCGTCAGGGACGCGGACTTGCCGCTGAAGCCGAAGCAGCCGTGGCCGAGGCGGACGACGTAGCCGGAGTGCTCGAGGGTGTGGAGCACGCGGTAGCTCGTGCCGAGGCTGATCCCCAGCCGCTGCGCCACCGCCTTCGCCGGGACCGGCACGGGAGAGTCCGCCATCGTCTCGAGCGCCTCGAGGGCGCGCTCGACCGTGGTCAGGAGGTCCCTGGGCCCGGGCTCCGCGGCAAGGACGGCCGCCCGCAACGCGGCGCCGCGCATGCCGGCCCTGCCGCCCTCAGTCACAGCCCTCCCCGGCAGGAGACGTCGCATCCTGCTCGATCCGGGCGAGCATACGTCGGCGTGACGGAACCGGCCAGTTCTCCGGATGCCGGAGAATCCGCCGGTGTTCCGGTGGCCCCGTCCACCGCGTCCGGACGAGGGTGGATCCTCCGGACCGCGGACTCAGGGGGGTCTCGTGTATCGCAGCGCCGCAGGTGACGAGTACTTCGTCGTGGACAGCCATCTCCACTGGTGGGACGGCAGCCCCGAGAACCAGAAGAACAAGTACGGCGCCGGCTTCATCTCGTGCTTCTACGACTACCACTCGGGCCTCTCGCCGGCCGAGTACGTCTGGCCGCGCGAGAAGTACGAGAAGTACGACCTGGAGACGATGGAGCACGACCTGTTCGTCGACGGCTACGTCGACATCGGGATCCTGCAGCCCACGTACCTGTCGGACTTCTACGTCAACGGCTTCAACACCACCGAGCGCGACGCGGTGATCAAGGACAGGAACCCGGATCGCTTCATCCTCAACAGCGCGTGGGACCCGCGCGACGAGGAGGCGGGGCTCGCCGCGTTCGAGGAGAAGGTCGAGAAGTACGGGATCAAGGGCGTCAAGCTCTACACCGCCGAGTGGCGGGGCGACTCCCACGGGTGGAGCCTGAAGGACCCGTGGGCCGAGAAGTACCTGGAGAAGTGCGTCGAGCTGGGCGTCACGAACATCCACGTCCACAAGGGCCCGACGATCTGGCCGCTCGACAAGGACAGCTTCGACGTGGCCGACATCGACTACGCCGCGACGGCCTTCACCGACCTCAACTTCATCGTCGAGCACGTCGGCATGCCGCGCATCGAGGACTTCTGCTGGATCGCGGTGCAGGAGCCGAACGTCTACGGCGGCCTGGCCGTGCTCATGCCGTTCATCCACCCGCGCCCCAAGTACTTCGGCGACGTGATGGCGGAGCTGCTCTTCTGGCTCGGCGAGGACCGGCTGCTCTTCTCCTCCGACTACGCCCTCTGGCACCCCAAGTGGCTCGTCGAGAAGTTCGTCGCCTTCGACCTGCCCGAGCAGACCTCCGAGGAGACGGGCGTCTCGCTGTCGGTGGAGGCCAAGCAGAAGATCCTGGGGCTCAACGCCTGCAAGCTCTACGACATCGACCCCGTCGAGCACGGGGCGCGCCTGCGCGCCGACCAGTTCGGCCAGAAGGCGTCCACCGGACCGGGCCCGGAGGCCGAGGGCGCGCTGGCCAAGGAGGTCACGGCATGACGGTCAGCGCCGCCGCCGTCTGGGCTGCGATGGACGCCGTGATCGACCCCGAGCTGGACCGCTCCCTCGTCGAGCTCGATTTCGTGAGCTCGGTGGAGGTGGGCGAGCGCGACGTCCACGTCGCCCTGCGCCTGCCGACGTACTGGTGCTCCCCCAACTTCGCGTACCTGATGGTGGGGGACGCCCACGAGGCGGTCCGGAGCGTGCCGGGCGCCGAGCGGGTGCGCATCGACCTGGTCGACCACTACGCGGGCGAGCGGATCAGCACGGCCGTCCAGGCGGGTCTCTCGTTCCGGGAGGCCTTCCCGGACCAGGCCGAGGGCGAGCTGCACGAGCTGCGCCGCAAGTTCCGCCTCAAGGCGTTCGTCGTGCGCCAGGAGCCGGTGCTCCGGGCCGTCCGGCGCAGCGCCGGCGACGACGAAGCGGTCGCCCTGCGCCTCGGCGACGGGTCGCCGCCCGAGGGCGTCGACGCCGAGCGAGTGGCGCGAGTACCTGCGCCGGCGCCGCGACCTCGGCATGGGCGAGGACCCACGCGACCTGGTCTTCACCGACGCCCAGGGGGCGGCGCTCGACGCCGGCGGGCTCGACCGGTACCTGCGCCTGGCGCGCTCGGTGCGGATCAGCCTGCAGTCGAACACCGAGTTCTGCACCGGCCTGCTCGCCGCGCGCTACGACGGCGAGCATGGGGTGGAGGGCTGGCAGCGGAAGGAGGTGGTGGCATGAAGGCCGCCCTGCTCCCGGCGTACGACGCCGAGCTCTCGATCGAGGACGTCCCGCCGCCCGAGATCACCGGGGCCTCGGACGTGATCGTGAAGGTCGGCGGCGCGGGTCTCTGCCGCACCGACCTCCACATCATCGAGGGGATCTGGCAGGAGAAGGTTAACGTCGAGCTCCCCTACATCCTCGGCCACGAGAACGCGGGGTGGGTCGAGGATGTGGGCGCCGGCGTCACGACGGTCAAGCCGGGCGACGCGGTGATCGTGCACCCGGTCATCACCTGCGGGCTCTGCCAGGCGTGCCGCGCCGGCGAGGACATGCACTGCATCAACCTCGCCTTCCCGGGCATCACGCAGAACGGCGGGTTCGCCGAGTACCTGCACACCGGGGAGCGGGCGATCATCAAGCTCCCCGAGGGGCTGGCGCCGAAGGCGATCGCGCCCTATGCCGACGCGGGGATCACGGCCTACCGCGCGGCGAAGCGGGCGTCCAAGCGGCTCACGCCGGGCACGCGGTGCGCCGTGATCGGGGTCGGTGGACTGGGCCACATCGCGGTCCAGGTCCTGGGCGAGCTCTGCGCCACCGAGATCATCGCCGTCGACCGCTCGGCGGCGGCGCTGGAGCTCGTCGGCGGCCTCGGCGCGCACCACCTGGTCGACGCCTCCGCGGTCGACCCGGTGGAGGCGGTGAAGGAGCTGACCGGCGGGGAGGGCGCCCACGCGGTGATCGACTTCGTCGGCGAGGGCTCCGCGATCGCCCAGTCGGTCGAGATGCTCCGCAAGGGCGGCACCTACTGGGTGGTCGGCTACGGGGGCCGTATCGAGGTCCCCGCCATCGACATGATCTTCAGCGAGATCGCCGTGGTGGGCAGCCTCGTCGGCAACTACAACGAGCTGGCCGAGCTGATGGTGATGGCCGGCCAGGGGCGCGTCACGCTCCACGCGTCCGAGTACCGCCTCGACGACATCAACACGGCCATCCACGACCTGGACGAGGGGCGCCTCCAGGGGCGCGGGGTGATCGTCCCGTAGCGGCCCGGGCGCCCGGAGCCCTCGGGCTCCGGGCGCCCGACGGGTCACCCGCGGCCGTCGGCCTCCGCCATGTCCCGGAGCGCGCGCCCGGGCTCCAGCCCCGCCTCGGCGGCGACGGCCCGCAGCCCGCGCGGCACGGCCTGGTCGATCCACACCCAGACGTCGGGGTCCGGCGTCCCCGACCCGGGCTGGGCGGGCCAGCCGCCGTCGGGCCGCTCGGGGAACAGCGCGGGGTGCCGCTCCGCGAGCCCGGCGAGCGCCGCGGCCTCCCGCTCGGTGGGCGGATGCGGCCCGGCGTCGCGGAGGGTGTCGTACGCCCAGTCGACCGCGTCGAACAAGGCCCCGCCGACGGCGAAGCGCCGCCGGTGCGCCGCCCACGCGCGGTCCTCCATCGGCCGGCCCCGGGGGTCCCGCGCCCACGCGAGCGCGCGCAGCATCTCCGCGTACACCCGCCGCGCCGACGCCCGCCGCCGCCATCCAGGGTTCCATCCCGTCCACGCCACCCGGCGACCCTATGTCGACCGCGTCCGCCGCTACCACCCGATCGCCCACCCCGGAACCAGGACGGTCGGCCGCGGGGGCCGCGGCCGCGGCGGGCGGGGGCGGCGCGGCGCCGCCGGGCGCGCGGGTCGGGCGACGCGCGGCGGCGGCGGGGCCGCCACGAGCGCGCCGAGCCGGTCAACCGGCTGCACGGGCGGGGTGCGCGACGGGTGGTGCGGCCGAAGGGCGATGAGCCCGAGCATCACCGCGCCCACGACCACGACGGCGCCGACGTACTCGACCAGCGCCGACCCGTGGCCCCGGGCCGTCATCCGATCACCGTCCCCACCTGGCGCGCCATCTCGATCGCCAGGACGCCGATCACCAGGAGCAGGATCGCCGGGACCATCACCATCGCCACCACCAGCTGGATCTTCGGCGCCGCGCGCGCCGCCCGGTCCCGCGCCGCCTGGCGGCGCGCCGCCCGCAGGGACTCCGCCTGCCCGTGCAGCGCCCGCGACAGCGGCGCGCCCAGCTCCTCGGCCTGGAGCAGCGCGCCCACCGTCCTCGCCAGCTCCGGCAGCCCGGCCCGCTCCACGAGCGCCCGGTAGGCCGCGGCCCGCGGCGTCCCCAGCGACAGGTCCCGGAGCACCAGTCCCACCTCCTCGCCCAGCGCCCCGCCGAGGCGCCGGCCGGTCACGGCCAGCGCCGGGTCGAGCGCCATCCCTGACTCCACGCAGATCGCGAGCAGGTCGAGCAGGTCCGGCAGCTCCCGGAGCAGGGCGCGCCCTCGAGCCCGCACCCGTCCCGCCAGCCACCTGCCCGGCGCCCACACCCCTGCGAGCGCCAGCATCGGGACCAGCGGCGCGGAGGCCGGGGCCATCACGGCGAGCGCGGCACCGACCGCCAACCCCGCCAGGCCCAGCGATGCACGGGCGCGGGCGATCCCCTCCGGCGTGATCGCGTCGCCGAGGCCGGCGCGGACGATCGCACGGGCATCGCCCGGGCGGGCGAGCGGGCCGATCGCGCCGCCCGGCCACGGCAGCCCGGCGGCCCGCGCGAGCACCGCCGGAGGACGGCCTGCCGCTCGCGCGCCGGCGGCCGCGGCGGGCGCCCGGCGGGCGCGCAGGCCCAGCGCCGCCGCGGCGATGGCGACGATCCAGAGGACGAGCGGCGGCGGCATCACGTGTCCACCCGCCCCACGCGCCGGATCAGAGCCACGCCGGCCGCGTACAGGACGAGCGCGGCGCCGAGCAGGTACGGCCCGGGACCCTGACCGAGGTCCCGCGCGAGGGTGCCGGGCGCGACCATCTCGGTGAGCGCGCCGCCCGCCAGCGGCAGCGCCGCGACGAGCCACGCCGTCATCCGCGCCTGCGCCGTGGCGCCGCGCAGCTCGCGGGCGAGCTGGGACCGTTCCTCGAGCCGGTCGGACAGCCGCCCCAGCGCCAGCGCCAGGTTGCCGCCGGTGCGCCGCTGGACGAGGATCGCCGTGGTCATGATCCGCAGCTCCCGGGCGGGGACCCGCGCGGCGAGCGATTCGAGGACGTCGTCGAGCCGGCCGCCCAGCTCGAGCTCGGCGACGCACCGCTGCAGCTCGGCGCGCGCCGGCTCCGGCGCGTCGCGCGCCGCCCGCGCCAGCGCCTGCCGCAGCGACAGCCCCGCGCCGAGCGACGCGGACAGGCCCTGCGCCACGCCCGGCAGCTGGGCCTCCAGCCGGTCGAGGTGACGCCGGTCGGCCGATCGGAGGTACGCCGCCGCGGCACCGACCGCGGCCCCGGCGGCCGCGACTGCTGCGACGGGGGTCCGCATGACGGCGAACGCCCCGAGCCCCGCCACGGCGGCGCCTGCGGCCGTCGCCGCGATCGCGGCCCCCGGGCCGACCGGGGCGCCCGCCCGCGTGAGGCGGGTGGCGAGCCGCCGGCCCGCGCGGCTGCGGGCCACGCGGCCGGGCGGCCGCCCCGCCCGCCCGCGGTCGCCGTCGGCCGCCGGGACCATCCGCTTCGCGCCGAGCGCCAGGAGGACGAGCGAGGCGCCGGCGAGGAGCAGCGGCGCCGCGCTCACGGCTGCTCCCCCGCGTCGTCTGCGGCGCGGGCCGCCCACGGTTCCGAAGCCGGCGTCCAGGCGACCCCGTCGCCGTCGCGGGTGCGCGTGCAGAGCGACGTGAGGACCGGGCCCTCGGGCCCCGCCGCCACGGCGGCGAGCTCGACGATGCGGCGGCGCCCGTCCGGCAGCCGCGACTGGTGGACGACGAGGTCGAGCGCGCTGGCGACCTGCTCCTGCACCGCCCGGTACGGCAGGTCAACGTCGCCCATCAGCGCGAGCGTCTGCAGCCGCCGCACCGCGTCGGCCGGCGACGAGGCGTGGAGCGTCGAGAGCGAGCCCTCGTGCCCCGTCGTCATCGCGGTGAGCATGTCGAGCGCCTCCGCGCCGCGGACCTCGCCGACCACGATGCGGTCGGGCCGCATCCGCAGCGCGTTGCGGACGAGGGCGCGGATCGGGACCGCCCCCGAGCCCTCCAGGGACGGGGGACGGCTCTCCAGCCGGACGACGTGCGGCAGGGCGATCCGGAGCTCGGCGGCGTCCTCGATCGTGATGACGCGCTCGCGCGGCGGCACGACGGCCGCCAGCGCGGCGAGCGTCGTGGTCTTGCCGCTCCCCGTGCCGCCGGTGACGAGGACGTTGCGCCGCGCGCGCACGGCGAGCCCGAGCAGGTCGCGCATGCGGGCGTCCATCGTGCCGAGGGCGACCAGGTCGTCGCCGGTGAGCGGGCCGCCGCCGAAGCGCCGGATGGTGAGCGCCGGCCCGTCGAGGGCGAGCGGCGGGATGACGGCGTTGACCCGCGACCCGTCGGGCAGCCGCGCGTCGACCATCGGGCTGGCCTCGTCCACGCGCCGGCCGAGCGGCGCCAGGATGCGGTCGATCACGTGGAGCAGGTGGGCGTCGTCGGCGAAGGCGGCCCCGGCCGGCGCGATCCGGCCGGCGCGCTCCACGAACACCGCGGCCGGCCCGCAGACCATGATCTCGGTGACGGCCGGATCGCGCAGGAGCGGCTCGAGGGGGCCGAGGCCGAGCGCCTCGTCGACGACCGCCTGGACCACCTCGGCCCGCTCGGCCGCCGGGAGGATGTGCCGCTCCTCGTCGATGAGCTCGTCGACCAGTTCGGCCAGGTCGTCGCGGTCGGGCGCGGAGGCCCCGGCGACCCGGGGGTCGCGCGCGGCGCGGGCGCGGAGGTGCTCGACGAGCGCGGGGTCGGTCACGGCGCCCACCCCGCGAGCTCGCGAGCGGCCCGGGCGAGCCGGGCGCGGCGCCCCTCCGGCCACCGGCCGCCGCCGAGCGCCCCGGCCTCCCGGGGAGACCACGGCAGGGCGCCGGCGACGGGGGCCCCGACGAGGCGGCCGAGCGCCCGCGCGCCCACCTCGGGCCGCCCGGGGCGCGCGCCGACGACGAGACCGCAGCACCGGTCGTCGCGGCGCTCGCGGAGGACGGCGAGCGCGGCGGCCGCACGCCGGGCCCCGCAGAGCGTGGGCGGGCACACGAGCAGCAGCGCGTCGCCGGCCGACCCGTCGGGCGGTACCCCCGCGCCGGCGTCGATGACCACCGCCCCGGCGGGGCCCGCGGCGTCGCGGGCGGCTGCGACGAGCGCCGCGATCGCGCGGGGCCGCCACCCCGCGCCCGCGCCGGGGCGGGCGGGGGCGGCGAGCACCGTGGCGCCCGACCGGTGCTCCCGGCCGGCGTGGCGCAGGTGGACGCCCCCGAGCTCGTCGGCCACGGGCAGCAGGTCTTCGGTGGTGCGGTCGCCGACCAGGTCCCACGCGGCCGCGAGGTCCCCGCGGTCATGGTCGAGGTCGATGAGCCAGGTCCCGGCGGTGGCGAGCGCGAGCGCTGAGGCGAGCGTGCTGGCCCCGGCGCCGCCGCCGACGCCGGCGACGACGGTGACGCGGGCGGCCCCGCTCACGGGGCCGCCACCGCGCGCGGCCCGGGCGCCGCGCCGACCTCCTCGGGCGGCCGGACGAGCAGCCGCACCTCGCGGGCGAAGTTGAGCGCCGCCGTGATCCTCAGCGCCTGCCGGGCCTGCACCCGGAGGACGACTTCGCCCGGGGCCGCGGCCGGATCCGTGGTGTCCGGCGTGCCCACGCCCAGGACCTCGGCGTCGGCGACGACCAGCGCCGTCCGGCCGGTGAGCCCCTCCCCCGTCGAACGCGACGACGTCGACGCGGGCGCCCGGACGGACGCCCGCGGCGGCCGCGCCCGCCGCGGACAGCGGCACGGCGACGGCGCGCTCGCCGACGGCGAGCGGACCCGGCCCGGCGCCGGGGACGCCGCCGAGGGCCGCCTGGGTGACCGGCTCGCCGGCGGCGACCGGCGCGGCGACACGGCGGCCGACGGCCTCCCCGGAGTCGTGGAGCATCCCTGGGAGCGCCGCGGACGCCGGCACCGGCACGGTGGTGAGCGCGGCCACGGCCGTGGCCTGGTCGATGAGGAGGCCCGTGCCGAGCGGCGCGCGGGCGACGACGACGGTCACGGGCGGCGGCGCGGACCCGGCCCCGAGGCTGACGAGCGCGGCGACCAGGCCGAGCGCGCCCGCGAGCGCGATGAGGAGCCCGCCGCGCCGGCGGCGCGTCACCGCTGGCCCCCGTCCACCCGCGCGCCGCAGCGGCCGCATGGCCCGCCCGGCACCCCGCCCCCGGCGCAGGCGCCGCAGCGCCGCCACGCCCAGCCGGCCCAGCGCAGGAGGACCGCGGGCCGGGTCCGCGCGAGGGAGGCGCCCCCCGCGCCCGCGGCGCTGGCGAGCCCCTCGAGCCGGCGGAGCAGGCCGTCGGGTTCGCCGTGGCCCGCGCGGAGCGCGACGCCGACGACCCACGCCGCGGCCCGATGGTCGGCGGGCAGGACGACGACGTCGGCGCCCATGAGCCGCGCGACGGGGCCGAGCGTCGAGCCGGGCGGTGCGAGCGCGATCGCGCCCGGCCCGGCCGCGTCCACCGCGGCGACGGCGGCGTCCGCCGGCGGGCTCGCAGCCCGGCGGCCGCGCGGCTCGGCGGCGGGGACGACGGTGAGCGACGGCGCGCCGCCCGCGAACCCGGCGCCGTCCGCCACGACGCCGTCGGTCACGAGCGGCCTCACGCCGCGCGGGGGTCGTCGGCGGACGGGGCGGCCAACGGCAGCCGCAGGCGGAAGCACGCGCCGGGGCCGGCCGGGTCGAGCGTGAGCGTGCCGCCGTGCTCCTCGGCGATCTCGCGGGCGATCGCGAGGCCGAGGCCGCTGCCCTCCCCCTGCGGCGCCGAGCCGCGGGCGCCGGGCAGGAAGATCGCGTCCCGGTCGGCGGCGGGCACGCCGCGGCCGCCGTCGCGGACGCGCACCTCCGCGCGGCCGTCCACCAGCGTGACCCGGATCGTGACGGTGCCGGCGCGGCCGGCGTGGCGCACGGCGTTGCGCATCAGGTTGTCGATCGCCCGCTCGAGCCGGGCGGAGTCGCCGGGGACGGACGCGGACGCCGCGCCGCGGAGCAGGCGCACGCTCACGCCGCGCTCCCGGCCGACGGCGGCGAAGCGCTCCGCCGCGGCCCGCGCCAGTGCGACGAGATCGGCGCGGCCCGCGGACGCCGCCGCGGGCGACACGAGCCCGGCGAGGCCGCGCGCGAGGCGCAGCACCTCGGCGTCGATCAGCGCGATCGTGCGGCGGCGCTCGGCGCGCCGGTCGCAGCGCTCCAGACCGAGGCACAGGCCGCGGATGACGGTGAGCGGGCCGTGGAGGTCGTGGACGGCGCGGTCCAGGGCGGGGGCGCCCATCTCAGGCCTCCTCCGGCAGCAGCCGGTAGCCGATGCCCCAGATGTTCACGACCCACCGCTCGGCGCCGCCGTGCGCGGCGAGCTTGCGGCGCAGCCGGCTGGCGTGGCTGTCAACCGTGCGGGTGCGCCCGGCGGAGCGGTAGCCCCACACGTCGCGGAGCAGCTCGGTCTTGGTGACGACCCGGTTGGGGTCCCGGGCGAGCGCGTCCAGGAGGGCGAACTCCTTGGCCGACAGGTCGAGGCGGCGGCCGCCGAGGGTCGCGACGTGCCCGTGCCGGTCGATCGTGAGGGCGCCGACGCGGACCTCCTCGGCCACGACGGCGCCGCGGGAGCGCCGGATGAGCGCGCCGAGGCGTGCGAGCACCTCGGGATAGTGGAACGGCTTGGCGACGAAGTCGTCGGCGCCACGCTCGATGCCGCGCACCGCGGCGTGCGGGCTGGCCTCGCCGGACAGCAGGAGGATCGGCAGCCCGCTGTCCCACGGCGCGTCGGCCCGCCCGTCCCGGATCGTCGCGATGAGGTCGAGTCCGCTCATGCCGGGCAGCCCGACGTCGATGAGCGCCGCGTCCGGCCGGGCCCCGGCCAGCAGGGCCATCGCCTCCTCGGCGCTCCCCGCCGACATCGGCGCGAACCGGTCGGCGATCAGGTTCTCGGCGAGGAACCGCCGGACCGTCGCGTCGTCCTCCACCACCAGGACCGAGGGCACCGCCCTCCCGAGTCCCACGGCCATCATCCGCCTCCCGCCCGTCGCTGCGGCCGCCCCGGTGGCGCCGCGTGATGGAGGCGAGAGGCGCGAGACGGTGCCGGATCACCCCCCTCCGCCGCACAGTTCGTGCGCTCGGAGCGGGAATTCCCACCCGCGACGCGCCGCAGGACGCAACCGGGGCGCACGCCGGCGGCGCGCAGGACGCCCGCCCGGCACTCGACGGCGGCGCGTGCGCCGCGGCAGGCGGCGGCGCTCCCGCGCGGGCAGCGGATCAGCCACCCGCAGCACGCGGCCGTCGCGGTCGACGAACGCGACGCCGATGGGCGCCCGCAGGAACGCGGTGTGGACGGCGGCGCAGCGGTCGATCCACAGCGCCTCCTCGCGATGGAGGTCCGGGGTGCCGAGGAGGCCGACGAGCCGTCCGAGCGGATGGTCCGCGAGGTGGCAGCGCGCCGCGATGCGGGCGGCCGTCCGCGGTCAGCGTCAGCGGCGCCGGGTCGAGCCGGTCGATGCGGAGGCGTCCCACGCGGCGACCGTGGCACGGGCTGCCGTCACGGCGTGCGCGCGGATGTGCCGGAAGGCGCCCCGAGGTGTCGTGGCAGCTGTCTCGGATTGCGATCCCACGATGGCGGGACATCCCCACCCGGTGTCTACTCCTCCGACTCCCTTCTGGGTCGATGAGGCCGGTTTTGCAGGAGATCCGAGCGGACTACCTCGACGGCGACGAGCGCCACCCGGCGCGCGAGGGTGGTCGCCTTCGTATCGAGTCGAACGGCAGCGACCTTCTATTCCGGCCTGCCCGGCGACAAGCGCCGCCCTGGCCCGACTCATCCCTTCGAGGCCATCGTGGACGTCCGCGTCGGCGGCGTGGTCACCGGACGGAAGTCGGGGGTCGGCGTGGCCGTGGTCTTCGGCTGGCCGGGGGCCGCGGCCCGGGCAGCGACCAAGGGCCGGCGCGACACCGCACTCCACATACTGCAGCGGGGCGAGGATGGTCGGGTACGCGATTGCCGTTACGTGGTCGATCGCAGCAGGGCCCTGAGCTGGACCGAGGAGCTTGCTCGCGCCAGGGGGATCGTGGCTGACGAGCCCGGGATGGCGGCGGCGGCGCCGCACGCAGCGCCTGCGCCGCCCGAACCGCAGGGGAGCCTGCTCGCGCGCGGACTCGCCATCCTGAAGCCTGCCCCTCGGGCTGGGGCGGCGCCCGAGCCCGACCCCGCGAGTTCGTCGCCTCCGACCGGAAGGCGGGAGAACCGCCCCTAGGTGGAGCAGGTGGCGATGCTGCGCGTGACGCCGGCCTCGTACCGGCTCGCGCGGCTGATCGCCGCCTGGGCGGCGGCGGCGTCGACGCCCTGGAAGGCGATCCCCGCCCTCCGGTACGCGGTCATCGCGCGGGTGGCCTGCTCGATCGCGTTGGCGTAGCAGGCGGGCAGCGGCCGGGTGTCGAGCCCCTCCAGGCGCTCGACGCCGTCGTCGGCCGCGGCGCGCAGGTCGCGGCCCATCCCGCGCAGGCACCGCCGGCTGCCGCAGGTGTCGAGGCCGTCGGCCGCGGCGGAGACGTTGGTGAACGCGTCGCGGAGCGTGGCGGCCGCAGCCACTCGCGAGCCGTCGCCGGAGGCCCCCGGCACGGGGTCGTCGCCACCGCCGCAGCCGGTGACCGCCAGGGCCAGCACGACGAGAAGTGCCACGGCTCGGGCGCTCACCCGCGGGATGCTCCCAATCCGAAAGCCCCTCCACACCTGGACGGGGGTCGAGGAAAGGGTGGCCGGACGATTGGGTTCCGGGGGCTCACGGTGGTCTGACAGGCCGTCCGACCCCCGTTGCTACATTCGTGCCGATGGGTCAGGCGCCCCTCTCACCGGACTACTCCAGCGGCCACGACTTCGCCGTGGAGATCGAAGGGGTCCGCTTCCGGTTCAACTCGGACGACTTCGCGTCGCGCACCGGCGCCGCGGCCGTGCGCCTGGGCCTCCTCCCCCGCGCCGCGCTCGGCCCCGCGGAGCTGCGCGACCTGGTCGCGCTCGCCGCCCACGGGCGGATCGCGCGGCCCTCGAGCCCGCTCGCGGCGCACATCGCCGCCCACCGGGTCGCGCTCGAGTCGCAGGGGCGCGACGTGGTCCACTGGCTGCGGCGGCTGATCTTCCGCGGGGCGTGGATCGACCAGCAGATCACCGACGGGCGGATCATCCCGGTGTGGGACGAGGGGCACGGCTTCCGGTACCGCAGCGCAACCACCGGACAGCCGGCCGCCGACGAGCCCGCGCTGCCCGACTGGTCCGCGATCGCGTACCGGCGGTGAGGGCGCAGACGCCGCAGGAGGTGCTGGAGGCGGTCCGCCGCCTCGAGGACGACCTGCAGACGATCCGGACGCGGGCGCGGGAGCGCGAGCGGGACATGGACACCCTGCGCGTCGCGCTCGCGCAGGACGCCGCCCGGGAGCGCCGGGCGCTGGTGGAGGACATGGAGCGGCTCGTCGACCTGATCGGCACGAGCTGGCGCTCCACCCACGACCAGATCGCCGAGCTGACCGCCGAGGTACGCAACCTGCGGCACTTCGCCGAGACCACGGCGGACATGCTGCGGGGCGCCAGCGTCGAGCTGCACCTCGGCGGCCAGATGAACGGGCTGCACTCGCCCTAGGCGAACCGCGGGGTTGCGTGCTGCGCGACGGCGGGGTGCGAGCCGGCCGGGCCGGCCCAGCGGCGGCGACGGACGTGGTCGCGCGGGTGGATCCAGAAGCCGGTGCTCGTGGTGGTCATGATGCTCCTCTCGGATGCGGCGCCCGGTGCGCCGATGGGTGGAGTCGAACAGGGTCCGCCAACCGCCCGGTAGCGGCGCGGTAACGGTCGGATTGACCGCGTCCCCGGGGTCGCGGGATGCTGCCGCTGGACCATGGAGATACGCCTCCTCGGCCCGCTCGAGGCGGTGGACGCCGGCGCGCCCCTCGCCCTCGGCGGCACCAAGCAGCGGGCGCTCCTCGCGGCGCTGACCCTGGCGGGCGGCCGCGTCGTGAGCGCCGCGCGCCTCGTGGACGACCTGTGGGGCATGAACCCGCCCGACACGGCGCCGAAGATGGTGCAGATCCACGTGTCGGCGCTGCGGAAGGTGCTGCCCGCCGACGTGCTCGTGACGCGGGCGCCCGGGTACGCCGTGGACCTGCCCCGGGACGCCGTTGAACGCGTTCCGGGCGGAGGACGCGCTGCGCGCCGGGCGCGACACCCTCGCCGCCGGCGACGCCCACGGCGCGTCCGAGGCCCTCGCGGGCGCCCTGGCCCTGTGGCGCGGCCCGGCGCTGGAGGAGTTCGGCGAGCCGTTCGCGGAGGGCGAGGCCCGGCGGCTCGCGGAGCTGCGGCTGGCCCTGACCGAGGAGCGCCTCGCGGCCGACCTGGCGCTCGGCCGGCACGCCGACGCGATCCGCGAGATCGATGCACTCGTCGCCGCCGAGCCGCTGCGGGAGCGGCTGCGCGAGCTGCAGATGGTGGCCCTGTACCGCTCCGGCCGCCAGGCGGAGGCGCTCGCCGCCTACCAGGACGCGTTCCGGGCGCTCAACGAGGAGCTCGGCATCGAGCCCTCGGCCCGGCTGCGGGAGCTCGAGCGGGCGGTGCTGCGCCAGGACCCCTCCCTGGACGCGCGCGCCGCGCCGGCACCGGCGCCCGGCCCCCTGACCCCGCCGGGCGTGGCGCCCATCGGACGCGACGCCGAGCTTACCGCCCTGCGGGCCGAGCTCGCGGCGGCGGCGGAGGGCGCGACGCGCGTCGTGCTGGTGACGGGCGAGGCCGGCGCCGGCAAGACGACGCTGGTCGACGCCCTCCTGGACGGGCTCCCCGACGGGGCGGCCCTGGTGGGGCGGGGCCAGTGCGTGGTGCAGCACGGCCCGTCGGAGGCGTACATGCCGGTGCTGCAGGCGCTGGAGCGCATCTGCCGGGCGCCCGGGGCCGGCGACGCCCTGCCGGCGCTGGCGGCGCGCGCGCCGACGTGGATGGCCCAGTTGCCGTGGCTGCTCGACGACGCCGGCCGCGCGGCCGTGGAGGCCCGCCTGGTGGGCGCCAACCGGGACCGGATGCTGCGGGAGGGGGTCGAGGCCATCACGGAGCTGTCGGTGGCGCGCCCCGTGGTGCTGGTGGTCGAGGACCTCCAGTGGAGCGACCTGGCCACCGTCGACCTGATCGCGGCCCTCGGCCTGCACCGCGGGCCGGCGCGCCTGGTGGTGCTGGCCACCATGCGGCCGCCCGACGCCGCGCCCGGCGACGCGATCCAGGCCGCCGCACGCGACCTGGTGGCGCGGGGCCTGGCGACCGAGATCGCGGTCGGGGGCCTGGGCGACGCGGCGGTGGCACGCTACCTGGCGTCCCGGCTGCCGGGCGCGGGCGTGCCCGCCGACCTGGCGGCGTCGCTGCGGGCCCGGACCGGCGGGATCCCCCTGTTCCTGGAGAAGGCCGTCGACGGCTGGATCGAGGACGGCCGGGCCGTGCGGGAGGACGGCGCGTGGGCCCTCACGGCCGACGCGGCGGCGCTGTCCCGCGACATCCCGTCGAACGCTCCGCGGCCTGATCCGCCGCCGCCTCGACCCCCTCGCGCCGGAGGACCGCCGGCTGCTGGAGACCGCCAGCGTCGCGGCCCCCGCGTTCTCGGCGGCCCTCGTCGCGGCCGCCCTCGACGCGCCGGAGGCGGACGTGGAGGAGCGCATCGACGCCCTCGCGCGCGCCGGCGTGATGCTGGCGCCCGCCGGCGAGGAGCGCTGGCCCGACGGGACCGTCGCCGGCCGCTACGCATTCACCCACGACCTCTGCCACGAGGTGCTGTACGACGACCTGCCCGCCGGGCGCCGGGCGCGGCTCCACCTGGCCGTCGGGGACCGCCTGGAGCGGGCCCACCCCGACGGCGGCGCGCCCCCCGCCGAGCTCGCCGTGCACTTCCTGCGCGGCGGGGAGCCGGCGCGGGCGGTGCGGCACCTGGTGGGGGCGGCGGAGCGGGCCGCCGGCCGGCTGGCGCCGCGGGAGGCCCTGGCGCTGGTGGAGGACGCGCTCGGCGCGATGCGCGACCTCCCCCGGCCCGAGCGCGACGAGTGGGAGCTGCGCGCGGAGCTGCTGCACGGCCCGGCGGTGATCGCGATGTCCGGGTGGAGCGCCCCCGAGGCGGAGCGCAGCTTCGAGCGGGCCCGCGAGCTGGCCCTGGCGCTGGGCCGACCCGACGACGCCGAGTGGGCGACGTTCCGGCTTGCGACGCTCCACGAGGTGCGCGGCGCCTATGCGCGATCGGAGGAGCTGCTGCGGCCGATGCTGGCGCCGGGGGCCCGGCCCAGCAGCGGGCGCCTGGCGCTGGACCTGAACGAGCTGATGGCGTGCACGCTCTTCCACCAGGGCGCGTTCGCCGACGCCCTCGACAGCGCCGAGCGCGGGCTGGAGCTGCCGCGCACCGCGGCGGACCCATTCCTGGCGGCAGCCGGCGACGACGCGGTGACGGCCTGCCACCAGTGGGCGGCGCTCTCGGCGCTGCACCTCGGCCGGCCGGAGGAGGCGGTACGGGTGTCCGACCAGGCCATCGCCATGGTCGCCGCCCCCGGCCGCCGTCACGCCGCGCCGTCGGCGCTGGCCCTCGGCGCGATCGTGGGGCAGTGCCTCGGCGACCCCGACCGGACCTGCGACCTTGCCGGGCGGGCGATCGACGAGGCCGAGGAGCGCGGCTACGTCTACCGGGTCGCGATGGGGCGGGTGCTGCGCGGCTGGGGCCGGGCCGCGCAGGGCGACACCTCCGGCGGCATCGCGGAGCTGCGCGAGGGCATCGCCCAGTCGCACGCCACCGGCGCCCACATGGACGAGGCGTACTACTTCGGGCTGCTGGCCGACGCCCACCTGCGCGCCGGCGACGCCGACGGCGCCCGCGCCGCGCTCGACGAGGCCCGCGCGGTGCTGCCGCGCGACGGCCGGTTCTTCCACGAGGCCGAGCTCCAGCGCCTGCGCGGCGAGGTCGCCGTGCTGGACGGTGACGCGGAGGCCGCCGAGCGCGCGATGCGGCGCGCCCGCGACGTGGCTCGCGCCCAGGGGGCGCGGATGCCGGAGCTGCGGGCGTCCCTCGGGCTGGGGAACGTGCTGCGCGCCACCGGCCGCCCCAACGAGGCCCACGCGGTGGTCGCCGAGGTGCTCGGCGGGTTCACCGAGGGCTTCGCTTCCCCCGACGTCCGCGCCGCCACCGCGTTCCTGGCCGCCGACGGCGCCGAGCCGGGGCCGGCCCCCGCCCCGCCGGTGCGGTACGCGCGCAGCGGCGACCTGTCGATCGCGTACGAGGTCACGGGCGCCGGCCGGCGCGACCTGGTGCTGGTGCCCGGGTTCATCTCCCACCTGGAGCAGGACCGGCGCGAACCGCGCCACGTGCGCTTCCTCGACCGGCTGGCGGGCCTGGGGCGGCTGATCCGCTTCGACAAGCGCGGCACGGGCCTCTCGGACCGGCCGCCCGGCGTGGCCGACCTGGAGGCGCGGATGGACGACGTGCGCGCCGTGATGGACGCCGCCGGCAGCCGGCGCGCGGTGCTGGTGGGCTACTCCGAGGGCTGCCCGATGGCGGTCCTCTTCGCCGCCACCTATCCGGAGCGGGTGGCGGGCGTCGTGCTGATCGGCGGCTTCGCGAAGCGGATCGACCCCGACGACGACTACCCGTGGGCGCCGACGCGCGAGGAGCGGGAGGAGCAGATCGCGTCCCTGCTCGGCGAGGGCGGCCTGGAGCGCATGATGCGGCTGATGTGCCCGTCGGCGGACGACGCGATGACCCACTGGTGGGGCGAGCGCTGCCGGGCGGCGGCCAGCCCCGGCGCGATCCGCGCCCTGGCGGAGATGAACTCCCGCATCGACGTGCGCGGCGTGCTGCCCGCGGTCCAGGCGCCGACGCTGGTGGTGCACCGGACCGACGACGCCGACGTCCGCGTGGAGGAGGGCCGCTACCTGGCGGCGCGGATCCCCGGCGCCACCATGGTGGAGCTGCCGGGCGCGGACCATTTCGTGGCGGTCGGCCCCGACCAGCTCGTTAACGCGATCGCGCCGTTCGTCGCGGCGCTCGGCGAGGACCCGGTCACCGCCCCCGAGGTGGCTGTGGCGACGGTCGTCGCGGCGGCGGACGGCGGCTCGCCGCTGGTCCAGGTCTACGAGGGGCCGGTGCGCGCGGTGCAGGAGGCCGTCGCGCTGGCGCGGCGGCTGGGACGCGGGGTGGGCGTCCACACCGGGCCCGTGCGCCGCACGGGGCGGCCCGAAGGGGACGCGGTGCGGATCGCGACCGCCGTGGCGGCCCTCGCCCCGCCCGGCGAGGCCCTCGTGACGATCACCTCCCGCGACCTGGTGCCCGGCTCAGGTCTGGCGTTCGACGCCCGTGGCGAGCTCGCCGCCGACGACGGCCCGCGCCCCCTCTTCGTGGCGACCGCTCCGGCCGAGGACTGACCGCCACAGCGACGCACCGGCGATCGCGCACCCCGCCAGCGCGGCCGCGGCGCACATCGCGAAGCCGTCGCGGACGCCGGCCGCCAGCGCCGCGGGCGCCGCGTCGGCGGGACCGGCGAGGGCACCCGCCGCGGCGGCGCCCAGCGCACCGCCGAGCCACTGGGCCGTGTTCATCACGCCGGTGGCCGCGCCCTCCGCGCCTTGCGGGGCCGCGTCCAGCGTGAGGGCGTTGACGGCGGCGAAGGCCAGCGGGATCGCCGCGCCGAAGAGCAGCATCCCCGGCAGCACGTCAGCGGCGAACGACCCGCCGGCGGGGACGCGGGCCAGCAGCGCGGCGGCAGCGGCCATCGCCGCCATGGCGCCGGTCATCGCCGGCCGTGCCCCCCACCGCACCATGAGGCGGGCGGCGGGGCGGGCCGTCCCGACCGCCGTCACCCGCGCGGCCAGCACCCCGGCGCCGGCCGCCATCGTGGCCATGCCCAGGACGCCCTCGAGGTAGAGGGGAAGCAGCGCGAAGACCGCCAGCATGACGCCGCCGTGGAGCGCCGCCACGCCCGCGACCATGCCCAGACCGCGCGAGCGCAGCGCCGCGCGGATGCCGGCGGGCCGGGCGCCGGCGACGGGCCGGTCCTCCGGCAGCACGCGCCGGGCCGACGCGACCGCCGCCGCCGCGACCGGCACGTTGACCAGGAACAGCAGGCGCCACGACGCGGCCTCGACGGCGGCGGCGCCGACGAGGGCGCCGGAGGCGGCCGCCAGGGAGGCCGATGTGGCCCAGGCGGAGAGGGCCGCGGCGCGCCGGTCGGTGCCGGGGAACGCCTGGGAGAGCAGCGCGAGCGCGGCGGGCTTGATCATCGCGGCGCCGAGCCCCTGCGCCGCGCGCGCGGCGATCAGGGCAGCCGCGGACGGGGCGAGCCCGCAGGCGAGCGACGCCGCGCCGAACAGGGCCATGCCGGCGACGAACGCCCGCCGGCGGCCGACGATGTCGGCCAGGCGGCCGGCGGGCAGCAGGCCCAGGCCCAGGGCCAGCGCGTAGACGCCCACCACGGCGCCGCGGGCGCCGGGCGACAGCCCCAGGTCCGCGCCCATCGCCGGGACGGCGACGAACACGGCGGTGATGTCCAGGACCAGCAGGAACTGGGCGGTGCAGAGGACCGCGAGGGCCGTACGGCCCTCGCGGGGCATGCGTCCCATCTCAGCTGAGGGTCGGGGCCAGGCCGAGGGCGACCTCGCCGATGAACTCGTACGCGCGGTTCGCGCCGAGCGGGTGCATGAACGCCCCCGCCCGTATGTCGCGGTACGCCCGGGACAGCGGGTGCGCGGTCATGTAGCCCGCCCCGCCCGACAACGCGAGCGCCTTGTCCACCACCCGCACCGCCGCCTCGTTGACGAACGCCTTGGCGGCCTGGACGTCGGCGAAGACGTCCGCCACCTCGTCCGCCGGGCGCAGGAGGTGCGCGTCGATGAGGTCGCCGGCGCGCGCGACCGACGCGCGGACGGCGGACAGCTCCACCTCGGCCTCCGCGACCAGCACCAGCGCCCGCGGCGCGGGGCCGTGCTCGGCCACCTTCGGCGCCATGCCGGCGAGCGCCACGGCCAGCGCCGCCTCGGCGATGCCGAGCGACGAGGCGGCGTGCAGGCCGCCCGCCACCAGGTTCGCGTCCATGAACTCGTCGGTGAGCCGCCCGGCGGGGAACCCCCCGCGCAGGGCGGCCGCCGGCAGGTGGACGTCGTCGAAGGACACCGACTGGCTGCCCGAGGCGCGCATGCCCAGGGCGTCCCAGTCGCCGTTCATCCGCACCCCGTCGGCGGACGCGGGGATGCGGGCGTAGCCGTACCGCTCCCCGTCGCCGTCGTCGAACGTGACGGCCGCGTACAGCTCGGTCGCCGCCGGGGACATCGTGCAGAAGACCTTGTGGCCGCGGACCACCCACCCGTCGTCGGTGCGCTCCGCGCGGGTGCGGGGGCGGGTGAGGTCCTGGTTCGGCTCGCTCACGGCCGCGGCCATGACGGCGCCCTCGCGGGCCACGCGCTCGAGGGTGCCGCCGTACGCGGCGGCGCGCCGTTCGTCGCCGGCGAGCGTGGCCGCCCGCCAGCGGTGCGCCGTGTTGACGAGCGGGATCAGGTGCATGCTCGCCCCGATCGCGACCGAGGCGTCGCCGCGGGCCAGGCGGCTCGCGGCGACGACCAGGTCGTGGACCGACTCGACGCCCATCCCGCCGAGCGCCTGCGGGATGGGGGCCGCGAGGTAGCCGCCGTCCCGGAGGGCGGCGACGGCCTCGTGGGGGTAGCTCCCGTCGCGGTCGTGGTCCGCCGCGCGGGTCGCGAGGTCGGCGGCGAGCTCCTCGGCGAGGAGGACCAGCCGCCGTCCCGGCTCGGTGCGTGCCTGGAGCTCGGCGCCCATGACGTCAGTCCGTCACGACGTCAACGTGGACCGGGACGCCGCGCGTGATGCTGTCGAAGACGGCGGAGCGCCCGTGGCCACGGGCCACGACCTCACGCAGCTTCTCGGGCGTGGCGTCGCCCTTCACCCGGAACGTCATCCGGATCTGCTCGAACCCGTTCCGGTGGTTCTCGGGGTCCGTGCCGAGGCACCCGTTCAGGTCGATGTCGCCCTCCAGGTATGACTCGACCTCCGTCAGCCGGACCCCGCGGGCTGCGGCGACGTACACCAGCGACGTGGTGACGCACGCGGCGAGCGCGTGGAGGAGGTACTCGGCGGGGTTCGGCCCCGTGTCGGTGCCGACGAGCACGGCCGGCTCGCCCGCGTCGAGGACGAACGGCGCCTCGCGCGACGTGTCGAGCGCGCCGCCGGCGCCGATGAAGTCCTTGATCGTGGTGCGGTTGTGGGCGCCGTGGACCCAGCGGTTCGTGGCGCGGAACTGGAAGCGCGCGATCTCCGGCTGGGCGGAGACGGCGTCGAGGGTCGCGAACAGGACCTCGGTATCGACCCCGTTGCGGACCCGCTCGGTGCTGCGGACGTTGGTGCTCATGGCTCCTCCCGACTTGGGTGCCGCCCGCCTGGTGCGGGGCGGCTGCGGGAGAAGCTCAGCGGACGGCCGGAACGCTCCGGTTCATCCGCGGTAAACGCGCCCCGGCGGGTGCCGGGGCGCGGCGGTCAGTCGCTGGGGTGGAGGGCCCCCTGGAGCGCCGCCATGGAGCGGGCGAAGAGCAGGCCCATCGCGTCGGCCGCCTCGTCCGGCGTGGCCTGCGGCTGCAGCGCCCGCATCCCCGCGGACGCCATCACCACGGCCTGCTGGATGACCTGCCACCGGTCAACGCCGGTCAGCGGCTGCCCGCCCGACTCGGCCTGCATCTCCTCGAACGCCTCGCGCTGAGCCCGCATGAGCTCCTTGAGGCGCTCCTTGAACTCCTCGCCCGCGCCCTCGCCGAACGCGAAGGAGAACGGGAACTCGCTGTCGTCGCTCATAACGTGAGCCCTTCCTTCCTACAGGTGGATCTCCCGGATGATCGCCGGGGAGAGGAGGTGCACCGTGTCGACGAACCGCACGGTGTTCCCCACCAAGTCCATCACGATCGAGTGCGTCCGCGCCCCGTCCGCGAAATAGCGCACGCCCTTCAGCAGGTTGCCGTCGGTCACGCCGGTGGCGATCACGTAGAGCGGGTCGGGCGCGAGGTCGCGGGTGCCGTACACCGTCGACGCGTCGTGCATGTCGAACTCGGCCATCTTGGCCAGGTCCTCATCGTGGCGCGGCGCCATCTTCGCCTGGATCTCGGCGCCGAGGCACTCGAGCGCGGCGGCGGTGATGACGCCCTCCGTGGAGCCGCCCATCCCCACGTAGAGGTGGTCGCCGGTGCCGCGGACGGCCACCGACAGGCTCGCGGTGATGTCGCCGTCCGGGATCAGGCGGATGCGGGCGCCGGCGTCCCGGATCTCCTGGATGAGCTCCGCGTGGCGGGGCCGGTCGAGCACGATCACGGTGGTGTCGCGCACCGCGCGGCCGTAGCAGCGGGCCACGATCTCGATCGTCTCGCGGATGGGGGCGTTGATGTCCACCCGACCCTTCGCCGGTGGCGCCCACCACGAGCTTCTGCATGTAGATGTCCGGGGCGGGCAGCAGCCCGCCGGGCTCGCCGATGGCGCAGATCGCCACCGCGCCGCTGTCGCCGCGGGCCACCAGGTCGGTGCCCTCGAGCGGGTCGACCGCGATCTCGCACGTCATGCCGCCCTCGCCGAGCACCTCCCCGACGTACAGCTCGGGGGCCTCGTCCTTCTGGCCCTCGCCGATGACCACGGTCCCCGTGATGGGCATGGCGCCGAGCTCGGCGCGCATCGCGTCAACGGCGGCCTGGTCGGCGGAGTGGTTGTCGCCGCGGCCCAGCCATCGGGCCGACTCGATCGCCGCGCTGCTCCGTGACCTTCAGGAAGCCGACGGCGCGGACGTTGTGCTTCCAGGTGCCCTGCGAGATCGCCACCCGATCAGGCCTTGGCCTTCGCGGCGCGGCTCGTCCGCAGTCGGCGGTGAACGTCGCGATCCCGGCGGCCGTCAGCGGGTGCTGGAGCATCTGGTAGAAGACCTTCGGGGGGATCGTGGCGATGTGGGCGCCCATCCGGGCCGCCTCCGTCACGTGCACCGGGCTGCGCACCGACGCGGTGATGACCTCGGTGTCGTAGAGCGACGTCTCGAGGGCCTCGACGATCTCGCGGAGGTGCTCGAGGCCGTCCTCGCCGATGTCGTCGAAGCGGCCGAGGAACGGCGACACGAACGCGGCGCCCGACGCCGAGGCCAGCAGGGCCTGCGGGGCGGTGAACACCAGCGTCATGTTGACCCGGATCGCGTCCCGGCCGAGGACGCTCGTGGCGGCCAGGCCCTCGGCGGACATCGGCAGCTTCACGACGATGTTCGGGTGGATCGCGGCGAGCCGCTTGCCCTCCTCGATCATGTCGCCGCGCGCCTCGGCGACGACCTCCGCGGAGACGGGGCCGTCCACCAGCTCGCAGACGCGCCGGTAGATGTCGTCGGCCTCGCCCTCGACCTTGCCGAGGAGCGTCGGGTTGGTGGTGACGCCGGCGAGGACGCCCCAGCCGGCGATCGTCTCGATGTCGGCCAGGTCGGCCGTATCGATGAAGAGCTTCATGGCGTGCTCCTCCCTGGAGCGTGCATTGCGGATTCCCCTCCTTCAGAGGCTACACCGGCCCGGATCACTTCGGAACGTCGTGCCAGCGCGCCGGGACGCCCGTGACGAGGGCGTCGGCCACGTCCAGGGCGGGCCGCAGGAACCCCACGTCGTGTACCCGGAAGACCGTGGCGCCACGCGCCCGGCACCACGTCATGCGCCGCCGTCGTCGCGGGCAGGCGGTCGGGCGCCAGGAGCCCCGTCAGCGCGCCCAGCACCTTCTTGTTGGAGATGGGGACGAAGCACGGGGCGGCCGAGCGCCACGACCTCGTCGATGCGCCGCAGCAGGTCGAGGTCCTGGGGCGGCGACTTGCCGAGCCCCACCCCCGGGTCGACGACGATCCGCTCCGGCGGGATCCCCGCCTCCCCGGCCGCAGGGCCAGGGCGCTCGCGCGCCCACGCCACCACGGCCGCCGGGCACGTCGCACGTCCGGGAAGCTGGCTGGGCCGCACCTTGGGCGGCGCCGAAGAAGTGCGTCAGCACGACGCCGACCCCGCCCTCGGCGGCGACCGCGCGCCATCTCCGGCTCGCGCAGGCCGGTGGGGTCGTTGAGGATCGCCGCGCCCGCGGCGATCGCCGGCCCGCGCGACCTCCGGCTTGAACGTGTCGACCGCCACCGGCACGTCCAGCTCGGCGGCGAGGGCCTCGATCACCGGCACGACCCGCCCGATCTCGACCTCGACGGGCGTGTGCTCCGAGAAGCGCAGCGACTCGCCGCCCACCTCGACGACGTCGGCGCCCTCGGCGGCGAGGCGCCGGCCGTGGGCGATCGCCGCGCTCGGTGCCCGCGTGGGCGCCCTCGTCGGAGAACGAGTCGGGGTTGGCGTTGACGATGCCGACGAGGCGGCCCGCGGCGAGCAGTCGAGGACGCCCCGCGCGTGGTGCCAGCGGAGGCCGGCGCTCACCCCACCGCGCGCGCGAGGCGCAGGTCGGCACCGCCCGTCCAGCGGGCGCGCACCCCGACCGGCGTGGGCCGGCACGGCCGCACCGTGCCGGGCACGTGGGCGCCGGTGGAGGGCCTCCTTCGCCGCGTCGGCGACGCGGTCGGAGAACTCGCGGCGGCACCACAGCAGCATCGTGGGGCCGGAGCCGGAGATCGTGGCGCCCAGGCAGTCGTCGCCGTCCACGACGCCGCGGATGGCTCGTCGATGCCCGGCGACCATCGGGCCCCGGTGCGGCTCGTGGAGCCGGTCCTGCAGCACGTCGGGCAGGTCCTCCATCCGCCCCTCGGCCAGCGCGAGCGCCAGGCCGACGGCGTTGGCGAGCGTGGCGCGCGGCGTCGTCGAGCGGCACCGTCTCCGGCAGCGCCTTGCGCGCCGCGCTCGTGGAGGTGCGCGTCTCGGGGATGACGGCGACGAAGCCGAGGTCGTCGGGCACCGGCACCGGCCGGGCCACCGGGCCCGGCGCCGACGGCGACCATGCCGCCGTTGAGGCAGGCGGCCGCGTTGTCGGCGTGGCCCTCGATCTCGGTGGCGCGGCCGCAGCAGGTCGTCGGGCGTCCAGCGCAGGCCGCCGAGGGCGTTCGCGGCGACCAGCCCCGCGCAGACGGCCGCCGCCGACGAGCCCGAGGCCGCGGCCCAGCGGGATGCGGTTGCGGCACTCGACGGCCAGGCCGTCGAGCGACCCCAGGCCGGTGGCGAGCGCGCGGCAGAAGAGGTTGGAGGCGTCCTCGGCCAGCTCGCCGGCGCCCTCGCCGGTGACCGTCACCTCGAGGGGGCCGGGGCGGCGCTGCGACCACCACGGCGTTGCCGAGGTCGAGCGCGACCGCCAGGCAGTCGAAGCCCGGGCCGAGGTTGGCCGAGGTGGCGGGGGCGCTCACGGTGAGGGACTCGAGCTCGTGCTCACGGGCCGAACACCGCCTCCTCGACGGCGTCGAGGTCGGCCGGCAGCCGGCGCACCGGCTCGGCGTCGACGATCGCGGTGTCCGGGTCCTTCAGGCCGTGGCCGGTGAGCACGCAGACGACGGTCTCGCCGCGGGCGAGGTCGCCCGCCTCGGCGCGCTGGATGAGCCCGGCCACCGACGCGGCGGAGGCCGGCTCGCAGAAGACGCCCTCCTCGGCCGCGAGCATGCGGTAGGCCGCGAGGATCTGGGAGTCGGTCACGGCCGCGACGCCGCCGCCCGACTCGCGCATCGCCTCCATGCGCCTGGCTCGCCCGCGGGCGGGGTTGCCGATGCGGATCGCGGTCGCGACGGTCTCGGGCCGGGCGACGATGGACGCCTCCACCAGCGGCGCGGCGCCCGGCGGCCTGGAAGCCGTAGAGCCGCGGCAGCTTCCGCGAGCGCTCGGCCTCGCGGTACGCCTGGAAGCCCAGCCAGTAGGACGCTGATGTTGCCCGCGTTGCCGACCGGGATGCACAGCACGTCGGGCGCGTCGCCGAGCGCGTCGCACACCTCGAAGGCCGCCGTGCGCTGGCCGTCGATGCGGTACTCGTTGAGGCAGTTGACCAGGGCGATCGGGTGGCGCTCGCACCAGCTCGCGCACCACCATCAGGGCGTCGTCGAAGCTGCCGTCGAGCGCCAGCACCCGCGCGCCGTGGGCGAGCGCCTGGGCGAGCTTGCCGGCGGCGATCTTGCCCTCGGGGATGACCACCGCGGCGGTCAGGCCGGCGCGGGCGGCGTAGGCGGCGGCCGAGGCCGAGGTGTTGCCGGTGGAGGCGCAGATGACGGCGGTGGCGCCCTCCTCGACGGCCTTCGAGACGGCCATCGTCATGCCGCGGTCCTTGAAGCTCGCGGTCGGGTTCATGCCCTCGAGCTTGGCGTGGACCTCGATCGCCGAACCGCTCCGACAGCCGCGGCAGCGGCACCAGCGGCGTGCCCGCCCTCGCCCAGCGACACGATCGGCGTGTCCGGGCCGACGGGCAGGAAGTCGCGGTAGCGCTCGATGAGCGCGGTCACCGCGCGTCGCCCTCCGGCGCCCGAGCCGAGCACCCGCAGCATCACCGGGCTCGCCGCGCACCTCGTCGAGCGCGCGGATGCGCTCGCCAGCGCCTGCGCCATGCGCGCCTCGGGCCCGCTGTGCAGCACCAGCACCAGGCGCGCCTGCGTCGCCGGCGCCGCTCTGCACGACGGTGCGGATGGAGAGCTCGGCGTCGCCGAAGATCGACGCCACGCGGGCGAGCACGCCGGGGCGGTCGTGCACCGCCATGCGCACGTAGAAGGCCGACTCCACCGCGCCGGGCGGGGCGATGGTGCGGCCGGCGTCGACGAGCGCGTTGTGCAGGAAGGAGCCCTGGTGGGTGCCGAGGATCGAGAGGATGTCGGCCACGACGGCGGAGGCGGTCTCGTCGCCGCCGGCGCCCGGGCCGACCAGCATGATCTCGCGGGTGGCGCGCGACTCCAGCAGCACCGCGTTGTCGGGGCCCTCGATGGCCGCCAGGCGGTGGCCGCGCGGCACCAGCGCCGGGTACACGCGCACGCTCACCGAGCCGTTCAGCAGGCGCGCCACGCCGAGCAGCTTGACGACGAAGCCGAGGGAGCGCGCGTGGCCCGATGTCCTCGGCCTGGAGGCGGTCGATGCCCTCGTAGGGCACGTCGTCGATGAGCACCCGCGAGTGGAAGGCGATCGACGAGAGGATCGCCATCTTGGCCGCGGCGTCGGCGCCGTTGACGTCCTCGGTCGGGTCGGCCTCGGCGTAGCCCAGCTCCTGGGCCCGGCCGAGCGCCTCGCCGTAGGAGAGCCCGCCGCGCGCCATCTCGGTGAGGATGAAGTTGGTGGTGCCGTTGACGATGCCGGTGACCGCGGTGATCTCGGCGACCAGCAGCGACTCGCGCAGCACCTTGATGACCGGGATGGCCGCGCACGCCGAGGCCTCGAAGCGCAGCTCGGCGCCGGCCTCCTCGGCGGCCGCGAGCAGCTCGGGCCCGTGGCGCGACAGCAGCTGCTTGTTGGCCGTCACGACCGAGGCGCCGCGCGCGATCGCCGTGCGGAGGTAGTCGAGCGTCGGGTCGAGCCCGCCCATCACCTCGACGACGATCGAGACCGTGGGGTCGTCGAGCACGCCGCGCGGGGTCGGTCGTGATGAGCGACGGAGTCGATGCCGGGGCGCTCCTTGGTGGGGTCGCGCACCAGGATCGGCGCCGACCTCGAGCCGGTGGCCGGACGCGCGCTCGATGGTCTCGCCGCCGTCGATCAGGGTCCGCACGACGGCCTGGCCGACCGTGCCGCAGCCGAGCAGGCCGATCCGCACCGGGCCGCCGTCCGGGCGACCGTCGCCGGTCACACGTCCCGCGCCAGGAGGTCGGCGTACGTCTCGCGGCGCGTCACGAGACGGGCCTCGCCGCCGTCGACGAACACGACGGCCGGGCGGGTCACGCCGTTGTAGTTGGAGGCCATCGCGACACCGTAGGCGCCGGTCGCCGGCAGGCAGACCAGGTCGCCGGCGCCGACGGGCGGCAGGCGACGCCTCGGCCACCAGCACGTCGCCGCTCTCGCAGTGCTTGCCCACCAGGCGCAGCGTCTGGCTGGGCTCCTCGTCGGCGCGGTTCGCCAGGATCGGCTCGTAGACGGCGCCGTAGAGCATCGGCCGCAGCAGGTCGCTCATGCCGCCGTCCACCGCGGCGTACGTCCGCACGCCCGGGACCGACCTTGGTGGAGCCGACCCGGTAGACGGTCACGCCGGCGCGGCCGACGATGCTCCGGCCCGGCTCGACCATGATCCGCGGCATCGGCAGGCCCGACCCGCCGCCACTCGTCCTGGACGGCCATGACCACGGCCTCGGCGTAGTCCTCGACGGCGGCGGGGTGGTCGCCGCGGGTGTAGGCGATCCCGAGGCCGCCGCCCATGTCCATGACGCCGCAGGTCGTCGCCGCCGACGCGCCCGGCGAAGTCGGCCACGATCGCCGCGGCCGCCGCGTAGCCGGACAGGTCGAACAGCTGCGACCCGATGTGGCAGTGCAGCCCCTCGAGGTCGAGGGAGCGCGGCGCCGCGCACGGCGGCGACGGCCTCGGCGGCGGGGCCCCCCTCGATGGAGAAGCCGAACTTCGAGTCGAGCTGCCCGGTCGAGATGTACGAGTGCGTGGACGGCTTCACGCCCGGCGTCACCCGGATCAGCACGCGCTGGCGCGTCCCGCGGGCGGCGGCCTCGCGGTCGAGCAGCGCGATCTCGTCGAGGTTGTCGACGATGATCGTGCCGACGCCGGCGTCGAGCGCCTCGCCGATCTCGCGGGCGTCCTTGTTGTTGCCGTGCATGTGGATGCCGCTCGGGCGGGAAGCCGGCCTGCAGCGCCGCGAACAGCTCGCCGCCGGAGGCGACGTCCACCGACAGGCCCTCGTCGCGGACGAGGCGCAGCATCGCCTGGCCGAAGTAGGCCTTGCTGGCGTAGATCACCTCGGCGCTCCGGCTGGAGCGCGGCGAAGGCGTCGCGGTACGCGCGGGCCATCGCGCGCAGCGCGCCCTCGTCGTAGACGACGAGCGGGGTCCCGTGCTCCTCGGCCAGCTCCACGAGGTCGCACCCGCCGATCGACAGGTGGCCCTCGGAGGTGACCGTCGCCGAGGGAGGCAACACCTGGTCGAGCGGCATCATTCACGGGCGGGACGGTACCAGATCGCCCTGTGCGAGCCTTCCCGGATGGCCGCCTCCCCCGCCACCCTCCATGGCCCGCCCCGCCGGGCGCGCCGGGCGTGCCTGATCGTCCCCGGATACGGCAGCCGCAAGGAGAACCACGCCGACTTCGGGGAGGCCGTCCGGGCGGCCGGGATGGCCGCGCTGGCGGTCGACCTGCGCGGCCATGGCGAGACCGGCGGGACGCTCGACGCCGGGCGTGCTCGACGACGTGGCCGCCTGCCTCGACGGCCTGGCCGCAGCCGGCCACGCGCCGCTCGGCATCCGCGGGTCGTCGATGGGCGCGCTGCTCGCGCTGCACGCCGCCGCCCGCGACCCGCGGGTGCGCGCGGTGGTGGCGATCTGCCCCGCCCGCCCGGAGCAGCTGGCCGACCGGATCGGCGCCGACTGGCCGCGCTCCCTGCCGCTCGCGCCCGCCGTGGCCCGCGACGACGGGGTGGCCCGCGGCTACTGGCACGCGACCGGCGACGAGGCGGTGCCGTGGGGCGCCACGTTCGCGCTCGCCGGCATCACGCCGCAGCCGATGCGCCTGCGGATCGCGCTCGGCGGCGGCCACAACAGCCTCCAGCACGACCCGGCGGTGATCGCCGAGACGGTCGCGTTCCTCGCGCGCGCACCTGGCGCGCCGTGAGCGCGCGCTCGGCGACCTCGACGCCGGAGATCGTCCGCTGCCGCGCCTGCCCCCGCCTGGTGGCGTGGCGCGAGGAGGTGGCCCGCGTGAAGCGGCGCGCCTTCGCGGACCAGGAGTACTGGGGCCGGCCCGGTGCCCGGGTTCGGCGACCCGGACGCCGTGGCTGATGATCGTGGGCCTGGCGCCCGCCGCCCACGGCGCGAACCGCACCGGCCGCGTCTTCACCGGCGACCGCAGCGGCGACGTGCTGTTCGCCGCCCTCCACCGGGCCGGCCTGGCGAACCAGCCGACGTCGGTCGGCCGCCGACGACGGCCTGCGCCTGGTCGGCTGCCGGGTGGCGGCCGCCGTGCGCTGCGCCCCGCCCGCCAACCGGCCGACGCCGCGAGGAGCGCGCCCGCTGCCTGCCCTACCTGCGCCGCGAGCTGGACCTGCTGCCCGGCGCCGACGTGCTGCTGGCCCTGGGCGCCGTGGGCTGGGACGCCGCGCTGCGTGCGCTCGACGCCGCCGCGGCCGTGGCCGCGGTTCGGCCACGGCGGCGCAGGCCGACGTCGGCGACCGCCGCCTGGTCGGCAGCTACCACCCCAGCCAGCAGAACACGTTCACCGGCAGGCTCACACCGGCGATGCTCGACGACGTCCTGGCCCTCGCCGCGACCCTCACCAGACGATCGGCGGACGGAAAGATCCACCGGTCGGAGGATGGAGGCTGAGCCCGGGGACGCCGATCGGGACCGCGTGAGCCCGCGGGGGCGCCGCCCCCTCGCTCCGCCGGACGTGTCCAGCGCGGGCGGCCCGCCGAGGCCGCCCCGTTCCGGCGGACCGCCGCCGCGGGCTCACCGTGCCCCGCTCGCCCGGAGGTCCTAGAGGTAGCCCATCGGGTTGACCGCGCCGCCGTTGACCCGCACCTCGAAGTGGCAGTGGACGCCGGTCGAGTGGCCGGTGGTGCCCATCCCCGCGATACGTCTGCCCCTGGCCGACCTGCTGGCCGACCGAGACGGCGAGGCTGGAGTTGTGGCCGTAGGCGGTGCTGATGCCGCCGCCGTGGTCGATGACCACCAGGTTGCCGTAGCCGCCCGACCAGCCGGCCACGATCACCGTGCCCGACGCGGCCGCGTGGATCGGCGTACCCGGATCCGCCGGCGATGTCGATGCCCTCGTGCATGCGGCCCCAGCGCGGGCCGAAGCCGGAGGTGATGGTCCCCGACACCGGCCAGATGAAGCCCTGCGCGGAGGGCGCGCCGCCGCCCGCGGCGGCGCCGGCCGCCGAGGGCCCCTGGGCGGCGCGGATCCTCGCGGCCAGGTCGGCGGAGCGGCGCTCCAGGCCGCGCGCCTCCGCCTCGATGTCCTCGCGGTCGCCGCGCACGGACGCCAGCAGCGCGCGGCGCGCGGCCAGCAGCCGGTCGACGCCGGCGGCCTCCGTCTCGAGCGACCGCTTCGCCTCCTCCGCCCGCGCGGCCGCCACCTCGGCGCGCGCCTCGGAGTCGGCGACGCCCGCGCGGACCTCCGCGATCGCATCCTTGCGAGCGCTGCGTCTGGTCGCGGTAGCGACGCACGCCGGCGGCCAGGTCACCGTCGCGGGAGGCGATCCCCTCCAGCAGGTCGCTGGTGGCGACGGCGTCGGCCAGGCTCCCGCTGGTCACCAGCACCAGGATCGGGTCGGGCTCGCCGCGCGCGTACAGCTCGCGCAGGCGGCGCCCCAGCAGCTCCTGGCGGCGTGCCAGCTCGGCCCGGGCGGTCGCCAGGCGGGCCGTCTCCAGCGCCAGCCGCCGCGTCAGCAGCGTCGAGCCGCTCCCGCAGCGCGGCGTGCTCGGCCTCGAGGCGCTCGGCGCGGGCGCGCAGCGGCGCCAGGCGGCGCTCGAGCGACGCGGATGCGTGCCGTGTAGGCCTGCACCTCGCTCACGAGCACGTTCTCGCGCGCCCGCTCCCGGCCCAGGCGCTCCTGCAGCGCGCTCGAGGCGGCGGTCGACGTCCGCCTTCTCGTCCTCCGGGGCCGGCGATCGCCCCGGCGCCGGCGCCCAGCGCGATCGCGGCGCCCACGGCGAACGCGAGCGCCGCGGCCAGGCGGCCGCGGCCCGCGCGCGTCACCGTGCGGTCGGGTCCACGGCCACCAGGTGGGGGTACGGGTCGATCGGGGATCCCCCGGGGCGGATCTCGAAGTGCAGGTGCGTCGCGCCGTAGCGCGCGTCGCCGGTGTTGCCGACGGCGCCGATCACCTGGCCGGCGGCCACCTGCTGCCCGGCCTCGAGGCCGGTCGCGACGGAGTTCATGTGGGCGTAGTAGTACTCGGTGCCGTCGGCCCGCTGGAGCCAGACCTAGATGCCGCCGAGGCCCGATCTCGGTGCGGGTGAGGCGCTCGATCGTGCCGTTCGACACCGCGACGATCGGGGTGCCGCGGTCGGCCATGATGTCGACGCCCTCGTGGCGGCCCTGGTGGCGCGGGGCGCCGAAGTCGTCCGAGTACGTGTACTCCCCGACCAGCGGGAACACGTCGAGGTAGGGCGACTGCCCGGGCGTCACCGTCGGCCGGACCGGGGTGGTCGCGCCGGCCGTCACGCGCACCTGCAGGCCGAGCCGCTTCAGGAGCTTGGCGTCGGCGACGCCCGTGGGCTTCATCTTGAAGCGCTTCTGGATGCGCTTCACGGCCTTCTTGGTGGCCGGGCCGAATGCGCCGTCGACGGTGAGCTTGATGCCGCGCCGCCGGAGCTCGCGCTGGAGATCCTTCACCGCCGTGCCGTAGGAGCCGATCCGCAGGACGACCGGCGTGGCCTTCGGCGCGGTGGCGGCCGCCGCGGGCGGGGCGGTGGTGGCCGGCGCGGGCGCCGCGTCGGGAGGCGGCGGGGCGGCGGCGGTGCCGGAGCCGGAGCTCGCGGCGGCGGGTACCTCCACCTGCGCCATCGCGGGGACGGCGCAGACGAGGAGCGTGACGAGGGCTGTCAGACCCCCCACGAGAAGGCGGGGGCGCCTGCCAGGACCGTGTTCGGGGCGCGGTCGGGCTCGGATCCTTCGGCTCCTTTCCCAGGGGACATTGCCCTGAGCCTCGGACGCCGTCGTAGTGGGCACACGTGGCGGCCGTGGAGTCTGTCGGGAACGCGCGGGACTCTACGCAGCGCGGCGGACGATGGTCAAGCCTCCGGCGTTCGGTCGGGACCCTTGTCCGTTTGGACTTCGGCGGGTGTCGGGGATTTGCCCTGCTTGGCGCAGCTCGTCGGCGCGGCGCATGAGCTCCACCGCCCGGGCCCGCTCGGCGGCGTCGAGGGCCGAGAAGTCCTCGTCGGAGAGGTTCCCGGCGCGGTGGTCCATCTCGATCTCGCGGATCGCCTCGAGCGCCATGCCGAGCTGCTCGTCCACGTCGCGGCGGGCCTCCGCGTCGGGATCGGGCGGCGGCGCGTCGGCATCCGCGGCGCACGAGCGGCCAGGCGACCAGGGCCACGACGGCCAGCGCCGCGATCGCGACGATCAGGACACCCCAGATCATGGGAGAAGGTTAGGACTCAGGCCGGTGCGTCGGCGTCCGCCGCGGGCGCGCGGGCCGCGGCCGGCTCGCGACGCGTGGCCGGCGGGCCGGGCCAGCCGGCGATGAGGCCGCCGATCAGGATGATCCCGCCCGCGACCCAGATCCACAGGACGAGCGGGTTCACGAACACGGAGATGCGCGCCAGCCCGTCGTCCTGGAGCTGGCTCAGGAACAGGTAGAGGTCGCGGCCGGGACCGGAGTCGATCGCGACCTGGGAGGCGCGCGTCTCGTCAACGTTGTAGGTGATGACGCCCGGGTGCAGGGTCGTCGACCCGGTCGTCGCCCTTGAAGACGCCGACGGCCACGCTGATGGTCTTCTTGTGGGCGTCGACGTGCGGGTCGCGCCCTCGTTGACCAGTGTGTAGCCGGCCACGTCGGCGCGCTCGCCCGTGTTGATGGCGATGTCCGCGTCGGTGGCGAAGCCCTTGGAGCCGGCGAACCCGATGAAGAGCACCACCATCGCCCAGGTGGACGAGGTAGCCGCCGTAGCGGCGCCGGTTGCGGCCCACGATCGAGACGAGCGCGCCGGGCCACGAGACGCCGCCGAGGGCGTGGCGCACCCTCATGCCGCGCCAGAACTCGCCGAGGACGCACGCGGTCACGAACACGCCGGCGATGACGGTGGCCGCCGCCGGCTGGCTCTCGCCCACGTCGGTGAGGGCAGCAGAGGGACGGCGCGACCGCGGCGACCAGGACCGGCGACACGAAGCGGCGCCGCAGCTGGGCCGGGCGACGCCTTGCGCCACGGGATGAGCGGGCCCACGCCGGTCAGGATCAGCAGCGCGATCCCGATGGGCATCGCCACCTGGTTGTAGTAGCCCTGGCCCACGGTGATCCGCTCGCCCGCGCGCCGCCTCGGAGAGGATCGGGAACATCGTCCCCCAGAAGACGGCGAACGCCAGGCCCGACCAGCAGCAGGTTGTTGAAGAGGAAGATCGCCTCGCGCGACAGGTAGCTCTCCAGCGAGTGCTGGGAGCGCAGCAGCGGGAGCCGCGACACCAGCAGCGCGACCGACCCCACCAGGATGAACGCCGATGAAGGCCAGGAAGAACGGCCCGAGCGTCGACTCGCCGAAGGCGTGGACGGAGGCGATGATCCCCGACCGGGTCAGGAACGTGCCGAACAGGCACAGGCTGAAGGTCAGGATCACCAGCACCATGTTCCAGACCTTCAGCATCCCGCGGCGCTCCTGGACCATCACGGAGTGGAGGAACGCCGTGGCGACGAGCCACGGCATGAACGCGGCGTTCTCGACCGGGTCCCACGCCCAGTAGCCGCCCCAGCCGAGCGTCTCGTACGCCCACTTGGCCCCGAGCAGGATCCCGATGCCCAGGAAGAGCCACGACAGGATCGTCCAGCGGCGGACGCTCGTGATCCAGGCGGTGTCGAGGCGGCGGGTCACGAGGGCCGCGATCGCGAAGGCGAACGGCACCGACAGCCCCACGTAGCCCAGGTAGAGCATCGGCGGGTGGATCTGCATGTAGAAGTTCTGGAGCAGCGGGTTGAGGCCCCGCCCCTCGGCGGGCGCCTGGGCGAGGGTCTCGAACGGGCTGGTGACGAACGACAGCAGGCTCGAGGAAGAAGATCCCGATGCCCATCATCACCGCCATCACGATGGGCATGAGCTCGCGGTTGCGGTGGCGGTTCACGCACACCACGAGCGACGAGAACGCGCTCAGGATCCACGCCCACAGCAGCAGCGACCCGGCCTGGCTGCCCCACAGCGCCGTCAGCTTGTAGGCCGGCGACAGCGTGGTGGAGCTGTACTCGGCGACGTTGCGCAGCCCGAAGTCGTCGGTGAGCAGCGCCGCCCACATGGTGACGATCGCGAGCGTACGTGAACCCGAAGACGGCGTGGACGCCGCGCTCGGCGCTCTGGAGGTACGCGCGCCCGCCCGGCCGGCGCGACCTGAGCGCCGCCCAGACGACGTAGGCGGCGGCGGCCAGCGCCAGCAGGAGGGCCGCGCGTCCGAGCAGGCTCACGGGCGCACCGCGCAGGTCCGGCGCCCGATCACGATCAGGTGGGGCTCGTGTCGCCCGGCTGGTCGGTGAACTTGGACGGGCACAGCGTCACGAGCGAGTCGTTGCGCGCCACGAACGTCCCGTTCTCCAGCTTCCCGGTCAGCACCACCTCGCGGCCGACCTTGAACTGGTCCGGCACCGAGCCGCGGTAGACGACGGGGACCGCCGTGCTCGGGTCCTCCTTGTCGACCACCGTGAAGTGCAGGCCCTGGCTCGACTGGGCGAGCCCGGCCGCGTCCTTCGGCGCCCCGGCGCCGACCTTGCCGTTGAGGCGGTACGTCTTGGCGGCCGTCAGCTCGGACGGGCCGGCGTAGGTCTCGAGCGCGCCCCCGAGGCTCGCGTACGCGAGGTAGCCGCCCAGCCCCACGGCGAGGGCGATCGCGATGATGAACCGCATGCGGGAGCGCATCGACGCGATGCTAACACCGGTCCCCCGCGCGAGTCGCCGGTACATCGGTCCCTGGCATGATCGAGAGGACGGACCCGATGAACCGGAGCGACCATGAGCCGACGTGACGAGGTCCTCGTCTCCACCGAGTGGGTCGCCGCGCACGCGGACGACCCGGCCTACGCGCTGGTCGAGGTGGACGAGGACGCCGCCGCCTACGAGGGCGGCCACATCCGCAACGCGATCGCCTGGCACTGGCGCGACGAGCTCCATGCCTTCCCCCGCCGCGACTTCCTGGACCAGGACGGCGATGGCCGCGCTGCTGCGCCGCTCCGGCGTCGGCCCGGACACGACCGTCGTGCTCTACGGGGGCAACAACAACTGGTTCGCCACCTACGCGTACTGGCTGCTGCGCTACCTCGGCTTCGACCGCGTGAAGCTGATGGACGGCGGCCGCAAGAAGTGGGAGCTCGAGGACCGCGAGCTGGTCACCGAGGTCCCCACCCGGGCCGCCGGCCGACCCCGGCGCCGCTCGGGCCCGGTGCGGCACGAGCTACCGCGCCTTCCGCGACGACGTGCTGGGCCACATCGGCCGCGAGGGCAGGACGATGGTGGACGTCCGCAGCCCGGCGGAGTTCTCCGGCGAGATCCTCGCGCCGCCGCACCTCCCGCAGGAGCAGTCGCAGGTGGGCGGCCACATCCCGGGGGCGGCGAACGTGCCGTGGGCGAGCGCCGCGAACGAGGACGGCTCGTTCAAGGGCGACGACGAGCTGCGCGACATCTACGGGTCGAAGGGCGTCCTGCCCGACACGGACGTGATCTCGTACTGCCGCATCGGCGAGCGCTCGAGCCACACCTGGTTCGTGCTGCACGAGCTCCTCGGCTACGAGCAGGTGCGCAACTACGACGGCTCGTGGACGGAGTACGGCTCCCTGGTCGGCGTCCCGGTCGAGCGGTAGCGCGTGGCGGTAGGCTCGGCGGGTGAGCGCGTCCGGCCGATCCCGCCCCAGCTCGCGAAGCCGCGCCACCGCCCTGCCCGAGGGCGAGGGCTGGGCGTACGAGCGCAAGCTCGACGGCTTCCGGGCGCATCGTGCGCCGCGACGGCGACGACCTGGAGGTGTGGTCGCGCGCCGGCAAGCCGCTCGACCGCTACTTCCCGGAGCTGACGTTCCCGCCCGGGCCGGTACGTCCTGGACGGGGAGATCCTGATCGCGGGCGCCGACGGCGGCGAGGAGTTCGGCCTGCTGCAGCAGCGGATCCACCCGGCGGCGTCGCGGATCGCGCTGCTCGCCGAGGAGATCCCCGCGGTTTTCGCCGCGTTCGACCTGCTGGAGCAGGACGGCGAGAGCCTGATGGAGCTGCCCGTGGTCGGAGCGGCGCGCGCGGCTCGAGGCGATGGACGGGCGTCGACCCGGTCGAGACCACCACGGACCCGGAGCGCGCCCGGGAGTGGCTGCGCACCGCGGAGGGCGTGATCGCCAAGCAGGTCGACGCGCCGTACGTCCCCGGCAAGCGCCTGGGCATGGTGAAGATCAAGCGGATGCGCACGCTCGACTGCGTGGTGATGGGCTGGCGGCCGGGCAAGGCGGAGGGCACCGTCGGGTCGCTCATCCTGGGCCTCTACGACGGCGGCGACCTGCGCCCGGTGGGCCACTGCGCCGGGTTCCCCAGGCGCCCGCAAGGTGACCCTGCGCGACGAGCTGGCGCCCTACGAGACCGGCGGCCGCGGCAGCGGCGACGCCAGCCGGTGGGACGGCGACCGCGACCTCGAGTGGATCGAGATGCGGCCCGAGCTGGTGGCCGAGGTCGGCGTACGACCACGCCAGCGACGGGCGCATCCGCCACGGGGCGAAGTGGCTGCGCTGGCGCGACGACCGCGACCCGCGGTCGTGCACGTTCGACCAGCTCGACTTCGGGGGGTGACGCGCAGCCGCCCGGCTGCGCGCGCAGGGCCTCGGCGAGGCGCGGGCCCGCGACGCGCACGGGGCGGTCGCGCACGGCGCTCGCGATCCAGGCGCAGGACACCCGCGCCTCGCGGCTGGGGGTGCGGGCCCGCAGCGAGGGCCTGGTGGTGGCGGACGTGGTGCGCGCCTGCGACGAGGAGCGCTCGGTGGTGCGGACGTGGGCGATGCGCGGGACGCTCCACATGCTCTGCCGCGGAGGACGTCCGCTGGATCGTCGGGCTGCTCGGCCCGGTGGTGGTCCGGAAGTACGCGCGCCGGCGCGCCGGGCTGGGCCTCGGCCCGGACCGGTGCGAGCGCATCCTCACCGCCGTCCCGGCGGTGCTGGACGACGGGCCGCTGAGCCGCGCCGAGCTGGTGGACGCCCTCAACGCGCGCGGCATGGGCATCGACACCGCCGGACCAGGCGCCGGCGCACGTCGTGCTGCTGGCGTCGGCGTCCGGGCTCACGTGCCGGGGGCCGGACCGCTCGGCCGACGAGCCCACCTACGTCCTGCTCGACGACTGGGTGGCCCCCGAGGCGCCCCGGGAGCGCGACGCGGCCCTGGCCGAGCTGGCCCGGCGCTTCCGCGCCGCGTACGGGCCGTCCGATGCGGGCGACCTGCAGTACTGGAGCGGCATGCCCGCCGGCGACGCCCGGCGGGCGTGGGAGCTGGCCGGTCCGCCGCCCCCGGCGCCGCCGGCGAGGGCGCTCACCGCCGCCGTCGCCTGCTCCCCGCCTTCGACGGCGTCCTGCTCGGACACCGCGACCGCTCGCCGACCTGGTGCGCCCGCCGGACGCCGCCAAGCTGACCGCCGGGTCGTGGATCCTCCCGACCGTCCTCGCGGGCGGCCGCGCGTGGGGACCTGGCGGCGGAGAGGGCGACGACGTCGCGGTGCGGCCGTTCGGCGCCCGCCTGCCGCGCGGGTCCGTGCGGGCGCTGCGGACCGAGGCGGCCGACGTCGGGCCGGTTCCTGGGGACCCCGGCCCGGATGGACGTCATCCCCGCCGCGGGCGCCTGCGGAGCCGCCGCGCCGGGTCAGGCGCGTCCGCCCAGCGACGTCGCGGAACCAGCGGCGCGATGGTCTGGCCGGCCGAGGGCGGACGAGCCGGGCCGGGCCGGGTGCGCTCGCGGGTGCGCAGCTCGTCGATGACCAGGTCGGTGGGCTCTCCGGCGGCCCAGCGTCCCTCGGCCTCGGAGCGAAGCTCGGGCCAGGAGTAGGAGCCGGGACAGGAGCGCGGCGCCGGAGAGGCGAAGCGGGCGAGGAACAGATCGAGCGCCCAGGGAGCGATCCCGTGTGAGGCAGTTGGCCGATCGCCAGACGTGGAGCAGCGAGACCACCAGGTCCCGCCCTGCCCGCCCGTTGACGAAGTCAGGATCGCGATGGGCGGCGCACAGCCGAGACCGAGACCCCACCGGGGAGATGGAGCAGATCGCGCGTCCCCTGTCCCTTGCCGACGCAGATCGCGCACGCCGGCGTCTTCCCCAACCGCTCTCCCTTGTAGAAGCTGCGCGCCATCCACCCCAGGAGTTCGAGCGCCTGCTGGCCGTGCTGCGGCCCATCCGCGAGCGGATCGACGGGGCCGGGTCCGCGTGGCGATCGTCCTGGTCGCCGTACGCCGCCGGCTGTCCTGGCGATGCTCGACGCGCTGGGCGTGACGCCCTGACCGCATGCACACGGCGCCGAGCGGGCGCTGGCGAGGCCTAGCCGGGGCCGGCGCGCCCAGCGGGAAGAAGCGCGACAGGGCGACGACGCTCTGGGCGATCGCGGCGTCGGCCTCGGCGGCGGCGCGGGCGTCGCGCTCGGGGTCCGGGGCGGGGCCGCGGTCCTCGGTCCACCCGTGGGCGGGCTCGGGGCAGCCGGCGTCGAGGGCGATCCGCCGCCACGACTCCGGCACCGGGTCGGTCACCGTCACCCCCGCCATCCGCGCCGCCAGGAGGGCCCACGCCCGCGGGGGCGCCGTGCAGGGCTCGTAGCCGCCGCCGCCGAGCGCCACGAGCCGGCCGTCGCAGACGTCGTCGGCCAGCGCGACGAGGCGGTCCCACAGCTCCGGGTAGAGCGGCATCGTGGTGAGGAGGTGGCTGAGGGGGTCGGCGTGGTGGTGGTCGACGCCGCACTGCGCCACGATCGCGTCGGGCCGCCACGCCCGCACCACCGGGATCACCACCCGGTCCATCGCCGCCCGGTAGGCGTCGTCGCCGGCGAAGGGCGGCAGCGCGACGTTGGCCGCCGACCCCGGAGCCTCGGCGCCGCCGGTCTCCGCCGGGAACCCCGACCCCGGGAACAGGTGGCGGCCGCTCTCGTGCACGGAGACGGTGAGCACCGTCGGGGTCGTCGTAGTGGATCCACTGGGTGCCGTTGCCGTGGTGCACGTCCAGGTCGATGTAGGCGACGCGCGCGGCGCCGGCGTCCTGGAGCGCCCGGATCGCGATCGCCGTCTCGTTGTAGATGCCGAACCCCCACGCCCGGTTCGCCAGGCCGTGGTGCGCCCCGCCCGCGGGGACGAGCGCCGCGCGGGCGCGACCCTCCCCCACCGCCGGCCGCGGCGGCGTCGCACGCGGCGCACGCCCGCGCGGAGTCGTCGTGCATCCCCTCGTACGCGTTGTTGTCGCCGCCGATCCCCCACTGCGCCGCCTCCGGCGTCGCCGCCAGCACCGGCGTGACGCTGTAGCGCCGCACCGCGCGCACGAACGCCGGCGCGAACACGCGCTCGAGCGATGCGTCGGAGAGGGGCCCGGGCGCGCGCTCCAGGGCGACGCCGGGGGCGTCGAGGATCCCCGCCTCGCGGCACAGCGCGACCGCCAGGCGGTGCCGGCGCCGGTCGGTGGGGTGGTCGCCGCCGAAGCGCATCCCCAGGTCGTCGTCGTGCACCACGAGCAGGCGGGGGACGTCGGCCACGGCGCCGAGCGTACCGGGGCGCCGCCGGTTCAGCCCGTGGGCCCGCGCCCGCCGATGGGAGAGGATGGCCAGCTCCTCGCCGCGCGAGTCCCACGGGATCGGATGCGCGACTTCCTGGTCGCGAACGGCCCCGCGCGCCCCGCGGAGGTCGCGGCGGCCTGCGGCGTCCCCCTGGCGGACGTGATGGCCGAGATCGACCGCGGAGCGCTCGAGCCCAGCGGGGCGCGGGAGCCGTCGGGGCCCTGCGCCGTGTGCGGCGGGCCGGCACGCGTGAACGCGCTCTGCGGCCGCTGCCGGGCGACCCTCTCGGTCTGACGCCTAGGGCGCGAGCCGGTCGAAGACCCCGGTCAGCTCGAGCACGAGGACCAGGACGAGGACGAGCGACCGCGAGGGCGTACCAGCGCCAGGCGGGGTCGCGGCGGCGGGCGGGAACCGGGTCGTCCATCGGGCGATCATCCCAGACCGGATCCGGAGGCATCGGATCCGCCGGAAGGGGGTACTCAGGGGTGGGCGAGGCGCGCGCGCCGTTCATCCACCCCGAGCGTCGCGCGAGCGCCTCGCCCGACGCGCCGCCTGGATCAGGCGGTGGCCGCTCCGAGGTCGGACACCACGTCCAGGTGCTCCAGCAGGAGCGTGAGCCGCAGGATGCGGCCCACCGGCCCCTCAGGCGGCGCGACCACGACGAAGCGGCGTCCGGCGCCGGTCGCGCGCCGCGCGCCGTCGAGCAGGACGCGCAGGCCGGTGGAGTCGAGGTGGGTCACCTCGCTCAGGTCCATCGCGATGGTCGGCGGGGTCGACCGCCGCCACGGTGGCGAACGCCGCGCGGATGTGCGGCGCCGCGGCCAGGTCGAGCTCGCCGACCACGCGGATGACGGCCGGCGAATCGCCGGCGGGCGGGATGGTGGTGACCTCGGCGTCGGACACGAATGCGCCGCTACCCACGGGCGGCCGCTCCCAAACCCGGTCGCGCCGGGCCCTCGCCGGCCCCGGTCGCGCCGATCGCCGCCGCCACCTCGTCCAGTGTCCGCGTCCGTGAGCTCCACGCGGGCGCCGTCGATCCACCCGTCGACCTGGTCGGGGGACCGGCCGCCGACGATCGCGCCGCTCACGCCCGGCCACGCCAGCGTCCATGCCACCGCGACGGCCGCGACACTCGTCCCGTGCCGCTCCGCCACCGGGGTCAGCGCGTCGCGGAGGGCCAGGTTGCGGGTCAGGGCGGGCTCGCCGAACACGTGCGTGAACCCGCGGCGCCAGTCGTCATCCGCCATCCGCTCGACGCGCTCACGGCTGAAGCGGTCGGTGAGCAGCCCGGACATCATGGGGCTGTAGGCGATGAACCCGGTGCCGTGGTCGCGGCACCAGGCGAGCAGGTCGCCGCCCGCCTCCCGCTGGATCGCGTTGAACGGCGGCTGGAGGGTGTCAACGTGGCGGATCGGCTCGCACCGCTCCAGGAGCTCGACGGTGAAGTTGGAGACGCCCGCCCATCGCACCTTGCCCTGGTCGACCAGGTCGGCCATCACGCCCCACGACTCCTCCACGGGCGTGCCGGTGCGGGCGTCGGGCCAGTGGAACTGGAGCAGGTCGATGCGCTCCACGCCGAGGCGGCGCAGCGAGTCGTCGCACTCGCGGCGGATCTCCTCCGGGCGCAGGTTGGGCCGCGGCACCCCGTCGGGCTGGTCCTGCCAGACCATCCCGCACTTCGTGAAGACGTACGGCCGCTCCGACACGCCGTTCAGCGCGCGGGCGACGACCTCCTCCGAATGGCCGAGGCCGTAGACGGCCGCGGTGTCGATCCAGTTGACGCCGTGCGCCACGGCGCGGCGGATCGCCGCCACCGAGTCGGCGTCGTCCTGGGGTCCCCATCCGTAGGCCCAGTCGCCCCCGCCGATCGCCCACGCGCCGAACCCGGCGGTGGTGATCTCGGGGCCTCCCCGGCCGAGGCTCCGTGTGGGCAGCGCGTCGGACACGGCACCTGACGTACCCCGCCGCATGCGGCCCTATTCCTCGCCGTGGAGCGTGGCGGTCACCGACCGGGCGCCGCCGTCGGCGCGGTGCTCCAGCAGGTACACGCCCTGCCAGGTGCCGAGGTCCAGGCGGCCGCGCGCGATGGGCATCGTGAGCGAGGGGCCCACCAGCACGGCCTTCACGTGGGCCGGCATGTCGTCCGGCCCCTCCAGGGTGTGGCGGAACCACCGGGTGTCGTCGGGGACGGCGCGGTCGAGCCACTCGTCGAGGTCGGCCCGCACGTCAGGGCTGGCGTTCTCGTTCAGCGCGAGCGACGCGGAGGTGTGGCGGATGAAGAGATGCGCCACGCCCACCCGGATGCCGGCGAGCTCCGGAACCGCCTCCACGACCTCACGCGTCACGAGGTGGATGCCCCGAGGCCGGGGCCGCAGCGCGAACGTCCGCTGGACCCACACGTCAGCCGACCGTCCGGGCGGGGTCGGGGATCGCCCCGCGCACCAGGTCCGGGAGCTCCGCGAGGTCCCGCTCCGACAGGGCGAGGACGTCCAGCAGCACGCGCCCCTCGTGGATCCGGGTGGCCACCGGGGGGTCCAGTGCGCGGAGGCGCGACGCGACGAATGAACTTCGCGGGTCCGTCCAATTGAACGTGACCGCCGCGCTCGGGAGCTCCGCCAGCGGCAGGGCCCCTCCGCCGACGCGGCCGACCGTGGGGACGGCCTCGGCGCCTGCGCCGATCGCGGCGGCGAGGGCCTGGGCGCGGGCCATCCGGGCGTCGGCGCTGTCGGCGAGCATCGCCAGGGCCGGGATCCGCCGGCGGGCCGCGGCCGGGTCGCGGTGGAGGGTGAGGGTCGCCTCGAGGGCCGCGATGCGGAGCTTGTCGAGGCGGAGGGCGCGGGCCAGGGGGTGCCGGCGGGCGGCGGCGATCGCGTCGGCGCGGCCGACCAGGATCCCGGCCTGCGGCCCCCCGAGGAGCTTGTCGGCGCTGAAGCACGCCACGTCGGCCCCGGCGGCGACGCTCCCGCGGGCGTCCGGCTCGTCGCCGTGGATCGCGGCCGGCGCGAGGGCGCCGCTGCCCAGGTCGTCGATCACCCGCAGGCCCCGCTCCCGTGCGAGTCTCACGAGCTCGTCGAGCGGGGTCTCCTCCGTGAACCCGAGCTGGCGGAAGTTGGACGGGTGCACGCGGAGGATCGCGCGCGTCTCGGGCCCCGCGGCCGCCGCGTAGTCGGCCAGGCGCGTCCGGTTGGTGGTCCCCACCTCCACCAGGCGGCAGCCGGACGCCGCCAGGATCTCCGGCACCCGGAAGCCCCCGCCGATCTCCACGAGCTGGCCGCGCGACACCAGCGCCTCGCCCGGTGCGCACGCCGCAACCAGCGCCAGCAGCACGGCGCCCGCGTTCGTGTTCACCGCCAGCGCGTCCTCGGCGCCGGTGAGCGCCCGGAGGTGGTCGCGCAGGTGGGCGTCGCGGTCGCCCCGCTCCCCCGTCTCCGCGTCCCACTCGAGCGTCGCGTAGCCGGCGGCCGCGACGGCGGCGGCCACCGCCTCCTCGGCGAGCGGCGCGCGGCCCAGATTGGTGCTGAGCGCGACGCCGGTCGCGTTGATCACGCGCCGCAGCGACGGGCGCAGGGCCGCGGCGACCTCCTCCGCCAGCCCGTCGGCGCCCTCGCCCGCCGCCCGCCGGCGGGCCAGCGCCTCGCGCACGCGGTCGGCCACCAGCCCGCGCGGGTGCCGCGCGAGGAGGTCCGCCACGTCCGGCCCGCGCAGCACCGCGTCCACCGCGGGGAGCGCCCGCCGCGGGTCAGGCGGGGCGGGGTCCACCCACCGCGATCCGGCCGGTGGCCCCGGGGTGCAGGACGCCCACCTCGTGGGCGCCGTCGCCCGCCGCCGTGAGCGCCAGCACCAGGTCGTCGCGCCGCGCCTCCGGCACGGCGAGGAGCAGGCCGCCGCTGGTCTGGGGGTCGGTGAGCAGCACCCGCAGCGGCTCGGGGACGCCCGCAGCCCAGTCCACTGCATCGCCCAGCGCGGCGCGGTTGCGGTCGCCGCCGCCGGTGTGGTGCCCCGCGTCGGCCAGGGCGCGCGCGCCGTCGAGCAGCGGGGTGCGCTCGGGGTCGATCCACGCGCCCGAGGCCGCTCGCCGCCGCCACCTCGCGGAGGTGGCCGAGCAGCCCGAACCCGGTCACGTCCGTCGCGCAGCGCACGCCCGCCGACAGGGCGGCGGTCGCGGCCTCCCGGTTGGACCGGAGCATCGACGCGACCGCCCCCGCGAACGCCGCGTCGTCGCCGGCGCGCGCGGCGGCGATGGCGACGCCCACCCCGAGCGGCTTGGTGAGCACCAGCCGGTCGCCGGGCCGTCCCGCGCCGTTCGTCATGAGCCGGTCCGGGTGGGCGGTGCCGAGCACGGAGAGCCCGTACTTCGGCTCCGGGTCGTCGATCGAGTGGCCGCCCACCACCGGGCAGCCGTGCGCCGCCGCCACCCGGGCGCCCCCGGCCATCACCTCACCGAGGACGTCCGGATCGCCGTCGCGCGGCCACATCACCACGGCCAGGGCCATGAGCGGCGTGGCCCCCATCGCGTAGAGGTCGCTCAGCGCGTTGGTCGCCGCGATCTCGCCGAACAGGCCGGGGTCCTCCACGACCGGCGTGAAGAAGTTGACCGACGCCACCACCGCAAGGTCGTCGGACAGGCGGTGGACGGCCGCGTCGTCCATCCCCGCGTGGCCCACGAGCACGTCCGGGTCGGGCGGCAGAGCCGGGAGCGCGGCCAGGGCGCGCTGCAGCAGGTCGGGCGGGAGCTTGCACCCGCACCCCGCGCCGCGGGCCGCCGCGAGGAGGGCCGCCGGCTCCGCGCCTGGTCCGGAGACCGCCATGGGCCAAGGCTAGTGGTCCCCGGGGGAGGAGCGCGAGAGATGGCCGGGGACGAGGCCCAGGTCGATGACGGCGGCGAACGGGCCGGGGGTGTTCGCGGGCGTCAGGTAGGTGAGCATCGCGGAGCAGTGGTGGACCACGTCCGCGGCGCCGCCGAGGGGTGGCGTGCCGGCGGGGAGGTCCACGTGCGCGTGGAACGACATGCGCTGGTTCGGGTGGACGCCCGACGGCGTGCCGGAGCCGTAGTCCACGAGGACGGCGGGGGCCACCATCCCGGCGCCCTGGTCGCCGATGGACTCGAGCGCGACCTGCAGCCGCCAGCGGCCGTTGAGGAGCGGGACGATCGGGCCCTCGAGGTACCACTCGGCGTGGACGGCCGACGGATCCTCGGTGCGGACGACGCTGGTGGGGGTGCCGCTGCCCGGGGCGAGGACGTCGGCGGTGAGGTCACCGGCGTTGATGAGAGGCGACGGGACGGGGAGCTGGATGGTGGCCATCGGGTGCTCTCCTTCGGTTGTCCGCAGCGGAGATCGGCACGTTCCGCAGCGGTGCGAGGACGGTGGACGCGCCTGCTCAGGCGGCGATCACCGCGCGCCGACGGGGGGCGGGCGGGATGGCGCGGCCGGCGATGCGCTCGCGGAGCGCCCACGTCTCGGCCGCCGGCTCCACGCCGAGGCGGCGGCGCAGATGCTCGGCGCACTCCTCGAACTGGCGCAGCGCCAGGTAGGGCCGCCCCTGGCGGACGAACCGCTCCATCAGGGCGCGGTGGACGTCCTCGCGCACGGGCTCGGCGTCGAGCACGGCGCGCAGCACCTCGACGCTCCCGTCGACGTCGCCGACGACGGCCAAGCTGTCGCCCAGGTCCGTCAGCGCCGCGAGCCGCGCGGCCTCGACCCCGCGGCGCATGGTCACGATCCAGTCCTCGTAGGGCTCCTCGGCGAACAGCGCCCCGCGGTGCAGCGCCGACCGCCGCCCGCAGCAGGCGCGCCGCCTGCGCGTGGTCGCCGCCCCGGCGCGCGGCGGCGGCGTCGCGGACCAGCCGCTCGAAGCGGTCGCGGTCGACGCGGACCTCGATCGACGGATCGATCCGGTAGGCCTCGTCGCCGAACACCACCACCGGCCGGTCGCCGAACGCCGGGCGCAGCGCCCGGCGCAGCAGCGTCACCGCCACGTTCAGGCTGTTGCGCGCGGCGGCGGGCGAGGAGCCCGGCCAGAACGTCTCGAGCAGCGCGTCGCGCGGCACGGGCCGCCCGCCCTGGGCCACCAGGTACTGGAGCACCAGCCGCGAGCCGGCGCGGCGGGTTGACCGTGACGCCGCCGGCCTCGATGCGGGTGACGCCGAGGCAGCGCACCTCGATGACCGGCAGCGGCTCCCCCGCCGCCTCGTCGTCGGCGCGCCCCGCCGCTCCAGCAGCCCGTCGATGCGCGTCCGCAACCGCCGCAGGGCCTCGTCGGCGTCGCCGCCGGGCCAGGCGTCCTCGACGCGGCCGATCAGCTCCTCGCACGCCCGGCAGACGGTGACGGCCGCCACGGTCGCCTCCTCGGCGCCCGGGTGCCACAGGTCGTCCAGCACGGCCCAGCCTCCTCGTCGTTCGGTGCATCAGGACGCGCTGAGGCTCGCCGCCGGACCTCACGGGGACGTCACGCGCGACTCACGGGCCCCCGGGACCCCGGCCCGCCGCTCGGCTCAAGCGTGCCGCGAGCAGGCCGATACCGGCGGCACGGTCAGCAGACGAGAGGCCTCCCCTCGTGAACACGTTCCTCCTCGCCGCGGTCGCAATCGGGCTCGTGGCGTTCCTGGTCTTCAACCGCAAGCGGCAGGCGGCCGCCGGCGCGGCGCCCGCGAAGGAGCGCGCGCCCAAGCGGTCGCGCACCCGCGGTCGCGCGAAGACCCGCCGGGACGGCACGATCCAGGGCTACCCCGACCCGGCTCCGGAGGCCGCCGCGGCCGCCATGGCCGAGACCGCCGCGTCGCACACCCTCTCCCCCGTGCTGGAGCCGCTCCCGCCCGCCGCGCCCGCCCCGCCGCCGGCGGAGCCCGCCGCGCCGCCGCCCGACTGGGGCTTCGACGAGATGATCGTCGAGCCCGGCTGGCCGATGCCGGGCGAGATCGCCGGCGCCTGGCCCGCCGGCGCTCAGGCGCCGAACGCCCCCGTCGCCGCGTCGCCCACCGCCCTCGTGATCGAGGAGCCCGTCGCGATGCAGGTCGATTCCGTCGTCGACGAGGCCGCCACCGGCGAGTGGGAGATGCCCGCCACGGCGCCCTACGTCGCGCCTGAGCCGGACCTGGAGCCCATCGCCCCGGAGCCGCAGGCCGAGGCTCCCTCCCCGTGGGGCGAGCCCGAGGCCGAGCCGGCGATGGAGACCTGGGTGCCGGGCGTGAGCGAGGTGGAGCCGGTGGTCCTGCCGGACCCCGAGCCGATCGCCGCCGCCGAGGCGGAGCCGGCGCTCGTGTGGGCCGACCCGGCCCCCGTCGCCGACGCCGACGCCGAGCCGGAGCCGGAGCCGGTGGAGTACGTCGCCGAGCCCGTTGCCGACGCGTTCCCCGTCGACGAGGTGGCCGGTCCGCCGGCGTGGCAGCGCCGAGCCCGCCGTCGCCGCGGTGGAGGAGCCCCCCGCGGCCGTCGAGGCGCTCGCCGCCTGGGAGCTGGAGCCGGTCGCGGCGCCCGCCCCCGTCGCGGTGGAGGAGCCCTGGCAGCCCGTCGCGGAGCCCGCGTCGGAGCCGGTCGCCTTCGCCGAGGCCGACCCCGACGCCGAGATCGACGCGGTCACCGAGGGCCTGCCCCTGGCCGTCGCGGCGCTCACCCCCGTCATCGCGACGGGTGACGCCCTCGGCGTGACGCCGCGCATGGCCACCGTGCTGCGGGCCCTGGCCGACGAGCCCCGCGGCCTGCCCGGCCTGGGCCGCGCCCTGGGCGTGTCACGCCCGGTGGTGGCCGACGTCTGCGCCCGCCTGGAGGACCTGGAGCTGGTGTGGCGCGAGCGGGACCCGGACGACCGGCGCCGCATGATCGTGATCCCCACCCTGAAAGGCCTGAAGCTCGCCGAGGAGGCCGTGCCGGGCCTCGACCGCGAGGCCGTGGCCGGTGCGCTCGGCCGGCTGTCGCCGACCGAGCGCACGGCACTCGTGTCCGCCGTGCGGGCCCTGCGGGAGGACTCCTCCCGCTAGGCCCGCCCGGAGGACTTCCGACCGCGTCGGGCGGTCGCGTCGAGGGTCACGGCGAGGAGCAGGACCGCGCCGGTGACCATGTACTTCTGGCTCGAGTCGAGCCCCTTCAGGTCCATGCCGTTCGAGATGGAGCCGATGACCAGGGCTCCCAGGAGCGCCGACCACGCGCTGCCCCGGCCGCCGAACAGGCTGGTGCCGCCGATGACGGCCGCGGCGATCGAGTTGAGCAGCAGGTCGCCGCTGCCGGACGCCTGGTTGACGGCGAAGAGCCGCGAGGCGGCCATGATCCCGCCGAGGGCGGCGATCGTGGAGCACATCCCGAACACGATCAGCTTGATGCGGTTGAGCGAGATGCCCGCGCGCCGCGCCGCCTCCGCGTTGCCGCCGACGGCGTAGACGTGCCGGCCGAAGGCGGTGTGGCGCAGGATGAAGTCCACGATGATCACGAGGCCCACGAAGATGAGCGTCGCGAGCGGCACGCCGCGGTCCTGGTTCAGGACCGCCACCGCCACGATCACCCCGACCACGACCACCGCCATCTGGAGCACGACGAGCCCGAAGGGCGTGGTCTCGAGCCCCGACGACAATCGTCGCCGGTAGCCGTTCAACGTCAGGAGCACATAGGGCACGAGCAGCACCACCGCGATGATCCAGCCGACGTAGTCGGAATAGAACGTGTTGGCCAGGTTGACGATCGTGCTGTCGGTGAGGTTGATCGTGCCCGTGTCGCCGAGGACGTAGAGCAGCACGCCCTGGAAGCCCAGGAGACCGGCCAGCGTCACCACGAAGGACGGCACCTGGAAGAACGTGATGAAGACGCCCTGGAAGAGTCCGATCGCGAGCCCCACCAGGAGCGCGAAGAGGATCGACGACCAGCCGGTCCAGCCGTGCTTGGTGTTCAGCACGGCCATGATGGCGGCCGCCAGGCCGCTCACGACGCCGACCGAGAGGTCGATCTCGCCGAGCAGCAGCACCAGCACCACGCCGGTCGCGATGATGCCGACCGCGGTGATCTGGAGGAAGAGGTTGGTGATGTTCCCCGAGGTCAGGAAGTTCTCCTCGGAGATGGAGAAGTAGAGCCAGATGACGACGAGCCCGATGATCACCGGGAGCGCGCCGAGCTCGCCCTGGCTCACACGGCGGCGGAAGCGCGTCCAGAGGCCCGCGATGCCCTCCGGATCGATCTGGAGGCGCGGGTCGCGCGCGGGAGGGGTCGCGGGAGGGGTCGCCTCGGTGGTCACAGCGTCACCGCCGGCGCGTCGTCCTCGCCGCCGCCCACCCCGGCGGGGATGCCCGGCCCGCTGGTGATGGCGCCGACGATCTCCTCGCGCGTGGTCTCGGTCCGCACGTAGTCCCCGGCGTTGCGGCCGAGGAACAGCACCACGATGCGGTCGGCCACCTCGAAGACGTCGGCCAGGTTGTGGCTGATGACGATGACGGCCAGCCCGCGCTCCTTCAGGCGCAGGATCAGGTCCAGGACCTGACGGGTCTGCGCCACGCCGAGCGCGGCGGTCGGCTCGTCCAGCATCACCAGCTTCGGCTCACCCAGCAACGAGCGCGCGATGGCGACGATCTGCCGCTGGCCTCCCGAGAGCGACGCGACCGGAGTCGTCACGCTCGGGATCCGTGACGACAGCGACTTGATGAGATCCACCGAGCGCTGCTCCATGCCGGTGTCGTCGAGGAGGCGGAGCTTCTTGAAGAAGCCTCCGGGCAGGTAGCTCTCCCGCCCGAGGTAGAGGTTGCCGGCCACGTCCAGGTTGTCCGCCAGGGCGAGATCCTGGTAGACGGTCGCGATCCCGAGGTGGGTGGCGTCCTGGGGGCCGGAGATGTGCGCCGGCTGACCCTGGAACAGGAACTCGCCGCTGTCGGCGAGCCCCACCCCGGAGATCGTCTTGATGAGGGTTGACTTGCCCGCCCCGTTGTCGCCCACGAGGGCGACGACCTCGCCGGCGTCGACCCGGAAGTCCACGTCGGTCAGCGCCTGGACGGCGCCGAACCGCTTGTTCACACCCTTGAGCTCCAGAACGGGAGCGTCGCTCATCGACATCGGTCCTTTCAGGCAGTCGGGGCCGGGCGGAGTGGCTCCCGCCCGGCCCCGTCCACGGATGCTGCTACTGGATCCCGGCGGCGCTGCAGGCCGCCGCGTACGGGCCGGTGCAGATGTCGCTCACGGGCCAGAACCCGTCGGCGACGATCGTGTCCTTGACGTTGTCCTTCGTCACGGAGACCGGGTCGTAGATCGAGCTCGGAACGTCCTCCGTGCCGTTGTTGACCGGCGTGGTCGTGAGGCTGAGGTCCTTGCCCTGGAGAAGGTCCACCGCGGCCGTGGCGGCGTCCTCCGCCTGCGGCTTGATGGCCTTGTAGACCGTCATGTACTGCTCCCCGGCGAGGATCCGCTGGGTGGCCGCGAGCTCGGCGTCCTGGCCCGTCACCGGGATGGTGGACGGGTTGATGCCGGCCGCCTTGAGGGCCGCGATCGCGCCGCCGGCGGTGCCGTCGTTGGCGGCGTAGACGCCGACGAAGCCGTTCTTGCCGAGCTTGCTGATCGCCTGGTCCATCTCCTTCTGCGCCTCGGAGGGGGTCCAGTTGGGCGTGTCGTACTCGGCGCCGATCTTGTAGCCGCTGGCGTCGAGGACCTTGTGCGCGCCCTGCTTGAACAGCTTGGCGTTGTTGTCGGTCGGGGCGCCGTTGATCATCACGATCGTCCCGCTCGTCTTGCCGTCCGCCTTCAGCTTGTCGATCAGCGCCTGGGCCTGCAGCTCGCCGACCTTGGCGTTGTCGTACGAGTTGTAGTAGTCGACGCCCTTGCCGAGGAGCTGGCGGTCGTAGGCGATGACCGGGATGCTCTTCGCGTCGGCCTGGGACACGATCGACTGCGCAGCACCGGCGTTGACCGCGTCGAGCACCAGCACCTTGGCGCCGTTCGTGAGCGCGGCCTCGGCCTGCTGCTGCTGCTTCGAGGCGTCCTGGTCCGCGTTCGAGTAGATGACCTCGCAGTCCGGGCAGAGCGCCTTGACCTTGGCCTCGAACAGCGGCTTGTCCTTCGTCTCGTACCGCGTGTTCTGCGTCTCAGGGAGCAGCAGCGCGATCTTGCCCCCGGCGCCGCTCGAGCCGCCGGCGGTGTCCGCCGCGCCGCTGTCGTCGTCGTCACCGCCACACGCGCTCAGTCCGAGCGCGATCACGCCGGCGGCCATGATGGCCGCGACGACGCCCCCCTTGCTCCGTACTCTCACTTGCGCCCCTTTCGACGGGCCTCTCGGGCCCTGATCCGGAAACCGGACGGCCTTTGCGCCGTCCGACCGCGCCAGACTATGCAACGATCATCACGATGTCACTACCCTGACGGGTACGTCCTGATCCGGTCGATGACCTCGAGGACCCGGACGGCGTCGCGGGCATCCACCGGCGGAGGCCCGCCGTCCCGCAGCGCACCGGCCACACCCGCGTAGAACGCCGGCCAGTCGCCGCGGGCGCTGGGCGCCGGCCGCGGCGCGCCGCCGTCCGAGATCACGCCCCACCCGGCCTCGGGGACCACGCCGAACCCCGGGTCGCCCGGCCGCGCGCCGGCGCGCAGCGCGGCCTCCTGCGGGTCGAGCCCGTGGACCTCCCACTCCCCGTGCAGGCCGGTCAGGCGCATCCGCGGCCCGGGCAGGGCGGCGAGCATCGTCGCGCCCAGCTGGCTGCGGACCCCCGACTCGTGGAGCAGCGACACGTCGACGTCGTCGTCCACGCGGGCCCCCGGGCGCCGCCGGGCGACCTCGCCGTGCACCTCGACGGGCGGGCCGAACAGCAGGATCGCCTGGTCGATGAGGTGGCTGCCGAGGTCCATCAGCAGGCCGCCCCCGTCGTCCGGGTCCGGGCGCTCCCGCCACGCGTCGCGGTTCACGGCCGGCCGCCAGCGGTCGAAGCGCGACAGGAACCGCACCGGCGCGCCGAGGGCCCCCTCCTCCAGCAGGCGCCGGGCCGTGAGCAGGTCGGCGTCCCAGCGGCGGTTCTGGAAGACGGTGAGCATCACCCCGGCGGCCTCCGCCTCGTTCGACGAGCGCCCGCGCCCGGGCCCCGTCCGGCGCGAGCGGCTTGTCGACCACCACCGGCAGGCCGGCGGCGATCGCGGCCCGGGCCACCGGGACGTGCGCCCGGTTCGCCGCAGCGACCACCACCAGGTCGACGGCGCCGGGGTCGTCCCACAGGGCGTCCGCCGACGGCAGCACGCGCGCGCCGGGGTGGTCCGCCGCGGCGGCCGCGGCGCGGTCAGGATCTCCGGTGACCACGACAGCGACGTCGAGATCCGGCTCCGCCGCGACGAGCGGGGCGTGGAACACGCGCCCCGCCAGGCCGTAGCCCACGATGGCGACGCGGAGCGGCGGTGTCACAGGCGGCCTCCGGGGAATCGGCGTGATCCTGGCGAACCTATCTCCTACGGGCCGTCACCAGACCCCTGCGGCGGGACGCCGCGGCGCCACGCGTGTGGGATGGTCGGGCCCGGCGCAGGAGTCGGTTCGGCAGAGGCGAAAAGGCGAGCACCATGAAGGCACTGTTCATCGTCATCGGCGTCATCGTGATCTTCGGGATCCTCTTCTCGAGCGGCGGGCTCGCGGGCGCGATCTGCATCCAGGGCGTCGGCTGCGTGCGGTCCGACGGGGGCGGCGTGAAGATCGACTCCCAGGAATCCGTGGTGGTGTCCACCGGGAACCCGTGACCCGCGGGGAGCCGCTGCCCTTCGGTCCGAACCTGAAGGACCCGCTGTGGCGGTGGGGCGCGTGGTGCGTGGGCATCGTGGCCTTCTGCGCGCTCCTGTGGATCGCCACGCTCGGCGGGATCAACTTCCTCTGGCACGTGTGGACGCTCGTGCTGTTCATCTTCGGCGTCCTGATGAGCTTCCGGTTCGGCCGGGCGTGGAAGCGGGGCGAGGTCGTCGAGCGCCACTTCGCGAAGCAGGTGCTCCCGACGGTGGACGTGCAGGGGCAGCCGGGGAGCACGTACGTGTTCCTGGAGCCGGCCCGTGCGATCGGCAGGGTGCGGCCGGAGAGCTTCTCTCCGTTCTGGTGGGCGCTCTACTCGATCCTGGTCCGGGCGCCGGTCGCGCTCGGCGACGTGGTGCTCACCCTGTTGTGGCGCTCGTTCGGCGGGCTCAGTGGCGGCGGGTCGAACTCGCTGTGGCGGGGGTTCCAGATGGATCAGATCGACCACCCCGACCGGATCCGCTCGCCCGACGACGAGACGTTCTAGGTCCTCGGGCCACTGTCCGGGAACCGCCAGAACCGCCGATCTGCCGTTCCACCCGGCTTGCGCCGGGGCACCCCCCTGTGGCATGAGCGGTCCGGGGATCCCGTGCTCCGGAGGGCGTGGTGACATCGATCGGCACAGCGGCGGGCGGTCGCGACGAGCCCATCGTCATGGAGCTCGACGGCGAGCTGCGCCACCTCGCGGCCAGCGATGCCGCCCTCGCGATGGTCGGGCTGCCCGCCGAGGCGCTGCTGGGGCGCACCGCCCGCGAGGCCGGCCTCCCACCTGAGGTGGTGGTGCCGCTCGAGACCGCCCTGCGCGAGGCGGTCGCGACCGGCGAGGAGCGCCAGATCGAGCTGGAGATGCCCACCGTGGAGGGGCTGCGGTGGCTGCACCTGCGGCTGGTGCCGGGGCGGGGGACGTCGGGCAGGCCGTCGCGGGTGGAGGTGCTGGCGACGGACATCACGGCCCGCAAGCACGCCGAGCTGCGGCTCAGCGCCGGCAACGCGGCGTTCCGGGCGCTGGTGGAGGACTCGCCCGACCCGATCGCGCTGATCGACGCCGCGCAGCGCATCGTGTTCGTGAACGGCGCGCTCGCGCGCGCGACCGACCGCGAGCCGGCGGCGCTCATCGGCCGCGGCGTGGGCGAGCTGGGGCTGCCGCCGGAGGCGGCGGCGCGGGTGGAGGGGGCCGTAACCGACGCCTTCGCCACCGGCGACCGCCTGGCGATCGACTTCAGCGTGCCGTCGGACGAGGGGCCCCGGTGGCTCACGGGCCGGGTGCTGCCGGAGCCGGGCGCCGACCGCGGCCACGTGGTGGTGTCGTTCACCGACGTCACCGAGCGGGTCAACCGCGAGGCCGAGCAGGCGGCGCTGCGGCGCGTGGCGACGGTGGTGGCGCGCGAGGCCGACCTGGAGGAGATCGGCCGGGTGGTGGCCCAGGAGGCGGCGATCCTGCTCGACGCGGACGGCAGCGCCGTCTACCGCTTCCGCTCCACAACCGAGGCGACGCCGATCGCGGCGCACCCGCCGGCGGCGCCGGGTGCGGACGTGCCGGACGTGGTGGTACTGAGCGGCGGATCCGCCACCGGCCGCACCGCGCGCTCCGGGGAGGCCGAGCGCGTGGACGACTACGGGCTGGTCGCACCGGACGACTCGATCTCCGAGGTCCTGGACGCGGGCCTGCGGAGCGGGATCGCGGCGCCGCTGTGGACGCGCGGCCACCTGTGGGGCGCCCTCGCCGCCGGGTCCGCGCGGCCGTTCGCGTTCAGCACGGCGGACGAGCGCCGCCTGGCCGCGTTCGCGGAGCTGGCGACCATCGCAGTCTCGAATGCCGAGACGCGGGCGGAGCTCGACCGGCTGGTCGCCACCGACCCGCTCACGGGCCTGGCGAACCGGCGCGCCTTCACCGCGCGATTGAACGGCGAGGTGGAGCGCGCCCGGCGCCACAACCACATCCTGGCCCTCGCGATCATCGACCTCGACGACTTCAAGACGATCAACGACACCCTCGGCCACCAGGCGGGCGACGCGGTCCTGGCCGAGGTGGGCAGGCGCCTGCTCGGGACGTGCCGCGCCGGCGAGCTGGTGGCGCGGATCGGGGGCGAGGAGTTCGCCTGGATCCTCCCCCAGATCGACACGGCCGGGGCGATCCGCGCGGTGGAGCGCGCGCGGGCGGAGCTGGCCCTGATCCGGCTCGACGGGATCGACGGGATCAACTGCTCGGCGGGCGTCTGCGACATGTCGTCGGCGGACGACGCGGAGGAGCTGCAGCGGCTGGCGGACCGGGCGCTGTACAGCGCGAAGCGGGCGGGGCGGGACCGGGTCCACGCCGCGTAGGACCGGGCGCGCGGCGGCCGGTCGCATTGTGGGCCTCGTCCGGGCTCGGGTAACGTCCCCGCGATGGCCACTCGACGCCCACCGGAGCGCCGGCGCGCGCCGGCCGTCGATGAGGACCTGCCGCCCATCCGCCCGGACGATGCGCCCGCTGAGACGGCGGGGCCGCCCGAGCGCCCGCGCCGCCCGTGGCTGCGGCGGCTCCTCATCGGTGGCGGCGCGCTCGCGTTCGGCTTCCTGAGCGGCTACGCCCTGCGCGACGCGGGGCCCCAGATCGCGACGACCGGCCCGCCCCAGGACGCCCACCTTGGGGCGCAGGCGACGGACGACCTCCTGTTCCGCATCACCTCGGACCTGCCCAGCCTGATGGACACGGCGACGCTGGACTACGACGGCGGCGACGTCCTCGACCAGGCGTACGTGGGCGACGGGGAGCTGACGTTCCGGCCGCGCGACCTGGAGGAGGGCACCCACACCCTCGACTTCACCATCGACCAGCCGTTCGTGCCGTGGGACGTGCACCGCTCGTGGACGTTCACGGTCAACCGGACGCGGCCGACGATCCAGATCACCGCGCCCACCCGGCCGGCGGTGCGCGGGGCGCCGGTGACGCTCGCGGGGAGGGTGAACGAGCGGTCGACGGTGACGGTGGACGACGCGCCGGTGAAGGTGGCGTCGGACGGGACGTGGTCGGTGACGTTCCCGAGCCCGCCGGCGGGCCTGGTGTCGGTGCGCGCGGTGGACCTGGCGGGGAACTCGCGGGGCATCCGCACGAGCATCCCGGTGGTCACCCGGACGCCGCTGGTCCCGACCCGCGCGGTCCACATGACGGCGATCTCCTGGCAGACGGACTACCTGCGCGAACCGGTGCTGGACATGCTGCGCAAGGGGCTGATCAACGCGATCGAGCTCGACCTGAAGGACGAGTCGGGGATCGTCGGCTACGACAGCAAGATCCCGATGGCCCTGAAGATCGGCGCGGTGAAGCCGAGCTACGACATCCACAAGGCGGTGGACGAGATCCACTCCCTCGGCGGCCGGGTGATCGGGCGCGTGGTCGCGTTCCGCGACCCGGTCCTGGCGAAGTGGGCGTGGGACCACGACGACCGCCAGCAGGTGATCCAGACGCCCACCGGCGACGCGTACTCCGGGTACGGCGGCTTCACCAACTTCGCGGACCCGGTGGTGCGGAAGTACAACGTCGACATCGCGCGCGAGGGCGCCGAGGCGGGTGTGGACGACATCCTCTACGACTACGTCCGCCGGCCGGACGGCCCCATCGAGACGATGGTGTTCCCGGGGCTGAAGGGCGGCGCCCAGGGGTCGATCGTGAGCTTCCTGGGGCAGGCGCGGGACGCGCTGGAGCCGACGGGGGCGTTCCTGGGGGCGAGCCTGTTCGGCATCGCGGCGTTCCGGCCGGAGGAGGTCGCCCAGGACGTCGGCCGCATCGCGAGGAACGTGGACTACGTCGCGCCGCTGATCTACCCGAGCCACTGGGGACCGGGCGTCTACGGCGTCGCGGAGCCCGAGAGCGAGCCGAAGAAGATCATCGAGGAGTCCCTGAAGCACTTCAACCGGCTGACGGCCGGCTCCGGCGCCAGGGTCGTCCCCTGGCTCCAGGACTTCTCCCTCCGGGTCCCCTACGGCGCGAAGGAGGTCTGCGCCCAGGTGAAGGGCGCGGAGGCCGAGGGCGTCAAGGAGTGGATCATGTGGGACGCCAACGTCACCTACACCAAGGCCGGCTGCCTGAAGGAGTAGGGCTCCGGGGTCCCCCATCGGGCCGGGACGGTCCCGTTGGGACGTTCAATCGACGGTGATCGCGACGTTCAATCGATCACGAGCGCCGGCTCTCTGACCCGTGGCCCCCGGGCTGGGGGCTGGAGACGGTGGGTGGTCGACGTTCATTCGATCGTGACCGCCACGATCACTCGCACCCCCAAAGACACGCAGTCGGCCCCGGCTCGTGCGGCTTCGGTGTTCACCCGTCACCAGGAGCCGGGGGATCCTGGATCCCGGGATGCCGCGCAGCTTCTACAAGGGGGAGTGGCTGGGAAAGCTGCCGGCGTGTGCGATCTGCATGGGCCGCGGACACGGCCCACGCGCGTTGCTGCACCTGCCGTTGGGGGTGTCGGTGTGGTTGTGCGCCGCCCACCGGGACCCCGAGTGGCTGGCCTCGCGGGCCGGCCGGGACCTGGTGGTGTCCCTGCAGACGGTGTGGGGGGCGGCGAACTGCCTCACCGCCCGCCGCTCCCGGGCGCTGTCGCTGTTCCAGGCGGCCCTTCGCTCCGCCCACCGCAGCCGTCGCCTTCCCGGCTCCTACTCCTGGCGGGAGCTTCGCCGGGAGGCGGAGGGGCGCTTCGCCGCCGGCGAGCCGCCCTCAGCCGTGATCGACGAGCTGCGCCGCAGGGAGCTGGACCGCCCCGGCCCCGCCCATCCCCCGTCGGTGCAGACGATGCGCAGGTGGTTCCGCGACGGACGGTGGCGCGGCGCCGACGGCGCCGGTGGGGCCGAACAGCCCCCCGGATCACCCGGGCCGGACGAGGACGACGGTGGGGGCGGCGCGCTCGAGGACCGCGTCGATCTGGGCCTTCCCCCCGTTGCAGGGGGTCTCCCGCCCCGCCTGGATCACGATCGCGTCGTAGCGCTCCGCCGCGACCGCGTCGAGGACGGCCTCCGAGAACGAGCGCGCCCGGAGGCGCCTCGTCTCCACCGTCGCCACCCCCGCCACGCTCCCCTCGTCGGCGCCCCACCCCACGTCCCACGCCGGCGGGCCCCCCGTGTCGAGGGGCTCCGAGTGCGGGACGACGGTGACGGACGCCAGGACCACCTCCCCGTCGGCCCCCGCGAGGGCCGCGGCATGGGCGAGAGCCTCAGCAGGGCACTCCAGCTCACTGGGCACGAGAACGCGGCGCCGGATCATCACGCTCACCCCCGGGGAAGGCACGGCAGCCAAGCGGCCAGAGCCTACGTCGGCGGGGACCGGCGCGTCATCCCCCTCCAGGCCGTCCGAACGTCCCGGATCGAGCCAACCCACCGGGGAGTGCGCAATCGCTTGCGGAAGCGCACCGTCGGCTCATGGAACGCACCCCCCTCGACGACCTGGGCCTCGGCTTCCTCGCGCTCCTGCGCACCGCCGGGTGGGTGTACGGCCTCCTCATCGTCGCCGCCGCGGCGACCGCGCCCCTCGACGTCCCGCCGTCGCTCGCCGCCGGGCTCGTCCTCCCCCTCACCCCACTCGTGCTCACCGCGGTCGCCCGGCATCTCCTCGCCGCCCGCGGCCGCCACCTCCACGTCGTCCCCTTCGCCCTCACGGCGACCGCCTCCGCCGCGGTCGTGCTCGCCGTCCGGAGCGCCGGGGGCGACGGCCTGACCGACGCCGCGCTGGCCGCCCTCGCCATCGCCGCGACGGGCGTCGCCCTGGCGGGTCTCGGGCCCGCCGCCGGGCCGTGTGGTACCACCCGCCGATGGCCACGCGAAACGGAGGGGCACCCGAGCCCGATGCGACCCGCCCCGCCGACCCCCGCGTCCGGCGCGCCAACGCACGCCGCGCAATGGCCCTCTTCCGGCCGTACCGCCTCCGCCTCAGCGCCGTCCTCGGCCTCATCGCCATCGCCGCCGGCCTCGACATCATCTCGCCGTTCCTGCTCAAGGCCGTCCTCGACACCGCCATCCCGGAGCAGAACAACGCCCTCCTGACCGCCCTGGTCGGCGGGATGGTCCTCATCGCCGTCGTCACCGGCGTGCTCGGCGTCTTCCAGACGCTCCTGTCGAACCAGGTCGGCCAGCGCGTGATGCACGACCTGCGCACCGCCGTCTACCGGCACCTCCAGCGCCTCTCGCTCGCATTCTTCACCCGCACACGGACGGGCGAGGTGCAGTCGCGCATCGCCAGTGACATCGGCGGCGTCCAGAACGTCGTCACCTCCACCGCCACGTCGATCGTCTCCAACGTCACCACCGTCGTCGCGAGCGTCATCGCGATGTTCTTCCTCGACTGGCGCCTCGCCGTCTTCTCCCTCGGCCTCCTGCCCTTCTTCATCGTCCTCACCCGGCGGGTCGGCGCGGAGCGGCGGCGCATCACCACCACCCGCCAGGAGACGATCGCGGACATGTCGAGCATCGTTCAGGAGTCCCTCTCGGTCTCCGGGATCCTGCTCGGCAAGACGATGGGCCGCTCCGACGCCCTCGCGGACCGGTTCGAGGCCGAGTCCGCCCGCCTCGCCGAGCTGGAGGTGCGCCAGCGGATGGCCGGCCGGTGGGTGATGGCGTCGATCGGGACGAGCTTCGCCGTGATGCCGGCCGCCGTGTACTGGTTCGCGGGGCAGTCGTGGATGGGGTCGGCCGTCACCATCGGCACCGTCGTGGCGTTCACCACCCTCCAGGTGCGCCTGTTCCGCCCGGTCATGTCGCTGCTCTCCGTCCAGATCGACGTGCAGACGGCACTGGCGCTGTTCGACCGGATCTTCGAGTACCTCGACCTGCCGGTGGAGATCGCCGAGCGCCCCGACCCCCTCGTGCTGGACCGCGGCACCCTCCGCGGCGAGGTGGCGTTCGAGGACGTCACCTTCCGCTACTCCGGCGCCGAGCGCCCCACCCTCGACGACGTCACCCTGACCGTCCCCGCGGGCACCACCACCGCGATCGTCGGCGAGACCGGCTCCGGCAAGACGACCCTCGGCTACCTCGTCGCGCGCCTCTACGACGCCGACGCCGGACGCGTCACCATCGACGGCCACGACGTCCGGGAGCTCAGCTTCCCCTCCCTCGCCGACGCCGTCGGCGTGGTGTCGCAGGAGACGTACCTCGTCCACGCGACCGTCCGGGAGAACATCCGGTTCGCCCGTCCCGAGGCGACCGACCGGGAGATCGAGGTCGCCGCGCAGGCGGCCCGCATCCACCACGTCATCGCCGCGCTCCCCGAGGGCTACGACACCGTCGTCGGGGAGCGCGGCTACCGGTTCTCGGGCGGCGAGAAGCAGCGCATCGCGATCGCCCGAACCGTCCTGCGCAACCCGCCGATCCTGGTGCTGGACGAGGCGACCAGCGCCCTCGACACCGAGACGGAGCGCGCCGTGCAGGAGGCCCTGGAGCGCCTCTCGGAGGGCCGCACCGTCATCGCCATCGCCCACCGCCTGTCCACCGTGCGCGACGCCGACCAGATCGTGGTGCTCGACGACGGGCGGATCGTGGAGCGCGGCACCCACGACGAGCTCGCCGCGCTCGGCGGCCACTACGCCGCGATGCTCACCGGGGCCGGCGAGCTCGACCCCGTCTGAGCCGGCGGGTCAGGCCCCCCGGTCGGCGTCGCGCAGCGCGCGGATGCCGGCGGCGATGAACACCACCGCGCGGTCCAGCGTGGCGAGCGCCTCGGCGCGCCACGCCGCCAGGTCGCCGGCCGGCGCGTTCTCCTGCCCGTGGCGGTCGAGCGTCTCGAGGATCGCCGTGGTCGCCGCGGCGGCCATCCGCGGCTCGAGCGCGTCCGGCGGGCGGTCCAGGTCGCGGGCGATCGCGTTCGCCAGCAGCTCCCACACGCGTTCCTTGTTGCGCGCCTTCAGGGCGCACAGGCCGTCGTCGCCGGCGATGATCCGGCCGCGGGCGCGCATCTCGTCCTCGCGCCCCTCCCACTCGCCCAGGATCTCCTCCATCCAGGCGCGGAGCGCCTCCGGGGCCGTCTCGTCGGCGGGCCGGCCGGTGATGCGGGCCTCCAGCCGCGCGTACCACTCCGCCTGGTCGACGAAGACGAGCTCCTCCTTCGACGCGAAGTAGCCGAAGACGGTGCGGGGCGAGACGTCGGCGGCGGCGGCGATCTGGGCGATCGTGGTGGCCGCGTAGCCCTGGCGCTCGAACAGCCGCAGCGCGGCGGCCGCGATCGCCTGTCGCGTCTGCCGCTTCTTCCGCTCCCGAAGACCCTCCGGCTCCGGGTCCAGCGCGGGCGGTTGCGGAGCGGTCGTCAAAAGTTATCCTCGGCGTAACTTTGCATGCTCAGACATTTTGCATGGTCTGTTAGCTTCCCGCCCTCGAACCGGACATCAAAGGATACGGACCAGAGAATGTCGCACCTGCTCGCACGGCTTGCACGATCCCTCACGACCCACTGGAAGCGCAGCCTCGTCGTCGCGATCGCCGTGCTCGTCCTGGTGGCCGCCGCGGCCGCCGCCGGCGGCAAGGCCGCCGACGACTTCTCGGTCCCCGGGGCCGAGTCCCAGAAGGCGGTCGACCTCTTCAAGGCCCACAGCCCCTCATTCGCCGGCGGCGACGCGCAGCTGGTGTACAGCGTCGACCAGGGCACGCTCCGGGACCCCGCCAACAAGCAGGCGATCCAGGGCGCGCTCGACAAGGTGGCCGCACTCCCCGACGTGGCGGACGTCTCCGACCCGTTCGCGAAGGGCGGCAGCATCTCCGAGGACGGCCGGATCGCCTCGGTCGACGTCCGCTACGCCGTCGAGGTGACCGACCTCGAGACGTCCGACGGCAAGGCCCTGGAGGACGCCGCGCGCACCGCCGAGTCCGGCGGCGTGGACGTCGCGATGCGCGGCCAGGTGATCGACCTGGCGTCGCAGCAGGACGCCCCCGTCGGCGAGCTCATCGGCGTCGGCGTGGCGATCGTGCTGCTGACGCTGCTGTTCCGCTCCCTCGCCGCGATGGCGGCGACGCTGATCGGCGCGCTGATCGGCGTGGCCGTGGGCCAGATGCTGCTCGGCGCGCTCGCCCAGCCCCTCGGACTGCCCGACTTCGCCACGATCATCGCGGTGATGCTCGGCCTGGGCGCCGGCATCGACTACGCGCTGCTCATCATCGCCCGCTACCGCGAACAGGTCGCGGCGGGCGACAGCGTGCGCGACGCGTCCGCCAAGGCGATGGCGACGTCCGGGGCGTCGGTGGTGGCCGCCGGCCTGATCGTGATGGTCGCGATCGCCGGCCTGCTGCTGATCGGCATCCCCCTCATCGGCAAGCTCGGCGTGGGCGCCGCGATCGGCGTGGCCGCGGTCGTCGTGTCGGCGATCACGATCCTGCCGATCATGATCGGGGCGCTCGCCCGCTGGCTGAAGCCGAAGAAGCCCGAGCACACGCGCCCCTCCGAGGGCTTCGCGCGCTGGGGCCGCCTCGTGACGGCGCGGCCGTGGGTGTCGATCGTGCTCGGCGTGGCCGTGCTGATCGTGTTCGCCCTGCCGGTCATGAACATGCGCCTGGGCCAGCCGGACGACGGCAACCAGCCGACCTCCACCACCCAGCGCCAGGCCTACGACAAGCTCAGCCAGGCCTTCGGGCCCGGGTCCAACGGGCCGTTCCTGCTCGCTGTGGACACGCCGAAGGACGACGCCGGCACGGCTGCGCAGCTCACCCGCCTCGAGGACGCCGTCCGAGAGACGCCGGGCATCGCCTCCGTGGCGCCCGCCCTGCCGAGCGCCGACGGCGAGATGGCCACGATCTTCGCGACGCCCACCACGGCGCCGCAGGACGCGCGGACCAGCGACCTGCTGTCCACCCTGCGCTCCGACGTGATCCCGGACGCCGTCGCCGGCACCCCGCTCAAGGTCTACGTGGGCGGCAACACGGCCGGGTTCGAGGACTTCTCCGACAAGGTCGCCTCGCGCCTGCCGCTGTTCATCGCGGCGGTCATCGGCCTGTCGGTGCTGCTGCTGATCATGGCGTTCCGCTCGCTGCTGGTGCCGCTGGTGTCGGCCGTGTTCAACATCCTCTCGGTGCTGGCGGCCTACGGCGTGGTGGTCGCCGTCTTCCAGAACGGCATCGGCGCGAGCCTGATCGGCGCCGACAGCGACGTCCCCGTCGTGTCGTTCGTGCCGGTGATGCTCTTCGCGATCCTGTTCGGGTTGAGCATGGACTACAACGTGTTCCTGCTGTCGCGGGTGCACGAGGCCTACAACGAGGGCGACCGCCCGCGCGAGAGCGTCGTGCACGGCATGTCGCGGATCGGCAAGGTCATCCTGTTCGCCGGGCTGATCATGGCGTCGGTGTTCCTGGCCTTCGTCACCCAGCCGGACGTCATCGCCAAGATGATGGGCCTCGGCCTGGGCCTCGCGATCCTGATCGACGTGCTGATCGTGCGGCTCGTGGTGGCCCCCGCCGTGGTCACCCTGCTCGGCGACAAGGCGTGGTGGCTGCCGGCGTGGCTCGACCGGATCCTCCCCAACGTGTCCCTCGACGGACACCTGGTCGAGGGCCGCGACGGCCGGGCGCCGTCGGAGCCCGAGGCCGCGATGTAGCCCAGCCTGCGAGGCGTCAGGCCCGGGGGCCCTCCGCGAGTCGTCGCGCGAGGGCCTCCTCGCCGGGCGCCACCGGGCTGTCGCCGCAGCGCAGCAGCCTCCAGCCGGGGTCCGCGGTCAGCGCGGCACGGACCCGGCGCCGCACCTCGTCCGCGTCGTCGCCGGGGGCGACGACCGTCCGGAGCCGCGCCGGTGCGCCCTCCGCGGCGATCGCGTTGTGGTGCGGCCAGCGGCACGGCCCCTCGTGCTCCCAGTGACCGCACAGTGCGGTGGTGACCGCCCCGCCGGGCGCGCGCGGGTCGGTGCCCGGCGCCAGGGCCAGCTCCGCCTCGATCACGAGCACCCGGGGCGCGGCGTCCACACCCCCACGCGAGCGGCCTGCCGCCGCCTCGTCGGCCACGGCCAGGCCGGCGTGGTGCGCGATGTCGTCGGGATCGGCGCCCTCGCCCCGCAGCACCATCGCCCGGACGAGCGTGGCCAGCAGGAGGTCGGCGAAGGCGGCGGGGTCGACGTCGTCCCGCGCAGCCCCGTCGGCGATCCCGCGCTCCAGGATGCGCCGGAGCCGCGCCCGGCGCGGGCCGAGGATGCGGTTGTCGAGCGACTCGGCGATCAGGTCGTCGGACGCGGCCTCGAACAGGGCCGAGCGCAGGAAGCGCGACTCGGGGCCGGTGACCAGGAGCTCGCGGTCCTCGAGCAGGGCGGTCTGGAGGGCGTCGCGGAACGACTCGCCCGCCGGGTCGTCGAGGCCCCGGTCCAGGTCCTGGATGGCCGCGGCCATCACGTGCCGCCGGTCGGGCCAGCGGAGGTAGATGGTCGGCTTGCCGGTGCTCGAGCGGTCCGCGATCGCGGACATCGAGGCCCCGTGGATCCCGACCTCCCCCGCCACCTCGCGCGCGGCGGCCAGGATCCGTCGATCGGCTCCCGGGTCCCTCGGTTCGACCGGGCTTACGCCTCGGTGCGGATTCGCCCATTCGCCGTCCTGTGTCTCGTGTTACGGATTTCCGCCCCCGTGTCCGGAGTCTAGGCAGGAAGTCCACACGAGCCTGTTGCGGATCGGTACCCCATCTGCGCGTGATATTTCGACCGACGGACGTCGCGCTTTTTGCGTTGTACACTCATGGAGTCACGGTTCGTGTCCAGGAGGAATCCGTGTCGTCCAGCACCGCCGAACGGGTTCACGCCCTCATTCGCGCCGTGCCTCCCGGACCGGTCAGCGCCCGGAATCGCGCCCTTCTCGTCCTGTTGGCGGCCGGCGGCCTGCGGCTGGAGGAGGCGCAGCGCCTGCGCGTCGGCGACGTGTCCCCGGCGTCCGGTCAGGTCACGGTTCGTGACCGCAGGGGACGGCCCCGCGGGACGGCGACGCTCGATCCCCTCGCCGCCGCGGTGGTGGATGTGTGGCTGCACGAACGCGCCGCCCTGGGCCTCGACCGCAACGCGCCCCTGCTCTGCACGCTCGCCGGGGGCCGGGTCAGCGACGCGTACGTCCGCAAGCTGCTGGCGACCCTCGCCGAGCGGGCCGGCATCCCCCCCTTCACCACGCGCACCCTCCGGTTCACGCTCGTGGAGGTGACCGGCACGTCGGTGGAGTCGTCCGGCGACCTCGCCCGCGAGGACGCCCACGAGGGCTGATGCCGGGTCCGCTTGCCCGGGATCGCCGCCAGATGGGAGGGTCGCCTGCATGGCCGAACGGCGCACGTTCGCCGTCCTGCGGGACCACGAGGTCGCAGGGCTGCTGGACGAGGCGGGCGATTCGGCGGCGGGGCTGCGGATGGCGGCGCTCGTCGCCACGCTCTACCACGCGTGCCCGCGCCTGGGCGTCGCGCTCGGCATGGAGGCCGAGGACGTGGACCTGACCGCCGCGCGGATGCGCCTGCGCGGCCGCCGCGACTGGGACGTCCCCCTCAGGGAGGCGCCGCTGGCACGCCTCTCGCGCTGGCTCGCGTGCCGCGCTGCGTACGACCTCGGGCCCGGCCCGCTGTTCTGCACGTTCGACGGCACCCGCCTCGACGACTCGTACGTGCGGCGCGAGCTCGGGGCGCTCGGGCGGCGGGCGGGGATCCCCGCCCCGGTCAGCGCCGAGGCGCTGCGCCGGGCCGGCGTCGCCCGCCTGATCGCCGAGGGCGTGGGCGACGAGCGCCTGCAGCAGCGGCTGGACCACGGGCGGGCGGTCGTGACCGCCCGCTACCGCCGCCGGATCGAGCGCGCCTCGGCCGTCACCCCCCACGACCGGGGGGCGCGCCGGCGCGTGCTCGAGGCTGCGGCCCGGGAGCGGGCGCGCTCGCACCACCTGATCGACGAGGCGGGGCGCATCATCTCCAGCGGACCCACGCACCCGGTGCGCGAGGACGACGACGGGTTGTTGACGTAGGTTCACGCCCCGCAGGTGAAGCCGTCGCGGCTGCTCGGGCTCAGAGCCCGAGCGCGACCCCCTGGTCGGCGTAGCGGCTGCGGGCGGTGCGCTCGTCAGGCAAGGGGAGCGCGCGGTACACCAGGTCGTCCACGACGGTGTAGAGCCACGCACGCGTCACCAGCATGTGGCCGCCGGTGTCGGCGGGCACCCGGACGTATCCGGTCGCGACCGCGGCGTGGTCGTCGATACGGGTGATCCGGAGGTCGTCGCGACCGGGCGGCCGGTAGTTCACGTCGTCGATGGCGCGACGGATCTGCTCGAGGGTCTCGGGGGCGCTGAGGGGCTCGCCGTGGCCGACGCTCGTCATGAGCCGCGCCTCCGGGTGGAAGAGGCCGCGCAGCTCCTCCCACCGCCGGCGCGTGTAGCAGTCGGCGATGCGGTTGACGAGCTCCTCGGCGCTGCGCGTGGCGGGCATGCGGGCATCACATCCCGCCGGCCGCCGCCGCACAAGACCTAGCGGACGCGCACGACCCGGATCGCACCGCGGGGGCCCTTGCGCGACACGCCCTTCTCCGTGGTGCGCAGCACGGCGGTCGCGCCGGGGCGCAGGCCGCTGATCGGGACCGCGATCGTCAGCGACCCGCCCGTCGGGATCGCGTAGGCGGCGCGACCGGCGACGGGCCCCGCGAGGCGGCCGCGCCGGACCACCAGGCCGCCGCGGCAGCGCACGCGGGCGCCCGCGGGACAGGCGAGCCGGACGAGGGCCGTCCCGCCCGGGCGGACGCGGAGCACGCCGGTGAGCAGCCGGGCGGGTGGCCCGTCGTCGGTGGCGAACGAGGAGATCGACTCGCAGCCGCTCAGCCGCACGGGATCGAGCAGGTCGATCACGGCGCGGTCGTTCACGCCGGGGCCGCAGTCGATGACGGCGTCGCGGATGCCGTCGCGGGCGTCCAGGACGTCGTCACCGTCGCCCCCGAGGAGCGTGTCGATGCCGGTCGCGCCGATCAGGGTGTCGCCGCCCCCGGACCCGTCGAGGCGGTTGGCGGCCTGGCTGCCGCGGATGGAGTCGCCGGAGGCGCTGCCGGTGACGTTCTCCGTGTCGAACTGGACGGCGTCGTTCTCGCCCGGGGTGCCGTCCGGCCCGTTCGCGTTGGCGTCGGCCGGATCCAGGATCGTCACGGTCACGCCGCTGCCCTTGAAGGCGTAGGTGGCGGTGTCGTTGCCCCCGCCGCCGGCGAGCACGTCGGGGCCGGCGCCGTCGAGGCCGCCGTGCAGCAGGTCGTCGTCCTCGCCGCCGTTGAGGAAGTCGAGGCCGTCGCCGCCCCGGATCGTGTCGTTCCCCGGGCCGCCGTAGAGCTCGTCGCGCCCGTTGCCGCCGCGCAGGAGGTCCTCGCCGCCGAATCCCTTCAGGTCGTCGCCGTCGTCGCCGCCGAGCAGCGTGTCCCCCCGCTGCCCGCCGCGGAGGAGGTCGAGGCCGCCCTCCCCGTTGACGGTCACGGCCCAGTCCACGGACGTCGGCGGCGCCTGCCCGGGCGGGCACGGGGCGTTGACGCTGAGGGTGTCGTTGCCGGCGCCGAGGGAGATGGACGCCGCGAGGGGCGTCGCGTTCGCGAGTCCGACGAAGCACGTGTCCGCCTGGGCGGTCCTGCCGCGCAGCGTGACGCGGTCGTCACCGCTCCGCGTCGTCACGGCCGCGCCCGCGCGGCCGCCGCTGCAGACGACGTCGTTGAAGGCGGGGTTCGCGACGCAGTCGGGATCGGACGTCGTGATGGTGGCGACGCCGAGCGCATCCTGGCGCACCCGGAACCCGTCGCGGAACGTATCGGTGAACGACTCGACGACGATCCCGTGGACCGCCGTCTCGTCGGCGCCGGCATCGACGGCCACGACGAGCGCGCCGCCGCCGGAGCCGACCCGGGCCACCCCGAGCGCGGCGGGTGCGGAGGCGGCGAGGAGCAGCGCCGCGATGACGGCGGCTCCTCCATGTCGAAGGCTCACGGCGGCGACGCTCTCATGGCGCGATTTGCAGGCGCAATGCGGGCGATCGATCGTGAGCGAAGACTCATCGGCCGACCGGCGGAAATGCCGGCGACGGCGCCTAGAGAGACGCCGCGATGGCGGCGATCGCGCCGGCCGCGGCGACGACGCCGCCGGCCACGAGCACGCGGCCGATGCGCGGCGTGTGCCGCTCCAGGTACGCGTCGCGGGGGTCCGCGGGGTCGTACCAGACGAGCACCTCGTCGGGGTACGCCGCCGCGCGCCGCTCGGCGACCGACCGCTTCAGCCCGCTCGGGGCATAGGCGACCCGGTCGCCGGTCAGGTCCTCCCCGTCCACCGAGTACGCGTACGTGACCCTGGGCGTCCAGCCGCCGCCGTCGCCCCACCGCCCCTCGGTGCGGTCACCGGTGATCGCCACCACGTCCCGCGCCAGGACGCGGCCGGTGGTCATCTGGAAGCCCGCCATGGCCCGCGCCTTCCGCGCGTAGCCCGCCCCGGCGACGATCGCGCCGATCGCGAGGACGAGGACGAAGACGGCGGCGATCACGCGCCGCGCACGCTACCGGGCGGGCCATTGCCAGGCCGCCGGCCCGATGAGAGAACCGTCCGGTCCCGCTCCGGCAGAGGAGGTCACCCCGTGCGTTCCGACATCCGCCCCGGCGGCGTCTTCCCCGACTACTCGCTGCCCGACCACACCGGCACCGTCCGCAGCATCGGGGAGATCCAGGGGGACGACCCGCTCGTCCTGACGCTGGCACGCGGCCACTACTGCCCGAAGGAGCACCAGCAGCACCTCGAGCTGGCGTCGCACCAGGCGAAGTTCGCGGTCGCGTACACCGGGATCGCCACCATCGCGACCGACGCGCACCACACGCTCCAGGAGTTCCGCCTGTCGGTCGGCGCCCAGTGGCCGTTCCTGTCCGACCCGGAGCGCACGGTCCAGAAGGACCTGGACATCCAGGAGTACACGGACCCCGACAACGACCCCATGATCCCCCACACCCTGGTGCTCAAGCCGGGGCGGGTGATCCACAGCGTGTACAACGGCTACTGGTTCTGGGGGCGCCCGTCGATGGCGGATCTGTGGCGCGACTTGCGGGCCGCCTCGAGCGAGGCGCGACCCGACTGGGACCTGAGCACGCCCGGGCTCCGGGAGCGCTGGGACGCCGGCGACCTCGCGCCCTTCCACGGGTGGGACCGGGATGGCAGGCGCCAGGCGGGCGGCGACCGGGGCACCGCTTGACGATCTGCGGCCCTCGCGAGCGCCCGGTGGCGGTGCGTCACGCGCCGCTCCGGTTCCGCCTCGCCTCCGCCCAGTGCTGGAGGACGCGCTGGACGGCGAGCGTCCCGACCGCGCCGACCACCATCATCCCGACGTTCGTCCCCAGGACGCCGAGGGCCCCGGCCGCCGTGTCGGCCTCGCCGAGCCCGGCCGCGACGCCGAGGTAGGCCGCCGCGGGGATCGTGGTCACGGAGATGGCGACGCCGACGCCCGCGCTGGCGCGGGTCTCGACCGCGAGCATCCCGGCCGCCCCCGCGACCAGGGCCACGAACACCGTCTCGTCGTTGATGCTCGTGAGGCCGCCCAGCAGGCCCGTCGCGTCCAGACTGAACCCGGCCGGGATGCGGTCGAAGCGGTCCTGGGCGAAGGCGAAGAGCGCCGCCGAGAGGCTCGCGACCGCGAGGCCCAGTGCCAGGGTCAGCGCGGCCCGCGCCGCGAGGCGGAGGTGGCGCGTCGCGATGCCCACCCCGATGGCGGTGATGGGCAGGAGGTCGGGGCTGACCGCCATCGCGCCGACGATCAGGATCGTGTTGTCGTCGATCACGCCGTAACAGGCGATCACGCCGGCGACGAACATGAACGCCAGGTAGCGCGCGAACGGCCGCGCGTTCGCCCGCGCCGTGCCGAAGATCTCGGCCCACACCAGGCTCGCCTCGGCCGGCCGCCGGGCGAGCGTGCCGATCACCTCCGACCGCGTCAGGGTGATGTCGGCGTCGGGCACCCGCTGACCGCGGAGCGCCTCCAGCAGTGGATCCACCGCGCGCGGCCGAACGGTGGCCGACACCACGGAGGGGCCCCGCGACGCGTGGACGAGCCGGACCGCGCTGACGCCGTCAACCGCGTCGAGCGACTCCGCGACGGCCGTCATCGCCGCCGGCCGGCCGAGGACCTCGAGGGTGATCACCGCCGGATGTCATGGCTCATCCCTGACTCCTCCTCGAGCCGGCTTCTCATGTCCAGCGTGTACAGCAGGGCGAGGAGCGGGACGACCACGACGATCGCGATGCCGAAGACGACGATGACCCAGTGCAGGGTGGTCGAGGTCGGCCGCCGCCTGGTCGACCGTCAGCGTCTCCGGGAGCATGTAGGGCCACTGGGCGACGCCCCAGGCCACGAGCACCGTGACCACCGCGCCGGCGCCCAGCAGGCGGGTGCCGCACGGGCCGACCGCAGCGCCAGCAGCACCAGCATCGCGACGCCGCAGGCCGCCGACACCAGCACCAGCGGCAGGGCCTCGTGGATCAGGCGGTCGTAGACGTACTCGGCCTGGTTCCGCAGGACGAGGATCCCGGCGAGCGCGAGCGCGCCCGTGACGACGCCCGCCGCCAGGGCGCGCCGGGTGAAGTAGCGCTCCATCTCCACGTCGCCCACGCGGCGCGCGTCGCCGATCAGGTAGACGGAGGCCAGGTAGGCGCAGACGGCGACCGCGAGGGCCCCGACCATGACCGAGGCCGGGTTCGCCCAGCTCGTGACGAAGTCGCCCGGCGGCGTTGCCCTCCGGCACGCGGCCCGACGCGATCCCGCCGAGGGCGGCCCCGAGGAAGAACGGGCGTGAGCACGGACGACAGCGGCGAAGATCGCGCCGAACGCGCGCTGGACCCCGAGCCGCACCGACGCCTTGCGGAAGGCGAAGCTCGCGCCGCGCATCACGATCCCGAGGGCGGCGAGGGTGAACGGGATGAAGAGCGTCGAGAGGATCGACGAGTAGGCCGACGGGAAGGCCGTCCACATGACCACCAGCACGAAGATCAGCCAGACGTGGTTCGCCTCCCAGACGGGCGCGATGGCGCGGTCGATGAGCGCCCGGGGCTGCCGCCCGCGCACGTCGCCGCCGGCGATGAGGTCCCAGAACCCGGCGCCGAAGTCGGCGCCGGCGAACAGGGCGTAGAGGATCACCCCGACCAGCAGGATCGCCGGCGCAGGCGTCGGCGGCGCTCACGACCGGGCCGCCGGCTCGTCGGCGGGGGCAGCGGGTCCCGCGGCCCGTAGGGGACCTCGGCGGCGTCCGGCTCCTGGGTGCGCCAGCGCTTGGTCATGCCGCGGATCACGAGCACGGCCGCGGTGGCCAGCCCCGCGTAGAGCACCATGATGAGGCTGAACGAGGTCCAGACGGCGCCGGCGCCGACGTCGGTCACCGCGTCCTCGGTGCGCAGGATCTCGTACACGACCCAGGGCTGGCGGCCGACCTCGGTGACGATCCAGCCCGACTCGAGCGCCAGGTAGGCGGCCAGGGGCGCGGCGACCGCCGCCCGCAGGAACCACGTCATCTCGGCGAGCCGCGCCCGCCGACGCCACCAGACCCAGCGCGAACCAGAGCGCCAGCAGGAAGAGGGCGGTGCCGATCCCGACCATCACGTCCCACGCGAGGTGGACGATGTTCGTCGCGGCGACCGTCGGGCGGTCCTCGGCCGACACCGAGTCGAGGCCCTGCACGACGGTGCTCTTACCCGTGGAGGGGTCGCTCAGGAACGACGCGAGCCCGGGGATCTTCAACCCGCCCCGACACGGTGCCGTCATCGTTCAGGTGCCCGAGGAGGATCTCGGGCTTGTCCGAACCGGTGGTGGTGTTCAGCTCCAACGCGGCGAACTTGATCGGCTGGTCGTTGTAGATCGCCCGCGCCGTCGAGTCGCCGATCCCCATCTGGATCGGGATGGCGATCGCGGCGATCGTGAACGGCAGCAGGAACCCCAGGCGGTGGTAGCGGTCGCGCCGACCCCGCAGCATCCCCATCGCGTACGGCGCGGCCACCAGGAAACCGGCGGCCACGAACGCCGCGAAGTACATGTGCGGGAACTCGTACTTGACCGCGTTGTTGAAGATCACCGACCAGACGTCGACGTCGGTGACGTTGCCCGCCGAGTCCATGGTGAAGCCGCCCGGCTGGTTCATCCACGAGTTCGCCGCGACCACCATCAACGCCCCGCCCAGCCCCGACCAGCGGGATCGGCACACCGACCCAGAAGTGGACCCACGGCCTCATCCGCGACCACCCGAACAGGTAGATCGAGATCAGGATCGCCTCGAGGAAGAAGAAGATCCCCTCGAGCGCGAACGGCAGGCCGATGACGTCGCCGAACCGGTCGAACATCCCCGGCCACAGCAGGCCCATCTCGAAGCTCAGGACCGTCCCGGTGACCGCCCCCACCGCGAACGTCACCGCCGCGACCTTCGACCACCGCCGCGCCAGCCGCATCCAGTCGGCGTCGTTGCGCCGCAGCCCGAGGTAGTTCGCGATGACCATCATCAGGGGGAACACCACGCCCAGCGGCACCAGGATGATGTGGAACCCGAGGGTGAACCCCATCTGGCTCCTCGCGGGGAGGAGCGCGTCGGGGACCTGGAGGGCGGTGGAGCCGACGAGTGCGACGAGGCTCACCACGCCATCAAAGCCGTGACCCTCCGCCGCCCGCATCGCCCCGAAGGGATGACGCGGGCGCGGCTGCGTCAGGGGCGGCGGCCGCTGACCTGATGCATCCGCACCCGGTGGACGACCACCGCGGGGTCGGCGGCGGCGTCATCGACCGCCGCCCGTACCCGCGCCAGCTCGGCCGCGGTCGCGGCTCCGGCGGCGATGATCGCCTCGCGCATGTTGTCGAGGAGCTCCACGAGGAACCGCTTGCCCTCGGTCGTGTCGATCCGGTTCTCGACGGTCCGCTGACGGCCGTCCTACAGGCCGGCGGCCACCAGCATCGCCGGCAGGCGGGGCCGATCGTCGGGTCGCCGCCGTTGGCCCGCACGGTCGCGCCGTAGATCGTCTGGAGCCGGTCGAGCGCCTCCGTCGGCGGGTCCGACCGGAGCGTCCCGAGGAAGAGGTCCTCCACGGCCACGACGCCGCCCGGGCGGACGGCCGCCGTCATCGCGCGGACGGCGGCGACCGGGTCGACGCCCACGACCCGCGCGTCGCCGACGACCTCCGCCAGGCCGAGCGCGACCTGGCCGTCACCGCATGCGACGTCCAGGCACGCCGCGCCCTCACGCGCCCCGGCGTCCTCGAGGAACGCGAGGCTGGCCTGGGCCCGGTTCGTCAACCATCGCGATTCGCGCGCCGGCTGTGGTGGAGCAGTGGTCCACCACAGCCGGTTCGGTGGATCAGCGCACCCCGATCAGGTCGTACGTGAAGCTCTGGGTCAACGGGGCCGGGCTCACCGCCTGGATGAGCAACTCACCGCGGACATTGCGGAAGTCCCCCGTGCCACCGGAGATGGCGAGCGTGAAGTCCTCGCTGAGGTCCTGAGGGGCCAATCCCTCGAACGTGATGTCGCCGCGCCCCGTAAGCCGTGTGACCCCCTCGCACTGCGATCCCGCCGGCGGGAACTGGGTCACGCAATTCACGAAGGCGTCGCCCACCCTGGTGGGGTTCTTGCCAGACGTGAAGACGTCGTACCGGAAGACGGCGTAGTCACCGGGGCCGGCCGCGGGGTCCCCGACGTTCACCCTCACGATGTCCTGGACGGGCCCGGCCAGCACGATGCGCTCGCCGTGGCTCCCCTTCTTGTCGGGGTGCCCGTTGTCGTGCCCGGTCGCCGCGGCGACCCCTCCCGCCAACGCTGCTGACGCCGCCACGGCCGCCAGACCCACCTGCATTGCGCGTCTCATTGCGCGCCTCCTCGTCTGAGGCCCGCCGCGGTTCGCGACGGGGCGGCAGTAGACGTCATTCAGGAGAGGGGCGTCAACAAATGCGCGCGCCCGTCCCGGATGGTGTCGGGACGGCAGGCACCCGTCTCGCACGGCGCAACCCGCGCGTGTCCGCGGGGGCATCCTCGAGAGCGGACGACGGGGTTCGAAACCGCGACCTTCGGCTTGGGAAGCCGACCCGGGGGTGGTCACGAGACGACACGGGAGGACACGAAAGGCATCGCCATGGGGTTCTCGGGCTCCGGGCGATGGCCTCTCATGGCCCCCCGTGGCCTCTGGCATGTGCACCAGATGTGCACCGCCGACGAGCAGTTCGTCAGGCGCGGCCCCGCCAGTAGTCGAGGCGGCGTCGCTTGTGCGGGCGCGCGGCAGGGCGATGCTGCTGGCGACCCGAACTCGCTGACGATCAGCAGGGAGGCCTTCGAGGCGCTCGCCCGACAGATCCGCGTCGACCTTGCGGATCCACATTCGAGCCTTCCCGAGTGTCGAGGGTGTCACCGCAGGGACCGTCGGGGGAACTACCGACGTGTCGGGCCCCTGTCCGTGGAAGGCTCCGATCACTCATACGGGTGAGTGCACATGGTCCACGGGCAACGAGACGTCTGCGCCTACACCCTCGGCGAGGTAGCCGGGATGTCGGTGGCCGACCTCGCCGCACTCGCCATGCAGGCCGAGGAGAAGTCATCGGCGTTGTGGCGCGAGCACATGGACGCCGAGGGGCGCGTCCCGCCCGACGTGGAAGCCCGGTCACGACACCTCTCGCGGGTCAGCACCATCCTCGGCATCCTGGTCGGCGAGCAGTCCTCCTGACGCGCTCCCGGGGCCGCCATCGTCGCCCGGGCCGCTTCGCGGGGCTCACGAACAGCGGCGGAGGGGGTGTCCCTCATGGACGCCCCCTCAACGCCCGGGGCGCCGGTGTGCCCCAACGGCGCTCCTGTGGTGACGTGCCGAGCGTCACCGGCCTCCACGGCAGGTGTCCGTACCTGTCGTGGGTGGGAAATTCCCGCTGATCACCGCGGCAAACACCCGCCGTGCCGTCCGCACGCTGGAACTACCAGGGGCCGGCGGAGGGCTCCGCGAGATCGGGGACAGCCAAAGCCGTAGCCCGTGCCGCTCCGCTTCAGGGGCGATCTCGCCGACGGCGTGACGAATGCCATCACGGTAGGCGAGCGCGTAGATCTCGGCGGCGGTGACGAACAACTCGTCCATTTCCTTCGGGGGCAGGCCGCTCTCGGTGAGGGCCTCCTTGAAGGATCTGAGTAGGGGCTCCAGCGCCGCCACGGAGCTGGCGACACTCGCGTCCGCGTCGTCCGACACGCAGCTCTCCTTCGGTCCGGTGGTCTTTTGCGGTTACCCGGGGCCGCGGCGGCCACGCACCCTCGGGCGTTCGGATTTTGTGAGGCTCGCCTTTATCCGCGTCGCTGAGCGCGGTGGTCGACGACGAGGGTCAGCGCCGACCGCGTCCCTGGCGCCGCCCCTACGAAGAGAGAGTCCGCTTGTGGTGGTTCTCACCGAACGCCTGCGGCGAACTCGAGGCGGCGGCGGGAACTGGGGGCAGCGTGAGCGAGGAAATCCCGGTAGAGAGCCGCATGACGCGGCTGAAACCAGGTCCTCGCGCTTCGGGGCAGGCTCGACGGTGGATCGGTTGGCTTGACGGCTACCTCGCCCCTGAGACGGCGCAGGACCTCCGGGTGGTCGTGAGCGAGCTTGTCTCGAACTCGGTGAGGCACGCTGGGCTGTCCGGCGAGGACTCGATTGAGTTGTGGGCTCGGGTCTGCCGGGACTCGATCCGCGTGACGGTCCGCGACAACGGCAAAGGCATCGACCCAGCAGTCGCCGCCCGAGACCTCCAGCAACCCATGAGTGCGGCAGGCCGAGGCCTCTACATGGTCCAGCGGCTGACGCGGCGAATGCTGATAGACGGCGACCAGGGCAGGGTCACGATCGAGATGCCGCTCTTCCCGCTGAGGTGATGCCGGGGCAATGATCTAATGCTTCGGGTGTTTCGTCGGCGCTCGCGGGGAGGTAGCGTCTTGACCGCGTTACCGAGAGAGAGGTCCGGCCTCGGGACGCCCAACGCCCGGGGGCCGCGCCCCGGGCGTTCGCTCGGGCGGGCCCGTCGTTCCGTCCTCGGGAACACGCCACCGAGGCGCCGGAGGCGGGCCGCCCGGCCGCGGCGGCCACCCTCGGCACGGTTGCACGTCGCGTGGACCATCCGCCGGTAGCCGCGGCCGTCGGCGCGGTGGTCGCCAGTTCCGTGAGGCCGCGGATCACGGGTGCGGGCGACTACGGAGGCGGCGGTCGGATCGCTGCGAAAGCGTAGGTCCTGCGTCGTGTGCCGCGGCGCCCCCGACTCGAGCGGCGTGGCCCGACGCCGCCCGAGCCGGCGCCCGTCGGGCCACGCCGCAGGGCCGCGCAGCGCCGGCAATGCGAGCCTCGCGCGATCAGCGCCCCATCAGATGAAGCCGAGGAGGCGGGCGGGTTCAGCCGGCGGCCAGTCGGCGGCGGCGCAGGCGGAGGTTCTCCCTCCGGCACTCCCGACACCACGAATCCCGGCCCGAGCTCAGCTTCGGCTTCGGGGCGAACGCCTCCAGCGGCAGCATCCGCCGGCACCGCGTGCACCCCTTGCGCCCCGCGATCACGTCCTGCCCCAGCGTCACCGAACGGACCAAGCTGGAGGCAAAGGGTGTGCACCCAAAGTGCACCATGGCGGCGGTGCGAGTCCTGCGGTCGCCGAGGGCGACGGCCAGGTCCCGGTCGTGAGGCGGGATCTGTGAGGAGCGGACGACGGGGTTCGAACCCGCGACCTTCGGCTTGGGAAGCCGACGCTCTACCAACTGAGCTACATCCGCCTGGCAGCGGCTACGGTACCACTCCCCCGGCCCGGCGGCGCCCGCCGCGGGCGGCTCCGCGGGCCGCCATACGGCAGATGTCGCAGCAGTAGCGGCGGCGGCGCGCGAGGCGGCCGGCCCCCGTCGGCGCGAACGGCCGCTCGCACCAGTCGCATCGGTGCAGCGTGCCCGACAGCGGCGGGTGCGTCGAGGGCGCCCGCGACTCCGGGCGTCGCTCGCGCGGGGGGTGGACCAGCGCGCCGCGCGCCGTGTCGTAGAGCGCGCCGGAGATCGACGCCCGGTGCGGGAGCCGGGGGTCGCGACGCAGGGCATCGACCGCCTCGCGCAGCGTCGACTCGGCCGAGACGCCCGGCCGGCGCACCGCCATCCCGGCGCAGTCCGTGTGGTGGAGCACCACCACCGTCCGCGTGCCGGTCTGGCGCTGCGACACGGCGAGGCTGTCCAGCACGTCCTCCGTGATCGCGCCGCCGGCGTTGCGGATCACGTGGACGTCGCCGGCGACGAAACCGAGGATCCGCTCCGGGTCCAGGCGTGCGTCCATGCAGGTCACCACGGCCGTCGCCCGCCGGGGCCGCGCGTCGGCGCCCGCGTGGCTGCGGGCGGGCGCCTCCGGGATCCGGACGACCGGGCTCACGCGGCGAGCGTGCGACCGGCGCGGCCGCTCCGTCAACGGCCGTCTCGCTCCGCGAGGCGCGCCGCGGCGACCGCCGGCAGGAGCAGGCCGAAGAGGTAGGCGAGCCCGACCCCCAGCGCCGTCTCCCCCAGGCGCTCCCCGAACCGCGCCGACGCGTCGCCGGGGTCCGAGAACAGGAGCAGCAGGAACACGAGGAACGTGGTGAACGCCGGGTCACGTACCAGCGGCTGGCGCGGGTGGCCGCGGCGCCGCCGATCACCGCGAGGACGATCGGCGCGTACCACGCGGTGGCCGGCTCGGCCCGCAGGAGGACGATCGCGACCAGGGCGCCGGCCGCCACCGCCACGAGCCGGCCGACGCTGCGACGCCGCTGCATGTCGTGGGCGGGGCGCATCACCAGCAGCGCGGCCGCGCACGCCCAGCCCACGTGCTCGAAGTCCAGCAGGAAGCCGATGGCCGCGGCGGACGCGCCGGCGGCGCCGAGCCGCACCCCGTACCCGAGCGTCGCGCCGCCGCCCGCCCCAGCCGGCCGCGGTGGCGGCGGCGGGCGCTCGGGCCAGAGCAGCGAGACGGCGTAGGCGTAGATCGACCCGGCCACCATCAGGCCCGCCAGGGCGGCGGCCTCCGACGCGTCGGAGTAGCTCAGCCCCACCCCCACCATCGGCAGCGCCAGCGTCATGGCGATCTGGCCGGCGCGGAACCGCATCGCGAGCCACGCAGCGGCGACCCCGAGGACGAAGACCGCGGCCACGGCGACGACCGGGACGCCCGCCAGCAGGCCGCCGAGGAACATCGGCACGCCCGTGAGGACGCCGAGCACCACCAGCAGGCGGCGACCCCTGCGGCGCGGCGGGAGCCCGACGATCGCCGCCGGCAGCACGCCGACCGCCAGGGCGATGCCGCGCCGTGCGTCGCCGATGGCCACCAGCCCCGCGGGCAGGGCGTAGGCGGCGCCGAGCAGCGCGGCGGACCAGCTCCACGCCAGGCCCGGCCAGCCCTCCCGATGACCGGTCGCTACATGCGCTCCGGGGCCTCCACGCCGAGCAGCCCGAGGCCGACCCGGACGGTGGCGCCGGTGGCGCGGCAGAGGTCCAGGCGGAAGGCCTCCACCGCCGGCGCCTCCCCCACCACCCGGCAGCGGTGGTAGAAGCCGTGGAAGTCGCGGGCGAGGTCGATGAGGTAGGCGGCGACCCGGTGCGGGGCGCGGCGCTCCTCGGCCTCGGCGACCGCCGACCGGCCAGTCGACCAGGCGCATCACCAGGGCCCGCTCGGCCGGGTCGAGCCGGCCGGGCGCGTGGGCGGTCGGCGGGCGCGGCGGCCCGCTCGCCCGCCTGGGCCAGGATGCTGTGCACCCGCGCGTGCGCGTACTGGACGTAGTAGACCGGGTTCTCCTGGCTCTGCTCGCGCGCCAGGTCGAGGTCGAGGTCGAGGGGCGGTCTCGTGGCTGCGCTGCACCAGGAAGAAGCGGGCCGCGTCCACGCCGATGTCGTCGAGCAGGTCGCCGAGGGTCACGAGGGTGCCGGCGCGCTTGCTCATCTTCTTCGCCTCGCCGCGCTCGAGCAGGCTCACGAGCTGGACGATCAGCACCTCGAGGCGCCGCGGGGTCGTGGCCGCCGGCGGCGAGCACCGCGCTGCAGGCCGCGCGATGTAGCCGTGGTGGTCGGCGCCGAGCACGTCGATCAGCAGGTCGTGCCCGCGGCCGGCCTTGTCGAGGTGGTAGGCGACGTCGGACGGCGAGGTAGGTGGTCTCGCCGTCGCCGCGCACCAGCACCCGGTCCTTCTCGTCGCCGTAGTCGGTCGTGCGGAACCAGACCGCGCCGTCGGCCTCGTAGGCGTCGCCGGCGGCCTCGCAGGGCGGCGATGCCGCGCCGTCGACGCGGCCGGCCTCGTGGAGCGTGCGCTCGGAGAAGAAGCGGTCGAAGCGGACGCGGAAGCGCTCGAGGTCGCGCGCGGATGGCCTCGAGCATCAGCTCCTCGCCGCGGGCCGGTGAAGAGGTCGAGCGCCTCGGCGCGATGGGTCGCCGGCCTCGTCGGCGTAGCGGTCGCCGACCTCCTCGCGCACCGGCCTCGGCGATGCGGCATCACGTAGTCGCCGTGGTAGCCGTCCTCGGGGACCGCGTCCCGCGGCCGGCCAGCTCGCCGTAGCGCGCCGCCACCGACTCGCCGAAGAGCCGCATCTGGCGGCCGTAGTCGTTGACGTAGTACTCGCGCGTGACGCGGTGCCCGGCGAACGCCAGGATGCGCGCCGAGCGCGTCGCCGTAGGCCGCCTGGCGGGCGTGGCCCACGTGCGGGCGGGCCCGTCGGGTTGGCCGAGACGAACTCGAGCAGGACGTCCTGCGGCGGCGGCCGCGGCCCCCGCGCCGTGAGCGCTCGCCGGCCTGCGACCACGCCGCGCGCCGCGGCCGCGAACCAGCCCGGCGTCAGGGTCATGTTGAGGAAGCCCGGCCCGGCCACCTCGACGCGCCGCCAGCCAGCTCCGCCGCCGCCGGGTCGGCGCAGGGCCTGCGGCGATCGCCTCGGCGATCTCGCGCGGCGGCCGGCGCGCCGCCTTCGCCAGCGCCATCGCGACCGGGCGTGGCCAGGTCGCCCTCGTGGCCCTGGGCCGGCGGCGCGAGCGGCACGGCGGGCGGCGCGGTGCCGACGGCCGCGCTCGGCCGCGGCGGCCAGGGCGTCGCGGATCGACGCGAGGAGGGGGGCGTCGGTCACGGCCGCGCAGCGTACCTCGAGCCCTCGCGCCCTGATCGCGATCGTCGCCCTTGCGGCCGCCGGCTGCGGCGGCGGCGACGACGACGCCCCGCCCGCGGCGGCGTCCACCCCGGGCGTCACACGGCTCACCGTGACCGAGTACGACGGCGAGCGGGTCGTCCGCACCACCGAGCTCGGCGTGCGGGCCCGACGACACGGTGTGCGCCGAGGTCGTCGCCCTGCTGCCCGCGCCTGCGCCCCGACCCGGGCGAGGTGTGCACCCAGATCTACGGCGGCCCGGAGCAGCATCACGGTGACGCGGCACCGTCGAGGGCGACCCCGTCACCGCGTCGGTGACCCGCGTGAACGGCTGCGAGATCGCCCGCTACGACCTGCTGACGAAGGCCCTCGGCCGCGGGCTGATCAGTGCGGGTAGGGGTGCCCGGACGGTGATGCAGAGCGCCGCGGTAGAGCTGCTCGGCCAGCACCACGCGCGCGAGCTGGTGCGGCATCGTCAGCGGGCCCAGCGACAGCCGCTCGTCGCACTCGGCGACCAGGTCGGCGGCCAGGCCGACGGCGCCGCCGATCAGGAAGGCCACGGGCCGCTCGTCCATCCGCCGCGCGAGCCACGCGGCGAAGGCCTCGCTCGAGGCCGGGACGCGCGCCCGCCGGGTCGAGCGCCACCCGGCAGCGCGCGCGGCAGCAGCCGGGCGCGCAGGCGCTCGGCCTCGGCGGCCGCGCGCCCGCTCCTCGCCGCGCTGGATCGGCTCGGCCGCCACCTCGTCCACGCGCAGGCCGGCCAGGCGGTCGACCCGCTCCTCGTAGAGCCGCCCGGGCGCGTCGTGCGGCGGGCGCAGGCGCCCGACGCACGGCGAGCTGCAGCCGGGGCGCGCGCCGGCCCAGCTCAGCCGCCCCGTCGCGCGGCGCGCAGCGCCAGCGCGATCCGCTGCGAGCGCGGTCGGGTGGCGTGCCGAACCAGACCTGCACGCGCCTCGGGCGGGTCGGGCACGCCGAGGCTGCGCTCGACCAGGCCCTGCTGCAGGCCGATCGCCGGCGTCGGGGTCGCCCGAGAGCGCGCAGGCCGCGCCAGTCGGCCTCGCTCTCGTAGGCGCGGCTCACCCAGTTCACCAGCGGGGCGCTCGCGGCCGCCGATCACCGCCGCCGACGCCGCGGCGATCGCCAGCCGCCGCACCACCAGGTCGCAGCCCGCCCGCGCCCGCGTCCCGGCGCGGTCGAAGCCGGTGCGCCAGCCGACGACCGCGAAGACCAGCAGGCACGCCGGGCACCGCCAGCGCCGCGCCCCAGGTCGATCCCTTCAGCACGTGGCGGCGCTCGACGTGGGCGAGCTCGTGGGCCACCACCATCCGCACCTGGTCGCGCGGGGAAGTCGCGCAGCAGGGTGTCGTAGAGGACGATGTGGCGGCTGCCGCCGAGCCCGGAGACGTAGGCGTTGGCCGCGGTCGTGCGGGTGCTGGCGTCGTTGACCTTCACGTCGTCGGCCTGCACGCCCGCGCGGTCGGGCGAGCTCCAGGATCTGCGCGCGACAGGCGCCGGGTCGCGCAGCGGCTCGGTGCGCTGGAAGAGCGGCTCGAGCAGGATCGGCGACAGCAGCGACATCAGCGTAGACGAGCGCGCCGACGCCCGCGGCGAGCGCCGCCCACCACAGCCGCGGGGCCCGGGCGATCGCGACCGCCACGCCGGCCCCGACGCGCGCCCGCGATCACCATCTGCACGCCGAGCCCCTTGGCGAGGTCGAGCAGCCCATCCGGGGACGGGCTGGGTGACGATCCCGTAGTCGCGCCCCCAGGCGTAGCGCGCGCCCGACAGCGGCAGCGCGACGAGCGAACGTCGCCGACCGCGAGGCCCGCGCCGAAGAGCGCGCCCGCCCGCCAGGGCCGCGCCCGCGCCGCGCGCACCACCAGCCGGCCGCCAGCGCGACCGCCGAGCAGGGCGACGCCGACCGTCGCGGCCGGCGGCGAGCGGGACGCCGATCGACGGCCATCGTCCAGACGCCGCGCCGGTAGTCGCGGTTGCGGGCGAGCTCGGCGGGGTCGAACCAGTCCGTCAGCGGCGCGGCGTCGACGTCGGGGACGCCCGCGCTCCAGAGCTTCCAGCGCAGCAGCGCGACGATGCCGCCGGCGCCCGACGACGGCCACCGCCGCGAGCGCGGCGGCCCGCCGCGCGACGTCCCGCGGGAGCCATCGGCCGGGCCCCTCTGCCGCCGTCGCCGCACCCGCACTATCGTAGCGCCGGACCACCCCGCCTCCCGGGAGGGCCCGCCACGCCGCCGGTCGCGATCCTGAGCGACATCCACGGCAATCGCCAGGCCCTCGACGCCGACGCTGCGCGCCGCCCGGGAGGCGGGCGCCGCGACGTGGTGGTGCCTCGGGCGACCTCGTGGGCTACGGCGCCGACCCCTCGCACTGCCTCGCGCGCCGCGATCGGCGGCGCCGACCGCTGCATCGCCGGCAACCACGACCTGGGCGTCACCGGCGAGGTCTCCGCTCGAGATGTTCGCCGACCTCGCGCGCGACGGCGCTCGTCGTGGACGCGCGAGGCCATCGGGCGCCGTGGGCACGGGCCAAGCTGCGAGCGGCTCGCGCCCGTCAGACATCGACGGCGACGTCCCGCTCTACCACGGCAGCCCGCGCGACCCCGTGTGGGAGTACGTCCTCACCGTCGAGCAGGCGCGCGAGGCGCTGGAGCACCGGCGCGTGCCGCTGACGCTGGTCGGCCACACCCACGTCCCCTTCGCGTGGCGGCTCACGAGCGAGGGCGCGATGGAGACCGTCGGCGTGCCCGCCGGGCGGGCGTCCTGGACGCTGAGCGAGGGGCGCTGGCTCGTGAACCCCGGGTCGGTGGGCCAGCCGCGCGACCACGACGCCCGCGCCGCGTGGGCGCTGCTACGACGCCGAGGCGCGGACCGATCGACGTTCCGGCGCACGCCCTACGACGTCGCCGCCGCCCAGAACGCGATCCTGCGAGGCCGGCCTGCCGTCGCTGCTGGCGACACCGGCTCTCCGAGGGCCGGTGACGGCCGACCGCCTACCTCGACCACGCCGCCGCGTCGCCGCTCGACCCGCGGGTGCGGGAGGCGATGCTGCCGTTCCTGGCCGAGGAGCGCTTCGGCAGCCCGTCGAGCCTCCACGAGTGGGGGCGCGCGCCGGCCGAGGCCGCTGGAGCGGGCCCGCGCGGCAGGTCGCCGCGCTCGTGGGCGCCGACCCGGAGTGGGTGATCTTCACCGCCGGCGCCACCGAGGCGCGCAACCTGGCGGTGACGGGCCTGCTGGCGGGCAACCGCGCGCTCGGCCGGCACGTGGTGGCGAGCGCCGTCGAGCACCCGGCCACCCTGGCGGCCTGCCGCACCGCGGCCCGCGACGGGCGCCGCGCCTCGACCTGGTGGCGCGTCGACGGCGAGGGCCGGTCGACCCCGCGGCGCTCGGCGCCGCCGTCCGCGACGACACCGCCCTGGTCTGCGCTGGTCCACGGGCAGCCGGACATCGGGACGCTGCAGGACGTCCCGCGCGCTGGTCGCGGCCGTCCGCGCGGCCCGGCCCGACGGCGCGGGTCGTGGTCGACGCCGGCGAGACGGCCGGGCTGGTGCCGGTCGACGTCGCCGCGGTGGGACGCCGACGCGGTGGTGGTCGGCGGCGGCCCGGTGGGCGCGCCGCCCTGGACCGGGCGCGCTGGTCGTGCGGCCCGGCGCCCGGCTGCACCCCCTGATCGAGGGCGGGCTGCAGGAGGGCGGCAAGCGCGCCGGGGCCGAGGACGCTGCCGGGCATCGTCGCGCTCGGCGCCGCGGCCGAGATCGCCAGGCGCCGAGATGGACGCCCGGGCCGCGCGCATGCGCGGCGCTGGCCGCGACGCTCACCGCCGGGCCTGCTGGCGGTGCCGGACGTGCGCCTGAACGGGCCCGCGACGACCGCATCCCCGGGCACGTCCAGGTGTCGGCGGGCTGGGTGGAGGGCGAGAGCGCTCGCGCTGGCGCTGGCCGCCCGCGGCGTGGCCGTCTCGCCCGGGCTCGGCGTGCACCGCCCACGGCGGCAAGGCCGCGCCGGCGCTCGAGGCGATCGGCCTGGAGCCGCCGTGGACCCACTCGGCGGTGCTGTTCACGCTGCGGCGCACGACGACCGAGGCCGAGGTCGACCCATGCCGTCGCCGCCTTCGCCGAGTCGGTCGCGGCGCTGCGGGCGATGAGCCCGCTGACGCCGTGAGCGCGCCGGGTGGTGGACGCCCTCGGCACCTGGTGCCCCGTGCCGATCCACCTGATCGACCGGGCCGCCCGACGCGCGACGCCGGGCGACGTGCATCGAGCTGCTCGCCGACGACCCGCTGATCGAGGTCGACCTGCCGGCCTGGTGCCACAGCTCGCGGCAACGAGCTGCTGGAGCTGCGCCGCGACGGCGACGGACTACGTCGGCCGGGTCGCCGTCACGCGGGGTGCGGCCCGTGATGGCCATGCGCCACCGCGTGACCCCGCCCCCGGGCGATCAGCCACCGGTTGACCGGCACGGCGGCCGCGAACGCGACCACCAGCGCGAACGCCAGCGCGCCCCAGAACAGCGCGCTCGTCGAGGCCGGCGTCCATCGCGCCCGGCACCACCAGCATCACGGCGTTGTCCACGACCTCCATCACGGCGATCGAGACGGTGTCGGCGGCCAGCGCCACCCCCGCCGCGGCCCGCAGGCTCATCCCGCGCGCGCACCAGGCCGGCCCCGGTGAGCGCGTAGCCGAAGAGGAAGGCGAGCCCGACGGCGAGGATCGATCGTCGGCGCGGTCGCCCATCCCAGGGCGGTGCCGATCGCGCAGGCCGGCGACCTCGCCGATGGCGCAGCCCGTGAGGCAGTGCAGCGTTGCGCGCAGCGCCATCGCGGTCAGCGGGTTCACGGCTCCTCCTTCGCCGGTGTTGATACTCCCTCCCGGTATCACGGAGACGTCAAGGGGCCCGGAATCCCGGGCCCGCTTGCGGCACCGAACATGTGTTCGCTAGCGTGGGGGGATGCCACGGCCCGCCCCCACCGACGGCTCCGAGCAGTTCCGCTGGCGCCTGGCCGGCGACGACGGCGGCCAGGTGCCGCTGCTCGCCGGCGCCGAGCGGCACCAGGGCCGGGGCGAGCTCGCCGGCCTGGAGCTGCTGCACGTGCAGGCGAAGACGATCATCAACCGGGTGCCGGACGCGTCGCCGGTGCCGTTCCGCTGGACGATCAACCCGTACCGCGGGTGCAGCCACGCGTGCGTCTACTGCTTCGCACGGCCCACCCACGAGTACCTCGGCTTCGACATCGGCCAGGACTTCGACCGGCGGATCGTGGTGAAGGTGAACGCGGTGGAGCGGCTGCGCGCCGAGCTGCGCGCGCCGCGCTGGGCGGGCGAGGAGATCGCCATGGGCACGAACACCGACCCGTACCAGCCGGTGGAGGGGCGCTACCGCCTGACCCGCGGGGTCATCGAGGTGCTGACCGAGGCGGCGAACCCCTTCTCGATCCTCACGAAGTCGACCCTCATCGGCCGCGACGTCGACCTGCTGGCCGAGGCGCGCGACGCGCACCGAGGTCGAGCACCGCGTTCTCGATCGGCTGTCTCGACGAGGACGTCTGGCGGGCGGTCGAGCCGCACACGCCCAACCCGATGCGCCGCGTCGAGACCGTCGCGGCGCTCGCCGACGCGGGGCTGCCCTGCGGCGTGCTGATGGCGCCGATCCTGCCGGGGATCTCCGACGACCCGGCGCCAGATCGAGGCGGTCGTGCGCGCGTGCGTCGAGGCCGGCGCCACGTCCATCACGCCCGATCCTGCTGCACCTGCGGCCGGGCGTCCGCGAGCACTACCTGGCGTGGCTGGAGGAGCGCCGCCCCGAGCTGGTGCCCGAGATGCGCCGCCGCTACCGCCGCGCGTACGCGGCGGCCGAGGAACGCGAGCGGCTCTCCGCGATGGTGCGGGACATGGTGGCCCGCCACGGCGGGCTGCGGCAGCCGCGGCGCAACCGGTTCGACTTCCGGACGGGACTGCGGGGCGGCTCCGGGGTCCGTCCCACGCCCGCCCCCGAGCAGCTCACCCTGGTGCCGGCGGACCCATGACCCTCATCGGTGCGATTGCGCACCCCCGCGTCGGTCGGTAAACATCACTCCCCATCGAGACGGGGGCTGCATGACCGGACCGCGACGCGCCACGCGCCTGACCCTTGGCCTGGCGGGCATCGCCGTGCTCGCGCCGGCGGCCACGGCCGCCGCGGCCCCGCCCGACCTGATCCCGTTCGTCCCGAGCGAGGGCGCCCTGGCGCAGTCGCGCTGGTACGTGCGACACCTCGGTCGACGGCGGCGCCTACTCCGCCAGGTACCACTTCCCCACCCAGGTCGCGAACCTCGGCGGGCGCTTCAAGCTCAGCGCCGGCGCCGCCGGGGGCCCGCTGGAGGCGCCGGTCGCGGCCGCGGTCCAGACCGTGGATGGCGGCCCCACCGACCAACTCGGCCCGGCGGTCCGCCTGGTGGGGACCCCGTTCGGCGGGGGGGTCTACGGGTGGGCCATCGACGGCCTCGTCGAGTACACGCTCACGCCGGTCACCGGGCCGGCGGTCAACAGCGCGATCACGCCCACCTGCCGCGAGGACAACGCCGTCTTCGCCGAGGGGGGCGGCCCCGCACCCGGGCCGTCCGAGTTCGCCCCCGCCGGCACGCCGATCGGCGGGTCGGTCACCGGCACCGCCAACTGCTCCGGGCTCGACAAGTCGGCGGCCGGCTTCTCGGCCGGGATCAGCACCGGCTGGCAGGACGTGATCGACCTCAGCTCCGTCAACACGGCCTACTTCGAGATCGCCGGGGTCGCGCCGGGCGAGGGCACCTTCCGCGCCCGGGTCAACCCACACGGCGAGATCTCGCAGGGCGGCGCCACCGCCAACGACACCGACCTGCGGCCGTTCGACGTGCCGGGGGTCGTCGCCGACCCGAAGGCCGCGATCCTGACCGCCGCGGGCACGGCGACGCTGCGGCTCTCGGCCCAGGTCCGCGAGCCGCAGGTCCGCGGGCGGCGCGTCACCGCCTCCTCGCCGCCGGACGGCTCGGACGCCGCCCCCGCGACCGCCGTCGTGCGGTATGGGCTGGCGACGCCGCCGGCCCACGGGACGGCCACGGTCACCACGGCCGGGGCCGTCACCTACGACTCGGCGGGCGCGCCGGTCGCCGACGTGTTCACCGTCGTGGCCGAGGACTCCCGCGGGCTGCGCAGCGCGCCCGCCAAGGTCTTCATCGACCCGCCCGGCAGCGGGCGCCGTGTGGTCCTCCCGCGCCCGGACATCACCAAGACCGTCCTCCGCAAGGCCTCGCGCTTCCGCGTCGGCCAGGCGCGCTCGTTCGCGGTCAGGGTCCCGAAGGGCCAGAAGCAGGCGACCTTCTCGGCGAGCTGGAACGCCGGCACCTTCGCCATCAGCGTCCGCAAGCCGGGCACCAGGCAGGAGATCCGCAAGAACGCGCGCGGGATCAGGCTCCGTCAGGCCCGCACGTTCCGCTCCCTCACCGTGACGCGCCCGAAGCCGGGCCTGTGGCGGTACACGGTCACGCGGAAGGCGGGCGGCCCGGGGGTCGCCACCGCGACCATCCGGGCCAGCCTGCTGCGAAAGGGCTAGCGGCCGCCCCGTCGCCCCCCTCGCGCGTGGCGGGCCGCCTCGCGGGCCATCCGCGACCCCTGGCGGCCGTGGGCGCGCCACGCGCGCTCGTCGTCGCGCCGCGCGAGCGACGCCATCTCGCGGACGAGGTCGCGGTGGCTGTCCAGCCGCCCCGCGTCGAGGGTCCCGGCGGCGACCGCGGCGGCCACGGCGCATCCCGGCTCCCCGTCGTGGCGGCAGTCCGCGTAGCGGCAGCCCTCGGCGAGCGTGGCGATGTCGGCGAAGGTCGCCTGGACCCCCACCGGCGACCCCCAGAGGCCCAGTTCCCGGACGCCGGGGGTGTCGATGAGCGCCCCGCCGCCGGGGAGCGGCACCAGCCGGCGCGCAGTGGTGGTGTGGCGGCCCTTGTGGTCGCCGTCGCGGACGGGGCCGGTCGCGAGCGCCTCCCGGCCCGTGAGGGCGTTGACGAGCGTCGACTTCCCGGCGCCGGACTCGCCGATGAGCACGAGCGTGCGGTCGGGGCGGACGAGGGCGGCGAGCGCGTCCAGGCCCTCGCCCGTGCGCGCGCTGACCGGCAGGGCGTTCGACGCCGAACGCCACCTCGGCGTCCAGGGCGCGCGTCGCCGCGCCCGCATCGACGTCGGCCTTGGTGAGCACGACGACCGGGGTGGCGCCCGACTCCCACGCGAGCGCGAGGGCGCGGTGCAGCCGCCGGTCGCGAAGGGGCCGGTCGAGGCCGTGGACGACCGCGACGACGTCGATGTTGGCGGCGATCGCCTGTGCCGCGTCGGGCCGCCCGGCGGCGCGCCGCGACAGCAGGGCGCCGCGGGTCAGGACGGCGAGCAGGCGGCCGCCCTCGAGCGCGACCCAGTCGCCGGCGACGAGGGCGGATGCCTCGACGCGGACGGGGCCGGCGGCGGTGACCGCGACGGACGAGCCGCGATCGACGCGCGCGACGCGGGCGGGGATCGCGGCGGGGCGACCGAGCGCCTCGAGCTCCGCCTGGCGGGACGGGGACCATCCGAGCGGCGCGAGCGCCGCGAGGTGCTGCTGGGACAACGTGGGACTCCCTCCGAGAGGGCGCCCCGCGGAGGCCTACCCCCGGTCGGGGGGCGGCGCGGGGACGCCCGGCATGGACACGACGGTGCGGAGCGGCTGCGCCGCCCGCTCGGTCATCGCGATCCGCATGCTTCGAGGCTCTCCCGTGGAACGCCGGCGTCCGCCGGCCGGGCAATGGTACAACGTCCTCGGTGAGTAAGGAACACGAGGACATCGGCGAGCGCCTGGCGGCGTTCATGCTGGCGCAGCCGGTGTTCTTCGTCGGCACGGCGCCGGCGGGCGGCGAGGGCCACGTGAACGTGTCGCCGAAGGGGCTGGCCGGCTCCTTCGCCGTCCTCGGTCCCCACGAGGTGGCCTACCTCGACCTGACCGGCAGCGGCGCGGAGACGATCGCCCATCTGCGCGACGACGGCCGCATCTGCCTGATGTTCTGCGCGTTCGAGGGCCCGCCGAACATCGTGCGCCTGCACGGCCGCGGCGAGGTGCTGCTGCCCGACGCCCCGGGGTTCGACGCGCTCGCCGCGCGCTTCGCCGGCCATCCGGGCCGCCGGGCGATCATCCGCGTGGACGTTGACCGGGTGTCCGACTCGTGCGGCTACGCCGTGCCGCGGATGGCCCTGGAGGGCGAGCGGGAGCAGCTGGTGAAGTGGGCCCGCAAGAAGGGCGACGCGGGCCTGGACGAGTACCGCCGCACGCGCAACGACCGCAGCATCGACGGCCTCCCGGCGCTGGAGGGCCTGGGTCCCCGACTAGGCCGCGAAGGTGAAGCGGGTGCCGACGCAGTTCGGGATGAACGCGTCGGGGAAGCGGGCGGCGATGGCGTGCTGCGCCCGCCAGCCGGTGCAGTGCGTGGGGACGAGGTGGTCGGGGCCGATGGCGGCCAGCGCGTCGCAGGTGGGCCCGATGACCGGCTCGAACGCCCGGCCGCTCAGGTGGAACCCCCCGACGACCGCGTGGATCCGGTCCTCGCCGGTCAGCGCGCGGGCGTGGCGGAGGATGTTCACGATCCCGGCGTGGCCGCAGCCGGTCAGCACCACCAGGCCGCGGCCGCGGACGTGGGCGATCAGCGCCTGGTCGTCCAGGATCAGCGGATCCGGCTCCCACCTGCCGTCGCGGTGGGCCTCGTGACCGGGGAAGCCATGCTCGAACCCGGTGGTGCGGTCCACCTCCCCGGTCACCAGCACCGCCCCGTCCAGCAGGAACGAGGGCCGCCGGTCCTCCACGATCTCGAAGCCCGCCCCGCGGAGCGCCGCGGCGCTCGCCGTGGGCAGCTCGAGCGCCTCCCGGCCGGGGAACGCGATCCGGCGCCGGGTCCAGAACTCGGGGTGGATCAGCACCGGGACGTTCGCGCGGCCGAGGCGGCCGACCAGGCCCTCCATCCCGGTGACGTGGTCCCAGTGCCCGTGGCTCAGGACGATGACCGCGATGTCGCGGGGGTCGAGCCGCAGTCGCCGCATGTTCTCCACCAGCCCGTCGGGCGTGCGGCCGGCGTCGAACAGGATCCGGGTCTCGCGGCCGCCGTCGGTGACGGTGACGAGGGCCGAGAAGCCGTGCTCGCCGCGCAGGGCGTCGTCGGTGTCCCCGCCCAGGAACAGGCTCACCGGGACCCGCGGCGCGTCGGCCGTTCGACGGCCGGGCCGCCGGCCCCTGGTCGGCCAGCAGCGAGTCGGTCACGTTGTCCACGAGGGTCGTGACCGCGACCGCGTTGACCGGGCGGAGGGCGATCGCCTCCATTGTCCGACCATCCACCGCCCCGCCCGGGCGGTCAACCGTCAGGCGGCGCCGAGGCCCTCCTCGAGGCGCGCCACCGCCGCCGCGGGGGCGACCTCCGGGCGGGCGACGGCGTCCCCCGCCGGCGCGCCGACGCAGGCGATCAGCACCTGGACCACCCGGGGGTCGAGCTGGGTGCCGGCGCAGGCGCGGAGCTCGGCGATCGCCGCCTCCTCGCTCATCGCCCGCCGGTACGAGCGGGTCGTCGTCATCGCGCTGAACGTGTCGCAGCACGAGACGATGCGGGCCTCGACGGGGATGTCCTCGCCGGCGAGGCCGTCGGGGTAGCCGCCGCCGTCCCACCGCTCGTGCGACGCCCGCACCACCAGGCCCACCTCGCGCATCACGCCGCCGACGGTGTCCAGCATCCGGTGGCCCTCGATGGTGTGGGTGCGGATGATCTCCCACTCGTCGTCGTCGAGCGGACCCGTCTTGTTGATGATCTCCTTCGGGATGGCGACCTTGCCGACGTCGTGCAGGAGGGCGCCGAACTCGACGTTGCGGCGCCGGCGGGCGTCGAGGCCCATCGCGGTCGCGACGGCGAGCGAGAGCTCCACGACGTCCTTGCAGTGCTCCCCCGTGTAGGTGTCGTCGGCCTCCACCACGTCCGCCAGCACGAGCGCGGTGCCGCGGTAGGCGGCGCTCAGCTCCGACAGGTTGTCGAGCCGCTGGCGCCGCTCGGCGGCGAACAGCCGCAGCAGCCCGAGCAGCGGGAGCAGCATCAGGACGGCGTAGCCGGACTCGGGACCCGCGATGGCGGCGAGCAGCCCGACGGGCGCCAGCGCCGCGTCCACCGCGTACACCCACATCACGTCCGCGATCTGCTCGCGGAGCGGGGCGCCGCCGATCATCAGCTCGCGCGCGTGCGACGCCGCGAAGTCGGTGGCGAACTGGGCGGCCAGCGCCACCAGCAGCAGGGCCGCGGTCGCGTCGCGCGGGTGGCTCACGCCGGCCAGGCCGAGGACCAGGACGGGGCCCACGCTGAACCACGAGTTGGCGAAGGCGAAGAGCAGCCGCGACGGGGGCAGGCGGCGGCGGAGCACGTCGGGCGTGGCCGCGAGGGCCAGCGCCAGCGCCGTGAGCATCGGGACCGCCGGGAGCGGCACGGCGAACAGCATCGGCACGAAGGCGAGGACGAGGGGCACCGTGAAGCCCCCCATGACCGGGAAGCGGACCCGGGACGCCACCGCCATCACCAGCACGAGCACGATCGTCGGGCCGGCGGAGAACGCGGTCCACGGCAGCGCCAGGGCGAGCGCGGCGCACGCGAGCACGAAGCCGCCGCCCACGACCGCCTCCGCCCGCCGCTCGCCCGGCGTCAGGGGGACGAGCGGGACGTCCGCCTTCGCGGGACCCAGGGCCGCGCGCAGGCGTCGGAGCAGGGTGGTCACACCCGTGCATCGGGCCCCGGCCGCGCCGCCTTGAGCGGGTTGCGTAGAGAGCGCTCTACCCCGACTTCCGCCGGGCGGCCGGGTGCCGCATCATCCGTCGCGTCACACCCCGGAAAGGATTCCGATGCTCCTCAAGAACCGCATCATCGGCCTCGCCGCCGTCGGGGCCGCCGCCGCCGCGCTCACCGTCGTTCCGAGCGCCGTCGCCAAGGCCCCCGCGTGGAGCTGCGACGCGCCCGCCGAGCAGATCTTCTCCCCCTGGAAGGACAAGGCCCTGTACCAGCTCGTGGACGACGGGACGTTCGAGGACGGCGCCGGCGCGTGGGAGCTGGCCGGCTCCGCGCAGGTGGTGCAGGACGACGACGCCGGCCTCGTCGCCGACGACCGCTACGCCCTCGAGCTCGGCCCCGGCGACTCGGCGGTGAGCCCCCCGATCTGCGTCACCGAGGACTCCGAGTCGTTCCGCTTCCTCTCGAACGTGGTCACCGGGGGGCTGAAGGACGAGAACCTCCAGGTGGACGTGATCTACCTCCGCAAGAAGGCGCACGAGTTCCGGCTGAAGGTCAACGGCAACCGCTCCGCGCCGGTGGGCAAGCTGAAGCTGTCCGCGGGTGAGTTCAAGCAGGACGCCACGGTGCGGCTGCGCTTCTCCGCGATCAACGGCGCGACAGTGCGGATCGACGACGTCTACATGGACCCGCGCCTGCACTAGGCGCGACGCCGGGCGGGGCCGTCAGAGCAGCGGCGTCCCCGCCATCGACGGCCCCGGGTCCCAGCCCATGAGCCCGCAGAGGGTGGGCGCGACGTCGCCCGAGCGCGCCGCCCTCGCGCAGCGTCAGCCCGGGCCGGTCGATCCAGAGCGGCACCGGGTTGCTCGTGTGCGCGGTGTTCGGGCTCCCGTCGGGCTCGATCATCACCTCGCTGTTGCCGTGGTCGGCGGTCACGCACAGCAGGCCGCCGGCCGCGGCGACGGCTGCGCGGATGTCGGCCATGCAGGCGTCCACCGTCTCGATGCCGCGCACCGCCGCCTCCACCACGCCGGTGTGGCCGACCATGTCGGCGTTGGCGAAGTTCACGACCAGCAGCTCGTCCTCGCCGGCGGCCAGCCCCCGCACCACGGCGTCGCGGACGCCCTCCGCGCTCATCTCCGGCGCCTGGTCGTAGGTCGGGACGTGCTGCGGCGAGGGGACGAGCACGCGGCGCTCGCCGTCGAACGGCGCCTCGCGGCCGCCGTTGAAGAAGAACGTGACGTGGGCGTACTTCTCGGTCTCGGCCACGTGGAGCTGGCGGCGGCCCTGGCGCGGAGACGCACCTCGGCGAGCCCCTGGCGGACGTCCTGCGGCTCGAACATGCACCGGCGCGGTGAACTCGGCCTTGTAGCGGGTCATCGTCGTGAGGGCGGGCACGACCGGCTCGGGGCCGCGGTCGAAGCCGTCGAACGCCGGGTCGCTGAACGCCTGCGTGAGCTGGCGCGCCCGGTCGGGGCGGAAGTTGACGTAGATGAGGGCGTCGCCGTCGCGCAGCCGCGCTCGCCGCGACGTCGCCGATCACCGCCGGGTCGATGAACTCGTCGGTCACGCCGGCCTCGTACGAGGCGCGGACGGCCTCGGCGCCGCTCCCGCGGTGCACGCCCGCGCCGTGGACGATCGCGTCGTAGCGCGCTTCCGGGTGCGGTCCCAGCGACGGTCGCGGTCCATCGCCCAGTAGCGGCCCGACCACGGTGCCGACGGGGACGCCGGTGGCCTCGATCTCCTCGACGGCGGCGAGGCCCCATGTCGGGCCGCGTGTCGCGGCCGTCGGTCATCGCGTGGACCACGATCCGCTCGACGCCCGCGTCGCGGGCGATCCGGATGAGCGCCAGCAGGTGCGCCTGGCTGGCGTGGACGCCGCCCGGCCGCCGACCAGGCTCAGCAGGTGCAGGGTGCCGCTCGCGGCCGCGCTCGAGGGCCGCCTGCAGCGCGGGGTTGCGCGGCGAGCGAGCCGTCGGCGATGGCCTCGTCGATCCGGACCAGCATCTGCGGCACCCGCCGGCCGGCGCCGAGGTTCAGGTGCCCCACCTCGCGAGTTGCCCTGCTGCCCGTCCGGGAGGCCGACGGGCAGGCCGGAGGCGTCGATGCGGGTGCCCGACCCCTCGGCGGCGAGGCGGTCCAGCGTCGGGCGTGCGCGCCAGGCTGACGGCGTTGCCGGGCCCGGGCGGGCGCGATGCCGAACCCGTCGATGACGACCAGGACGAGGGGCCCGGCGCACGCGCCGGCTCAGCCGGCTGCGCCGACGATGGCGGCGAAGGCGTCCGGGTCGAGGCTGGCGCCGCCCACCAGGGCGCCGTCGATGTCGGGCTGCGCGCAGCAGCTCGGGCGCGTCTCGGGCGTGACGCTGCCGCCGTAGAGCACCCGCAGCGCCGCGCCGTCGAGCGTGCTCGGCGGCGACGGCGCGCACGCAGCGCGCACGCCTCCTGGGCGATCTCCGGGGTGGCCGTGCGACCGGTGCCGATCGCCCAGATCGGCTCGTAGGCGATCGACAGGACGTCGACGTCCCCCGCCGCGACGCCGGCGAGGCCGGCGCGCACCTGGGCGGTGAGCCAGCGCCTCGGTCTCCCCCGCCTCGCGCTGCGCGAGCGACTCGCCGCACGCACATGATCACGGTCAGGCCGGCGTCGAGCGCCGCCGCGCACGCGGGCGGCGACCTGGTCGTCGGTCTCGCCCGCGGCCCGGCGCTCGGAGTGGCCCACGATCGTGCCGGTCGCGCCCGCGGCCAGGATCATCCCGGCGGAGATCTCGCCGGTGTGGGCGCCCTTCGGCGCCTCGTGGACGGCCTGGGCCAGGACCTTCACGGCGCTGCCGGAGGCGGCGCGGGCGGTGGCCTCGAGGGCGGTGAACGGCGGGCACACCGCCACCTCGGCGGCCAGGTCGCCGTCGCCGAGGTGCGCGCGCAGGCGGGCGACGTGCTCGCGCGCCTCGACGCCCGTCTTGTTCATCTTCCAGTTCCCCGCGATCAGCGGGCGGCGGCGGCTGCTCATGCCGTGGGGAGGGCCGCGACGCCGGGCAGGGTCCTGCCCTCCAGCATCTCGAGGGCGGCGCCGCCGCCGGTGGAGACGTGGGTGTAGCGGTCGGCCAGCCCGAACTGGGCGACCGCGGCGCCCGAGTCGCCGCCGCCGACCACCGTGGTCGCGCCGGACGTCGGCCATCGCCTCGGCCACCGCGACGGGTGCCGTCGGCGAACGGCGGGATCTCGAACGCGCCCATCGGCCCGTTCCAGAAGACGGTGCCCGCGGCGACGATCGCCTCGCGGTACGCCGGCCGAGGTGCTCGGCCCGATGTCGACGCCCATCCAGCCGTCCGGGATGTCGTCGGTCGGGCACGACCTCCAGGTCGGCGTCCGGCGTCGAAGCGGTCGGCCACCAGCACGTCGACCGGCAGCTGGAGGGCGCAGTTGAGGCGCACCGCCAGCTCCATGAGCTCGCGGGCCATCGCCTGGCCGTCGGGGCCCTCGTGCAGGGAGGTCGCCGACCGGCTCGCCCTGGGCGACGAGGAACGTGAAGCACATGGCGCCGCCGATCAGGACCCGGTCGCAGCGCTCCAGCAGGCTCCGGATGAGCGGCAGCTTGTCGGTCACCTTCGAGCCGCCGAGGACCGCGACGAACGGGTGCGCCGGGTTGCGCAGCAGGCCCTCCAGCACCTCGACCTCGCGCTGCAGCAGCAGCCCGGCGCGCGGCGGGCAGCCGGCGCGCGACCCCCTCGGTGGAGGCGTGGGCGCGGTGGGCGGCGCCGAACGCGTCGTTGACGTAGTGCGTGTAGCCCTGCGCGAGCCGGTCGGCGAAGGCCGGGTCGTTCTTCTCCTCCTCCGGGTGGAAGCGGAGGTTCTCGAGCATCACCAGCTCGCCGGCGCCGAGCGACGACGACCCGGCCGCGGACCTCGTCGCCCACGCAGTCGGGCAGCAGCTCGACCCGCCGGCCCATCAGCTCGCCCAGGCGGGCGGCGGCCGGGGCGAGCGACAGCTCCGACCTCCGCTCGCCCTTCGGGCGGCCGAGGTGCGAGCAGACGGCGACGCCGGCGCCCGGCCTCCAGCAGGTGCTCGAGCGTCGGCACGGAGGCGCGGATGCGGGCGTCGTCGGTCACGCGCCCGTCGTCGAGCGGCACGTTCAGGTCGGCGCGCACCAGCACGCGCGCGCCGCGACCAGTCGACCCCCGGGTCGTCGATCCCGAGGAGGCGGCTCACCGGCGCGCGGCCTAGTTCGGGAGGACCTTCTCGGCCAGGTCGACGACCCGGCACGAGTAGCCCCACTCGTTGTCGTACCAGGAGATGACCTTGACGGTGGTCCCGTTGACCATCGTGAGGGAGGCGTCGAAGAGCGACGACCGCGGGTCGCCGACGACGTCGCGCGAGACGATCGGGTCCTCGGTGTAGCCGAGGATGTCGACCAGCGGGCCCTCCTCGGCGGCGGCGCGGAAGGCCTCGTTGACCTCCTCGACTTGGTCGTCGCGCGGCTCACCTCGGCCACGAGGTCGACCACCGAGCCGTCCGGCGTCGGCACCCGGAGCGCGATGCCGTCGAGCTTGCCCTTCATCTCGGGGATCACCTCGCCGATCGCGCGGGCGGCGCCCGGTGGAGGTGGGGATGATCGAGAGGGCCGCAGACCGGGCCCGGCGCAGGTCGCTGTGGGGCGCGTCGAGGAGCCGCTGGTCGCCGGTGTACGAGTGGCAGGTGGTCATGACGCCGCGCTCGACCCCGAACCCGTCCATCAGCACCTTCACCACCGGCGCCAGGCAGTTGGTGGTGCAGGACGCGTTCGAGATGACGTGGTGCTGCTCGGGGTCGTACGCGTCGTCGTTGACGCCGAGCACGATCGTGACGTCCGGGCCCTTGGCGGGCGCGGAGATGATCACCTTCTCGCACGCCGTCGCGGAGGTGGAGCGCGGCCTTGTCGCGCGCAGTGAAGAAGCCCGTGCTCTCGATCACCACGTCGACGCCCACGTCGCCCCAGGGCGATCTCGGCGGGGTCGCGCTCCGCGAAGACGCGGACCTCGGCGTCGTCCACGTGGATGTGGTCGTCGTGCGCGTGGACCGTGCCCCGGGTAGCGCCCGAAGGTGGAGTCGTAGTCGAGCAGGTGGGCGAGGGTCCTCGTGTCGGTGATGTCGTTGACCGCGACGATCTCGACGTCCGTCTCGCCCAGCGCCGCCGCGCGGTAGACGTTCCGCCCGATGCGGCCAAACCCGTTGATCCCCACGCGCACGCTCATCCGGCCCGTTCCTCCCATTCGAAAACGGCCGCAATGTACCAAGGCGGGTCGTGGCAGGGTCTCCCCGTGCGAGGCGACCCCTGTCCGCGCCGCTCGCGGCCGCGCTGGCCGCCGGAGTGGCCGGTTGCGGGGGCGGCGGCGACGCGGGCGCGCCCGCCGGCGCCGGACGCCCGCCGCGCGGGTGGTGCGGGTGGTCGACGGCGACACCGTGATCCTCCGTCTCGACGGCGACGACCGGCGCGCGTGCGCCTGCTGGGCGTGGACGCCCCGGAGAGCGTCACCCCCGACCGGCCGGTGGAGTGCTGGGGCCCGCAGTCGGCGGCCGCGGGCCGGCGGCTCATGCCGGCGGGCGCGGCGGTGACCGTGGCGACCGACCCGACCCAGGGCGCCGAGGACCGCTTCGGCCGCCTGCTGGCCGAGGTCACGGTGGGCGACGCGCCGGAGACGGTGAACGAGGCGCTGGTCCGCCAGGGCGCGGCGGAGGTCTTCCGCGGCGACGGCCGCGGCCGCCTGCAGCCGGCGCTCCGCGCGGCGGAGCGGGAGGCGCGCGACGCGGGCCGGGGCCTCTGGGGGTCCTGCCGCCGCTAGCGGGCGGACAGCCCGGCCGTCAGCGGCGTCCCCGCCGCCACCGGCGGCCACCCGGCACCCGGGGCGGCGCGGGCCGCCCGGGCGGCGAACGCGAGGTCCGGAGCGCGGTGCTCGGTCCATCGCGCCCCGTCCCACCAGCGCAGGACGCCGGGGTTGCCCGCCTCCCGGTACCACGACGCGGGGGGACGCTGGGACGGTTCGGCCACGAAGGGGGTCATCGGCAGCGGGCGCGACGACCGCGAGCGGGCATCTCCTCCAGAACGCGACCGGGGGGCCCGGCGGCCCCCCGGCGACGTGCGTTCAGGTGGTGCGGAGGGGCCTAGGCCGGCTCGGCAGCCGCCTTCGGCTTCGGCGTGATCGCCGCCGTGATCTTGGCGGACACGATGCCGAGGATGCACGCCGCAGACGAGGGTCACGAAGGTGTCGAACCAGACCCACGGCCACGGGGTGGAGAGCAGGCCGCCACCAGGCGCCGATACCGGCGGTGGCGGGGTCGCCCAGGGCGGCGACGGTGTTGTCGGTGCCGCCACCGTTCGGGACGTAGCCGTCGAGGCCCGTCGCGATCCACCAGAGGAACACTGCTGCGAACGCCGGGAACGTACCGGCGACGTAGTACCAGTCACCCGCGATGAGGATCATCACGAGGACGAACGCGAAGATGCCGACCCAGAGGGCGATGCCCCAGAAGTCGGGAGCGTCAGCCGTCTTGAACGCGAGCGGCATGGTGACCAGGGCGGCCACGGAGCCGAACACGCAGGCGAGGAAGATCTTGCCGAAGGCGGCGTTGTCGCCACCGGCGGCGAAGAAGAGGCCCCACGAGATGAAGGCCGTCGGGAGGATCAGGTGGAAGTTCTCAGGAAGACCGAACTGCGCCGTCGCCGAGCAGGTTGTCCTGGACGGTCACCCAGTGGAACGTGAAGTTCAGGGAGAGTTCCGTCCAGAGGAAGGACAGAATTCCGATGACGATCGCGAGAGGTGCGATCGCCTTGGCGCGAGCGCTCATTGAAGCGTTCACTCCTTGTTGGACGAGTACGGAGGTCGCCCCGCCGGAGAACGAAGAAGACATGCGTGGCGGCACGACCGCGGACGGAGACCGGGCCCCGTCTCGCGGGGTGAGTCTACGGCCGCCGATCTGTTCGTGGCAACCGTTGCATGTCCTTCCGGAACGCCCGTTACCGCACGTTGCGTGAATCAGCTCACGGGCGACTCCGCTGACGAGCGTCCACGAGGCCGCCGCGAGCGCCTCGGGCGAGTGCCGCACGAGCCGCCCCGGCTCGGCGAGATCGCGCCGCCACCACCCGGACCCCGAGCGCCTCGCAGGCGCGGTCGCGGTCGAACGGCACCGGCTCCTGCCCCTTGGCGGCGTAGACCGCCGCACCCGTCGCGGGTCGAGCGGCCCCTCGTGGACCAGGATCGTGTCCACGCCCCCCGGGACCGCCTCGAGCACGCGCTCCAGGTGGTCGGCGGCGTCGAAGCCGTCGGTCTCGCCGGGCTGGGTCATGACGTTGCAGATGTAGGCGCGCCGGCCGCGGGCGCGCGGTCACGCGCCGCGCGCGATCTCGGGCACGGCCAGGTGCGGCAGCACGCTGGTGAACAGGCTGCCCGGGGCCGAGCAGCACGAGGTCGGCCTCCTCGATGGCCCGCAGGGCCGGCTCGTGGGCCGGCGGCTCGGGCTCCAGCCAGACCCGGCGGCAGGCCCCGCCGCCCTGCCGCGATGCGCCGTCTCGCCGTTCACGACGGCGCCGCCGGCCATCCGCTCGGCCCAGAGGCTGATCGACTCGAGCGTGGACGGCAGCACCCGGCCGCGGATCTTCAGCACCCGCGCTGCACTCCTGGATCGCCAGGTCGAAGTTGCCGGTGACCTCGGTGAGGGCGGCCAGGAAGAGGTTGCCGAAGGAGTGGCCCGACAGGTCGCCGTCGGCGAAGCGGTGCTGGAAGAGCGGCCGAGCAGCGACTCGTCGTCGGCCAGCGCCACCAGGCAGTTGCGGATGTCGCCGGGCGGCAGCACGCCCGAGCTCGCGGCGCAGCCGCCCGGACGAGCCGCCGTCGTCGGCGACGGTCACGATCGCGGTGAGGTCCATCGGCTCGCGCTTGAGGCCGCGCAGCAGCGACGCGAGGCCCGTCCCGCCGCCCGAGGGCCGCGATGCGCGGGCCGGCGCCGTCACGCTCACGCCGCGGGCTCGGGCGGGCGCGCTCGGCGCGCGTCGATGTGGCGGTGCGAGACGCTCACGTCGAAGCGTGCGGCGCGTAGCGCCGCGCCAGCATCTCGGCGATGGTGACGCTGCGGTGGCGGCCGCCGGTGCAGCCGATCCCGATCGACGACGCTGGTCTTGCCCTCCTCGGCGTAGGCCGGCAGCAGGAAGTCGAGCAGCGCCTCGAGCCGGTCCTGGAACTCGTCCATGCCCGGGCGCGGCGCGCACGTACTCGGCCACCGGCCGCGTCGAGCCCGGTGAAGGGCCGCAGCTCCGGCACGTAGTGCGGGTTGCGCAGGAAGCGCACGTCGAACAGCAGGTCGGCGTCGCGCGGCACGCCGTGCTTGTAGCCGAACGAGACGAACTCGCACGTGCATCCGCGGGCCGCCCGTCCGGCGACATGCAGCGCCTCGGCGACGCGGCGCCGCAGGTCCCAGATCGACAGCCCGGTGGTGTCGATGACCACGTCGGCGCGCTCGCGCACGTCGGCTCAGCTCGGCCCGCTCGCGCTCGATGCCGTCGCCGACCGAGCCGCCGGACCGACAGCGGGTGCGGCCGCCGCGTCTCGCGGAAGCGGTTGATGCAGCGTCTCGTCGGACGCCTCGAGGAAGACCACGCGCGGGCGCACGCCGCCGGCGTCCTCGCACGCGCTCGAGCACCGGCTCGAGCTCCTGAACCAGACGCCGCCGCGCACGTCGCAGACCACCGCCGCGCGCTCCACCCGCGAGCCCTCCAGCAGGAACAGGTCGGCCAGCGCCGGCAGCAGGCCCGGCGGCAGGTTGTCGACGCAGAACCAGCCGGCGTCCTCGAAGGTGCCCATCGCCTGGCTCTTCCCGGCGCCGCTCATGCCGGTGATGATCGTCAGCTCCATCGCGGCCTCGTCGCCGCGCCGGCGCGCGGCCGCGCCCTCGCCCGGCGCCGCGGTCTTGTGGAGGCGGTCGTACACGTCGCGGGCGACCTTCGACGGCACCCCCGGGACGGCCTCCAGCTCGTCGCGGCTGGCGGCCAGGAAGCGCTCGGTCGAGCCGAAGTGCCGCAGCAGCGCCGCCTTGCGGGCCGGGCCGACGCCGGGCAGCGCGTCGAGGACGCTCTCGGTCATGCCGCGGCCGCGCCGGCCGCGGTGGTGGCGCAGCGCGAAGCGGTGGGCCTCGTCGCGGATGTGCTGCAGCACGCGCAGCGCCGGCGGAGCCCTCGTCGAGCAGCAGCGGGTCGGGGACGCCCGGGGCGGAACACCTCCTCGCGGCGCTTGGCGAGGCTCACGACCGGCACGTCCTCCACCCCGGCGGCCGCGCATCCCCGCGAGCGCGGCGCCGCAGCTGGCCCTTGCCGCCGTCGATCACCACCAGGCCCGGGCGCGCCGCGAACGACGGGTCGTCCTCGCTCGGGCGCCAGCCGGGAGAAGCGCCGGCGTGATGGCCTCCTCGCATGCGCGCGAAGTCGTCGGGGCCGCCGTCGTACCGCATGGTGAACGTGCGGTAGTGGGACTTGGCGGGCGCGCCCGCCCTCGAACACCACCATCGAGGCGACGGCGTAGGTCTCGCCCAGGTTCGAGATGTCGTAGCACTCGATCCGCACCGGCGGCGCCGGCAGGTCGAGGCGGGCCTGGAGGTCGGCGAGCGCGTCGCGGCGGCGGCCGCGCGCCTGCTCGTGGCGGCGCAGGTCCTGCTCGAGGGCGAAGCGCGCGTTGCGCGTCGCCAGCTCGGCCAGCTTGCGCTTGTCGCCCCGGGCGGCGGCGCGCACCTCGACGCGGCTGCCCGTGGCGGTCGGTGAGGAGCGCCTCGAGGTCGGCGGCCGCGCTCGCTGTCCTGGCGCCACGATCACCCGCGACGGGATCGCCAGCGCCAGCGCGTAGTACTCGTAGGCGAACTGCACCAGCACCGTCGCCTCGTCCTCCGCGCCGGCGGCGTCGAGGAAGAACGACTGGCGGTCCTGCAGCACGCCGTCGCGCACCTGCAGCACCTGCACGTTGGCCGGTGTCGCCCTCCAGCGCGACGCCCAGCACGTCGGCGGTCCCCACCGAGCCGGCGGTGGCGAACTGGCGCTCCATCAGGTGGCGCATCGCCTGGAGGCGGTTGCGCAGCGACGCGGCCCGCTCGAACTCCTGGGCCGCCGCGGCCGCGCGCATCTCGGCCTCGAGCTCCTTCTCGAGCCCGCGGTAGCGGCCGGAGAGGAAGGCGATGATCTGGTCGATCAGCGCGCGGTAGTCCTCCTTCGAGATGTAGCCCACGCACGGCGCCAGGCAGCGCTTGATGTGGTAGTCGAGGCACGGGACGCCGGACGGACGGCCCGGCTCGCGGCCCTCGCACGGACGGCTCGGGAAGATCTTGTTGATGAGGTTGAGCGTGTCGCGCACCTTGTAGGCGTTGGAGAACGGCCCGAAGTAGAGCCGGTCGCGCCGGTGGCGCCTCGCGCGTGAAGTAGACGCGCGGGTACTCCTCGTCGAGGCTGATCCCGATGTACGGGTAGCTCTTGTCGTCGCGCAGCCGCACGTTGAACGGCGGCCGGTGCGTCTTCACGAGGTTCGCCTCGAGGATCAGCGCCTCGCTCTCCGACCCGGTGACGAAGATGTCGACGCGCGCGATCCGCTCGACGAGCTCGTCGATCTTCGGGTGGAGGCCGCCGCGCGCGCCGTCATCGCGCCTGCGCGCCGCCGCCCTCGTCGGGGCGCAGCGGGGCCTGGAAGTACGAGAGCACGCGCCGGCGGACGGACTTCGCCTTGCCGACGTAGAGCACCCGGTCGGCGGCGTCACGGTAGATGTAGACGCCGGGGCCGGTGGGCAGGCTCGCGAGCTGCTCGCGGAGATCGGTGGCGTCCGGACACTCTCCGTCCGAGTATAGGTCGGTCGTCCAGTCGTGACTTGCGTGACGCAAGCCGTTTTGGGAGGGTGGCTTCCGTCACGCAAGCGAGGCGGGAGGACCGCTCCATGGACGCGCTCGACGCGATCCGCAAGCGGCGCAGCGTGCGCCGGTACACCGACCGGCCGGTGTCCGACGAGGACATCGACCGCATCCTGCGCCTCGCGCTGCTCGCCCCGACCGGGCACAACGCGCAGGCCTGGAGCTTCATCGTGGTCCGCGACCCGGCACGGCGCGCCGCCCTGGCCGACATGGTGCTGCGCGGGGCCGCCGAGTACTTCAAGATCAACCGGCCCCAGAAGGACCGGAGCGACGCCGAGCACCAGGAGTGGGCCGCCGGCTACGCCGAGACGGCGCTCGGCAGCTACCGCGAGGTCCCGGTGTGGATCGCGGCGCTCAGCGTCCCGCGGTTCACGTTCCCCGACGAGCCGATGAAGCAGCGCATCGAGTCGTTCAGCGAGCACACGTCGGTGGCGTTCGCGCTGGAGAACCTGTTCGTGGCGGCCCGGGCCCTGGGCCTGGGGACCACCCCGACGATCTTCCACTGGTTCGTGGAGGACGAGTACCGCGACCTGCTCGGCATCCCCGCCGAGCACGGGGTCCACTACCTCACGCCGCTGGGATATCCGGTCGAGTTCCCGGTCGGGCTGCGGCCGGAGGCGGCGGCGGCGCGGCGGCCGTGGCGGACGCTGGTGCACGACGAGGAGTGGGGCCACCCTCGCGAGGCGGAGCGGCAGCCGGCCTCGGCGTGACGGCGGGCAGCAGCAGGGCGAGCGCCCCGGCGCCGAGGGCGCTCGCCCCCATGAAGACCCAGCCCGCGCGGTACCCGTCGAGGCCGGGCACGGCGCCGATGATCGCCACGAAGACGGCCACGCCCACCACCCCGCCGATCTGCCGGGCGGTGTTGAACAGCGCGCTGCCCGTGGCGGTGCGCTCGGGCGGCAGCCCGGACACGGCCGCGCCGGCCAGGATCGGGAAGACCAGCGCCACGCCGATCCCGCCGAGGATCATCCCGGGCAGCAGGTCCGTCAGGTACGCGGGCTCCGTCCCGGCGCGCACGATCCACCACGCCGAGCCGGCCGCGAACGCCAGGCTTCCCGTGACCACGAGCGGGCGGGTCCCCACCCGGCCCACCATGGCCCCCGCGGGCCCGGAGAGCAGGGCCACCATCAGCGGCCCCGGCGCGAAGGCGATCCCCGCCTCGAGCACCGAGTAGTCCCAGACCGACGTCAGGAAGAGCGACGTGGCGAGCAGCAGCGAGAAGAAGCCCATCGAGAAGAGGAAGACGGCGGCGTTGGCCACGGCCGCGCCCGGCGCGCGCAGGAGCGCGGGCTCGACGACCGGCGCCGGGTGGCGCGCCGAGCGGACGACGAAGGCCACCGCGGCCGCGACGGCTGCGACCTCGGCGCCGATCACGCCGGGGCTCGCCCAGCCCCAGTCCTCGCCCTGGACGATGCCGAGGGCGAGCGCGCCGACGGACACGATCAGCAGCAGCGCCCCGAGCAGGTCCGGGCGGCGCGCCCGGACGGGGTCGCGCGACTCGCGCAGGATCCGCACGGCCGCGACCGCGATCACCGCTCCGAGCGGGACGTTGATCAGGAAGATCCACCGCCAGCTCGCGGTGACCAGCAGCCCGCCGATCGTCGGGCCGAGCGTCGCCGCGACCGCCGCCCCGGCCGTCCACAGGCCGACCGCGGCCGCCCGCCGCTCGGGCGGGAACTCCCCGACCACGAGGCCGAGCGACGTCGGGATCATGAGCGCCGCGCCGACCGCCTGGACCACGCGGGCGGCGACGAGCCACCACGGCCCGGGCGCCGCCGCGCAGAGGGCCGACGCGGCCACGAAGACGCCGAGGCCGGTCAGGAAGACCCGCTTGCGCCCGAGGAGGTCGGCCAGGCGACCGGCGGGCACCAGCAACGCGGCGAAGACGATCGCGTACCCGCTGAGGACCCATGACAGGCCGGAGATCCCGGCCGAGGAGAAGTCCTCCTCGATCGCCGGGAAGGCGATGTTGACCACGAAGAGATCGAGGTTGGCGAGGAACGCGCCCGCCGTCGCGACCAGGAGCACCTGCCAGTGACGTGCCACGCGCACTCTCTCTCCTCGCCCCAGTCGCTTGCTTCACAAAAGTTAGTGGGGTGGCTTCTGTGATGCAAGTCTCCTAGGATGGAGCCGTGCTCCCCCGCGACTACACCGGCCAGAACTGCTCGGTGGCCCGCGCGCTCGAGATCGTCGGCGAGCGCTGGACGCTGCTGGTGCTCCGCGACGCGTTCCAGGGCGTCACCCGATTCGAGCTCTTCGCCCGGCGCCTGAAGGTGGCGCCGAACATCCTCACCAAGCGGCTCGCGACGCTGACCGAGGCCGGCGTGCTCGAGCGGCGCCGCTATCAGGCGCGCCCCGAGCGCTTCGAGTACGTCCTCACGGACGCCGGCAAGGAGCTGCTGCCCGTCCTCGTCGACCTGATGCGCTGGGGCGACGCCCACCTGGCGCCGAACGGCCCCCCGGCGGTCCTGCGCCACGCCGACTGCGGCGGCGACCTCGGCCGGGGCGCCGTCTGCGAGCGCTGCGGCACGCCGGTGCAGGCGGACGAGGTGGAGTGGTACCGCGGCCCGGGGACCCACAAGACCCCCGGCGAGCGGATGATCCCCGCCTAGCGCCCGGGGCCCTCCATCTAGCGGACCCAGAGCTGGTCCAGCAGGAGACCCCACATGGGGCTCTGCTGGGCGTTGCCGGCGCGGTCCGACAGGAGCCGCACGTCGCGGGGCGTCGCGTACGGGACCCACGCTGCCCGATCGGTCATCGTCCGGTCGAGCTGTGCCCAGCGCGCGTCGGCGGCGGCGGGATCGGTGCCCTGGAGCGCCAACGCCGCGTCGATCTGCCGGTCCACCGCCGGGTCGCAGAAGCGCGCCGGGTCGGCGGCGCCGCAGCGGAACTGCTCGAAGAAGGTCGACGGCGCGGGGTAGTCGGCGCCCCACCCGGTGAGGCCCACCTGCATCGGCGTGTTCTGCTCCGGGGCGAACGCCGCCGCGCCGAAGCGGTCGGCCGACATGACGCGGACGTCCGCGCGGTACCCCAGGGACCCGAGCGTGGCGGCCACCTGCCGCGCGGCGCGCCCGAACTTCGGCTCGGTCCTCACCGTCACGGCCGTTCCCGCGGTGCCGGAGCGCGCGACGAGGGCGCGTGCGGTGTCGAGCCGCGGCCCATGCCAGCGGCCGTCGCCGGGGTCGCTGGTGAACGGGCAGTAGGGCTCGTATGCCGGGAAGCTCGGCGGGAGCACCTGGCAGGTCGTCTGCGCCGTCTGGGCCCCGCCCACGCGCCCGACGAGCGCCGCTCGGTCGAGCGCGTACGCGACGGCCCGGCGGGCGTCGAGGCTGTCGAACGGCCGCCGCGTGGTGTTGAGCGAGACGAAGAAGGTGGCGAGGAGCGGCGCGCTCGCCAGCTGATCCGGGTGCCGCACGGCGAGCCGATCGAGGGTGGCGGGGTCGAGGGTGGCGGGCTCGCCCGAGAGCGCCACGTCGAGCCGGCCGTCCTCCACGGCCGCGAGCGCTTCGTGGTCGCCCATGACCGTGACGAGGATCTCGTCGGGGTAGCCGTCGGGTCGCACGGCGCGGGACCACTCGCGGAAGGCCGGGTTGCGTACCAACCGGACCTCACGTCCCGGGATGTGGCTCGCGATGACGTAGGGGCCGGTCGCGGGGAGCCCGCCCGTGGTCGCCGCCGTGGGTGGCGCGGACGGCGCCACGAGGTGCGCGAAGGGCAGCGCAAGCAGGTGGAGCAGGTCGGGCTCGGGCTCGGTGAGGTGGATGGTGACCGTGCCCGCCCCCGCATCGGCGACGATCCCCCTCGAAAGGTCGCAGCCCGCAGGCTCGCGCCGGCACGCGGCGGCGCCGACGATCCGGTCGTAGTAGTCCGGCGATTGCGGCGAGTCGAGCCGGAAGAAGCGCTCGATCGCGCGGCGGACGTCCCCGGGGCGGACCGGGTCGCCGGTCGAGTACCGCACCCCGTGGCGCAGCGCGAACGTGTAGGTGCGCCCGTCGTCGGTCGGCGTGGGCAGCGACGTCGCGAGGTCGGGGACCAGGGTCGCGCCTGGAGCGCCGGCGGTGCGCCGGTAGCCGGTGAGGCCGTCCCCCGTCAGGTTCATCCACGCGATGCTCGAGTAGTACTGGTCGGGGCCCTCGATGGACGAGACCCCCACGCGCAGGGTGCCGCCCCGGTGCTCGGCGGAGGCGTCGCCCGCGGCGACCCACAGCCGCCCGCCGTCGGCCGCGAGGCCCGCCGGCCGCTGCCCGGTCTCGATCCGCTCCGCCACGGTGTCGGTGCGCGGGTCGATGCGCGCCAGGGTGCCGCCGAGCTCATCGGCCACCCAGACGCCGTCGTCCATGACGGCGAGCGCCGCCGGGCCCTCCCCCACCGGCACCGTCGCGACCACCGCGTTCGTCGCCGGGTCGATGCGGGAGACCGTGCCGTCGAGGGTGTTCGCCACCCACACCGCCCCGTCGCCGACCTGGATCGGCCCCGGGGCGTTGCCGACGCCGATGCGCTGCTGGACGCGCCCCGTGGCCGGATCCAACCGCCAGACACCGGTGTCGCTCTCGTGGGTCGTCCAGACCGACCCGAAGCCGACCGCGATCCCGATCGGCGAGCCGCCGATGCGTGCCGTCAGCTCCACTTCGCCGGTGCCCGCGTCCACGCGCGTCACGGACCGCGCGTACCGGCTCGCCACCCACACGGCGCCGTCGGCGACCGCCACGCCGCGGGGCCCGGTCGGCACGCGGATGGTCTGGACGACCGTGTCGGTCTCCGGGCTGATGCGCAGCAGGGTGCCGGCGAGGGCGTTCGTCGCCCAGACGGCGCCCTCGCCCGCGGCGATCCCGTCGGGCCCGCCGCCGACCGGGATCGTCTGGACCACCGCTCCGCGCTCGGGATCCACCCTCTCGACCGCCCCGCGGGAGACGTCGCCGACCCAGACCGAGCCGTCCGTGAGAGCGACCCCGGAAGGGCTGCCGCCGAGGGCGACGGGCGAAGTCGCCCCGCCCGACCGGGCGTCGATGCCGACGAGCGAGTCGCCCGGGATCGCGGGCGGGGTCTCGTCTCCGCCGCGGAGCCCGATCCAGAGGGCCACGCCGGCGACGATCGCGGCGGCGGCGACCACCAGGGCGAGCGGCCGCCGCACCCTGGCCCACACGGCGGCGGGCTCCCCGGCAGCGGCCCGTCGGGGCCTCTCCCGCGCCGGCGCGAGGTCCGGGTCCTGGCGGAGGATGCGTCCCTCCAGCTCGCGCAGCTCCGCGCCGGGCTCGATGCCGAGCTCGTCGACCATCGCCCGCCGGCCCGCGGCGTACCGCTCCAGGGCGTCGGCCTGGCGGCCGCTGCCATACAGGGCGACCATCAGCTGGCCGCGCAGGCGCTCCCGCAGGGGGTGCTCCTCGACGAGGCGCTCCAGCTCGGGGACGAGCTCCGCGTGGCGGCCCAGTCGCAGGTCGGCCTCGATGCGCGCCTCGACGGCGGCCAGCCGCCGCTCCTCCAGGTGCGCGATCTCCCGCTGCGCGAACTCCTCGTAGGTGAAGTCGGCGAGGGCGGGGCCGCGCCACAGCCCGAGCGCCTCGGCGTAGGCCTCCGACGCGCGTGCCGGCTCGTCGCCGTCGAGGGCGGCCCGGCCCTCGGCGACGCGCGCGTCGAAACGGGCGAGGTCGAGCGCGCCGGGGGCGACGCGCACGAGGTAGCCGGCGCCGGCCGTCTCGATCGCGGCGTCGTCCACGCCGGCGGCGGTGAGCGCGCGCCGAAGCTGCGACACGTACACCTGGATGGTGCCCCGCGCCGTGGCGGGGGGCCCCGCGCCCCAGAGCCCCTCGATGAGCGCGTCGGTGGTGACCACCTCGCCGGTGCGGAGGAGCAGTATCGCGAGGACCGCCCGCTGCTTCGGCCCCCCGAGCGCGACGGGCTGGTCGCCGACGCGGACCTCGAGCGGGCCGAGGATGCGGAATGTCGTCGCCAAAAGGTGCTCCGGCCCGAACCTATACGTGGGGCGTCCGGTACCGCCAGACCCACATTTGCGGGTATTTCAGCGGTCCTTCAGCGGTCTTCAGCGCCGGTTCAGGGCGGCGGCGGACGCTGCGGGCCATCCACCCCACCGCACTCAGGAGGAGCCATGTCCCGCACCCGCCGCCTCACCGCCCTCTGCCTGACGATCGCCGCGCTCGCGCCGGCCGGCGCGCAGGCCTACCCCCTCCAGGAGGGCCCGTCCACCGACCCCCCGGACCCCTACCTCGTCGAAGGGAACGTGACGCCCACCCGGACGATCGTCGCCGGCGATTCCGACGGCATCGACTGGGCCGACGCGAGCGCCGGCTTCGCCGCGGCGGCCTGCCTGTCGCTGTTGGCGGTGGGCACGGCCGTGGCGCTCCGGACGCCCCGCCACAGCGGCTGACGGTGCGTCAGGTCGGCGTCGCGGCGAGCGCGGCGCCGACCGCCCGCGCATACGCCGCCTGGCCCTCCGGGCCGGGGTGCAGGGACGTCCGCTTCGGCGTCCCGAGGGCGGTGAGCCGCACGCCGTTGATCCACGGCGCCGCGTTGCACAGCCGGTGCCCCCGGAAGGCGGGGTCGGACGCCGCGAACGCGACCGTCTGGCTCGCCCCGGCGGCCCGGAGCCGCGCGGCGGCGTCCGCCACCCCGGCGCGGACCGCGGCGTTCAGGTCGCCGGCCACGCTGTTCAGGAACCGCGCGCCCGCCAACGTCACGCGGACCGGCGTCCGGAGCGGCGTGACCCCGAGGCGGCAGGCCGGCGCGCCGCCGGCGGAGGCGTCGGGCCGGTACCCCCTCCCGCCCTCCGCGAAGGGGCGCGGATATCCGACCACCAGAAGCCGCCCGCCGGGCGCCATCCGGGTGGCGACGGTCACGTAGGCCCCGGCCAGGGTCGCGTCCAGCCCGCGGAGACCGGCCTCGGCGATCCGCCGCGCCGGCGACCCGGGCCGCCCGCAGCCGGCGTTGCCGGGGTCCTCGGGGCGGTAGACGCACGCCCGCAGCACGCGGTCGAACCCGGCGTCGTTGCCGCCGATCGTCAGCGTCGCGACCGTCGTCGCGGACGTGACGGCGTCGATCTGCGGCGGCTCGATCTCGCCGAGGGCCGCGAACTGGTCGTCGGGCGCCGTCAGATCCGCGACGGTCGCCCCGGAGCAGGCCACGAACGTCAGCGCCGGCGCCCCGAGCCGGGTCTGCGCCTTGAACGCCCATGACGTCAACGAGCGGTGGCACCCGGTGGAGCTGCGGCCCCCGGTCGCCGGGTCGGGGAACGCGGTGCCCGGGAGGTACGTCTCCGGCGCCGCCCCCTCGCCGGACGCGTAGGAGTCACCGAGCGCCACGTACGACGCGGGCGCGGCGTCCTGCGCCGACGCGGTCGTCGCGAGCTCCGCGAGGAGGACGATTGCGACCGCCGTGACGGTGATGCGCATCGCCGCGACCCTATCGCCCGCCGGTCGCGGCGACCCCCTTCGGAGGGGTGGCCACCCCCGCAGGTGGGCCGTACGTTCCGTCGCATGGTCGAGCGGATGACGGACATGCCACCCGGGACCCTCGGGTTCCGCGTGACCGGAGATGTGCGGCGCGAGGATTACGACGCGGTCCTGGTGCCGGACCTCCGCGCGGCCGTGGAGGCCGGCGACGGCCTGCGGACGCTCTACCTGATCGAGGGCCTCGACGACATGGAGGCCGGGGCGCTGTGGGCGGACACGAAGCTGGGCGTTGACATGGGGGTCCGCCACCGCGACGACTGGGAGCGCTCCGCCATCGTCACCGACATCGCCTGGATGGTCCACGCGATGAAGGTCTTCGGCTGGATGGTCCCGGGCGAGACCCGGGTGTACCCGGTCGCGGAGCTCGACGCCGCGAAGGCCTGGGTGGCCGGCTAGGTGTAATCCGCGACGCGCAGGATCCGGAATTCGCCGCGCCGCAGGGCGCGGAGGATCCAGCGCGCGGGGATCGGGTAGGCGGCGCGGCCGACCTCGGGGTCGCACGGCTCGATCCGGTCGATGCGGTACTCCCGGCGCCCGCGCACCACCACGCACCCGCCGGCCGCGACGGCGTTGCGGTACCAGTCGACCGTGTCCCCGTAGGTGAGCTCGGCGACGAATCCCTGCCGGTCTGCGGGCGAGCATGACCGGCGCCTCGTAGGTGCGGCCGGAGCGGCGGCCCACGTGCCGGATCACGGAGAACGGTCCGTGGCCCCACTTCGCCATCCGGATCGTGCCCTTGTTGAGCGTGTGGCCGATCGCCCAGAGCCAACGCTCTCGCACCGTCGCCCGGTCCATGGCGCCCACGTTCTCACACCGACCGGCCCGGGATGCGGATGAGGGCGACGCCGTCACCGCCGGGGCCTGCCGCCGATCGATGCTGCGCCGCCCGCCAGGGCGAGCACGCGGGCGACGTAGGCCTGGGTCTCCGGGTACGGCGGGATCCCCCCGTACCGCCCCACCGCCCCCGGGCCGGCGTTGTAGGCCGCCAGCGCCAGCGGCACCGAGCCGAACGCCCGCACGTGGCCCGACAGCAGGCGCGCCGCCGCCGGGATCGCCTGGGCGGGGTCGAACGGGTCGCGTGACCCCCAGCCCCCGCGCCGTCGCCGGCATCAGCTGCGCGATCCCCTGGGCCCCGGCGGGGCTCACCGCCCGGGGATCGAACCCCGACTCGGAGCGCAGCAGCGCCGCCAGGAGCATCGGCTGCAGGCCGTGCCCGAGCGCCGCCGACGTGATGGGCGCGCGGTACCGCGCCGGGACCCAGTCGGGCAGCGCCGAGCCGCCGCCGGCGGGCGCCGCCCCGCCGCCGCCGCAGCCCGGGACGTAGCCCCAGTGCCACGGCTCCCAGCTGTACCGCTGGACGAAGCCGAAGCGGCCGCCGTTGGACCGGAGCCACGCGTGGGCGCCGTCGCCGCCGAGCATGTTCAGGTCGAGCTCCGTCGCGTCGCGGTGGCGGCTGCGCCCCGGCGGCGCCACCCACGTGGGGTCGGGATGGCGGCGGAACAGCACCGCCTGCTCGGCGTCGCTGCGGAAGCCGCTCGTGACGAGGAGGTCCACCCCGTCCGCGTGGGCGGCCGCGTCCATCAGGTCGAACGCCGCCGCGACGGCCGGGCACATCGGCTTGCCGTCCCGGTACACCAGCGGCCCCCGGTAGCCGCCGCCGCTCGCCCAGCCCGTCGCGCCCGCCGGCATCGACGCGCTCGCGAGCAGGCCCGCTCGCGCCGCGGCGCGGGCCCGCATCCCCCGCGGCGCCGCCACGCTCACCTCGACCTGGACGGCCGTCGGCGGCCACGCGGCGCCGTCCGGGAACGCCAGCGACTCCACCCGCGCCCCCGCCGGGCGCGCCGCCGCGTCGGCCACCGCCGTCAGACGCCGGCGCCAGGCGGGCGCGGAGGCGGGGCCCGCCGGGTCGGCGGCGACCTCGCCGAGCCGCGCCCGCAGCTCGCGCGCCGCCGAGACGGCGGCGACGTCGGCGACCGTCTGGGCCCGCACCACCGCCACGTGCGCCCGGCCGAGCGCGAACAGCGCCACCGCCCCCGCCATGACCAACGCAGCGGTGACGAGCACCAGCGGGAGCGCCTGGCCGTCCTGGCCGCGCCTCACGGGGTGCGCACGCCGACGCGGGCGGGCACGCGCAGGTCGCCTACGCCGGGCAGGAACGCCGGGACCCGCACCGCGGCGTCCACCACCACGACCCGGCCCCCGCCGCTCGCGCCGAGGGCGTCCCGGCGCACCTGCTCGTCGGCCCGCAGCGCCGCCGTGACCACCGCCGCCAGCTGCCAGCCGAGCAGGGCCACCACGACCAGCAGCGGCACCAGCGCGAGCACCTCCACCGCCGCCTGCCCGCGGCCGGCCCGGCATCGCCTCCGGGTCACGGGCCCACCTCCACCGTCGCGGCCTCCGGCAGCCCGGTGAGCGGGACCCGCACGCGCACGCCCGCGGCGGTGGCGGTCACGCGCGCCCGGCGCGCCCACCCCGGCGGGAGGGCGGCGCGGGCGGCGGCGGCCGCGGGCGCCCCCACCTCGGCGGCCCGCTCCCCATGCCGTGCCGCCGCGCCGGCGACGCCGAGGACGTGACCCGCCGCGATCATCTGCCACGCCAGCCAGGCGGCGATCGCGACGACGGGGAGGACCGCCAGGAGCTCGACGGCGGCCTGGCCACGGGGGCGGCGGTGCATGGGGGCGACGCTAGGCGGGGCCCCTGTGACGGATCAGCGCGCGGGCGTGACGGGGCGCGCGCGGATGTGTGTCAGCGGAAGCGGCGGCTCTCGCGGACGACCCAGATGATCACCAGCACCAGCGCCGCGATCAGCGCGATCACCCCGAGCGGGGTGAGGCGGTCGCCGAGGAGCGGGAACCCGGCGATGAGCAGGAACGCGATGCCGATGCCGCAGGCGATGATCACGTACCGCTGCCACGGCTTCAGGACGAGCCAGGCCAGCTCGTTCTGCCGGAAGTAGTTGTAGCCGAAGACGATCAGGGCGGCGACGAACAGCACCTGGATGATCAGCCCGAGCGAGCCGGCGGTCGCGCCGAAGCCCTCCTGCGAGACGAACACCAGGCCGGCGAGCGCCGCGATGATCAGGAAGTTCCGGACGCCCACCCAGTTGATGCGCACTTCAGTGCCCCGCCCCGGGAATTGCGCGGCGATTCCCGGCTGCATCCCATCGCCGGGCGGCGTCCTCGACCGGCGCAATATGACCGATATTGCGCCGGATCTGCGTCCTTGCCCGACGGGGGATTCGCTCGGGAATCCCACACGAAATCCCGCGGCGCGGCACTGTCAGCCCGCCTCGACCTCGTCGCGCATCGCCGCCGCCAGCGCCGCGATCCCGGGTGTCCCCCGGTCGCCGCCGTGGCGGGCGCGGACGGACGCGGTGCCCGCCTCCTGCTCCTTGTCGCCGACGACCAGGAGGTACGGGATCTTCGCGAGCTCGCCGTCGCGGATGCGCCGCCCCACCGACTCGGAGCGGGCGTCGATGCCCGACCCGCAGGCCGAAGTCGCGCAGCCGCGCCGCGCACCGACTCGGCGTAGGGGGCGTGGCGGTCCGCGATCGGCAGCACCCGCGCCTGCTCCGGCGCCAGCCACAGCGGGAAGTCGCCGCCGGTGTTCTCGATCAGGATCCCGAGGAAGCGCTCGATCGACCCGGTGATCGCCCGGTGGATCATCACCGGCCGCTCCTCCTGGTCGTCGGCGTTCGTGAAGACGAGGTCGAACCGCTCGGGGAACCAGAAGTCGAGCTGGCAGGTGCCGAGCTGCCACGAGCGGCCCATCACGTCGGTCACCTGGAAGTCGATCTTCGGCCCGTAGAAGGCGCCGTCGCCCTCCTTCAGGCCGTACTCGCGGTCGCCGAGGGCCTGGCGCAGCGCCTCCTCGGCCTGGTCCCACATCGACGCCTCGCCGATCGCCTTCTCGGGGCGGGTCGAGAGCTTCAGCTCCACGTGCTCGAACCCGAACCGCCCGTAGAAGCGGTCGGTGAGGTCGAGGACGGCGTTGCACCTCGTCCTGCACCTGGTCGAGGCGGCAGAAGATGTGGGCGTCGTCCTGGGTGAACGCCCGCACGCGGAACAGCCCGTGCAGCACGCCCGACAGCTCGTGCCGGTGCACGTGGCCGAACTCGGCGTAGCGCAGGGGCAGCTCGCGGTAGGAGTGGCGCCGGCTGCGGTACACGAGGCAGGCGCCGGGGCAGTTCATCGGCTTGATCGCGAAGCTCTGGCCCTCGACCTCGGTGAAGTACATGTTCTCGCGGTAGTTGTCCCAGTGGCCCGAGGTCTTCCACAGCTCGGTGTCGAGCATCGTGGGCGTCTGGATCTCCGCGTAGTCCATCCTCGACGAGCTCGTCGCGGACGGCCTCCTTGATGCCGTTGACCACGACCATCCCGCGGGGCAGGAAGAACGGGAAGCCGGGCCCGTGCTCGTCGAAGTGGAAGAGGTCGAGGTCGCGGCCGAGGCGCCGGTGGTCGCGGGCGCGGGCCTGCTCGAGCCGCTCGAGGTGGCTCTCCAGGTCCTTCTTCTGGGTGAACGCCGTCGCGTACAGGCGGGTGAGCTGCGGGTTCTTCTCGCTGCCGCGCCAGTAGGCGCCGGCCACCGACATGCAGCTTGACCGGGCCGATCCGGCCCGTGTCCTGGACGTGGGGGCCGCGGCAGAGGTCGACGAAGTCGCGGTCGCGGTACAGCGAGACGGTCGACTCGCCCTGGCTCGCGAGGAGGTCGATCTGGTCGACCTTGTAGGGGTCCTCGCGCTCGGCGAAGAACGCGCGGGCGTCGTCGATCGCTCATCACGGACCGCTGGAACGGCGCCTTCGACGCGATGATCCGGGACATCTCGGCCTCGATCGCGGGGAAGTCGTCCTCCGTGATCGGCCGGGGTGCGTCGAAGTCGTAGTAGAAGCCGTCCTCGATCGGCGGCCCGAAGCCGAGCCTGGTTCCCGGGATGAGCGTCTGGACCGCCTCGGCCATCACGTGGGCGGCCGAGTGGCGCATCACGTAGAGGTAGTCGTCGCCGCTCTTCGGGGTGACGATCTGGATCTCGTCGCCGTCGGCGAGGGGCAGCGCGAGGTCGCGGATCTCGTCGCCCACGCGCACGGCGACGGCGGCCTTCGCCAGGCCGGGTCCGATCGCGGCGGCGGCGTCGTGCCCGGTGGCCCCGTCGGGCAACTCGAGCCGGTTGCCATCGGGCAGCGTCACGGTCACGGCGCCGGATGCTACTTGGTCCGCGTGGGCCGACGGGGTTGTGGGCCGGGCCCGACCCGAGGATGATCGGTCGATGCTCGCGCGGTTCCTCTACGACGCCGACGGACGCGTGCGCGTGCGCCACATGATCGCCGTGGTCGCGTCCTGCATCTGCCTCGCCCTGTTCGGGACCTTCCTGCTCGTCCTGACGCCGATCTTCGGCGACCACGAGGGCATGCAGACCGTCTGGGTGCTGTTCTCGGTGTTCCTGCTGAAGTTCCCGCTGGTCTCCCTGCTGTGGTGGTTCATCGCCCGCAACAAGGAGTGGCCGGTGAAGCCGCCCAAGTGGAGCGAGCGGGAGACCAAGGAGATCCTGGCCTACCTCGTCTCCGAGGCGGACCGCAGCAAGGACCTGCCCGACGGGCCGGCTCGCCTCGCCTACCTCCAGCGCGAGGCGTGGAACGTCGCGGACCGCGTGGGCGGCGACGTCAAGGTCGACGCCGTGAACGTGGCGCTCCACATCGACGAGATCAGCCGCCCGCGGGCCCGGAGGTCGACGGGCACCTGATGCAGGGCGGCGCGCACGCCGACCTCCTGGACGCCGGGGTCGCGGCCGACGGGACGGCGTTCCAGGCGCTGCTGGCCGGGCGCGCCGGCGACGCCCGCGACGCGTTCCGGGAGGCCGCCGCCCTGTACCGGGCGTCGTGGGAGCTCGCGCCGCCGCGCAGCTACGGGCGGCTGGTGGCGCACCTGAAGTCGGCGGTCCTCGCGGGCGACGGTGCGGAGGCGGCCGCGTGGGTGGAGGGCGAGCTGGACGGCGCGTGCGACTCCCCCACCTCCTGCTACGCCCTGGCGGTCGCGGCGCTCGCGCGCGGCGACGACCCGCTCGCCGCGCGGGCGGCCGGCGGCATGGCGGAGGGCGGGGACGCGTTCGCGCGCGCCGGCGCGGCGCTCGCCGCCCTGGCCGCCGGCGACGCGGACGCCTACCGCGACGCGGTGCTGGCGATCGTGCGCGACTTCGAGGGGCGCGACGCCCACCTGACCGGCGTGGCCGTGGCCGACACGGCGATGCTGATGGAGGCCCTGGCGGCGCCGCGCGGCATGGACGTGCGCCCGGACTCGCCCGTGATGCCGATCGCCTGACGCGGTCCCCCTCGGGGGGTTGCCTTCGCCACGACATTCGGTACGGTGAACGTCGTGGGTGAGGCGTTTCTCATTACGCTCCGCGAGGGCTTCGAGGCCGCGCTGATCGTCGCCATCGTGCTCGCGGCCGTCCGCGCGCAGGGGCGCCCCGAGCTCCGGCGCTGGGTGTGGCTGGGCACCGTCGCGGCGCTCGGGCTGGCGGTGCTGGTGGGCCTGATACTGCACCTCACCATCGATGACCTGACGGGCGTCGCCCGCCTGCGGACGTTCGCGATCATCTGCTTCGCCGCCGCCGGCCTGCTCACGTGGATGATCTTCTGGATGCGCAAGCACTCCCGCTCCCTGAAGGGCGAGCTGGAGCACCAGGTGGAGACGGCCCTCAGCCAGTCCGCGTTCGCGCTGGGCGCCGTCGCGTTCCTGGCCGTGGCCCGGGAGGGCCTCGAGACCGCCCTGTTCCTGATCTCGACCACCAGCGCCGACGACGGCGCGCAGATCGTGTGGGGCGGCCTGCTCGGGCTGGCGGTGGCCGCCGCCCTCGGCGTCGCCGTGTACCACGGCAGCCGCGTGATCCCGATGAAGGCCTTCTTCCAGGTCACCGGCGTCCTGATCATCCTGTTCGCCGCCGGGCTGATGTCGCGGGCCGTGCAGTTCCTCCAGGCGGCGGGCGACCTCGAGACGATCAACAACGCCGTCTACAACCTGACGATGTACCACTGGCTCACCATCGACAGCGAGGCGGGCAAGTTCCTGGCCGGCATCTTCGGCTGGGACCCGCGTCCCAGCGCGGAGCAGGTGATCGTCTACCTGCTGTATGCGGTGCCCGTGCTGGTCGCGTTCTTCTGGGGCGCCAAGCGCCCGCCGCGCCGCGCGGAGGCCGAGGCCACGGCCCCGGCCGCCGTCACCGAGCCGGCCTGACCCCAGGCGTCAGGCCACCCGGTGGCGCGGGTCCAGGAACGCCATCCGGGCGTTGCCGCGCTTGATCCCGTGGGCCAGCGTCCCGTCGGGCAGGCGCAGCTGCACGCGCCACGCCAGGCCGCGCACGCCCTCCTGCACCAGCTCGTCCACCCCCTCGACCACCGCGTCCACCCGGCCGGCGCCGAGCACCTCCAGGGCGATGTGCTCGCCCACCTCCGGCTGGCTCAGTGGAAGAGCTCCCAGACGCCGGCGATGAGGTAGAGCAGGCCGACGACCACGAGCGTGCGGACGATCGTGTCGGCGAGCTTCACGGCGACCTCGCGGAAGGGATAGACCCTGCCGCGCGCGTCCACGAATGCGCGGCGGTCCTCGGTGATGCTGATCACGCGCCCTCCCCCGGCTGGACGAACCCCGTCTCGTAGGCCAGCACCACCACCTGGATGCGGTCGCGCAGCCCGAGCTTGGAGAGTATCCGGGCGACGTGCGTCTTGACGGTCGCCTCGCTCACCACCAGCTCGCCGGCGATCTCGGCGTTGGACCGCCCGCGCGCCATGAGGCGCACCACGTCGAGCTCGCGGTCGGTCAGCTCGCCCATCGCGCCGGGGGCCGCCGCGCCCGGCGGCGGCCGGCGCACGAAGTCCTCGATCAGGCGGCGCGTGAGCGCGGGCGCCAGCATCGCGTCGCCCGCCGCCACCGTGCGCACGGCGCCGACGAGCTCCTCGCGGCGGACGTCCTTCAGCAGGAACCCGCTGGCCCCGGCCTTCATCGCCTCGTAGACGTACTCGTTCTGATCGAAGGTGGTGAGCATCAGCACCCGGGGCCCGCCGGCGGCGTCCGCGGACAGGCGCCGCGTCGCCTCGATGCCGTCCAGACCCGGCATGCGGATGTCCATGAGGATGACGTCGGGGCTCAGGGCCCGCGCCTGCTCGACGGCCTCGTGGCCGTCGGCGGCGGTGCCCACCACCTCGATGTCGTCCTGGGCGTCGAGGATCATCCCGAACCCGTCGCGGACGAGCGCCTGGTCGTCGGCGATCAGCACGCGGATCACCGGGCGGCGACCTCCTCGATCGGCAGCCGCGCCACCACCTCGAAGCCGCCCTCGGCGCGCCGGCCCGCGGTCATCTCGCCGCCGCACACCGCCACCCGCTCGCGCATCCCGATCAGGCCGTGGCCGCCGCCGTCGGTGGCGGGGTCGTACCCGCGCCCGTCGTCGCTGACCTCGAGCACCACCTCGGTGGGCTCGTAGCGGACGAGCACCTCCGCGCGCGCGGGGCCCGCGTGCTTGAGGGCGTTGGTGAGGGCCTCCTGCACGATCCGGTACGCCTGGAGGTCGCCCGTGGGCGACAGCGGCCGCGGCTCGCCCTCCACCCGCAGGGTCACGGGGAGGCCGGCGTCGCGGACGTGCTCCACCAGGGCGTCCAGCCCGGCGAGGCCGGGCTGGGGCGCCAGGTCGGGGGTCTCCTCCATCTCGCGGAGCACGCCGAGCATCCGCCGCAGCTCGGTCAGCGCCGTGCGCCCGGTCTCCTGGACCGCCGACAGCGGCTTGCGGGCGCGTTCAGGGTCGCGCGACAGCATCTCCTCGGCCGCCTCCGCCTGGACGACCATGACGCTGAGGCTGTGCGCCACCACGTCGTGCATCTCACGGGCGATCCGCGTGCGCTCCTCCGCCACGGCGGCCCGGGAGTTGGCCTCGCGCTCGCGCTCCAGCCGCTCGGCGCGCTCGCGCAGCTCGGCGGTCCGGGTGGAGTTGGACTGGTGGATGTGGCCCACCAGCCACGCGACGCCGATCACGGCGCCCGTCGAGATGATGTCCGTCCAGCTGCCCTCCGGATCGAGGGCGACCACCGTCACCAGGGCCGCGATCGCCAGCGCGCCGCCGGCGATGCGCGCACGCGTGGTGGTCAGGTTGATGCCGTACAGGCCGGCCGCGATCAGGACGCTCGCGAACGTGAAGAACTGGTAGGGCACCGAGTGGTGCCAGATCGCCGCCTGCACGATGACCGCCACGAAGACGAGCGTCGGCGCGAGCACCGGGTGGCGGCGCCGCGCCAGGAGCGGGGTCGTCCAGAGGAAGACGAAGACGATGAGGCCGGGCGTCCAGCCCTCGACCTGGTCGTTGGTCAGGATCTCGCCGATCGCGCCGAGCGCCAGCAGCACGACCAGGGCGTCCAGCCAGAAGCGGTCGACGATGGCGCGGATCCGGGGCATGACGCGACGGTACATCGCCGGTCCGGCGGCGGCGTCGGCCGCGCGGGCGGTCCGCGTCATCCGCGGGGATGACGCGGGGCCTCCGCGGGGCCGAGCCGGGCGCCCCCAGGACCATCCCCGCGGACCCCCGCGATTCGCTCCGCGGCCCGATGGCGCGAGCGGGGGCCGGTGGGAGGTTGGCCGCATCGACCGACCCCCTTCCGAGGAGCACCGATGAGTACGCAGACTTCACTCCCTCCGGCGCCGGACACCACCGCGCACCGGCCCCACCCCGTGGTGGTGGCCCGCGACCTCTCCCGCCGCTTCGGCGACGGCGAGACCGCGGTCACCGCCCTCGACCGCGTCTCCCTGGCCGTCGAGCCCGGCGAGCTCGTCGCCGTGATGGGCCCCTCCGGGTCCGGCAAGAGCACCCTGATGCACATCCTCGCCGGCCTCGACCGTCCCGACCCAAGGCGAGGTCTGGATCGGGGACCACGAGATCACCCGCATGGGCGACACCGCGCTCACCAAGCTCCGCCGCCGCCACATCGGGTTCGTCTTCCAGTTCTTCAACCTCCTCCCGACCCTCACGGCCGAGGAGAACATCGTGCTCCCCACCCGGATCGCCGGCGCCCGCCCCGACAAGCGGCGCCTGGCGGAGATCGTCGACGCCGTCGGCCTCACCGAGCGCCTCCGCCACAAGCCGTCCCAGCTGTCCGGCGGCCAGCAGCAGCGGGTGGCCATCGCCCGCGCGATGCTCTCCGAGCCGACCGTGATGTTCGCGGACGAGCCGACCGGCAACCTCGACTCCCGCTCCAGCGCCGAGATCCTCGAGCTGCTGCGGCGGTCGTCCGAGGACTACGGCCAGACGACCGTGATGGTCACCCACGACGCGCACGCGGCGACGATCGCCGATCGCGTCATCTTCCTGGCGGATGGCCGGATCGTCCGTCAGCAGGGCCCGTCCACCGCGACCGAGGTGCTCGACGCGCTGGCGGAGGTGACCCGATGACCTGGGTCTCCCTCAAGAGCCTCATGGAGCGGCGCACCCGCGCCATCCTCACCGCGATGGCGATCGTGCTCGGCGTGGCGATGATCGCCGGCAGCCTCATCCTGACCGACACCATCGATCGAGCGTTCACCGACGTCTTCGGCGCCTCCTACACCAAGACGGACCTCGTGGTCCGCGGCACGCCGGTGGTGGAGGACTCCTTCGCGGGCGCCCCGACGGTCCCCGCCTCCCTCCTGCCCCGCATCCAGTCCGTCCCCGGCGTCGCCGAGGCCGGCGGCAACCTCGTCGACTTCTCCGGCTCCGGCAACACGGCCAAGATGCTCGACAAGGACGGGACGGTCATCACCGGCAGCAACCCGAGCTTCGGCTTCGGCATCGACCCGTCCCACCCCCGCTTCAACCCCCTCACCCTCTCCGAGGGCGCCTGGGCCGCCGGTCCCGGCCAGGTCGTGGTCGACCAGGGCACCGCCTCCGCGCACGGCTTCCACGTGGGCGACACCGTCCGCATCGTCGCGGAGGGCCCGGCCCAGACCTTCACGATCACCGGCCTCGCCAAGTTCGGGGACCTCGACTCGCTGGGCGGCGCCACCATCGCCGTCTTCGACGTCCCGACCGCCCGGACGGTGCTCGGCAAGACCGGCTTCGACCTGATCCAGATCGCCGCCGACCCGGGCGTCTCCCAGGCGGAGCTCGCCTCCCGCATCGCGCCCCTGCTGCCGCAGGACGCGCAGGTGCAGACCGGCGACGAGCAGGCCGCCGCCGACAAGGCCGTCGTCTCCGAGGCGATCACCTTCATCCGCGGCATCCTGCTGGCCTTCGGCGGGATCGCCCTGTTCGTCGGCGCCTTCGTCATCTTCAACACGCTGTCGATCACGGTCGCCCAGCGCTCGCGCGAGCTGGCGACGCTGCGGACGCTCGGTGCCTCGCGGCGCCAGGTGCTGCGCTCCGTGATCGCCGAGGCCGCCATCATCGGCGTGGTCGCCTCGCTCGTCGGGCTGGCGCTCGGATGGTTCCTGGCCTCCGGCCTGACCGCGCTGTTCGGCGCGATGGGGCTCGACATGCCCCAGGGCGACACCGTGTTCGCCACCTCGACCGTGGTGATCGCACTGCTCGCCGGCACCGTCGTGACCCTGCTGGCGGGCGTCGTCCCGGCCATCCGGGCCACCCGCGTGCCGCCCATCGCCGCGGTCCGCGAGGGCGCGACCACCTCCGAGGGCACGCTGTCCCGCCGGAGCGCCGTCGTCGCCCTGGCCGCCACCGCCCTGGCCGGCGCGGCCCTGGCCCGCGGCCTGCTGGCCGGCGGCCTCGGCACCGGCGAGCGCATGACGATGATCGGCGCCGGCGTGCTGGCCCTGTTCATCGGCGTCGCGACGGTCTCGTCGCGGCTCGTCCGCCCGATCGCCGCCCTGGTGGGCTGGCCGATCGCCCGCACCGGCGCGGCCGGCGCCCTGGCCCGCGAGAACGCGGTCCGCAACCCCGCCCGGACGGCCTCGACGGCGGCGGCCCTCATGATCGGGCTCGCCCTGGTCACCTTCGTCTCGGTCCTCGGCTCCGGCCTGACCGACACCGCGAAGTCCGACGTCACCCAGCAGATCTCCGCCTCCCACGTCGTCACGTCGAAGAACGGCTGGGACCCCTCGCCGATCGCGGCGGGGCGGGCCATCGCGGCCGGCAACCCCGGCGCCGTGGTCTCCAGCGTCCGGGAGGACCAGGCCCGCGTCGACGGCTCCGGCACCGCCGTGGACGGCGTGGACCCGGGCACCATCGCCGGCGTCTACCGCTTCACCTGGGTCGACGGCTCCGACCGCTCCCTCGCCACGCTCGACGGCGACGGCGCGATCGTCACGGAGACGTTCGCCGACGACCACGACCTGACCGTCGGCTCCCACGTCCGCATCCTCACCCCGTCCGGCGAGCGCATGACGCGCACCGTCGCCGGGATCATGGACCCGCCCGCCCTCATGCCGGTGCTGAGCGACGTCCTGATCTCCCAGCAGGCGTTCGACGCCGCCTTCCCGCGGCCGAAGGACACCCTCACGCTCGTCTCCGGCGCGGACACCGCCGCGATCGAGCGGTCGCTGGCGCGGTTCCCCGACACCACGATCGACACCACGGCCGGCTACGCCGTGGCGAGCACCAAGGACCTCTCCACGATCCTCAACATGCTGTACGTCCTGCTGGCCCTGTCCGTGGTGGTCAGCGTGTTCGGGATGGTCAACACCCTGGTGCTGGCCGTCCACGAGCGCACCCGCGAGCTCGGGATGCTGCGGGCGGTCGGGATGACCCGCCGCCAGGCCCGGCGGATGGTGCGCGGCGAGAGCGTCGTGACGGCCCTGATCGGCGCGGCCATCGGCCTGCCGCTCGGGATCGGGATGGCGGCCCTCGCCACCCGCGCCATGTCGGAGTGGGGCGTGACGCTGAGCCTGCCCGTCGTCCCGCTCGTGGCGTTCGTGCTGGTCGCCGTGGTGGTCGGCGTGATCGCCGCCGTGGCCCCGGCCCGGCGTGCCGCCCGGCTCGACGTGCTCCGGGCGCTGCAGTACGAGTAGCCCGCCCATCCATCCGTACGGCCCGGAGGCCGCCGTCACCCCGACGGCGGCCTCCGCGCGTGCGCGGGGGCCGGTCGCCCGACTACGGTGGCGGCATGAGGGGGATCCGCCAGCGGGTGCCGGCCGTCGCCGCGGTGGCGGCCGTCCTCGTCGCGGCCGCGCCCGCCGCGGCGGCCACCGGCCGGATCTTCACCGTGGCCGGGGCGGGCGGCTTCGCGCTGCCGATGGCGACGATCGCGCCGCCGGTGGGCGACGGGGGCCCCGCCGCCCTCGCGCGGATCCTGTACCCAACCGCCGTCGCCGCGCTCCCGGACGGGGGCTACCTGATCGCGGACGGCGAGGGGAACCGGATCCGCCGCGTGTCCTCCGCCGGCGTGATCACCACGATCGCCGGCACCGGGCGCAGCGGCTTCACCGGGGACGGCGGACCCGCGACCGCGGCGCGCATCGACTGGCCGACCGGCGTCACCCCCCTGGCCGACGGGTCCGTCGCGATCGCCGACCAGCGCAACAACCGCGTCCGCCTCATCGACCCGGCCGGCACCATCCGGACGCTCGCGCAGGTCACCTCGCCCGACGGCGTGGCGCCCGCGGCCGACGGCGGCGTGCTGGTGGTCCAGGACTTCGAGAACCGGGTGCTGCACGTGGACCGCGCCGGAGTCGTCACGGTCGCCGCCGGGACCGGCGCGCGCGGGTTCGCCGGGGACGGCGGGCCGGCCACGGCGGCGCTGCTGAACCGGCCCGTCGGCGTCGCCGCGGCGGCGGACGGGGGCTTCCTGATCGCCGACGGGTCGAACCACGTGCGCCGCGTCGCCGCGGACGGGACGATCACCACCGCCGCCGCCGTGCCGCGGCCCGCCGCGGTGGCCGAGACGTCCGACGGCGACCTGCTGGTGGCGAGCGTCAACCAGCTGCTGCTGGTGCGCCCCGGCGGCGCCGTCACGACGGTCGCGGGCACGGGCGCCGGCAACTTCTCGGGCGACGGCGGGCCGGCCCGCGACGCGACCCTCTGGCTGCCGCGCGGCGTGGCCCAGCCGGCCGGCGGGGGCATCCTGGTGGCCGACACCAACAGCGGCCGGGTGCGGTTCGTCGACCGCGCCGACCCGGGGCCGTCGGTCCCGGGCGCCCGCCGCCTGATGGCCGCGTCGTTCGCCCGCGGGATCCAGCGCGGCGAGGCGGGGATCATGACCCACGTCCGCGTGGCGTGCCCGCCGCGCGGCGTCGCGATGCGGTTCGGGCTCGCGCGGCCGGCGACGGTCTCGATGGTGGTGACCCTGCGGGGCCGCACCGTCGCGCGCCCGGGGGCGCGGCTCGGCGCCGGGTCGCAGGTGCTGCGGTTCCGTGCCGGGCAAACGGGCCAGTACCTGGTGCGGCTGACCGCCGCGGAGGGCCCGGGGCGCGCCGCCCACGACCAGGCCCAGGTGAGCGTCAACCCCTGTTAGGCGACGCGTCCGCACCCGGGCCGCGGGGGCCCGGATGCGGGTGCGTCAGTGCGTTCGGGCAGGAACTACCGCTCGCAGCTCTTGGCCACCTCGACCGTGGTGCAGCTGTCGATGCCGGAGCCGCCGTTGGCCTTGTCGCGGGCCGCGCCGCCGTCGATGCGGTCGTTGCCGCCCTCGCCGAAGAGCAGGTCGGCGCCGGCCGCGCCGAAGATGCTGTCGTTGTCGCCGCCGCCGCGGAGGCGGTCGGCGCCGGGGCCGCCGTTGACGGTGTCGGTGCCCGGGCCACCCTGGACCTTGTCGCCGTCGGTGCCGCCGTCGATGGTGTCGGCCCCCGCCTGGCCGGAGATGGTGTCGATGCCGTCGCCGCCGTCGATGGCGTCGCGGCCGTTGCCGCCGAACACGCTGTCGCGGCCACCGTCGCCGGTCAGGGTGTCGATGCCCTCGCCGCCCACGACCCGGTCGTTGCCGGCGCCGCCGAGGACGCTGTCGTTGCCGTCCTGGCCGTTGCCGGCGTCGTTGCCCTGGCCGAGGTCGAGGCGGTCGTCGCCGGCGCCGCCGAGGATGGCGTCGTCACCGAGGCTCGCGACGATGCGGTCGTTGCCGGCCTCGCCGAGGATCCGGTCGTTGCCGTCGCCTCCGTTCGCCTTGTCGTTGCCGTCGCCCAGGCAGATGGTGTCGTTGCCACCGCCGCCGTTGACCGAGTCGTCGCCGGCGAGCGCGACGATCACGTCGTCGCCGGCCGTCCCGGTGATCGCCTCACCGGCGTTGGTGCCGACGAGCGTGGCGATCTTGTTCTCGCAGGTGAACGCGGTGCCGGTGCCCTGTGCGCCGGCGTTCGCGGCGATGCCGGCGCCGGCCGTGCCGACCACGCCGATCGCGACCAGGGCGCCGATCCGGCGCATTCGAACTCGCGGCTTCTGACTGAGGCCCATGGGAACTCCTCCTCGCGGGACGTTCGGGCGACGGGCCCGACGGCGGGCCGTGGCCCCGACTCACGCACGCGCGAGGACCCGCGTAAAGGTCTGCGCGTTGCGGATACGGGCCGATCCGCGTTTCCCCCGTTGCAGATCGCGCCCCGCTGGAGGTTCAGGCGGGGGCGCCGTCCGGCTCGGCGTGGCCGCGGCCGCGGCCGCGGCCGCGCGACATGGCGAGCAGCCCGATCGCGGCCGCGGTGAGGCACGCGACGCCGCCGACCACCAGGCCGCCGCGGGGGCTCAGGTGCTCCGAGACGGCCCCGATCACGGGGGCGCCGAGCGGCGTGCTGCCCAGGAACGCGACCGCCCAGAGCGCCATGACCCGCCCGCGGAAGCGCGGGTCGGAGGCGAGCTGCAGGGTGGTGTTGCCGGTGGAGAGGAACGCGATGCTGGTGGCGCCGACCACCACGAGGGCGGCGGCGGCGACCGCGGCCGTGGGTGCGGCGGCGGTCACGAGCACGGCGGTCCCGAACATCGCTGCGGCGGCGGTGAGCGGGCGCAGGCCGGTGGCGCCCCGGCCGGCGACGAACAGGCCGCCGATGATCGCGCCCGCCCCCATCGCGGAGGTGAGCAGGCCGTAGGTCCCCGGGCCGCCCTCGAACGGGCCGCGGGCCAGCAGCGGCAGCACCACCTGGAACTCGTAGGTCAGCGTCCCCACCAGGGCGAGCATGATCAGCGGCACCAGCAGGTCGGGGGTGCGGCCCACATAGGCGAACCCCTCGCGCACCTGACCGGCGGCGCGCTCGGCGCGCGGCGACGGCAGCAGCGCCGATTGGTCCATCGACAGCAGGGCGGCGAGCACCGCGACGTAGCTGACCGCGTTGACCAGGAAGCAGACGCCCGTCCCCGTCGTCGCGATCAGCAGCCCGGCCACGGCCGGGCCCACCGCGCGGGCGACGTTGACCAGGATGCTGTTGAGGGTGACGGCGTTGCGGACGCGCGACGGGCCCACCATCTCCTGGGCGAACGACTGGCGCGCCGGGTTGTCGAGGGCGGTCGTGACCCCCAGGGCCAACGCGAGCGCCACGACCATCCAGAGCTCCACCGCGCCGGCGACGACGAGGACGCCGAGCGTCAGCGCGATGAGCCCGAGCGCCGACTGCGTGGCGATGAGCAGGCGCCGCTTGTCCATGCGGTCGGCCAGGAGGCCGCCGTAGGGCGCGAGCAGCAGCAGCGGCAGGAACTGGGCGGCCGCGACCAGGCCCAGCGACGTGCCGGAGCCGGTCAGCTCGAGCACCAGCCAGCCCTGGGCGACGGTCTGCATCCACGTGCCGACGAGGCTCACCGCCTGGCCGGCGAAGTAGCGCCGGTAGTTGGCGTTGTGGAGGGCGTCGAACGTGCCGTCGGCCCACGCCCTCATCGCGGTGCCTCGTCGATCCGGGCGAGGGCCTCCAGGGCGGGAAGGGCGGCCTTCAGCGCCGCGGCCTGCTCGGGGGTGAGCTCGGCCAGACGCGCGCGCAGCACGGCGGCGCGGCGCACCCGCAGGCGGCCGATCAGGCGCTTGCCCGCCGACGTGGCGCGGGCGACCGTGCTGCGGGCGTCCTCGGGGTCGGGCGCGCGCTCGATGAGCCCGGCCTCCTCGAGGTGGCCCAGGATCCGCGACAGCATCGTGGGGTTGACCGACTCGGCGGCCGCGAGGTCGCCGGCCCGCATCGGCCCCTGGCGCACCAGGGTGGCGAGCACGCCGGACTGGGCGGGGGTCAGCCCCTCCTCCGCCGCGGCGGCGCGCAGGCGCCGGGCCGTGTGCATGACCGCGTTCCGCAGCCGGATGACCGATTCGTCGTCGAGCGGCAGGTGCCGGTCCCCTCGTCTGTCAGTTGCTTGCCGTATGGCAACTATTGTAGCGCGGGCTTGACCGCCGCGCCCCCGGCGGCGGATGGTTCGCGCCGATGCGTCGCGTCCTGCTCCTGCTGCTGGTCGCAGCCGCCTTCGCGGGCCCGGCCCTCGCTGCCGGCGACCGGATCGCCCCGGGTCGGTCGATCGGACCGGTGGCGGTCGGCGACGAGCGCGCCACGCTGGCCCTCCGGCTGGGCGGCGACGGGGTCGTGATCCGGCGGACGCCGAACCCGGAGGCGCCGGGGAACCGGAACCTCGACCGGGTGGTGGTCGCCTACCCCGCCCTGGGGATCACCGCCCGCTTCCCCACCGACGAGGCCAGCACCCCGGCGGCCGCGGTCGCCACCCGGTCGCCGCGGTACCGGACGGGCGCGGGGATCGGCGTCGGCGCGACGCGGGCGGCGCTGCTGCGGGCCCATCCCGGCACGACCTGCGCGGCGGCGGTCTGCCGCCTGCGCCGGCCCGCCGGGCTCACCCGCTTCCACCTCGCCGGCGGGCGTGTGGCGCGGGTGGCCGTCTCCGGCTGAGGCTGGCCGTCGCCGGCTGAGGCCGGCCGGGACTACGGCGCGGTCGCGCCCCCGTGGGCGGCGTCGTAGTCGTAGGCCGGAATCGCCTGCCCCACCGAGTCGTCCGGCGCGACGGCCGCGCATGCCCGGTTGACGATCCCGACGCCCTCATCGACGGGGACGGTGTCCGGAACGGAGGCGGCCGCCTCCGGGCTGGTCGCGAGCGTGCGGCGCGCCTCGGCGATCCAGGCGTTGACGCCGCCGTCGGCGTAGCCGGCGGTCGATGCGAGTGCGGCGGCCCTGGCGTCGGCCGGCGCCGCCAGCCAGTCGGCGCAGGTGGTGTCCGTGGTCAGCTCCGCTCCGGCCGCCGCCGGCACGGTGGACGACGCGCCGCCCTGGACGTCGTCGCCGCCGCATCCGGCGGCCGAGAGCAGCAGGACGATCGCCCCGGTGGCGAGCAGGCGACCGCGCCGGACGCCGTGGCGGAGGCCCGGCCGGGCCCTCGTCGTCCTCACGAACCGCATCGGCGCCCAGCGTACGCCGAACCATCGGGTGGCGGGCGCATTACCTCGCGGGTCATCGCGGCCGCGCGCGGACGGGTCGAGCATCCGGCCATGTCCATCTCGCGCATCACCTCAGCGCCGCGGCCCCCGTGGGCCGCCCTCCCGGTCGTGCTGGCCGGGATCGTCATGGTCGTCCTCGACTTCTTCATCGTGAACGTCGCGATGCCCGCCCTGCAGGCGGACCTCGGCGCCGGCCCGGCCGCGCTCGAGTGGATCGTGGCCGGCTACAGCCTGACCGCGGGCGTGTGGCTCGTGTCGTCGGGCCGCCTCGGCGACCGCTACGGCCGCCGCCGCATGTACCTCGCTCGGCATGGCGCTCTTCACGGTGACCTCGGCGCTCTGCGGGCTGGCGCCGGACGCCGGCACGCTCGTCGCCGCCCGCCTGGCGCAGGGCGCCGCCGCGGCGCTGCTGACGCCGCAGGTGCTGGCCATCATCGGCGTCGCCTTCACCGGACCCGCCCGGGCGAAGGCGATCGCCGCCTACGGCCTCGCGATGGGCGTGGCCGCCGTGAGCGGCCAGCTCGTGGGCGGCGCCCTGGTGGAGTGGGACGTCGCCGGCCTGGGATGGCGGAGCTGCTTCCTGATCAACGTCCCCGTGGGGCTCGCCGCCCTGGCGGCGGCGCGGCTGGTGCCCGAGTCGCGGGCGCCGGGCCGGACGGGCCTGGACCTGACCGGCACCGCGCTCCTCACCGCCGGCCTGGCGGCCGTCCTGGTGCCGCTCATCGAGGGCCGCGCGCAGGGCTGGCCCGCCTGGACCTGGGCGTCCCTCGCCGGCGCGGCCGTCCTGCTCGGGGCCTTCGCGGCCCGGCAGCGGCGGCTGGCCGCCCGCGGCGGCGACCCCCTGCTGGACCCCGCGCTGCTCCGGTCCCGCGCGTTCGGCGCGGCGATGGCCACCCAGACGGTGTTCTGGTGCTCCGCCGCGTCGTTCTTCCTGGTCCTGGCGCTCTACCTCCAGGACGGCCGCGGCCTGGACCCGATCGCCGCGGGGCTCGTGTTCACCATCCTGGCGGCCGCGTACATGGCGACGTCGCTGGTGGCGCCGTCGCTGGCGGAGCGCAACCCGCGCCGGGTGGTGCTGAGCGGCGCGGCGAGCCTCGCCGCCGGCAATGCCCTGCTGCTGCTCGCGGTGGCCCGCGACGGCGGCGACGCGGCGATCGCCGCGCTGGCCCCGGGCCTGGCGGCGGTGGGCGCCGGGATGGGCCTGCTGATCACCCCGCTGGTGGGGCTGGCGCTGGCCGACGTGGGGCCGCGCTTCGCGGGCGCCGCCTCGGGCGCGCTCTCGACGGTGCAGAACGTGGGCAACGCGATCGGCGTCGCCGTGGTCGGTGCCGTGTACTTCGGCCGGCTCGGCGAGGGCCCCGCCCCCGCGTTCGAGGCGAGCCTGGTCGTGCTGACCGCGATCGCAGCCGCGGTGCTGTTGCCGGCCACCCTCCTCCCCCGCCCGCGCCGGACCGGAGCGCCGGCCCCGCCGACCGTGGCGGAGGCGCGCTAGCGTGGCCGTCATGGCGGCATCGTCCCCGCCCGCCGTCGGCCCGCTCCTGCGGGGCTGGCGGCGGCGCCGGAACCTGAGCCAGATGGAGGTGGCGCACACGGCCGCGGTCTCGAGCCGTCACCTCAGCTTCATCGAGACCGGCCGGGCGCGGCCGAGCCGGGAGATGGTGCTGCACCTCGCCGAGCGGCTGGACGTGCCGCTCGGCGAGCGCAACGCCCTGCTGCTGGCGGCGGGCTTCGCGCCCGAGTACCGCGAGCGGGGCCTCGACGACGCGGAGATGGCGGCGGTGCGCGACGCGCTCGGCCGCTTCCTGGACGCCCACGAGCCGTACCCCGCGCTGGTCGCCGACCGCCGCTGCGACATCGTGATGACCAACGGGGCCCTGGGCGTGCTGCTGGACGGGGTGTCGCCGGAGCTGCTCCGGCCGCCGGCCAACGCGATGCGGATCGCGCTGCACCCCGACGGGATGGCGCCGCGGATCCTGAACCTGCCGGAGTGGAGCGGGCACCTGCTCCACGTCCTGCGCCGCCGCGCCGAGGCGGAGGGCGACCCGGAGCTCGAGGCCCTGCACGACGAGCTGGCCGGGCTCCCCGGCATCCACCCGGCCCCGCCGGCCGGCGGGGCGGCGGCGGGCGTCGTCGTGCCGCTGCGCCTCCGGGCGCCGGACGGCGGCGCCCTCACGTTCCTGTTCACGACGTCCCGCTTCGGCACGGCGCTCGACGTGACCCTCGCGGGCCTCTGGATCGAGGCGTTCTACCCGGCGGACGACGCGACCGCCGCGGCCCTCCGGGACTGAGGGCCGGCGTCAAGAAACCGCGGCGGCCGTCGATCTCCACGGTGAGGGTCCACCGACAGGAGACCGATGGCCACCACCCTGACCGTGCGCGGCGTGCCCGTGAAGCGGCGCAACCCCTGGGGCGCCTGGGCGCTGAACCTCGTCACGCTCGGGATCTACGGGATCATCTACTGGAACCGCATCAACATCGAGCTGCGCGACTACTCCGCCGCGCTCAGGCGGCCCTTCCGCAACGACCCGAACATCTCGGTGGTCGCCATGTTCATCGGGAGCATCGTCCTGATCCCGTTCCTCGTCACCATCGCGACGACGGCGCGGCGCGTGTCGGACCTGCAGCTGATCGTCCGCAGCACCCGCGGGAGGGAGCCGGTGTCGCCCACCGTGGCCGTGCTGCTCGGGATCCTGCTCAGCGCCCACATCGTCTACCTGCAGCGGTCCCTCAACGAGATCTGGGACGCCGAGGCCGCGGCCGCCCCGCAACCCTCCGGCCTGACGCCCGCGGCGAGCGTGTGAACTAGCCGGGGGCGTGCCCCTCGTCGAGGCGGCCGCCCTCGATGATGCGGCGCAGGAACTGCTGGGTCTCGGGGCGCTCCGGGGCGGTGAAGATCCGCTCGCGGGTCGCCCCGCTCCAGCACCACGCCCCTCGTGGAGGAAGCAGACCTCGTCGGCCACGTCGCGGGCGAAGCCCATCTCGTGGGTGGCGATCACCATCGTCATGCCGTCCTCCTTCAGGCGGCGGACCAGGCCGAGGACCTCCCCCACCAGCTCGGGGTCGAGGGCGCTCGTGACCTCGTCGAGCAGCAGGGCGCGCGGCCGGGTGGCCAGCGCCCGGGCGATGGCGACGCGCTGCTGCTGGCCGCCGGAGAGGCGGTCGGGGTAGTCGCCCTCCCGGCCCTCCAGGCCCACGCCGGCGAGCAGCTCGCGGGCGTGCTCGCTCGGCGTCGCGGCGCGCCGTGCCGTGCGCCCGCGTCGGGGCGAGGCACACGTTCTGGAGCACGCGTCAGGTGCGGGAAGAGGTTGAACGCCTGGAAGACCAGCCCCAGGCGGCGGCGCACCGCGCACCGGCGGGCGCGAGGGGTCGGTGATGACCTCGCCGTCCAGCAGGATGTCGCCATCGTCGATCTCCTCCAGCAGGTCGATGCAGCGCAGCAGCGTCGACTTGCCCGAGCCGGACGCGCCGATCAGGGCGACGCCCGGTGCTCGTGCACCGCCATGTCGATGCCGCGCAGCACCTCGCGGTCGCCGTAGGCCTTGGTGACGCCGCGGACCTCGAGGACCGGCGGGCCGCCCCGGTCACACCGTCATCACCTGGCCGGTGCGGCGCCGCGCCCGGCCTGCTGGCGGTCGAGGATCCGCGCCAGCGGCACCGTCACCGCGATGTAGAGCAGCGCCGCCGCCACGCAGCGGCGTGTAGTTGAAGTCGCGCGACGCGTCGATCTGCGCCTGCCGGAACGCCTCCCCACGCCCGAGGATCGACACCAGGGCGACGTCCTTCTGGAGGGAGATGAAGTCGTTGAGCAGCGGCGGCAGCACCCGCCGCACCGCCTGCGGCACGATCACGTGGCGCATCGCCTGCATCCCCGTGAGGCCCACCGCGAGGGCGGCGGCCCGCTGGCTCGGGTGCACCGAGTCGAGGCCGGCGCGGTACACCTCGGCCACGTACGCCGTGTAGCAGAGGGTCAGCGCGATGGCGCCCAGGTAGACGGGGTCCTCGGTGAGCCAGTCGGGGGCGATCCCGAGCGCCGGGATCGCCGAAGCCGATCAGGTAGATCGACCAGGATCACCGGCACGCCGCGCATCACGTCGGTGAAGACCGACGGCCAGCATCCGCAGCGGGAACAGGGCCGGGGCGACGGTGATGCGGACGATCGCGACGCCGAGGCCCAGCACCAGCACGATCGCCTCGACGGCCACGAACAGCTTCACGTCGAGCCAGAAGCCGCGGTCCCCGGGAAGCTGTCCACGAAGACGTCCCAGAGAAGAAGGTTCGCTGGACCTCGTCCCAGCCGGGGCTGGTGACGATGAGCGCCGCCAGGCCGCCGAGCACGACGACGCGTCGAGACGGCGGCGACCACCGTCCCGCGGCGGGCGTGCCGGCGCCGGGCCGCCTCGCGGGCGACCCGGCGCTCGGCTGGGGTGGTACGGACTCCGCCGTGGCCCGGCCTACTCCAGCTGACGCGGCGCCTCGGCCCCGATCCACTGGTCGGTGATCTGCTGGAGCTCGCCCGACGCCGCGGAGGGTCGTCGACCGCCTGGGAGACGCACGCGCGTCAGCGGGGAGCCCTTCTCGAGCACGGCGCCCCAGTCGTCGCCGCCCGGCGCGCCGAACTGGCCGACGATCTTGGAGCCCTCCACCTCGGCGTCGCGGAGGTAGATGACGGTCGGGAGGTCGGTGACGATCGCGTCGACCTGCCCGTTCTTCAGCGCCCGGACGACGTCGGTGGACGTGTCGTACACCCGCGGCTGCTTGCTCGGCGCGATGACCGTCGTTGACGGCGTCGAGGCTCGTGGTGCCCACCTGCACGCCGATCTGGGCGTCCTTCAGGTCGGCGAGCGACTGGCGGACGCGAAGTCGGAGTCGCCGGCCACCAGCACGCCCTGCGGGGTCGTGTAGTACGGCGACGGAGAAGTCGAGCGCCCTGCTGCGCGCTTGGGGTTGATCGACACCTGGTTGACGTCGAAGTCGTACTTCTTCGGGCCCGGCGCGAACGTCGAGTTGAACGGCACGCGGATCCACTTCACCTCGTCCGTGCGTGAAGCCGAGCTGGTCGGCGATCGCGTACGCCACCGCGCTCTCGAAGCCCTTCCCGTTGGTCGGGTCGTCGTCGATCACGTACGGCGGGAAGGCGGGCGAGTCGGTCGCGACGGTCAGCGTGCCGGCCGTCTTGGTCTGCAGGGCGTCCTTCGTGCAGACGGACGCGGTGGTCTCGGCCGTCGAGGCGGCGCCGGCGTCGTCGTCGTCGCCGCCGCAGGCCGCCAGCAGCAGGCTGCCGGCGAGCGCGAGCACGGCGAGGAGGGACAGGAGGCGAAGTCGTCGCATGCGGGGTCCTTCTGGGCGTCGGGGTCCGGAGGGCCGCGAGCGTACCCGTCATGCCGCGCGGCTGTCACCGCCCTCTCGCGGCGGTGTGAGGGTCCACACGGCGGCGGGGACGCTGCGGCCGCGCACGTCGAGCGCCCCGACGGGGGTCAGGTCGGGCGCCTGGCGGGTGAGCGCCGCGCGCGTGGAGTCGGCGATCAGCACCGCGTGCGGGGTCTCCTTCGTGATGGACTGGAGGCGCGCGGCGGTGTTGGTGGTGTCCCCACCGTCGCGTACTCAGGCGGCGGTCGGACCCCACGTTGCCCGACATCACGAAGCCGCTGCAGATCCCGATGCCCATCGCGAAGCGGTCGCCGAGGCCGCGGTCGTGCACCCAGTCGTTCACCGCGGGCAGGCGGACGCCGAGGATCTCGCGGGCGGCGGCGAGCGCCCGGTCGGCGTGGTCCTGCTGCTCCAGCGGCGCGCCGAACACGGCCATGATCCCGTCGCCCTGGAAGCTCACCAGCGTGCCGCCGTTGTCGAGCACCGCGTCGCTCATCTCCGTGAGGTAGCGGTTGAGCAGCTCGATCACGAACTCGGGCGGCAGCCCCTCCGCCCGCGCCGTGAACCCCCGCAGGTCGCAGAACAGGACGGTGGCGTACATGCGCCGGCCGCCCAGGCGGGCGTCGTCGCCCGCCGCCGCGATCACGTCGCCCACCACCGACTCGGGCACGAAGCGCGCGAACTCGGTGCGAAGCCGGCTGCGCTCGCGGTCCACCGTCGCGTAGTTGATCGCCAGCACCCCGAGCGCGGCGACGACCAGCGCGAGCGCCGGCACCACCACCGGGATGACCGTCCCCGCCAGGAACAGCCCGTACGCGCCCGCCAGGAGCGCCACGAACAGGAGCACGGACGGCACGAGGCTCTGGAGCGCCGAGCGGCGCAGCCCCGCGACGGCGGCGAGCGCCGCGACGCCCACGATCAGGATGGCGTCCACCCACCCGGGGGAGTCGCGGAGGGGCACGCCGTCCATGACCGTCTGGATGGCGTTGGCGTTGATCTCCGGCCCCGCCATCGGCCCGTCGCCCACCGAGGTGGGGTGCAGGTCGTTCAGGCGGGGCGCCGTCGCGCCGACCACGACGACCTTCCCGCGGAACGCCGACGCCGGGACCTTCCCGTCGAGCACGTCCACGAACGAGTGGGTGGCGACCGTGCCGGGCGGCCCGGCGTAGTCGATCCAGGCGCCGCCGTCGCGGAAGCCGACGGGGTCGGCCGGCGCGCCGGTCGCGCGCTCGGCGGCGACCACCGCGAAGCTCGGCAGCCCGTCGGTGGCGTACGGCAGCCGCCGCCACGTGGAGGTCGGGCCCACGTCGAAGCTCGCGTTGCCCACCGACGCCTCCGCCAGCCGGAGGCGGTCGTCGGTGAACAGGATGTCCGGGCTGCCGTCCTGGAACACGCTGCTGGTGCCGAGCACGACGCGCTTCGCGGCGGTGATCGCCTGCTGGAGCGCGAAGTCCTCGTCCTCCGGGCCCGGTCGAGCGGGGCCGCCCAGTAGATCGCCAGCCCGAGGGCGGCGGCGAGCGCACCGGCGAGGGCGATCAGGACGACGCGATGACGGCGGCCCCGCATGCGGACGGCAGCCTAGAGCGTGGTGCTCGCGCGCGCATGCCGTGTCAGCGCGGCGACGGACCGCGGCTGACGGCGCCACTAGGGTTGCGCCATGTCGCACCGGATCGGCCTCTCGTTCGCCGCAACCGGCCCCCTCACCGGGTGCGCCGCGCCACGGGCCGCGGCCGGGCACGCGCGGGAGGACGCCAGGATGAAGCGGCGCCGCATCGACATCCGGGTGAAGGGCAAGTACCGGACGCGGGGCGACAACGCGTCGGCCGTCGCGAGCGGCACCCGCTGGATCATGATCGACGCCTGCGACCGGACCGTCGTGAAGGTCACGGAGGGCGTGGTGAAGGTGCGCGACTTCCGGCTGAACCGGATCGTCCGCGTGACGGCGGGGCGCACCTACGTCGCCCTCTCGCGGGCCGCGGCCCGCGCCGCCCGCCGCGCCGGCTGAGCGTGCCCCGGCTCTACGCGGACCTGGCGGACTGGTACCACCTGGTCACCCCGCCGCGGGAGTACGCCGACGAGGCCGACCACGTCGTCCGGCTGCTCGCCGCCGCCCGTCCCGGCCCGCCGGCCACGATGCTGGAGCTGGGGTGCGGCGGCGGGAACCTCGCCTCGCACCTCACGGTCCCCGAGCTGGTGCTGACCGACCTGTCGGAGGACATGCTGCGCGTGAGCCGGCGCATCAACCCGGGCCGCGAGCACGTGCAGGGCGACATGCGCACCCTGCGCCTCGGCCGCCGCTTCGACGCCGTGCTGGTGCACGACGCGATCGACTACATGCTCACCGAGGACGACCTGGCCGCGGCGCTGGGGACGGTCGCCGCCCACCTGGCGCCCGGCGGCGCCGCCGTCCTGCTGCCCGACGCCACCGCCGAGTCGTTCGCCCCCGGCTCGTCCCACGGCGGCGACGACGGCGACGACGGACGGGGAGTCCGCTACCTCGAGTGGGTCCGGGAGCCGGCGCCGGGCGCCACCACCTACGACATGGACTTCGTGTTCCTGCTCCGGGAGGCCGGGGGCGCGACCCGCGTGGCCCACGACCCCCACGTCTGCGGCCTGTTCCCCCAGGCGACCTGGGACCGGCTGATCGCCGCGGCCGGGCTCGTCGCCGTCGACGCCTCCGGCGTGGCCGACCCCTGGCCGGGCGAGCACGTCCCGATGGTGGTCCGCCCCGCCTGAGCGCCCGGGGTCAGCGGCCCCGGCGGGCGAGCCCCTCCCGGTCGATCACCACGGTGCGCCCGCGGGCGAGCCGGACCGTCCCACGCGCCTCCTCCTCCCGCAGCACCCGGTTGACCGTGGCGCGGGACGTGCCGGCCAGGCCGGCCAGGTCCTCCTGGCGCAGCGGGATCGTCACCTCGCCCCCGCGGGGGGCGTAGGCGTCGGCGAGCTCCGCCACGCGTCGCCGGATGCGGCGGTCGGCCGGGAGGTACAGCGCCTCCAGCAGGTTGCTGGTCAGCCGCCGCACCTGCTCGGCCAGGATCGCGCTGACCACGTCGGTGACGCTCGGGTGGCGGTCGCGGAGCACCTCGAAGTCGGGGCGGTGGATGGAGCGGGTCTCCCCCGCCTCGATCGCCTCGACCGTCGCGCTTTCCACGCGCCCGACCCTATCCGGCACGCCGGGGTCACGGCGTGACGGTGACCGTCACGACGGCCGGGAGGCTCACCCTGCCGCCCGCGCGGAGCGTCAGGCTCAGGCGGTAGGCGCCGGCGGCGCGGCCGCGGCCCGAGAAGGCGATCGTCCGCGCGCCGGCCCCGAGGTTGGCCTTCGTGATCGTCGTGACCGCGACGAAGCGCGTGCAGCGGCGGGCGCCGTTGCGGATGAGGCTCCGGGTGGGCGCGACGCAGGCGCCGCCGGCCTTGCGGCGGCCGGTGGCGGCCCGCGAGACGGCCATCCGAACCGTCCCCGGGTCGGAGAGCTTCGCCGTCACCACGGCCGGGGCGGCCTTGCGGGTCCGCTTGATCGACTTCGGCGCGACCTTCGCCGTGATCGACGGGAGGCCGGCGGCACCGCCACCGCCGCCGCCGCCACCGCCACCCGCGCCCGGGCGGACGACCCGGACGATCCCCTGCCCGGAGTGCCCGTCCGAGCCGTTCGTCGCCGTCAGCGCGACCGGGTAGTCGCCGGGCGGCGTGTCCGGGTGGATCTTGACGCGGACGCTGACGCCGACGGCCCCGTTCGGACGAGCGTCACGGTGGCGGGAGACGCGGTGGCGGTGCCGCTCGGGGCCGCCGTCGAGGTCGCGAGCGTGACGGAGGTGTTCGCCGGGACGGCGTTCGATCGCAGGGTGAACGGGACCGTCGCGGTGCCGCCCGCCTCGACCGTGCCCGTGCCGCCGGCGACCCCGACGTCACGGAGCCCGGTGGCGGTCTTGAAGGACGTCACGTCGTTCGGGATGGGGGAGTCGATGCAGATCCCCCCGTCGTTGATGGTGAAGAGGCTGGTGCCGCACGAGACGGGCCGGCTCGGGTCGTTCTGGGCGTCCGCCTCCCGGGCCCCGACGACGACCAGGTAGGCGTAGGTGGATGAGAAGGGCGACCCGTCCGGGCTCGCCGGCAGGCCGAAGCGCGCGATGATCGCGCCCTCCGTGACGGCGGGGGTCGAGGTGAACTTCGTGGACATGTAGCCGAACCACTGCTGGCCGGCGGGCGCGGGCGCGAGGCGCTGCAGCTCGGACGTGTAGCTCGCGCTCTGCGTGAACTCGGGACCGAGGCCGTCGTCGTCGAAGAACCGCAGCGTCGCGGGTGGCGTCGAACCGGTGGTGACGCGGTAGCCGATCAGGACCTGCGCGTCAACGTTCGCATTGGCGGGCGGCGACAGCGTCGAGTTGCCGCCGTTGTCGGCGCACCCGCTCGAACCCGACCGGCAGATCACGGACGTGATCTGCACGCCGCCGACGGGCGTGGGCTGGGAGTAGGTGAACGACTTGAGGTTCACACAGCCCGAGAGGGCGATCGCCCCCACGACGGCGCCGAGCGCGAGGAGGAGACGGCGGCGGGTGGGGTGCATCGGTGACGGCGTCCTTTCCAGGGAGCGGGAGCGGCGCGACCGTACGACGTCACGCCCGCCCGCGTCACCCCCGCGGACGACCAGTCCCGGGTTACGTTTTCCTACGCAGCGATGGTCCCCGTGACCAGCGCGCCGGCCGACGCCAGCCGCACGAGCGCGTCGACCACCGCCGGGGCGAACTGGCGGCCGGACTCCCGGCGGATCTCCTCGAGCGCCTCGTCCGCCGGCCGCGGGTCGGCGTAGATGCGCGCGGAGCACATCACGTCGAGGGCGTCGGCCACCGCGATGATCTGCGCGCCCGCCGGGATCTCGTCGCCGGCGAGGCCGTCCGGGTAGCCGCGGCCATCCCACCGCTCGTGGTGGTGGCCGACCCAGCCGGCCTGCTCCGGGGCGAGCACGTCGGCGCCGATCTGGGCGCCCAGGGCGGCGTGGCCCTTCACCACGTCGTACTCCGCCGGCGTCAGGCGGCCGGGCTTCAGCAGGATCGCGTCAGGCACGCCGATCTTGCCGACGTCGTGGATCAGGGCCGCCTCGCCGAGCGCCGCGATCCGCGCCGCCGGCCAGCCGAGGGCGGTCGCGAGCCGCACGCTGAGATCGGCCACCCGCTCCGAGTGCATGCGCGTGAACGGGTCCTTGGCGTCCACCGCCCGGGCCAGGGCCCGCACCCCGCGGACCGCCTGGCGGCGCTCCGCCATCCGCAGCTCCGCGGCGCTCTCCTCGGTCCGCGCCGCCATCGCCTGGGAGTACCGCCACAGCTGGTTCCGGCCGTGTCCCTTCGCCCAGTAGAGCGCCTCGTCGGCCAGGCGGTAGAGCTCCGCCGCGCCGTGGGCGTCGGCCAGGTCGCACACCCCGCCGGAGACGGTCACCCCGATGCCGTGGGCGAACGCCCCGGCCGCGATCTCGGCGCGCACGCGCTCCGCCGCCCGGAGCGCGGCGAGGCCCTCCGTCTCGGGCATGAGCCACGCGAACTCCTCGCCGCCCATCCGCGCCAGCGTGTCCTCGGCCCGCGCCCGCACCCGCAGCCGCGCGGCCAGCTCCACCAGCACCTGGTCGCCCACCGGGTGGCCGTGCGCGTCGTTCACGCCCTTGAAGTGGTCCAGGTCGAGCAGCACCAGCGACAGCGGACGGCCGTGCCGGGTGGCGCGCTCGCACTCGCTCGCCAGCCGCTCCTCGAACGCCCGCCGGTTCGCGAGGCCGGTGAGCGTGTCGGTGGTCGCCAGCAGGTGCAGCTGGGTGCGGGCGGCGGCGTTGGCCACGGCCAGCGCGACCAGCTCGGCGAAGCTCGCCAGACGCTCCATCGCGTAGCGCGGCATCCCCGCGTCGTCCTTCGTCGTGGCCAGGACCGCCCCCCACAGCGCGCCCGACACCTCGACCGGCGCGGCGACGCTCGCCCGGTACCCGTGCGCCGTCGCGTGGGCCCGCAGCGGCGACGACTCGGGCAGCAGGCGGTAGTCCGGGATCAGCACCCCCGCCCGCGCCGCCCGGACGCGCGCGAGCGCCCCCTCGCCGGTCGCCGGCAGCCGCTCCCCCACCTCGGAGTGACGCCCGTAGGTGGCGACCACCTCGGCCTCCTCCCGGTCGAACCGGGCGACGATCGCCGACTCCACGCCGAGGAGCGCGGCGCACTCGCGGGCGACCGACGCCATGATCTGGTCGGAGCCCACCCCGCGGGCGACCTCCACCGCCACCCGGCGGATCGCCGCCTGCTCCCCGGCGGCGCTGCGCTCCATCTCCCCGAGCCGCGTCAGCTCCTCGGCGGCGCGCCGGCGGGCGGTGACGTCGACCATCACGCCGCGCAGGCCGGCGACGCCGTCGTCGCCGTCGCGCACCAGACGGACGATGTCGCGGATCACGACCTCCCGGCCGTCGGCGGCGATCGCCCGGTACTCGAAGTCGTGGTCGCGGCCGGCCGCCGTCTCGGCCAGGCAGTAGGCGACGGCGTCCGCGCGGTCCTCCGGGTGCATGAGGCCGGTCCAGAACGCCATCCCCTCCCAGGCGGACACCGGGAAGCCCAGCATCCGCTCGGCGTGGTCGGACACGAAGGTGAACCGGTCGGCCGCCGGGTCGTAGGCCCAGACGATCGCGTCCAGGTCCTGGACCAGGCCGAGGAGGTCGAGGCCGTCCAGGGCGGCTGCGCCGCCGGGGGACGTCCGCGTATCGAGCGCGTCCGTGTGCACCGTGGGAGGTCGCCGCGGGTCGGGAGGGGGCGGCTCCATCTGGATCGACCGCCGGAGCCGTCCGCTTGATGCCGTGACGCGCGGCGGGGCGGCGACGGATCCCCCGCGACAGGCACCACGGGACGAGGAGGCGGCGGTGGCACGACGCGGCGTGTTGGGTGCGGTGGGCGCGGTCGCGGCGGTGGCCGCGCTCGGCACGGCCTGCTCGGCCACTGCGGGGCAGGGTCCGTCGGCGGCCGAGCACGCGGCCGCGGCCAAGCCGGGGCTGGTGCGCTACGGCGGCTGCGCGCGCTTCGCCGCGGACGCCCGGGCGCGCACGCTGCGCCTGACCACGGCGTGGGGGATCGGCGCCGCGCAGCCGGTCTACGACGCCGTCGCCGCCCCCGAGGCCGCCGACCGCGCGGCGTCGGGCGCCGCCGGCTCGCCCGCGCCGGCGCCGCTGCGCGAGGGCGTCGACTTCTCGGGCACCAACGTCCAGGAGGCCGGCGTGGACGAGCCGGACCTGGTCGAGACCGACGGCCGCACGATCTACGCGATCGCCGACGGCGCGCGTGCCGCGTCGACCGACGTGCGGCGCGGCACGCCGCGGCGCTGGGCCCACCGGCTTCACGCCGGACGGGGCCACGCCCACCGGCCTGCTGCTGCACGGGCGACCGGCTGCGTCGTGATCGGCGACGGCGGCCGGCGCGTGATGGGCGGCACCGGCGAGTGCGCCGCGGGGCCACGATCATCCAGTCGCGACGTCATCGTCGCCCGTTCCCCTGGACGCCGCCGGCGACGGTGCTGGTGCGAGCTGGACGTGGCCGACCCCGCGCACCCGCGGGTGGTGATCGCGGACGACCGTCGACGGCAGCCTGGTCGGCGCCCGCCGCACCGGGACGACACGCTGCGGGTGGTGCTCTCGAGCGCTCACCCAGCCGGATCCCGCTGACCCAGCCGGCCGACGGCTCCCGCGGCGGCCGAGCCGGGCCGCGACGCGCGCCAACCGGCGCGCGGTGCACCGGGCGCGGGCGGCGGCGTGGCTCCCGCGGATGCACGGTGCGCGACGCGCGAGCGGGCGTCGGTCAGCCGGCCCGCGCCGTGGGCTGCGCCGCCGGTGAGCCGGCCGACGCGGTTCGCCGGCGTCGGGATGCTCACCGTGCTGACGATGGACGTGCCGGACGACGCTGCGCGTGCTCGACTCGGACGCCGTCATGTCCGACGGCGACCTGGTGTACGCCTCGCCCACCGGCGCTCTACATCGCCACGCCGCGCTGGTTCGACCCCGCGCGCCGCCGGCGACGCGCCGCCGCGCGGCGTCGACCCTGATCCACAAGCTCGACACGTCCGACCCGTCCCGCACCACCTACCGCGCCAGCGGCGTGGTGCGCGGCTGGCTGCTCGACCAGTTCTCGATGTCCGAGCAGGAGGGCCGCCTCCGCGTGGCCAGCACCGAGGAGCCGGACTGGTGGTCGGGCGAGGACGCAGGGCGCGTCGGAGAGCCTGCGTGACCGTGCTGGCCGAGCGCGGCGGGAGGCTCGTGCGCGAGGGCCTGGTGGACCGGGCTCGGGAGGGGCGAGCGCATCTACGCCGTCCGCTTCATCGGCGACCGCGGCTACGTCGTCACCTTCCGCCAGGTCGACCCGCTCTTCGTCCTCGACCTCGCCGACCCGGCGCACCCGGCGGTGCGCGGCGAGCTGAAGATCCCCGGCTTCTCGTCCTACCTGCAGCCCGTCGGCGACGACCTGCTGATCGGCATCGGCCAGTCGGCCGACCGACCAGGGCCGCACCACCGGGCACCCAGGTGTCGCTGTTCGACGTCTCCGACCCGGCGGCGCCGCGGCGGATCGCCCAGCGCGACCTCGACTCGGACTGGTCGGAGGCCGAGTCGGACCACCACGCCGTGCTGTGGTGGCCGGCGCGGCGCCTGCTGGTGGTCCCGGTGCAGGGCTGGTCGGCGGGGTCCGGCGCCCGCGTGCCTCGGCGCGGTCGGCCTGGACGTGGCCCCGGCGACCGGCATCACCCCGATCGCGCGGGTGCGGCACCCCGACCGCCGCCGGGGAGTACGACCCCGTGCGGCGCTCGCTCGTGGCCGGCGACGTGCTGGTCACGGTGTCCGACGGCGGTCTCCAGACCAGCGACCTCGGGACGCTCGCGCCGCGGGGGTGGCTCCCGTTCGGCTGATGTGACTCGGAATAACGCGCGATCGCACCCGTTGACGTGCGGTCGCGCGCGCCGTTAGCGTCGCGTTAAGCGACCGTTCCGGGAGAAGATCGTGACGCTCCGCCGCCGCAGTGAGCTCGGCCTCGTCCTGGTGCTGGCGCTCGCCGCCACCCTCTGGGCGCTCGGCATCGTCGGTTCGCGCGGCGGGACCGCCGCCGGGGCGAAGCCCCCGGTCGTCCCGAAGGTGACGCCCGCCGGGCCCACGAACTCGTCGCCCATCGCGATGTCGCTCGACGGCAAGCTGGTGTGGTCGGTGAACCCGGCCGACGACAGCGTCTCGGTGATCCGCACGGACCGCGACTCGGTGGTCGCGAAGATCAAGGTCGGGGACGAGCCGCAGAGCGTGGCCCTCGACCCGGCCGGCCGCTACGCGTACGTCGCGAACACCGCCGGCAGCAGCCTCACCGTGATCCGGATCACGAACGCGACGCCCGGGCGGTTCCGCGCGAAGGTCGACCCGCGGTTCGGGCCGCGCGGCCGCATCACGACCGGCGCCGAGCCGTGGGCGGTGGTCGCCACGCCGGACGCGCGGCGCGTCTTCGTGGCAACAGCGGCCAGGACACGGTCACGGTGCTCGACGTCGGCGAACCGCCGCTGGTGGGCCACATCGAGCTGCGCAAGCAGCCTCTGCAACGCGCCGGACAAGGCGCGGGCGTTCAACCCGCGCGCGCATGGCGGTGACCACGGACAGCAGGAAGCTCTACGTCACCCGCTTCTTCGCGGTGGTGAAGCCCGGCGGCGTCCAGGCCGACGACAACGGCCGCGTCGCCCAGGTCTGCCGGATCGACATCAAGACCGCCTCGCCGCGGATCGCCGACTACAAGCCGGCGCGGCTCATCTCCATGGGCTCGCAGGCCACCGGCTTCACGGTCGACTCCACCGGGGACGGCGTGGCCGACGCGACCGCCGCCTTCCCGAACCAGCTCGGCAGCATCGTGATCAAGGGCAACAACGCCTTCCTGCCGAACATCGCCGCCTCCCCCACCGGCCCGCTGCGGTTCAACGTCAACACGCACGCGTTCGTGAACGTGATCGGCGGGGTCAACGGGGGCTCCGCGAGCGACCAGAGCGCCGCGAAGTTCCTGAACCTGCACCTCGGCGCCCGCAACCCGGAGCCCGGCAAGAAGAAGCTCTTCTTCGCGAACGTCGGCGCGATCGGCTTCGCGAAGGGCAACGCCTACGTCGTGTCCTCCGGCAGCGACCTGCTGGTGAAGGTCCTCGTCGCCGGCAGCGGCAAGCTGAGCTTCACGGTCGACGACGACACCACCCGCTACATCGACCTGAACGACCCGGCCAACCCGGCCACCGCCGGCGCGAACGCGGGCAAGAACCCGCTGGGGATCGCGGTCAACAAGGCCGGCACGAAGGCCTACGTCATGAACTTCGTGTCGCGGAACGTGAGCGTCGTCAACCTGTCCCAGGACCGCGTGGTGAAGGTCGTCCGCACCACGGCGCTCCCGCAGCCCGGGCTCGCTCGAGGAGGTCGTGCTGGTCGGCGCGGAGATGTTCTTCAGCTCGCGCGGCCACTTCGACCGGCCGGCGGGCACCACGGTGTCCACCGACGAGCGCCTCTCCAGCGAGGGCTGGCAGAACTGCGCGAGCTGCCACTTCAAGGGCCTGACCGACGGGATCGTGTGGTCGTTCAACGACGGCCCGCGCAAGTCGGTGCCGTTGAACGCGACGTTCAGCCCGAGCAACCCCGACGACCGCCGGGCCCAGAACTACTCGTCGATCCGCGACGAGGTCGAGGACTTCGAGCTGAACATCCGCAACGTGTCCGGCCCCGGTCCGCTGGCGGCGGCGCAGACCTGCGCGACGCCCGCGCAGGGCCAGCCGGCCACCAGCGTCGTTCGACCCGGCGCACGGGCTCCTGATCGCCGACACCGGCGACCGCAACCTGGCGCCGTGCACCATCAACAACTTCGCCCTGAAGAACGCCGACCGCCAGCAGATGACGGTCACGCTGCCGGGCAGCACGGTCGCCGTTCCGGCGCTGACCGCGATGCGCGAGTGGGTGCGCCGCGCCGTCCGCACGCCGAACGGCCCGCTGCGCGCCACGGGGAACCGGCCGGGCGTGAACCTGGCCCAGGTCGCCCAGGGCCGCGCCCTGTTCGCCCAGGCGTGCTCGAGCTGCCACGGTGGCTCCAAGTGGACGCGCAGCACGCTCGACTTCACGCCGCCGCCCGCGGCGACGGAGTTCGTGACCGAGCGGACGCCGGCGCCCGTGTTCGGAAACCCGGTCGCCAGCCAGTACCTGTCGCGGTTCATCAGCAACATCGGCTCCTTCGGCCTCGGCGTCCCCGGCGGCTCGAACCCGATCGGCAACAACATCGGCGGCGTCGAGAAGGCCGCGCCGACGCTGGTGAACGGCGTGTCGCAGACCCCGCAGGACGCGCTGGGCGTGGACTACAACGCCGACGGCAAGGGCAACGGGTTCAACATCCCGTCCCTGCTGGGCATCCAGCAGCTGCCGCCCTACTACCACAACGGCGCGTGCGAGACGCTCGTGTGCGTCGTCGGCAACGTCCGGCACCGGACGGCGAACTTCACCCGGCCCGACGTCCTCGCGAACCCGGCCGACGTGACGCGCGTCGTCCGCTTCCTCGAGACGATCGGGGCGAACACGGCTCCCCTCCCCTAGGAGGGGGCGTGAACCGCCGGACCGTCCGCCGCGCCGTCGCGCTCGCCGCCGCGCTGATGGCGGCGGCGCCGGTGACCGCCTCGGCGCGGGACATGTACGCCACCGACGCGCGCAACGCGCTGCTGCGCTTCGACTCGCGCTTCCCCGGGGTCATCACGGAACGGGTCGGCGGTGACGGGGCTCGGCGGCAACCTGGTCGGCATCGACTTCCGGCCCTCCACCGGAGAGATGATCGGCGTCGCGACCGACAACCGGGTGTACGTGATCGACCCGGACACCGGCGTGTCGCGCGCGATCGGCCTGCCGTTCACGCCGGGCCTGAGCGGGACGTCCTTCGGGGTCGAGGTGAACCCGGTCACCGACACGGTCCGCGTGGTGAGCGACACCGGCCAGAACATCCGCCTGGACCTCACGACCGGCGCCCACGTGGCGGGGAGCCCGTTCACGCCCCTCAACCCGGGCGCGCCGCACGTGGTGGCGATCGGCTACTCGAACTCGTCGTTCTCCACGACGCGGCCCACCTCCACGGTGCTGGCGGCGATCGACTCGGCGTCCGACCAGGTGCTGATCGGCAACGGCGACACCGGCACCCTCGGGAACGGCAAGGCGCTGGGGATCGACATCGGCGACGCCGTGGGGGCGGACGGCTCCTTCATCCCGGGGGTCGGCGACGTGGCCTACATGGTCGCGACGCCGCGGGGCGCCTCGGGGGCGAGCCTCTTCCGCGTGTCGCTGGTCACCGGCCGGGCGTTCCGGTTCGGCCCCGTCGGCACCGGCAGCCCCTTCGGCGGCCGGCCCCGCCTGACGCTGACCGGCTTCGCGATCCGCCAGGCGTTCGCCAACCCGGCGCGGAACATCCCGCCGGACGTCCGGATCGTCCCGAGCGCCCGCCCGCGCCCCGGCGTCCCCGTCGTGTACCTCGCCTACGCCACCGACCACGACGGCGGCGTCGACCGCGTCCAGTGGGACGCCGACAACGACGGCGCCTTCGACGACTTCGGCGGCGAGCGCCTGCGCCGCGCCTTCCCCGCCGGCACCCGCACCCTCCGGGTCCGCGTCACCGACAACTCCGGCGCCCGTACCACCGACACCCTCCGGGTCGTCATCTCCCGCTGAGGCCCCCAGGGGGGCCGCGCTCCCGGAGGTCCTCGGGTCCGCGTTCAAATCATCGTGGCATCCACGATCGATTGAACGCAGAACGCGCGCCTCGTTGGCGGCGGAGCGCCATGGCATACGTGAACGTCTAGGATCCCCCCGTGGACGCGCTGACGGGATTGCTCGACGGACCCCGGGCCCGGGGGGCGTTCGTGGTGCGGTCGATCCTGGCGCCGCCGTGGAGCCTGCGGATCGCCGACGAGGCGCCGCTCACCCTGATGGCGTGCGTCCGCGGGGACGCGTGGGTGCTCCCGGAGGACGGTGTCGAGATCCCGGTGCCTGAGGGGGCGGTGGCGATCATCGTGGGGCCGGAGCACTACACCGTGTGCGACGACCCGGACACGCGGGTGCGCGTCGTGATCCATCCCGGGCAGCGGTGCACCACGCCGTCAGGGGAGCCGCTCGGCGACGTGATGGCGCTCGGGACGCGAACGTGGGGCGACTCGCCCGACGGCGCGTCCGTGCTGCTGACCGGCACGTACCGCGCCGATCGTGAGGTGAGCCGCCGCGTCCTCGGGGCGCTCCCGCGGGTGCTGGTGCTCGAGGCGGGCGAGTGGGACGACCCGCTCCTGGGAGTCCTGGAGCACGAGGTGGGCCGCGACGACCCCGGCCAGGAGGCGGTGCTCGACCGCCTGCTCGACCTTCTGCTCATCGCGGTGCTGCGGGCGTGGTTCGCCCGCCCGGAGGCGGAGGCGCCCGCCTGGTACCGCGCCCACGCCGACCCGGTGGTGGGGCGGGCGCTGCGCGCGATGCACGACGACCCCGCCCACCCGTGGACCGTCGCCGAGCTCGCCGCCGAGGCCGGCATCTCGCGCGCCGCCCTGGCCCGCCGCTTCGGCGAGCTGGTGGGCGAGCCGCCGATGACGTACCTCACCGGGTGGCGCCTCAGCCTCGCCGCCGACCTGCTCCGCGAGCCGGGCGCCACCCTCGCGTCGGTGGCCGGCGCAGTGGGCTATGGGAGCCCGTTCGCGCTCAGCGCGGCGTTCACCCGGGTGCGCGGGATGAGCCCCCGCGAGCACCGCCTGGCGGCCGCCGGCGCGGCCGGCTGACGAACGCCGGGCTCAAGCAGTCGGCACCCTCCGGCCGACACCCTCTCCAGGGGGCCGGACGCCGCAGGACGTCGGCGCGGCCGCAAGCACCGGAAGGAGTTCGTGTGTCACGGAGGACGCGGGGTGGGGTCGCACGTGCGATCCGGGTGGGAGCGGCGGTCGCTGTCGCCGGTATCGCGGGCGCCTCGCCCGCGGCGGCGGCGCCGAGCTGGCTCGGCACCCAGACGCTGGGGGGCGCCGACGCCGCGGCCGTCCCGCAGGCGGCGGTCGACGCGTCCGGCGACGCGCTCGTCGCCTACGCCGACGACTCGGGCGTGGTGCGCGCGACGTCGCGGCCGGCCGGAGCCGCGGCCGTGTGGGCGGCGCCGGCGTCGCTCGGGTCCGGCACGGTGCCGCGGCTGGCGATGAACGCCGCCGGGCGCGCCGTGGTCGTCTACCGCGACAGCGGCGGGACGATCAGCGCCGCCGTGCGTGACGACGTGGCGGGCGCCTGGTCCGCCCCGGTCGCGCTCACCGCGTCGACGGTGCCGGCCGGCGTGGTGCTGCGCGTGGCGCTCGACGCCGCGGGCGACGCCGTCGCCGCCTGGAACACCTCCGCGGGGACCGTCGAGGCCGCCGCCCGGCCCGCGGGCGGCGCCTGGGGCGCCGCCGAGGTCCTGTGCACCACGTGCGACAAGCCGGCGCTCGCGGTCGACGCCGACGGGGACGCGGTCGCCGCCTGGGTGCGCGCGTCACGCGGCGAGTCGCGCATCCGCCCGGCGGCTCCCGGCTTCGTGTCCGCGTGGGGCGGGGCCACTTGGGCCACCCCGCTGAACGTGACGCCCGTCCAGCCGCAGCTGGCGATGGACGCCCGCGGCACCACCCTGATGGTGTTCCGCGACCAGGTGAGCGCGACGATCAACGCAGTCGCCCGGCCCGGGGCGGCGGGGCACTTCTCGCTGCCGGCGTCCTGGTCGGCGCCGCAGGTGCTGTCCGTCCCCGGCGACAACGTGGACCAGCCGCAGGTGGCGATGGACGGCGGCGGCGACGCCGTCGTGGTGTGGCGCCACGTGAGCGGCCCCGCCACGGTGCAGGCCGTCTCCCGGGCGGCCGACGACCCGTGGTCGGGCTGGGGCGCTCCCCAGAACCTCCTGGTGACCGCCTCGCCGGTCGCCAACCCGCAGGTGAGCGCCAACGCCGACGGCGACGTCGCGGTGGTGTGGGAGCAGGCGACGGCGACCGCGGTGATGGCGTCGGTGCGCCCGGCCTCGGCCGGCGCGACGGCGGCCTTCCCGGCCGCGGCGGAGCTCGCCTCCGGCGCCAGCGCCGAGGCCGGCCCCGCCGTGGCGGTCGACCCGGCCGGCAACGCGGTGGCGGCCTGGCGCGAGGACGGCGCGAGCACCTCCGCGGTGCGCGCCACCGCGTGGGACGCCGCCGGCCCGGTGGTGTCGTCGTTCACGGGTCCCGCCTCGGGGACCGCGGGCGACCTCCTGGCGTTCGCGGCCGCGACCGACGACGTGTGGAGCCCGCTGGGCGCGGCGCCGGCGTGGGACTTCGGCGACGGGACCACCGACAGCGGCGCGAGCGTCGCGCACGCGTGGTCGGACGCCGGCACCTACACGGTGACGATGACCCGGGCGGACGTCCTGGGCAACACGACCACCCGCACGCGCACGGTCACGATCGCCGCGGCCCCCGCCCCGCCGGCGCCGCCGGCCCCGCCGCCGTCGGTGGGAACTCCGGCGCCGACCACGCCGACCACGCCGGCCACGCCGGCGCCGGCGCCGCCCGCCGCCCCGTCCCCGGTCCCGGCGGCGCCGCGCCTGAGCGGCCTGGCCGTCCGGTCCTCGGGCCGGTCGTGGACCGCCACGTTCCGGGCAGGAGCCCGGGCCGTCGTCCGCGGGCGCGTCGTGCGCGGCCGGACCGTCGTCCGGACGCTCGCGCCCCGCAGCGTCACCGCGGGGACCGCCCGTGTCGCGCTGGGCCACCTGGCGCCCGGCAGCTACCGGGTGACGCTCACCGCGACCGCCGGCGGGCGGACGGTCACCGCCACGAAGGCGTTCACGGTCCGCGCCGCCTAGGACATGCGGAAACCCGGCCCGCGCGGCGACGACCATCCGCGCGGGCCGGTCGGACTCGACCATCGTTCAGTGGTGCCAGTGGGGGGCCAACGCGCATCGTGGTGAACGTGTTCTCACGCCGCCTCCTGACCGTCGCCGTGATCGCCGCTGCTGCGGTTGTGGCGGGATGCGCCGAGTGGGATGGCGAGTCGCGCGCCTCACGGGCCGGCGCCGCCGCGCTGCTGCGCGAGGGCGTGGGCCGCGAGTGGCAGGAGCTCGACGACGCCGAGAAGCGGTCGCTGGCGAAGCGCTGGCGAAAGGCGACTGGGCGCCACGACATCGCCGCGGCGGACGTCGTGAACGCCACGGACGACTTCGTGGCCGAGTTCGGGCCGGACTTCACGATCCACACCCCGATGCGCGCCCTGCTCGACTTCGCCGTCAACGCAGCGGAGCAGCGGGAGTGGGCGGCCGTCGTCGGGGACCACCCCTCGCCGATCCCCGCCGTCGCAACGGAGCCCCACCAGCGCCTTCGTTGACGCTGGGCTGCCCCTCGCGTCTCGCAATGAGACACGGGTGTTCCACCGGACCCGCGCCCGGATCGCGCGAACCGCCACCCGGGAAACGGATGGGTCAGCCGCTCCGACCCCGGACCGTCGGAGCGGCGTCCCCCACCGTGACCACATTCAGCACCTATCTCAGCCCCGACGACGCCCTCGCCCGCATCATCGACGAGGCCGATCTCATCGAGCGGCTCGTCAGGACCCTCGGTCCCGGCGGCCCCGAGCGGCAGGGCCAGATCAGGATCGCCGCCGGGCGGATCAAGGACTACGCCCGGGTCCTCAGCGGCGAGGACGCTCGCGGGGTGGTGCTCGAGGACAGCGAGAGCGCGCTGAAGGCGGTGATCGACTCGCGGGCGGACGCCGACGAGGACGATCGACCCCGAGCGTGAGCAGGTCAGGGGCGGCGACACTCGGCCATTGACCCCGCGCGGGGGCTGGTGACACGGTCGGCGTACACGCGGGGACCGATGCCGGCCGCGCGAGCGGACTGCGGCGCCCCGTCGTCCCCGCCCGGACGAGAGGACCGGCATGTCGAACATGGGCAAGACCCACATCATCATCATGTGGACGGTCGGGGAGGCCGACGTCGCCGAGTGGGACCGGATCTTCGCCAGCCACGGCGAGTGGATGAAGGGCCATCCGCGCGACGGCGATACCGCGCTGCTTTCCTACACGATCTCCAAGGGGCCCGAGCTCTCCAACCCACTCGACCCGAGCTCTGAGCCGACGGGCAAGACGATCTACGTGCTCGACGAGTACTACGAGTCGCCTGCCGGGGTGGGGAGACACTGGCAGGACGCGATGGACAACTGGAAGGACCTCAGCGCCGTGGTCGATGCGAGCGGCAGGGCCACGGTCGCGACGCTGCACAGCGGAACGGTCGTCCAGGCCCTCTGGTAGCCCGCGAAACGGGACTGGGGCGGCGCCAGACCGCGCGTCCGCCCCGGCGCCCGGGTGCGAGCCGGCTCCAGAGCGCAGAAAAGCCCCGACTGGCGGGGCTTTCCGAGGTGGGCGTTACTGGGCTCGAACCAGTGACCCCCAGCTTGTCGAGCTGGTGCTCTCCCAACTGAGCTAAACGCCCTCGGGGTCGCGCAGGATAGCAGCCGCCCGGGGCGGCCCCGGCGGCCCTAGGCGACGAGCGGCAGGCGGGCGGCGTCGATGTTCGGGAGCACCCGGGCCGCCTCGACGCCGAGCCACGACTCGAGGAGCGTGGCGTAGACCGTCCGGAACTCCGTGGTGACCAGGAGGTTGTCGTCCTCGTCGAGGCGCGACAGCCCGGGGAACTCGCTCTGGATGCCGCCGCGGGCGCGGTCGCCGACCACCATCACCAGGCCGCCGGCGCCGTGGTCGGTGCCGTTCGACTCGTTGTCCTCCGGGCGGCGGCCGAACTCGCTCCAGATGAGGGTCAGGACGCGGCCGGCGAGCCCGCGCTGCGTCAGGTCGGCCTGCCACGCGGCGAGGGAGTCCGAGAGGTCGGTCAGCAGCTCGGCGTGCTCGGCCGGCTGATCGTCGTGGGTGTCGAACCCGCCGTACGAGAGGGCCGCGACCCGGGTGCCGAACCCGGCGCCCAGCATCCTCGCCAGGTTGCGCAGGCCGGTGCCGAGGTCGGTGTCCGGGTACGCCACCGGGACCGGCGGGAGCGGGTGGTCGTCGTCGACCCGCAGCGGCGCGAGCTGGTCGCGCACCTTGAACGCGTTCGCGTACGTGCGGCGGGCGGCCGCCAGCGCCGCCGACGACGTGGCGCCGGCCGCGGCGTGGCGGTACGCCTCGCTGAAGCCCTCGCTGCCCCACACGCCGTCGATGTAGAAGTCGAAGCCGCTCGGGTCGTAGACCGTGGCGGTGGCGGCGCGCCGCGACGAGAGCACCGGGTCGGGCGCCCACGACGTGCTGATCCCCTGCAGCGGGTTGTCGGGGATGCCGACGATGTCGAGCGTGCGCCCGAGCCACCCGGTGGGGTCGAACGACTGCCCCACGATGCCGCGGCGCCAGTAGGCGGCCGAGTTGAAGTGGGACTGGTCGGCGTCCTGGAAGTCCACCGACGGCAGCACCGCCACCTTCCCCGCGTCGAACAGCCCCTTCAGGCTCGCGAGGGACGGGTGCCAGCCGAACTCGGGGTGGCCCGCGACCGGCAGGGTGGTCTCGGGCGCGATCGCGATGTGGGGGCGCAGCGCCCGGTACTGCGGGTCGGCCAGCGGGACGAGTGTGTTGAGGCCGTCGTTGCCGCCCTCGAGGTACAGCGAGACCAGGATCGTCGCGTCCGGGGCCGACTGGGCCTGTGCGGACGCCGCCTCGAGCACCGACCGCGTCGAGAGGCCCGCGAGCGCGGAGGCGCCCACCCAGAGGCCCACCCCGCGCTCGAGCAGGTTGCGGCGGGTCATGCCGCCGTCCCGCTCGAACGCGGCCAGGCCGTCGAGGGCGTCCGCCGGGATCGGCACCACGTCGGCGGCACGCCCCACGAAGGCGCGGCGGGTGGCGCGCCAGTCGGCGCACCCGGGTGAGCGTCGTCGCATCGTCATCCTCAGCAGACCTGGGCGTCGGGTCCCGCCAGCAGCAGGTGCCGCAGCACGCGCTGGCGCTCGGGGAAGTAGTGGTCGACCTCCCAGTCGTCCGTCCGGCCCTTCACGGAGGTGACGGCGAACCGGCGCAGCGCGTTCGACGTGCGCGGGCCGACGCGCGGGCGGCCCGTGGCCGCGAACGCCGACGCGAGCGCCTGCTGGGGGGTCTGGCGGGACGAGATCGAGCCGTCCTCGATCGTCTTCGAGAGCACCGCCGACGCGGCGTCGAAGCGGGCCCGGATCGAGCTCGTCGAGAGCCACGCCGTCCCGCCCTCCCAGCCGCTCACGTTCGGCGGGTGGAACGGCACCTGGCCCATCTGATCGAGCCGCCAGCGCCACGAGTCGTCGTCCACCCGGCTGTTGGTGAGGCGCAGCATCCCGGCGGCGTAGACGAACGGCGGCTTCACCATGTCGGGCTCGGCGAGCCCGGCGTAGAACAGCTTGTGGTTGAGGATCTCGCGCAGCACGGGGCGCACGTCCGTGTCGGCGTCGCGGTAGGTCTTCGCGAGCGAGCGCACCAGCTTGGGCGGGCACGGGCGGGGGCTGAGGTAGCCCCACAGCTTCTCCACCAGGAACGGCGCGTGGGCCTTGTGGGCGACCGCGATGTCCACCACGTCCTGCGGCGTGAAGCGCCCGACGCGGCCGAGGATGCGCTTCACCCCGCCGTCGTGGTTGTCGGGGTCGTAGCCGAAGCGCTCCGTCTCGTAGTCGAACGTGAAGCCGGTGAGCGCGCGGGCCGCCTCGCGGACGTCCTTCTCCGTGTAGCCGTTGTTCACCCCGAGGGTGAAGAGCTCGAACAGCTCGCGGGCGAAGTTCTCGTTGGGGGAGCCCTTCTCCGAGTTCGAGAGGCTCAGGAACCGCTGCATGGCGTGGTCCTTCAGGATCGACCGCGTCAGGTTGCGGAACTTCCCGAGCGCGCCGCGGCGCAGCGTCCAGTACTGGGCCAGCATCAGCTTGCTGTCGCCGACGTCGTCGTTGGACGTGGCGAAGTGGTCGTGCCAGTTGAACGTCATCCGCTCCACCAGCGGGTGCTGCGTGCGGACCGCGCGGTCGAGCCACCACAGCACCTCGTGGCCGTACGCGTTCACCGGGTCGAGCGGGGCGCCGTCGATGTGGGCGGCGGGACCGCGCAGCGCCGGCCCGCGTGGCGCGAGCAGCGTCTCCACCGCCGCGGGGACGCCCTTGCGGGCCAGTCGGTCGATCTCGGCGGGGCGGCCCCCGAACCCGGCGCGCCAGAGCAGCCGCTCGATCTTCGCGCGGTCGGCGGAGCGCGGCATCAGCGGCGCGGTCGCTTCTTCTTCTTGACGGCCCGCACCACCAGCGTGCCGGCCATGCCCCGCTCGGCGTGGTCGGCGACGGTGCACAGGTACGTGTAGCGGCCCTGCGGCAGGCGGATGCGGATCAGGCCGAGGTCGCCGGGCTTCACCACGCCGGTCTCCGCCCGCGCCACGCCGTTCGGGCCCTTGATGCGGAGGTCGTGGTCGTCCTCCCCGATGTTCTTCACCTGGAGGATCAGGGTCCCCGCGGGCACCACGTCACGGCTGGTGTTGAAGTGGAACTCGTCCGCGAACGCCAGCATCCGTGCCGGAACGGCCGGAGCGGTCTGCGGTGGTGGCACGTCCATCGCGAGCATCGCCATCGCGACCCTATCGGCGCGATCCGCCGAGGACGTGAGGCCACGGTTGGGGCGATGTGAGGGAATTGCGTACAACCCGCCGGCCGAAGCAGCACCTCTCACCCGGGCGCTGCGACCGCGCTTCGCGCGGTAGGGCCGGCGGGAAATTGCGATCGCCGGAGGCGCGCCTGTAGCGTCCCGCCCGTGACCGTGTCCCAGCCCCTCGCCGCCCCACTGCGCGCGGACGGGACGCCGGACGGGCGCGCCGACGTGGGCATCGCCGGCGCCGGGCAGCTCGCCCGCATGACGTGCCTGGCGGCGTGGCCGCTCGGCATCCGGGTGGCGGTGCTGGGCCGCCGCGGCGAGCCGGCGGGCCCGATGGCGGCGTCCGTGGTGGAGGGCGACTGGAAGGACGCGGAGGCGGTCCGGGCGCTCGGCGCCGCCGCCGGGGTGGTGACGCTCGAGAACGAGTTCGTCGACGCCGCCGCGCTCGCCGCGGTCGAGGCGGCCGGCACGCCGGTGCGGCCCCGTCCGGCGGTGCTCGCGCAGGTGCAGGACAAGGCGCTCCAGAAGGCCCTGTTGCGCGACGCCGGCCTGCCGACGGCACCGTGGCGGGTGGCGGAGCGCCCCGGCGACCTGGCCGCCGCCGGCCGCGACCTGGGCTGGCCGCTGATGCTGAAGGCCCGCAAGCTCGGCTACGACGGCTACGGCAACGCCACCTGCCGCGACGAGGCCGAGGCCCGCGAGGCGTTCGCCCGGCTCGACGCCGGGGAGGGCGTGCTGGTGGAGGGGATGGTCCCGTTCGCGAAGGAGCTGGCGGCGATGGTGGCGCGCTCGCCCTCGGGCGAGGTGCGGCGCTACCCCGTGGTGGAGACGGTGCAGCGCGACCACGTGTGCCACGAGGTCGTGGCGCCCGCGCCGGTGGACGGCGACGCGCTCGCGCGGGCGGGCGAGGTGGCGGCGGCGTCCGCCGCCGCGGCCGACGGCCTGGGCGTGACGGGGGTGGAGATGTTCCTGACGGACGACGGCGGCGTCCTCGTGAACGAGCTGGCCCCTCGCCCCCACAACTCCGGCCACTACACCATCGAGGCGTGCGAGACGTCGCAGTTCGAGAACCACCTGCGCGGCGTGCTGGACCTGCCGCTCGGCGAGGTGGGGATGCGCGCGCCCGCCGCGGCGATGGTGAACCTGCTGGGCTCGGCCGCCGGGCCCGCACGGCCGGACGTGGCCGCGGCCCTCGCCGTGGAGGGCGCCCACCTGCACCTCTACGACAAGGCGGAGGTCCGGCCCGGGCGCAAGATGGGCCACGTCACCGCACTCGGCGCCACGGCGGACGAGGCGCTGGACGTCGCCCGGCGCGCGGCCGCGGCGGTGGGGCTGTGACCGAGCCGGGCGGCCCGCTGGTGGGCATCGTGATGGGCAGCGACAGCGACCTGCCCGTGATGGGCCCCGCCGCCGAGGTGCTCACGGCCCTGGGGGTGCCGCACGAGGTGCGCGTGATCTCGGCGCACCGCACGCCGCACGACATGATCGCCTACGGCGGCGAGGCCGCCGACCGCGGCCTGAAGGTCATCGTGGCCGGCGCCGGGGGCGCGGCCCACCTGCCGGGGATGCTCGCGTCCGTCACGACGCTGCCGGTGATCGGGGTGCCCGTCCGCACGACGGCCCTGGACGGCATGGACTCGCTGCTGTCGATCGTGCAGATGCCGCGCGGCGTCCCCGTCGCGACGGTGGCGATCGACGGCGGCCGCAACGCCGGCCTGCTGGCCGCCCAGATCCTGGCGACGTCCGACCCGGAGCTGACGCGCCGCCTCGGCGCCGTCCGCGCCGAGATGGCCGAGGCGGCCCGCACGGCCGACGCGAAGGTCCGCGGGGGCTGAACGCGACCCGGCTCGCGGGCAGCGGTCGGGCGGCAAGATGGCGCATCTGCGGTATTCCGCTAGGGCGCCGTCCCCGTCACCATCGGATGTGCGGGGGGTGTGCCCAGTGCCTCCGCCGCAGGCGGTTCGCCACGCCATCGCGCGAGCCGCTTGTCGCTCGGCAGGCCCGGATCGGATCGGGAGCTGCACACGGCGTCGCCGGCGGGTCGCCACGCACGACCCGCCGCCGGCGTCGTGCTCACGGGCGCCCGGCCCCGCGTCAGGGGACCAGCGGCAACGTGGCCCGGTCGCGGACGTCGCCGCCGATGTCCGTGAACGCGTACGCCGAGGCGTCGCCCTCCAGGTGGACGCGCATCACCCCGAACGCCAGGAGGTGGGCGACGGCGTCGGGGCTCCGGGGCGTCCGCTCGGTCGTTGCGCGGCGCGCCGCCGGTGCCGACCGTGAAGAACGGGACGCCGGGGGCGCCCGCGACCTCCCGCCGCTCGTAGGCGTGGAGGTGGCCGGCCAGGACGGCGGTCACCGGCGCCGCGGCGATCACCGGGAGCAGCGGGTTGCCGGCCTTGACGGGCTGGTGGGTCACCACGAACCGGGCGAGCGGCCCCGGGCGGGCGAGGGCCCGGCGGGCGAACGCCACGTCGACGGCGTCGGCGCGCAGGCCCAGCGCCACCACCTGCACGGGGCCGTAGCGCAGGTCGTATCGCTCCCCGAGGTCCGGCCACTCCAGCGCGTCCGCCAGGGCCTTCTGGCCGACCGGGAACGGGATGTCGTGATCGCCGACGGTGCCGTAGTTCGGCGCTCCCGACAGGGCGTCGCGCAGCGGCCCGAACAGGTTGTCGTCGAGCAGCTGGGGCAGCGTCACGATGTACGTGTTGTCGCCGCCGGTGATCATCAGGCGGGGGTCGAGCTCGCCGGCCAGGCGGGCGACGGCGCGGGAGTCGTCGTTGGGCGCCCCGTAGTCGGCGAACACGATCAGGTCGACGCCGCGGGAGAGGTCGCGCGGGGCGGTGGTGAACGCGCCCGACGCGGCCGGGCGTCCGTCGAGCGACGCGGTCCACGCGTAGCGCGTGTCGGGATGCAGCCCGCGGAACGTGCCGTCGTCGGCCCGGGCCACCTGACCGTCGCCGGCGCGCGCCGTCAGCGCCACCGCGGCGCCGGCGGGCGCGATCCAGCGCAGGCGCGCCGACGTCGTGCCGAGCCGGGTGAGGTACGGCCCCCGGGTGAATCCGTCCCGCCGCGCGCTCGGTGGCGGCCGTGCGGCCGCCGTCGTCGCCGCCCCCGCCGCAGGACGCGGCGAGGACGGCGAGGACCAGGGCGGCGAGCGCCGCCGGGAAGGACCGAGGGAGCCGGTGAGGGACCAAGGCCGTGTGACCCGCCGAGCGAAAACCGAGCAGTCCGGATGCCCGCGTTCATGCCGATGCTGGTTGCATCGGCATGCACGCGGGCGCCGGACTGCGAAGGTTTGCAGCCGGCGGGCACGCGGCCGACTCCCTCAGCGGCGACTAGAGAACGGGCTTCCCGATCGCCGCGCCCTTGCGGGCGCTGAAGGCCTCGAGCATGGCGTCGGCGTTCGACTCCTTCGCCGCGTCCACGAGGGCCCGGTACTTCTCGTTGATCGTCGACCGCTGCTCGCGGTAGAGGATCCCGAGCTTGAACCCGCCGCGGAGGGCGAGGTCGAAGGCGGCCGTCTTGCTGGTGACGTCGTGGTCGGGGTCCACGTCGGTGACCAGCTCCTTCCACTCCTCCTGGTGGTTGTTGAACATCACGCAGGGGGACATGGCGTCGATGTAGCTGAAGCCCTTGTGCTCCATCGCCTGGACGATCAGCTCCGTCAGCGCCTTGGTGTTGAACGACGCGCCGCGCGCGACGAACGTCGCACCAGAGGCCACCGCGAACGCCAGCGTGTTGAGCGGCGTCTCGAGGTTTCCCCACGGGGTGGAGGGCGCCTTCTGGTCGGTGAGGGAGGTCGGCGAGACCTGGCCCTTGGTGAGGCCGTAGATCTCGTTGTCCATCACCAGGTAGGTGATGTCCACGTTGCGGCGCGCCGCGTGCGGGAAGTGGCCCGCGCCGATCGCGAAGCCGTCGCCGTCGCCGCCGACCGCGATGACGTTGAGGTCCGGGTTCGCGAGCTTCACGCCCATGGCCACGGGGAGCGGCCGGCCGTGAAGGGAGTGGAACCCGTACGTGGATACGAAGCCCGGGAGGCGGCTGGAGCAGCCGATACCGGAGACCACGACCGTGTTCGCGGGGTCGAGGTCGAGCTCGGCGAACGCGCGGTAGAGGGAGGCGAGGACCCCGAAGTCGCCGCAGCCCGGGCACCAGATCGGCTTCAGATCCGACTTGTAGTCGGTGGGCTTGCGCTTGGCGGGAGCGGTGCTCAACTCGGGATCCTTTCCATGATGATGTCGAGGACGTCCTCGGCCGTGAAGGGCAGGCCGTCGCACTTGGCGTGGCTCTCGACCGCGAGGCCGCACTCGCCGCGCACGAGCCGGGCCAGCTGCCCGGAGAAGTTGACCTCCGGGACCAGCACGCGCGACGCGTTGGCCGTGAAGGCCTTCACCTGGTCGACCGGGAACGGCCCCAGCACGCGCGGGTAGAACAGGCCCACCGACAGCCCCTCCTCGCGCGCGCGGTCCACGGCCTCGCGGACCGGGCCGTAGGTGGAGCCGAAGCCGATGAGCGCGATGTCGGGCGTCTCGTCGCCGTGGGTCTCGTGGCGGACGAGGCCGTTCGCGAGCGGCGCGAGCTTGGCCCAGCGCTTGGTCTGCATCGCCACGTGGTTCTCGGGCGTGTAGGCCGGGTGGCCGAACTCGTCGTGCTCGATGCCGGTGGAGACGTACTGGCCGCCCTCCTCGCCGGGGATGCCCATCGGCGAGACGGAGTCCTCGGTCAGCGCGTAGCGCTTGTAGTCCTCGACGCCCGCGGACGTCTTGCGGTCCCACAGCTCGACCTTGTCCGTGTCGGGCTTGTGGATGACCTCCATCCGGGTGGCGAGGCCCTGGTCGGTCAGGAGGATGACCGGGACCTGGAAGCGCTCCGAGTAGTTGAACGCGTCGATCGTGGACCAGAAGCAGTCCTCCACCGTGATCGGCGCGATGACGACGCGGGGCGCCTCGCCGTGGCCGCCGTAGAGGGCGTGCTGCAGGTCGGACTGCTCCGTCTTGGTCGGCAGGCCGGTGGAGGGGCCGCCGCGCTGCGCGTCGATCACGACGCAGGGGATCTCGGCGGTGCCGGCGTAGCCCAGCATCTCGGTCATGAGCGACAGGCCGGGGCCCGACGTGGCCGTCATGGCCTTCGCGCCGGTGTAGGAGGCGCCGAGGACGGAGGAGATCGAGGCGATCTCGTCCTCGCACTGGATCGTGATGCCGCCGACCTGCGGGAGCTTGGCCGACAGCCACTCGAGGATGTCGGAGGCCGGGGTGATCGGGTAGCCGGCGAAGTACTGGACGCCGGCGGCGATGGCGCCGACGGCGATCGCCTGGTTGCCCGAGAGCAGGATGCGGTCGGCCTCGACCTCGACCGGCTCCACGATCTCCAGGACGCCCTTCAGGTCGGCGGACTCGTCGCCGCCGGCGCGGAGGGCGGCGATGTTCGCGTCGGCCACGCCCTGCTTGTGGGCGTACCGGCGGAGCACCAGCTCCTCGATGGGGGCGGTGTTGAACGAGATCACCCCGGCGACCGCGCCGACGGCGACCATGTTCTTGGCGCGGAGCGAGCCGCCGATCTCCTTGGCGAGCTTCTCCATCCGGACCGGGCGCGCGCGGTCCCGGTAGTCCTCGGGGATCTCGACCGCGGTCTCGTCGAAGAGGATCACCCCGTCGGGGCCGAGGGAGTCCCAGTGGAGCTCCCATGCCTCCTGGTTGAAGCAGACGAGCAGGTCCACCGACTTGCCGTGGCTGTAGATCTGCTCGTCGCCCATGCGCACCTGGTACATGCACGGGCCGCCCTTGATCTCCGCGGGGTAGGTGCGGAAGGTCTGGGTCCAGTACCCGCCCCGCGCCGCCGCCTGCGTGAGGATGTCGCCGGAGGAGATGACCCCCTCGCCGGACTCGCCGGCCAGCCGGATCACCACGCTCTTTCTCGCCAAGTCTCCCCCTTGCTCGCCCGACTCCGGGCCGCGGTCCGGCCGGGGTCCGTCCAGGACCCGCCGGAAGCACGGCCAATGCCCCCTGATGGCCGTCGCGAGCAGGGCCAATGGCCGTGCGGCGACGTCGGAGGATCCTACCCGGGACCCGAGGGCATGGGCAACAATGTCGGCGGTGAACCCCCCGTCCGCACAGCCCGACCCCGGCGAGGACCCCCGCCTCCGCGCCCGGGCCGACCTGGTGTGGTACCTGCGGCACGCCGACGCCCTGCGCCGCTGGCCGGTGCTGCCGGAGGGCTGGGCACGGGCCGTCGAGGCCCAGCGCCTGGGGCAGCGCGAGGGGGATTCAGGTGGATCGCATCCGGGAATTCCGCAATAGTCCGTGATCGTTCCCTGACTCGGATGGGACGGAAAGGCGTGATCGAGCCGGGCGGCGGTTCTCCAGCGACGGGCAGCGCCCTCCGGTCGGCGCTCGCCGAGACCGGAGCGCTCCACCGGGTGGCGAAGGTGGTCGCCTCCGGGTCGGAGCCGGCGGAGGTGTTCCGGATCGTCGCCCAGGAGGTCGCGGCCCTGTTCGCCGTCGAGGCGGGGGTCGTCTGGCGCTTCGACGGCGAGGACGCCCTGGCCGTGGGGTCCTGGGGCGACGCGGGGACGCCGACCGGCGTGCGCGTGCCGCTCGCGGGCGGCGGGCCGGTCGCACGGGTCCACGACGACCGGCGTCCCGGCCCGCGTGGACCTGGACGAGCTCTCGCCCGCGGAGCGCGCGGACGTCCACAGCGTCCGGGGCAGGCTGCGCTGCGGGGTGGCGGCGCCGGTGCGCACCGCCGGCCGGCTGTGGGGGGCGGTGCTGGCCGCGTCGGCGGAGGCGCCCGGCCTGCAGCACGACGCCGAGGCGCGCCTGGCCGCCTTCGCCGACCTGGTGGCGCTGGCGGTGGCGAACGCGGAGGACCGGCGCGCCATCGAGCGGCGCATCGAGGAGCAGACGGCGCTGCGGCGGGTGGCGACCGCGATCGCCGCCGGGACGCCGGCCCCCCACATGCTGACGCTCATCTGCGAGGAGGCCGCCCGGCTCACGGGCTGCCAGCTCGCGTCGGTGATGCGCCTGCGCGACGAGTCCACGGGCGAGGTGGTGGCCAGCTGGGTGGCCCCCGGCATGCCCGCTCCCGGCGACGGCCACGTGATCCGCCTCGGCGTCTACGGCTCCCCCACCGCCATCCGCGAGTCGCGGACCACACGGCTCCTGCCGCGCCCCGGCGGCGACGACTTCCTCAGCGCGTACCGCGAGGGCCTCGCGGCGCCGATCGCGATCGACGGCGCAGCCCTGGGGGAGCCTGACCATCGTGAGCGCCGAGGCCCCGGTGGGGGCGGAGGCGGAGCGGGCGCTGGTGGACTTCGCCGACCTCGTGCGCCTGGCGATCAGCGACGCCGAGCAGCGGCGGCGCATCGCCGGGTACGCCGCGGAGCAGGCCGCGCTGCGGCGGGCCGCGACCCTGGCCGCCTCGGGCGCCGAGCCGGAGGACGTCCTGACGCTCGTGTGCCAGGAGGCGGCCCAGCTGCTGGGCGTCGCGTCGGCCGCCGTGGTGCGGCTGGGCGACGGGCGCCACTCGGAGGTGGTCGCATCGTGGCGGGAGAACGAGCTGGCGGCCGACCCCGCCACCGAATGGCTCGCGCCCGGCGGCGAGGTCGCGTCGTCGCCGATCGTGCTGGCCGGCGAGGTGTGGGGACTCCTGGTCGCCGCCAACGGCGCCCGGCCGCCCGTGCAGCCCGGGCTGGGCAACCGGCTCCGCGGCCTGGCCGAGCTCGCCGGCGTCGCGGTGGCCACCGCGGAGGCGCGGCGGCGCTCGGTGGAGGATGCGGCGGCGGCGATCGCCGCGGGCGGCCTGGACATGGCGGCGACGCTCGACGCCCTCACCAGCGCCGCCCAGCGGGCCCTCGGCGCGGACCGGGCCACGGTGATCGTGATGCCCGACGGCCCGGGCGACCCGACGCTGCACACCAGCGAGCAGGACCCGGTGCTGCGCGGGGTCCTCGAGTCGGAGTCGAGCGGACCGGACGCCCGCGAGGCGCTCGCCGCGATCCTGGCAGCCCCCGAGCGGGTGGTGGTGCGCGAGCAGCTCCAGGCCGCGCCTGAGGTGCGCCTGGGGCGGATGTCGGGGCTGCGCGCGTTCATCGCCGCGCGGCTCGAGCACCCCTCCGTCGGCGAGGGCGTCCTGGGCGCCCTGTTCATCGGCTTCCGCAACCCCCGCCGGTTCACCGCCCGGGAGCGCGCCGCGGTGCGGAGCCTCATGAGCATCGCCGACCTGGCCCTCGCCAACGCCCGCCTGCACGCCCGGACCCTCGTGACCCTCGCCGACGCCGAGCAGCGCGCCGCCAGCGACCCGCTCACCGGCCTGGCGAACCACCGGGCCTTCCACGAGCGCCTGCGGGACGAGGTGGAGCGCGCCCGCCGTCACCGGCGGCCGCTGGCGCTGGCGCTGATCGACCTGGACCACTTCAAGGACGTGAACGACCGCCACGGGCACCAGGTGGGCGACGACGTGCTGCGCGAGACGGCCGCCCGGCTGCTGCGGCGCTCCCGGCCGGAGGACCTGGTCGCCCGCATCGGGGGCGAGGAGTTCGCGTGGCTGCTGCCGGAGAGCGACGCCCTGGACGCCTGGAAGGCGGCCGAGCGCTCCCGCGAGGCGATCGCCGGGCGAGGCCTTCCCGGGCGACATCTCCTGCACCGTCTCGATCGGCATCGCGGAGCTGGCGCAGGCGACGGACGCGGGCGACCTGGTGCGCCTGGCGGACGGCGCCCTCTACTGGGCGAAGGGCAACGGCCGCAACGTGTCGTTCTGCTACTCGCCCGAGGTGGTCGAGGTGCTGTCGGCCGAGGAGCGCGCCCAGAGCCTGGAGCGCTCCCAGGCGCTCAACGCGATCCGCGCCCTCGCCCGGGCCGTGGACGCCCGCGACCCCTCCACCCGCCGCCACTCCGAGCGCGTCGCCGACCTGTCGGTGCGGATCGCCGCGGAGATGGGCTGGACGGCCGACCGCCAGGCGCTGCTGCGCGAGGCGGCGCTCGTGCACGACGTGGGCAAGATCGGCGTGTCGGACGCCGTCCTCTTCAAGGCCTCGCGCCTGACCGACGCGGAGATCGCCCACATCCAGGAGCACTCGACCCTGGGGGCCCAGATCGTGGCGGACGTGCTGAGCGCCGAGCAGGTGGGCTGGGTGAAGTCGCTGCACGAGCGGGCCGACGGGCGCGGGTACCCCGAGGGCATCCGCGGGGACCGGATCCCGGACGGGGCGCGCCTGCTGGCCGTGGCCGACGCGTGGGACGCGATGACGAGCGCCCGGCCGTACACGGCGCCGCTGTCGCCGGAGAAGGCCGCGGAGGAGTGCCGTCGCGAGGCCGGCCGGCAGTTCGACGCCGAGGTGGTCGAGGCGCTCGAGCGGCTACGCACGGCCGGCCGCCTCGAGGACGGGGGTCCCGCCGCCCGGCGCCCGCCCGGCTAGGTGGGCCACGAGGACGCGATCCCCTTCGCCGCCGTCGCGGACTGGCGAACCTGGCTGGAGGAGCACCACGCCACCGCGCCCGAGGTGTGGGTGCTGTACCACAAGAAGCACACGGGGATCCCGTCGATCGCGTGGGCCGAGGCGGTGGAGGAGGCCCTGCGCTTCGGGTGGATCGACGGCCTGGTCCGGCGGATCGACGACGACCGCTACGCGCAGCGCTGGACGCCGCGGCGCCCCACGAGCCGGTGGTCGAAGGTGAACGTCGCGATCGCCGAGCGCCTCATCGCCGAGGGGCGGATGACGCCCGCCGGCCTGGAGACGGTGCGGGTGGCGAAGGAGCGCGGCGCCTGGGAGAAGGCCTACACGGCCACGAAGGCCGTGCGCCGGCAGCCGGCGCTGAAGGAGGCGCTCGACGCCGTCCCCGCCGCGAAGGACCGCTGGGAGCGGACCACGATCACCTGGACGCAACCGGATCGTCGAGTGGATCGGCGCGGCGCGATCGAGAAGGAGGCCGCCCG
>CAVVMP010000003.1:0-552495 GCA_963749475.1 Miltoncostaeaceae bacterium
GCGACGGCGGCGGGTGGGGCGGCATACCCCGATGTTGTCGTCACCCCACCTCGGTGCGAGGGCGTCATCCACAGGCCACGTCGTCCACGACACACGATCCAGCCGTGGCTGAATCAATGCGCCGGATCTGCCGGTTTCCTGACACCGATCCAGCCGCGGCTGGATGGCCGCCGCCGGGAAATCAGGGAGACGTGAGGTCGCGGACGATCGCGATGTACTGCTCCTCGGCCGCCTCGGGGGCGGTGCCCGAGACCTTGGCCCAGGCGTCGTACTTCGCCCGCGCCGACGGGGTTCATCATCCCCGGCCGCGAGCCGGCGGCGTCACCCTCGGTGACCTGCTTGTAGAGCGCGTAGAGACGCAGCTTGACGTCGTTGCCGGGGTCGCGGGTCAGACCCTTGACGCTCTCGACGGCGGACTCGAACTCAGCACTGGCCATGCGCACCAACATAGCTGGAGCCCGGGAGCGCCGGCCGGAGAGCGCGCCCGACGCCGGCAGTTCACCCGGGTATGCCGCAGGGCCCGGTCCAGACGGACCGGGCCCCGCGGCATACGGCGTGGGAGGCGTCAGCTGCACTGCTCGAGTGAGGCCTTGCGCGAGGCGAGCACCTCGTCGATGAGGCCGTACTCCTTGGCCGCCTCGGACGAGAGGATCTTGTCGCGCTCGATGTCGGTGCGCACCTGGTCCGACGTGCGGCCGGTGTGGTGGGCCATCGTGTCCTCGAGCCAGGTGCGCATGCGCAGCACCTCGTTGGCCTGGATCTCGATGTCGGACGCCTGGCCGTAGTCGCCGCCCGAGAGCGCCGGCTGGTGGATGAGGATGCGCGCGTTCGGCAGGGCGAAACGCTTGCCCGGTGCGCCGGCGCCGAGCAGCACCGCCGCGGCCGAGGCCGCCTGACCGATGACGAACGTCTGGATGTCGGGCCGGACGAACTGCATCGTGTCGTAGATCGCCGTCATCGCGGTGAACGAGCCACCCGGGCTGTTGATGTACATGAGGATGTCGCGGTCAGGGTCGAGCGACTCCAGCACGAGCAGCTGGGCGATGATGTCGTCGGCCGACGCGTCGTCGACCTGCACGCCGAGGAAGATGATGCGGTCCTCGAAGAGCTTGTTGTAGGGGTCCGAGCGCTTCATGCCGTAGGAGGTGCGCTCCTCGAACTGCGGCAGGATGTAGCGGCTGGAGGGCTGGGCCACGTCGCCGAGGCGCGCGGTTGGGTTGATCATCATGTCTGTCTCCAAAGTCCTTCGTGGGCCGCCGGGCTCAGCTGTCGGTCTTCGCATCGGCCTGGCCGACGCCGGTGCCCTCGACCGCCTGGTCGGAGCGGCTGAAGACGTGGTCGACGAAGCCGTACTCCTTGGCCTCCTCCGCGCTGAACCAGCGGTCGCGGTCGGAGTCCTTCTCGATCTGGTCGATCGTCTGGCCGGTGTGCTCGGCGATGAGGCGGGCCATCTGCTTCTTGACGTAGAGCATCTGCTCGGCCTGGATCTTGATGTCGGTGGCCGTGCCGCCGATGCCGCCCGAGGGCTGGTGCATCATGACGCGGGCGTGGGGCGTCGCGTAGCGCTTGCCCTTCGTGCCGGCCGACAGCAGGAACTGACCCATCGAGGCGGCCATGCCCATCGCGACGGTGGCGACGTCGTTGGGGATCCAGTTCATCGTGTCGAAGATGGCCATGCCGGCGGAGATCGACCCACCGGGGCTGTTGATGTAGAGCCAGATGTCCTTCGTGGGGTCCTCGGCCGAGAGCAGCAGCAGCTGAGCCGCAATGGCGTTCGCGTTGTCGTCGCGCACGTCCGACCCGAGGAAGATGATCCGCTCCTTGAGCAGGCGGTTGTAGATGTGGTCGTCCAGACCACCCGGCATGCCAGTGCCGTTGGCGGAGGTCTCCGAAATCACCGTGTCTCCATCGTCGAAGTGGTCCAGTCGCGCGGGCCCACCCGAGGGTGGAGCGGTCGCCGGCTGGCTCGTCACTGACCCTAACGCCCGAGGTGGTGACCAGATTTCCCGAACCACACCGTGTTCGCCCTGAGCGCACAAACCTGAGCGGTGGGCGCGCAAGCCTGCGCCCCACAGACGTGACAGACCCCGCCGACGTATGCCGTCAGGCGGGGTCCGTGGGGTGATGCCTGCGTCGCGACCGCCTACTGCGCGAGCCCGTTGTCCTGACCGGAGTCGCCCGCGTCGGAGGCGGTGCCGTCAGCCTCACCGGAGTCGCCGGAGTCAGAGGCCTGGTCGAACGAGCCGTTGCCGCCGGCGTCGTCGAGAGCCCGGTCGCGCGGCTCGTCGACGGCGTTGCTGCCATCGAGGTTGCCGCGGGCCGCGTCGTCACCCGAGGACCCCTCGGCCGTGCTGCCGCCACCGAGGTTGCCGGAGCCGTCAGGGTCGGTGCTGTTGATGTCGGAGTCCGCCATGCTGGCGCCCGACTCGTCGATGGTGCTCATCTCTGACTCCCTCGTCACGCTGCGAGCCGCCGCGGTGGCGACTCCACGTGTCGTACCCGCGTCACCATCGCGCCAATCCAGCGGTACCGGCGTCGCGGTGTCCGAACCCCGGGATGCCGGAGACGCCGGAGACGCCGGAGGCCGGCTCCCGAGCGGGAGCCGGCCTCACGGCATACCGGGTGCGTGGGCGGTCAGGCCTTGGCTGCGGCCTCGGTGTCGTCAGCCGCAGCGACCTCGTCGACCTCGACGATCTCGACGGTCTCGATGGACTCCTCGGCGATGACCTCGACGTCGTCGTCACCCTCGGTGCCGGGAACGGCCTCGTTGAGGTCGATGACGTTGCCCGCGGTGTCCTTGACGGCGACCTTCTCGAGCACGGACGCGAGCGCCTTGCGGCGGGCGACCTCGGCGACCATGGCGGGGATCTGACCCTCCTGGTCGAGCGACTGCGCGAACTGGTTGGGGTCCATGCCGTACTGCTGCGAGCTCATGACGAGGAACTCGATGAGCTCCTCCTGCTGGACCTGCACCTGCTCCTTCTCGGCGATGGCGTCGAGCAGCAGCTGGGTCTTGAGGCCCTTGCGGGTGCTCTCGTCGACCTCGGCGCGGTGCTCGTCGTCCTCGAGGCGACCCTCGCCCTCGAGGTGGCTGTGCACCTCGGCGGCGACGACACTCTCGGGGACGGGCACCTCGACCTTGTCGAGGATGGCCTCGAGCAGCTGGTCGCGTGCCGAGACGCCCTGGGCGAACTTGGCGTCGACCTCGGCCTTGGTGGTGAGGTCGGCCTTGAGCTCCTCGAGCGTGTCGAACTCCGAGGCGAGCTGGGCGAACTCGTCGTCGAGCTCGGGCAGCTCGCGCTCCTTGACCGCGGTGACGGTCACGGTGCAGGTGGCCTCCTGGCCCTCGCGGTCGCCACCGGCGAGCGGAGCGGTGAACGTCTTGGTCTCGTCGGCCGACATGCCGAGAAGGGCCTCGTCGAGTCCGTCGAGCATGTTCTTGGAGCCGACCTCGTAGGAGACGCCGGTCACCTCGTCGATGTTCTCGCCCTCGATCTCGGCCGCGAGGTCGATGGAGACGAAGTCGCCGTCCGCGACGGCACGCTCGACGCCCTTGAGGGTGCCGAAGCGGGCACGCAGGTCGTCGAGACGCTGCTGCACGGCCTCGTCCTCGACCTTGGCCTCGTCGACGGTGATCTCGAGGTCGGAGAAGTCGGGCAGGTCGATCTCGGGGCGCGTGTCGACCTCGGCGGTGAAGCTGCAGGTCGTCACCGTCGGCGGCGGGCACCGAGAGGTCGGTGATCTCGGGCTGGCCGAGCGGGCGCACCGAGTTCTCCTCGATGGCCTGGCCGTAGAACGTCGGCAGGGCGTTGTTGACGGCCTCCTCGAGCACGGCGGCACGGCCGACACGCTGCTCGATGATGCGGGCGGGCACCTTGCCCTTGCGGAAGCCGGGCACCTGGATGTGTTCACCGATGTGCTTGATGGCTGCGTCGAGGCTCGGCTTGAGCTCCTCGAACGGGACCTCGACGGTCATCTTGACCCGGGTCGGGCTGAGGGTCTCGAGCGCACTCTTCACTGCGGGTACTCCATTGGGTGGTGCCGACGTGGTCGTCGACGGTGAACGGACGGGCCAGCGCACCATGCTATCGGCCCGCACGCAGATGGCTAAATGCGCGGATCGTGCGAGCCACCCGATCACCTAGGCTCGGACCCCATGAGCGAGTCGCCGGTCCCGTCGTCCAGCCCCTTCGGCTCCCCCGAGCGGGCGGCGTTGCGGCCGATCCAGATGGTCAGCGCGATGGTCGGCATGGGCGCCCTCATGCTGTCGGCCGTGCGGGTGATCGTGGAGCCGGCCGCACCGATGCCGTCCGCCCTGGCCATCGCCATCGTGCTCGTGGCGCTCGTCGGGTCGGCGCTGCTCATCCGCCGGGTCGGCTACTCGGTGCCGGCCCTGCCGCACGGCCTGCCGCGGGAGAACGCCGAGGCGACGAGCCTGCGCTTCTACACCTCGACGACGATCCTGCGCACGGCCCTCGCCGAGGCGCCGGTGCTCGTCGCCTTCGCCGTGTCGTTCGCCTTCACCCCGCACAGCTGGCTGACGCTGCTCATCGCGCTGCCCGGGAGGCCTCGCGCTGTTCTGGGTGCACGCCTGGCCCTCGCCGCGCACCGCCGCCGCGCTCGAGGAGAGCCTCGAGGCCGATGGCGCCGAGAGCTACCTCAGCGAGGTGCCTCGGCTTCCGCTGAGGCCGCCGACCAGCGCTTCGCGCGATGCCGCCCGTATGCCGTCCGGCCCGGTCAGTCGACCGTGCCCCCGCTGCGCCAGTACTGACCGCCGGCACGGTCGAGGAAGCCCTCCTCGACGAGGTAGCGGCGCAGTGCGGCGACGTCGGGGTGGAAGGCACGCAGCCGGTTGTTGACCGACGTCTCGTCGTACTTCTCCCCCGGCTCGAACTCCTGCGACAGGCGGTCGAGCACGACGAGGCGCTTGCGGATCTTGGTCGGGATGCTCGTCAGGCTGCCGTCGGCGGCGAAGAACGACCGGATGACGGCGTCCTTGTCGCGCAGGGCGTCCTGCAGGTCGGGGCGGAACATGCTCTCCACCGTATGGCCGCCGTCTTGTCCGGCCAACGCATTTGCCTCGTCTGGAGCGGGCGACGAGAATCGAACTCGCGTGATCAGTTTGGAAGACTGAGGCTCTACCATTGAGCTACGCCCGCAAGGCGCCGGTCGTGCCGGCGATCCGAGGCGCTAGCCTACTGGTTCGCGTCCGGTCCGCCGAAATCGACCCGCCCGCGGGTGCCTTCGTGTCCGTGAGCACCGGACCCGACGGGGCATGGCGCAGTTTGGTAGCGCGTCCGCTTTGGGAGCGGAAGGTCGCAGGTTCAAATCCTGTTGCCCCGACCGACGAGAAGGGACGCCATGACGCGACGGAGTCGCAGTCAGGGCGTCCCTTCTCGCTTGTCGTGGCAGGACCGCGGACCGGAGGGTCAGTCCACGAGGTCGAGGCGCAGCTCGGTGATCGTGCGGCCGGCAGCGACACCCTTGGCCTCGAAGCCGTCGGACGGCCGCCACGACCGGCCGCTCCACCCGCCGGGCCTCGAAGCGCGGGTGCTGGGCGACCTCCTCGAGCACGTGAGCGGCGTAGAAGTCCTGGTCGGTCGCGATGAGGACGTGACCGCCGGGCTTGAGGACGCGCGCGAGCAGGTCGAGGTTGGTCGGGCTCACGAAGCGGCGCTTCCGGTGCTTCTTCTTGCGCCACGGGTCCGGGAAGAAGAGGTGGATCGCGTCGAACGTCTCGTCGGCGACCCGCTCGCTGCGAGGAAGAGCACCGCGTCGCCCTGCTCGACGCGCAGGTTGGGCACGCCGGCCTCCTCGGCGTCGGCGAGCATGCGCGCCAGGCCGGGCGTGTGCACGTCCATGGCGACGACGTCGTGCTCCGGGAAGCCCGCGGCATACGCGATGGCGGCGTGCCCGTGACCGCAGCCGATCTCGAGCACGACGGGCGCGACCCGACCGAAGGTCGCCCGGGCGTCGAAGGGACCGTCCGGCAGGGCGCGCGACGGGAGCGAGCCGCGCCATCCGGTGACGCGTGAGGTCCGACAGCCGACCACGCCGCACGAAGCTGCGCACCCGAGCAGGCGTCACGCCGGGGGGCAGGTCCGGCACCGGGTGGGGCGTGCGGTCAGCGGAATGGTCGGGGTGGTCAGTCACCTCGGCATCGTAGTGACGCCAGTCGATCCGCCGTTCAGGTGCGCCAGATGGTGACGACCGCACGGTCGTCACCGAGGCCGGCGGCGGCCTGGTCGCAGAGCCGTTGCGCCAGACCTTCGAAGCCGGTCCGGATGAACGACTCGGCCCGCCCCAGCATGCGGTCGATGCCGTCGACGAGCGCCTTGTCGCGTGCCTCGATGACACCGTCGCTGTAGAGCACGAGCGCGTCGTCCGCGGCGGATGGTGCCCGACTCGCGCGGGAACTCGGCCCGCTCGATGACGCCGAGCAGGGGCCCGCGTCCGCCGGCGAGCATCCGCCACCGCCCGGAGCCGGCGGCGTACTGAGCGGCAGCCGGGTGGCCGGCATACCCGATGGTGAACTCGCCGGTCTCGAGGTCGATGGCGACGTGCACGGCCGTGGCGAAGCCCTCGGCCCAGCGCAGGCGCAGCAGGTGGTTGTTGGCCGACTGGAGGAAGCCGCCCTCGCTCATCTCGCCGAGCAGGCCACCGAGGGCACCGGAGAGCAGCAGGGACCGCGCCCCCGCCTCGCGACCCTTGCCCGACACGTCGACGAGGGCGACCTCGAGCATGCGGCCGTCGGTCGAGCGGCTCGCCACGACGAAGTCACCGGCGAAGCCGTCACCGTAGGCGGACTCGAGTGCCACCTCGGCCCCCCAGGACGGGGGCAGCGGCGGCAGCTCGGCCTGGGCACGCAGCCGGTCGCGCATGTCGACGAGCATCGACTCGCCGCCGACGCCGACGACGCCCGCCTCGGCTCGCGCGTGCGAGAGCCACAGCATGAGCATCATCGTGGCGACGGTGACGATCTGCGGCGCCGATCGTCGCCGGCTTCGCTCGGCCCGAGGACGACGCCGAGCGTCGCCATCGCGAGGAAGAGCCCGACGAAGACGGTGATGAGCAGGCGCGGCTCGAGGAAGAGCCCCGCGCCGACGACGAGGAAGGTGTAGATCGTCCACGGCACCTGGTCGGGCCAGATGCGTGATCGCGAGGCTCGCCGCGACGCCGAGCAGCAGGAAGAAGGTGACGATCACCCACGGCGCGCGGACGAGCCACTGGCCGAGCAGCCGGACCCGGCGAACGGGTCCGGCGGGGTAGCGTGGGCGCCGAGAGACGATGCTCTCGTTGGTGGCCACGTGCCTCCCTCTCACCGGCTCGAGGGCGACCCGGACCGGGCGCCGTCGGGTTCAGCTCGCGCCCGACTCCGGAAGCGCCGGCAGGTCGCCCGTGTTCTCGTACGCGGTCACCATACCCAGCCGGCGGCTGTGCCGCGCCTCATCCGTGAATTCGGTCGAGACGAAGGTGTCGACGATCTCCTTGGCGACGTCGGCGGCGGTGAAGCGAGCACCGATCGACACGACCTGGGCGTTGTTGTGCTCCCTTGCGAGAGCGGCGAGCTCGGCCGACCATGCCAGCGCGGCGCGGATCCCGCGCACCTTGTTGGCCGCGATCTGCTCACCGTTTCCGGAGCCGCCGAGGACGACGCCGAGCGACCCCTGCGTCGGCCGCCACGCGCCTCCGCGGCCCGGAGCACGTAGACGGGGTAGTCGTCCTGCGGCGTCGTAGGCCGTCGGACCGTGGTCGACGACCTCGTGCCCGCCGTCGGTCGAGGTGGGCGACGAGGGCCCGCTGGAGCTCGTATGCCGCGTGGTCGCCGCCGATGTGGATGCGCATGTCCGTCCTTGGATGCGTCGGAGGATTCGAGGGTGGGTGAGCGTGGAGGGTCGGGGTGTGCGGCGAGCCGGTCGTGAGGACGGTCGCCGCGGGCGCCTCAGTCGAAGACGGGGCCGCGCGAGCGGGTGCGCTTCAGCTCGAAGAAGCCGGGGGTGGCGGCGACGAGGACGCAGCCGTCCCAGAGCTCGCCGGCGGCCTCGCCGTGAGGTGCCGGCGTCACGACAGGGCCGAAGAAGGCGACGCCGTCGACCGCGATGACGGGCGTGCCGACGTCGGTGCCGACGAGGTCGATCGCGCGTTGGTGGCTGGCCCGCAGGGCCTCGTCGTTGCGCGTCGGTGCTGGCGAGCTCGGCCAGCTCGGCCGGCAGCCCGACGTCCTCGAGCGACCTCGCGGATGACCGTCGCCACGTCCTGCTCACCGCCCGGGTGGAAGCGCGTGCCCATCGCGTCGTAGAGCGGCTTGACGACGGAGTCCGCCGTGCTGGGCAGCGGCACCCATGACGACCCGGACGGGACCCCAGGCCCGCTGCATCATCGCCTGGTAGGCGGGCGGGAGGCTCTCGGCGTGCTCGTTGAGGACGGCGAGGCTCATCACGGACCACGTCACCTCGATGTCCCGGTGCTCCTCGACCTCCATGAGCCAGCGCGAGGTCATCCACGCCCACGGGCACATCGGGTCGAACCACATCTCGACGGACTCCTTGCCCGACCGGGGCACCGGGGCGGCCGGCACGGTCGCGGCGGGTCGGGGTGGTCTGGTTCGCGTCGGCCATGCGGCCCATCATGGCACCGCGGTGCGGAGGCAAAGCGGTGGTGGGACCCCTCCCCCTTCGTGCGAGGATGGCCGGCGACGTCGCCGTCGGACCGACGCGTCGTCGTGCCCACGCAACCCTGCCCAGGAGGTCACCCACCGTGCCCGGCAAGAACCTGACCCGCGACGAGGCTGCCGCTCGCGCGAGCATCCTGACCGTCGAGAGCTATGCCGTCAGGCTCGACCTCACGACCGGCCCCGAGCACTTCCGCACCGTCACGACCGTGCGCTTCAGCTGCTCCGAGCCCGGCGCCGACACCTTCATCGACCTCATCGCGGCCTCGGTCGAGGCGTGACCCTCAACGGGGTGGAGCTCGACCCGAGCGAGGTCTTCGCCGACTCGCGCATCGCGCTGCCCGACCTCGCGGGCCGACAACGAGCTCGTCGTCGACGCGACCGGCAGCTACACCAACACGGGTGAGGGGCTGCACCGCTTCGTCGACCCGGTCGACAACGAGGTCTACCTCTACACCCAGTTCGAGGTGCCCGACTCGCGCCGGATGTATGCGGTCTTCGAGCAGCCCGACCTCAAGGCGAGCTTCGCGCTTCACGGTCACGGCTCCGGCGCACTGGAAGGTCGTGTCCAACTCGCCCGACCCCCGACGCCCGAGCCGGCGGGCGTGGCCGACGGCGTCGAGCGCGCGACGTGGTCGTTCGCGCCCGACCAAGCGCATCTCGTCCTACATCACGGCCCTCATCGCCGGACCGTACGACGAGGTCCGCGACGAGGTGGCAGACCCGCGAGGGCGTCGTGCCGCTCGGCATCTTCTGCCGCAGGTCGCTGACCGAGCACCTCGACGCCGACAACATCTTCGACTGCACGAAGAAGGGTTTCGCCTTCTTCGAGAAGGAGTTCGACCAGCCCTACCCCTTCGAGAAGTACGACCAGATCTTCACGCCGGAGTACAACATGGGCGCGATGGAGAACGCCGGCGCCGTCACCTTCACCGAGGTCTACGTCTTCCGGAGCAAGGTCTCCGAGGCGAAGGTCGAGCGCCGCGCGCTGACGATCCTGCACGAGCTGGCCCACATGTGGTTCGGCAACCTCGTGACGATGAAGTGGTGGGACGACCTCTGGCTCAACGAGTCCTTCGCCGAGTGGGCGTCGACGACGTGCCAGGCCGAGGCCACCGAGTGGACGAGCGCGTGGACGACGTTCGGCACGTCCGAGAAGGCCTGGGCCTACGACCAGGACCAGCTCTCCTCGACCCACCCGATCGCCGCCGACATGCGCCACCTCGAGGACGTCGAGGTCAACTTCGACGGCATCACCTACGCCAAGGGCGCGTCGGTGCTCAAGCAGCTCGTCGCCTACGTCGGACGCGAGCCGTTCGTCGCCGCGCTCCGCGAGTACTTCGCCACGCACGCGTGGGGCAACACGACGCTCGCCGACCTGCTGGGCGAGCTCGAGAAGGCCTCGGGCCGCGAGCTCACGCGAGTGGAGCAAGCTGTGGCTCGAGACGGCCGGCGTCAACACCCTGCGCCCCGTCTTCGAGGTCGACGCCGACGGGCGCTACACCTCCTTCGCGGTCGAGCAGACCGCTGCCGACTCGCACCCGACGCTGCGTCCGCACCGCCTCGGCATCGGGCGGTATGCCGTCCGGTCGGGTGAGTCGGGCACGTGCTCGAGCGCGTCGGCTACGACGAGGTCGACATCGACGGTGCGCGCACCGACATCGACGTCCTCGTCGGCCAGGAGCAGCCCGACCTGCTGCTGCTCAACGACGAGGACCTCGCGTACGCGAAGATCCGTCTCGACGAGCGGTCGCTCGCCACCGCCCTCGCCGCTCCCCCGCGGCTTCGCCGACTCGCTCCCGCGCTCGCTCGTGCTCGGCGCGACGTGGGACATGACCCGCGACGCCGAGATGTCGGCCCGCGACTTCGTGCGCTTCGTGCTCGAGTCGCTGCCCGGGAGAGCCGACTCGACGCTGCTGCGCGTTCTCGTCGGTCAGGTCGTCGACGACGACGCGCCTCTACACCGCACCCGAGCACCGCGCCGAGACCGCCGCGCTGCTCAGCTCCTCGCTCAAGGCGCTCGCCGGGATCGGCCCAGCCCGGCAGCGACGCCCAGTTCCAGCTCGTCGAGGCCTGGGCCAACACGACTCGTGACGTCGCCGACGAGACCGCGGCTGCGTGTCGCTGCTCTCGGGCGAGTCGGCCTTCGAGGGGCTCACCGTCGACACCGAGCTGCGCTGGACGTTCGTCAAGGCGCTGGCCGCCCTCGGTGCGGCCGACGAGGCCGAGCTGCAGGCCGAGCTCGACCGCGACCCGACGTCGACCGGCCGCGAGCGGCACGCCGAGGCGCTGGCGGCCCGCCCGACGGCCGAGGCAAAGGCTGACGCCTGGGCCAAGGCGGTCGAGCAGAACGACCTGCCCAACCAGATGGTCGAGGCCGTGAGCGCGGGCTTCCGGCGCAGCACCGACCTGTCCCTGCTCGAGCCCTACATCGAGCAGTACCACGCCATGCTCGTCGACGCCTGGGACGCGCGCAGCGTTGCCATGGGTGAGCGCGTCGTCGGCGGTTTCTACCCGTTCGGCGCTGGCGAGCGAGGCAGCTCAAGCACGCCTCCGACGCCTGGCTGGCCGAGCACCCCGACGCGGCGCCCGGCCTCGTGCGCACCGTCGCCGAGAACCGCGACACCGTGGCTCGCGCGCTGCAGGCGCAGGCTCGCGACCGCCGGAGCTGAGCGACCCGGCCGGGGCCGGGCTGCTTCACGGCGGCCCGGCCCCACGGCATACCGTCGTGGCACGCCGACCCTCCGGGACCGGCGCACCGGGCGGCTCAACGACCCATCGACCCTCTCCGACTGAGACGCTGTGACCCTCCACCTCACGACGCCCTGACCGCCCTCGTCGACCTCGTCGACTCGCGACGACCACGCCGCCGCCCACACCCCCACGCCGGGAGGAGGACCCCGTGCACACCGTTCCCGCCGACCGCTGACGACCCTGACGACGGTGACCTGGGACGAGTTCACCTCGTGGCTCGTCGGCACGCCGCTGCTCATCCTCGTGACGCTCGTCGCCGGCTTCGTCGCGCGCCTCCTCCTGCACCGGCTCATCGACCGGATCGTGGCCACGGCCACGTCACGGCGAGCTGAACGCCTCGCGGCGATCCCGGGAGCCGGTCTGGCGCTGCAGGCCGTCGGGGTGGTCCAGACCCGCCACGTCCAGCGCACCCAGACCATGGGGGCACTGCTCAAGAGCATCTCGACGTTCGTCGTCGGTGGCATCACGGCACTGACCGTGCTCTCCCTCATCGGCATCCCGCTCGGGCCGATGCTCGCCTCGGCGAGCGTCGGGGGCGTGGCCCTGGCCTTCGGCGCGCAGAGCCTGGTCAAGGACTTCCTCTCGGGCATCTTCATGATCATCGAGGACCAGTACGGCGTCGGAGACGTCATCGACACCGGTGAGGTGGTCGGCACCGTCGAGAACGTCTCGCTGCGCGTCACGCAGCTGCGCGACGCGAACGGCATGACGTGGTACGTCCGCAACGGCGAGATCGTCCGCGTCGGGAACCGGACGCAGGGGTGGTCGACGGCGGTCGTCGACGTGGCGATCGCTACGACGAGGATGTCGAGCACGCGATCGCGGTCATCCGCGAGGTCGTCGAGGTCATGGACGAGGACGACGCGTGGAAGGACATCCTGCTGGAGGAGCCCGACGTCGTCGGGGTCGAGTCGATCGCAGCGGGTGCGATCACGATCCGCATCGTCGCGAAGACGGTGGCCAACGAGCAGTTCGGCGTGCAGCGCGAGCTGCGTGAGCGGATCAAGCGCGCCTTCGACGCCGCCGGCGTGCGCAGCCCGCAGCCCGTGATGCCGCCCTACGGCGGCGTCGCACCGCAGGGAACCGCCCCGTGAGCACGGACAGCGCTCTGGGAGACTGGGCGCACGTGACCTACTACGACGACTTCGGCGGCCACGAGACCTTCGTCAAGCTCGTCCGCGAGTTCTACCGCGGCGTCGCGCAGGACGAACCGCTGCGAGCCCTCTACCCGGACGACGACCTCGGGCTCACGCCGAGGAGCGGCTGCGGATGTTCCTCGAGCAGTACTGGGGCGGACCGACGACCTACTCGGAACAACGCGGCCACCCCCGGCTGCGGATGCGCCACATGCCGTATGCCGTGACGCCGGACATGCGCGACCGCTGGCTCCTGCACATGATGAGCGCCGTCGACTCACTCGGACTGGACGCCCGAGCAGGACGACCGGCTGCGCGACTACCTCACGCGGGCCGCATACTCGCTCGTCAACAGCGGTGGCCCTGCCGAGGCCGTTCTGAGCGTGCGCAGCTCGTCGCAACTCACAGCAACTCACAGGTGGATCGACGTGCCCGGCGCCGACTCACGGGTGTTCTCTGGGAGGGACACCACCGGCGTCGGGCGGTCAGCCCGGCGTCTCGAGGAAGGGACTCGAGATGGCCTCCATGAGCAAGAAGGCCGCGGGCCTCGCCGCCGCCGGCGCGCCGTGGCCGCGATCGGGCTCGGCGTCTCCCAGGTGGCTCGCGCCGACGACGCCGACCCCGACGCCCACCCCCTCGACGACCTCGACCCGGGCAGTGCCGGCCGCCGGCCGAGCACGAACGACAGGCACCCGGTCAGGGCAACGGACCGGCTTTGGACCCGGCGGCCGCCACGGTGGCGCCGGCATGGGCCTGGGCAAGGGTCTGGGCCAGGGAAAGGGGGCACGACCTGCCGCTCTCGCCACGAAGCTCGGGGTCGACGAGACGAAGCTCAAGGACGCCGTCAAGGCCGTGCGCGCCGAGCTGCGGGCAGCGCGCACCGGGCCAGCGGCAGCACGACGAAGCCGGACCCCGCGACGATGCAGGACGAGTTCGCAACCAAGCTCGCGAGCAAGCTCGGCATCGACGCCGCGAAGGTCAAGACTGCCTTCGCCGACCTACGCGCCACGGCCGAGGCCGCGCGCCAGAAGGCGTTCGACGCCAAGCTCGCAAAGGCCGTCACGGACGGCACGCTCACGCAGGCCGAGGCCGACGCCGTGAAGAAGGCGGCCAAGGCGGGCGTCATCGGCATGGGCCGCGGCCCGCGCTGAGCCCGCCCCGCCCGGCCCCGCCTGGCGCCGCCTTTCCACTCGCCCAGCGCCGCGTGCGGCGCTGGCGCCGTGGGGTGCCGCCGGGCACATGCTCACCCAGCCAGGCCTAGCGGCCGGTGACGTCCGTCCGCGACGACCGCCGAACGCCACCGTGACAACGGCGTCACGCCTGCGACGGTGGTGCCGCCTGGCGCTCGGCTCCCACCGGACCCGGTGGCCCGTCACCCAGGCCGCCCGTGCGATCGGTGACGACGTAGCGGAACAGCAGCCGCATCATGGTGTCGCGGACCGCCCGCCCGGCGCGTCCCGGGATCTTGGAGCTGCTGCTGCGCGCACCCGCGGCGACGATGCGCTCGACCCGCGACCCGGCGGACCGCCTCGAAGCGCCGCGAGGCCTCCCTCGACGCGTCGGTGCGTCACGCAGGCAGGTGGCGAGCACGACGGCATCCTCGAGCGCGAGGGACGCTCCCTGTCCCGAGCTCGGCGACGGCGCGTGAGCCGCGTCGCCGACGACGCACCATCCGGTCACGGTGCCAGCGCGCGACGTGCGCGAAGGTCGCGCGTGTTGTCGGCCCAGAGCTCGAGCCGGCCGGTGCTCACGAGGTCGGCAGCCGGACCGACATCGGGCTCGAGCAGGCTGACGAGGAGGTCTCTGCCACTGCTGCGGCGTTCGCGACGGCCCGCTCGTCCGCCGTGATCGCCGGCCCGGGGACGTTGGCGAACCACACGACGCCGCCCTCCGGCGTCGGGTGCGCGCCGAAGAACGCGCGGGAGCCGAAGACGAAGTGCCATGCCGCGGGCGGCGAGGGCAGGCTGCCAGCGGAGTCCGGTCGCAGACGCCGCCGAAGTTCGTCAGGCCGACGTAGCGCGACGACGGGGCGGACGGGTCGATGACCGTGCGGATGCTCGGAGCGCACGCCGTCGGCGCCGACGAGCAGGTCTGCCTCGAGGGTGGCGCCGCCGTCGAGCGTCACGGTGACGCCGTCTGCGCCGAGGCGTCGACCTCGACGACGCGGCTGTCGTAGCGCACGTCGACGCCTCTGACGCACGGCCTCGTCGGCGAGTCCGGCGGCCAGCCGAGACCGCTTCATCGTCAGCGCGACGGTGCCGTCCTCGAGCGGCACGCCGAGCGCTCATCGTGCCGAGCACTGCGACCCGTGGCGCCGACCATGACGTTGCGCTCGCTGCGCATGCCGATCGACGGTCGCCACGTGGCGGGCCCCGAGCAGGTCGAGTGCGTGGAGGCCGTTGGGGGCGAGCGTGAACCACGAGCCGACGCTCGCGCGTCCGGCAGCGGCCGTGCCTCGAGCACCACGGGTTCGATGCCGACCTGGCTGAAGCGCGAGGGCGGTGGCCGGCCCGGCGATGCCGCCTCCGACGACGATGGCTCTCATCTTGGTATCCTTCTTTACGAGAATCGAATGTTTCGAGATTCGAAAGGTAGGCCCGATGACCCCCGCCCGTCAAGCCGGCCCGCGCCAACCGACCGAGCAGCAGCTCGCCCGAGCCCTGGGCGACGCGATGCAGCGGTACCAGCGCTCCGTGCAGGCGTTCGACGACACGGTCGGCCGCCGTCTCGGGCTCGGCCCTGCCGACCTGCGCTGTCTCGACTGGCTCGTCGACGGGCCGAAGTCCGCCGGGCAGCTGAGCGTCGCCACCGGTCTGCGACCGGCGGCGACGACGGCGCTCATCGACCGACTCGCCAAGCGAGGACTCGTCCGGCGGAGGCGCTCGACACCGACCGCCGCACGGTTCTCGTCGAGATGACCGAGCAGGGTCAGGCGCACACCTGGGAGGTCTACGGACCCCTCGTCCGCGCCGGTCAGCCCATGCTCGACGAGCTGAGCAGCGAGCAGCTCGCGCTTCCTGGCGCGACTACCTCGCGCCGCTCACCGCGCTCACCGACGAGCACCGGCAGCTGCTCGTCGACCGCCGCCGAGGCTGAGAAGGCCGAGCGGGCGGAGCGCGGACGCCGGCGGGCGAGCACACGCCGGGCGCGTGCACGGCATACGGAGCGCCGGGTGGGCCCGGCCGTCGACGCGGCGCCGCACCTCGGCGAGGCCCTCCGGCCCCTGCGGCACGTCCCACCAGCTCTCGACCCACCACGTCGCACCGGCCTGCTCCCACGCCGCCGGCTCGGCGGGCTCGAGCGAGGTGAAGGAGCCCCACGAGTCCGCCTCGATGACGACGTCGTAGCCCTCCCACGGCAGGCCGAGCTCCGCCCGGATGCGGCGCACCTCCTCGACGACCGACGAGAAGTCGTCGAGGGTCTTCGGGGCACCCTCCTCGGGCGGGTGGATCGCCGGCAGGACGCCCTGCCACCGGGCGGCCCGCTCGAGCGACCGTTGCCGGCCGCCGCCCGGCGTGGCGCCCCGACGACCCACACCGGCGGGTGCGGACGCTGCGGGGTGGGCGGCGGGCAGCATGAAGTCGTTGGCTGCGGCGCTGTAGTGCTCGCCCGCGAAGCGAGAAGGTCGCGGCGTCCTCGAGCAGCCCGCCCAGATCGGCGAGGCACTCGTCGAGCTTCTCGGCCCGCACGGCCCGCCCCTCGTCGGGCTCGTAGGCCGTCCAACCCGGGTGCAGCGCGCCGAGCCCGACCGTCATGACACGCGCGCCCGCCGCTGATCCGGTCGACCGACCCGACGCGTCGAGGCGAGGTCCCACGGCCGGTGCCGCGAGGCGGGCGTGAGCAGGGTGCCGAGCCGGATGCGCTCGGTCACCATCGCGGCGGCGCCGAGCTGCACCCACGCGTCGATGCCGTAGAGCGCCTCCCAGCCGAAGACCGCGTCCCACCCCCGCTCCTCGCCCAGGCGCGCGAGGTCGACGAACTCACGCTCAGCGGCATACGGGACGACGAAGCCGGTTCTCATCCGACCGTTCTACCAAGGCCCGCCGACAGCGCGACTGACGCGTGCTGCCGGAGTTGTTGTGCAACTTCTTGCAATTCTGTTTTGAATCTTGCCGCTCGATGCGGAACGATGGTGCGTCGTGACCCGAGCAGCAACCTCCACCCTGACCCACGACCGGCCCGACCCCGGGCACGCCGACGCGATCCGCGAGGCCTCGACCCCCGTGCACCACGCCGACCGGCCCGATGCGGCCTGGTGGCGTCACGCGGTGATCTACCAGATCTACCCGCGGTCGTGGGCCGACAGCGACGGCGACGGCATCGGCGACCTGCCCGGCATCACCTCGCGCCTGCACCACCTGCGTGACCTCGGCGTCGACGCACTGTGGCTCTCGCCCTTCTACACCTCGCCGCAGGCGGACGCCGGCTACGACGTCGCCGACTACCGCGACGTCGACCCGCTCTTCGGCACGCTCGCCGACGCCGACGCCATGATCGAGCGGGCCCACGAGCTCGGCCTCAAGGTCATCGTCGACATGGTGCCCAACCACTCCTCCGACGAGCACGCCTGGTTCCAGGCCGCCCTCGCCGCCGGGCCCGGCTCGGCCGAGCGCGAGCGCTACATGTTCCGCGAGGGTCGCGGCGAGCGGGGCGAGCTGCCTCCGAACAACTGGGAGTCGGTCTTCGGCGGCGCCGCGTGGACCCGCGTCACCGAGGCGGACGGCGAGCCGGGCCAGTGGTACCTGCACCTCTTCGACCCCAAGCAGCCCGACTTCAACTGGGAGCACCCGGAGGTGCGCGCCGAGTTCGAGTCGATCCTGCGCTTCTGGCTCGACCGCGGCGTCGACGGCTTCCGCGTCGACGTCGCGCACGGCCTCGTCAAGGAGCAGGGCCTGCCCGGACACGCCGGAGGAGCGCACGGTGATGCTCGGCAACACCGACTTCGACGACCGACCACCACCGCGTCCACACCCCCTACTGGGACCAGGACGGCGTGCACGACGTCTACCGCTCGTGGCGGGCCATCCTCGACTCCTACGGCACGCCCGACCGCATCCTCTGCGCCGAGGCGTGGGTCGAGCCGCAGGAGCGCGCCGTGCGCTACGTGCGCGTCCGACGAGATGCACCAGGCGTTCAACTTCGACTTCCTCGGCGCCGCCGTGGGACGCCGACGCGCTCCGCGCGGTCATCCGGTCGTCGCTCGAGGCGGCCGACTCCGTCGGCGCCCCCTCGACGTGGGTGCTGTCCAACCACGACGTGGTGCGGCACGCCTCGCGGCTGGGCTTCCCCGTCGGCACCCCTCGGATGAACGGCATCGCCGCCACCGACCCGCAGCCGGACCGGGCCCTCGGCCTGCAGCGGGCTCGCGCCGCCACCGCCCTCATGCTCTCGCTGCCCGGCGGCGCCTACATCTACCAGGGCGAGGAGCTCGGCCTGCCCGACTCCACCGACATGCCGGACGCAGTTCCGCCAGGACCCGACCTTCGCCCGCACCGTGGGCAAGGAGACGGGTCGTGACGGCTGCCGCGTGCCGATGCCGTGGGTCGCCGACGCATCCGAGCCTCGGCTTCGGCCCGTCGAGGCGACGTGGCTGCCGCAGCCGGCCGTCTACGCCGACTACGCCGTCGACCGCCAGCAGGGCGCCGCCGGCTCGACCCTCGAGCTCTACCGCTCCCTGCTGCACCAGCGCCGGATGCTCGGTCTCGGCACCGGGTCGCTCACCTTCGTCGAGGGGTATGCCGCGGACGTCCTCGCGCTCACCAACGGGGGCGACGGCCGCGACCGGGTGCTCGTCGTGACCAACTTCGGCGACGCGCCCGTCGAGCTGCCCGAGGGCGCCGAGGTCGTCGTGGCCTCGGCTGCGCTCGAGGAGGGTCGCGTGCCGCGCGACACGACGGTCTGGGCCGTCTGGCTCTGACGAAAGACGTTCTCCCAGGGGGCTCCGCTGACGCGGCGTCGCTGCGGCATTCCTGTGGACAACGCCGGAGCGGCCGGAGGAACTTTCCTAGGGTCGCGTCATGGCGCGCTACGAGATGGACCGCGAGGGGCGTGGCCACGGTCAGGGCCGCGGTCAGCGGTGACCCCGAGGCTCTGCGCGGAGTGGCCGACCGGTGGCAGCCGCGGCCTCGGCGGCCCGGGTGGGGGTGGGGCCAGGGCCGTCGGTGCTGGCTGCCGAGCTCGACCGGTTCCGCCTCGTGCACGCCCGACTCGTCGATGCGATGGCTGACGCCGTCGCCGCGGTCTGCGGCGAGCTCGACCTCGCGGTGCGCAGCGAGCGCGACACCGAGGCTGGCGACGGCGTCAGCGCTCGGGTCGCTGACCGGCGCACTCGGCCGGGCAGCCTCAGGTGGAGACGAGCCGTGAGTCGAGGCCGCTCGCTCGGATCCACCGGGCTGGTCGCCGGGATCACCGCGTTGCCGTCGCCACCCGGCGATGTCGGCGTGCTGCGGGCGGCCGCGAGCCGGCTCCGGCGGGCCGAGCACGCCGCCCGCGCCACGGGCGGCCTCCGCGGCCGGCTGACCACGGCCTTGCCGGTCGTCTGGACGGGGGCCGCAGCCGAGGCTGCTGTGCACGAGTCGGCCGAGCTGACGCGTCGGTGCACGTCGTCCCTCAGCGGCTTGTCGGCAGCCGCAGCAGCCCTCGAACGCTATGCCGGAACTCTCGAGCACACCCAGCACGACGTGAGACGGCTCCAGCACGAGTGGGACCGGGCCGTCGACGAGCACGAGCACATCGCGGCTCTGGTGCGGCTGTCTGCAGGCGGCGACCTCGAGGCCGCCCGGCTGCTCGTGCGACTGGCCGAGGAGCACGACGCGGTCAAGGCGCGCCTCTCCCAGCGGCACGCGGAGCTGGATCAGGACCTGACCCGGGCCGCGACGCTCACGGCCGCGATGCTCGCTGCACTCGACGACGCTGCTCTCGCACGCGGGGCCGAGCCCACGTCGGCGGCTTTGCGCGAGAGGCTGATCCACGATCTGCCCATCGCCACCGGCGCAGCCGCCGCAGCGGAGACAGAGACGGGTGGCGGTCGCGGATGCCCAGGCCGCGCGACGTCTCCTGACACCGGGGTCGGGCGTCACCGCGACCCCGGCCTCGGTCCTCGACCTGGTGCGACGACTCGAGCAGCACACGGGCGAACCGCGTCCACGCCCAGGCGCTCATCGAGGAGACTCGGGGTCGACGGCGTCCACCGGCTCGTGGTGACGCTCGGCGACGCCGCGGCGCGGATTGGGGTCGACGTCACCCGGGAGGCCGTGGCGACGCTCGGGGCACTGCTGCTGACGGCTGCGCGCCGGCGGCCTGCGGGCAGTCGCGACGCCCGCAGGCACGGCAGGTCGACTCCTCCGCGGCGCTTCCTGCGCGACGACCTCGTCGCATCGCTGTCACGGGTGGTCGGGGATGACTCCACGCGCACCCGCGCGACGGGGCTACTGGGTCGTCGGCCAGCTCGTCGTCGGCGCACGGCTGGCGGGGTGGTCGACGCCCCTCCCGTCGGCGCTGCTGCGCCGTCTCGCCGCGGGTGACGGCGTCCGCGGAGATCGGCGAGACCCGCGACGCCGACGCCGAGCGGGCGCACGGCAGCACCCTCGTCGCCACCGGTGGTCGCCGGTTCACCTCCTGTTCGACGACCCGACGTGACCGGCGACGCGCTGCACACGCTCCTCGGGAGGTCGGTGACGACGCCGCCGACGTCGCCGGCTGTGCTGCCGACGCCTGTCGACGGTCACGGGCTCACGAACGCTCGCGGCGGTCAGCTCGTGCTCGCCGACGCTCTTGTTCGCCGATGGGTGACCTACGAGGCGAGCTCGACCTCGAGTCGCACTCCGACCTCACCCTTCCACCAACGACGACCTCGCTCGGCTCATGGCAGCTGCGGGCAGGCGAGCGAGCCGGCGGCCGCACTTCGGGCCCGGGTGATGAGCGAGATCGGTCGCTCGACTCCTTCGCTCACCAGGAGTCGCTCGACGTCTCAGGTCTACGAGGGCAACACTGCAGCACTCGAGTGCGGCAGCCATCGACTGGGTCATCGCCATGCCGGAGGCCATCGACCTCGCCGTGGGCGGCGGGCCGACGCCCGCACGGCTCGAGCCTGGACCGTGAAGGTGGATGGCGCCCACCAGCCCCTCCTGCGTCTCGACGAGCTGCAGCGGGCTCGTCGGGGCCTTCGCTGTGGGGTCGACGCGACCCGGGCGGCCAAGGCCCCCGCTGCCGGCCTACCGACGTCTCGTCGACGCCGAGCTCGACGGGGCTGCGCTGCCGGGTCGGGCGGCACGGGAGTCGGCCACCGGCGGTCTCGTCTCGACCGGTTGGCGACAAGGATCGGCTTCTTCGAGCAGTCCGCCTCTGCAGCACTCGTCACCGTCGCACGCCGGCAGGACGCTCGCGAACCTCGTCCATGTGGCGCAGCCTCGCCGAGGCCAAGGCGGCTCACCGTGGCCTGGCGCCGAGGCCCGAGGGAACTCGGGCTGCGCACTGGCCACCCTCGTGTCCGGAGGCACCAACCGCACGGCCGAGGACGACCTCGCCATCTCGCTCATCCGCTCCGACATCGAGCTCGAGCAGACGACCGCCGACGGCGCCGCACCGGGTGAGCCCATGGCTCTCGACGACCTGCGCTCCGCGGGAGCGGGCTCAGGACCTGCCGACGACGGCCCTGCTCGCAGCCGGTGCCGGACGAGCGCCCGCGCTCGCCACGAGCGACCACGTCCGTGCTGGCCGCCAGCAGGAGCGGCTCGACGCCCTCATGAGCGTCGTCTCGGACCGGGACCGCGGCACGATCGAAGCGCTAGGAGCGCAGGGCCGAAGAGGCCCCCTGCCCCCGCCGCTCACGCGCTCCCCCGTGGCCAACGACGTTGCGGAGGGTCGTGACGGACGCCTCGGGGCGTTCGACGCTCTCCCGAGGGGGCTCCGACGCGCCAAGGTCGTCGAGACCGAGGCCGACCTTCGCGCACTCTTCGACGAGCTGACGCACGGGGCGGGCGCTGTCGAAACTCCATCGCTCGACGGGGAGCGATTGGTCCGGTCGGATGGGGTCGAGGTCATCTATCGGCGCAGTTCCACATCGGGAGGCCCAACCATCGACCTGGAGTTTCCTGACGGCACGAGGAGGAAGGTGCACATCCGATGAGATGGGGGGTTCCGCATGAGCGGCTCACCGATGAGCAGCAGCTGGACGAACTGACTGCGCGTGGCGCCTGGGACTGGATCCAGGCGGGCGACATCTTCGACATCGCGAGGTTCAGCGGCCACACCGACGAGGACGCCTACGTCGAGCAGGCCATCCACCTCGCCTCACTCCTGCTCGACCGGGGCTACGTCGTCGCGGGAGACATCGTCGACGGGCGGCACCGCCCTTGGGCCGCGACGGGCATCGGAGGCGGCGACGCGCATCGCTGCCGAATGGCGCCGCGACCACTCGGCCGCCCCCGGCTATTTCGTGTGGTTCGACCCGACGCTCGAGGGCATCGCGCGAGGCGAGCAGGTCGTCATGCGCGAGGAGGGCCTCACGGAGTGGATCAGTCCCGCGCGCAAGGCCTACGAGCGCCGCGCCGGCCAGCCACCGCCGGCAGAGCCGCCGCCCGGATAGCCTCGGCTGCATGGCGAGCTCTCGGCCCTACCTGGCGCGCACCCCCGTGGCCCTCGCACACCGCGGCGGCGCCCTCTACGCTCCGAACGTCGGCCTCGAGAACACCCTGACCGCCTTCGGCCGCGCCGTCGCCCTCGGCTACACCCACCTCGAGACCGACGTGCACCTGACGAGGGACCGGCGCCTGATCGCCTTCCACGACCGGCGGCTCGACCGCGTGAGCGACCTCGCCGGGCGGATCCGTGACCTGTCCTGGGACGAGGTCCGCGGGGCCCGGCTCGGCCCGGGACCCGAGCACGACCGGGTGCCGCTGCTCCGCGAGGTCTTCGAGGCCTTCCCCGGCGTCTGCGTCAACATCGACCTCAAGGCGCGCGACACCGCCCGCCCGTTGTGGGACGCTCGTCGAGGAGCACGGTCTCCACGATCGCGTGTGCGTCGGCTCCTTCCAGCAGCGCCACCTCTCGGAGTTCCGTCGGCTGTCGCGCGGTCGCGTCGTGACCGCTGCCGGCGTGCCCGGCACGCGCCCTGCTGCGCTTCTCGCCCGAGTGGCTGACGACGATGCTCCACACCCCGGCCGAGGTGCTCCAGGTGCCGGCCTCGGTGCCGCTGCGCGGACGTCGACCCTCCACCTCATCACCGAGCGCTTCGTCGAGTCGGCACACCGCCATGGCAAGCAGGTGCACGTGTGGACGATCGACGACGCGGCCGAGATGCGCCGACTGCTCGACCTCGGCGTCGACGGTCTCGTCAGCGACCGCATCGACGTGCTCAAGGAGGTGCTCGTCGAACGTGGCGCAGTGGACGGGCAGCCACTGAACGGCGATGCCGAGGCGCGACTACGGTCTCGTCGACCTCGGGCCGGGACGGCAGGCTCCGCCGCACGCACAGGACGTGCCCGCGCGAGGTGCTGAGCCTCGTCCACCGCCCGTGGGCGGCCACGGCGGCCTGCTCACCCGGCGCGGTGAAGCCGAGCACGTGCGCGCCGAAGGCGAGGCCCGCAGCGATCGGTGGCACGGTGTCGCTCATCGCCGACCACACGCGGCGGCGCAGGGCGGCGACGGCCTGACCGCCAGCACCCTCCGGAGTGCCCTCGGCGACCTGCGAGATGCCTTGTCGTGCAACGGAATCCACGACCTCGCAGTCGAGTGACGCCCACCGGCTCCCACCCCGCGCGCGGCGCCGTCAGCGCGGCCCACGGCAGCGCGCACCTCCGCCGGCGGCACACTCAGGGTCCGCGTCGTGGCGTCAGCACGAGCCAGCCGGTCGGAGATCGCCGCGAGCGCGACCGTCGCGTCGAGCGCCCCGTCGGTCGCGACCCGCACGACGCGCAGGCCGAGCACGGTTCCCTCGCCGAGCAGGCCGGTGCCCTCGAGCACGGCGACCGTCGTGACGAGGAGCGGCCCCATCAGCTGCAGGCGCACCGCGCCGTCGGGGTTGACCTGCTTGGCCCGGCCGACGAAGGTGGCGAGGTCGGCGATCGCCGCGGGAGTCGCCGAGGTCGATCTCGGTCACCGCTGACGGCATGCGCTCATCGCCTCCGACGGCGGAAGGGAGCCGCGTCACCGACGTGCTCGAGCACCGAGGCCCGCTCGTCGGGCCGCATCCGCCGCGGCATGGCGGTGCGGAAGTCGTAGAGCGCGAGCTCGGTCTCGGCGACGGCGTAGATCGTGGCTCCCGGCCCCTCGCCGACCCCGTCGGGGTCGGTGACGATGTAGGCGACGTCGAAACCGGCGCCACCGACGCGCGACACCCACAGGTGGATCTCGACGGGCTCGTGCCGGAAGCCGAGCGGGCGGCGGTACTCGATCTCGTGGCGCGACACGAGCACGCCCTCCTCGAGCAGCGAGCGGTCGGTGGCTCCCCCGGCCTCGAACCAGTCGCGGAAGGCGATGACGCGCGCATCCTCGAGCAGCCGCAGGAACTGCACGTTGTTGATGTGCGCGTAGGCGTCCATGTCGGACCAGCGCAGGGAGACCTGCGCGGCGTACGGCGTGCGGTCGGCCCGGTCTGTCATGGGGCCATCCTTCCAGCCCGTCCACACCCCGTCGCCGCACGACCCCAGTCCACGTCCGTCGACAGGCCGGCGGTATGCCGTCAGGCCTGTCACCGGCGGCCCCGTAGGTTGGGTGCCATGTCGAGCCCACCCACCGCCCCCGCCACGGTCGACCTGCGCGAGCGCGCCACCGCCGCGCTGCGGCGTCTCGTGGGTCGCGACGACGTCGACTTCCGCGACGGCCAGCTGGAGGCGATCTCCGCGCTCGTCGAGGGCCGCCGCCGCGTGCTCGTCGTGCAGCGCACCGGGTGGGGCAAGTCGGCCGTCTACTTCGTCGCCACCGCGTTGCGGCGCGCCGAGGGCGCCGGCCCGACGGTCATCGTCAGCCCGCTGCTCGCGCTGATGCGCGACCAGATCGCCGCCGCCGAGCGCGCGGGCATCCGCGCCGTGACCCTCAACTCGACCAACGCCGACGAGTGGGGCGCGGTCTCCGGGGCCCTGGCCCGCGGCGAGGTCGACGTGCTGCTCGTCAGCCCCGAGCGGCTCAACAACCCGCGCTTCCGCGACGAGCAGCTGCCGGCGCTCGCCGAGTCGTGCGGCCTGCTCGTCGTCGACGAGGCGCACTGCATCAGCGACTGGGGCCACGACTTCCGGCCCGACTACCGACGCATCCGCGACCTGCTGACGACGCTGCCCGACCGGCACGCCGGTGCTCGCGACGACCGCCACCGCCAACGCCCGCGTCGTCACCGACGTCGTCGAGCAGCTCGGCGCCGGCGGACGCGACGTGCTCACCCTGCGGGGGCCGCTGGCCCGAGCGTCCCTGCGGCTCGGCGTGCTGCCGCTCGCCGCCCCGGAGCAGCGTCTCGCCTGGCTCATCGCCCACCTCGGCGAGCTGCCGGGCTCGGGCATCGTCTACGCCCTCACCGTGGCTGCTGCCGAGGACGTCGCCGTGGCCCTGCGCGAGGCGGGGCACGCCGTCGCCGCCTACACGGGTCGCACCGAGACCGTCGGAGCGGGTGCGGCTCGAGAGGGCCCTGCGCGACAACGAGGTCAAGGCGCTCGTCGCCACGTCGGCACTTGGCATGGGCTTCGACAAGCCCGACCTCGGCTTCGTGCTCCACCTCGGCGCGCCGAGCTCGCCGGTGGCCTACTACCAGCAGGTCGGTCGCGCCGGGCGCGCCACCGAGCGTGCGGACGTGCTCCTCATGCCCGGGCCCGAGGACAAGGACATCTGGCGCTACTTCGCCTCGGCGTCGATGCCCCGTCAGGACCAGGCCGACGCGGTGCTGCGAGCCCTCGCCGAGGCGGCACGAGCCGCTGTCGACCGTGGCGCTCGAGTCGATCGTCGACGTGCGTCGCACCCGGCTCGAGCTGCTGCTCAAGGTGCTCGACGTCGATGGCGCCGTGCAGCGCGTGCCAGGGCGGCTGGACGGCGACCGGGGCGCCGTGGACCTACGACGCCGAGCGCTACGACCGGGTCAGCGAGGCCCGGGACGCGCGAGCAGCAGCTCATGGTCGACTACGAGGCGCACCGACGAGTGCCGCATGGCGTTCCTGCAGGAGTGCCTCGACGACGACACCGCGCAGCCCTGCGGTCGCTGCGACCGGTGTGTCGGCGCCGTGGTTCGACACCGGCGATCCCCGAGGCCGCGGTCAACACGGCACGGTCGACGGCTCGAGCGACCGGGCGTCGTGCTCGACCACGCGGGCCCAGTGGCCCACGGGCATGGACCGTCTCGGGGTGCCGGTCAAGGGCAAGATCGCCCCGGCCGTCGCGATGGAGCGAGGGCCGCGCCGTGGCCCGCCTGTCCGACCTCGGCTGGGGGCAGCGGCTGCGCGAGCTGCTCCGCGGCCCCGACCGCGAGGTGCCCACGGAGGTCGTGCGGGCCTGCGTCGACGTGCTCGCGGGTTGGGGCTGGCAGCAGCGACCCGTGGCGATCGTCTCGATCCCCGTCCCGCCGTCGACCCCAGCTCGTCCGGTCGCTGGCCGCCGGGCTCGGTGAGCTGGGTCGGCTGCCCTACCTCGGGGCCCTCGACCTCGTCGAGGGCGGCCCGGTCGGCGACCCCGGCGGCAACAGCGCCTTCCGGCTGGCGAACGTGTGGGGACGCCTCGCGGTCGGCCCCGACCTCGCGACCGCGCTGCACGGCATACCCGGGCCGGTGCTGCTCGTCGACGACGTCGCCGACTCCCGGTGGACCCTCACGGTCTGCGCCGGGCTGCTGCGCGAGGCGGGCGCGCCCGGCGTGCTGCCCCTCGTCCTCGCCCAGGAGGCCTGACCGCCGCGCACGGTGTCGCGGCGCGGGAGGAGGCATGGGAGACGACGACGCCGGCGGGCGGGGCGTCAGGTGAGACCGGGCCTCGATAAGGTCACCTCGTGACCGACGACTCCCCCGCGCTGTCGCCCATCGACGACCTGCTCGAGGTGCTCGACCTCAAGGACGTCGGCACCGCGCGCATCTCGGTGACCGATGTCGCCGGCCGCGACGCCGCCGAGTCCATCGGCGCCACCTCGGCCCGGGTCTTCGAGGGCCGCAGCCAGAAGATGCCGCACGGGCGCGTCTTCGGGGGCCAGGTCCTCGCCCAGTGCGTCATGGCGGCGGGCATCACCGTGCGCGACGTCAGCGACGACGACAACGCGCGGCCGATCCACTCCCTGCACGGCTACTTCATGCGGCCGGGCGACGACACGCTGCCCATCCGCTTCGCCGTGGAGGAGATGCGCGACGGCAACTCCTTCTCGACCCGACGCGTGCACGCCGTGCAGAAGGGCGCACCGATCATGTCGATGGTCTGCTCCTTCCAGGAGCGAGCCGGCGGCCTCGACCACCAGGACCCGGCGCCCGGAGGTGCCCTCGCCGGAGGACCTGAGCTCGCTCGCCGACGCCTTCCGTGGGGTCGACCACCCCGGGGCACGGCACATCGCGGAGGCACGCCCGATCGAGCTGCGCCCGGTCGAGGGCAACCTCTTCCTCGACCCCGGCGCCGAGCAGGTCGCGGCCAACCACGTGTGGATGCGCGCCGTCGAGCGCCTGCCCGACGACCCGCTGCTCCACGCAGCTGTGCTCGCGTATGCCAGCGACTACTCGCTCCTCGAGCCGGTGCTGCGTCGCCACGGCCTCGTCTGGACCGACCCCCGTCTGCGCGTGGCGAGCCTCGACCACTCGATGTGGTTCCACCGCGACGCGCGTGCCGACGAGTGGCTGCTCTACGCCCAGGAGTCGCCGTCGGCGATCAGCGGACGCGGTCTCGCCATCGGCCACATGTTCTCGCGCGAGGGTGTCCTCGTGGCGACGACGGCCCAGGAGGGCATGATCCGCGTCAAGCAGTCCTGACGCGGCTCCTCGGCTCTCGGCCCGCAGCAGCCGTGCCTCGGCGCCCAGGGCTGGCCGCGGGCGGGCTCGACGCCCGCTCACCAGAACGGCTCAGAAGGTGCGGAGGACCGCCACGTCGTGACCGTCGAGGTGCACGCCCTCCTCGCCGACGATCGGCGCACGGCCCCATGACGCCAGCACACGGGCGACCTCGCCGGAGAACGGCACGATCTGCGAGCGACCGGCGAGGTTCGCGACGACGTGGACGTGGCCGCGCGACATGATGATCCAGCGGGCGTGCTCGTCGAACAGCACCGAGGTCTCGCGCAGGTCGCCCGAGGCGACGTCCGGCTCGCCGGCGCACCCGCGGTGAGAGCTCCGTAGAAGTGGAGCATCTCGATGTGCCCGGGAGCCGCCGGCTCCGCCCAGTCGAGCACGCTGGCATCGCGGGTGGCAGGGTCCTGCGGGTCGGGGACGTCCTCCTCCGACCAGCCGTGCGCGGCGAACTCCGCCCGGCGACCGCGGCGCACCGCGTCGGCCAGAGACTCCTCGCCGAACGAGGTGAAGAAGGCGAAGGGGGTGCTGGCGCGCCACTCCTCGCCCATGAACACCATCGCCGTGAAGGGGGAGAGGAGGTAGATCGCGGCGCCGATCGCCTGCTGCCCGGGTGAGACCGAGTCGCTGATGCGGTCACCGGTGGCGCGGTTGCCCACCTGGTCGTGGGTCTGCAGGTAGGCGACGAACTGATGGCCCGACCGCGCCTCGGGGTCGACCTTGGCGCCCCACACGCGGCCGCGGAAGGTCGAGACCCGGCCGTCGTGGAGGAACGCGTCGGTCAGCGTCTTCGCGAGCACCGACAGCGACCCGCCCTGCGGCCACGCCTCCGTGCCGCCGGCGAAGTCGGCGTAGTAGCCCTCGCTCTCGCCGGTCAGTGCCACGTGGAGCGGCGTGGTGGACGTCGTCGTCCCACTGGGCCGTCATCCCGCGGCCGCCCTCGGCGGTGGGCGTCACCATCGACCGGGTCGTTGAGGTCGGACTCGGCGACGAGGTCGAGCGGACGGCCCAGATCCGGCGGCGAGAGAAGCGATCTCGTCCGAGAGCTCGGCGAGGATGTGGCGCTCGGGGAGTCGTCACGGAGCTCGTGCACGGCGTCGAGCCGCAGCGCGTCGACGTGGAAGTCGCGGAACCACCGCGTGGCGTTGTCGATGATCCAGCGGCGCACCTCGTGGCTGCCGTCGCCGTCGAGGTTGACGGCCGGGCCCCAGGGGGTGTGGTGGGCGTCGGTGAAGTAGGGGCCGAACTCCCGAGGTAGTTGCCGGTCGGCCCGAGGTGGTTGTAGACGACGTCGAGCCCGACGCCGAGACCCCGATCGTGGCAGGCGTCGACGAACCGCTGGAACGCCGCCGGACCACCGTAGGCGTGGTGCACGGCATACAGGTCGACCCCGTCGTAGCCCCAGCCCCACGGACCGTCGAAGGCCGCCACCGGCATCACCTCGACGAGGTCGACGCCCACGAGACGAGGTGGTCGAGATGGCCGACCGCAGCGTCGAAGGTGCCCTCGGGCGTGAACGTGCCGACGTGCAGCTCGTAGACGACGCCACCCGCCACTCCCCGGCCGCCGCGGGTGCCCTGCCAGCCGGCGTCACCCCAGCGGTATGCCGTCGGGTCGAACGTGCGGCTCGGACCGTGCACCCCGCGCGGCTGCCACGGGCTGCGCGGGTCGGGACGCGGGTCGCCGCCGTCGATGCTGAAGGCGTAGTCGATCGCCCGTCCGTCCGTCACGGTCAGGACGGCCCAGGCCCACCACCCGCCGGCTCGGCGCCATCGGCGAGAGCGTGACCTCCTCGCGCGGCTCCCCTTCGGTGTCCGCCGCCGCGACGGACCAGACGACGGCCACCTGCTGGGCCCGCGGCGCCCAGACCCGGATCACTGCGCTCACACGCCGTCCTCTACCCGAACGAGCAGGGCCACAGGCAGTCCGTCCGGCGCACCGACGAGTGAGGCGAGGTGCGACGTACCGCCGGGAACGGTGCGGTGGGAGAGCGCGTCGGTCCAGGCCCCCTCCGGGAGAGTGACGGTGGCGCCTGCGTAACCGCCGGCGTCGGCGCAGCCTGCCGGCGAGCCGGGTCACGACGGTGACGACCCGGACACCGTCCGCGGTGCCGCGCCCGAAGACGACGGCGTGCGGGCTCGTCGCCTCGAGCGGCTGGTAGGTCGCGGTCGGGTCCGACGAAGCACTCCGGCCACTCGCGCCGGGCGCGCAGGGCGGCCGTGGTGACGAGCAGCTTCTCGTCGTGCAGGTCGGCAGGAGCGGCGCCCGCGTCGAGACGAGCGAGACGGCGGCGGCGCTCGCCGTAGTCGACGGCTCGGCGGTTGTCCGGGTCGACGAGCGAGAGGTCGACGAGGTCGGTGCCCTGGTAGACGTCCGGCACGCCGGGCATCGTCGAGCTGGACGAGCTTCTGGCCGAGCAGGTTCGCCCGACTCTCCGGGAGGTTGACTCCACCCACCCCTCCACGTGAGTCATGATCTGCGGGGTGGAGACGATGCCGGAGACGAACTGCTCGACGGCGGCCTCGTAGGCCTCGTTGGGGTCGGTCCAGCGCGTGGTAGAGCTTCGACTCGCGAATCGCCTTGAGCGCGTATCCCTGGAGGCGCTCCTCGCTGATCGGCCACGCGCCGACGACGGTCTGCCACAGGAAGTACTCGGTCAGCACGTCGAGCTCGTCGGACCGGATGCCGGCCGCGAGGCCGCGTGCCTCGCCGAGCCACTCGGCCCAGTCGGCGGGTCGCTCGGCGAGCACGGCGAGGCGCGCGCGCACGTCCTCGGCGCGCTTCGTGTCGTGTGTCGACAGCGTCGTCATCGTGGCGGGTGACCGCTCGAGGAGCCCTCGCGCGAAGGCGTGGAAGGCGTCGACCGGCACGCCCGACCCGCGTGGGATCGCCGCCGACCTCGTTGAGACCGACGAGGCGGACGTAGCGGTAGTAGGCGGTGTCCTCGACCGCCTTGGCCATGGCCGGGCCGCACGTCTGCTGGAAGCGGACGACGAACTCGTCCTGCGCAGCCGCGTCGACGGGCGACGCCTGGCCGAGGGCCAGGTCGACGACCGCCCTCACCGACCGAGGGCGGCAGCTCTCGAGAGTCCGCGCCTGCCCCGTACCACCGTCGCCTCGAGCTCAGCCGCGTCGGCAGCCGCGGCCGCCGTCACCCGGGCTGATGTAGACGCGGTAGCGGTCCATGCCGACGAGCATCGCCACGAGCACCTGCGCAGGCGCTGGCCTGGTCGAGGTCGGGACTGGCCCGCGCCACGAGGCGCATGAGACGGCTGACCTCGGCCGCGAGCATGACCGTGCACGACCCAGCGCTTCGACTCGGTGACGATCGCCTCGAGGTCCTGCCGTTCGCCGAGGAGCCGGGCCGACAGGTCCTCGAGCGGCTCGCGCGCCGTCGTCGTCGACGAACAGCCCGCCGACGCGCAGCAGGGAGTCGTAGCCGGTGGTGCCGGCCGTGCGCCAGGTCGGCGGCAGCTGCCTCGACCCCCTCGAGGATCTTCTCGACGACGACCCACGCGCCGCCCGTCGGCCTCCGCGAGCCGCTCGAGGTAGCCCTCAGGGTCGGCCAGGCCGTCAGGGTGGTCGATGCGCAGTCCGTCGATGGCGCCGACCGGATGCCGTCGACGAGCAGCCGGTGCGTCGCGTCGAAGACCTCGGGCTCCTCGACGCGCGACCGCGATGAGCGAGGTGACGTCGAAGAACCGCCGGTAGTTCAGCTCGTCGTCGGCGATCGTCCAGGACGGCCAGCCGGTAGTGCTGCCCGTCGAGCAGCATCAGCGGAGACGGGGCCGTCGGAGTCGCGTGCCCGGCGCGAGCGGGAAGACGTGGTCGTAGTAGCGCACGACCGGCTCGCCGTCGTGCTCGCCGACCGTGATCTCGCCGGCGGCGAGCGCCTCCTCGAGCGGCGCGCCGAGCACCGGCATGAGGATGCGCCCGCCCTGCGCCTCCCAGTCGATGTCGAACCACGAGGCGTACGCCGAGCCACGCCCCTCGCGCAGCACCGACCACAGCGGGCGGTTGAGCCACAGCGGCGTCGGCGTCGTCATGTGGTTGGGCACGACGTCGACGACGAGCCCGAGGCCGGCGCGCGTGCGCGGCCTCGCCGAGCCGGACCAAGGCCTCGTCACCGCCGAGGCCCTCGGCCACCCGGGTGTGGTCGATGACGTCGTACCCGTGCTTCGAGCCCGACGACGCCTGGAGCACCGGTGACAGGTAGACGTGCGAAACCCCGAGCGTCGCACAGGTAGGGCCACCTGGGCCACCGCGTCGTCGAGGGTGAAGTCGGGCTCGAGCTGGAGCCGGTGGGTCGAGATGATGGCGCGCTCGCCAGTCACGCGGTGGCCTCCTCGGTGAGCCCGGGATGCTCGGGGTCGACGGAGACGCGCGGGACAGCGCAGCACGACGATGCTGCGCGGCTCCACCTTGATCTGCCACGACGGGTCGAGCGCGTCGCTCCCGAGCTCGTGGGCGGCCGTGTCGATGACGGGCACCCACTCCGTGCCGTACTCCTCGTCGGGCAGCGTGAAGCTCAGTGCCTCGTCGTAGGCGTTGAACATGACGATGAAGGAGTCGTCGAGCACCGGGTTGCCGCGCGGGTCCGGGGCCGGGATGGCCGAGCCGTTGAGGAAGACCATGAGTGACTTCGCGAGGCCGTCGCTCCACGCCTCCTCGTCCATGTGCTCGGCCTCAGGCGTGAACCACGCGATGTCACCGATGCCGCTCTCGCCGCCGTGGCTCGCGCTGCCGGCGAAGAACCGGCGGCGGCGGAAGACCGGGTGCTCACGACGGAGCTTGACGACGGACTGCGTGAAGGCGAGCAGCTTGCGGTCGTCGCCGTCGAGGACCCACTGGATCCACGAGATGTCGTTGTCCTGGCAGTAGCCGTTGTTGTTGCCGCCCTGGCTGCGGCCCAGCTCGTCGCCGTGGAGCAGCATCGGCACGCCCTGCGACAGCATGAGGGTGGCGAGGAAGTTGCGCTGCTGACGCTGGCGGCACGTCACGGACCTGCGGGTCGTCGGTCGGGCCCTCGACGCCGCAGTTCCAGGACCGGTTGTGCCGCTCGCCGTCGTTGTTGCCCTCGCCGTTGGCCTCGTTGTGCTTCTCGTTGTAGGAGACGAGGTCGCGCAGGGTGAAGCCGTCGTGTGCGGTCACGAAGTTGATCGACGCGATCGGCTTGCGGCCCGAGTGCTCGTAGAGGTCGCTCGATCCCGTGAAGTCGAGAAGCGAACTCACCGAGCGCGCCACCCTCGCCCCGCCAGAAGTCGCGGACGGTGTCGCGGTACTTGCCGTTCCACTCGGTCCACAGCGGCGGGAAGTTGCCGACCTGGTAGCCGCCCTCGCCGACGTCCCAGGGCTCGGCGATGAGCTTCACCTGGCTGACGACGGGGTCCTGCTGGATGAGGTCGAAGAAGGCCGAGAGCTTGTCGACCTCGTGGAACTGGCGGGCCAGCGTGGCCGCGAGGTCGAAGCGGAAGCCGTCGACGTGCATCTCGGTCACCCAGTAGCGCAGCGAGTCCATGATGAGCTGCAGCGACGTGCGGGCTGCGCATGAGCAGGCTGTTGCCGGTGCCCGTCGTGTCGTAGTAGTGCGAGAGGTCGTCGCTGACGAGCCGGTAGTAGCTGTTGTTGTCGAGACCGCGGTAGGCGAGCGTCGGGCCCATGTGATTGCCCTCGGCCGTGTGGTTGTAGACGACGTCGAGGATGACCTCGATGTCGGCGGCGTGCAGCGCCTTGACCATGGCCTTGAACTCGAGCACCTGCTGGCCGCGCTGGCCACCGGCCGCGTAGGCGTTGTGCGGCGCGAGGAAGCCGATCGTGTTGTAGCCCCAGTAGTTCGACAGGCCCGCGGTCGACGAGCGGCGCGTCCTGCACGAACTGGTGCACGGGCATGAGCTCGATCGGCGGTGACGCCGAGGTCGCTGAGGTGCTTGATCATCGCCGGGTGCGCGATGGCCGCATAGGTGCCACGGATCTCGCGGCGGGATCTCCGGGTGCAGCATCGTCAGGCCCTTGACGTGCGCCTCGTAGATGACGCTCTCGTGGTACTCGTGGCCGCGGCGGGGCGGTCGTCGCCCCAGTCGAAGAACGGGTTGATGACGACCGCGTGCATCGTGTGGCGCAGGCTGTCGTCGCGGTTGATCTTCCTCGTCGTCGCGGCCTTGGGGTCACCGAAGGTGTAGGAGTAGAGCGACTGGTCGTTCTCGGCCTGCCCCTCGATCGCCTTGGCGTAGGGGTCGAGCAGCAGCTTGCTGGGGTTGCAGCGGTGCCCCTTCTCGGGGTCGTACGGGCCGTGCACCCGGAAGCCGTAGCGCTGGCCGGGCTGGACGTACGGCACGTAGCCGTGCCACACGAAACCGTCGATCTCGGGCAGGTCGATGCGAGTCTCGACGAAGTCGTCGTCGATGAGGCAGAGCTCGATGCGCTCGGCGACCTCGGAGAAGACGGCGAAGTTCACACCCGATCCGTCGTAGGTGGCTCCGAGGGGGTAGGGCTTGCCGGGCCAGATCTCCATGGACCTTCTTCCGTCGTCGGTCGCGGCCGTCGGGGCCGCGGCGCCACGGCGTGGCGACGATGCGGACGACGGTGGCCGCAGGCCATTCTTGCCTGCCCGACGCCCCCGCGCACAACCACGGGGTATGCCGCGTGGCGCGCGGAGGCGCCTCAGCCGGCTCGTCCCTGCTTCCAGTACCCCATGAAGGCCACCTGCGGGCGAGGCAGGCCGAGCTCTCCGACGAGCAGCCTCCGGCAGGCCTTGACCGTGTCGGAGTCACCGGCGACCCAGGCATAGGTCTCGTGGGCCGCAACGCGGTCGCGCAGGTGCCCGGTGCGCTCGATCGGCTCGCCGGACGAGCTGAAGACCGGCGTCTCCCCCACCTCGTCGTCGGTCTCGCCGGTCGGGCCGCCTCCGGCGGCGACCGCCGGCGTCGTCTGGCGGGGCAGGCCGCACTCAGATCTCAGGGTGGCGAGCGAGGCCATGCCCCGAGGACGGTCGGCACGGGGGATCCAGTGCAGGCGAACGCCCGCGGGGGCAGTGACGTCGAGGAAGTCGGCCGCCGACGGCACCTCGATGACGGCCGTGCCGGAAGCGCCCGATGGCAGGCTCTCGAGGATCGAGGCCAGGGCCGGCAGCGCGGTCTCGTCGGCGACGAGGAGAAGGCGTCGTGCGGCCCCAGGAGCGAACTCGATCCCGCCGTAGCGTCCCTCGTGGCCCCGCCGCGGAGCGACGACACCGACCTCGTCACCCGGGAGCGCGCCGGCAGCCCAGGTCGCGGCCGGTCCGGCGGCTTCGTGTCCCGCCGAGGGGTCCGTGTCGTGCAGCACGAAGTCCACGACGAGACAGCGCTCGTCCCCCTCACCGACGATGCGGCGCGCGGTGTAGGTGCGCAGGTGCCCGCGGTCGGTCTCCGGCAGGGCCAGCCACGCGGCATACCAGTTGGCCGAGTCGGCGATCGCCGACGGGACCGGGTTGCCCGTCGTCGGAATGAGGAGCTTGATTCGCTGGTCGAGGGTGTGGCCGTCTGGACCGATCTGATCGAAACCGTTGCCGCCAGAGTGATTCGCACGAAAGATGGGCTGAGCTCCTGCACGTCGCGCACGACGCCGGTGAGCAGGAGCACGGGTGACAGGTCGGTCGTGGCGGTCATGAGGAGGCTCCGATCAGGTGGTCGCGCGAGGCGGGAACGACGCGGGGGCTGCCGACCACGGGGTCGGCGATGACGGTGCTCTCGAGCCCGAAGACCGACCGGACGAACGCCTCGGTGACGACGTCAGCAGGTCGGCCGGCTGCGACGAGCGCGCCCTCGCGCAGGGCGATGACGTGGTCGGCGTAGCGGGCGGCGAGGTTGAGGTCGTGCAGGACCATGACGATGGTCCTGCCGTGCCGGCGGTTGAGGTCGACGAGGAGGTCGAGCACGTCGATCTGGTGCGCGACGTCGAGGTAGGTCGTCGGCTCGTCGAGCAGGATGACGTCGGTGTCTGGGCGAGGGTGAGCGCGATCCAGACCCGCTGACGCTGACCGCCCGAGAGCTCCTCGACGTGCCGCTCCGCCAACCCCAGGGTGTCGGTCGCGCGCATCGCCCGGGCGACCGCGTCGTCGTCCGCGTCGGACCAGCGCCGCACGAGCGAGTGGTGCGGGTGGCGTCCGCGGCCCACGAGGTCGACGATGAGGAAGATGTCGGACTCCATCGACGCGGCTCGTTCGGAGCTCACCGTCAGGTAGAACTCCTTGCTGCCCTTGGCGCCGGCCTCGACGACGGGCGCATTCGTGAGGCCGAGCTCGGTCAGCATCTGCGGGCGCAGGTCGCTAGGCGTGTAGTAGCCGATCTGCGAGAGGTCGGTAGGAGCGATGTAGCCGTAGATGAAGGTCTTGCCGGCGAGCTGGGGTAGGTCGCCTTCGCAGCGGTCAGTGCCTCGAGGGTCGAGGCCTCCACCTGCTTCGCCTGGGCGCTGCGACCGAGCGCCTTGCCGATCGTCCCGAGCGACACCTGCCACGGCGTGCCATAGGCGACCTCGGGGTAGGCGACGACCGGGGGCGAGCTTGGAGAGTTTCTCGTACTCCTCCTTGGTGATACCCGAGTTCGTCGCGAGGATGAGGTCGGGCTGGAGTCCCGCGATCTCCTCGATCGGGTTGCCGTCCGCGTCGTGAAAGCGGGTCGGCTGGGCGCCGCCGAAGGTGGCGATCTGCTTGTCGAACCAGTCGGTCGAGAGGTTGACGTTGCCACCCCAGGTGACCTTGGGCGCTCCGACCGGCGCGACCCCGAGGGCCGCGACGTGGTCGGCGTCCGACCAGCCGAGGCCGACGACGCGCGTGGGGGGCTTTGTGATCGTCGCCTCGCCGAAGGCGTCCTTGAGGGTGATCGGGTATGCGGGGTCGGCGCCCGTGGCATAGCGGCCGCGGTCCCGGGGGCGGCCAGCACCGTCGCCACCGGACGGGCCGGTCGAGCAACCGGCGAGGACGACGAGCGAGGCGGCGGCCGGCGAGCGCGGCGGTTCTGAAGCGGGACACGGGTGAGGCTCTCTCTGTCAGGGGTGGGGACCGCCTGCGGCGCACGGCAGCACCATTAGGTGAGGCTCCCTTAGTAAGGTTTCCCTAAGTGCTGTCAAACCCGGCCCGGCGTGCGTGCCGGCCCCGCGCTCGCGCACGGGGCCGGACGGCACGACAGTGGTGAGTTCGCCGTCGGAGAGCGGAACTGACTAGAGAGCGCCACCCAGCGTGACGCCACCGTCGATCGTCAGGGTCTGACCGGTGATCCACGAGGCGTCGGCACTCAGCAGGAAGCTGACGGCCCCGGCGATGTCCTCGGGCAGCCCGAGCCGCTTCATCGGATACGCGCGCACGACCTTCTCCTCACGCCCCTCGTAGAGCGCCTCGGCGAACTTCGTCTTGACGACGGCCGGCGCGACGGCGTTGACCCGCACGTCGGGACCGAGCTCGTAGCCGAGCTCGGTCGTCAGGTGGATGAGCGCGGCCTTGGAGACGCCGTACCACCCGATGACCCCGGACGCGCCCTGGCCGGCCACCGAGGCGAGGTTGACGACCGCCGCGGGGTGCTCCGCGTCGCCGAAGCCGGCGGCGATCGCCTTCCTGATCCAGGAGAAGGCCGCCACGACGTTGACGTCGAGCACCTTGCGCGCGACGTCGAGGTCGGTGTCGACCATCGGACCGTAGACGGGGTTGATCCCGGTGTTGTTGACGAGCAGGTGCAGCCCGCCGAACGTCTCGCGGGCTGCCGCGATCACCTCGTCCTGGTGTGCCTCGTCGGCTGCATTTCCTGCAATACCAAGGGCATTCGCCGGACCACCGAGCTCCTCCACGGCGGCGGCGAGCGCCTCGGGCTTGCGAGCGGTGATGACGACCTTGGCGCCCTCGGCGACGAGCCGCTGCGCGATGCCCAGACCGATACCGCGGCTCGCGCCGGTGACGATCGCGACCGCTCCCTCGTGCGCCCCCATCAGAAGCCGAGGTCCCGGCCGATGAGCTCCTTCATGATCTCGTTGGAGCCGGCCCAGATCTTCGTCACCCGGGCGTCACGCCAGGCACGCGCCACGCGGTACTCGTTCATGAAGCCGTAGCCGCCGTGCAGCTGCACGCAGGCGTCGAGCACGTCGTTCTGCACCTGCGAGCTCCACCACTTCGCCTTGGCGGCATCGACGGCCGAGAGCTTGCCCTCGGCGTGTGCCGCGACGCAGTCGTCGACATAAGGCCTCGGCGACCTCGATCTTCGTGACGAGCTCGGCCATGAGGAACTTGTTGTGCTGGAAGGCGCCGATCGGCTGGCCGAAGGCCTTGCGGTCCTTGGCGTACTGGATCGTCTCCTCGAGGATCCCCTTCGCGTGGGCGACGTTGGAGACGGCGGCACCGACGCGCTCCTGGGCAGGCGCTGCATCATCGCGATGAAGCCCATGCCCTCGTCACCGAGGCGGTTCTCGTCGGGCACCCGGACGTTCTCGAAGAAGAGCTCTGCGGTGTCGGACTCGTCCATGCCGACCTTGTCGAGCTTGCGGCCGTTGACGAAGCCCTCCATGCCGCGCTCGACCATGAGCAGCGTGATGCCCTTGGCCCCCTTGCTCGGGTCGGTGCGGGCGGCGACGATGACCAGGTCGGCCTGGTAGCCGTTGGTGATGAAGGTCTTGGACCCGTTGAGGATCCAGCTGTCACCATCGCGGACGGCGGTCGTCTTGAGGGCGGCGAGGTCGGACCCACCGGACGGCTCGGTCATCGCGATGGCGCAGATGAGCTCGCCGCTGGCCATGCCGGGCAGCCAGCGCTGCTTCTGCTCCGCGGTGCCGAGGTCGACGATGTAGGGCGGGCACACGTCGGAGTGGATGCCGAAGCACGAGCTCGTCGCGGCGTTGAAGCGCGACATCTCCTCGGCGACGACGGCGTTGAAGCGGTAGTCGTCGACGCCGGCCCCGCCGAACTCCTCGGGGATGTCGAGACCGAAGAAGCCCTGCTTGCCGGCCTCGAGCCAGATGTCACGCGGGATCGACTTGCTCGCGATCATCTCCTCGGCGCGCGGCGTGAGCGTGCGGGCGACGAACTCGCGCGCCGACGCGCGCATCGCCTCGTGGTCCTCGTCATAGATGTTGCGGGGCATCCGTCCTCCATCGGGCGTGATCACTGGGTGCGACGCGCCGTACCGGCAGGTAACTAAGCGCTTGCTTAGTTTCTCTCCCCTGCGGCATGCTGTCAACGTGCCGCAGCCCACGACGAGTCCCACCGCGACTCCAACCGCGACGTCCGACCCCGACGCCTCGACGGTCGACCGGCTCATGCAGGCGGCCGCCCACGCCTTCGCCGAGAAGGGTTTCCACGCGACGACGACCCGTGACATCGCGTCGGGGGCCGGCCTCTCCCCGGCTGGTGTCTACGTCCACTTCGGGTCGAAGGAGGAGCTGCTCTTCAACCTCAGCCGAAGCGGGCACGAGTCGGCACTGCGGCTGCTGCGGGGGGCGATCGCCGAGGGGTCCACGCCGACGGAGCAGCTCGAGACATTGATGGCGCGCTTCACGGAATGGCACGTCGAGCAGTACCAGGTCGCGCGCGTCGTGCAGTACGAGCACCACCACCTGACCTCCGAGCACCATGCCGAGGTCCTCGCGCTGCGGAAGGAGATGGACTCCCTCGTGCGCGACGTCCTCGAGCGGGGCGTCGCCGACGGCACGTTCGCGGTCGACGACAGCGCCGACACCGCCCTCGCCCTCCTGTCGATCGCGGTCGACGTCGCCCGGTGGTACTCCCCCACCATCAAGCGCACACCGACGCAGATCGGTGCGACCAACGCCGCCCTCGCCCTGCGCCTCGTCGGCGCCGGCCGCTGAGCCCCCATCGCGGGGCCTGCGGCCGTGAGCGGTCACACCGTCCTCCTCGTCCCGGTGCCCGCGCTCGAGCCCTTCGTCCGGGCCCGCACCGAGCACTACGACCGCGACTACGTCTCGGCCGACGCCCGCTTCGTGCACGCCCACGTGACCGCCCTCGGCCCCTTCCTGTCGCCCGACGAGCTGACCGCTGGAGCACTGGCACGTGTGTCCGAGATCGCCTGTGGCACAGCGCCTTTCGACTTCACACTCGCAGAGGTCGACACCTTCCCCAATGGCATCATCCACCTCCTCCCCGAGCCGTCGGACCCGTTCGAGGCGCTGACCGCGCGGCTGTGGCAGGCCTTCCCCCAGTGCCCGCCGTATGCCGGTGAGTTCGGCAGCGTCGTGCCGCACCTGACGCTCGACGCCGTCTCGGACTCGGTGACACAGGAGTCGACACGCGCCCTCCTCACGCCGCGCGTCCCGGCCCGCTGCCGGGCCGAGCGGCTCGACCTCGCGTGGTACGAGCGAGGCGACTGCCGGATCCTGCACTCCTGGCGCCTCGGCAGCTCCGGTTGACGCCCTCGGCGGCCGACGGCGGCGGACGGCGCGCACCGGAGTCGACGCGCGCCCTCCTCGCCGATGCGGGTGACGGCGAGTGAACCCGGGCATCACCTCGCCGTCGAGCAGCCCAACCCGACCGGCGGGATGACCGTCGAGTGGACGAGCTCAGGCGCGTTCCTCGAGGACGAGATCCGTGCGGCCGCTGACCGGCGGGGTGATCTCCGGCCCGAGGTCGACGGTCAGCCGCGGCAGGAAGAACTGCACGAGCGGGCCGATCGTCACGGCATACAGGACGGTGCCGAGCCCGACGGGGCCGCCGAGCAGCCAGCCCAGGCCGAGCACCACGACCTCGATCGTCGTGCGCACGAGTCGGATCGACAGCCCGGTGCGGCGGGCGAAGCCGGTCATCAGCCCGTCGCGCGGCCCCGGGCCGAGCTGGCTGCCGATGTAGAGGCCGCCGGCGATGCCGTTGAACACGATCCCCGTGCCGAGCAGCACGGCCCGCGACCACAGACCCTCGGGCGGCGCGATGAGGGCGAGGCCGGCGTCCGCGGCGAGGCCGATGACGACGACGTTGGCGATCGTGCCGAGCCCCGGCCACTGGCGCAGCGGCACCCAGAGGAGCAGCACGAGCGCACCGACGATGATCGTCACCTGGCCGAAACTGAGCGGCACGTGCGTCGCGATGCCGGCGTGGAAGACGTCCCACGGGTCGAGGCCCAGCGTCGAGCGGATCATCATCGCCATCGAGACGCCATAGAGGGTGAGACCGACGAAGAGCTGGCCGACGCGTCGGGGCAGCCGGCCGGCACGCAGCTGCTGGCGCGGCGTGAGGTTCTGCAGGGGAACGTGACGTCTCATGACGGTCAGTCTGGCTCAGAGTGGTCTGGGTTTTAAGGGCCAATCGTGCGACAGTGGTCTGGTGCGCACCGTGTCTGCCCGCTCACTGGCCCTGTTGCTCGGGACCGGTCCCCTGCCCCGACCCGCCTATCGCGGCCTGGCCGACGGCATCCGCCGGCTCGTCGCCGACGGCCGCCTCCTCGTCGGCACCCGCCTGCCGAGCGAGCGCACGCTGACGACGGAGCTCGGCCTGTCGCGCACGACCGTCGGCGCGGCGCTCGACGCGCTGCGCGACGAGGGCTTCGTGGCCACCCGCCGCGGCTCCGGCAGCGTCGTCTGTCTCCCGGCGGGTCCGTCCGGGCTCGCCCTCTCGCAAGCGGGACTCATCCCGACCGACGTGCCACCCGACGTCATCGACCTCACGTATGCCGCCCTGCCGGCCGCGGCCGGTGTCACCGCGGCCTACGAGCGTGCCCTCACCGAGCTGCCTCGCCATCTGGCAACTGCGGGCTACCACCCGCACGGCCTGCCCGAGGCGCGGGCGGCCGTCGCCGCCTGGTTCGAGGGACGCGGACTGCCCACGACTCCCGACCAGGTCGTCATGACCTCCGGCGCCCACGCCGGCCGTCAGCGGCGCTGCGGGCCGAGCTCGAGGTGGGTGACCGGGTCCTCATCGAGAGCCCGACCTATCCGAATGCCATTGTGGGAGTGCGGCGCTCGGCCTACCGCGCCGTTCCCACCCAGCTGACGGCGCGGGGGTGGGACGTCGACGGCATGGAGCTCGGCCTGCGTCAGAGCGGTGCGCGGGCGGCATACCTCATCCCCGATCACCAGAACCCCACCGGGCTCGTCATGTCGACCGACACCCGCCGCGCCGTCGGCGACGTGCTGCGTGGTGCCCGTGCCGTGCCGGTGATCGACGAAACCTTCGTGGAGCTGGGGCTCGAGGAGTCCGTGGGCGACGCAGGCCCGCTGGGTGGCGCCCTTCGCCGCCCACGCCCCGAGAGGCGCACACCCTCGGCAGCGCGGGCAAGACGTGGTGGGGCGGGCTGCGCGTCGGCTGGGTGCGCGCCCCGCTCGGCTCGGTCGAACGGGTCATCGAGGCCAGGCACAGCCTCGACCTCGGCACGGCGGTGCTCGAGCAGCCGTCGTCGTCGACCTGTTGCGCAGGCGAGGGTCTGCGGCCGAGCGGCGCGCGAGGCGTGAATCCGACGCGACGCCATCGTTGACGTGCTGCGACTGCATGTGCCCGGCGGCGTTCACGGTGCCGGGCGGTGGCCTCGACCTCTGGGTGCCGGCTCGCCGACAACTGTGGCGACGAACTCGCCGTGCTCGCCGAGTCGGCCGGCGTGCGGCTGGCCGGCGCGGGAGTCGGCGTCGAGGGCGGTCGGCCGCTTGTCCGCGTGCCGTTCCGCGTCGCGCCGACCAGGCCGACGGTGGCCGCCGCCCGCCGAGGCGTGCGCCTGCGCGGCGGCGCTTAACCGACGACGCGAGGCGACCCCCTGATCCCGTGATCGGCACGTTCGGGGTGTCGGACGGGGGTCGTGGACCAGCAAGGGCATGAGGGGCGAGTGGTACGGCATCATGTGCGTCGCTGGGGGACGGCAAGGTCGTCGAGGAGGACTTCCCCTCGACGACGTCTCGGACATCGACCGCGACGGGTCGTCGTCTGGTCGACCTCGCCGAGCCGACCCGCGACGCTGCTTGCGCTCGCTCCGAGCTCGACCTCGATCCGCACGCCGTCGAGGACGCGATCAGCACCGGTGAGCGTCCCAAGGCTAGCAGCTCGGCGTACGCGGCCGCGACGCGCCGCGGCGTCTCGCGCACGCCCTCGCCCTCCGGGTGAACGCCCAGGGCGGCCAGCAGGTCGGCCACGGCGCGCTCCACCCGGCCGTTCACCGGGGGTCCCCGCCCCCCGCCAGGGCGTGGAGGGCGGCGTGCTCCTCGGGCAGGCGGGGCACCCGGCCAGGTGGGCGCGCATGCCGGGGACCAGCGCGTCGGCGTCCCCGCCGGCCAGCTGCGCGTCGACGTAGCGGTCGAGCTCGTCGAAGCACGCGTCGCAGCCGAGCTCGGGGCCGCCGGGACCGAGGAGCGCCGCCAGCAGGGCGGCCGGGTCGCGGCGCGGGGTCACGACGGCCCCCCGGGCGGCACGAGGTCTCGCGCCGCGAGCCCCGCCCGCAGCCGGCGCCGCGCGTCGTGCAGCGTCTTGTAGAGGGCGCCGCGGGTGGTGCCGCGGCGCTCCGCGAGCACGTCGATCGGCACCCCGTCGACCGCCAGCGCCAAGAGCACCTCCCGCTGGTGGGCCGTCAGGTCATCCCTGATCGCGTCGCCGATCGCCGCCAGCAGCTCGCCGGTCTCGGCGTCCGCGTGGGGGCCGGGCGCGCGGCACCGCGACCCGCGCCCAGTCCTCCGGCGGCAGCGGGAGCTCCCGTCCCTGCCACGCCCGGCGGCGCAGTCGCGTGGCGGCCTCCAGCAGGGCGAATTTCCACGTCCAGGTGGTGAAGCGGCTCTCGCCGCGGTAGTCGTCGAGGCGCCGGAGGATGCTCATGAGGGCGTCGTCTGCCGCCTCCATCGCGATGTCGGCCAGCTCGTCGCCGCGCAGGTGGGGCAGTCCCGGCCGGCGTCGCGCCACCTCGAAGCGGGCGCCGCGGAGCAGGTGCTCGTGCAGGCGCGCCATGGCCGCCCGGCCGTCGGCGCCGGGCGCGCGGAGGGCCCGGACCCACTCGCGTGACTCCCGGTCGAGCCGCGTCGCTGACGCCGGCGATGCCACCGGCCCCGACCCTACGACCCCCGCAGTCTCGCCGCATCCCATGCAGGGTGTGTGTCCCGCCGGCGCGATCCCTTACCGGCCCGGACCGCCCGTCGTGGACGGCCTGCAGCGTGCCGCGACCGGTCAACCCCGCGACCCAGGGAGCCTCCGATCTCGACCACGCGCCACGCTGCCGAGGGCACCCTCCTCGACAGCATCATCCCCCGCCCCTCCGACCGCACCGCGGCGATCGGGCTCGACCTCGCCCTCGTGGCGGCCGGCGTGGTCCTGATGACCATCGCCTCCCAGATCAGCATCCCCTGGCACCCGGTGCCGCTCACCGGCGGCACGTTCGGCGCCCTCCTCATCGGTGGGCTCTACGGCCTGCGACGGGCGTTCCTGACGCTGGCCACCTACCTGGCACTCGGCGTCGTCGGCCTGGGCCTGTTCGCCGACTGGAGCGGCGGGTGGGACTACTTCACCGGCTCCACCGGCGGGTACCTGGTGGGCTACCTGGTGGCGGCGTGCATCGTCGGCTGGTTCGCCGACCGGGGCGCCACCCAGGACGTGACCAGGATGATCGGCGTGATGGTGATCGCCAACGCCACCATCTACGCGCTCGGCGCGGCGTGGCTCGCCAACTGGACGCCGCCGGGCGCGTCGCAGGACCTGGGGTGGCGGACGGCGTACGACGTGGGCATCCAGCCCTTCGTGCCCGGCGACGTGGTGAAGCTGATCCTCGCCGCCTGCCTCCTGCCGGGCGGGTGGAAGCTGATGCGGCTGCTGGAGCGCCGGTAGGGGATCCCCCGGACCCCGCGCTCCGACCTGCGGATCGACCCCGACGGAATCACCCGAACGTGAACGCGTAGGCCTCGGCGCCCCGTTCCTGGAAGGTCACCGTCAGCGTCCTCGGCCCGACCGCGCCCTGCTGGCGCACCAGCCCGTACAGGCGCCCGCCCCGGATCACGCCGTTCCCATCCGCGTCGACGTCCACGCCGTGGGACGGCCCCGGGGGCTCCTCGTCCAGGAGCACCCGGAACGGGATCGGCGTCAGCCCGTCCCCGGACATCACCAGGTGCGCGTCGCGTGCGTGGAACCGGCAGGCGATGCCACCGCCCGCCGCCTCCAGTGCGACGTGCTCGGCCCGGGCGGCCCACGCACCGGTGAGCGTCCACTCGTTGAGCCCCAGCCGCCCGGGCGGTGCGTCGACACGGCGCTCTCCGCGCAGGCCGCCGAGATAGGTCTCCGGTGAGCGCAGGTCGTCCCAGTCCGCCGGGGCCTCCACGCCCTTCCCCTCCACCACCACCGGCGGGCGCTGTACACCCAGCAGCTCCTGGATGACCCGCTCCGACTGCTCGTACCGGCCCTCACCGAAGTGGTGGTCCCGGATCACCCCGCCCCGGTCCACGAAGTACAGCGCCGGCCAGTAGTGGTTCGCGAACGCCCGCCACACCTCGTAGCGGTTGTCGATGGCGACGGGATAGCCGATCCCCCGCTCCTCCACCGCCCGTGCCACCCCGTCCACCTCGTGCTCGAAGGGGAACTCGGGGGTGTGGACGCCCACCACCACCAGCCCGTCATCCTGATAGGCGTCGGACCAGGCGCGGACGTACGGCTCCTGGCGCAGCCAGTTGATGCACGTCCACGTCCAGAAGTTGACGAGGACGACGCGGCCCCTCAACTCGGCGGGGGTCAGCGGGTCGGAGTTGAGCCACGCCGACGCTCCGCCGAACGGGGGCATGCGGGATGTGCTCGGGTCGCTCGGGCGCAATCGCGCCCTCCCTGACGCGTCGGAGGCCGTCGGCGCCCGATGTTCGAACAACCGGGGCGCCGCAGACAAGAGGTTGTCGAGCGGCGCGGCCGGCCATCCCGGCCGGCCGCCGCCCGTACCGCGCCTAGGCCAGGCTCCGCGCCGTCTCCTCCAGGAGCTCGAGCGCGTCCTGCAGGCCCTCCTCCATCCCGGACGCGATGTGCGCGTCGCGGTGCTCCGGCAGCTCGTGCAGCACCAGCATCGTCACGAGCGTGCGCCCGTCGCGCTCGTCGAACGTGATCGTGTCGAGCGCCGCGGCGTCGGGCATCCCCTCGTACACCTCGGTGTGGACGAGTCGCTCGCCGGGGACGATCTCGCGGTACTCGCCGTGGAACCCGACCTCGAAGCCGCCGTCGGCGGTCATCACGTAGCGCCACCGCCCGCCGACCCGCAGGTCGATCTCGCAGACGTCCATCGTCCCGCGCCTCGCCGTCCACCAGCGGGGCACCAGCCCGGGGTCGGTCCACGCCCGGAACACCAGCGCCGCCGGCGCCTCGAACTCCCGGGTGATCAGGATCTCGCGGTCCCCCCGCAGCTCCACCGTCGCGCGGCGGCTATCCGTCATCGCCATCGTCTCCATCCTCCGTCGTGAGCTCCTCGAGGACGGCGTCCAGCTCCGCGAACCGCCGCTCCCACATGTGCGCGTAGTCCCGCACCCAGTCGTGCACGGGCTTCAGCGCCAGGGGGTCGAGCCGGTACAGCCGCTGGCGTCCCCGCTCCCGCACGGACACGGCGCCGACCTCCCGGAGCACCCGCAGGTGCTTCGAGACCTGGGGCTGCGTGAGCCCCGTCGCCGCGACCAGGTCGTTCACGGCGCGCTCCCCGTCCGTCAGCAGGTCCAGGATCTCCCGCCGCCGGGGCTCCGCGATCGCGTTGAACGTGTCGGTCGTCGTCGCCGCCCGTGCCATGGCGCCATCATACATGCTGATATCGGAATATGTCAATCGCCGCGGCCGTTCCGGTCGGGCAAGATGGGCACATGCGGGAACTGGAGCTCACGCGGTCGCGCGACGACCGGAGGCGGTACGACCTCGAGGGGGTCGGATCCGTGCGGCTCGGCGGGTGGCTCAGCGGCGGCGCGACCATCGAGGCGGGCGACGCGCTGCTCGAGGTGCGGCGACGGGGCATCCTGCGCCGCACGACCGAGGCCGAAGACCACACGGGCGCCCCGGTGGGGCGCTTCGGCCCGGAGGGCTGGAGACGCGGCGGGCCGCTCTGGTGGGACGGGCGCGAGCTGGCCCTCAAGCCGTCCAGCGCCTGGCGGGAGCGCTACGCGCTGGTGGAGGGCGACCGCGAGCTCGCCCTGCTCGAGGGCAAGGGGTGGGGCAGCCGGCCTGTGCGCATCCGGCTGGACGACCCGGCGATCGACCCCGCCCTGCTGCTGTTCGCCGCGTACGTGGTGCGGGCGCTGGCCGAGGACGCCGGCTCGACCGCCGGGGCCACCGTCGCGACGACCAGCGCCGGCGTCTAGCCGTCGGGCAGCACGTCCGGCAGGCCGAACGACGGCAGCAGCGACGGGCCGAACGTGGTGATCTCGGCGATCCGCCCGTCCGCCACGCGGATGACGTCGAGCTTGAACGCCCGGAAGCGGGTGTCGCCCGGCCGGCGCAGGTAGCTCGCCGCCGCGGGGAGGCGGTTGGCGGACGTCGCCAGGAGCCGCCAGTCGCCGTCGCGGTCCGGTCCCAGCGCGCGCGCCAGGAGCGGGGCGAGCCCCACCAGCCCCTCGAAGACCATCGGGGCGGGCGGCATCGTCACGCGGATGTCCTCCGCCGCGATCGCCACCGCGGCGGCCGCGTCACAGCGCTCGTGCGCGTCGATGAAGCGCAGCAGCAGCTCGCGCTCCTCCGCCGTCGGCGCGCCCGCCGACCAGCGCGAGCGCCGTTCCGGCAGGTGCTCCCCCATCGTCGCCCGCGCCCGCTGCAAGGCGCTGTTCGCCGCGGGGACGCTCGTCTCCAGCAGGCCGGCGGTCTCCTCCGCGCTCCAGCCCAGGACGTCCCGCGCGATCAGCGCCGCCCGCTGCCGCGCCGGCAGCAGCTGGAGGGCGGCGAGGAACACCAGCTCGATCGTCTCGCGCTCCACCGCGACGTCGTCGGGGCCGTCGCCGGCGGCCGCGACCTGGTCGAGCATCGCGTCCGGATAGGGCTGGAGCCAGGGGATCTCCGCCGGGCCGGTCCCGAGCGGCCGGGCCCGGCGCCGGCGCGCGTCGATGCACACGTTGGTCGCGATCCGGTACAGCCAGGCCCGGGCGGACGGGCCGGCCCGGAGGCCGTCCCGCCCGCGCCACGCCCGCAGGAACGTCTCCTGCACCGCGTCCTCCGCCTCCTCGAACGAGGCGAGCATCCGGTAGCAGTGGACGTGGAGCTCGCGCCGGTGGCGCGACGTGACGGCCTCGAAGTCCTCGCGGACGGCGCCGGTCACGACCCCGCCCGGTGGACTTCCTGCACCAGCCAGACGTTGCCGTCCGGGTCGTCGAACTGCATGAACGAGTTGTAGCTGCGCCGCTCCGGGTCGGGGCCGGGCGCCATGCCCTGCTCACCGAAGTGGAACGGCTCGCCCACCGGGATGCCCTTCGCGGTCAGGTCGGCGTGGGCCGCGTGGATGTCGTCCACCACCAGGTGGAGCCCCTTCGTGGTCCCCGGCTCCGCCTGCGGCATGCCGCTGCCGATCGCGATGGCGCACGCCGAGCCCGGGGGCGACAGCTGCACCACCCGGAAGCCCGTGTCGCTGCCGTGCTCGCTCTCCAGGATGAACCCCGCCCGCTCGTAGAACGCCTTCGCCCGGTCCACGTCGGACACCGGCACCACCACCAGCTCGAGCTTGTACTCCACGACCGCCTCCTCCGTCAGAACGACCTGTCGCCCGATACAACGCGCCCGGCCGCCGGAACTCATCGGTCCGTCGATGAACGGGTCCGGGCCTGTGTGTCCTCAACCTTTGTAGGGTCAAACGGTTCGTGACCGTCCCAGCCCTGGAGGACCCCATGGCCGAGCCCGTCGCTCTCACCGACTCCGGCATCCCGGAGGCCATCGCCACCGCCGCGGAGCGCGGCCACCAGGTGGCCGTGGCCTACATCGACGACGACGGTTACCCGTCGGTCTCGTTCCGGGGCACGACGCAGGTGATCGGCCCCGACCGCCTCGCGATCTGGGCGCGCAAGCGCGACGCGGGCCTGGCGGCAGCGATCGCCGAGCGGCCGCAGGTGGGCCTCGTCTACTACGGGCCCGGCGGCCCCGGCCCCGCCTACCTGGCCCTTCGAGGCCGCGCCCATGCCGACCCGTCGCTGGACGATGAGGTCTACGCCGCGGCGCCGCAGGGGGAGCGCGACCAGGACCCCGACCGCAACGGCGTGGCGGTGGTGATCGAGATCGACCGCGTGCAGGGGTTCGGTCAGGACGGCCCGTTCCTGCAGGAGCGCGGCCAGGGCTAGACGTCGCGGACGCCCGAGACCACCAGGGCGACCCCGACCACCACCCCGAGCGCCGCCAGGAACGGCGCCGCCCGGCCGGCGGGCGCGAGGCGCGGCAGCAGCGCCAGCCCCGCGACGACGGCGAGGGCGATCGCGGCGGCGCCGAGCGCGGGGCCGACCCCCTCGTCGGCGGAGGCGGCGATCGCCATGCACGCCAGCTCCGGGGTCACGAGCAGCGCCCCCGCCGGGCCGCCGGGGCGGGGGCGCACGAGGGTCGCGGCGCCCATGGCCACCAGGACGATCCCGGCGGCGATGCGGAACGACTCGGGGCTGATGTCGAGGGCGTCGAGCAGCGGGTCGGCCAGGAGCACCAGCACCAGGACCAGGGCGGCGCCCACGGCGACGGCGGTCGCCAGGGCGCGGCGCGGCGCCCGTCCCTCGCCGAGGCCCAGCGCGACGCGCCCGGCGTTGGTGGCGCCGAGGAAGCCGGCGAGCATCAGCCCGAACGTCATCGCAGCGCCTCCCGGGTGCCGATGAGCGCGGCGATCGCGTGCTGCTGGTCGTCCATCTGGGTGTAGCCCCCGTCGAACCAGGCGCCGCGCTCCCGCGGATCGGCCGCCCCGGCCGACTGCCGGTCCAGGAGGATGCCGCCCAGGCACACGCTGCGCTCGGCCAGCGGGCCGCGCAGGCCGGCCAGCGCCGGGTCGGCGACCGCCAGGCGCCGCAGCGCCGCCGTGCCCTCGCCGACGGTCCCGAGCGACGCACCCGAGCCCGAGAACGCGAGGCTGCGGCCCGCGTGCTGGGACTCGTAGCGCACCAGCCACCCGAAGTAACCGGCGAGCCAGCGGGCGTAGTCCACCTCGACGGGGGTCAGGCCGTCGGCGGCCTGGAGCGCCTCGAGGCCGTACGCCGCCCAGTGCTCGGACGGCCGGTACGCGTTCCCCTCCGCACGGTCCCGCCGGGTGGCGATGTAGTCGACGACCCGGTGGGCGGGCTCCTCCCAGCCCTCCCCCGGGAACGTGCGCGCCATGAACGCGAGGGCGAAGAAGGCCTCCCCGGTCGAGTACTTGCCGTGGCTCCCGGGGACGCTGCGGCCGGTCGCGGCGTCCCAGTACTGGAGGACGGCGCCGTCCTCCTCGGTCTGCATCGCGATGAACCGCGACAGCCGGTGGGCCAGGCCGTCCCAGCGCGTGTCGCCCGTCGCCTGGCGGCGGTGCAGCAGCGCCACCACCAGCAGGGCGTTGGCCCCCACGTTCGCCTGCTCCCCGGGCGGCGCGAGCGCCGCCCACCCGTCCCGGCGCACCAGGTTGCGGCGCGCCCAGGCCAGGCCGGCGTCGGCGCTCGCGGTGTGGCCCGTCCGGTAGAGCGCGTCCATCACGCCGGCGTGGCGGGTGGTGTTGTAGCCGGTCGCCTCGCGGCCGGTGTCGCGCTGGAAGCCGTACAGGTAGCGCCCGTCCGGGCCCTGGCCGCGCACGAGCCAGCCCGCGCCGGCGTCGATGCCGGCGGTCACCGTGGCCGGCGTGGCGGGCGGGCAGCGCTCGGCGGGCACCACGGCGGCGCGGAGCACCGCGACCACGGCGATCCACAGGACCGCCTGGCCGATGAGCCACCCGCGGTGCCGGCGCCAGACGGACCTCACCGGTGGACCGTAACCGTCCCCGGTGGGCGAGACTACGGGGGATGGCCTACGACGAGGACCTCGCCGAGCGCGTCCGCCTCGCCATGGCGGACGTGCCCGACCTGATCGAGCGCAAGATGTTCGGCGGCCTGGCCTTCATGGCCGGCGACCACATGGCGGTCGGCATCGCCCGCGACCAGCTGATGGTGCGCCTGGGCAAGGAGGGCGCCACCGCCGCCCTCGAGCGCCCGCACGTGCGCCGGATGGACATGACCGGCACCCCGATGCGCTCCATCGTCCTGGTCGCCCCGGAGGGGGTCGCGGACGACGACGCCCTGCAGGCCTGGGTGGACGAGGCGCTCGCCTTCGTCCGCACGCTGCCGCCCAAGCGGCGCCGGTAGGCCGGGGTGTCCGACGACCTGCTGGCGGCCCCGCCCGACATCCGCCCGGTGGACGTCATCGCGGTGAAGTGAGGCTACGTCCGGCGGCGGGTCGCCTCGTCAACCTGCCGCTGGACCCGGCCGTCCTCGAGGATCGCGAGGAACGTCCCCACGATCGCCGCCGGGACGAGAACGCAGGGGATCACCACCCGCCAGTCGCCGGCGACGATCGCGAGCGGGATGCCCAGCGCCAGACCGGCGATGACGCAGACGGGGAGCGCCACCGCCAGGCGGCGGGACAGGGTTCGCCCGCCGGTGGGGTCGTCCACGGGGACCGACGGGTCCCCGGACCGGGGGTCGACGCGCATGCGCCGCTCGGGTTCGGGTGCCATACCGACCGGGTACCCGTGACCGCCCGCCCGAACCCTCGCCGGTCGGGGCGCCGGTGACCGCCTCCGATCGAGGAGCGATCGGACGCGTTCCGTAGTTCCCCACGCCGGCGCGCGGGCGACGCCCGATGCCGCGCGACGCCTCCTCGGGGACGGTCGTGACACGAGCCGACCACCGGAGGGATCGTGTCCGAGCCGGACGTCACCACCAGCGACGGCGCCACCGCACGAGCGGCCCGGGCCGCCATGCTCAACCTGTCGCGTTTCCACCGCGAGCACGAGCGGCACTACGCGCTCGCGCCGCTCGAGGGGGCCCTCGCGCTGGGGCGGGCGGCGCGGACGCTCACGACCCTCGCCGACCGCTGGGCCGCGGCGCCCGCGCCGGCCCCCGACCGTGTGCGGGTCCCCTTCGCCGGCTGCGAGGACCTGAACGACGCAGCCGTGATCCCGTCGGACGGCGTCCTGTACATGGAGGGTGAGGGCGAGCCGCCCGAGCTGGCCCGGTTGCGGCGCGACGTCATCGCGATCGCCGACGACCAGGAGGGAACGGGCGCGTGGCTCGCGTCGGCGATGGAGGCGTCGTGGACGGCGGCGGGCGCGATCCGCGACCCTCGCTTGGCCGACGTGCTGGGCGAGCGCCACCGCATCATCGCCAACGACTGGCAGGCCGCGGGCCTCAGCGTGCTCGCGGGCCGCCTGGCCCGGCGCGCCGTCGACCTGCTCGCCCGCACCGACCTGACGCCGGGGGGCGTCCGCGCCGACCTGGCCGGCTCGCGCGTCACACCGGCGCTGCTGCACTCCGCGGCCGAACTCCTGGATCGCGCCGCCGACCTCACCGCACAGTCGGCGATGCTGGTCCACGACAACGAGCGGCGCTGGCGCGTCTTCCGCGCCCACGTGGAGGCCCTGGCGGGAGCCGAGGGGGACCCCGGTCCGGGCTAGCGGCGGCGGTACAGGTCGGTGATGGTGCCGGCCGCCCACTCGGCCGAGAAGGCGAACGTCTCGGACAGCGTCGGGTGCGGGTGGACCGTCAGCGCCACGTCCTCGGCCACGGCGCCCATCTCCAGCGCGTGCACGGCCTCCGAGATGAGCTCGCCGGCGTTCACGCCCACGATGCCGGCGCCCAGGATCCGCCCCGTCTCCGGCTCGGTGATGAGCTTCGTGCGCCCCTCCGGCCGGCCGATGCCGAGCGCCCGGCCGGACGCGCCCCACGGGATCGTGGCCACCTCGACCTCGACGCCCCGCTCCTTCGCCTCCGTCTCGGTGAGGCCCATCCACGCCACCTCGGGGTCGGTGTAGGCCACCGACGGGATCGCCCGCCGGTCCCACACGACGTCCTGCCCGGCGATCACCTCGGCCGCCAGCACGCCCTGGTGGGTGGCCTTGTGCGCCAGCATCGGGTCGCCGGTGACGTCGCCGATCGCGTGGATGTGCTCCACGTTCGTCCGCATCCGCTCGTCGACGCGGATCACGCCGCGCTCGTCCACCTCCACCCCCGCGGCGTCGGCGCCGATGCGGTCGCCGTTCGCGCGCCGGCCCACCGCGACGAGCACGCGGTTGACGATCCGGCCGGACGGCGCGCCGTCGCCCTCGAGCGTGACGTGCAGGCCGTCCTTGCGCGCCTTCACCTCCGCGACCTTCGTGCTCAGGTGGATCGCCTCGTAGCGGCCCTGGATGCGCTTCTGGAGCGGCGCGATCAGGTCGGGGTCGCAGCCGGGGATGAGCCGGTCGAGCATCTCGACCACCGTGATCCGGGACCCGAGCGCGTCGTAGACCGTCGCCATCTCCAGGCCGATGATCCCCCCGCCGATCACCAGGAGGCGCTCGGGCACCTCGTCGAGCCGCAGGGCGTCGGTCGAGTCCATGATCCGCGGGTCGTCGGGCAGTCCCGGGATCGTCGCGGCCTGGGAGCCGGCGGCGATGATCGCGTGGGCGAAACCGACCGTCTCGGTGCCGCCGGCCGTCTCCACCGCCAGCTCGTGCGGCGACGTGAAGGCCGCCGTCCCGTGGACCACCCGCACCTTGCGCCGCTTCGCCAGGCCGTCGAGCCCCTTGGTGAGCGTGGCGACGACGTCGCCGGTGGAGGTCCGGAGCCGGTCGAGGTCGATGTCGGGGGCGCCGAAGCCGATGCCGCGCTCCGCCGCCTCCGCGGCGCCGGTGATCACCGCCGCCGCGTGGAGGAGCGCCTTGGACGGGATGCATCCGACGTTGAGGCACACGCCGCCGAGCACGTCGTAGCGCTCCACCAGGACCGTCGAGAGGCCGAGGTCGGCGGCGCGGAACGCGGCCGTGTAGCCGCCGGGGCCGCCGCCCAGCACGACGACGTCGACCTGCCCGCCGTCGCTCACAGCAGCATGCGCAGCGGGTCGGCCAGGACGTGCGACAGGTGGGTGGTGAACCGCGCGGCGGCGGCGCCGTTGACCACGCGGTGGTCGTAGGACAGCGACAGCGGGAGCATCAGCCGCGGCGCGAACGCCCGGCCGTCCCACACCGGCCTGGTCTCCGACCGCGAGACGCCCAGGATCGCCACCTCCGGCGCGTTGATGATCGGCGTGAAGTACGTGCCGCCGATCCCCCCGAGGCTGGAGATGGTGAACGTGCCGCCCTGCATCGACTCGCGGGTGAGCGACCCGTCGCGGGCCTGCTGGGAGAGCTGCGTCAGCTCGCGCGCGATGTCGAGCAGGCCCTTGCGATCGACGTCGCGGATCACCGGCACCAGCAGCCCGTCGGGGGTGTCCACCGCGAACCCGATGTGGAAGTAGCGCTTCAGCACCAGCTCGTCGCCCTGCAGCGAGCTGTTGAACTCGGGGAACGCCCGCAGCGTGACCGCCGACGCCTTCAGCAGCAGCGACACCATCGTGAGCTTCACGCCCTCGTCCGCGTGCTCCGCGTTGGTGGCCTTCCGGAACTCCTCGAGCGCGGTGATGTCGGCGTCGTCGTGCTGCGTGACGTGCGGGATCGCCACCCAGTTGCGGTGCAGCGCCGGCCCGGCGATGCGCTTGATCCGCGACAGCCCCACCGTCTCGACGGGGCCGAACGCGGCGAAGTCCACCTGCGGCCACGCCGGCAGGCCCTCGACGGCCGGGGCGCCCGCCGGCGGAGGCGCCGTCGAGGGGGCCTTGGTGACCGGCCCACCGTCGCCGCCGGCGGCGGACTCGATGTCCTGCGTGGTGACGCGGCCGTCGCGGCCGGTGCCCTTCACCGAGGTCAGGTCGATCCCCCGCTCGCGCGCCAGCCGCCGGGCGGCGGGCCCGGCGTAGACGCCGTCGCCGTCGCGCGCCGGCTCGTCCTCGGCCGGCTCCGCCTCGGTCTTCGGCTGCGGCGCCTCGTCCGCGACGCCCTCCTCCTCGGCCTCATCCCCGGCGGCCTCGGGGGACGGCTCGCCCGCGTCGGGCTCCCCGCCGGAGTCGTCCGCCGCCTCGGCGGGCGCCTCCCCGTCCTCCTGCTCCTCCTCGGCCGCCGGCCCCGCGCCGTTCTCGGAGAGGGTGAGGATCACGTCGCCCTGCGACACCGTGTCGCCGACCTTCACCTTCACCTCGTCCACCGTCCCCTCGGAGGGCGAGGGGACCTCCATGCTGGCCTTGTCCGACTCGAGCACGATCAGCGGCTGCTCCGGCTCCACCGCGTCGCCGGCGCTCACCAGCACCTCGATGACCGGGACGTCGGCGAAGTCCCCCAGGTCGGGGACGCGGACCTCGCTCAACGGGTCCACGGAGGCGCCGCCTCCGGGTCGATGTCGTAGCGCTCGATCGCCTTCTGCACCGTCGCGGCGCCCAGCGTGCCGTCGTTCGCCAGCGCGGCCAGCGCGGCGACGGCGACGTTGTGGCGGTCGACCTCGAAGAAGCGGCGCAGCTGGACGCGGTAGTCCGAGCGGCCGAAGCCGTCCGTGCCGAGCACGGTGTACGGCCGGGGCACGAACGGGCGGATGCCGTCGGGGAACGCCCGGATGTAGTCGGTGGCGGCGACGGCGGGGCCGTCGTGCCCCGCGAGCTGCTGCTCGACGAACGGCACGCGGCGCTCCTCGTGCGGGTGCAGGCGGCTCCAGCGCTCGGCGGCCATGCCGTCGCGGCGCAGCTCGGTGAAGCTGGTGACGCTCCAGACGTCGGCGGTCACGTCGTTGTGCTCCTCCAGCAGGTCGGCGGCGGCGAGCACCTCGCGAAGGATCGCGCCGGACCCCATCAGCTGCACGCGCGGCCCGTCGCCCGTCCCCTCCCGGACGAGGTGCATGCCGCGGATGATGCCCTCCTCCGCGCCCTCCCGGAGCGCGGGGTGGGAGTAGTTCTCGTTCATCACCGTCAGGTAGTAGAAGACGTCCTCCTGGTCGGTGACCATCCGTCGCAGGCCGTCCTGCATGATCACGGCCACCTCGTGGGCGAACGTGGGGTCGTAGGCGCGGCAGTTCGGCACCGTCGCCGCCACCACGTGGCTGTGGCCGTCCTCGTGCTGCAGGCCCTCGCCGTTCAGGGTGGTGCGGCCGGAGGTGCCGCCGATCAGGAACCCGCGGGAGCGCTGGTCGCCGGCGGCCCAGATCAGGTCGCCGATCCGCTGGAACCCGAACATCGAGTAGAAGATGAAGTACGGGATCATCGGGACGCCGTTGGTGGCGTACGAGGTGGCCGCGGCGATCCACGACGAGAGCCCGCCGGCCTCGCTGATGCCCTCCTGGAGGATCTGCCCCTTCTTGTCCTCCCGGTAGAACATGAGCTGCTCGGAGTCCTCCGGCGAGTAGAGCTGGCCCACCTGGGAGAAGATCCCGAGCTGGCGGAACATGCCCTCCATGCCGAACGTCCGCGACTCGTCGGCCACGATCGGCACCACGCGGGGGCCGACCCGCTTGTCGCGGATGACGGTGGCGAGGGCCCGCACCCAGGCCATCGTCGTCGAGATCTGCCGCTCGCCGGTGTCCTTGAGCAGCGCCTCGAAGGCCGCGAGGGGCGGCACCTCCAGCGACGGCGCCTCGGAGCGGCGCGCGGGGAGGCTGCCGCCCAGGCGCTCGCGCGACTCCCGCAGCAGGCGCATCTCGGGGCTGTCGGCGCGCGGCCGGTAGAACTTCGCCGCCTTCGCGTCCTCGTCGCTCAGCGGCACGTTGAAGCGGTCGCGGAAGATGAGCAGCGCCTCCTCGTTCATCTTCTTCGCCTGGTGGGTGATGTTCTGCGACTCGCCCGCCCGGCCCATGCCGTAGCCCTTGACCGTCTTCGCGAGGATCACGGTGGGCTCGCCCTCGTGGCGCACCGCCGCGTGGTAGGCGGCGTACACCTTCCGCGGGCTGTGGCCGCCGCGGTTGAGCGCCCAGATCGCCGGGTCGTTCAGGTGCGCCACCCGCTCCTTCAGCTCCGGGTAGGCGCCGAAGAAGTGGTCCCGCACGTAGGACGCGTCCCGTGACTTGAACGTCTGGTACTCGCCGTCCACGGCCTCGGTCATCCGCCGCTTCAGCAGGCCGTCGTGGTCGGCGGCCAGGAGCGGGTCCCAGTTCTCGCCCCAGATCACCTTGATCACGTTCCAGCCGGCGCCGCGGAAGTTGGTCTCGAGCTCCTGGATGATCTTCCCGTTCCCGCGCACCGGGCCGTCGAGGCGCTGCAGGTTGCAGTTGACGACGAAGATCAGGTTGTCCAGGTGCTCGCGGCCGGCGAGCGAGATCGCGCCCATCGACTCCGGCTCGTCCATCTCGCCGTCGCCCATGAACGCCCACACCTTGCGGCCCGCGGTGTCCTGGATGCCGCGGCCCTGGAGGTACTTGAGGAAGCGGGCCTGGTAGATCGCCATGATCGGCCCGAGGCCCATCGACACCGTGGGGAACTGCCAGAAGTCGGGCATCAGCCACGGGTGCGGGTACGAGGAGAGGCCGTTCCCGCCGACCTCCTCGCGGAAGTTGATGAGCTGCTCCTCGCTGAGGCGGCCCTCCAGGAACGCGCGGGCGTAGATGCCCGGCGAGGAGTGCCCCTGGATGTAGACGAGGTCGCCGCCGTGGTGCTCGGTGGGGGCGTGCCAGAAGTGGTTGAAGCCGACCTCGTACAGCGTCGCCGCCGACTGGAAGCTGGCGATGTGGCCGCCGAGCTCGCTCGACTCCTTGTTGGCCTGGAGCACCATGGCCACCGCGTTCCAGCGGATGGCCGAGCGCAGGCGGCGCTCCGCCTCGGGGTCGCCGGGGATCGGCTCCTCGTCCTCGGAGTGGATCGTGTTGACGTACGGGGTGCTGTCGCTGACGGGCACCGGCGCGCCCGCGAGGCGCGCCTCCACGATCACCTTGCCGAGCAGCTGGGCGGCGCGCTCCGGCCCGGCCCGGCGCATCACGTCCTCGAGCGCCTCGAGCCACTCATCGGTCTCGCGCGGGTCGAGGTCCCGGTCGGGCTCGTCGGGCGGTACCGGGGGCAGGGTGTCGGCGGCCGTCGCCACACGCCCATCCTAGGCCGTCGCGGCCGGCGGCGACCTCCGTGGGCACACGGACCCGGGATCCGAGGTTCCCCGGCGCCGATGTCGAAGGATGATGGCCCACGCCGATCCGATGCGCGCCACCCTGCCCCGAGTCCAGCCGACCACCCACCCACCCGCCCTCCGCGAGGGCGTCGGGGCGCCCCGCCTGCCCTACATGCCGGGGGTCGATGGCCTGAGGGCCCTCGCCGTGGCGGCGGTCGTGGCCTACCACGCGGGGGCGGGGTGGCTGCCGGGGGGCTTCCTCGGGGTCGACGTCTTCTTCGTGATCAGCGGCTACCTGATCACGTCGCTGCTGCTGGCCGAGCACCGGGCGTCCGGGTCGATCGACCTGGTGCGCTTCTGGATGCGCCGTGCCCGGCGGCTGCTGCCGGCGGTGATCGTGATGATCGCCGTGGTCCTGGCGGCGATGCTCGTGCTGCACCCCGACGAGGTGGGACGCCTGCGCGGCGCCGTGGCGAGCAGCCTGCTCTACGTCGTCAACTGGTACCAGGTGTTCGCCGACCAGTCGTACTTCGCGGAGTTCGGCAGGCCGCCGGTGTTCCGCCACCTGTGGTCGCTGGCGGTGGAGGAGCAGTTCTACGTGCTGTGGCCGCCGGTCCTGGCGCTCGGGCTGGCGGCGCTGGGCAAGCGGCGGCTGCTGCTGGGCGTGCTCGCGCTGCTGGCCGCGTTGACCGCCCTGGCGTGGGCGCTCTTCGACCCGCTGGTCGACCCGTCGCGCATCTACTACGGCACCGACACCCGCGGCGGCGGCCTGCTCGTGGGCGTGGCGCTGGCGTTCCTGTGGCCGGCGAGCCGGCTGGGCCGTGCCACCCGCGAGTTCGACCCCGCCGGTGCTGGACGTCGTCGGCGTCGCCGCGCTCGCCGGCCTGGCGGCGCTGATGGCCACGATGGGCGAGTTCGACGCGCGCCTGTACGAGGGCGGCTTCCTGCTCGTGTCCGTGGTCACCGCGGTGCTGCTGGCCGTGGTGGCGCACCCCGGCTCGCTGCTGGGCCGGGCGTTCGCGTGGACGCCGCTCGTGTGGATCGGGCTCCGCTCCTACGGCATCTACCTGTGGCACTGGCCGGTGCTGATGCTGATGCGGGCCGACCAGGACGTGCCGTTCTCGGGCATCGGGCTCACCGCGGTCCAGGTGGGCCTGACCGTCGGGATCGCCGCGCTGTCGTACCGGTACGTCGAGGTGCCGTTCCGGCGCGCGGGGCTGCGCGGCACGCTGCTGTGGCTGCGCAGCGCATGGCGGTCGACGCGCGGACGGGTGGCCGTGGCGGGAGCGGGCGCGGCGGCGCTGGCGATCGCGCTGCCGGTCGCGCTGCTGCCCGCCCACGAGCCGGCCATCCCGGGGGTCCCGCGCAGCGGCGTCCTCTACGTGCCCGCGACCGGCGGCCTGGACGCCGGGCCGCCCGCCGCGGGGAAGGTGCGCATCCCCGGGCCGGTGCTGGCGGTGGGCGACTCCGTGCTGGTTGGAACGGGCGCCACGCTGCGGCGCGCCCTGGGCGGGCGGCTGGCGGTCGACGCCTCGGTCGGCCGCCAGTTCGGCGACGACGCGCGCGCCGTCGCCGCCGGCCTGAAGCGCGTGAAGCCGAAGGCGCTGGTGCTCCACGTCGGCACGAACGGCTACGTCCCGGCCGACGGCCTCGCGGCCGTGCTGCGCCGGGCGCGCGCCGTCCCCGTGGTGGTGCTGGTGACGGTCCGGGTGGACAAGCCGTGGGAGAAGTCGGTCAACGACGCCGTCGCCTACGCCGCCCGGCACACGCGGAACGTGGTGATCGCCGACTGGCACCGCGCCACCGCCGACCGGGACGGCCTGCTGGCCGACGGCGTCCACGCGACGCCGAGGGGGGCGCGGCTCTACGCCCAGGTGGTCATGCGCGCGCTCCGCGCGGGGTTCGCGCCGGACGGCCCCGGCTCCTGACCCGGGGGGGCCCGGCATCAGGGGCCGCTCGAAGGTGGGCAAGTCGGAGCTGATCAGCGCGATCCGGTCGGCCCGCGGAGGCTGAGCCCCAGGATCAGCTCGGCCGTCTCGAGCGGCACCTCCAGGTGGGGGTGATGGCCGACGCCGTCCAGCGCGATCCACTCGGCGTGCGGCAGCGCCCGGCGCAGCCCCTCGGCCGCGCCCGGCCAGGGCAGCAGCCGGTCGGCGGTGCCCCACACCAAGCGGACGGGGTCGCGGATCCGTGCGCCGTCGAGCGGCCACCCGTCGCGGCGGGCGGCGGCGGTGAGCGCCTCGAACCCGTCCGCCCCGGCGCTCGCGCGGATCATGTGGGCCACCAGGTCGGCGGGCAGGCCGGCACCGTCGGAGACGATCATCGACGTCGCCCGCCGACGTCCCTCGGGGGTGGCCGCGATCGCGTCGGCGTGCGGCGCGGCGGCGCGGGCGCCGGAGCGGATCCGCTCGGTCAGGCGCAGGGCCTCCTCCGCGACGGGTTCGCCCGCCGGCCACCCGCCCGCGGGGGCGAGCGCCACCACCGACGCGGCCCTCCCCCGCTGCGCGAGCAGCAGCGCCAGGTATCCGCCCATCGAGTTGCCCACCAGGTGGGCGGCGGACATGCCGGCGTCGTCCATCGCCGCCTCGACCCAGTCCGCCATCGCGCCGGCGTCCCCGCCGGGCGGAAGCGGCGGGCCGCCGAGGTGGCCGGGGAGCGTCGGCGCGAGCACCTCGTGCTCCCGCGCCAGCGCCGGGAGCACCAGGTCCCAGGTGCGCGCCGAGTCGGCGATGCCGTGCAGCAGCACCATCGGCGGCCGCGCCGCGCCGGACGTCGCCGTCAGGGGCGCTGCTCCGCGAGCATCTCGACGAGCCGGCGGCGGTCCTCGCGCAGCTCCGCGACCGTCGCGGCGAGCCGCCGCTCCCCCTCCCCCGTGAGCCGCAGACGGACCACCCGTCCGTCCTCGTCCGAGCCCTCGCGCACGAGGAGCCCCGCCGCCTCGGCGCGGTCCGCGAGCTCGGTGACGGTGTGCTGCGCCAGCCGCAGCCGTCCGGCGAGCTCGGTCACGGTCGCCGTCTCCGACCCGTCCGGCGCCCCCTTGATCATCAGGAGCAGCAGCTGGCGCTGGGGCGTCAGCCCCGCACGACGGGCCGCCTGCTCGCCGCGATGGAGGAAGGCCCGCACCGCGGCGCGGAGGGCCGCCGCGGCACGGTAGTCGTCGAGCCCCGCCTCCACGGGGCGGAGCCTACTTCTGATCGGGGTGCAGGAAGGGCTCGCTGCCGCGCCCCTCCGCGTCGAAGAGCCCGTAGTGGCCGAGGAGGTCGGCCCACCAGTCGCCGCTCAGGTGCCAGCCCTCCCGGCTCCCGTCCGGCGGCTCCGGCGCGTCGAGGATCCCGGCGACCCGGATCTCGTTGACCAGCCGGATGGTGTTCGTGGCCCGGTTGACCGTCGCGATCGCCTCCGCGGGCAGGTAGCCCGCCCGGCCACGGTGGTGCGGGATCTTGTGGATGCGGAAGCCGGACGGCCCGACGCCGTCCACCTCCCCGACCACCGTGCGCCCGTCCGCCTCGCGGACCTGGTACCCGACCAGGGCCGTCGTCGGCTCGATCGTCTTGTGCGTCATCGTCGCTGCCTCCGTTGTACATCGTAGTGCGATGTACATGGGTGGTTCCCGGTTCCGCGCACCGTCGAACCTGGCCACGCCGGTTCCGGGCTGTGAGGGGTGGAGGCACCCCCTCACAGCCCGGAGAGCGCCTACCGGACCGTGGCGCGCACGTCGGCCGTGCCGAGCGGAAGGCCGGCCGTGAGCGCCGACGTGCGGAACGCGGCGTTCAGCGCGGACGCGGACTCGGCGGAGAACAGGACCTTCGCGCCGCGCACGACGGCGGTGCGGTCCGACAGCCCGACCTTGGCGGCGGAGAGGTTGACGGTGAGCGGCACGCGGGTGGCGGTGCCGCCGACGAGGGCGGTCAGCTGCGGGGTCCCGTCGATCTCGATGCGGAAGCGGGTGAGCTCGACGCGGGTGGCGCCCGCCGTCAGCGCGATGCCGCCGGAGTGCTCGACCGACCCGGCGAACGTGCCGGCGGCGAGCCTCCCACCGGTCACCGGGAACGACAGCCCGGCCGCGCCCGAGGTGCCGGGGGCGATGACCGACGGCGTCACGCCGAGGCCGGTCAGCGCCGTGGCCGTCCCCGGGTCGAGCGACAGGGTCGTCGCCCCGCCCGACAGCTCCACCTGCGACGGCGCGATCCGCAGGTCCACGCGGCCGATGGGCGTGCCCGCCGCCAGGTGGCTGCCGAACGCCCCGTTCAGCGCGCCGGCCGCGGTCGCGGTGAGGGAGGTCTCCACGCGGACCACCCACGTGCCGACGCCGCCGGGGCCGCGCCGCAGCACCTTGGCGTCGCCGAGGTCCAGCGCCAGCAGCGGCACCCGGGCCGAGCCGACGGCGGCGGTCAGCACCGGCTCCTTGCGGTCCGTGCGGACGACGAAGTTCGTGGCGCGGACGGTGGTGCCGCCCGCGGTGAAGGCCAGCCCGCCGGAGTGCACGATGCGGCCGGCCGCCGTGGCCGGGTCGATCGCGCCGCCCGTCACCGGGAAGCTCACCCGGGTGCCCGACGCCTTGGCGGGGCCGACGGGGGTCACCGACAGGCCCAGATCGCCGAGCGCGGCGGCGGTGCCGCGGTCGAGGTGCAGGTTGGTGACGCCGCCGCCGATGCCGACCGGCGCGGCGGCCGCCGGCGCCGCGACGGCGGCGGTCGCGGCGAGGCCGACGATGGTCCGGACGAGGTGGCGCTTCATGGGTGTGCGTGACACGGTCCCCCCTCGGAGGTGGAATGTTCCTCCCTGCATCCGAGTCCGGCGGTCCGATCGGTTGAGTCATCCGCGCACGCCCCGTCATCCGTACCTTGGGACGTGGAGACCGTGCTCGGATCCCGCGCCTTCCAGGGCGTCGCGCCCGTGATCGGCGGCCGCGGCGACCGCGCCGAGCGCCGCATGGCGTCCCGACTGCGCAAGGGCGACCCGGATGCGCTGGCCGAGGTGCACCGGACGTACGGCGGAATGGTGCTCGGTTACCTGCGCAACGCCCTCGCCGACGCGGCCGCCGCGGAGGACGTCCACCAGGAGGTGTTCCTGGAGGTGTGGCGGCGCGGCCCCGGGTACGACCCGGACCGGTCGTCGCTGGGGACGTGGGTCATGCTGATCGCCCGGAGCCGCGCGATCGACCATCTGCGTCGGCGGATCCCGGAGCCGATCGACCCGCAGTCGGCCCGCGCCGGCGACCCGGAGGACCCCGCGGCGTCCCCAGATCTGCTCATCGAGCGGTGGGCGATGGCCGTCCACCTGGCGCGCCTGCCGGAGGAGCAGGCGAGGATCCTGCGGATGCGGTTCCACGACGGCCTCAGCCAGACCGAGATCGCCGAGCGGACGGGGATACCCCTGGGCACGGTGAAGACGTACATGGTGCGCGGGCTGCGGCGTCTGCGCGAGCTGATGGAGGCCGAGGGATGAGGGGCGACGAGGCGCGCATCGCCGACTACCTGCTGGGCGAGCTCCCGGAGACGGAGCGCGCCGAGGTGGAGCAGCGCATGGTCCGCGACCGGGCCTTCGCGGAGTCGGTGGAGCGGATGCGGGCGGTGGTCGAGGGCCTCGATGCGGTCCCGGCCGGCGGCTGGCCGTCCGACGCGCCGTCCGCCGTGCCGCCCCTGCCGCCGCTGCCGGGGCTGGCGCGGCCGCGCCGGCCCCCCTTGCGCGCACCGCGACCGGCGCTGGCCGCGGCAGCCGTCGCGGTGCTGGCCATCGGCGTCGCCATCGGGGTGCTGGTGGCGCGGGACGGCGGGGACGACGGGCCGCCGGAGGGCCCGGCCCTTGCGCTGACGCGGCTCGGCGAGGCCGGCCCGTCGGCGCGCGGCGAGGCGCGGGTGGTGGGCCGCGACGGACGGCAGCCTGCGCGTCGACGTGAGCGGCCTGGCGCCGTCGGACGGCGCCTACTACGAGCTGTGGCTGCTCGACGACACGGACCGGATGGTGTCGCTCGGCTCCTTCCGCGTCCCGGCCTCCGGCACCGCGGAGGTCGACGTACCCCTCCCGGTGCCGGTGACCGACTTCCGCTTCATCGACGTCTCCCGCGAGCCGGACGACGGCGACCCGGCGCACTCGGGCGACTCCGTCCTGCGGGGGCCGACCGGGACCGCCTGAGCCGCGCGCCGCCCGGCGCGCCGGGGCTCCTCAGGCCGGCTCCTGCGGGTCCTCCTCGGACGCGAGGCTCACGCCGCCCTCGCGGACGGTCGCCAGGTGGCGCTCCTGGATGGGGAGTGCCCACTCGACCAGCTCGATCACGTCCCGGTCGCCGGCGTTCCGCGCCATGGCGCCGAGGATCTCGACGTGGCAGACCTCGCCCGCCTCGGCCATGGAGAGGAACTCCAGGCCGTCGAGCCCCTCGGCGTCCGGGCCGAGGTAGGTCTGCATCATCTCCTTGGCCTCGCCGGTGGTCTCGCGGGCCTTCTCGATGATCGCGGTCTTGCGGCCGCTCCGCGCCGCGGCGACCTCCTCGCACCGGCGCGCCGTCTCGGCCGCCTCCTCGCTCATCGTCCGGAGCGTCGCGACGAGCCCCTCGTCGTCGAGCATCCCGGCGACCGACTTCGTCGCGTCCCGCCCCGCCTTCGCGAGCCCGAGGACCTCGCCCAGCTTGTCCTCCAGCTTGGTCAGCTCCGCCATGTGAACCCCCGCTGTCGTTGTCGATGGGCCCGTCCGATACCCGGCGGGGCGGCGGGTGACGCACGGCATGGGAAGACGGCGACCGGGGTATGGCGGGGGCGCGGTCGGCGATTGGGGAGGTGGCCGGTGAGGGCGATGTTCGCGACGTACGCCCTGATCATCGTCGTCGGGCTTGCCTATTTCGTGGCGATCGGGGTGACCAACCGGTGAGCCGCCTCCGCGGGTTCGTGCGCGGCAACTCGCTGTCGCTGGCCTTCCTCGCGATCTTCCTCGTGGCCCTCGCCGGCCAGGCGGTCGCGGGCTGGCACCTCTACAACCAGGATCAGCACGAGCACGGCGAGCCGGGGATCTCGCTCACCCGGTTCCTGACGTCCTCGCGCTTCGCGGCCGAGACCACGGAGAACTGGCAGTCGGAGTTCCTCCAGTTCACGCTCTACATCGCCGCGACCATCTGGCTCATCCAGCGCGGCTCGTCCGAGTCGAAGACGCCGGGGGAGGAGGGCGCCGGCAGCGATCAGGACGAGCACCTCGGCCCCCACGCGACCGCCGACTCGCCACGGTGGGCCCGCGTGGGCGGTCTGCGGACGGCCGTCTACTCCAACTCGCTCGTGCTGGTCTTCGGGCTGATCTTCCTGGCGAGCTGGGGCGCCCAGTCGGTGACGGGCTGGCGCGACTTCAACGAGGAGCAGGTGGCCCACCACGAGGCGCCGGTGTCCTGGGCCGGCTACCTGACCGAGCCGGACTTCTGGGACCGCACTCTCCAGAACTGGCAGTCCGAGTTCCTCGCGGTCGGGACGATGGCGATCTTCGCGGTGTACCTCCGTCAGCGGGGCTCGCCCGAGAGCAAGCCCGTCGGCGCCCCCCACGACGCCACCGGGTAGACCGCCGCGCCGGGGGCGACGGCGTCCATCACCACCTGCGCCCAGCGGGGCGCGCGGGGCAGCGGGACCAGGCCGCCCCACGGGGACCGGGTGGCCACGCCGTGCACGCCGCCGGCGATCATCGTCAGCCTGGTGGCGATGCCGAGGGCCTCGGCCCGGGCGGCGGCGGCCTCGCTGATCCGCGGGGACACCCCCGGTATCGCCGGCAGTGCCCGGTCCAGGGTGCCGTGCGCCAGGTGGAGGCTCCGGCCGATCACCGGCCGCAGGTCCACGGCGTCGGGAAGCCAGGCGGCGAGGCCGACCACGGTGCGCACCGACTCGGCGCCCGCCAGGGCCACCGCCACCCGGCCGCCCAGGGAGAAGCCGGCGAGGGCGACGGGCGGGCGGCCCATGTCGTGGAGCGCGAGGATCGCCGCGTGGGCGTCCTCGGCCGCCGCCGCAAGCCGGCGCCACGAGCCGTAGCGGTAGCGCACCTCGGCGACCGCCCAGCCGGGGCGCTCACGGTGGATCCGGCCCGCCAGCCACTCGGCCGTGGCGCTCCACACGCCGGTCGCGTCCCGGTACGTGCTGCCGCCCAGCAGCAGCAGCGACGGCGCGTCGGGCGCGCCGCCCCCACGCACCCGGAGCGCGGCAGCGCCCGGCAGGGCGAGCTCGTGGACGTCGGTGCGGGCCATCGCGGCCAACCGTTCCCGCGGCCCACGCCCACAAACGCGGACCCGTCAGGGGTCGGAGTCGCGCGAGAGGACGCCGCCGGCCAGCCGGCCGTCGAGCGTGCGGTAGCCGGCATCGTCGAACAGGACGGTCACGATCCCGTCCTGCACGCGCGTCACGACCCCAGGGCCGAACGCCCGGTGCGTGACGCGCGCGCCGGGCGCCAGGCCGGCGACCGTGCCGTCGTCCTCGCCGGCGCCCGTCGCCGGGCCGCGCGCGTCGTTGTCGCAGTTGCCGCACGGCCCGTCGCCCGGCGGATCCCCGAAGTGGGTGAGCACGAACGCCCGCCGGCACCCGTCCGTCTCGGCGTAGCCGCGCATCTCGGCCTGGCGGGTCTCGTCGTACGCGGCCCGGCGCTCCTCGCCCGCCAGGGACACCGCGTCCGGGTCGAGCCCCCGGCCGGCGGTGACCCGGCCGCGCCGCCGGCGCACCGCGCCCTGGGTCTCCAGCAGCCGCACGGCGCGCGCCACCCGCCCGGCGGGGAGATCGCTGCGCCCCGCCAGCTCCGGGACCGTCCCCGGGCCGCCCGTCCGCAGCGCCGCGGCCACCGCCCGCAGGTCCTGGCGGCCGACCGTCCCGGTGCCTTCCAGGAACCTCGCCTTGGCGAGCGCCGCCGGCCGGTAGATCAGCGTGCACCGCGCCGGCGCGCCGTCCCGGCCCGCCCGCCCCGCCTCCTGCCAGTACGTCTCCAGGTCGCCGGGGACGTGGCGGTGGAGCACGAACCGCACGTCCGGCTCGTCGATCCCCAGGCCGAACGCGTTCGTCGCCGCGACCACCCGGATGGCGCCGGACGAGAACCCGTCCTGCACCCGCTTGCGGTCCTTGGCGGCGCGCCGGCCGTGGTAGTGGTCGGCCGCGACGCCGCGCTCGGCGAGCCACCGCGCCGTGTCGCGCGCCGCCCGCGTGGTGCGCGTGTAGACGATGCCCTTGCCGTCCAGGGGCGGCGGCGCGCCGTTGACCCCCGGCAGCAGCAGGCGCCCCAGCTCGCGCAGCTCGTCCTGGGCCCGTTCCACCCGCACCACCTCCAGGTGCAGCTCGGGGCGGTCGAGCCCGCGGACCACCACGACCGGGTCCCGCAGGCCCAGCAGCTCGCCGATCTCCACCCGCGTGCGCGGGTCGGCCGTGGCGGTGAGCGCCGCGACCGGCGGCCGCCCCAGGTCCTCGGCGGCGTCCGCCAGCGCCAGGAAGGCCGGCCGGAAGCTGCGGCCCCAGTGCGGCAGGGCGTGCGCCTCGTCCACCGCGAGCAGCGTCGGCGACAGGCCGCGCAGCGTCCGCACCAGCTCCGCGTCCTCGAGCTGTTCGGGGGTGACGTACGCGATCCGCGCCTCCCCGCCGGTCACCCGCGCGATCTCCCGCCGCCGCCCGGCCGCCCCGCCGCTGCCGTCGATCCGCGCGGCCGGGGATGCCGAGCTCGCGCAGCGCGTGCACCTGGTCGCGCATGAGCGACAGGAGCGGCGACACCACCACCACGGGGCCGCCCGTGAGCTCCGCCGCGAGCTGGAAGACCAGGCTCTTGCCGGACCCGGTCGGCAGCACCAGCAGCACGTCGCGCCCGTCGAGCACCGCCTCGACCGCCTCGCGCTGCCCCGGGCGGAAGTGGTGGTGCCCGAAGCGCGCGAGTGCATCGTCGAGGAGGCCCATTACCCCGGCGACGGTACCGCCGGGGACTACGGCGTGAAGAGCACCTTCACGGCGCCGTCCTGCTTCTTCTGGAAGACCTCGTACGCCTGTGGGGCCTCCGCCAGCGGGACCCGGTGGGTGGCGAAGCCGTCGGTGCCGAGGGGGTCGCCGTCGAGCAGGAGCGGCATGATGTCGTCCACCCAGCGCTTCACGTTCGCCTGGCCCATCCGCAGCTGCACCTGCTTGTCGAACAGCTGGAGCATCGGCATCGGGTCGGCGGCGCCGCCGTACACCCCGAGCAGCGAGATCGTGCCGCCGCGGCGCACCAGGTCGATCGCCAGGTAGAGCGCGTTGAGCCGGTCGACGCCGGCCGTCTCGATCACCTTCCGCGCGACGGCGTCCGGCAGCAGCGCCGCCATCCGGTGCGCCAGCGAGCCGACGGGCGAGCCGTGCGCCTCCATCCCCACGGCGTCGATCACGGCGTCCGGGCCGCGGCCGCCCGTGAGGCCGCGGACGACGTCGCCCATGTCGTCGGCGTGCTCCTCCAGGTCCAGCACCGTCACGCCGTTCGCCCGGGCCCGCTCGAGCCGCTCGGGCACCAGGTCGATCCCGATCACCGTCTCGACGCCGTCGTTCAGCGCGATCCGGGTGGCCATGTCGCCGATCGGGCCGAGGCCGAGCACCACCAGGGAGCCGCCCGGCGGCACGTCGGCGTACCGCACGCCCTGCCACGCCGTCGGCAGGACGTCGGAGAGCAGCACGAAGCGCTCGTCCGGCGGCCCCTCCGGCACCACGATCGGCATCGTGTTCCCGAACGGCACCCGCAGGTACTCGGCCTGCCCGCCCGGCACCTGCCCGTACAGCTTGGTGTAGCCGAACAGCGACGCGCCGGTGCCGTGCTCGTGCACCTGGGTCGTCTCGCACTGCGACTGGAGGCCCTGGCCGCACATCCAGCAGGTCCCGCACGCGATGTTGAAGGGGATCACCACGCGGTCGCCCGCGCGGACGGCCGTGACCTCGGGGCCCACCTCCTCCACCACGCCCATCGGCTCGTGACCCAGGACGTCGCCCGGGATCCAGGAACGGGCCGAGCACCTCGTACAGGTGGAGGTCCGACCCGCAGAGGCCCGTGGTGGTGATGCGGACGACGATGTCGGTGGGGTCCTCGATCCGGGGGTCCGGGACGTCCTCCACGCGCACGTCGCGCCTGCCCTGCCAGGTCACCGCCTTCATGCTCCACCTCCGGCTCGTTCGGGTCGCCCCCGGCGGTACCCCGGAGCCGATGGGGGTTACCGGCCCCCGGCGTGCGGGAACCCCGCCGGCATGCACGTCGTCGTGACCGGGGCAACCGGCAACGTGGGGACCGCGCTCCTGCAGGCGCTGCTCGACGACCCCGCCGTGGAGCGCATCACCGGCATCGCGCGCCGGGCGCCGGCGATGCGGCCCGAGCGGGTCCACTGGGTCGCGGCCGACGTGGCCGAGGCCGACCTGATCCCCGCGTTCGACGGCGCCGACGCCGTCGTGCACCTGGCGTGGGCCATCCAGCCGTCGCGCGACCGCGCGGCGCTGCGGCGGACGAACGTCGACGGCAGCGCGCGGGTGTTCGACGCCGCCGTCCGCGCCGGCGTGCCGGCCCTGGTGTACGCGTCGTCGGTCGGGGCGTACTCCGAGGGCCCGAAGGACGCCCCCGTCGACGAGACGTGGCCCACCGGCGGCACGCCGAGCTCCTTCTACGCGGTGGACAAGGCCGCGGTGGAGGGCATCCTCGACGACGTCGAGGCGGCCAACCCCTGGCTGCGCGTCGTGCGCCTGCGACCGGGGCTGATCTTCTCCCGCCGCGCGGCGTCCGGCGTCGCCCGCCTGTTCCTGGGCGGGCTGTTCCCCCGGGCGCTGGCGCGCCCGGACCGGATACCCGTGGTCCCCGACATCGCGCGCCTGCGGTTCCAGGCCGTCCACTCCGACGACGTCGCCGACGCGTACCGCCGGGCGATCCAGGCCGACGTCCGCGGCGCCTTCAACGTCGCCGCCGACCCGGTACTCGACCCCGCCGTCCTGGCCGAGGCGCTCGGCGCCCGCCGGGTGCCGGTGCCGGCGGCGGCCGCCCGCGCCGCGGTGGACCTGACGTGGCGGTTGCGCCTGCAGCCCACCCCGCCCGGCTGGATCGACATGGCGCTCGCCGTTCCCGTGATGTCGTGCGCCCGGGCGTCGGCGGCCCTCGGCTGGACCCCCGCGCGCTCCAGCGTCGAGGCCCTGCGCGAGATCCTGGAGGGCATCGCCGACAAGGCCGGCGCCGCCACCCCGCCGCTGCACTCGCCGAAGGGCACCGAGCTACTGCGGTAGCCCCTCCAGGGCGTCGAGCACGCGGTCGACGCCGATCCGCAGCAGGCCCGGGTCGGTTCGGTCGGCGTGCGGATCGCCGGTGCCGCCCGTCCAGAGCGCCCGGTGCGCCGGGCGGTCCGGCGGCGGCCCCCACCGCGCCGGCGGGACCGGACCGAACAGCACCACCGACGGCGTGCCGAGCGCGGTCGCCAGGTGCCCGACGCCCGTGTCGCCGCACACCACGCGGTCGGCCTCCGCCACCACCCCCGCCAGCTCGCGCAGGCCGGTGCGCCCCGCCAGCACGTCCGGGGCGGGGACGCCGGCCTCGGCCGCCACGCGCAGCGCCAGGCGCCGCTCGGCGGGCCCCCCGGTGACCACCACGCGGCGGCCGGCGCGCCGCTCGGCGCGCGCCACGGCGGCGAAGCGCGCCGGCGGCCAGCGGCGCGACCCGCTCGCCGCGCCCGGGTGGACCACCGTCACGCCGCTGCGCCGCCGCGGCCGGCGCGGGCCGCGCGGCAGGTCCAGGCGCCCCGGGTCGGCGGGGATCCCGGCCTCCCGGAGCAGCCGGCACCAGCGCGCCACCTCGTGCTCGTCGTCTCGCCACGCCGGGCCGGCGACCCCCGCCTCGGCGCTGGCGAACGCCAGCAGCCGCCGGGGGCGCGCCGCGATCATCACCCGGTGGCTCTGGGGCCCGCGGCCGTGCAGGTTCACCGCCAGGCCGGCGCCCGCCTCGCCCGCCGGCAGCGGCGCGAGCGGCGCCGCCGGCACCAGGCGATCGACCGCGCCGGTCATCGCGACGAGCGGGGCGAGCGCCTCCGGGCACGCCAGCGCCACCTCGTGGCCGGGGTGCGCCTCGCGCAGCGCACGCAGCGCCGGCACCGCGGTCAGCAGGTCGCCCAGCCCGAGGGCGCGGAGCACCAGCAGCCGCGGGCGGGCGGCGCTCACGGCCAGGACGGCTCCTCGGACGGGGTCACCACCATCTCGCGCACCTCGCAGCCCGCGGGCTGGCGCAGCGCGAACACCACCGCGGCCGCCACGTCCTCGGGCCGGTTGAGCCGGGCGTCCGGGCCGGGCTTGAACTGCTCGTCCCGGCCGTCGAAGAACGCCGTCTGCATCCCGCCCGGGCACGAGCATCGTCACCCCCACCCGCCCCTGCGTCTCGGCGGCGAGCGCGCGGGTGAACCCGACGACGCCGAACTTGCTGGCGCAGTAGGCGGTCGCGGCGGGCAGCGCCCGGAACCCGAGGGTCGAGGCGACCGTCACCACGCGGCCGCCCGCGTCGGTGAGCGCGGGAAGCGCGGCGCGCACGACGGCGGCGGTGCCGAGCAGGTTGACCATCACCACGCGGTCCCACGCCTCGCGCGTCACGTCCAGCAGGTCGCCGCAGGCGTCGGTCCCCGCGGCCGTGACCACGCCGTCGAGCCGCCCGTGCCGGGCGACCACGGCCTCCACCGCCGCCGCCGCCGCGGCCGTGTCGGACAGGTCGACCTCCTGCGTCTCCCACCGTCCGGCGTCGCGCAGGTCGAGCACCACCGGGTGCCCGCCGGCGGCGTCGACGGCGTCCGCCACCGCCGCCCCGAGCCCCGACGACCCGCCGGTCACCAGCACCACTCCCAGCTCATCGTCCGGCACGCGCAGCCACCTCCTGGATCAGGCGGGTCGTCGAGCGCCCCGCGACGTGGGGAACGGTGGCCACCTCGCCGCCCAGCGCGCGGACCACCGCGGCCTCGGGCAGGTCGTCGGCGGCGTAGTCCGCGCCCTTCACCCACACGTCCGGGGCCAGGCGCGCAAGGGCGGCCTCCGGCGTGTCCTCGTCGAACACCACCACCTCGTCCACGCAGCGCAGCGCCCGCAGCATCGCGGCCCGCTCGTCCTGGTGCATCACCGGGCGGCCCGGCCCCTTCAGCCGGCGCACCGACGCGTCCGAGTTGAGCAGCACCACCAGCCGGTCGCCCAGCGCCCGGGCGGCGTGGAGCGTGGCGACGTGGCCCGCGTGGAGCAGGTCGAAGCAGCCGCCGGTGGCGACGGTCCGGACCCCGGCGGGGCGCCGCCCCGCGCCGCCCGCCGCCACGAAGCGCGACGCGGCGTCCGCGGCCCGGCGCACGGCCTCCGCGGGGGCGTCGCCGGCCGCGATCGCCCCCGCCGCGGCCGAGGCGAAGCGGTCGCCCGCCCCGCACGGGTCGCCCGCGGCGGGCGTGACCGGCACGTGCTCCGGCGCGGCCCCGTCCTCCACCAGCACGACCCCGACCGCGCCGACGGTGACCGCCACCGCCCGCGCGCCGTGGCCGGCCACCAGGCGGCGGGCGGCGCCCGCCGGGTCGTCCAGCCCCGTCATGCGCACCGCCTCCGCCAGGTTCGGCGTGAGCAGCGCGGCGCCCGGCACCGGCGGCGCACCGCGCGGGTGGGGGTCCCACACCAGCGGCCCCGCGCCTGCCAGCGACGCCCGCACCGCCGCGTCCGCGGTGATCCCGCGGCCGTAGTCCGACACCAGCACGGCGTCGGCCTCGGCCAGCGCGTGGCGCGCCGCGTCGCCCGGCGGCCGGATCGCCGGCGCCCGCTCGCCGCGGTCCACCCGCGCCAGCACCTGGCCGTCGGCGCGGATGCGCACCTTCTCGGCCGTCGCGCCGCCGTCGCCGAGGTCGACGACCGCGATGCCGTGGGACGCGAGGAGCGCCGCCAGCGTCATGCCCCCCGCGTCCGGGGCGAGCGCCGTGACGAGCGTCACGGCGTGCCCGTCGCCGGCCAGCAGCGTCGCCGCCAGGCCGGCGCCGCCGGCGCGCTCCCGGGTCACGGTGCGCTCGAGGACCGGCGCGGGCGCGTCCGGGCAGAGGCGCTCGGCGTGGCCGTCAACGTCCCGGTCCAGCAGGACGTCGCCCACGACGACGATCCGCCGGCTCACCGGACCGCCGACAGCCGGGCGGGCGGCGCCGCGAACGCCGCGTCCACCGCCGCGCACACCAGGTGGACCACCACCTGGTGCACCTCCTGCACCGTCGCCGTGGACGGGGCCTCCACCGCCAGCGCGTCGTCCGCGGCGGCGGCGAGCGGGTTCGGCGCGGGCCCGGTGAGCGCCAGCGTCGTCATGCCGCAGGCCCGCGCGGCGTCGACCGCCGCCACCAGGTTCGGGCTGCGGCCGGAGGTGGACAGCACCACCAGCACGTCGCCCGGCCGCCCGTGCGCGTGCACCTGCCGCGCGAAGCCCGCGTCGGGGCCGTAGTCGTTGACGATGGCCGTGAAGCTGGAGGTGTCCGCGTGCAGGGCGATCGCGCTCAGGGGCCGCCGCTCGTCGCGGTAGCGGCCCACCAGCTCGGCGGTGAGGTGCTGCGCGTGGGCGGCGCTGCCGCCGTTGCCCGCGGCCAGCAGGCGCCCGCCGCCGCGCAGGCGCGCGGCCAGGCGCGCCCCCCACGCCTCCACGTCGGGCATCCGGCCGCGGAGGGCGTCCAACGCCTCCTCGAGCGCGCGCACGTGCTCCTCGCCGGTCACCGCCGCACCCCCGCCGCTGCGGTCTGCGCGCCGACGCCGCACAGGGCGTACGCGTCGAGCGTCGCCGCCGCGACGCGGTCCCACGTGTAGCGCTGGCGGGCGCGCGCCACCCCGGCGCGGCCGAGCGCCTCCCGCTTCTCCGGATGGTCCAGCAGCCCGCGCACGGCGGCGGCGATCCGGCCGGGGTCGCGCGGCGGCACGTGGACGCCGGTGACGTCGTGGACGACGGTGTCGATCATCCCGCCCACCGACGACGGCGACCACCGGCACGCCGCACGCCATCGCCTCGAGCGGGACGATCCCGAACGGCTCGTACCACGGCGCGCACACCACGGCCACCGCGGAGCGCATGAGCGGCGGCACCGCGCCCCGCTCCATCCCGCCGCGCAGGTCGACCCGGCCGGCCACACCGAGCTCCTCGGCCAGGCCGCGCAGGCGGACCGCCTCCGGGTCGTCGTCCAGGCGGGCGGGCGGCGGCCCGCCCGCGATCACCAGCTCGACCCCCGGGAGGTCGGGCAGCGCGCGGATCACGTCCGCCACGCCCTTGCGCTCCACCATCCGGCCCACGCACACGATCCGCGGCCGGCCGGCGGCCTCCGCCGGCCCGTCGGGCGTGAAGCGGCGCGTGTCGACGCCGCACGGCACCACGCTCAGGCGCCGGCGGTCGGCGCCCTGGCGGGCGAGCTCGAACGACCTCGTCCGAGCACGTCGCGATCACGCGGTCGGCCCTGGCGGCGACGCTGCGCTCGAGCTCGATCCGGCCCGCGGGGCTGGTGTCGGCCGCCCCCTGGTGGCGGCGCTTCACCACGCCGAGCGCGTGGAACGTGTGGGCCACGGGCACGGGCAGGCCGGCCGCCGCGTCGAGCGCCGCCAGCCCGGACATCCAGAAATGGGCGTGCACCACGTCCGGCGGCGCGGGCGCCCACTCGTCGCGGAGCGCCTCGGCGAACCGGCCCATGTGCGGCAGCAGGTCGTCCTTCGGCACCGGCTCGGCGGGGCCGGCGTCCACGTGCCGCACCGTGACGCCGGGCGCCAGCGGCACCCGCTCCGCCAGCCCGGGGTCGTCGCGGCGCGTGTGGACCACCACCTCGGCGCCCCGCCGGGCGAGCGCCGTCGCCAGCTGCGCGACGTGCACGTTCTGGCCGCCGGCGTCCACGTCGCCGAGCGCGGCGAGCGGGCTCGCGTGCTCGGAGACCATGTCGATCCTCATCCGGTCACCTCCTCCAGGACGTCCTCCCAGTCGGCCAGGAAGCGCTCCAGCCCGAAGCGCTCGAGCGCCCACCGCCGCGCGGCGGCGCCCATCTCCGCGGCCTCCCCCTCGTCGCCCGCGAGCCGCGCGAGGGCGTCGCCCAGGACGTCGATCCGGTTCGAGACCACCCCCGCCTCCGGCGGGACGGCCTCCACCACCTCCGTCGTGGCGAGCGCCACGACGGGCATGCCGATGTGCATCGCCTCGATCAGCGACAGGCCGAGCGAGGTCCAGCGGATCGGGTGCAGGTACACCCGGCGCCGCGCCATCTCGTCGTGCAGCCGGTCCTGCGGCAGGTCGTCGATCCCGTCGATGGCGGTCCCGCCGACGGCGTCGGCGCCCATGCCGAACACGTCGATCGGCACGCGCTCCGCGAGCGGCTCCAGCAGGTCGGTGCCGGTGACCCGCGCCGCGCCGCACCGGCTCGTTGACCACGACGGCCGCACCGGGGCAGGCCCCCGTCGTACCGCGGCCCCGGGTCGACGATCCCGTGCTCGACCACCCGCGTCCGCGTGGCGCCCGCGTCCCAGAAGAGGCGGTTGAAGTGCGTCACGTGGACCAGCGTCAGGTCCGGCCGGTCGGCCGCCGGGTGGCGCATCTCGTTGATCCGCCCCTGGGGGGCGTTGTGCTCGACGTAGACGGCGGGCACGTCCCGCCCGGGCCGGCGGCCGCCGAGCCACTCCTCGGCCAGCGCCTCCTCGTGCGGGCCGCTGGAGCACCACGACGTCGAACGGCTCGTCGGCCAGCGCCTCGGGCGGCAGCTCGCGCACCGTGTCCGGCCAGGCGTACGTCTGCGCGCGGCCGCGCCCGTCGGGGCCGCGGTCCGGCAGCACCGGCACCACGTAGTGGTGCGGGCCGTGGACGAACGCCGTGGTCCACGCGCCGTGGACGTGCCACAACAGGACCCTCACGCCGCCACCCCCGCCGGCTCGCGCGCGGCGCCCAGGGCGCCGAGCGCCCCCAGCACCTCCGGCACGCCGATGTCGGTCATGCACGGGTGGCCGGGGACCGGGCAGGTCCGCGCGCGGCAGCCGGCGCACGGCACGTCCCGTCGCCAGGATCGCGTGCGGCACCCGCCACGGCCGCCAGCGCACCGCCGGCACGGTGGGCGCGTAGAGCCACACCACCGGGCAGCCGACCGCGGCCGCCAGGTGCGCCGGACCGGTGTTGCCCACGACCACCGCCCGCGCGCCCTCCAGCACCCGGGCCAGCCCGCCCAGCGTCGTGCGCCCGCCCAGGTCCACCACGCCGGGCCGCGGCGGCCCGGCGACCCGCCGGGTGAGCCGTCGCTCGCCCGGGCCGCCCGTCACGACCACCGGCACCGACGGCGACCAGCGCCTCGACCAGCGCCGCGAGGCGGTCGGCTGGCCACGACCGGGCCTGGACCGACGCCCCCGGGTGGACGACCACGTAGCCGGGCGGCAGGTCGGGCAGCGGCGCCCCCGCCGGCGGCACCACGCGCAGCGCACCGTCGTCGCCGGCGGGCAGGGGGAACCCGGCCGCCGCCACCAGGCTCAGCGACCGCTCCACCTCGTGCACGTCGTCGTCGATGAGGTGGCGCAGGTCGAGCAGCGACCCCGGGTAGTCCACGGAGGTCGCGCCGATCCACGGCACCCCCGCCAGCCGCAGCAGCAGGGCCAGCGGCAGCGGGCTCTGGTGGAACGAGCCCAGGACGATCGCCCGGTCGATCGCCAGGCTGCGCACCCCGTCGACGAACGCCAGGGTCCGGGCCGGGACGACCGGGTCCGGCTCCGGGTCGATCCACTCGGCCCGGTGCTCCACGATCGCGTCCACGCCCGGCAGCAGCTCCGCCGCCGCCCGCCCGCGCGGGCCCACGAGCAGGGTGACCCGCGACGCGCCCGCGGCCACCGCCCGCACGGCGGGGCCCGCGAGGAGCACGTCGCCGTCGTTGTCCAGCCGGGCGACCAGGACGTGGGTCACCGCGGCGCCCCCAGCACCAGCTCGACCGCGGCGGGCAGGTCGGGCGCCACGAGCGGCGCGGCGCGCGACCTCCTCCGCCCGCGTCCGGGGCGTCGGCACCAGCACGGCCCGGGCGCCCGCGGCGCGGGCGGCGTCCACGTCGGCGCCGATGTCGCCGATCACGACGCACTCGGCGGGCGCGACCCCCAGCGCCCGCGCCGCCCGGATCACCAGCCCGGGGCGCGGCTTGCGGCACGCGCAGCCGTCCTCGGGGGCGTGCGGGCAGATGAGCCACGGGCCGAGGTCGCCGAGCAGGTCCTCCACCCGCCGGTTCACCGCCGCCACCTGGCCGTCGGCGATGTACCCGCGTGCGACGCCGCTCTGGTTGGACACCACGGCGGTCGCGACGCCCTCGCGGCGCAGGCGGTCGACCGCCTCGGCCGCGCCCGGCATGGGGCGCACCCGCGCCGGGTCGCCGTTGTAGGGCACGTCCACCACCAGCGTGCCGTCGCGGTCGAGCAGCACGGCCCGGGGTCGCGGCGCCGACGCCGGCCGCGGCCGCGGGGCCCGGACGCGGTCGTCGAGCAGCCGCCCGCGGCCGCGCAGCCCGCGCAGCGCGTGCCAGGTGGCGGCGGGCGGGATCGCGGCGCTCGTCGCGACCATCGTGGCCACCTCGCGCGGCGTGCGCGGCCCGGGGGCGATGCGCCGCCACGCGAAGTCGGCGGTGGCCGCCGCCCAGGCGAGCCCGGCCGCCGCGGCGACGCGGCGGTGGCCGAGGGCGGCCGCCACCGCGGCGAGCGCGGCGGCGGCGGAGGTGACGACGTGGGCGCGCCGCCGTCCGCGCGGCGCCCCGGCGCGCTCGCGCCAGCCGCGGCCGTGGAGCGCGTCCATGAGGGGGTCGTCCGCGTTGCCGCGCTGCAGGCGCACCGAGGTCCACGGACCCGCGGGACCCGGCGGGTGCTCGACCAGCCGCCGCCCGCGCACCAGGCCGCCGCCGGCCGCCATGACGCGCAGCGCCAGGTCGGCGTCCTCGCGGTACGCCCGCGGGAACCGCTCGTCGAACCCGCCGACGGCGGCGAGCGCGGACCGGCGATACGCCATGTCGGCAGTCGCCCAGCGGGCGTCCCGCAGGCGCGGCGACGTTGCGCTCCCAGTCGGTCGGCCGCCGATCGCCCGGCAGCGGCACGGCGATGCGGCCCTGGGAGCCGTGCACCTCCGGGGCCAGGCCGGCGAGGTCGGCGGCGAGGTCGGCCCGCCACGTCGGCGACGGCACCACGTCGTCGTCAAGGAACGCGATCCAGGGCGACCTCGCCAGGCGCCACCCGTGTTGCGGGCCGCGGCCGGGCCGGCGCCGCGGCCGCCCACCACGCGCGCGTCCCAGCCGGCGGCGCGCAGCGGCGCCACGTCGATCGGCGGGCCGGCCCGCCGGCGGTCGTCCACCACGATCACCGCGGCGGGCGCCGGGCCGTCCCCGTCGAGCAGGGCCTCCATGAGCCGCCGCAGGCTGGGACGTCCCACCGTGGGGACCACGATGGCGGCCGGGAGCACGCTCACGAGGCCGTCCGGCGGACCAGGAACGGCCCGATGGCGAGGGCGTCGACCGGCGCGGATCCGAAGCACTCGAGCGCGTCGCGCGGGTCGTCCACCATCGGGCGCCCCGCCGTGTTGAGGCTCGTGTTGATCACGACCGGTGCGCCGGTGCGCCGGTCGACCGCCTCGAGCATCCGCGCGACCAGCGGCTCGCGGTCGCGGTCGACCGTCTGGATCCGCGCGGTCCCGTCCACGTGCAGCGCGGCGGGGATGCGCGGCGCCCACTCCGGGCGCACGCGGTGGGTGAAGAGCATGAACGGGCTCGGCATCGGGCCCTCGAACACCTCGGGCGCCCGCTCCTCCAGCACCATCGGGGCGACCGGGCGGAACGACTCGCGGCCCTTCACCGCGTTGAGCCGGTCGATGGTCGCCGCCTCCCGCGGGTTGGCCAGCAGGCTGCGGTGGCCGAGGGCCCGCGGCCCGTACTCGCTGCGGCCCTGGAACCACGCGACCACGCCGTCGGCGGCGATCACCTCGGCCACCGCGTCGGCGACGTCCGCGGGGCGCTCGTACGGCACCTTCGCCTCGGCCAGGATCGCCTCGATCGCGTCGTCGTCCCACTCGCGGCCGAGCGCCGCCGTCGCCATGGGCTGGACGTCGTCGCCGAGTTCCCGGGCCACGTACAGGGCCGCCCCGAGCGCGGTGCCCGCGTCGCCCGCCGCCGGCTGCACCCAGACCTGCGCGAAGGGCGCGCGCTCGGCCAGGTGGGAGTTGGCGACGCAGTTCAGCGCCACGCCGCCCGCCAGCGCCAGGCTGCCCTCGCCGGTGCGAGCGTGGAGCCACGTGGCCAGCTCGACCAGCACCTCCTGGAGCCGGGCCTGCACCGACGCCGCCAGGTCCTCCGGGTCGGCCCGCAGGGCCCGCCAGTCGACGGGCGCCACGGTGAAGCCGCCGTCGCCGGTCACGCGGACCACCTCGCGGAAGCGGTCGAGCAGCCGCGGCCGCCCGTACGCCGCGAGGGCCATCACCTTGTACTCGTCGGACGACCGGCGGAAGCCCAGGAACTCCGTCAGGTCCTCGTAGAGGAGCCCCAGCGAGTGCGGCAGCGCCTGGACGGCGAGCACGTCCAGGCGGCCGCCGCGGACGTGGCCGGCGAGGTACGACGCCCGCTCGCCGCGCCCGTCGAGCACCATCACCGCGCAGTCGCGGAACGGCGCGGCGAGGTACGCCGACGCCGCGTGGGCTACGTGGTGCGGCACGAAGCGGACGCGCCCGGGGTCCAGGCCGGGCAGCGCCGCCTTCAGGAACAGCGGCGCCCGCTGCGCGTAGAGGGTCCGCAGACCCTCCCAGTCGTCCGCCGTGGGGTCGCCGTTCAATGGCGTCGCCAGGCCGGGATCGTAGGAGTAGGCGACGGCGTCGAGGTCCTCCGGCCGGATCCCCGCGTGCTCCAGGCACCACCGCGCCGACTGCTCCGGCAGCTCCCACGTGGAGAACGGCACTGGCGACTTGCCGTGCTTGCGGCGGCTGAAGCGCTCCTCCTCCGCCGCCGCAACCGTGACGCCGTCGACCACGATCGCCGCGGCCGGGTCGTGGAAGACCGCGTTGACGCCGAGCACCTGCACGAGTCCGTCTCCTCGTGAAGCGGTTTACCCCCGGGGGGTGAAGTGGGCGAGGCGGTACCCGTGAGAAGGTGGGCCAAACGCCCTGCGCGGGGGCCGATGTGACCGCAGCACGCGACCGCGTTTCACCCTCCGCGGGCGGGGGCAGGCCGGGTGACGTGAGCCCCGGACCCTCGGCCACCGCCCCTGCGCGCTCACGCGAGCGCGAGCAGCTGATCCTGGACCACGTCGGCTTCGTGGAGGCGCTCGCCCGCCGGTACGCCGACCGCGGCGAGCCGCTGGAGGACCTGACCCAGGTGGGCATGGTCGCGCTGGTCGGCGCCGCCGACCGCTTCGACCCGGACCGCGGCATCGACTTCCGCTCGTTCGCGGCGCCGACGGTGCTCGGGGAGATCCGCCGCTACTTCCGCGACAAGGCGTGGGCGGTCAGGGTGCCGCGCGGCCTGAAGGACGACTGGGCGACCGTGAACACCGCCGCCGAGTCGCTGCTGGGCAGGCTGGGCCGGTCGCCGAGCGCCGCCGAGATCGCCGAGGAGACGGGCATGGACCTGGACCGCGTCCTGGACGCGCTGGGCGCGCGCTCCGCGTACCGGCCGCGGTCCCTCACCCGCGTCAGCGACGAGGAGGGCGTGGGCGACATCGACCTGCCGGCGTCCGAGGACGGGTACGCGCTGGTGGAGGAGCGAATGGCCCTGGCGGACGGCCTCCGCCACCTGCCGCCGCGCGAGCGGGTGATCCTGCACCTGCGGTTCGAGCATGGCATGTACCAGTCGGAGATCGCGGCCCGCCTCGGCATCTCCCAGATGCACGTCTCCCGGCTCATCTCCCGGGCCCTCGACACGCTGCGCGAGAAGGCGTCGGGCGGGGCCGACTAGACGTCTGCGGAGCGGCGCTCGGGGCGCCGCGGGCGTACAGTCGGACGATGGAAGGCCCCGAGGCCGCGTCGTCCCACCTCGTCCACCGGACGCTGGTCTACGACGGCGAGGAGGAGGTGCTGGCGCACCTCGCCGCGTTCGCGCGGCAGGGGGTCGCGGACGGCGAGTCCACGGTGGTCCTCGCGTCGCCGCGGCGCCTGCGGACCCTGCGGCGGGAACTCGGCGCCGACGCCGGCGTGGGCTGGGTCCCCAACCACCTCGTGTCGATGCGGGTCGGCGCCGCGTTCGACGACGTCCGCCGCCAGGTGGCGAGCCGCGCCGGCGGGGGCCGGCTGCGCGTCGCGGCGGACTGGGACCTGAGCGGCCGGACGGGCTCGGAGCGGCGCGCCTTCATGCGATGGGAGGCGGCCGCTACCGCGATCCTCGCCGGGGTGGACGCGATGTTCCTCTGCTGCCACGACGGCGCCGACGCCGCCGTCGCCGCGGGCGCCCGCGCGACGCACCCCGAGGTCTGGAGCGCCGCCGGCTGGACGCGCGACGCCACGTACCGCCCTCCGCACGCCCACCTGCGCGACTGCGAGGCCCCGGCCCCGCCGAGGGACGATCCGATGCCGCTCGCGGACCCCTGGGACCTGGCGCCCCTCCGCGAGCGCATCGCGTGGACCGGCGCCGGCGCAGGCGTCGACGCGGGCGTCCTGGCCGACTTCGAGATCGCGGCGAACGAGGTGGCCGCCAACGCGCTCTGGCACGCCCGCGGCCCGCGCGACGCGCGGGTCGGCATGACCGACGGCGCGCTCGTCTGCGAGGTCCGCGACAGCGGGCCGGGGCTCGACCCGCTCACGGCGCACGCCCCGCCGGTGGCGGGCGGGGGCGGCGGCCGGGGGCTGTGGATCGCGCACCAGCTCGCCGACGTGGTGCAGGTGATCCCCGCGGGCGGCGGCAGCCGGGTGCGGCTGGAGGTCGGGCTGCGCGTCAGGGCCGGCGACGCACCGTCCCTCGGGGCGGATCGCTCAGGCCGCGAAGGCGACCTCGGCGGCGGCGCGTAGGTCGTCGACCAGGCCGGCGAGCATCTCCCGCCGGCGTTCCGCGGGCCCGCGCAGGATCGCCGAGGGGTGGAGGGTCGCGGTGAGCGCCGGGCCGGCGAGCTGGTCGAACATCTCCCCGCGGTGCTGCGTCAGGCGGAACGCCTTCCCGAGCATCGCCTTCGCGGCGGTCGCGCCCAGGCATACGAGCACCGCGGGCGCGACCAGCTCGATCTCGGACCGCAGCCACGGGGAGCACGCCACCACCTCGCGCTCATCGGGCGTGGCGTGGATCCGCCGCGGCCCGCGCGCCACCCACTTGAAGTGCTTGACGGCGTTGGTGACGTAGATCCGGTCGCGGGCGATGCCCGCCTCGCGGAGGGCGTCGTCCAGCACCCGGCCGGCGGGCCCCACGAACGGGCGGCCCTCGATGTCCTCGCGGTCGCCGGGCTGTTCGCCCACCAGCATCAGCCGGGCGTCCGGCGGCCCCTCGCCGAAGACGGTCTGCGTGCCCGTCTCCCACAGCGGGCACATGCGACAGCCCGACGCCTCGTCGCGCAGCCGCTCCAGCTCCGGGCCCCCGTCCGGCATGGCCCGCCGGATACCCGCGCGGGGCGCCGCGAAACGGCGTCAGGCCGCGGCGTCCGCCGGCTCCTCGCCGTCCTCCGAGGCCACGAGCTTGTGCGAGAGCAGCATCACCCCCGGCCGCCCGCCGGAAAACAGCAGCGAGGTGAGCTCCACCCGCAGCCGCACGCGCCGCCCGCGGCGGTTGAGCGCCTCGAGCGCGCGGGTCTCGTAACCCTCGGCGGCCACGAGGCGGCGGAGGGGCTCCCGCAGCTCGTTGACGGGGAGCCCGATGTCGAGGTTGAAGACGTTCTTCCCGAGGACCTCATCGGTCCGAAGGCCCCACTCCTCCTCGGACCAGCTGTTCCAGACCCGGACCAGCAGGTCCTTGTCGACGACGATGACGCCCGCCCGCAGGCTCCCGAGGATGGACGCCAGGTAGGCGTTCACCTCGTTGAGCTCGATGCTCGAGTCGCGGAGCTCGTCGTTGACGCTGTGCATCTCCGCGTTCGTTGACTGGAGCTCCTCGTTCATCATCTCGAGCTCCTCGTTGGTTGACCGGAGCTCCTCGTTGGTGGACCGGAGCACCTCATTCGCCGTCTCCAGACGCGGGTTCGCCGCGACCCCTCGCCGATGATGGCTCGTCCGACCCGGCGCGGACGACCGGCCAGCCGGCGCGAGCCCGAGGAGCTCCTCAGGCGTCGCGTCGCCGCGGAGCGGCTCCCCCAGGTCGCTGATCTCGGCGAGCCGGGTGACGAGGCGACCGGGGATGATGGACAACCTCGCGCCGCGACGGCGCTGGTGCCACCCCAGCTGGTCGAGGAGTCGCAGCCCGGCGAGGTCGACGAACTCCAGTCGCCGCAGGTCGAGGACGGCGTGCCGCACGTCGTCGCAAACGGCCATCAGCTGGTACCCGGCCTCGTCCACGCCCGCCACGTCCAGCTCGCCGTCGAGCGCGAGCCACGCGATACCGCCCACGTCGGAACGGGTGATGGTCACGCGACGCATCACCCGCCGACACTACGCCTGACGCCGACCTCCGTCGAGGGCGCCGGATCAGGGTTCGGGTCGGGCCTCTCCGTCGTAGTAGTCCACCCCCGCCGACCGCGGCACGATCAGGTCGTCGGAGCCGTCGCGGACGTACACCCCGAGCTTGTCGCTGTCGGGGTAGACGGTGACGGCCGGGTGGACGACCTCCGACCACATCAGCACCCGCGCCGTCCGGTCGGAGTCGTTGCGGATCCCGTGCGCCCCCTCCGGCCCCGTGGGGAAGAACGCGAGCTCCCACGGCCCGAGCGTCTCCGTTCCCTCAGGGGTGCGGACCGCGACCTCCCCGTCCACCACCAGCAGCCACTCCTCCTCGGCGTGCTCGTAGTGGTACGGGCACACCGCCTGACCCGGCGGGAGCTCGTAGAGGCTCGCCCCCGTCCGGACCGCCCCCAGCCGCCGCCCGATCCGGTCCCGGCCGCCCGCGAACCCCTCCGGATCGGCCGGATCCCACGCGAACCGGGCCTCGTCCCCGGTGAGCCGCACGCGCCGCATCCCCCGGGATGCTCGCAGACGGAGGGGCGTGGGACGCCGATCTCGATTGGCCGGGGACCGGGGCGGGAACGGACCCGGCATGGGACGCCTGGACGGGAAGGTCGCGATCGTCACCGGGGGCGGCGCCGGGATCGGCGAGGCCGTCGTGCTGAAGTTCGCGTCGGAGGGCGCGAACGTGCTGGTGGGCGGGCTCGAGGACGACCCCATCGCGGACGTCGCGAAGACGGCGGGCCGGCTGGGGCCGCGGGCGATCGCGTGCGCCGGCGACCTCGGGGAGGACGGCAACGCCGAGGCGGCGGTGCAGGCCGCGCTTGACGAGTGGGGGCGCATCGACGTGCTCGTCAACAACGCCGCCACCGAGGCCGACCGGATGTGCCGGGCCGACGAGATGCCGGTGTCGGAGCTCGACCGGCTCTACCGCGCGAACGCCCGCTCCCTGGTCCTGATGACCCGCGCCGCGCTGCCGTCGCTGCGCGAGACGCGCGGGGTGGTGATCACCGCGGGCAGCACCGCCGGCGTCTCCGGCATCCCGAACATGGCGATCTACGGCGCCACGAAGGGGTGGGCGACGTCGTTCACGCTCGGGATCGCCGCCGAGTCGGCGCCCGACGGGGTGCGCGCCGTCGTCGTGGTCCCCGGCCCCACCGACACCGGGCAGACCCGCCCGGAGGCGGGCCCCCACACGCCGGAGGCCGCCCAGACGATCGTCGACTCCACCATCGTCGGCCGCCGCGCGACCGTCGAGGAGATGGCCAACGTCTACGCGTTCCTGGCGAGCGACGAGGCCAGCTTCGTCACCGGCGTCGTCTGGGTGGTCGACGGCGGCGTCGGCATCTCACGCGGGACGCCCGGGACGCGGGGCGACGTCGCCGCCCCGCCCGTCACGCTCCCGGTCGCCCACTCGCTGGAGGGCTTCGCCCACGACGAGGACGCGAAGCCCGGCGAGCGCGACGGCGTCGCGGGCTCCGTCCCGCCCTCCTCGGAGCGCTAGCCGCCCGTCACCTGGAGGACGCCGACGAGGTGGCCCTCCGGGTCGGTGAACTGCCCGATGGTCAGCCCCATGCCGGGGATCTCGTCCGGGCCCATCACCCGGGTACCGCCCAGGTCCGCGGCCTTCGCGAGCGCCGCCTCGCAGTCCTCCACCGCGACGTAGAACGTCAGGTGGCCCTCGTAGCCGGGGGGACCGCCCGCGACGCCGCCGCCGATGCCCGACCCGTCGGGCGCGAGGTTCTCCTCGCGGGCGACGATCCCGTAGTCCATGGGGTTCCCGCTGTCGATGTTCCACCCGAAGAGCTCGCCGTAGTAGGCCTTCAGGGCGTCCCCGTCCTTGCCAATGATCTCGAAGTGCACGACCGGCTGACCCATCTCGATGACCTCCCCGCCGGCGTGCCGGCGTCCGTTGAAGACCGCGTCCGCCCTACCGACCGGGGGCGGACGCAGAACTCATCGGTGTGCCCTACCGCACCTGCGCGGAGGCGTCTACAGCGTGGCGGTCGCCCGGCACACCTCGCCGGTGGCGGCGCGGCGCGCGACGGCGGTGACCTTGGTGCTCGGAGAGCCGGCGGCGATGACCGCGCGGACCTCGAACGAGCCGCTCGGGGCGCGGGTCACGGCGGACCGGCTGCGGACCGTCGTGCCGTTGCGCTTCAGCACGACGCCCCAGCGCTTGCCGTTGCGGTTCTCGTTGACCTCGAACTCCACCTCGACCCGCCCGTTCTCCGGGCTCAGCTTCAGCTTGGCCGTGCTGGAGAGCGTGCACGTGCCGTTCACGCGGACGTCGGCGCGAGCGGCGCGATCGCCGCCGCGGTCGTCGCCGGCGGGGTCGTCGGCGCCGTGGCTCGCGACGGCGAAGGGGGCGGTGGCGAGGGCCGCGACCGACAGGGCGGCGGCGGTGAGGGTGGCGATTCGCGGCGACATGGTGGTCCTTTGCGTCGGGGCGCCCTGGTGGCGCCGGCTGATGTCCACGGTGCCCGGGGGCGGGTCGGGGTCGCAATGCGACATGGGTCCTACGACCCGGCCACCGTCGCGCTGACGGTGCAGGTCTCGCCGGCGGGCGACACCGCCCGGACCGACACGGCGTCGGCCCCGCTCCAGTCCGGCACCACGACGCGGTGCTCGAAGCCGCGCTCCGCGCGGGTCGCCCGCACGCGCGCGCCGCGGACGACGGCCCGGCGCTCGTGCAGCACCGTCAGCCGCCACGTCCCGGTGCGGGCCGTGCGGACCGTCGTGTCGATGCGGATCCGCCCGTCCTCGGCGCGCAGGCGCAGGCGGATGGCGCTGGCGCGCCCGCACGTCCCCGCCTCGCGCACCTCCACGCGGTCGCCACCGCCGTCGCGCGCCTGCGCCGATCCCGGCGCCAAGGCCGGCGCGGCGAGCGCGGCCACGAGCCCGGCGATGGCGAGGAGACGGCGGACGGGCGGCGGGAGCACGAACCGAGGATCGGCGCGGGGCGGGGGCCCCGCAATCGGACGTTGGTCCTAGGACCCCGGCGGTCCGGGCGGCTCGGCGACGCCGTTGCGCATCGCCCACACCGCCGCCTGGGTGCGGTCGTCCACCCCGATCGTGCGGAACACGCTCGTCAGGTGCGCCTTGACGGTCTTCTCGCTGATGCCGAGGCGCCGCGCGATGAGCTTGTTCGGCATGCCCTCCGCCACCAGCGCCAGCACCTCACGCTCCCGCGGCGACAGGCCGCCCGGCTCCTCCGGAGCGCGTTCCCGCGCCAGCAGGGCGCCCGCCGCCCGCGGGTCGAGCGGCGACTCCCCTCGCGCTGCGGCGCGGATGCCGCGCTCCAGGTCGTCGGGACTCGCGTCCTTCAGCAGGTAGCCGATGGCCCCCGCGTCGGTGGCGGCCAGGATGCGGGCGCGATCGTTGAACGAGGTGAGGATCACGACGGCGGCGCCGGGGTGCGCGTCCCGGAGCGCGCGGGTGGCGGCGATGCCGTCGGTCCCGGGCATCTCCAGGTCCATCAGCACCACGTCGGCTCCGAGGCCGGCCACCAGGGCCAGCGCCTCCTCCGCCGATCCCGCCGTGCCCGTGACCTGCACCCCGTCGAACGTGCCGATCAGCCCTTCCAGCCCGGCCCGCACCACGGCGTGGTCGTCGCACACCACCACCCGGATCACGCCGGCACCTCCAGCTCGACCACGGTCCCCTCGCCCGGCGCGGAGCGCACGTCGGCGCGCCCGCCGAGGTGCGCGGCGAGGTCCTCCACCAGCGCCAGCCCCAGGTGGCCCTCGTCGCGGCGGCGGGCGCGGGTGGCGGCGTCGAAGCCGCGCCCGTCGTCCTGCACCCGCAGCCGGGCGCGCCCGTCGTCGCGCACCACGCTCACCCCCACGTGCCCGGCGTCCGCGTGGGCCGCCACGTTGCGGAGCGCCTCGCCCGCCGCCCGGTACAGCAGCTGCTCGGCGCCCTCGGGCAGTGCGAGGTCGGCGGGCACGTCCAGCCGCACCTCCACGCCGCGGGCGCGCAGCGGCGCGGCCAGGTCGTCGAGCGCCGCGGCCAGGCCCTCGTCGTGGAGCCGGCCCGGGTTGATGTCGACCACCGCGGCGCGCAGCCGCCGGATGCCCTCGCGCGCCGACTCGGCGCCCTCGCGCAGGACGTTGACGGTGGCGGGGTCCGTGCCCTCCGGCGCGCGCTGGGCGGCCGCCGCCAGCGAGTACGACAGGCCGGCGAGGCTCTGGACGGGGCCGTCGTGGAGGTCGGCCGCCACCCGCCGGCGCTCCACCGCCGACGACTCGAGCGCGGCCTCCAGCAGCCGCTCCCGCTCGCGCGCCCCCGCCTCCAGGCGCCTGGCCCCGCGCCAGGCCAGGGGGAGCTGGATGAGCCACAGCAGCAGCAGCCCGCCGATCAGCACGGGCGCGATCGCCACCAGCGTGTCGCGCCCGCTCGCGGTGACCGCCGACTCGCGCCGGTACAGCTCGAACAGCGCCTGGCGCCCGCCGGGGGTGCGGATGGGCAGGTACACCTCCAGCAGGGAGCCCTCGTCGCGCTCGAAGCGGTTCTCGGGCTTGGAGAGGTCGGCCACCTCGGCCTCGGTGTCGCCGGTCGCGAACGCCTGCTGCTCGTCCTCCCCCAGCGCGTAGCGCGTACCGATGAGCCGCGGCTCGTCGGAGTAGGCGATCCGGCCGTCGGGCGTCCACACCTTGACCCGCACCACGTCGTCGCTCAGCACCCGCTCCTGCACCACCAGGTCGAGCGCCTCCAGCGCCTCCGGCCGCCCGGCCAGCGCGCCGTCGGTGAGCGCCGGCTCCACCACGCCGCGGCCGGCGAGGGTGGCGAGGCGACGGGCCTCCTCCACCGCCTCGTCCTCCGACACGCGGTCCAGCACCAGGGCGCCCCCCACGGCCACCAGGGCGAGCGCGATCAGGCCCGCGATCGCGTACCGCGCGACCGCCCCGCGAACCGATGCACGCCCGCCGTCCACGGCGGGATCCTGACGGGTCCTACGTCCCCACGTTCAGCGAGACGGTCATGCCGGAGCCGGCGGAGCCGGTCACGGTGCCGAGCTGGGTGGAGTAGCCGTCGGCGAACACCATGTCCGTCGCGAGGGACACCTGCGACAGGTTCGACACGCTCTGCGCGTACCCGGACGTGGCGTAGACCGCGGCGCAGGCGTCCTGGGGAAGGGCGATCTGGGAGGTCACGAGCTTCGATCCGGCCGCCTGTGCCTCGGCCAGGCTGGGGTACACCTCGAAGTGGATGTGCGGCCAGCGTCCCGAATAACAGGCGGGGAAGATGCTGGTGAACGTGACCTTCCCGGACGCGTCGGTCGCCTGCACCCCGCGCAGGTAGTTCTCGTTCGTGAGCGCGCTGTCGTAGAGCGAGTAGCGCCCCTCCCGGTCGCAGTGCCAGGCGTAGACCGCCGCGCCCTGCACCGGCGTCCCGCCCGCCTGCACGTCCAGCACCGTCATCGCGATCGTGAGCGGCACGCCGGCCGCGACCGCGGATCCGGTGCCGAAGCTGCGCGTGATGTCGGAGCGCACGATCCCGCTCTCGGTGAGGACGTTGACCCCGTTCGACCCGTCCGCCGGGTACGGCCCGGCCGTCTCCTCCGGCACCTCGGCCACCGACGCGTCGCCCGAGGACGTCGTGGTCGCCGTGGCCGTCGACGCGCCCGACGTGGTCGCGCCGGCCGCGCCGCCGTCCCCGGAGCCGCAGGCCGCGAGGATGGTGGTGAGGCCGCCGAGCGCCGCCAGCCCGAGGGCGCGGCGGCGGGTGATCATGGTCGGCAGGTCGAGCGAGAGGCCGGCGTCGTGGTCGTGGCCGTCCTCCTCCACCACCTGCCGGGTGCGCTGGGTGGTCATCGCGTGTCCTCCATCGGTCGCGTCCCGCCGGGACGGTAGCCGCGGCCGATGGAGGCGCGATGGGAGCCGGCTGTGAGCCGCCTGTGAGCCAGCGCCGGCTCAGGCCGGCCGGCGGTACAGGCGGCTCGTGATGGGCGCGAAGACGGCGATCAGGCCGGCGGCCACGGCCAGCACGATCATGATGTCCGTCCCGTCGGGCGACCCGGCCATGAGGCCGCGGCACGCCGTGACCAGCACCGAGATCGGGTTCGCGTTCACGAACGCCTCGAGCGGCGCCGGCAGCGTCTCCGGCTCCACGAAGACGTTGCTCAGGAACGTGAGCGGGAACAGCACCATGAAGCCGCCGTTCAGCACGGCGCTCGGCGTCCGCATCAGCAGGCCGACGGTGGTGAACACCCAGGCCAGGGCGAAGCTGAACCCGATGGTGAGCGCCATCGCCGCCGCCACGCCGGCCGCGCCGCCGTCGGGCCGGAAGCCCAGCGCCAGGCCCACCACGACCACCACGACCGCCGTGACCAGGTAGCGCACGCCGTCGCCCAGCAGCGAGCCGATCAGCGGCGACGGCCGCCAGATCGGCAGCGACAGGAAGCGGTCGGTCACCCCCTTCGTGCGGTCGGTGCTGATCGCCACGCCCGAGTAGACGGTGGTGAACAGCGTGGACATGACCAGGACGCCCGGGAGGATGTAGTCGAGGTACTCCCCCGTGTCGCCGGCGATGGCGCCGCCGAAGATGTACGTGAACATCAGCGTGAACAGCACCGGCGTGACGGTGGAGTCGAGCAGCTGCTCCGGCACGTGCTTGATCTTCAGCACGCCGCGCCACCCGAACGCCATCACGGCCTGGAGGGGGCTCGGCGGGGCCGGCCGCGGCCGCGACGAGACGGCCGTGAGGATGGCGGCCTCGTCCGTGCCGGCCTGGCCCGTCCGCGTCGTCGTCATGCCGCCTCCTCCTCGTCCGTCTCCTCCGCCGGGTGCCCCGTGAGCGCCAGGAACACCTCGTCCAGGCTCGGGCTGCCGAGCCCGAACTCCGACACCGCCACCCCCGTCCCGGCGAGCGCGGCGAGCGCCTCGGCGGCGCGCGCGGGGTCGTCGCACGGCGCCGACAGGCCGGCGGGGTCGGCGGCCGGCTGCGCCTCGCCGAGCACCCGCTCCAGCACCGCGGCGGCCGCCGGCCGGTCGGCCGGGTCCACCACGCGGACGTTGACGGTGCCCATGCCCACCGACGCCTTCAGCTCGCCGGGCGTCCCCTCGGCGATCACCCGGCCGTGGTCGATCACCGCGATCCGGTCGGCGAGCTGATCGGCCTCGTCCAGGTACTGGGTGCACAGCAGGATGGTGGTGCCGCCCGCGACGAGCGCCCGCACGATGTCCCAGACGCCGTTGCGCGAGCGCGGGTCCAGCCCGGTGGTGGGCTCGTCCAGGAACATCAGCCGCGGCGTCACCACGATGCTCGCGGAGATGTCGAGCCGGCGCCGCATGCCGCCGGAGTAGGTCTTCACCAGCCGGCCGCCCGCCGCCTCCAGGCCGAACGCGGCGAGCAGCTCGCCCGCCCGCTCGCGGGCCTCGCGGCGCCGCAGCCCCGACAGCAGGCCGATGAGCACCAGGTTCTCGCGCCCCGTCAGGTCCTCGTCCACCGACGCGAGCTGCCCGGTCAGGCTCACCTGGGCCCGCACCGCGTCGGCGTCGGCCACGACGTCGTGCCCCAGCACCCGGGCCCAGCCGCCGTCGGGCTGCAGCAGCGTCGCCAGCATCCGGATCGTGGTGGTCTTGCCGGCCCCGTTGGGCCCGAGCACGCCGTAGACGGTGCCGGCCGGCACCGCCAGGTTGACGCCGGCCACGGCGAGCGTGTCGCCGAACGACCGGCGGAGCCCCTCCGCCTCGATCGCCAGCTCGCCGTCCTGTGTCCCCGTGGACATCCCTCCCCCTCTCGTTCGCCCTCGGGGATGGTGACGGGCCGGGCGGGGTGAAGTCATCGCCGCGGCGTGAATTCTCATCTCCATCTCAGGAACCCCTCGGCGTCGTCCCATCCGGCGCCGGTACACCGGAGTGGACGGCGCCACCGGGGCGCCGGCCGTCACGGGAGGGGTCATGGGGTCGCTGGACGGACTGCTCGCGGACCTGGAGCGGGTGCCGCGCCTGACGCGGGAGCAGGAGGTGGCGTTGGCGCGGCGCGTGGAGCGCGGCGACCGCGCGGCGCGCGACCTGATGGTGGAGGCCAACATGCGGCTGGTGGTGTCGATCGCGCGCCGGTACACGGACCGCGGCCTGCCGCTGGAGGACCTGGTCCAGGAGGGTGCGCTCGGCCTGATCCGGGCCGTCGAGCTGTTCGACCACCGGCGGGGCCACGCGTTCTCGACGTACGCGACGTGGTGGATCCGCCAGGGCGTCACCGACGGCCTCATGCGGACGGGCCGGACGGTGCGGCTGCCGGGCCACGTCGAGCGCCGGGTGCGACGCGCCCGGGCCGCGGCGGCGGCGCTCGAGCACACCCTGGGTCGCCGGCCGACCGCCGTCGAGCTGGGCGCGGCGCTCGGCGTCCCGGCCGGGGAGGTGGAGGACCTGCGGCGCTGGGACGCGGCCACCGTGTCGCTCGACGGCCCCGCCGGCGCGCCCGCCCTCGCGCGGGCGCCCGGCCGTGGCGCGGCCGCCGGGCCGGGGCCGGAGGCGGCGGCGCTCGACGCCGAGCGCGCCGCGGTCCTGAGCCGGGCGGTCGCGGGGCTCGGGCCGCGCGAGCGCGAGGTGGTGCGCCGCCGCTTCGGGCTCGCCGGACGGGCGGAGGACACGCTCGCGGACGTCGGCGCCGACGTGGGCGTGAGCCGCGAGCGCGTGCGCCAGATCGAGCGGCGCGCGCTGGACGACCTGGCCCGGCGGCGGGAGGTGCGCGCCCTGCGGGCCGCCTGATCGGAGGCGTCCACCGTATCCTCAGGGGGCTCACAGGAAGTCCACAGGTCCCGTGCCTACGCTCGTGGGGCACGGCGGCCGACGGAGGTGAGGCGATGGGGACCACGGAGAACGGGACGGACCGGGCGAGGATCCTCGTCGTGGACGACGAGGAGAGCATCACCCAGCTGCTCTGCACGGCGCTCCGCTACGAGGGGTTCGAGACCGCGTCGGCCGCCAGCGGCAAGGAGGCGCTCCGGGAGGCGGACGCGTTCCGGCCCGACCTGGTGCTGCTGGACGTGATGCTCCCCGACCTCGACGGCTTCGAGGTCCACCGGCGGCTCACCGGCACCGCGCATCCGCGCCTGCCCGTGGTGTTCCTGACCGCCCGCCGCGAGACCGACGACCGCGTCCGCGGCCTCACGATCGGCGCCGACGACTACGTCACCAAGCCGTTCAGCCTGGAGGAGCTCATCGCCCGGGTGCGGGCGGTGCTGCGCCGCACGCGCGGCGAGGAGGGCGCCGGCACCACGCTCGTGTTCGACGACCTGGAGCTCGACGACGAGCGGCGCGAGGTGCGCCGCGGCGACCGCCAGATCGAGCTGACCCCGACCGAGTTCAGCCTGCTGCGCTACCTGCTCGCCAACGCCGGCCGCGTCCTGAGCAAGGCCCAGATCCTCGACCACGTGTGGAACTACGACTTCGGGGGCGACTCGAACGTGGTGGAGACGTACATCAGCTACCTGCGCAAGAAGGTGGACCGCGAGGGCGAGCCGCTGATCCAGACGGTCCGCGGCTTCGGCTACTCGCTCCGGCGCAGGTGAGGCTGCGCCCGGCGTCGCTCCGCGCGCGCCTGCTGGTCATCACGCTCGCCATGGTGGCCGTGGGGCTCGCGCTGGCCGGCTGGGCGGTCAACCGCTCGCTCCACTCCTTCCTGGTCGACCGGGTCGACCAGGACCTGATCGAGTCGACCGGGCCGGCGCTGGGGCAGCTGACCCAGCCGGACGACTTCCTCGGCAGCGGCAGCCGGATCCCGCGCGGCCTGCCGAACGACGCCGCCGCCCAGCTGCGCGCCTCCGACGGGCGGGTGCTCGAGCGCACCGAGGTCCGCGACTCCGGCGCGACGCTGCAGCTGCCCACCGACGTCCCCGACGGCCTCTCCACCGCCGACCTCGCGGGCGACCCGGGCGCCTACCGCATCCTGTCCGTCGCGACCTCCGACCTGCCCCGCGCGCCGGGGCCGGGCGCCTCGCAGGTGCCGGCGGGCTCCACGCTGGTCGTGGCGGTGCCCCTCGCCGACGTCAACTCGACCCTCCACCGGCTGCACGCTGATCGAGCTGGCGGTGGGCGGGGCGGTGCTCGCCGCGCTGGCCGTGCTGGCGGCGTGGCTGGTGCGACTGGGGCTGCGGCCGCTCGAGCGCATCGAGGCGACCGCCGAGCGGATCGCCGCCGGCGACGACCTGGGACGGCGCATCGCCGACGACGACCCCCGCACCGAGGTGGGGCGCCTCGGGCGGACGCTCAACGCGATGCTCGAGCGCATCGAGGCCGCGTTCGAGGAGCGGCGGGCGTCGGAGGCGCGGCTGCGCCGGTTCGTCGCCGACGCCTCCCACGAGCTGCAGACCCCGCTCACCTCGGTGCGCGGCTACGCGGAGCTGTTCCGCCGCGGCGCGGCGCGCAACCCCGAGGACCTGGACGTGGCGATGGCGCGGATCGAGGCGGAGGCCACCCGGATGGGCGTGCTGGTCGACGACCTGCTGATGCTGGCGCGGCTCGACCAGGGCCGTGAGCTGCGGCGGGAGCCGGTCGACCTGGTGCCCCTCGCCCGCGACCTCGTCAACGACGCCCGGGTCGTGGCCCCCGACCGGCCGATCGACCTCGAGGCCGACGGGCCGGTGGTGGTGGCGGGCGACGACCCGGCCCTGCGCCAGGTCGTGGGCAACCTGATCGCCAACGCGCGCATCCACACGCCGCCGGGCACGCCGGTGACCGTACGGGTGCGCGCCGAGGACGGCCGCGGCGTGGTGGAGGTGGCCGACCGCGGCCCCGGCCTGGCGCCCGACCACGCCGCGCGGGTGTTCGAGCGCTTCTTCCGCGCCGACCCGTCGCGCGCCCGCGCGAGCGGCGGCAGCGGGCTGGGCCTGTCGATCGTGGCGGCGGTGGCGGAGGCCCACGGGGGCTCCGCCGGCGTTGACTCCTCGCCGGGCGGGGGCGCGACGTTCCGCATCACGCTGCCGCTCGCCGGCGCCGGCGAGCCGGAGGCGGCGGCTCACAGCTGATCCACAGGGGCGCCCCACGGGCGCCTGATGCGGCATGCCGATCCTGCCGCCATGACCACAACCCTGCCCGCCCGCACGGCCGCCCGCGCGCCCATCCCGGTGGCGCCCGGCGGCCCCCCGGTCGTCGACGTGGTCATCCCGGTCCACGACGAGGAGCGGGACCTCGTCCCCTCGGTGCGGCGGCTCGACCTCTTCCTCCAGGAGGAGTTCCCGCTGCCCGCCCGCATCACCATCGTCGACAACGCCAGCGCCGACGCCACGTGGCCGCTCGCCCGGATGCTCGCCGGCGACCTGCCGCGGGTCCGGGCGATCCGCCTGGAGGAGAAGGGCCGCGGGCGGGCCCTGCGCGCCGCGTGGGAGACCAGCGACGCCCCGGTGCTGGCGTACATGGACGTCGACCTCTCGACCGACCTCGCCGGCCTGCTGCCGCTGGTGGCCCCGCTGGTGAGCGGCCACAGCGACGTCGCGATCGGGTCGCGGCGCGCCCGCGGCGCGCGCACCGTGCGCGGCCCGAAGCGCGAGCTGCTGTCCCGCGGCTACAACGCGCTGCTGCGGGCGACGCTGCGGACGCGGTTCAGCGACGCCCAGTGCGGCTTCAAGGCGATCCGCGCCGACGCCGCCCGCGAGCTGCTGCCGCGGGTGCAGGACCCGGCGTGGTTCTTCGACACCGAGCTGCTGGTGCTGGCCGAGCGCGCCGGGATGCGCATCCACGAGGTCCCGGTGGACTGGGTCGACGACCCCGACAGCCGGGTGGACATCCGCCGCACCGTCCTGGACGACCTGCGCGGCATCCTGCGGATCGGCCCGGAGCTGTGGCGCCAGATGGGCCGCTTCGCCCTGATCGGCGTGGCGAGCACGCTGGCGTACGTCGCGCTCTACCTGCTGCTGCGCGGCGCGATGGGCGCGCAGGCGGCGAACCTGCTGGCGCTGCTGATCACCGCCGTCGGCAACACCGCGGCGAACCGGCGCATCACGTTCGGCGTGCGCGGCCGCGAGGCGGCGGTGCGCCACCAGCTGGAGGGGCTCGGCGTGTTCGCGCTGGGCCTCGCCCTGACGAGCGGCGCGCTGGCGGCGCTCCACGCCGCCACGGCGGCGCCGCCCCGGGCGGTCGAGGTCGCGGTGCTGGTCGTCGCGAACGCCGCCGCCACCCTCGCGCGCTTCGTGCTCCTGCGCGGCTGGGTCTTCCGGCCCGGCCGCGCCGCCACCCCCGCCCAGTCCCCGTCCGACGAAAGGTCACCCGCATGAGCACCGCCACCGCCGTCACGCCGCTCGGCGGCCGCCTGGGCAGGCTGGTCCGCACACGGACCGGCGCCCCCGCGTGGGAGCGGCCGGCGCTGGCGGCGCTGCTGCTCGCGACCCTGGTCCTGTACGTGTGGGAGCTCGGCCGGGAGGGCTGGGCCAACAGCTACTACGCCGCGGCGGTCCAGGCCGGCACCCAGAGCTGGAAGGCGTTCTTCTTCGGCAGCCTCGACGCGTCGAACTTCATCACCGTCGACAAGCCGCCCGCGTCGCTGTGGGTGATGGAGCTGTCCGGGCGGGTGTTCGGCGTCAACGCGTGGAGCATGCTGGTGCCCCAGGCGATCGCCGGCGTCCTGACGGTGTGGCTGACCTACCGGATCGTCCGCCGCTGGTTCGACGCCCCGGCCGCCCTGCTGGCCGGCGCCGCCCTGGCGCTGACGCCGGTGGCGGCGCTCATGTTCCGCTTCAACAACCCCGACGCGATCCTGACGCTGCTGCTCGTGGCGGGCGCGTACGCCATGGTGCGGGCCGTCGAGGCGGGCGCCACGACGTGGCTCGTGGCGGCCGGCGCGCTCGTCGGCACCGCGTTCCTGGCGAAGAGCCTGCAGGCGTACCTCGTGGTCCCCGCGTTCGCCCTCGTGTGGATGCTGGCGGCGCCGGGCGCCCTGGGCCGCCGCGCCCTGGGGCTGCTGGCCGGCGCCGGCGCGCTGGTCGTCGCCAGCGGCTGGTGGGTCGCGGCCGTCGAGCTGACGCCCGCCTCCGCGCGCCCGTACGTGGGCGGCAGCGACGACAACTCCGTGCTGGGGCTCATCTTCGGCTACAACGGCCTCGACCGCCTGAGCGGCGGTGGCGGCGGCCCCGGCGGCGGCGGTGGCGCGAACTTCAGCGGCGACCCGGGCATCGGGCGCCTGTTCAACGCGCAGATGGGCGGCCAGATCGCGTGGCTGCTGCCGTTCGCGGCGGTCGCGCTGGTCGCCGGCATCTGGTCGCGCCGCGGCACGCCCCGCACCGACCGGCGCCGCGCCGCCTACGTCCTGTGGGGCGGCTGGGCCCTCACCCACGCGCTGGTGTTCAGCTTCATGAGCGGCATCGTCCACTCGTACTACACCGTGGCGCTGGCGCCGGCGCTGGCCGCCCTGTCCGGGATGGGCGCCGTGGACATGTGGCGCATGCGCGGCGACGCCCGCACCCGGTGGGTGCTGCCGGTCGCCGTCGGCGCGAGCGCGCTGACCGGGTACGTCCTGCTGGACCGCTCGCCGGACTTCGCGCCGGCCCTGAAGTGGGTCGTCCTGCTCGGCGGCCTGGCCGCCGCGATCGGGTTGCTGGCCGACGGCGCCCGCCTGCCGGCGCGGGCCGCGGTGGCGCTGGCGGCGCTCGCGGGATTCGCGGTGCTGGCCGGCCCGGCGGCCTACGCCGTCCAGACGGTCGGCACCTCCCACCAGGGCTCCACCCCCAGCGCAGGCCCGGCCGTGACGGGCGCCATGGGCGGCCCCAGCGGCGGTCCCGGTGGGGGCGGCATGCGCGGGGCGTTCCCCGGCGGCGCGCCGCCGCAGGGCGCGATGCCGCAGGGTGCCCCGCCCCAGGGCGCGATGCCCCAGGGCGCGGGCGGCCCGGGTGCCGCCACGGTGAGCGACGACGTTGTGGCCTTCCTCGAGGCCAACCGCGGCGACGCGCGCTGGATCGCGGCGACGACCGGGTCGAACGCCGCCGCCGGCATCCAGCTCGCCTCGGGCGAGCCGGTGATGGCGATCGGCGGGTTCAGCGGCGGCGACCCCGCCCCGACCCTCGACGAGTTCGTCGCGCTCGTCCGTGAGGGCGCCGTGCGGTACTACGTCGGCGGCGCCGGCGCCGGGATCCCCGGCACGGGTGGCGGCCTGGGCGGCGACACCTCGATCGCGGCCTGGGTGCAGGAGCACGGCACGCTGGTGGACACGTCGCTGACCGGCGGGGCCACGGTCTACGACCTCCAGGGCGCCGCGGGGTGACGACCCGTGCCCTCCAGGGGGCGCGCGCCGTGCGCGTCCCCTGGCACGCCGCCGCGCTGGGGCTCGTGCTGGCGCTGTCGGCCACGATGAACCTGTGGCGCCTCGACCGCGACGGCTGGGGCAACGACGTACTACGCGGGCGCCGTGCGCAGCATGCTCGAGGGCGGCGGCAACCTGCTGTTCGCCTCGTTCGACCCGGGCGGCCTGGTCGCCGTTCGACAAGACGCCGCTCGCGCTGTGGGTGCAGACGGGCAGCGCATGGCTGTTCGGCTACTCGGGGATGGCGCTCCTGGTGCCGGAGGCCCTGATGGGCGTGGCGTCGGTCGGGGTCCTCTACGTCCTGGTCGCGGGCCGGTGGGGGCGGGTCGCCGGACTTCTGGCCGCGCTCGGGCTGGCGGTGTCCCCGGTGTTCGTGGCGGTGAGCCGCGATAACAACCCCGACGCCCTCTTCATCCTGCTGCTGCTGTGCGCCGTGCTGGCGGGGACGCGGGCCGCCGCGTCCGGCCGGCGGCGGACCCTGGTGCTGTGCGGCGTGCTGGTGGGACTCGCGTTCCTCACCAAGATGCTCCTGGCCGCGGTGGTGCTGCCGGGACTGGCGGCGGCCTACCTGCTCACCGCCCCGCACCCGACGTCCACGCGGGTCCGCCACGTCGCCGTGGCGGCGGGCGCGATGGTCGCCGTCGCCGCCTCGTGGGTCACCGTCGTCGCGCTCACGGCGTCCGGCGACCGTCCCTGGGTGGGCAGCACCGACGACGACAGCATCCTGGGGCTCGTGCTCGGCTACAACGGCCTGGGGCGGGTGGCCGGCCAGACCGGCGGCACCTCCACCGCCGGCGGGGCGGGCGGCGTCTTCTCCGGCACGCCGGGGCCGTTCCGCCTCCTCAACGACGCCCTGGGCGACCAGATCGGCTGGCTGCTGCCGCTCGCCGTGGCGGGCGGCCTCTCGCTGCTGCTCGCGGTCCGGCGGCGGGGCGACCGGCGGGAGCGGGGCTGGCTGATCGCCGTGGGCGGCTGGTTCGCGGTGACCGCCGTGATCCTGAGCGCGTCCGGCGGCATCGTCCACACGTACTACACCGCCCTCCTGGCGCCGTCGCTCGCGGCGCTCGCCGGCGCGGGCGCCGTGTCGCTGTGGCGCGACCTGCGCCGCGGCGGGGCCTGGCCGTTCCTGCCGGCCGGCGCGGTCGCCGTGACCGCCGGCGTGCAGCTCCACGTGCTCGGGCGCACCGGCTGGCTGCCGGCGCTCGCCCCGCTGGTGACCGTGGCGTGCCTGGCGGGCGGGGTGGCCATGTGGGCGGGCCTGCGCCGGCAGCCGCACGGCGGCGGCCGCCTGGCGAGGGCGGGGCTGGCCGTGGCGATGGCCGCGCTGCTCGTGGCGCCCACGGCCTGGGCGGCCAGCACCGGCGCCGGCGCGGTGAACGGGGTGTTCCCGGGAGCGGGCCCGTCGTTCGTCGAAGGCCTCACCGGCGGCGGGACGGGCGGCGGCGGGTTCGCCGCGGGCGGGTCCGCCGGGACGATCCCGGGCGGCGCGGGCGGCGGCGGGACGGCGCAGGCGCTCGCATGGGCCGAGGCCCATGACCCCGGCACGCGCTGGTCGCTGATCGTGACCAGCGAGGAGGAGGCCGCGCCGTTCGTGGTGGCCGGCGACCGCGTCGCCGCGATGGGCGGGTTCACCGGCCGCGAGACGGTCATCGCCCCGGCGCGCCTCGCGGAGATCGTCCGCTCCGGCGAGGCCCGGTGGTTCCTGCTCGGCGCCGCGCAGTCGTTCACCGGCCAGGTGAACGCGTCTGTCGCGCTGATCGAGTCGGCGTGCACGCCGACCGGGGCGTACGGCGGTGCGACCCTCTACGACTGCGCCGGCGCGGCCGGCGCGATCTCGCCCTAGCCCTCGTCGCCGTCCTCGTCCTCGGCCTCGGCGCGCGCCCGGACCGCCTCGGCGTCGGCGAGCAGCCGCTCGGCGTCGGCGGCGGCCTGCTCGGCCCGCTCGACGGCGCGGGCGGCGGCCCGGGCGTCGGCCTCCCGCGCCTTCAGCGTCGCCTCGGCGTCCCCGAGCTCGGCCTTGAGGCGCTGCGCCACCTCGTCGGCGGCGGCCCGGGCCCCCTCCGCGGCGTCGTGGGCGTCGCGCGCCTCCTCGAGCCCCTCGCCGGCGCGCGCCGCGTTGCGGGCGGCCGCCTCCGCGAGGCCGCGCGCCTCGGCCACCGCCGCCTCCCGCTGCTCTCGCGCGGCCTTGGCGCGGCGGCGGGCGGCCACCTCGTCGCCGGGGTCGTCCTCGGGCTCCGGCGCGGCCCGCTTCCGGGGCGCCGCCCGCGGCTTCGGCGCAGGCGGCGGGGGCGGGGCGCCGCCGAACCCGAAGCCCGACCCGAGGTCGGGCGGCGGGTCGGCGCTCAGGCGGCCGCGGCGCAGGTCCTCGCGCTCCTCCTCGCGGCGGGCGGCGGCCCGGAGCGCGGCGGCCACCGCCGGGTCGGCCGCGAGCGCGGCGACCGCCGCCTCCTCGGCCTGCACCGCCTCCCCCAGCGTCCCCGCGTCGCCCGTGCCGTCCAGCAGCGCGGCCTGGGCGTCGGCCAGCGCGGCCTCGGCGTCGAGGAGGGCCGCCACCTCGTCCCCCCGCTCGCGCGCCAGGCGGTTCAGCTCGGCGGCCAGCTTGGTGGGGCGCCGGAGCGCCGCGACCCGCGCCGCCTCCTCGTCCTGGCCGTCCGCCTTCAGCGCCTTCGCGAGCGCGTTGCGCGTCGCGATGAACTCCCCCGGCGGTCCGGCGTAGAGCGCGTCGAGGCGATCGTCGAGGTCGTCCATCCGCAGCCTCAGACCGAGCCGGTCAGCTCCTCCCGGGTGACGTGCGGCAGCTCCGAGACCGCCTCGGTGAGCAGGCGCTCCCACATGGCCCGCAGCTCGGCGAGCACCTGGGAGTCCGCCTCGATCCGGATCTCCTCCACGTGGTGGCTGCCGGTCCGGTAGATCCCGACGTCGTACGGGGGGCCCACCGACAGGTTGGCGCGTGCGGTGCTCATCATCGACCCGAGGGCGATCTTGACGGCGTCGCCCAGGTCCACGTCGGCGGTGACGGCCACCTCGAGCATGAACTTGCCGTACTTGCTCTCCCCGATCTGCAGGAAGGGGCGGTCCTCGGACGCCCGGATGCAGTTCCCCTCCGGGTAGACGAGCAGGATGTCGGGCGGCGCGTCGCCGATCTGGCCGCCCAGGATGAACGTGGCGGTGCCGTCGGCGCCGACCGCCGCGAGCGCCCCGCGGTGCGACTGCGACACCTCGTGGCCGAGCCGCCCGATGTAGAGCGCCGCGTCGAACAGCCGCTCGACGGTGGCCAGGCTCTCGTGCTCGCCCGGCGTCTCCAGGTCGCGCTGGACCCGGTCGAGCACCTCGTGGGTGGTGGCCAGGCTCCCGGCCGACTCGAGCACGAACACGCGGTCGGCCGCCGGCCGCAGGACGTGCTGCTTGCGGTAGGTGCTGATGTCGTCGATCCCCGCGTTGGTGCGGGTGTCGGCCAGGAAGACGAGGCCCTCCTCGAGGCGCAGGGCGAGGCAGTAGGTCATGGATCCCTCGGTCGGCGTGGGCGGAGGCGCAGCGTAGCTCCCCCTACTCGGCCGGGACGCGTGCGACCAGGTACGTCCGCTCCGTCGGGCTCTCGGCGCCGGGGATCGGAGCCCGGTCGACGCGCGCCACGATCTCCATGCCGGCGTCGCGCAGGTGGCCGGCGACGGCGTCCGGGTCGAGGAAGCGGAAGTCGATGCTCACGTCGTGGCCCCACCAGGTGTCGAGGTGGCGCACCTCCTCGCCGCGGTGGAACGCGACCAGCACCTGCCCGCCGGGGCGCACGACGCGGGCCATCTCCCGCGCGGCGGCCGGGAGGTCGCCGGGGGGCAGGTGGATCACCGAGTAGAACGCCACGGCGCCGGCCAGGCCGCCGTCCGCCAGCGGCAGCCGCCGTAGGTCGCCCTGCACGAACTCCGCCTCCGGCACGCGGGCGCGGGCGACCGCGACCATCCGGTCGGACAGGTCCACGCCCACCACGTCCGCCCCCAGCCCCGCGAGGTGCGCCGCCACGTGCCCGGGCCCGCACCCCAGGTCGCCCAGGCGGCCTCCCGCCGCCAGCTCGGCCGCCATCGCGAGCAGCGCCCGGTCGAGCGGCTTGTGCGCCAGCTCGCCGCCGATCTCACGGGCGTAGTCCTCCGCGACCGCGTCGTAGCCCGCGCGGACGGGGTCGTCGCTCACGCCGGCACGGTGTCGGGGAGGCCGAAGCGGCGGAACACCTCGGGCGTGCGGAACGCGACCACGGCCGCGACCCGGTCGCCGCGGAGGGTCAGCACGTCGAGCGCGATCGGCAGGTGGACGCCCGCCTCGGCGTCCCAGGCGTACGTGCCGAGCGCGACCTGGCCGTTCGCCCGCGCGGGGAGGTAGCGCAGGCCCGTCGGCGCCCGCTCCGGCATGAGCCACGACTGCGCCACGGCGTCGCGCCCGCGGGCGGCCTCGGGGTGCGGGGGCATCGCGAACCAGGCGTCCTCGGTCAGCAGCCCCACGATCGCCGGGACGTCGCCGCCGACGAACGCCGCGACGAACCGCTCCACGACGTCGCGGACGCCCGCGTCGCCCAGCTCCCGCAGCGTTGACTGCTGCGTGCGCTCCGGCAGCCGCTCGTCCGCCGCGGCGCGCGCCCGCTGCAGGGCGCTCTCCACCGACGCGGGGGACGCGTCCAGGGCCTCCCCCGCCTCGCGCGCCGAGAAGCCGAGCACGTCGCGCAGGATCAGCGCCGCCCGCTGGCGCGGCGGCAGGTGCTGCAGCGCGGCGACGAACGCCAGCTCGATCGCCTCGCGCTGCTCGTACAGGGCGTCGGGCGCCGCCCGTCCCGTCTCGTCGCCGAGCAGGTCGTCGGGGAAGGGCTCCAGCCAGGCCCCGGCGGGCGGCCCCGGGTCGGGCGGGAGCACCCGCGGGGGCCGACGGGCGGCCATGTCGAGCGCGACGTTCGTGGCGATGCGGTGCAGCCACGACCGCGCGGAGGCCCGGCCCTCGAACCCCGGCAGCCCGCGCCACGCCCGCAGCAGCGTCTCCTGCACCGCATCCTCTGCGTCGTGCAGCGACCCGAGCATGCGGTAGCAGTGCGCCAGCAGCTGGCGGTCGAGCGGCTCCACGAGCCGGCGGAAGGCGTCCTCGTCGCCGGCGCGGGCGGCGTTGACCAGTCCCTGCTCCGGCAGGCTCACCCCAGGTGCTCGTCCACGTAGCACCAGCGCCACGCCTCGCCCGGCTCGATGCTGCGCATCACCGGGTGGTCGGTCTCGTGGAAGTGCAGTGTCGCGTGCTTGCCCACCGAGGAGTCGCAGCATCCCACGTGCCCGCAGCTGAGGCACACGCGCAGGTGGACCCACTTGAGACCGTCGCGCAGGCACTCCTCGCAGCCCTCCGGCGTCCGCGCCGCCATCGCCAGCGGCGCCGCCCGCAGGTGGGGGCAGTCCCCGGCCCGGACGGCCGCCACGCGCAGCTCGTCCTCGTGCATCGTCTCCGCGTCCTCCACCGGGTCGAGGAGGGACTCCTCCAGGTCGATGGCGGTCATCGCGGAGCGCAGGACCTCGTCGTCCAGGTTCCCGGCGTCGCGGGCGTGGATCACGGTGTCGCGCTCCGCGGCGAGCATCTGGAGCCGCAGGCGGCGGTAGACCGCGGCGGGCGGCTCGATCTCGTCCTGGGAGCGCCCGAGGCGCTCCCAGGCGCCGTCGGCCCGCCGCCGCGCGCGGTGCCGCAGTTCCTCGATCACGTCCTCGGGGTCGTCCGCGCCGGCGACCTCGTCCAGCCGCCGCAGCCCGGCCCGGGACGCCTCGGTGATGAGCGCGGCCGCCTGGAGCGCGTCCTCGGCAGGGCTCGGCGCGGGCAGGCGCAGCCGCCGCACGAGCCACGGGAGCGTGGTCCCCTGGATCAGGAGGGTCCCGGCCACCACCACGAACGCCGCCAGCTGGAGCGTCTCCCGGTCCGGGGTCTCCACGGGGAGCAGGAACACGGCGGCCAGGGTCACCACGCCCCGCATCCCCGCCCACCCCACGACGGCGCCGGTTGACCACCCCCACGCCTGTCTGCGCATCCGCCGCGTCCCGTGCTTGTACGCCCAGACCGCGGCCATGACGTAGGCGATCCGCACCAGGATCGTCACGAGGAGGGCGGCGACGCAGACCAGCGCGATCCGCGCCGGCGACAGCTCCGAGTCGCCCACGTCCTGCAGGATCGGGCGGATCTGGAGGCCGATCAGCAGGAACACCGCGTTCTCGAGCAGGAACTGGACGGTCCTCCAGTTCGTCGCCTCCGACAGGCGCGACGCGGCGCTCTGGAGCGTGGGCGCCTTGTGGCCCAGCAGCAGGCCGGTCACCACCACGGCGAGCACGCCGGACGCGCCGATCGCCTCGGCCGGCAGGAACGCGACGTACGGCGCGGTGAACGACAGCGTGGTGTCCAGGACCGGGTCGTCGATGCGCAGCCGGACCCGGGCGAGCACCCAGGTCGCCGCCAACCCCACCAGCACCCCGCCGGCGGCCGCGACCACGAAGTCCCGGGCCACCTCGGCCGGCGTCACCGACGAGGTGATCGCGGCGGTGGCGGCGGTCACGGCGACCAGGGCGGTCGCGTCGTTCACCAGGCTCTCGCCCTCGAGGACCGTGACGATCCTGCGCGGCAACCCGACCTTGCGGGCCACCGCCGACGCGGCCACGGCGTCGGGCGGGGCCACCACGGCGCCCAGTGCGAGCGCGGCGGCCAGGGTGACGCCCGGCAGCACCCACCAGGTCACGAGGCCCACCGCGAACGTGGTGACGGCCACCAGCCCGACGGCCAGCAGCAGCAGCGCGTCGCGGGCGCGCGCGAAGTCGATCAGCGACGTGCGGATCGCCGCCGCGTAGAGCAGCGGCGGCAGCAGCCCGACCAGGACGAGGTGGGGGTCGAGCTCGAAGCTGGGGATCCCGGGGACCAGCGACGCCGCGACGCCCACCACCACCAGCACGAGGGGCGCCGACAGCCCCAGCCGACGCGACAGCCCGGCGACGAACGCGACCGTGAGGACGATCGCCAGGACCCCGAGCGCGCTCTCCACACCGCCATGATGCCGACCCGGGCCCCGCGGGGACCGGCCCGGCGGGGCTCAGCCGCCGATGGTGACGCCCGGCGTGCCCTGCAGGTCCACCGAGACGCCCGGCAGCGGGCCCACCGCAGGCGTGGTGACCTGCGACGGCACCGTGACCTCCGGCGTCGTCAGCTGCGGCGTGGTCACGCTCGGCACCGTGACCTGCGGCGTCGCCACCGGCCCGACCTGCGTGGACGGGACGGTGACCGAGGGCGTGCTCGCGGACGGGACCGTCGTGGACGGCACGCTCACCCGCGGGAGCTGGACGGCCGGCACGGAGGCGCGCACCGTCGGGACGACCCCGGACGACGGCGCGGTGACGCCGACGTTGGCGACCGGCGACGTCACCTGGACGCCGCCGGACCCGGCGCTCACGCCGACGCCCGCCACGTTCACGTCCACGCCGGAGGCGCCGACGCTCGCGCCCACCCCGGGGGCGGTCACGCTCACGCCCGTCGCCGCGCCGTGCCGCCAGGCGTGCCCGCCGTGGCGCGGACCTGCGCGACCGGTGCCTGGCCGGACGAGGCCCCGCCGCCGCCTGCGGCGGGGGCCGCCGCGGGCGCACCGGCGACGGCCGGGGCGGACGCGGTCGCGGGGGTCGTCGCGCCGGGGGCCGCGGAGGCGCCCGGGAGCCGCCGGGCCACGTCGCGCGGCGCGCCGGCGGGCGCGGCAGCGGATCCCCCCGCGAGCGCGGACGCGTGCAGCGGCGAGGACGAGGGGACGGCCGGCGTCGCGACCGCGGGGCTGGCGTCGGCCGGCGCCGACGGGTTCCACGGGCCGGGGACCACGAGGGCCCCCGCAGCCACCAGCGACACCAGCGCGGCGCCGCCGGCGACCGGCACGGCGGCCCCGCCGGTGAACAGGCCGCGAAGGGCGGTGAGGAACGCCGGCACCGGGAGCCACCCGCCGATCCGGCCGCCGCGGCGCAGCGCCGCCGCCTCGCGGCAGCCGTCGCACACGCGGATGTGGGCGCGCACGCGGCGGGCGCGCAGCGCGCGGCCGTCGCCGGAGTCGATGCGCGGGCGCACCTCGGCGCAGCCCAGGGCGCGCCCCTCGGCGAACTCGGTCAGGGACTCGCGCGCCTCGTGGACCAGGGTGCGGGCGGCCTGCTCCGACCCGCCGACCACCTCGGCGATCTCCGAGTGGCGCATCCCCGCCATGCCCCGCAGCAGGATCGCGGTGCGCTGCCCACGGGGCAGCTCCGCCAGGTCGTGCCGCAGCTCGCGCATCCGCTCGCGCCGCTCCGCCACGTCGGCGGGGTCGGACGTGACTGCGGGGAGCCCGTCCGGCAGCGGCACCTCGACCCGCCGCCGGCCGATCAGGTCCCGGCACTCGTTGCGGGCGATCGTGGTGAGCCACGCGCCGACCACGCCGGGCCGGTCGCCGCGCTCGAGTGCCCGGTACGCGCTGATCATGGTGGCCTGGGCGGCCTCCTCGGCGTCCTGGGGATGACCCACCATCGCGCGGCACAGCCGCAGCACGCGCTCCCGGTGACTGCGGTACAGCGACTCGAAGGCAGCCTCGAGTCCCTCGCCGGGCCGGGGTCGGCCGTCGTCGAGGAAGCCCGAGCCGCGCGCTGGGGTCGCGGTGCTCATCGCAAGCGGATAGTCCCCCAATCGCAGCCCTTACCCAACATCCGTCCGTAAAAGATATTCGAGGATCGCCAGAGTCGCCGAGCCGCAGCGTGTGAGTGGCGCGTGACGGCGGCGTGAGGGCCGCCTGGTGGGGTGGCGTCATCCACACCATCCCCGCCAGACGAGGCCGCCATGCACCGCCGCACCACGACCGCCGCAGCCACCGCCCTCCTCCTGGCGGCCGCCGTCCCCGCGGTGGCCGCGCCGCCCGTGCCGCAGTCCCCGGCCGACGGCGCGGTGTCGCCCACGCTGCGCCCCGTGTTCGCGTGGACGCCGGGCACCAGCGGCGTGGCGATCGACCGCTACGAGGTCTACGCCGAGGTCGGCGGGGCGCCGCTGCAGGTCGCCGTCGCGCCCGCCCACCGCCACCAGCGCCCGCGCGACGGTGGACCTCCCCGACGACGGGACCGTCCGCTGGTTCGTGCGGCTCGTGAACGCGAACGGCGGCACCGCCAGCACGCCGCCCGAGCAGCGGCCCTCCATGGTGGTGGCGACCGTCCCGGGCGCGCCGGCGCTCACCGAGATGCAGGCCCCGGCGCCGGGCGCGCGGTCGTTCGCGTGGGCGGGCGACCGGGTCGGGTCCCGGTGGGCGGTCCTCGACGACGGCGGGCAGCCGGTGCGCTCCGGCGAGGCGCCGGCCGCGTCGGGCCGCACCGAGGTGGACGACCTGGGCGACGGCGCCTACGTCTTCCGGGTCGCCCAGGTCAACGCCGCCGGCCAGGAGGGCCCCGCCGCCGCGCGGGCGTTCGTGGTCGACGCGACCGCCCCCGGGGCCCCCGTCCCGGCGCTCGCCGGCCGCTCGGCGTTCGCCTGGACGGGGATGGAGCCGGGGGCCACCGCCACCTGGCGGGTCGCGACGGGCGACGGCCACGTGGTGGCCGGCCCCTCCGACACCGCCGGGGACCGGGCCGAGGCGGGGGCGCTCCGGCCCGGCCCCTACGTCTTCGAGGTCCGCCAGACGGACGCCGCAGGCAACGCGGGCCCCTGGGCCCGGTTGCCCTTCCGCGCCGGGAGCGCCGCGGCCGCGACGTCCACCAGGGGCGCGGCCGGCTGGCGCCAGCGCGCCGGCCGGCTGCGCCCCGCGGCGGGCGTCGTGGTCGCGACCGGCCGTCCGGTGATGCGCTGGACGGGCGGCCCGCGCGGCGCGTCGCTCTACAACGTCCAGGTCTTCGAGGTCGCCGGCACGCGGCTGCGGAAGGTCCGCTCCGCGTATCCCACGGGCACGCGCTTCGTGCTCCCCCGGCGCCAGGCCCTGCGCGCCGGCCGCTGCTACGTGTGGCGCGTCTGGCCGTACCGGGGCCGCGGGTACACCGCGGCGCCGCTGGCCGTCAGCGACTTCTGCGTCCGCAGTCCCGACGGAGCGGTCCGATGACCCCGCCGGCCGGCACGCCCGCCACGGCGCAGGCGCCCGCCCCGCAGTGGGTGCCCTGTCCTCACTGCTGGGGGCAGCGGCGCATCTGGACGCCGGTGGAGGCCCGCAACGGGGAGGGGACGGTCCTGACCGCCGACGCCGTGCCCCGCGTGCCTCGGGCTGGGGGACGTGCTCCGCTGACGCGCCCGGGCCGCCAGCGCCGGCCACGCCGCGGCGGCCCCGAGGCCGAGCAGCATGACCGCGCCGCCGGCGGCCGCGTCCAGCACGTAGTGGTTGGCGGTGCCGACGATCGTCAGCAGCACCACCGCCGGGTAGGCCGCCAGCGCGATGCGGGCGACGGGGTTGCGCACCAGCGCGACGCCCACCACGCCGATCAGGAACGCGTAGCCGAAGTGCATCGACGGGACCGCGGCGTTCGGGTTGAACCAGCCCGACAGCATCCCGCCGTGCAGGTTGACGCCGCTCACCGCGTGGAGCGTGTCGACGAGCCCCTCGCGGGTGCCCGCCAGCCGCGGCGGCGCCACCGGGAAGAGCATGAAGACCACCAGCGCGACCGCGTTGGCCGCCAGGAAGGCGTTGCGGACGTACGCGTAGGCGTGCCGGCGCCGCCGGTACAGCCACACGAAGAAGAGCGGGGTCACGATCCAGTGGGCCGACATGTAGAACTGGTTGAGCAGGGACACCAGCGTCTCGTGGCTCATCAGCGCCCGCTGGACGGACGGCTCCACGAACACGCCGGCGGCCTTCTCGAATCCCATCACGTCGTGCGCGTTGCGGAACGCGGTCGCGGGATCGCCGATCACGAGGGCCCGGGAGCCCTGGTACACGACCAGCGCGGCCGCGAACAGCAGGATCTCGCCGAGCCAGGGGCGGCGTCGCGGGAGGGGGATGTGGAGCGCGTCGATCACGCCCCAACCCTCTCGCCCGGGCCCCGGCGGCACATGGGGGAGAACCCCCCAATCCGACCCTGAACTTGCACCGGCTGACCCCCCAATGTCCGGGGGGCCTTCCATTCCCCCGCCCCATATGGTCAAGATCTGCGCCTGCTCGGCCGAAGGCCCGGACCGGTCGTCCACCCGCATCGTGGAGGGAGGTGGTCGCTTGGCCGCGGAAGGGGCGCAGGTTTCGGTCGATCAGGTGCTGCCGCGCCGCCCGGTGGCCGTGCGGCATGCGCGCGCGCTCGCGTCGGACGCCCTCGGCGGCCCACCCCCCCGAGCCGCACGACGAGCTGGCCCTCGTCATCACCGAGCTCGTGGCGAACGCGGTCCGCCACGGCCGGGGGCGGCGGATGCGGCTGCGGCTGGTGACCCGGGACGGGATGGTCCGGGTGGAGGTCGAGAACCGCTGCTGGCACACGATGCCGCGGCGGAGGCTGCTGACCGAGTCGAAGCCCACCGGCCGCGGGCTCGCGCTCGTGGCCGCCTACTCGCAGCGCTGGGGCATCGACCACTCGGCCCGCGGACGCACGCGGGTGTGGGCCGAGGTCGAGCGACCGTGATGTCCGAAACCCGCTAGAACACCCGCCGGGGGCGGTGCCACGATGACCTCGTGAGCCCGCTCCCCGACGCCGAGGTCTGCTACCGCGCCATCCAGGGCCGCGACGCCCGCTTCGACGGGTGGTTCGTGGTCGGCGTGACCTCCACCGGCATCTACTGCCGCCCCTCATGCCCGGCGCGGACGCCGCAGCGGGCGAACGTCCGCTTCTTCGCGAGCGCGGCGGCGGCGCAGGGCGACGGCTTCCGGGCGTGCATGCGCTGCCGGCCCGACGCGGCCCCGGGGTCGCCGGAGTGGGACGCCCGCTCCGACCTGGTGGCGCGGGCGATGCGCATGATCGGCGACGGCGTCGTGGAGCGCGACGGCGTGCCGGGGCTGGCGCGCCGCCTCGGCTACACGGAGCGCCACCTCACGCGGATGGTGCGCGCCGAGCTGGGCGCCGGGCCGCTGGCCATCGCGCGCGCCCGCCGCGCCCAGACGGCGCGCATCCTCATCGAGACGACGCCGCTGCCGTTCGCCCAGGTTGCGTTCGCGGCCGGCTTCGCCAGCATCCGCCAGTTCAACAGCACGATCCGCGAGGTCTACGCGCTGACCCCCCGCGAGCTTCGCGCCCGCGGCCGGGCGGGCGACGAGGCGGGGCCGGGCGCGGTGTCGCTGCGCCTGGCGTACCGGCGCGCCGCACGACCTGGATGCCGCGTTCGGCTTCCTGGCGGCGCGCGCGGTCGCGGGGGTGGAGGTGGCGGACGGCGGGTCGTACCGGCGGGTGCTGCGGCTGCCGGGCGGCCTGGGCCGCGTGACCCTCGCGCCGGCCGACGGGCCACGTGCGCGCCGAGCTGGCGCTGGACGACCTGCGCGACCTGGGCGCCGCGGCCGCCCGCTGCCGGCGGATCCTCGACCTGGACGCCGACCCGGTCGCCGTGGACGCCGCCCTGTCGGAGGACGCGGTGCTGGCGCCGCTGGTTGCGCGGCGGCCGGGGCTGCGGATCCCGGGGGCGGCGGACGGCTGGGAGGCGGCGGTGCGCGCGGTGGTGGGCCAGGGCGTGTCGGTCGCCGCCGCGCGGACGATGCTGGGCCGGATGGCCGCGGCGCTCGGCGAGCCGGTGGAGGCCGCGGAGGACGGCCCGGCGCGCGCCTTCCCGGCGCCGGAGGCGCTGGCGGACGCGCCGGACGACGCGCTGCCGATGACGGGGGCGCGCCGGGCGGCGCTCCGCGCCCTGGCGGCGGCGGTGGCGTCGGGCGACCTGTCGCTGGAGCCGGGCGACGACCCGGCGCGCGTCCGGGAGGGCCTGCTGGCGCTGCCGGGCGTGGGACCGTGGACCGCCGGCTACGTGGCGCTGCGGATGCGGGCGGACCCGGATGCGTTCCTGCCGACCGACCTGGCGGCGCGGCGCGCCGCGGCGCGCCTGGGGCTGCCGGACGACCCGGCCGGGCTCGCCGCCCGCGCGGAGCGGTGGCGCCCGTGGCGCGGCTACGCGCTGCTGCACCTGTGGACATCCGGAACGACGACGATGACGACGAAGGAGGGCGACCGATGAACGTCGCGACACTCGACACCCCGGCGGGGCCGTTCACCGCCGTGACCGACGACGACGGCGCGGTGCTGGCGAGCGGCTGGACCGCCGACGCCGGCGACCTCGTCCCGCTGATCCACCCGGACCTCCGGGGCGACGGGACCGTCCGGGACCGCAGGGACCTGGGCGCCGCGACGACCGCGGCCCGGGCGTACCACGACGGCGATCTGGACGCGATCCAGGACGTCCCGGTGGTGCAGCGCTCGGGGGACTTCCTGATGCACGCGTGGGACGTCCTGCGCACCGTGGAGCCGGGCGAGCCGGTGACCTACGCCGACTACGCCGCCCTGGCGGGCCGCCCCGCCGCCGCCCGCGCCGCGGCCTCGGCCTGCGCCCGCAACGCGGCGGCCCTGTTCGTGCCGTGCCACCGGGTCGTCCGCACCGGCGGCGGCCTGGGCGGCTTCCGCTGGGGCACCGACGTCAAGCAGTGGCTCCTCGACCACGAGGCCCGCCCCGCCTGAGCCGAGGAGGCCGGGTCCCGTTCCCAAATGGGACTCGGCGCCGGGCTCGAGTGAGACCGCCGGCGCCGACCCCGGCGGGACGCGGTACGGGCTAGGACCGGCGTTCTCAATGGGAGGAGGCCCTCCGCGCCCCTGGTCACGCACGTGCACCCCCCGGACGAGCTGCTCGACAAGGCCCTCGAGCTGGCCGGGTCGATCGCCGCGAAGGGGCGGTGGGCGGTCGCCGAGACCAAGCGCCTGTGCAACCTGGCGCTCGGCGACCTGCCCGGCCCGCTGGCCCGCGAGCTCGACGCCTTCGCGCTGGCCTTCTCGACGGAGGACCAGCGCGAGGGCATGGACGCGTTCTTCGAGAAGCGCCCGCCGAGGTTCTCAGGGCTCGAGGCCGACTAGGACGTCAACCCGTGCCGGCGGCGGGAGCCGTCGCCCACGATGACGCGGTAGATCGCGAGCAGGATGATCGCGCCCACGATGGCGGTGAGCCACGTCGAGATGTCGAAGAACTCGTCGAGCGGATCGGCGTCGAAGATCGCCCCGGCGAGGAATCCGCCGATCAGGGCGCCGGCGATGCCGATCAGGGTGGTCACGATGATGCCGCCGGGATCGCGTCCCGGCATGAGGGCCTTGGCGATGATGCCCGCCAGGAGGCCCAGGATGATGAAGGCGATGATGCCCATGTGTCCTCCGGTCCGGTGGGGATCCTGCGATCCCGTCGGCACCGATGGTCCCCCGGGTCCCGCGACGGCAAACGGGCCGCCGTTCCGCGGGCTAGCGCCCTGTCGCCAGGAGGTTTAGGAGCTCGTCGACCGTGTGCGAGCCCTCGAGCGGATGTCGCAGGCTGCGCCCCTCGTGGAGCACGTAGCGGTTGCGGCGGCCGTCCCGCTCGCGGCTCAGGTAGCCGTCCTCCTCCAGCTCCGCGACGATCCGCTGGGCCGCCCGCTCGGTGATGCCGACCGCCGCCGCCACGTCGCGCATCCGCGCGGTGGGGTCACGGCGCAGGCACAGCAGCACGTGCGCGTGGTTCGTCAGGAAGTCCCAGTCGCCCACGGGGACGGAACCGTAGCGGCCCGCCCCGCGTTTTCAAGACGGATGAGGAACGATTCACCCGCGCACTGCGGACGTGACCGGCGTCCACAGCCGCCGCACCGACGCGGAGCGGTTGAGGCTGTAGAGGTGCAGCCCGGGGGCGCCGCACGCCACGAGCTCCTCGCTGAGGGCCGCGGCGGTCTCGACGCCGAGCGCCGCCACCGCGGCGGGGTCGTCGGCGACGCGGTCGAGTCGCGCCGACAGCTCCGGCGGGATCCGCGTCCGGTTCATGTCCGCCATCCGCCGCACGCCGGCGGCGCTGATGATCGGCATCACCCCCGCGATGACGGGGCGGTGGCAGCCGAGGGCGGCGAGCTCGTCGAGCATCCGCGCGTAGTCCTCGGCGCGGAAGAAGAACTGGGTGATCGCGAAGTCGGCCAGGGCGAGCTTCTCCGCCAGGTGCCGGCGGTCCTCGGCCCGGTCCGCCGAGCGCGGGTGCAGCTCCGGGTGCGCGGCGACGCCCACCGAGAACCCCGCCGGGTGGGCGCGGACCACCTCCACCAGCTCGATCGCGTACGTGAAGTCGCCGTCGGGCGGGCGGCCGTCGGCCGGCGGGTCGCCGCCGAGGGCCAGGATGTTGGTGACGCCCGCCGCCGCGTAGTCGTCGAGCAGCCGGGCGATCTCCGCGCGCGTGTGCCCCACGCACGTCAGGTGCGCCATCGTCGGGAACGGGTGGTCGGCGTTCATGCCGATCACCAGGTCGCGGGTGCGGTCGCGGGTGGAGCCGAGCGCCCCGTAGGTCACCGACGCGAACGACGGCCCCAGGCCGGCCAGGTCCGCGAGCGCGTCCGTCAGCTGGCGCTCCGCCTCCTCCGACCGCGGCGGGAAGAACTCCACCGAGAGGGTCGGCCCGGCGGCGATGATGTCGCTGATCCTGCGCATCCTGCGCAGCAGGTTAGACGAGGGCGACAGGATCCCCTCCCCGCCCCACGTCGGGTTCGCACCCACCCATCCGCACCGGAGACGCCCCGCCATGGACACCGCCTTCCGCCACATCGCCGTCTGCATCGACGACTCCGGCGCGTCGCGCCGGGCGCTCGCCGAGGCGCGCCGCCTGCGCACGTTCGGGGAGGGCCGCCTGACCGTGCTCCACGTGGTCCAGTGGCCGCCGCCGTTCTCCACCGGCTACGGCATCCAGGTGGACCTGGAGGACATGGTGGTGGGGGCGCGGCGGTGGCTGGAGGAGACGACCGCCGACATCGACGAGGGCACCGCGATCGTGCTGCACGGCCACCCCGCCGGGGAGGTGGTGGCGTGGGCGGGGCTCCACGCCGTCGACCTGCTGGTGTGCGCGTCGCACCACGGCCTGGCCCACCGCGTCGCGCTCGGCAGCTTCGCGCACAACCTGGTGAACCACGCCCCCTGCCCGGTGCTGGTGCTCCGGACGGCGGAGGTCGCCGACCGTTAGAGGCTGCTCGCGGTGAACGTGTTGCAGGCGGCCGGGTCGCCCTCCTGGAACCCGGTCAGGAACCAGTTGCGCCGCTGCTCCGCGGTGCCGTGCGTGAACGACTCGGGGTCGATCCGGCCGGTCGCGGCCTGCTGGATGCGGTCGTCGCCCACCGACGACGCGGCCGTCAGGCCCTCCTCCAGGTCGCCCTCCTCGAGCTCGTTCTGCTCGTAGGCCGAGTGGGCCCAGACGCCGGCGAAGCAGTCGGCCTGCAGCTCGAGCTTCACCGACAGCTCGTTCGCCTCGCCCGGGTTCTCCTGCTGGCGGCGGTTCACCTCCGGGAGGATCCCCAGGAGGTTCTGGACGTGGTGGCCGTACTCGTGGGCGATCACGTAGGCCTGGGCGAAGTCGCCCGGCGCGCCGAAGCGGTCGCGCAGCTCCCGGAAGAACCCGAGGTCGAGGTACACGAACCGGTCCACGGGGCAGTAGAACGGCCCGGTCGCCGACGACGCGGCGCCGCACCCGGTCGAGATCCGTGCGGTGAACAGGCGCAGGGTGGTGGGCTGGTACTCCTGCCCGAGGTTGGTGAACACGACCGTCCAGCTCTCCTGGATGTCGTCCACCACGAAGCGGACGAACGCGACGAGGTTGGCGTCCGGGTCGGGCCCCTGGGCGACGTCGTTCCCGGTGGCCGCGGGCGTCGGGTTGAGCTGGTCGAGGCCCGACCCCGGGTCGAAGCCGCTGCCGCCCCCCAGGAACGTGAACAGCAGCGCGATGATGATGCCGGCGATCCCGGCGCCGCCGAGCCCGCCGCCGATCCGGCCCACGGGGATGCCGCCGCCGGACGACTTGCCCCGCAGGTCGTCGACGCCACCGCCGCCGGACGTCCGCCGCCACTTCATCGCCGGGAGTATGCCCCTCCGAGGCCCGCGCGGGGCCGTCCGCGGTGGTTCCTACGCTCCGTGGGATGTCCGGCCCGCCCGGCGACGGGATCACCACCGAGTCGGCGCTCGCCGGCGCCGCCCTCGCGCTCGGCGCGCGGGACGTGGCCGGGTGGTCCCCCGCCGAGACCGCCCTCGCGCGCGCGGCGGAGCCGCCGCCCGGCGGCGTCGCGGCGCTGCGGGCGGCCGTCGAGGAGGGCGGGGACCCGCTCGGCGACGGCGTTCTGCCGCCTGCGCGGCCCGGAGCGCCGGCGCCCCGACGGCGCCACGTACACGCCGGCCGCCGATCGTCGACGCGATGGTCGGGTGGGCGGCACGGCGGCCCGACCCGGAACGGGTGGTCGACCCGGGCGCCGGCTCGGGCCGGTTCGCGGTCGCCGCGGGGCGCCGGTTCGCCCGCGCCGGCATCGTCGCGGTGGAGCGCGACCCGCTGGCCGCCCTCGTCTGCCGCGGCCACCTCGCCGCCGCCGGGCTGGCCGGCCGCGCCCGCGTGGTGGCCGACGACTACCGCACCGCCGACCTCGGGCGCGCCGACGGCGCCACCCTCTACCTCGGCAACCCGCCGTACGTGCGCCACCACCAGATCGCCGCCGGTCTGGAAGGAGTGGCTGGCGCTGGCGGCGCGCTCGCACGGGCTCGAGGCGAGCCGGCTGGCGGGCCTGCACGTCCACTTCTTCCTGGCCACGGCGGGCCGCCCGCAGCCGGGCGACGCCGGGGCGTTCATCACGTCCTCCGAGTGGCTCGACACCAACTACGGGCGCCTGGTGCGCGAGCTGCTGCTCGGCCCGCTCGGCGGCGAGGCGATCCACGTGGTCGAGCCGACCGCCACGCCCTTCGAGGACGCGGCGGTGACCGCCGCGATCACGTGCTTCGCGGTCGCCCGGCCGCCGCGGCCGCCGGCGGCGGTGCGCCTGCGCCGGGTGGCCGACGTCGCCGGTCTCGGCGACCTGGAGGGCGGTCGCGAGGTGGGCGCCGACCGCCTGCGCGAGGCCCGCCGCTGGACCCCGCTCACGCGCGCGCCCCGCGCCGATCCCGCCCGACCACGTCGAGCTGGGCGAGCTGTGCCGCGTGCACCGCGGCGCCGTGACGGGCCGCAACGCCACGTGGGTGGTCCGCGCCGGCGAGGCCGACCTGCCGGACGCGGTCCTCTTCCCCGCCGTCACCCGCGCGCGAGAGATCTTCGACGCCGGGCCGCACCCTGTCGAGCACCGCCCACCTGAGGCTCGTGGTGGACCTGCCCGCCGAGCTCGACCTGTTCGCGCCGGAGGACCGCCGCCGGGTCGAGCGCTTCCTGCGCGACGCGCGCCGCGCCGGCGCCCACGACGGCTACATCGCGCGCGAACCGCCGCGCGTGGTGGTCGGTGGGCCTGCGGCGCCCGGCGCCGATCCTGGCGACGTACATGGCGCGCCGGCCGCCCGCCTTCACCCGCAACGTCGCCGGCGCGCGCCACATCAACATCGCCCACGGCCTCTACCCGCGGGCCGACCTGCCCGAGCCGGTGCTGGCGCGCCTGGTGGAGAGCCTGCGCCGGACGGTGTCGGTGCAGGACGGGCGCACCTACGCCGGCGGGCCTCACCAAGTTCGAGCCGCGCGAGATGGAGCGCCTCGCCGTGCCCGACCCGTTCCTGGCGCCGCGGATGAGCACGACGTTCGCGGCACCGCCGCGGTGGACCGCCGGGCAGCTCGACGCGGCGGTCGACGCCGCGATGGAGAGCTTCCGCCGGGAGCGTGGCGAGGAGCCGCGTCGATCAGTACCGGGACTACCTCGACCAGTACGTGTGCACGGTCGATGAGCTCATCGAGCTGACCGTGGACCTGCTCCAGCTCCACGAGCGGGCGGGCGACGTCGTGACCGAGGCGCCGCTGCTCGAGGCCCTGCGGTTCTGCGCCGGTCCGTTCATCTCCGAGGACGACCTCGCCGTGCTCGCGCGCACCACCCTGTCCCGCACCCGTCTGCGCGAGGACCCGGACGCCGTCGCGCGGATCGTCGACACCGTCCTGCTCGGGTTGGACGACGCAGCGCTTCCCCTGGGTCTTCGAGGAGCGGGAGGCCACCGAGGTCGGAACGGGTCGCCGCGGTGCTAGTCCACGGCCGTGCTCCTCGCGACCGAGCGCACCCGGACGCTGCGCCGCAGCAACGCGAAGCTCGACCAGGAGGGAGCGGTGGCCGTCCGCGCTCATGGATGCGGGGTTCCGGCGCGTCCCGCCGCCCTCGACGATCCGCACGCTGCGAGGACGCGCCCGGGCCCGGGGAGTTCTGCCACGAGGTCGACTTCGGCGGCCGGAAGGCCGACCTCGTGATCGGCCTCTGGGATCACCGGCGCATGCCACTCGAGTGCAAGGTGTCCAACTCGAGCACCAACTCGTACAAGCGCGTGAACAACGACGCGGCCGTCAAGGCGGTCAAGTGGCTGGAGATCTTCGGCGACGACCAGGTCGTGCCCGCCGCGCTCCTCGCCGGGGTCTTCAAGGCGGGGCACGCTCGCAGAGGCCCAGTCCGACGGGCTTGACGCTGTTCTGGGCGCATCGTCTCGGCGACCTCCTGACCTGGATCGACCGCACCCGCCTCTAGGCCGGGCGGGCGGAGCAGGTCGGCCAGGACCTCCGCCGCGCCCAGGGACGCGCGGGCCTCCCCGTCGTCGGCGATCGCGTTGCGCACCGCGGCGGCCAGGATCAGGCCGTGCCACAGCCAGGTGAGCGTCTCGGCGTCGACGTCGTCGCGGACCGCGCCGGCCGCCTGCCCCGCCTCGAGCGCCGCCCGCAGCGGCGCGCGCACCGTGCCGAACCACCCGCGCATCGTCTCCCCCACCTCGGGGTCGTCGGTCAGGGCGATCGACAGCAGGATGAGCCGGGCGGTGATCCACATGTCCGGGTCGTCGAGGATGCGGCCCAGGACCGCCGGGAGGGCGTCGGGGACGGCGGCGCCGGGAGGCGGCGCGATGGCGCGGCCCTCCGCGATGCGCCCGGTGATCTCCCGCTCGAGCGTCGCCAGCAGCAGGTCGCGCTTCGACGCGAAGTGCCGGTAGAGGACCGCCTCCGAGCAGCCCGCGTCGCGGGCGATCGCCGCGGTCGCGGCCCCGTGGAACCCGTGCCGCGCGAACTGCTCGCGGGCCGCGGCCAGCAGCATCTCGCGGCGTTCCGCGCCGCTCACGCGTCGCTTCGTCGTGGCCATGCTTGACATGTTAGCGAACACTTACTAGCGTCGCGACATCGTTTGGTAGTGATCACTTACTCCAGAGGTGGAGGCGATGGACGCGGTTGTGGTGGACGGCCTGGACGTGACGCGCGGAGGGCGCCCCGTGCTGCAGGACCTCGCCCTCCGGGTGCCGGAGCGCCGCGTGACCGGCCTGCTGGGGCCCAGCGGGTGCGGCAAGAGCACGCTGATGCGCGCCATCGTGGGCGTGCAGCAGGTGGACGGCGGCGAGGTCACCGTGCTCGGCCGGCCGGCGGGGCATCCCGCCCTGCGCCGGGAGCTCGGCTACGTGACGCAGGCCCCGTCGGTCTACGCCGACCTGACGGTCGGCGAGAACCTCGGGCACTTCGCGCGCCTCCTGGGAGCGCCGGCGGACGACGTCGCCCGCGTGATGGACACGGTGGGGCTGGCCGACCGCGCCGGGCAGCCGGTGGCGCGCATGTCGGGCGGCCAGCGCACGCGCGTCTCGCTGGCGGTGGCGCTGCTGGGCACGCCGCGGCTGCTGGTGCTCGACGAGCCCACCGTCGGCCTCGACCCGGTGCTCCGGCGCGACCTGTGGCGCACGTTCCACGAGCTGGTGGACGGGGGCGTGACGATCCTGGTGTCGAGCCACGTGATGGACGAGGCCGCCGAGTGCGACCTGCTCGTGCTGATGCGCGAGGGCGGTCTGGTGGCGGTGGAGACGCCCGACGCGCTGCGCGAGCAGACCGGCGTCCACGACCTCGGCGAGGCGTTCCTGCGCCTGATCGAGCCGGCGGAGGCGGTCCGATGAGCCTCCGGACGACGTGGGCCATCGCGGAGCGGGTGCTGCGCCAGCTGCGCCGCGACCCGCGCACCCTCGCGCTGCTGCTCGTGGTGCCGTGCGTGCTGATGGTGATCCTGCGCTACGCGTTCGACGGGCAGCCGGGCACGTTCGACCGCATCGCCGCGCCGATGCTCGGCCTGATCCCGTTCATCACGCTCTTCATCGTCACGTCCATCGCGATGCTCCGGGAGCGCACGTCGGGGACGCTGGAGCGGCTGATGAGCATGCCCGTGGGCAAGCTCGACCTGCTGGCCGGCTACGGCGTGGCGTTCGCGCTGGTGGCGCTGGTCCAGACGGCCGTCCTGGCCGCCGTCACGCTCGGGCCGCTCGGGCTCGACACGGCGCGGTCGCCGCTGCTGCTGGTGGTGCTGGCGCTGGGCAACGCCCTGCTCGGGGTGGCGCTCGGGCTGTTCGTGAGCGCGTTCGCCCAGAGCGAGTTCCAGGCGGTCCAGTTCATGCCGGCGATCGTGCTGCCCCAGCTGCTGCTGTGCGGCCTGTTCGTGGCGCGCGACCAGATGGCCGGCTGGCTCGAGGCGATCTCGGCGGTGCTGCCGCTGACCTACGCCTACGACGCGCTCGCCCGCGCCACCGGCGCCGGCGACCTGGGCGCCCGGTTCGCGCTCGACGTGGCGGTGGTGGCCGGGGTCACGCTCCTGGCGCTGGCGCTCGGCGCCGCGACCCTGCGGCGGCGGACGCCCTAGCGGTCGCTACGCGGCGGCCGCCAGCACCGGGCGGCCGCCGGCGAGCCCCACCCGCACGCCGGTGCGGCGACGGTCGAAGCGGAGCGTCGCGCCGCCGGCCGTGACCTCGACGCCGGCCCCGACCACGTCGGCCACCAGCACGTCGTCGAGGGTGCCGCGCGCATCCAGGGCGATCCGCAGCGGCGCCTCCGCCCGCGACGCCAGCTCGCCGACCCGCACCCGGCCGGCCGCCCGCAGCGTGCCGCCCCGCACGCCGCCGCCCGGGGCCACCGCGTGGAGGTCGCCGCCGACGTCCAGGTCGCAGTCCACCGCGCCGGAGCCCAGCAGGCGCAGCGGCCCGGCCGTGGCGATCGCGCACCGCACCGCCGCCCGCACCCGGACCCCCACCGGCGCCACCGCCCGGCGCGACGGCACCGCCGCGGCCAGGAAGCCGGCGGCGGCGGTCAGGTCGGCCAGCGGGTCGGCCGGCGCCTCCGGCCCCGTCACCGCGGCGTGCGCCGCCGCCAGCGCCGCGGCCAGGCCCGCGCAGCCCTCGGGCCACACGCGCCGGGCGGCCGCCACCTCGGCCCGGGCGCGCGCCAGCCGCTCCTCCACACCCGAGTAGCGCCCCTCGCAGATCGCCCGCAGCGCCCGCGCCGGGGAGATCGTCCGCCCCCGCGCCGAGGCCGCCGCCAGCAGGTTGCACGCCACCAGCACCAGCTCGTCCAGGTCGGCGGCCATCCCCCGCAGCGGCTCGTGCAACCGCATCCGCAGTGCGGCGATGACGCCGCCGGAGAGGTCGGCGCCCGTCGCCCGCCCCTCCAGGTGCAGCTCGCCGCCCGCGCGCACCTCCGCGCGGTCCACGTCGCCCTCCACCCGCATCGGGCCGGTCGCGCGCAGCGCCCGCCCCGGGCCGATGTGCCCGTCGACCCGCAGCGCGCCCCGCACCACGCCGTCCGTCCCGCCCGGCCGCTCGTGCCGGCGGCCCACCACGACCCCGTCGGGGCAGAGGGCCGAGACGCCGTCCCGGGCGGCCCGTACCTCCACGCGCCCGCCGGGCCGCAGCACCGCGACCGCGCCGTCGCCCACCCGGTCGGCCGCCACGTGGCCCCCGACGCCGAGGAGGGTGCCCGCCTCCACGTCCGCCGGGTCGCCCGCGACGAGCGCCGGGATCCAGGTGATGGGCGATGCGGTCACGGGGGCTGCATCGGCACCCGCAGCGTGCGTGACGGGACGCCGTAGAGGGATCTCACTCAAGCCCCGGAGCGGGGCGGACGACCTCTATGGGTATGTGGAGGTTTTGGAGTTTGTGCGCGGGCGCGGCGGTGGCCGGGCTGTCGCTCGTGCCGACGGCCGGGGCGACGCCGGCGGCGGCGCACGACCGCGCCGCGCCGGCGCTGACCGCCCGCGTCGTCCTCCCGACCACCGCGTACGGCGCGCCGCGGTGGGGGGCGCGGCGCATCATGTCCCTGCGGGGTGCGACGACGTGGACCGGGTCGGCGCAGCGCCTGCTCGTCACCGGCCGCCACACCGACGTGGCGGGCCGCGACTGGGTGCGCGTGCAGCTGCCGATCCGCCCGAACGGCACGGCCGGCTGGGTGCGGGCGAACCGGGTCCGGCTGAGCGGCACCCGCGTGCGCTTCGAGGTGCACCTCGGCTCCCGGCGCCTCGAGATCTGGCGCGGCGGCCGGCTGGTCCACCGCTTCCCGGCGGGCATCGGCCGGCCGGGCACGCCGACCCCGGTCGGCCGGTTCGCGATCCAGGACCCGGTGCCGACCGTCCCCGGCTGGCGCTCCGTCTACGGCGCCTGGACGCTCACCCTGACCGCCCACTCGAACGTGCTGAAGCGCTTCATGGGCGGCGACGGCCTCGTCGCGATCCACGGCACCGGCGCGGGGCGCGGCTGGCGGGTGGGGCAGCCGTCCAGCAACGGCTGCGTGATCCTCGGCGAGCCGGAGCTGGCGGTGGCCGCGCGCTACGCGCGCGCCGGCACCCCGGTGGTCATCGACCGATCCTGAACCGCTCCGGCGCCCCGTCCGTATCCTCGGACGGAGTGCACCGGATCACGCAGCGGACATGGGCGCGGGTCGTCGCCGGGGGCTGCGCCGCCTGGGTGGCGCTGGCCTTCGCGCGCACGGAGCGGATGGCCGAGCTCTGCGGCACCACGCCGTCGGAGATCCGCGCCCTGGGCATCCGCGACGCCGCGCAACGGGATCGCCCTGCTGGTCGCGCCCGACCCCCGCCTGCCGCTCGCGACGCGCGTCGCGTTCGACCTGTCCGACGCCGCCCGCTACGGGCGCGCGCGGCCCCAGGTGCTGGCGATGACGCTCGGGTTCGCGGCCGTGGGGGCGGCCGGGCTGTTCCTGCGGAGGTAGCCCCGCTCGCGAGCGGGGCCGCGATGCGCCGCACCGGGCCGCCGGACGGCCTGCCCGTGGTGTGCGTCAACGGGGGCTCCGCGGCCGTCGTCCCGGGGGACTGGAGCGCGTCGATCGAGTGGCTCGTCGGGCGCCTCGCGCCGGAGCACCCCGGCGTGGCGTTCCACGAGGTCCGCTACCGCACCAAGAGCTGGAACCGCCTCGAGTCGTGCATCGAGGACGCCGTCGCGGCGCTCGACACCGTCGCCGCCCCGGACGGCCGGCCGACGCTGCTGATCGGCTTCTCGATGGGCGGCGCCGTGTCGATCGGCGCCGCGGGCCACCCGAGCGTCGGCGCCGTGGTGGGGCTGGCGCCGTGGATCCCCGACCGGCTGCAGGTCGACGGGCTGCGCGGCAAGCGCCTGGCCGTGATCCAGGGATCGCTCGACGGCTGGATCCCCGGGGTGCCGGGCATCAGCCCGCGGAGCTCCCGCCACGGCTACGAGCGCGTGCGGGCGGCCGGCGTGCCCGCGACCTACCGGCTCATCCACGGCGCGGTGCACCCGATCGCCCTGCGCTGGCGCGGGCGGCCGGTGCCCGCGCCGCGCGCGGGCACCTGGGCGCGCCTGGTGTCGGCCGAGGTGGCCCGGTTTCAGGCGGAGGAGGGCGCCTGAGCGGCGCGGCGCGCGATGCGCTCCCGCGTCGGGACCTTCACGTCCCACGCCAGCCCGAGCCTTCTCGAGCGCCCGGATCGTCCACCAGCTCATGTCCACCTGGCGGCGGCCCAGGCCGTGGATCGCCGAGCCGGGGAAGGCGTGGTGGTTGTTGTGCCAGCCCTCGCCGAACGTCGGCAGCGCCACGATCCAGTTGTTGCGGCTCTCGTCCTCGGTCTCGTAGGGCCGGCGGCCGAACGTGTGGCACACGGAGTTCACGCTCCACGTCATGTGGTGGAACAGGAAGATCCGTACGAGGCCGCCCCACACCATCCCGGTCAGGCCGCCCTGCCACGTGGGGTCGACCGCGTAGCCGATGGCGAACGGGATCCCCAGGGACAGGACCACCCACAGCATGTAGAGGCGGTCGAGCGCCCGGATGAGCGGGTCGTCGTACAGGTCGCGCCCGTAGCGCCGGCCGCGCTCCATGCCCTTGGTGGTCACGAGCCAGCCCATGTGCGCGTGGAAGAAGCCGGAGAGGCCCCCGAACACGCCGTCGCGCCCGTGCGGCGAGTGGGGGTCCCCCTCGCGGTCGGAGAGCGCGTGGTGCTTGCGGTGGTCGGTCACCCACTGGGTCACGGGCCCCTGGATCGTCATGGAGCCCAGGATCGCGAGCGCCGCGCGGACCGACGGGTGCGCCTTGAACGCCCGGTGGGAGAACAGGCGGTGGAAGCCCACCGTGATGCCGAGGCCGCACAGCGTGTAGAGCGCCGCCAGCATGATCACGTCCACGGGGCGGACGGCGGCCTCCCACAGCAGGCCCATCGCGGCGAGCACGCCGAGGGGCGGCACCATCACCGCGACGAGGGTGACGATGCGGCTCGGGATGCTCGTGCTCGGTCGGACCGTGGCGATCGGCGGACGTCGGACGGTGAGCTCGGTCACGTGGCGGGTACTCCGGTTCGGTGGATGGCGTGGTCGGTGGCGGGCGGCGCGGCGCGGGGCCCCTCATCCGTCTACGGACCGGACCCGTATACGGATGAGGTGGAGGCCCGACAAGGACACCCGGACAGGGGACGGAGGCCGTGAGGGTCGCGGTGATCGGCTCCGGCATCGCAGGGCTCGGCGCCGCGCACGCCCTGCGGCGCGCCCACGACGTCGAGGTGTTCGAGCGCGACGGCCGGGCGGGCGGTCACGCCAACACCGTCGAGGTCGACCGCGGCGACGGGAGCCTGCTGGCGCTGGACACGGGCTTCCTGGTGCACAACCGCCACAACTACCCACTGCTGACCCGGTTGTTCCGGGATCTGGGGGTGCGCACCCAGGACTCGGACATGTCGTTCGGCGTGAGCTGCGCCCGCTGCCGCCTCGAGTACTCGGCGGTGCGGCTCTGGACGCAGCCGCGGACGGTGGTGCGGCCGGTCATGGCGCGGCTGCTGGCCGAGATCGTCCGCTTCCTGATGACGGGCCGGCGCGCGCTGGAGGCGCGCCACGCGCGCAGCACCCTCGACGACTACGTGCGCATCGAGGGCTACTCGCGCTTCTTCCGCGACCACTTCGTGGTGCCGTTCGCCGCGGCGCTGTGGTCGACGTCGCCCGACCAGACCCTGGGTTTCCCCGCCGCGTACGCCGTCCGGTTCTTCGAGAACCACGGCCTGCTCGGTCTGCGCCGTCACCGCTGGCGGACGGTCACCGGCGGCAGCCGCCGCTACGTCGAGCGGATCACCGCGCCCCTCGGGGACCGCCTCCACCTCGGCGCGGGGGTGCGGGCGATCCTCCGCGACGCCGACGGCGTGACCGTCCGCACCGACGACGACGCCGTCCACCGCTTCGACGCCGCCGTCGTCGCCACCCACGCCCCCCAGGCGCTCGCGATGCTCGGCGACGCCGACGACCTGGAGCGCGGCGTGCTGGGCGCGTTCCGCACCACGCCCAACAGCACGGTGCTCCACACCGACGCCCGCCTGCTGCCGCGCGACCCGGCGTCGCGGGCCTCCTGGAACTACCGTGTGGACGACTGCACGGCCCCGTCGGCCGAGCCGACCGTGACGTACTACCTCAACAGGCTGCAGCGGCTGGACGAGCCCGAGCACTACTGCGTGACGCTGAACCGCGACGCGCAGATCGCGGAGGACCGCGTGCTGCGGCGCTTCGGGTACGCCCACCCGCTCTACACGTTCGACTCCCTGGCGGCGCAGGCGCGGCTGCCGGAGCTGGACGGCCGGCGCCGCACCTGGTTCGCCGGCGCGTACCACGGCTTCGGCTTCCACGAGGACGGCCTGCGCTCCGGCCTGAAGGCCGCCGCGGACCTGGGGGCGCCCTGGTGAGGTCGGCGCTCTACGAGGGGACGCTGCTGCACGCGCGCACCGCGCCGGCGCGCAACGTGTTCCGCTACCCCGTGTGCTTCTACGGGCTCGACCTGGACGAGCTGCAGGAGCTCGACCGGCGTCTGCTCCTCTTCGGCTACAACCGCCCGAACGTCCTGACGTTCCGCGACGCCGACCACCTGGGTCCCGCGGACCGCCCGGTGAAGGAGAACGTGCTCGACTTCCTCGCCGGCCACGGCATCGGCCTGGCGGGAGGGCGGGTGGTGCTGCTCACCAACCTGCGGCTGCTGGGCCACGTGTTCAACCCGGTCAGCTACTTCTACTGCTACGGCGCCGACGGGTCGCTGGCCGCGATCGTGGCCGAGGTGGGCAACACGTTCGGCGAGCGCCACCCCTACCTGCTGACCGCCGAGAACCGCGTCCGCGACGGGTCGCGCCTGGTGTACGAGCACCGGAAGCTGATGCACGTCTCGCCGTTCTTCGGGATGGACCAGACCTACCGGTTCTCGTTCACGGAGCCGGGGGAGCGGGTGCACGCGGGCGTCGGGATCATCGAGGGCGGCGAGCGGCCGTTCTGGGCGGAGCTGACCGGCCGGCGGCGCCCCCTCACCAACGCGGCGGTGGCGCGGGCGCTGACCCGGTATCCGTTCATGTCCCAGCAGGTGACCGGCCTCATCCACTGGCAGGCGGTGAAGCTCGCGATGAAGAAGGTGCCGTTCCACCACAAGCCGCGGTTCGTCCCCGGCGAGGGGTCGCTCACGGCGACGCCCCCCGCGCCCGCCGGCGACGCGGCGCCGTCGCGGCGCGCGCTGCGCCCCCAGCCGCCGGCCACCCGCTCGCCGGGCAGCCCGGTGGCGCGCCGCCTGGCGCTCCGGGCGCTGACCCACCCCGCGCGCGGGCGCATCTCGGTGCGGCTGCCGGACGGGTCCGTGCGGCGCGGGGGCGACCCGGCGACGGGGCCGGACGTGGAGGTGACGGTCGCGTCGCGGAACCTGTGGCGCCGGCTCGCCACCCGCGGCCGCCTGGCGGTGGGCGAGTCGTACGTCGCCGGCGACTGGCGCGCGGACGACCTGGTGGGGCTGCTGGAGATCCTGGCCGTCACCGCCGAGCGCGCCCGCCACAGCCTGCCGGGCCGTGCGCTCACCGGGTTCCACCGCCGCCGCCCGAGGCTCCCCGCGAGCCACGGCCTGCTGCCGTCGAAGCGGGACATCGCCTACCACTACGACCTGGGCAACGACCTCTACGCCCTGTTCCTCGACCCCACCTGGACGTACTCGTGCGCGGTCTTCGAGCGGCCGGAGATGACGCTCGAGGAGGCCCAGGAGGCGAAGTACCGGCGCATGGGCGAGAAGCTCGGCCTGGGCCCGGACAGCCACGTGCTGGAGATCGGCTGCGGGTGGGGCGGGTTCGCCCTCCACGCCGCACGGGAGTTCGGCGCGCGGGTGACGGGGCTGACGCTGTCGGAGGAGCAGGCGGCGCTGGCGCGCGAGCGGGCCGCGGCCGCCGGCCTGGCCGACCGCATCGAGATCCGGCTGGAGGACTACCGCACCACGCAGGGCCGCTTCAGCCACGTCGCGTCGATCGAGATGCTCGAGGCGATCGGGCACGAGGAGCTGCCCGTGTACTTCGGGGCGGTCGACCGCCTGCTGGCGCCGGGCGGCGTGGCGTGCATCCAGACGATCGCGGTGCCCGACCAGCGGTACGAGCGCTACCGCCGCGGCAACGACTGGATCCGCGAGTACATCTTCCCCGGCGCCGTGATCCCGTCGCTGGAGGCGATCCTGCGCGCGATGACCCGCTCGTCGGAGCTGATCCTCCACGGCGCCGAGAACATCGGCTTCCACTACGCCCGGACGCTGCAGGAGTGGCGCGAGCGCTTCACCGCGAACCGCGACGGGGTGCGCGCCCTCGGCTACGACGAGCGGTTCGTGCGGGCGTGGGAGTTCTACCTCGCGTTCTGCGAGGCGGCGTTCCGGACCCGCGCGATCCACGACTACCAGCTGGTGCTGACCCGCCCGTTCAACGACCGGCTGCCGCGCGACCCGGCGCCGCGGCTGGCGTTCTGATGGCGCCCCTGGCGGGGCAGGTGGTGTGGATCACGGGCGCGTCCGGCGGGATCGGCGCCGCCGTGGCCGAGGAGCTCGCCCGGCGCGGCGCCGTGGTGGTGGCCACCGCGCGGCGCGCCGACGCGCTCCGCAGCCTGGCCGCGCGCGCGCCGGGGGTGGTGGCGAAGGAGGGCGACATCACCGACGCCGCGGCGATGGCCCGCATCGCGGAGGAGGTCGTCGCCGAGCACGGGCGCATCGACGTCGCCCTCCTCAACGCCGGGACGTACCGGCCGGTGCTGCCCGAGGAGTTCTCGCCCGAGCTGTTCCGCCCCCACGTGGAGGTCAACGTGATGGGGACGGTCAACTGCATCGCCGCCGCGCTCCCCCACATGCGCCGCCGGGACGCGGGGCGGATCGCGGTGGTCGCGAGCGTCACCGGCTTCGCGTCGCTGCCGATGGCGTCCGCCTACGGCGCGTCGAAGGCGTTCCTCATCAGCATGTGCGACAGCCTGCGCGCCGACCTGGCCGGCGAGGGCTCCGGCGTGGAGGTGACGGTGGTTGCGCCCGGGTTCGTCCGGACGGACCTGACCGCCCAGAACGACTTCGAGATGCCGTTCGTGATCGAGGCGCCGGAGGCGGCGCGGATCATCGCCGACGGCCTGGAGGCGGGCGACGCGGAGATCGCGTTCCCGCGGCGCATGTCGATCGCGATGAAGACGATCGGGCGCTGGCTGCCGGGGCCGCTGCGGCGGCGCTACGTCGCCGGGATCGCGCGGCGGCGCGACAAGGAGCGCCGGCGGGCCTAGGCCAGGGCGCTCCGCACGGCCCCCTGGACGGGCTCCCCGAGGGTCGGGTGGATGTGGAAGGCGTTCGTCAGCGGCTCGGCCGAGCCCGCCTGGATCGCCACCACGACGGGGTGGATGAGGTCGGCCCCGTGGTACGCCAGGACCTGGGCGCCCAGGATCTTGTGGGTGGCGCGGTCGACCACCGCCTTCACCAGGCCGCGCTCCTGGCCCCACGCGCGGGCCTTGCCGCCCGAGAAGCCGGAGGTCCCGACGCCGATGTCGAGGCCCTTCTCCCGCGCCGCGCCCTCGGTGAGCCCGATGGAGACGAACTCCGGGTCGGTGAAGATCGCGGCGGGGCCGTGGTCGGGGCCGACGTCGTGGGGGTCCACGTCCAGGGCGTTGGATGCGGCGCCGCGTCCGAGGGCGCGGGCGGTGTGGGTGTAGGCGCCGAACGGCGGGCCCAGGACGTCGCCGGCGGCGTAGTGACCCGCCCTGGCTGGTCTGGAGGCGCGCGTCGACGGGCACGCCCTCCGGCCCGCCGTCCACGCCGGCGCGGTCCAGGTGGAGCGACCCGACGTCGGACGCCCAGCCGGCGCCGACGAGGAGGGCGTCGGCGTCGATGTCGCGGGTGGCGCCGCCGGCGGTGACCGTCACGCGCACGCCCCCGCCGCGCGGCGCGGTCCGCTCGACGGTGGCGTCCAGCAGGATCTCGATGCCCTCCCCGCGCAGCAGCGTGGCGAGCTCGTCCCCCATCTCCGGATCGGCGGCCATGAGGAGGCGCGGCGCCACCTCGACCATCGTGACGCGGGCGCCGAGCCGGGAGAGCGCCTGGCCGAGCTCCAGGCCGATCGGGCCCGCGCCGATCACGACGAGCCGCTCCGGCAGCTCGCGCCGCACGAGCACGTCGCTGCTCGTGAGGTACGGCGTCTCGTGCCAGGCCGGGGATGGGCGGCGGCGCCGGGGTGTTGCCGGTGGCGACGATGACGCGCGGGGCGCGGATGCGCTCGCCGTCCACCACGACGACGCCGGGCTCCTCGAACGTCGCCTCGCCCATCACGAGCCGCAGGCCGGGCAGCGACTCGAGGTACGCCCGGGCGCCGTTCGCGCCCCGGTCCACGATGCCCTGGACGCGGTCGATGACGGCGCCCATGTCCACCCGCAGGCCGTCCACGTGGATGCCGTAGTCGGCGGCGTGGCGGGCCTCGTGGGCGATCTCGGCGCTGCGGATGAGCGCCTTGCTGGGGATGCACCCGCGGATGGGGCACGTCCCGCCGACGCGGTCCCGCTCGATGACGGCGACGCTGGCCTCGGCCTCCGCCGCCCGGGCGGCGGCGTTCATGCCGGCCATGCCGGCGCCGATGACGATCAGGTCAACGTCGGCCACGGGCGGAAACCTACCGCCGCCCGGCCCTGCTCAGGGCTCGACCGTCACGCCCCGCCAGAAGGCGACCCGGTCGACCACCATCGCGGCCTCCGGCTTGGGGTCGGGGTAGTACCAGACGGCCCCCGCGTTCCGCTGCCCGTCGACGACCAGGTCGAAGTAGCTGGCGGTGCCCTTCCAGGGGCAGAACGTGTGGTGGTCGCTGTCGGCGACCACGTCCGCGCGCAGCGCGTCGGCGGGGAAGTAGTGGTTGCCCTCGACGACCACGGTGTCGTCGCTCTCGGCGATCACCTCGCCGTTCCAGATGGCCTTCGGCACGTCGTCCCTCCTCCTCGGGATCCGGCGGTCATCGTGGCACCGGGCACCCGCCGCGCGCCCGGGATCCGGACCCGTTTGGCCGTCGGCCGACGGACTGGCTACAGTGCGTCCACCACGGAAAGGAGGTGGTCCTATTGCATAGTGACTGTGGAGGTGGCAGTAGCTAGGGGCGTCCCCCCGACGCGCAGCTGCAGCGAGGGGGAGTCATACGACGCCCCTCGGCCAAACCTCTTCTGCCACCGGGGCCCGGGACGGCGCACTCCGTCCCGGGCCCGCTTTCTGTCCGGCCCCGCCCCCATCGTCTAGCGGCCCAGGACACCGCCCTTTCAAGGCGGCGGCACGGGTTCGAATCCCGTTGGGGGCATCCCCCTGCCCTGTCAGCCGGACGTTGGTCGCCGGTACGGGTGGCCGGCACGCGTTGTCCTTCGACGCGTCCGGGAGGAGCATGGTCGGCATGGACCGTGAGCCGACCGTGCGAGCGAGTCCGGGAGCCGGCCTTCTCGAGCGGGCGTCGGCGCTCGCCACCCTCGAGGACGCATTCGCGGTGGGACGGCGCGGAGAGGGACGGCTGGTCTTCGTCTCGGGCGATGCGGGGATCGGGAAGAGCGCGCTCGTGCGCGCGTTCTGCTCACACAGCGGCGCGGGCGCGCGGGTCCTCGTCGGCGCGTGTGACGGGCTGCGCACGCCGCGTCCGCTCGGACCGCTCGCCGACATCGGGCGGGTCGTCGGCGGTCGACTGGGGGATGCGACCGCCATGGGCGACCCCGTGCAGCGCGTCGTCGTGGCGCTCCTCGACGAGCTGCGCTCCGGGCCGCCGACGGTCGTCGTGATCGAGGACGTGCACTGGGCCGACGAGGCGACGCTCGACGTCCTCGGCATGCTCGGGCGACGCGCCCAGCAGCTCGGCGCGCTCGTGATCGTCACCTACCGCACCGACGAGCTGCCGCCGGCCCACCCGCTCCGGATCGTGCTCGGAGACCTCGCGACCGCGGCCGGGGTGCTGCGCATCGAGCTCCCGCCGCTCTCGGTCGATGCGGTGGCGGCGCTCGCCGCGCCGCACGGCGTCAACGCCGTCGACCTGCACGCGAAGACCGCCGGTAACCCGTTCTTCGTCACGGAGGTCCTCGCCGGGGGAGGGACGGACATCCCGGACACGATCCGGGACGCCGTGCTCGCGCGAGCGGCGCGGCTGGGCGGGCGGGCACGCGCACTCCTCGAGGCGGTCGCGATCGTCCCTCAGCCGACGGAGCTGTGGCTCCACGAGGCGATCGCCCCGGGGACGATGGACGACCTCGACGACTGCCTCGCCTCGGGAATGCTCCGCTCCGAACGCCACGCCATCGCGTTCAGGCATGAGCTCGCGCGGATGACGATCGAGGACTCGGTCAACCCGCACAGGCGCGTCGCGCTGCACCGGGCCGCCCTGCAGGCGCTCCGGCAGCCGCCCGAGGGTCTCCCCGACCTCGCGCGCCTCGCCCATCACGCCGAGGCCGCGCATGACGTCGCGGCGGTGCTCGAGCTCGCCCCGGCGGCGGCTGAGCGGGCGGCCGTCGTCGGGGCCCACCGCGAGGCGGCGGCGCAATACGGGCGGGCCCTGCGCCACGCGGACTCCCTGCCGGACCCGGCGCGCGGCGAGCTTCTCGAACGACGATCGTTCGAGTGCTACGTGTCGGGGCAGCAGGATGTCGCCATCGCCGCGCTGGAGGAGGCGCTCGACTGCCACCGCCGGGCCGGCGACGTCCGGGGCGAGGGCCGCTGCCTCTGCGCCCTGTCGGCACGCCGGTGGTGCTCCGGCGACCCGGCCGGCGCGACGGCGGCGGTCCACGACGCCGTCGCCGTCTTCGAGCGGCTCGGCCCGGGCCCGGCGCTGGCGGCCGCCTACGCGGCCGCCTCGTCGAACGCGATGAACCTCGAGCAGGCGGAGGCGGCCTTCGCGTGGGGGGAGCGGGCGTTCGAGCTGATCGACGAGGAGCGGGACACCGAGACGCTGATCTCGCAGCTCAACAACACCGGCACCATGGCGCTGCTCCTGGGACGTCCCGAGGGACGCGCCGACCTCGAGCGGAGCATCGCGCTCGCGGAGCAGGCGCGGCTCGAGCACCACGTCGGGCGGGGCTACATCCACCTCGCCTGGGCCGCCTCACGGCGCCGCGACTTCGCGCTCATCGAGCGGCTCGACGGAGGGATCGAGTACTGCACCGAGCACGGGCTCGAGCTGTGGCGGCTCTACCTCATCGTGTACCGGGCACGGGCACGACTCGATCAGGGCCGGTGGTCCGAGGCCGCCGAGTCGGCGTCCTACGTCCTCCGTCAGCCGCACCGCGACCCGCTCCTGAGGATCAGGGCGCTGTGCACCCTCGCGGTCGTCCGCATGCGCCGGGGCGATCCGGACGTGTCCCCGCTGCTCGACGAGGCGCTCGCGATCGTGGGAGGAAAGCGCGACCTCCAGCATCTCTCGCCGGTCGCCATCGCCCGCACGGAGGCGGCGGCGCTCACGGGCAGGACCGACCTGGCCGCCGACGCCTCGAACGCGACGCTCGCAGCCGCGGTCGAGAGCGGCGCCGGGTGGATCTCGGGCGAGCTGGCGCTCTGGCGCCGGCGTGCCGGCGTCGTCGAGCCGAGTCCCGACGGGGCGGCGGAGCCCTTCGCCGTCCACCTCTCCGGCGACTGGGAGGCCGCCGCCGCCCTCTGGCGAGCGCTCGGCTGCCCCTACGAGGCCGCGCTCGCCCTGGGGGAGGCCGACGAGCGCGAGCCGCTTCTCCGCGCCCTCGCCGAGCTCGGCGCGCTGGGCGCGGGGCCTGCGGCCGCACTGGTCGCGCGGCGGCTGCGCGAGCGCGGGGTGCGCGGCGTCGCCCGAGGACCGCGGCCCTCGACCCGCGGCAACCCCGCCGGCCTCACCGCGCGGGAGGTCGAGGTGCTCGGCCTCGTCGCAGAAGGGCTCCGCAACGGGGAGATCGCGGAGCGGCTCTTCCTCTCCGGGCGGACCATCGACCATCACGTGTCCGCGATCCTGAGAAAGCTCTCCGTGAGAACGCGCGCAGAGGCGAGTCTCGAGGCCGTCCGGCTCGGATTGGCGCGGGAGCCTCGCTGAGGCACGGACCCAAACTGGGTGGCCGCTCCGGCCAACCCGGGCGATACCACCGATGAGCGTCCGAGGGCTGCTTCGTACGGTCAACCCGCCCTGACGCTTCGACCCGCCTTCCGCGGACGCCGAGGCGACACGACGAGACCGAAGGAGACGGACCATGCGGACCTACGGGATCCTGCGCCGCGACGGCTGGCGCTCCACGAGCGAGCTCGAGGCCGCCGCCCTCCGATCGTCCGCGGAGGGGGAACGGATGGCCGACGAGGTCGCCTGGATCCGAAGCTACGTGCTCGCCGAGCCGGACGGCTCGGTCGGCACCTTCTGCGTCTACCAGGCGACGAGCCCCGAGGCGATCCGTCGGCACGCCGACGCCGCCGCGCTGCCGGTCAACGAGATCCTGGAGGTGGCCGATGTCGTCGTCGTCCGGCCCGATCCGGCGGCGAACGGCGCCACCCACGGCGTGGGGGAGCGGGCATGACGACCACCTGTCCTGGCGTCACCCGCCGGCGGCGCATCGTGATGATCGCGAGCGTCGCTGGCGCACTGGCGTCCGCCGGCGCCCTCGCGGGCTGCGGAGACGCGCCGGAGCCGGGCGCCGCGACTGAGCAGGCGCGAACCGCCGTCGCCCCCGCGCCCCTCGGTGATGCCGTCAACCCCGACGGCAATCGGGAACGGGTGTGGGAGCGAGCCGGCGTGCGCCCACCACCCTGAGGCTCGAGCCGTCCCCGCCGACCCGCCGGCGGGGACGGCCGTCTCCTACGACTCCTCCGCCTCGGCCACGATCATCGCGGCGCCCTCCGCGGAGACGGCGTGCCTGGCGATCCGCTCGTAGCCGCCCAGCGCCTGCTCCAGCTGGTCGAGCATGCGGTCCTGGGCGATGGCGATGATCGCCGACGAGCCGGGGGGCAGGCTCTCGCCGATCTCCTTGAGGTCCTCGTCCTTGAAGCCCTTGTCGCGGATCTTGCCCCAGATGCCGCCCGCGCCGCCGCCCACGATCGCCGAGGCGATGATGCTCGGCGGGAAGATCAGGCCGACGACACCGCCGGCGATCGCCCCGCGCTTCGCCCACTTCTTGCCGCTCGGGTCCGCGGTCTCCTCGAACTTCACCTTGTCCTCGGCCGTGTGGACGATCACGGCGGCGTCGATCAGGTCGATCGCGCCGGCGCGCTTGGCCGCCTGGAAGTCCTTCAGGGCGGCGTGTGCGCCCTGCTCCGTCGCGTAGGCCGCGACGAAGATCTCCACCGTGTCATCGCTCATCCTGCCCGCCTTCCATCGAGTCCGGAGGGCTCGGCGCCCCCACCTCAACCTATCCCGGTTGGGGTCGCCCATGCAGCAGCGCCCCGCGGAGTAGGTTGGATTTCGTGGACCTGTTCGTCCTCTTCCTCATCAGCTTCGTCGTCTCGGTGGCGTGCGCCTTCGCCTGCGCGAAGCTCGCGCTCCGCAAGGGCCGGGACGCCACCATCTGGGCGGTCCTCGGATTCCTCATCCCGATCATCGCGGTCGTCGTGATCGCGGTGCTGCCCCCGTCGGACCGGGAGCCGATCGGGTAGCGGAATCCCCGGGACACGAGCGCCCCGGGAGGGGTACGGGTTAGCGTCACGCCGCGAGGACATGTCCCCGGACAATGAGGCGCTCCCATGAACGTTCATCCTCCCCCGAGCCGACGCCGTGCCCGGCGACGACGACGTGCCGTCCTGACCGCGGGCGCCGCGGCGCTCGCCGTCGCGGCGGTCGCGCCCGCGGTCGCGAACGCCGCGTGGGCGGACCCGCAGACCATCTGCGCGAACTGCAGCGAGTCGGACGGCCTGGTGAGCTTCGCGGAGGCGCCGAACGGTGCGGCGGTGGCGGCGTGGCACGGGAACAAGTCGACCGTCGCCTCCTATCGCGGCCCGAACGACGACACGTTCGGCCCTCCCTTCACGATCGCGACCGGTGGCAAGCCCCAGTTCGTGCGCGCGGCGATCGGCGCCGACGGCACGGCGGCGGTGTCCACCTGGCTCCCCGACGCCGCCAACAGCCAGGTGGTCGGGAGGATCACGCCCGCCCAGAAGACCTGGACGCTCGTGCCCGCGCCCGCCGGCGGGACGAATGCCCACATCGCCGTGGGGCCGGACGGCTCGGTGACGGCGACGGAGCTCATCGTGACGTCGCCCACCGACCAGAAGCTGAACGTCTACACGCTCCCGCCGGGCGCCACCGCGTTCTCGGCGCCGAAGACCCTGTACAGCCTCGCGGCCCCGTACAACGGCTTCCAGGGCTTCACCATCGTGGGCAACGGCGCGGGCGCGTACGTCGCCGGCTGGACCCTCCAGACGGGGGTGTCCAGTCAGACGCAGGCGTTCGCGTCCTACTCCTCGGACGGGACCACCTGGACCGCGCCCGAGCAGGTGGGGACGGCGCCGTCGGCCCTCGGGGCGGTCGCGGTCAACGGGTCGGGCAACGCCCTGGCGACGTACACCGGCGGGGCGCAGCCGCAGTCGGTCTACCGCTCCTACCTCGACGACGGGTGGCGCTCGCCCACGCCCGTCCCGGCCGGCGCCGCGAGCGCCATCGCCTTCGACCTGCCCGGCAACGCCGCGCTGGTCGGCACGTCCGGCACCAGCGTCGCGTGGGGGTACACGGTCCGGAGCGTCGGCAGCGGCGGCTACAGCCCCTCGCAGGCGCTCGGGACGAGCGGGAACGTCGGCGTGGCCGTGTCGCCCGCGGGTGACACCCTGGTGCTCCGCCAGAGCGGCACCCTCCTCACGTCGTCGTGGGGCTCCACGCTGACCGCGGGCACCCTCGGCAACACCGAGTCCCTGCCCGGAACGGAGGCGCGCACCATCGTGGGCGCCGGCCTCGACGACAACAGCCTCGGGACCGCCGTCTGGGCGAGCAGCCCGGGCTCCGGCCTCGGCAGCGTGTTCGCCTCCACGCGGCCGGCGGGCGCGGGTGGCGAGGTGACCCTCTCGACCGGCCAGCTCCTCACGAACCAGCGCATCTCGCAGGCCGCGGTGCTCCGCTCCAACGGGGCGCTGGACGCCCTGGACGCGGGGCTCCCCGCGACGGCGTTCCGCACGAGCGCGTTCGGCGCCCCGGCGTTCGGCGCCGGCGTGCCCCTGCTCGGCACCGCCACGCCGGCCGCGCCCTCCAAGGCGCTGAGCTACCTGGTCGCGATCCCGAAGAAGACCGGCGGCGGCGGTCAGGTGTCGCTGACCCAGCAGCAGCTGCTGATCAACCAGCGGATCTCGCAGGCCGCGGTGCTCCGCTCCAACGCCGTCCGCGACCGGCTGAGCCAGGGCCTCACGGCGGCGCAGATCGGGGCCGGCGTCATCACGACCCCCAACCTCCTGCCCGGCCTCACGTTCGGCACGCTGGGGGCGAACAGCGCCGGGACCCCCATCACGGTGCCGAAGGCCAACACCGGCTCGGGCGCCAACGTGACGCTCTCGGCCCAGCAGCTCCTCATCAACCAGCGGATCTCCCAGGTCGCCGTGCGGCGCGCCAACCTGAACATCGCGAGCCTGCAGGCGGGGCTCACGCAGGACGCGATCGCGCCCGGGGGCATCGCCTCGCAGAACGTCAAGAAGTAGGCGGCCCCGGAGCCGGACGGTCCCGCAGGGATCGTCCGGCTCCGCGCCCCCCGCACCGCTCCGTCGTCGAGGGGCGCCGGACGGCCGCGCCTGCCAACGTGTGCGACACGATGAAGTCGACAGGAGCAGCGATCCTCGCGGCCCTGGTGCTTGCCCTGGAGACATCCGGCGGCGTCGCCAGGACCTCCGACGCGTGCTGGCACCGGGGCACGACCGGCATGGCCGGGACCGGGCCACGCCGCATCACACGCGCCGGACTCAGGCCGTGACCGGGACCGCCCGCCGGGCGAGCCGCGCGAGCCTGCGGGGCGGTGTCAGCCACTCGGCGGCGTGCCCCGGGTCCCAGGCGTAGGCGGGGATGTCGCCCACCAGGAGCCCCGCGACCTCCGGCCGGCCCAGCTCCCGCGCCGACCAGTCGTAGAGCGCCCGGAGCCGCGGCTGGATGATCCCGTAGTCGAGCAGCCGCCCGACCCCGTTCTCGTCGGCGACGAAGGGCGCGACGTCGTCGCCCAGCGGGTAGCGGTTCGGAAGCACGCGCGACAGGGACAGGAAGATGCCGGTGGTGCCCACCCGGGGGTCGCCCAGCGCCGGGGCGACCGGCGACAGCCACCCGAGCGCGAGCCGGGGCGCCGCGACCAGGGCGTGGGCGTACAGCACCCGCAGGAACACCACGTTCAGGAAGAAGCGCTCGACGCGGCCCTCCCGCTCCGCGAGCCCGCGGTTGGCGAGGTAGGCGCTCGCGATCGACACGTTGTGGGCCCGGTACCAGCCCCGCGCCGACGGGCGCAGGGCGAACTCCAGGCAGGCGCGCACCGCGGGCGACGACGGCTCGCCCGGCGCTCCCAGTGACAGGTGGCGCGCCTCGGCCGTGTCGCGCAGGAGCGCGTCGTTGACCGCCCGCCACCACGGGCTCCCCGGCCGCGGCGCGTCCGGCGGCTCGAGCAGCCCCCGCTTCATCTGCCACGTCATGAAGGCGGTGATCGCACGGCGGTAGGGGAGGTGCGGCGCGCCCGGGGCGCGGCTCTCGTAGAGCCCGCGCATCGTGCGCAGCCGCCCCGCGGGATCGTCCCGGACCCGGGCGACCGCGTCCGCGGCGAGGTCCGCCGCCGACGGGGGCGGTGCGGTCACGCGGCGTCGACGAGCGCGGTCACGAGCGCCGCCGCGTCCGCCCTGCCGACGCCCGACGCGGTGAGCGACTGCCACGTGGAGAAGGCCACGGCGTGGCGCAGCGCCGCGACCAGCAGGCGCCGCCGCCGGCCGCGGACGGCGCGGCCGGCGGCCAGGACCTCCGCGGCGTCGTCCAGGTACGCGTTCAGCGGGGCGACGGCGTCGCGGGCGAAGTCCACGAGCTCGGCGTCGCGCAGGACGTTGCTGAACATCGGCGCGGTGCGCTCGTAGTAGGCGTACAGCTCGTCCAGGGCGCGGGCGAGCCGCTCGCCGGGGTCGCGGACCGCCCGCCACGCGGCGAGGTCGGGCCACGGGTTGGCGCCGAACCAGTGGGTCGAGCACGCCGTGAACAGGTCCGCCTCGGTCGGGAAGTGGCGGTAGAGCGTGCGGCGCTCCACGCCGGCGCGCTCGGCGACCGCGCTCAGCGTCGTCCGCGCCGGCCCGACCGTCCCGTGCAGCTCGATGGCCGCCTCGGTGATCCGCAGGTGCGTGTCGGCGACCTGCTCGGCGCGCTTGCGCAGCTCGTACTTCCGCTTGGGCGATTTTTCATGACTCATTGTTGTGTCGTGGATATTGACACACCGCGGCCGCTGCGGGTAGCGTCGCTTCCGCGACACAGCATTGTGTCGCTAAAATCACACCGGAAGGAGCGCGTCATGACCACCACGCAGCACGCCACCTCGACGGCCACCCCCGAGCAGGTGCTCGCGTCGATCGTCAACGGCATCAACCGCGGGGACCTCGATTCCCTGCTCGGGCTGTACGAGCGCGACGCCGCGTTCGCGACGCAGCCCGGCACGCTCGCCCACGGCGCCTCCGGGATCCGGGAGTCGCTGGCGGGCTTCATCGCGATGGACGGCGAGCTGGACCTCCGGGTCACGCGCGTCCTGGAGGTGGACGACCTGGCCCTGGTGGCCGGCACCTGGTCGTTCGAGGGCACTGGCCCGGACGGCGAGCCGGTGCGCCTGAGCGCCGACAACGCGGACGTCCTGCGCCGCCAGGCGGACGGCACGTGGCGGTTCGTGATCGACAACCCGTGGGGTACGGCCTGATGATCGTCCCCGCATGGAGTTCGGCGCCCACCTGCCACTGATCCCGATGTCGCCCGGGCCGCCGTCGCCGGCGGCCCTGCGCGACTACGCGGCGACGGCGGCGCGGCTGGGCTACCGCTGGCTCACGGCGAACGACCACCTGGTCTTCCGGCGCCCGTGGCTCGACGGCCTGACGGCGCTGGCGTCCGTCATCGACGCGTCGGGCGACCTGGGGCTGGCGACGACGGTGTGCCTGCCGGCCGTGCGCGGTCCGGCGCAGGTCGCGAAGGCGTTCGCGGCCCTCGACCTGCTGTCGGGCGGCCGGTTCGCCGCCGGCGTCGGACCCGGTTCCAGCGAGCGCGACTACGCCGTCGGCGGCGTCGCGGCCGAGCGCCGGTTCGCGCGCTTCGAGGAGGCGGTCCGGGCGCTCCGCGTCCTCCTCGGCCGCGACCCCGGCCCCTTCGAGGGGCGGGTGTACTCCACGGCCGGGGTCGTCCTGGAGCCGCCGCCCGGGGCGGGGCGCCCGCCGATCTGGATGGCGGGATGGGGCCGCCCCCGCGGCCTGCGCCAGGCCGCCGCGCTCGGCGACGGGTGGCTCGCGTCCGCCTACAACACGACGCCCGCGGGCTTCGCCGCCTCCTGGTCGCAGGTGCGCGCGCACGTCGCCGAACGCGGCGGCGACCCGGACCGGTTCGCCAACGGGATCGCGACGGCCTGGAGCTACGTGACCGAGGACCGGGCCGCGGAGCGGCGGGTCCTGCGGGACGTCCTGGCACCCCTGCTCGGCCGGCCCGCCGAGGAGCTGGCGGCGCTCCCCCTGCCGATCGGGCCCGCCGAGCGGTGCGCCGAGCGCGTCGCCGCGTTCCGGGACGCCGGCGCCCAGCGGCTGTTCATCTGGCCCCTCGGCGACGAGGCCGAGCAGCTGGAGCGCTTCGCCGAGCGGGTGGTGCCGCGGGTCACGGCGGGCTGAGCCCGGGCCGCCCCATTACGCTCCCCGGGTCGCCGACCCCCGAGACCGGGAGCCCGTGGTCCGCAGCGCACGACGCACGCCGGGTGGGACCCACGTCCTCCTGGCCGTCCCGACGCTCGGGTTCTCGCTGGCCGCGACGACGGTGGGCACGTACCTGCCGGTGATCGTGGCGCAGGGCGACGGGTCGCCCACGGCCATCGCGGCGCTGATCGCGGTGGAGGGGGTCATGGCCCTGTTCCTGCCCGTCGTGATCGGCGCCCGCTCCGACCGGCTGGTCACGCCGATCGGCGGGCGGCTCCCGTTCGTGCTCGCCGGCGTCCCGGTGATGGCGGCGGCGCTGGTGGTGGTGGGCTTCCAGGACGACATCGTCCCGGCCCTCGCCGTGGTGATCGTCCTGTTCGCCGCGTACTACATCGCGTACGAGCCGTACCGGACCCTCTACCCCGACCTGGTGGACGAGCGCGACGCGGGCCGGTCGCAGAGCGCCCAGGCCGTCGCCCGCGGCGTCGGCACCGCGCTCGCCCTGGTCGGCGGCGGGCTGCTCCTGGCGATCGCCGAGCCGGTGCCGTTCGTGACGGCCTCCGGGATCCTGTTGGTCACGGTGGGGGCGTTCACGTGGACGCTGCTCCGCCGTGACGAGCCCCTGCAGCAGGAGCCGGGCGACGAGATGCGGGCGGCGGCGGCCTTCCGGACGGTCGGCCGGCTGCTGGCGCGCCGCCCCGCCCTGCGCGCGTTCTTCGTGGCGAACGCGCTGTGGGAGGCCGCCCTCGGCGCGATCCGCACGTTCGTGGTGCTGTGGGTCACCGCCGGCCTGGGCCTGAGCCTGGTGGCCACCGCCGGGGTGGTGGGCGCGGCCGGCGTGTTCGCCCTGCTCGGCGCCGCCGCCGCGGGCGTGCTGGCGGAGCGGTTCGGGACGCGGCGGGTGGTGCGATGGACGGCGGTCGCCTACGGCGCCCCGATGGTCGTCCCGTTCCTCTTCGACGACCCGGCGCTGCTGGTCCCGATGATCCCGGTCATCTCCGCGAGCGCCGGCATCATGATGGCCCTGCCCTACGCGATGCTCATCCCGATGATGCCGCGGGCCGGCCACGGCCTGCTGACCGGCCTGTACAGCATGAGCCGCGGCGCGGGCATCGTCCTCGGCCCGCTCCTGGCCGGCGCCGCGATCCAGGCCCAGCGCGCCCTCGGCACCCCGCTCGGGACCGTCCCCTACTCGGCGCTCTGGCTGGTGGCCGGCGTCCTGCTCCTGGCCAGCGTCCCCCTGGTGCGCGAGATGCGTCCCGTCCCGCCTCCTGTACCCGTGAGGGGGCCGATCCGTCCCTGAGCCCGCCATGATGCGGGGCATCGCCGCCTCACGTCCTATCCGCGTGCTGACATCGTTGGTCGCGGCGCTGGCCGCCGTGTGCCTGATCGCGGCCGCGCAGGCGCGGGCCGCGCCGGTGCGTGCCGACGGCGGCCCCCAGATCTCGGTGATCGCCCGCGGCCTCACGGTTCCGTGGGACATCGCCTTCCTGCCCGACGGGCGCGCGCTGGTCACCGAGCGCCCGGGGCGCGTCCGGATCGTCACGGCGGACGGGCGCCTGCTCCCCACCCCCGCGGCGACGATCAGCGTGACCGGCGGGGGCGAGGGCGGCCTGCTGGGCGTGGCGATCGACCCCCAGTTCTCGGCGGCGCAGCCCTTCGTGTACCTCTCGCTCGACGCATCCGGGCAGTACCAGGTGCAGCGCTGGCGACTCTCCGGCAACACGCTCAGCTACGACGGGACGCCCCTGAACGGCGTCCCCGCCGACGCGTCCGTCCACGTGTCCAGCCGCGTCCGGTTCGGCCCCGACGGCGCGCTCTACACCGGGACGGGCGACGACCGCGTCGGCAGCCGCGCCCAGGAGGCCGGCTCCCTGAACGGGCGCATCCTGCGCATCCCGGCCGGCCAGTTCCGCGGCGGACCGCAGACGCCCGAGGTGTACGCGATGGGCCTCCGCCACCCCCAGGGTCTGGCCTGGCAGCCGGGCACCGGCCAGCTCTTCGCCACCGACCACGGCGCCAGCGGCTTCGACGGCGCCAGCGGCAACGACGAGCTCAACGCGATCGTGCCCGGCGGCAACTACGGGTGGCCGCTCGCCCGCGGGACCGACCCCGGCGGGTTCATCGGCCCGGTGAAGCTGTGGGTCAGCACCATCGCGCCGGCGGACATCGCGTTCATCACCCAGCCGGGGTCGACGTGGACGGGCCATGCGCTCGTGACCGCGCTGTTCGGCAAGCAGCTCCGGCTGCTCACGTTCGCCGGCACGCGCGTGACGGACGACCAGCCGCTCTACGCCAACCTGTACGGCCGGCTCCGCGCGGTGACCGAGGCGCCCGACGGGTCGATCTGGGTCTCCACCAGCAACCGCGACGGCCGCGGCACCCCCGTCGCGGACGACGACCGGATCCTGCGGATCGTGCCGCCGGCATCCGCCGGTGGCGGGGGCGCGGCTCCGGCCCCGGCGAACCCCGCGCGCCGCCCCGCGGCGTGCCCGCGCCCGGCCACCGCGAAGGCGAAGGCGAAGGCCAAGGCCAAGGCCAAGGCGGACCGGCCGGGCCCGCTCGCGCGCCGGGTCGCCAAGAGCCAGCGCGTGGCCCAGCTCGCGCTGCGCGAGCTCCGCCGCATCGAGGCGCGCGCCGACGGCCGCCGGCCCCCGCGCACGTGCCCCGGCGCCCAGGACGCGGTGCAGGCGACGTACCGGCAGCTGCGCATCACGTACCGGATCTCCGTCTCGGCGCTGAAGCTGCACGCCGCGCTGTCGGCGCGCCTGCTCGGCCGGCACGTCGCCGTCCCCGCCCCCCGCCTGACGCTCGCCGGCAGCAGCCGCACGCCCGCGACGCCCCGCCAGGTGCAGCGGACCGAGCGGATCGCGCAGGCCGCCCTGCGCCGCGCGACCGCCCTCGCCAAGGCCGTCCGCCGCCGCTGACCGGCTTGCCGGGCCCGCCCCCGGGTGGGATGGTCGCGGTGGCGTACGGGGGAGGCCCGCCATGGGGATGAAGGACTGGGACTGGGACGACAAGGACGCCGACCGTCCCGACTGGGACCGGCTGTTCGTGGGGCTGCGCGACGGCAAGTTCCTCGGCCCTGAGACCGGCGTCCGCAAGCGCGGGCTGGTGAGCATCAACAACGGCTGGCTCGCGCGCGGCGGGCTGCTGCGGCTGTACGCGGACCGGCTCGAGTTCGAGCCGAACCCGATGGAGCGGCTGCTGCTGGCCCGCAAGCGGGTGGTGCCGTTCGCGGAGATCGCGCGGCTGGAGCGCCGGCCGGAGTCGCCGGACGACCTGCCCACCAACGGCCAGGCGCCGCGGATGCGGATCCACCGCCACGAGGAGCCGTCGATCGACGTGCTCCCGGCCGGGCGCACGCTGGACGAATGGCTCGGCGCGATCCGCGAGTCGATGATCTGGTGGAGTCGCCGCGGCCCCGTCTGGGAGGACGAGGAGGACGACTGAGGCCCCGGCCGGGCGCCCGCGGGCACGCGCGGGCGCCGTCGGCAGGGTCAGTGCCCCCGCGGCCGCAGCTGGGCGCGGATCTCCCCCGTGGGGAACAGGGAGCTGTGCACGTTCACGTACGTCGCGCCGGCGCGCGCCGCGTCAAGCAACTGGGCGAACTGCCCGGGCGCGAGACCCTGGGCGGCCGGGCCGATCACGTCGGCCGGCCGGATCGTCCCGGTGATCGTCGCGGGCGCCGGCGGGCACGTCTGCGTGCCGACGGGCCCGTTGCCGAGGTTGGAGCACAGGAACACCGCGATGCCGCCGCTCTGATGACGCGTGCCCAGGTGGATGTGCGCCTGGAGCACGTCGCCCGCCAGCGAGGAGTAGCTGAGCCGGTACGTCACCGCGTCGTCCTTCGCGTCCACGACGGCGTCGAACGTGCCCGTGCCCGTCGTCGAGATCGCGGCCGGATCCTCCTGGTAGCCGCTCAGCTGCTCGTGCACCGCGGGGGCGCCGCCGCCCCCTCCCGCGATCGCGACCGCGGCCGACGCCGCCGCCGCCGTGGCCATTGCGCCGGCCACCGCCAGCCTCGCCCGTCCTCTCATGGTCGCCACCTCCTGTCAGGTTGTGTGGCGTACCGGGCCTATTCCGCACCTCCTGTGGCTGTCAATCGGAGCGGGCGCGCCCCGACGCGATGAGTCCGTGTCGATTCCGCGGTCCCCCGTTCGACGCGTGTGTGACACCGGCTCCGCCGACGGCGGCGGGGCGCGACGGAGGAGGACCACGATGGGCAGGCTGACCGTGACGACGTTCACATCGCTGGACGGCGTGATGCAGGCGCCGGGCGGGCCGAACGAGGACGTGGACGCGGGCTTCGCGTTCGGCGGCTGGCTCGTGCCGCACATGGACGAGGCCGGCGGCGAGGCGGTCGTGCGGGTGCACCTGGCGGCCGCCGGCTTCGTCCTGGGGCGGCGCAGCTACGACATCCTCGGGTCGTACTGGCCGAACGTGACCGACGAGGACGACCCCATCGCCGCGAAGCTGAACAGCGCCCCGAAGTACCTGGTGTCCCGCAGCCGCACGTCGGGCGACTGGTCGCCGACCACCGCGGTGTCCGACACCGCGGCGCTCCGGCGCGCCGCCGACGACGCGGACGGCGACCTGCTGGTGATCGGCAGCTCCGACCTGGTGCAGTCCCTGCTCGCGGAGAACCTGGTGGACGCGCTGCACGTCTGGACGTTCCCGGTGGTCCTCGGAGCGGGCAAGCGGCTGTTCGGCGCGGGCACGCGACCCGCGGGCCTGGAGTTGCGGGACTCCGCCGTCTTCCCGAGCGGCGTGATCCTCGCGACCTACGACGTGGCGGGTGAGCCCCGGACCGGCTCGTTCCTCCTGGACGAGCAGGGCTGACTGGGGCCGGGGTGACCGCCGCCTGACAGGATCGGCGCCGTGGCGAGGCGGACTCGAGGCGGCGCCGACCTGTCGGCGGGGCAGGCGCGCCGCATCGCGCTCGGCGCGCAGGGCCTCGCCGGCGGCCGTCCCGGCGGGCGGGTGGACCGGCGCCACGCGCGCCGGGTGCTCGACCGCGTCGGCCTCATCCAGATCGACTCGGTCAACGTGCTGGTGCGCTCGCAGGAGCTGCCGCTGTTCGCGCGGCTGGGGCCGCACCCGCGCGACCTGCTGCCGCGGATGGCCGCGGACGTGGAGGTCATCGAGTACTGGTGCCACGAGGCGTCGCTGCTGCCGATCGCCACCTGGCCGCTGATGCGCTGGCGGATGCGCAGCCCGGACGGGGTCTGGAAGGGCGTGTACGCGATCGGCCGGGAGGCGCCCGGGCTGGTGGAGGAGGTCCGGGCGTTCGTCGCCGAGCACGGGCCGCTGACGGTGGGCGACCTGCCCGCGCAGGGGCGGCGGTCGTCGTCGATGTGGGCCTGGAGCCAGGGCAAGCGCGCGCTCGAGTACCTGTTCTGGAGCGGCGCGGTCACCGCCCGCCGGCGGCCGTCCGACTTCGCCCGCGTCTACGACCTGACCGAGCGCGTGGTGCCGCCCGCCGTGCTGGCCCAGCCCGCCCCGGCCGAGGACGAGGCGAAGCGCGAGCTGCTGCTGATGGCCGCCCGGTCGCTGGGCGTCGCGACCCTCCAGGACCTCTGCGACTACCACCGCATCAACGTCCCCCGGGCCCGGCCGCTGGTGGCCGCGCTCGCCGAGGAGGGGCGCCTGGTCCCCGTGACGGTGGAGGGCTGGGACCGCCCGGCGTACCTCCATCCCGACGCGGCGATCCCCCGCGCGGCGCGCGCCCGGGCGCTGCTGTCGCCGTTCGACTCGCTCGTCTGGTTCCGGCCCCGGACGGAGCGCCTGTTCGGGTTCCGCTACCGGCTCGAGATCTACGTCCCGGCCCACAAGCGGGTGCACGGCTACTACGTGCTGCCGTTCCTCCTCGGCGACCGGCTCGTGGCGCGGGTGGACCTGAAGGCCGACCGCGCCGCCGGCGCGCTGCTGGTCCAGGCGGCCCACGCCGAGCCGGGCGCGGCCACCGCCGCCACCGCCGACGCGCTGGCCGCCGAGCTCGCCCTCATGGCCGGGTGGCTGGGCCTCCGGGACGTCCGGGTGGCCGGGCGCGGCGACCTGGCGCCCCTCCTGGCGGCGGCCGCCGCCGCGGCGCCGGTAGGCTGAGGGGGCATGGAGGACGTCACGCGCGACAGGGCCTGGGCGACCCTGACCCGGTACACCACGAGCGAGTCGCTGCTGCGGCACGCGCTCGCGGTGGAGGCGTCGGTGCGGTACTACGCCCGCCTCGACGGCGCGGACGAGGAGTTCTGGGGCTGCGCCGCCCTGCTCCACGACTTCGACTACGAGATCCACCCCACCCTCGACGAGCACCCCCAGGACGGGGCGCCGATCCTGCGCGAGGAGGGCTACCCGGAGGAGCTGATCCGGGCGGTGCTGTCGCACGCGGAGCACCTCGGGCTGTCGCGGGAGACCCAGCTCGAGAAGACGCTCTTCGCGTGCGACGAGCTGTCGGGCTTCGTCCACGCGTGCGGCCTGGTGCGCCCCCAGGGCCTCGAGGGCCTCACCCCGAAGTCGGTGAAGAAGAAGCTGAAGCAGCCGTCGTTCGCCGCCGGGGTCCACCGGGACGAGGTGTACGCCGGCGCCGCACTCCTGGGCCTGGAGCTGGACGAGCACATCGCGAACGTCGTCGCCGCCCTCCAGCCCATCTCCGCCGAGCTCGGCCTGCCCGCGGGGACGCCCTCAGCCGACTGAGCGGCCGGGGGCGAACGGCCACTCCTCGAAATGGCGGCAGCGGCCGTCGGGGCCGAGGCGCACGATCCAGAGGTCGCGGAACCAGGCCTCCTCGGGAGCGTGGTAGCGCACCTCGATCCGCGCGACGCCGGTGTCGCCGCCGGCGGCGACGACCTCCCAGGTCATCGCGAACTCCTCGCCCGCCTCGCGCTCCGCGTCCCACAGCGCGCGGATCGCCGCGAGCCCGGTGACGGGCTCCGCGAACGGGTGCATCAGGTAGGTGGCGTCCTCCGCGAACAGGGCGGCCGCGGCGTCGGTGCCGGGCGCGCGCCACGCCGCCTCGTAGGCCCGGATCCAGCGCTCGAGGTCGCCCCGCTCCACGGGGCGATGCTCGCACGGGACGGCGGCCCGCGACGAGGACATGGGCATCCCCTCTATGCACCCGTGACCCCGGGCCGGGTGGGGGCGATACTCAATCCACAACGAGCCACTCATCTCCCTCGAGTCGCTCCTCATACCCGGTGGCCGATGGGCAACGGCCGCACGAGACGGCGTCGGAGGGTTTCGGCGCCGTCTCCTCGTCGTGGCTGGTATCGTCCCCCGGAGCCGAACGCGGTTCGGGCGGTTAGCTCAGCGGTAGAGCGCCTGCTTTACACGCAGGTGGCCGGCGGTTCAAATCCGTCACCGCCCACCTCCGCCCCTCGCCGCGGGGCCCGCTGGGGGTGTAGCTCAGATTGGTTAGAGCACCGGACTGTCAATCCGGAGGCCGCGGGTTCGAGTCCCGTCACTCCCGTCCCTGAAAGCCCCGCATGCGCGGGGCTTTCTGCTTCTCGGGAGGGACGCTGGTGGTCAGCCCGCGACGAGCTCGGGAGACTCGACTGGCGCGTGCTCCCGCAGCAGCCGGAGGAACTCCCGCATCCATTCGGGATGGTCCGGCCAGGCCCTGCCGGACACCAGGTTGCCGTTGACAACCCCGCCCCCGTCCACATACTCGGCACCGGCAGCGAGGACATCGAGTTCGAGCGCCGGATACGCGGCGGTGCGCCGCCCGCTGAGCACGCCCGCCGCTGCGACCGCGAGCGGTCCGTGGCAGAGGTGGGCCACAGGGCGACTGTCGCCAAAGAACGCCTTGATGATCCCCTGCGCGTCCGCGTCGTTTCGGATGTACTCGGGGGCCCGTCCGCCCGGGATCACCAGGGCGACATAGTCGGAAGGGTCCACGTCGGCGAACGCGACGTCCGCGTTCCAGGTGTAGCCGAGCTTCTCGGTGTATGTGTCGAAGCCCTCGACGAAGTCGTGCACCACGAACTGGAGCTTCTTCTTGGAGGGAGCAGCGATATCGACCTCGTACCCCTCCTCGAGCAGCCTCTGATAGGGGTACATCACCTCCAGCGATTCCGCGGCGTCGCCGGTGAGGATGAGGACTTTGGGCATCGGACCTCCTCGGGATGACGCAGTCGATCGAGCCTAGACCTTGGTCCGACCATGCGTCAAAGAGACAATGCGCACATGGGTTTCCTCGGGGAGGTCAGTCGCTTCGAGGGCACCTGAGGCGATCTCCGGGGGCTCCTGACGGAAGGGACTGTCGATCCGGAGGCCGCGGGTTCGAGTCCCGTCACTCCCGCTCCTGAACGCCCCGCCACCGGCGGGGTTTTCGCATTCCGGGGACCCCCCTGGGACCAGGGTGTCCACAGCCGGCCACACACGATGCGCTCCACAGCGCCTCAACCAGCAGCCGGCCATCGGCGAGAAGCTGCCGTGCCTCGCGCTCGTGCAGAGCGACGGCATCGGGCTAGGAACCCATCGGCTCCATCTGATCCATCGCGCCTCCGGGGATGGTCAGCCCGGGGATCGCGTCGGGCGCGACGAGCAGGAGCACGCCGAGGACGAGGAGGATGGCGGCCGTCCCCCATATCGCCGGGCGACGCCACGGCACGGTCTTCTCGACGGCGATCAGCCCGGCGACGAAGGCCATCCAGCCGATCCCCATGACGCCCAGCGCGAAGAGCGACGCCATCAGGGCCCAGCAGCACCCGACGCACCAGGCGCCGTGCCTGGCCCCCATCTGCAGCGCGCCCGACCAGCCATCGCGCCATGCACCGAGCAGGAAACCGAGCGGGCTCCGGCACTTCCCGAGGCAGACATCCTTGAGCGGGGTCAGCTCGTAGATCGCCGCGAGCACGAGCGTCCCGCCCGCGACCCACCGCCCCGCCCGATCCCACGACAGCACGTCTCCCACCGCCCTGGCGCCGACCACCGCGATCGCGAATGCCAGTAGTCCGACGAGGCCCCATGTGATCAGGTAGCCCGCGGTGAAGAGCAGGGGCGAGCGCGGGGACCGCTCCCTGGTCATGCGGGAGTACAGCGCCACCGTCGGGGCGACCGACGGGAACATCATCGCCGCCATCATCACGACCCAGACGCCGAGGAACCAGCCCGGGGCTCCGAGGTCGGTCCAGGGCCCGTCGTCCATGCCGTGCATCTGGTCGAGCGTCCACCACCAGCTGACGCCGGCGAGGGCGAGGAGCAGGGCGATGAGCCCGAGCCGGACCCGGGTGGCCGCGTAGGCGGGGGCGAGGCCCGCGCCGCGGAGGGCTCGCTCGGGCGGCGCAGTGATCACGAGCTCAGGCGGCCCAGGAGAACTCGGACGTCGAGAGCCCGCTCTTGCCCTCGTACTCGATGCCGAAGGCGTTGATCCGTGAGCGCCTCGCCTCCGCGATCGTGAGGTCCGACCCCGCCGGGTGGAACATGCCCTGCAAGCGGACCGGCTCGCCCGTCTCGACGCCGAAGGGCACGATGTCCTCGATCTCGAAGTCGATCACATCGCCGACCCGGACGCTGTGGCGCACGCCCTCGTCGTCCACCTCGATCGCCGCTCGCTCGACCCCGAGCATCTCGCCGACGAGCGGAGCCAACCCCGCCATCGGCCCACCGAGCTGCCCGCCGAAGACCTGGACGAGCTTGTCGAGCTGCTCGTCGGTCGCACGCTCGTCGATGAACACCCCGAGGCGCCAGTTGCCCTCGGTCATCACCTTCGGCGTGTCTGCGATCAGTGCGACCTTGAGGCCGCCGATGCCTGTGCCGTCGACCTCACCCTCACGGATGCTGAAGACCAGCGTCACGCGACAGAAGTCGTAGGTCGCGCCGTGGGCGAACGACGCATTGCACGGGCAGATGAGATCGCAGGAGCACGTCTCGACGTAGCTTCCCTTCAGGCTCCAGGACATCGTGGACCTCCCTCCGGGGTACGAACTGCTGATTCTCTAACCTGGAGGAGAATCAGGTCAACGATTCGGCTGTCGGCCGTCCAGAGCCCCGACCGAGGAGGACTCATGGCCACCACAACCGACGTCGCCGAGCTACTCGCCACCCACCCGAAGCCGAGCGAGGTCGCTCGCGAGACGCTCGCCCGCTGCATCGCCGAGTGCTTCGACTGCGCCCTCAGCTGCACGGCGTGCGCGGACGCCGATCTCGCCGAGGAGGACCTCTCCGGGATGCGGAGATGCATCCGCCTGTGCCTCGATTGCGCCGATGTCTGCGTCGCCACAGGGCGTGTGGTGAGCCGTCAGACCGAATACGAGCCGGAGACGACGAGAGCGCAGGTCGAGAGCTGCCGGCGGTCATGTTCGGCATGCGCCGAGGAGTGCGAGCGCCACGCCCAGCATCACGAGCACTGCCGGATCTGCGCCGAAACCTGCCGGCGTTGCGAGGACGCATGCGCCAGCCTGCTCGACGCGATCGGATAAGCACATTCACGACGGCGATCAGTGAGGCGCCGGCCGCGCGCATGAGGCCCTCCGCCTCCGAGCGGTCGATCGCCGGGCTCGCCATCCAAGCTCGAGCAGCCGGCCCGCGCACTCGCAGGTTGCCGAGGGCACAACTGTCAATCCGGAGGCCGCGGGTTGGAGTCCCGTCACTCCCGCTCCCGAGGCCCGCGACTGGCGGGGCTTCTGCTTCCCGGGTCTTCAGCTCGGTCCGGGGTGCGCCCGCTGGTCGGCGAGGACCGCGCCGAAGATGACCAGCTCGTCGCGCCCCACGACATGGCTGGAGTGCCCCTTGCCCTCGGTGTCGTCGAGGAGGACGAGATCACCCGGTCCGAACCGGCGTCGCTCGCCGTCGCTCACGGTCACCTCGACCGTGCCGCGGAGGATGGAGAACAGCTGGCGCTGGGGTGTGGTGTGCGGGGCCTCGCCTCCCAGCCCGGCCGGACGGCGAAGAACAGCGTCCCGGACGCCTCGAGGAACGCCGTCACATGGGCGGGCGCCGCCGGTGGTGCGAAGTCCCGCTCCTCCATCGCCACGGTCAGATCCTCGAAGTGCGACTCCCCATCGGCGTCGCTGTACGTCCGGACGTAGCCGGCCCGCATCGTCACCTCCTCCTCCGCATCACGGCGCCGCGCGACGCCGGCGGCGCCGCACGATCTCGGTGATCACCACCGCGAGCGCGGCGCCGAGGGCCGCGCCGATGAGCCCCCAGACCCAGTCGGGGACGCCCTCGGACTCCGTCCGACGTCGCGGGCTTCGGCGTCGCGGCGGGCGTGGCGGGCTCCGGCTCCTCCGAGCCGGCGTTCGCGGCCGCCGCGCCGGCCGCCGCCCCCGCGGCGGCGGCCGCGCCGGCGCGGTCCTCGGAGGTCTCCGTCGTCACGGTGACCGTCGTCGCCGGGGCGGTCACCGTCCGCGCGGGCGCGGTCACCGTCTCGGCCGGCGCCGTCACGGTCTCGCCGGGCGCGGTGACCGTCTCTGCGGGCGCCGTCACGGTCGTGGCCGGCGCGGTGACCGTCGTCGCCGGGGCGGTCACCGTGGTCGCGGGCCGCGTCGCGGCCGGGCGCTGCGCCTCGGTCCGCTCACCCGTCGGGACGCTCGGGACCGACGCCGTGCCGCCGCCCCCGCCGCACCCCGCGAGCACCAGGCCGATGGCCACGATGAGCGCGCCGATCAGCACCGGCGGCGGACGCCGGACGCTCGCGATCAGCCCACCCATCGGACCCATGCGATCCGCTCCCCGGCCGGTCCACCCCGCGGGGACGATACCCGGGAACGTGCCCGGCGGCCACGCCGCCGCGGCTCAGCGGCTGCGCGGCGTGGCCTTCGCGGTCGACGGCCCCGCCGAGCGCTGCACCAGCAGGAGGCCCTCGGGCGGCGGAGGCGGGGGCGGCAGGACCTCGGCGTTCAGCGCCTCCCGCGAGCGGGCGGCGGCGCGGATCACCTCTTCCACCGGCACGGGATCGGGGAGGTCCGCCAGGCGGGGGTCGCCGCAGACGGCGGCCGCGTCATGCAGCCCCGCCGCCAGCTCGACGGCCGGCCGCCACCACTCGCCCGCCTCGCCCGCGCGCAGCAGCAGCGCCTCGCGCAGGGCCATCGCCCGGTCGAGCTCCCGCTCCGTGCGGCTGAGCCGGTCCAGCAGCAGCGCCGCATCCTGCGACCGCCGCTCCCGGCGGTCCCGCGCCCAGTGCCACCCCACGCCCAGCACCAGCCCGATCAGCAGGCCCGGCAGGACCGACAGGAGCTCGGCGCTCATCCGGCGCTCGTGAACGTGCTCACGCCGCCAGGCTACCCCCGAGGAGCTCCCGGCGGAACGCCCCCGCAAGCCAGATCTCGTACTCGTCGGACGACCAGCCGCGCACCCGGACGAGGAGGCGCCACACGTCCGGATGGTTCAACGCCCACAGCACGTCCGCAGCCCTCCCCGGGTCCAGGCCCGGCCGCAGCGCGCCCTCCTCGGCGAACGTGCGCGCGACCGGATCCAGCAGCTCCCGGAACTGCGCCTCGATCCGGTCCCAGAGCGCGGCGACGTCGTCGTCGCCGGCCGCTGCGTCGCGGATCACCACCATCAGCGCCCCGGCCCGGTCCTTCACCGCCCGCGACTGCCGGGCCATCCGGTCGAGCCGGACGCCGGGGTCCGGTTCCGCGAGCAGGTCCCGGAACCAGGGCCGCTCGCTCATCGGCACGTCGTCCGCGTCGCCGCGCAGCAGCACGTTCCACAGGGCCCGCAGGAGCCCGCTCTTCGTCGCGAACGCGACGTACACCGTCTTCAGGGCGACGCCCGCCCCGTCGGCGACGGCCGCCATCGTGGTGGCGGCGTAGCCGTCGCGCTCCAGCAGGCGCTGGGCCGCGCGCAGGATCTCGGCGCGCGTCGCCTCCGCCTGCGCGCGCCGGCGCGGCGAGTCGTAGCGACGAGGGGGCTTGACGTCGCGCGCGGTCATTCGGATACTCTCGCACACGATTCATTACACGTCACGAGTATCGAAGTTGGAGGCAGCGATGTCGGTGCGCGAGCGGGTCCACGGCATGTGGTCGTCGGTGGCGCCGGCATGGCGCGACCACGCCGACGACGTGGACGCACGGGGGGCGGCCCTCGCGGCGCGCATGCTCGAGCTGGCCGCTCCCGAGGCGGGCGACCGGGTGCTGGAGCTCGCCTGCGGCCCCGGGGGGCTCGGCATCGCCGCCGCGCGGCGGGTCGGCGGAGGGGGCGAGGTGACGCTGTCGGACGTGTCCGAGGAGATGCTCGCCATCGCCGGCGCGCGGGCGGCGGAGGCGGGCCTCGCGAACGTCCGCCTCCGCGTCATCGACTTCGAGGAGATCGACGAGCCGGACGGCGCCTTCGACGTCGTCCTGTGCCGCGAGGGCCTGATGTTCGCGATCGACCCGGCGCGTGCGTGCGCGGAGGCCGCCCGCGTGCTGCGGCCCGGCGGCCGCATCGCGGCGGCGGTGTGGGGGCCGCGCGAGCGCAACCCGTGGCTCGGCGCGCTGATGGACGCGGTGGGCACACAGCTCGGCGAGACGATCCCGCCGCCGGGGGTCCCGGGCCCGTTCTCCCTGTCCGGCGACGGCGCGCTGGCGGGCCTGCTCGCCGGCGCGGGGCTCGCCGACGTGCGGGTGGAGGAGCTCGAGGTGCCGCTCCGGGCGCCGTCCGCGGAGGCGTGGTGGACGCGCGGGATCGCGATGGGCGGCCCGGTGGCCCGGCGGCTCGCCGCGCTGCCGGCGGACCGGGTGACCGCCGCGCGCGCCGACGCGCTCGCCGCCGTCGCCCGCTACGCCGACCCGGACGGCGGGCTGACGGTGCCCGGGGTGACGCTGGTGGCCCACGCCTCGCGCAGCAGCGCGCCGATCTCCTCGACCCCGTAGCGCGCCTGGAGGCCGCTCGGGTTCGGCACCACCCACACCGCCGCGCCGGCGAGCGGCTCCGGCTGGAGCCCCATCCCGGCGCGCGGTCGGCCGAACGCGGTGCGGTACGCGCCCATCCCGAGGATCGCGACCGTACGGATCCGGTGGCGGGCGACCATGGCGGCGAGCCGCGCGCCTCCGGCGCGGATCTCGGCCTGCGTGAGCTCGGCCGCCGCGGCGGTCGTCCGGGGCACCATGTTCGTGATCCCGATCCCGCGCTCCAGCAGGAGCCGCTCCTCGGACGGATCGAGCACCCGGTCGGTGAGGCCACCCGCGTGCAGCGCCGCCCAGAAGCGGTTGCCCGGCCGGGCGAAGTGGTGGCCGCTCCACGCCGTCCAGAGACCCGGGTTGATGCCGACGATCAGCAGCCGCAGGTCGTCGGTCACCACGTCGGGGACGGTGAGCCCCCGCGCGGCCTCGAGCTCCTCGCGGGTGGGGCGTGGCGGGCGCGGGGAGGGCGGCACCCGCACATCCTGCCGGGCCGTCGACGGCCGAGGGCCCGCCGGAGCGGGCCCTCGGAGGGGAGGCGGTGCGGTGGCGCTAGGTGGTGACGAACCGCTCCACGGCCTCGGACAGCCGCTCGGCGGTGCGGGCGAGCTGCTCGGACGAGGCGGCGACCTCCTCCGACGCGGCGCTGGTCTGCTGCGTCGCGGTGGACACCTGCTCGGCGGCGGCGCGGGTCTCGCGGGTGACCGCGGACACCTCGCGGGTGGCACCGGCCAGCTGGTCCACGCACCCGGAGGTGCGCTCGATGCTCCCGGCCAGCTCGGTGAAGGCCTCGCGGGTCTGGGTGGAGGCGGCGGCGGCCGACTCGGCCAGCTTGCGGACCTCGTCGGCCACGACGGCGAAGCCGCGGCCCTGCTCGCCGGCGCGGGCGGCCTCGATGGCCGCGTTCAGGGCGAGGAGGTTGGTCTGGTCGGCGATCGACGCGATCTCGACCGTCAGCTGGACGCCGCGCTCGGCGACGCCGCGGGCCTCGGTGGCCAGGTTGACGGCCTCGTCGCCCACCTTCGAGGCGTTGTCGATCATCTCGTCCTGGCGGCCCGCGCCCTCGGCGACGCCGACCATGAGCTGTGCGATGCCGTCCACGGAGGAGCCGGTCTCCTCGGCGGTCGCCGACATCTCCTGCGACGCGGCGGCGAGGCTGCCGGCCATGCCGCGGATCTCGTCCATCACCCCGCCGAGCTCCCCGCGCATGCGGTTGTAGTCGTTGATCGAGCTCTGCATCTTGCCGAGCGTGGTGTTGAACGTCTCGGCCAGCGACCCCAGCTCGCAGCCCGCCTCGGTGGTCACCGGGGTGGTGACCGGCACGACGTCGTGGGTCAGGTCGCCCTCGGCCATCTTGCCGAGGCCCTCGGTGAGGCCCGTGAGGCAGTTGTCGGTCAGCGAGTCGAGGCGCGCCTGGACGGCCTGGAGGCTCGAATGGTCGCCGAGCACCTGGACGAGCTCGCCCCGGAAGCCGTTGTAGGCGGCCACACAGCCCTGGATCTTCACGGCGAGCGCGTTCATCTTCTCGGCGAGGGCATCGACCGCGGGATCGCCGGAACGCTCCTCGATCAGCGTCGTGACCGGGGTGACCACGCGCGTGAGGTCGCCCTCCGCCATGGCCTTCAGCGCCGCCTGCAGGTCTGCGGCACAGTGGTCGTTCAGGCTGTCGAGCCGCTTCTCGACCTCGGCGAGGACGCGGGCCTTGTGTGAAGATCCGGCGGAGAGGCGCATGGCGGTCGGGGTCCTCCTTGGACGGACGCCGTGGGATTCGGGCGAGGCAGACCTTCCATCGGTCGGACCGAACCGGTCTTGAGCCTTCCGAGGAGCACCGGGCGCCGGGTACGCTCACCCCGTGGATCCGGACCCCGATCGCGCGCCGCGGGAGCCGCCGGAGGAGCCCGACCCGTTCCCCGATCCCCGCCCGCTCCGGCGCATCCAGGCCGCGACTGCGGCCCTCATCGCGATCGTCGCGGCGCTCACGCTGCTGAGCGACGAGCGTCCCTCCGCCGTGCGCTGGTCCGCGGCGGTCGGGATCGGTGTGCTGATCGTCGTCGTCTGGGGTATCACCCGGCACCGGCGTCCCCGCCGGTAAGCCCGTCCGCGCAGATTCCTCCGAAACGCGGGGGGTTTCTCACGTTTTGAAACTCGGCGGAATCGAACAGGCTGCTAGTGCATTCCGTCACATGCGGGAGTATGGTCGCGCGATTCCAGACGCTCCGGACATCCCCCGACGACGCCCGATAGGGCCCAGATGACCCCGTGACCACTGCCGTCGGTGAGACCGTTGGCCCGGCAGGCGCCCCGCCCCCCGAGGGCGGCGACGTCATCGCCGGACGCTCGCCCCGGCAGCTCTTCTGGTCGCGGTTCAGGCAGGACAAGTTCGCGATGGCCGGAGCGGCGTTCGTGCTCCTGCTGGTCGTGCTGGCGCTGCTCGCCCCGGCGATCGCCGCGCTGGTCGGCCACGGGCCGAACGAGCTGTACCAGCGCGAGACGACGGACATCTTCGGCATCCCGGAGGGTCCGCAGAGCGGCTTCTGGTTCGGCGCCGACAACAGCGGCCGGGACGTCTTCATCCGGACGATCTACGGCATCCGGGTGTCGCTGATCGTCGGTGTGGTGGCGACCGCCATCTCGGTGTTCATCGGCGTGGTGCTCGGCGTGCTGGCCGGCTTCTTCGGCGGCTGGCTCGACACGCTCGTGTCCCGCACCACGGACATCATCCTGTCGATCCCGCTGCTGCTGTTCGCGATCGGGATCGTCGCCGCGTGCTCGACGTCCAAGGAAGGCTGCCTGGCCGGCACGCTGAAGCCGGGGCTGGAGCTCGTGATCCTGATCATCTCCCTGTTCACGTGGCCCTACGTGGCCCGGCTCGTACGCGGCAACACGCTGTCGCTGCGCGAACGGGAGTTCGTGGAGGCGAGCCGGTCACTCGGGGCGAGCAACGCCCGGATCATGTTCAAGCAGATCCTCCCCAACCTCCTCTCACCGCTGATCGTCTACGCATCACTGCTCGTCCCCGCGAACATCCTGTTCGAGGCCTACCTGTCGTTCCTGGGGCTGGGTGTTCCCGACGACCAGCCCTCGTGGGGGAGCCTGATCAGCGACTCCCTCGCCAGCTTCGACACCACATGGTGGCTCTGGTTCTTCCCGGGCCTCTTCCTGCTCTTCACGGTGCTGGCATTCAACCTGCTCGGCGACGGCCTGCGCGACGCGCTCGACCCACGCGCCAACCGGTGAGGGCGATGCCCGACAACCCCCGACATCGGAGGACTACATGAGACGACGATGGCTCACCCGGTCGGCGCTCCTCGCGCTCGGCTGCGCAGCCGCCCTCGCCGTGGCCGCATGCGGCGGCGACGACGATTCCGCAGACACCTCGACGAGCGGAGGTGGTGGATCCGGCAGCGACGACATCGCGGCCGTGGTCGACGCCCTCGGCGGCGCGAAGGACTTCGGCACGCCCGAGAAGGGCGGCACGTTCCGCATCGAGAACACCGACTTCGCACTCTTCGACGCGTTCGACCCGACGGGTGAGTACTTCGGCAGCGACTGGACGATCTACTCCAACCTGATGCTGCGGACGCTCGTCTCGTACAACTTCTCCTCCGCTGCGGAGGGCGGGAACGACCCGGTCCCGGACCTGGCGACGGAGATCCCGGAGCCGACGGACGGCGGCAAGACCTGGACCTTCAAGATCAAGGACGGCATCAAGTTCGGTCCTCCCGTGAACCGCGCGATCACCTCGAAGGACATCAAGTACGCGATCGAGCGCACCGCGATCGGCAAGGGCGGCCTCGGCTCGTACGCGAACTACTACCGGCCGATCATCGGCATCACGGACATGGAGGCCGGGAAGGCCAACACCGCCAGCGGCATCACGACGCCGGACGACCAGACCATCGTCTTCAAGCTGAAGGCGCCGGTGGGTGACTTCGCCTACCGACCTCGCCATGCCGGCCGCCGCGCCGATCCCGCAGGAGGTGGCCAAGTGCCACACCCAGCGCGGCGAATACGGCCGCTACGTCATCTCGACCGGCCCGTACATGACCGAGGGCGCCGACAAGCTCGACATCTCGAGCTGCGGGTCGCAGAAGCCCATCTCGGGCTTCAACCCGAACACCGGCCTCAAGCTGGTGCGCAACCCGAACTACGACCCGGCGACGGACGACACCGAGATCCGCCAGTCGTACCCCGACCGGTTCGAGATCGGCGTCAACACCAACCTCGACAACATCTTCGACAAGATCGACCGCGGTGAGCTCGAGGGGTCCTTCGAGACGCCCCCGAACGCGGTGCTGCGGCGCTACCTGCAGGACGAGAGCATCCGCGACCGCCTGCGCGTCAACTCCGGTGACCGCATGTGGTACCTGTACATGAACCTCACCGTCCCGCCCTTCGACGACGTGCACGTCCGGAAGGCGATGAACCTCGTGATGGACCTCGAGGGCGTCCAGCGGTCGTGGGGCGGCCCTGTCCAGGGCACGACCCCGACGCACGTGCTCCCCCAGTCGATGATCCGCCTGGACGACTACTACCCGTTCCAGCAGCCTCCGTTCGCGGGCGACGTGGCGGCGGCCAAGGAGGAGATGAAGCAGTCCAAGTACGACACCAACAAGGACGGCACCTGCGACGCCCCGCAGTGCAAGGGCGTCATCATCGGCAACCGGAACTTCGCGCCGTGGTCGAACATGTCGCCGATCATCGAGCAGTCGGCTTCGCAGATCGGCGTGCAGTTCGAGACGCGTGAGCTGTCCCGCTCGGCGATCCAGATCGCCACGGGCGAGCCGAAGCGCAAGCTGCCGGCCAGCTCCGGCACCGGCTGGGGCAAGGACTACGCCGACCCGTCCACCTTCATGGTGCTGTTCGACGGCCGGAACATCCTGCCCGAGGGCAACTCCGCCCAGGCCCTGGTCGGCCTGACGGCCCAGAAGGCCAAGGAAGTCGGCGCCGACATCCCCGCGGGCGGCCCGCCGCCCAGCGTGGACGCCGACATCGACGCCTGCAACGCCCTCGCCGGGCAGGAGCGGACGGACTGCTGGACCACGCTCGACAAGAAGATCACCGAGGAGATCGTCCCCTGGGTCCCGCTGATGGACGCCACGGCGATCGACGTGCTGGGTCCCGCGGTGACCAGGTACGGGTTCGACCAGTTCGGCACCGAGATGGCCCTCGCCCACGTGGCGGTGGACCCGAACCAGTAGATCTAGGAAGGAGCTGAGGCCGACGCGGCCGGGGCCTCGCGCCCCGGCCGCCCGGCATCCACCCGATGGGCCGGTACATCCTCAGGCGGTTGCTCTACGTGGTGGTGGTGGTGCTCTCCGTCACGCTGCTCGCCTTCGTCATCTTCTTCGTCCTGCCGTCGCAGGACCCCGCGGTCGCGTTCGCCGGCCGCAACCCGACCCCCGAGGTCGTGGCGCAGATCCGCAAGGACCTGGGGCTCGACAAGCCCGTGCCCGTGCAGTACGGCCTCTACGTCAAGCGACTGGTCACCGGCGACCAGTTCGGATGGCCGGGGCTCGGGTTTTCGTACCACACGCGCGCGCCCATCAAGGACGAGGTGTCGAAACGATTGTCGATCACGCTCCAGATCGCGATCGGAGGAGCGATCCTCTGGATGATCCTGGGGGTGTCGATCGGCATGCTCTCGGCGCTCAAACGACGGACGTGGTACGACCGCGTCGCGATGGGCTTCGCCCTGCTGGGGGTGTCGGCGCCGGTCTTCTGGCTGGGTCTGATCTCCCTCTATCTCTTCTGGCAGAAGTGGGAGCTGCTGCCGGGGACCGGGTACGTGTCGTTCGCCGACAGCCCCAAGGAGTGGTTCCTGCACATGATCCTGCCGTGGTCCGTGCTGGCGCTGCTGTTCGCGGCGGTCTATGCACGGGTGGTGCGCGGCAACATGATCGACACGATGAGCGAGGACTACATCCGCACCGCCCGGGCCAAGGGCCTCGGTGAGCGGCAGGTGGTGACCAAGCACGCGATGCGCGCCGGCCTGTCGCCCATCATCACCCTGCTCGGCATCGACCTGGCCCTGCTCATCGGCAACACGGTCGTGACCGAGACGGTGTTCAACATGCCGGGCCTCGGCAACTACATCCTGGTCTCGACGGACGCGGGGGACCTCCCCGCCGTGCTGGCGGTGGTGGTGATCGCGTCGTTCGCCGTCGCGATCCTCGCCCTGGTGGCCGACGTCGATCCACGCCCTGCCTCGACCCGCGGATCCGCCTGCGATGAGCCGCAGCCCCTGCTCGAGGTCCGCGACCTCAAGGTGCACTTCCCCACCGAGGACGGCCTGGTGAAGGCGGTCGACGGCGTGAGCCTGACCGTCGACAAGGGCGAGACGCTCGGCGTGGTCGGCGAGTCGGGGTCGGGCAAGAGCGTCACGTTCATGACGGTCATGGGCCTGATCAACCGCAAGACGGCGCACGTGAGCGGCGAGGTGCTGTTCGACGGGATCAACCTGCTGGCGCATCCCGGACAAGCTGCTGCGGCGGATCCGCGGCGAGCGCATCGGGATGGTGTTCCAGGACCCGATGACGTCGCTGCACCCGATGCTGCGGGTGGGCGACCAGATCGCCGAGGCGGTGCTGCGCGCACCGCGACGTCTCGAAGGACGTCGCCGCGAAGATGGCGGTCGATGCGCTGCGGCGGGTGGGGATCCCCGCGCCCGAGCAGCGCGCCCGCCAGTACCCCTACGAGTTCTCCGGCGGCATGCGGCAGCGCGCGATGATCGCGATGGGCATCGTGCTGGAGCCCGAGCTGCTGATCGCCGACGAGCCCACCACCGCGCTGGACGTGACGGTGCAGGCGCAGATCCTGGAGCTCGTGGCGGAGCTGAAGGAGCGCCTCGGCATCGGCGTGGTCCTGATCAGCCACAACCTCGGCGTCATCGCCGACGTGGCCCAGCGCGTGATGATCATGTACGCGGGCCGGCCGGTGGAGATCGCGCCGCGCGACGCGTTCTTCGACCAGCCCGCGGCACCCCTACTCGTGGGGGCTGCTGGAGTCCATCCCGCGGCCCGACGTGCGGGTGGAGCGGCTGGTGCCGATCCCCGGCGCCCCGCCGTCGCTCATCCACGTGCCGCCCGGCTGCCCCTTCCACCCGCGCTGCCCGCACCGCTTCGCGCCGTGCGACTCCGACCGGCCGGACCTCGTCGGCGACGCGACCCACAGGGACGCGTGCCACCTCCCGATGGAGGACAAGGTGCACCTGTGGGCCGAGCGCCGCGCCCGCCTGGAGGACGCCGCCGCGTGAGCACCAACCCGCCGCCCGAGATGGACGGGCCGGCGCCGGTGCCCGCCCCCGGCCCCGCGGACGGCACACCGTTCGTCGAGGTGGAGAACCTCGTCAAGCACTTCCCCATCACCCGGGGGGTCATCTTCCAGAAGCGCATCGGCGAGGTGCGCGCCGTGGAGGACGTGTCGTTCTTCCTCCGCCAGGGGGAGACCCTGGGCCTGGTGGGCGAGTCGGGCTGCGGCAAGTCAACCACCGCCCGGCTGGTGATGCGGCTGCTCGAGCCGACCGGCGGCACGATCCGGTTCGAGGGGCGCGACATCACCCGTCTCGGCGGCAGGGACCTGCGGGCGCTGCGCCGCGAGATGCAGATGATCTTCCAGGACCCGTACGCGTCGCTGAACCCGCGCCACCCGGTCGGCTCGATCATCGGGGAGCCGCTGCAGATCCACCACATCGAGGGGAACCGGAAGGCTGGCGGTGCAGGACCTGATGGCGCGCGTCGGCCTCAACCCGGAGCACTACAACCGCTACCCGCACGAGTTCTCCGGCGGCCAGCGGCAGCGCATCGGGGTGGCCCGCGCCCTGGCCCTGAACCCGCGGCTGATCGTGGCCGACGAGCCGGTGTCGGCGCTGGACGTGTCGATCCAGGCGCAGATCCTGAACCTGCTGAAGGACCTCCAGGCCGAGCGGGACCTGACCTACCTGTTCATCTCCCACGACCTGGGGGTGGTCCGGCACGTGTCGGACCGGATCGCGGTGATGTACCTCGGCCACATCGTCGAGGTCGCCGACGCCGACGACCTGTACGAGGACCCGAGGCACCCGTACACCGCGGCCCTCCTGTCGGCGGTCCCGAAGGGCCACCAGGGCAGCGCCCGCGAGCGGATCATCCTGACCGGCGACGTCCCCTCCCCCGCCGACCCGCCCCCCGGCTGCCCGTTCCACCCCCGGTGCCCGAAGGCCAAGATGATCGGCGGCGACGGCGGCGTCCCCGAGAACTGCCGCACCGAGATGCCCCCGCTCGCCGACGTCGGCGGCGGCCACGAGGCGGCGTGCTGGTACCCGGTCACGGCGGGCGAGAGCCTGCACGCGGCCGCCCACGCCTGACGGTCGGTCCGTCCGGCGGTCCCCGGCCGGACCCCGGCGTTCAATTGGCCGAACCCGGCGTTCACTTGGCCGGATCCGAGTGTTCAATTGGCCGGACCTCGGACGATCCAGATGAACGGGGTCGCCTCGCCGGGCTGAGCGGGTTCAAAGGGCCGTACCGCGACGTTCATTCGAGCGCCCGCGCCGGCCCGGAGGACCGCCACCGCTCCCGGGGGTCCCCGGGGGACCCGCGGGTATGCTCGCGCGCGTGCCCCCCGGACTCATGAACGCGCCGCTGTGGTTCACGTTCGCGCGGATCGCCGCGATCCCGCCGTTGATGGTCCTGCTGCTGGTCGACGACGTCCCCGGGGGCGGGCGATGGTGGGCGTTCGCGCTGTTCGTGCTGGCCTGCCTGACCGACTCGATCGACGGGTGGCTCGCCCGGTCGCGCGGCATCGTGACCGTGATGGGGGCGTTCCTCGACCCCCTCGCCGACAAGCTCCTCATCTCGGCCGTGCTGGTGTGCCTGGTGGAGACGGGGGAGGTGGCGGCGTGGGCGGCGATGGTCATCATCGCCCGCGAGTTCGCCGTCACCGGGCTCCGGCTGGTGGCCGCCGCCGAGGACGTGATCATGTCGGCCGGCCGGTTCGGCAAGGCGAAGGCCTTCAGCCAGAACGTCGCCCTCGCGGTGATCATGCTGGACACGGTTCCCGAGGCGATCGAGGACACCCTCCTCTGGCATCGCCCTCGCGCTGACGGTGATCAGCGGCGCCCACTACTTCATCGTCGCCCGGTGGCGGCTGTTCTCCGGGACGGCCGCCAAGAAGGCCAGCCCCGACACGGTGAGCGAGCCGTGAACGAGGCGGTCGCGATCGTCGCTGGCCTACCTGCTCGGCTCGATCCCGTTCGCGTTCCTCGCCGGGCGGGCCCGCGGGGTGGACCTCCGGACGGTGGGCAGCGGCAACCTCGGCGCCGCCAACGTCTTCCGCAACCTCGGGCGGCGCTGGGGCATCGCGGTCATGGTCGCCGACATCGGCAAGGGCGTCGTCGCCGTCGCTCATCGCCCGCGCGATCACCGACGACCCGTGGCCCGCGATCGCCGCCGGCGCCGCCATGGCCGGCCACGTGTTCCCGGTGTGGCTGCGCTTCAAGGGCGGCAAGGGGGTCGCCGTCGGCGGCGGCGCGGTGATCGGCCTCGATGCCGCTCGCCGCGCTCATCCTGCTCGGGCTCTGGCTGGTCGTCCTGCTGATGACGCGCTACTCGTCGCTCGCCAGCATCACCGCCGCCGTCGTCGCCACGCCGCTCGACGTCGCGATGGGATACCCGTGGTCCTCCGTCGTCTTCGCCGGCGGCGGGCGCGGTCGCCGTGCTGGTGCTCCACCGGGGCAACATCGCCCGCCTCCTGCGGGCGCGAGGAATCGCGGATCCAGCTCGGGCGGCCCGCGCGCCGTGATCGGCCCCGCCGACGTGACGGTTCCTGCCGCAGATTCTGGCGACTCGCACCCCCTTGAGGGGTTTACGCGCCTGCGACTCTCGGAGAGAGGATTGTGTCGATCGGCACAACGTCGGAAGGGGGAACGCGTGGCGGGCAACGCATCCACTGCAGCGCCACACGAAGGCCAGGCCTGGCGGCGCGGGGACATCGGCGACTACGTCGCGGAGTTCTTCGGCGTCTTCGTCCTCATCGCGTTCGGGACGGGCGTCGTCGCGATGGCGGTCGCCGGCCTGCCGGGATCGGGTCGTGGCGACGGCGTAATCTCCAACTCGGACTGGCTGCTCATCACGTGGGGCTGGGCGATGGCGGTCACATTCGCCATCTACGTCGCCGGTGGAATCACCGGCGCGCACATCAACCCGGCCGTGACCATCGCGTTCGCGGTCTTCGGGGGCTTCGCGTGGAAGAAGGTGCCGGGCTACATCGTCGCCCAGATCCTCGGCGGTGTCGCCGGGGCCGCGCTCGTCTACGCGGTGTACCGGGACTCCATCCAGTTCTACGAGATCGGCGAACGGCATCGCCCGTGACGGAGGTGCGGGCAGTATCGGCATATTCGTAACGGGACCAGCGGCATATTTCGGCGACTACTGGGGGCCGTTCCTCACGCGAGGTCGTCGGCACGGCGTTCCTGCTGCTCTTCGTCTTCGCGGTCGTCGACCTGATGAACCTGCCGCCCAAGGCGAACCTGGCGCCGGTCGTCATCGGCCTCGCCGTCTTCGCCATCGGCAACTCCTTCGGCGCGAACTCCGGGCTACGCGATCAACCCGGCCCGCGACTTCGGCCCGCGGCTGCTCGCCGTGGATGATGGGCTGGGGCGACGCGGCGTTCCCGGGCGCAGCAGGGCAATCTCGATGCGTACTGGTGGGTGCCGGTGGTCGCCCCGATCATCGGAGGTGTGATCGGAGCCGCCTTCTACAGATTCATCATCGCGACACGCTGAAGGCGCGCATGAAGCCCGCCGACCGGACGCTCATCTCGCGCGGCGAGACCGTCGAGGACGAGTCGATGAAGAAGCTCATCAACGACCCGGGCGCGGTCGTCGACGAGGCCCTCCACGGCTTCGCGGCGGCCCACCCGGATCTCGTGCGGGTCAACTACGACCCGAAGTACGTCGTCCGCGCCGACGCCCCCGTGAAGGGCAAGGTCGGCCGTGCTCTCCGGCGGAGGGTCCGGCCACGAGCCGATGCACGGCGGCTTCGTGGGCAGGGGCATGCTCGACGCGGCGTGCCCGGGGGAGGTGTTCACCTCCCCCACCCCCGACCAGATGTACGAGGCCACCAAGGCCGTCGACGGCGGCGCCGGGGTGCTCCACATCGTCAAGAACTACACCGGCGACATCCTCAACTTCGAGATGGCCGCCGACCTCGCCAAGGGTGAGGGCATCGAGGTGGAGGCGGTCGTCACGGACGACGACGTGGCCGTGCAGGACAGCCTCTACACCGCGGGCCGCCGCGGCGTGGGCATCACCGTGCTCGCGCGAGAAGATCGTCGGGGCGGCCGCCGAGGAGGGCAAGGACCTCGCCACCGTGCGCGAGCTCTGCCGCCGGGTGAACGCCGAGGGCCGCAGCATGGGCATGGCGCTCACCTCCTGCACGGTGCCGGCGGCGGGCAAGCCCACGTTCGAGCTGGGCGACGACGAGATGGAGATCGGCATCGGCATCCACGGCGAGCCCGGTCGCGAGCGCATGAAGCTCGAGTCCGGCGCGCGACATCGTGCGGGCGCCTGGCCGGGCCCGTCATGCGACGACCTGCCCGTTCGCCTCCGGCGACCGGGTGCTGGCCTTCGTCAACGGCATGGGCGGGACGCCCCTGCTGGAGCTCTACCTCGTCTACAACGAGCTGCGCGACGCTGCTCGCCGAGCGCGGCGTCGAGGTGGCGCGCAGCCTGTCGGCTCGTACATCACCTCGCTCGAGATGGCCGGCTGCTCGATCACGCTGCTGCGCCTCGACGACGAGATGATCCGCCTCTGGGACGCACCGGTGCTCACCGCCGGGCCTGCGCTGGGGCGCGTGAGCGGCGCGACGATCACGGCGGGCGAGGTCGCGGACTGGGTCCGCGGCTTCGCCGCCGCCGTCGCGGAGGCCAAGGACGACGCTCACCGCGCTCGACGCGGCGATCGGCGACGCCGACCACGGCATCAACATGGACCGCGGCATGCGGGCGGTGGTGCGAGAAGCTCGACGCCGCCGAGCCGGGGACGTGCCGTCCCTGATGAAGGCCGTCGGGATGACGCTGATCTCCAAGGTCGGCGGTGCCGGCGGGCCCGCTCTACGGGACGTTCTTCCTGCAGTTCGGGTCGGCGGCCGGCGCCGGACGGCATGACGCCCGAGGACTGGGCCGCCTGCCTCGACGCCGGGGTCGCCGGGGTCCAGTCGCGCGGCAAGGCGGAGCCGGGCGACAAGACCATGGTGGACGCCCTCCTGCCGGCCGCGCGACGCACTGCGCGCGGCGCTCGGCCGACGGAGCCGCGTTCGGCGGAGGCGCTCGACCGCGCCGCCGACGCGGCGGAGGAGGGCGCCCGGGCCACCATCCCGCTCGTCGCCCGCAAGGGCCGGGCGAGCTACCTCGGTGAGCGCAGCGCCGGGCACCAGGACCCGGGCGCCACCTCCAGCGCGCTGCTCGTGCGCTGCGCGGCCCGCGACCTGGGGCGGAGCAGACCACGAGGGGGGAGAGCGACATGGCGACCAGTACGCAGGGGCGATCGACCAGGGGACGACCAGCACGCGCTTCATGATCTTCGACCAGGGCGGCAACGTCGTCGCGATCTCCCAGAAGGAGCACGAGCAGATCTATCCCAAGCCGGGCTGGGTGGAGCACGACCCGGCGGAGGTCTGGAGCCGCACCGAGGAGGTCGTCGCCGGGCGCCCTCAAGGATGCCGGCATCGGCAAGGACGAGCTCGCCGCGATCGGCATCACCAACCAGCGCGAGACGGCCGTGGTGTGGGACCGCAACACGGGTGAGGCCGTCTACAACGCGATCGTCTGGCAGGACACGCGCACCGACCGCATCTGCGACGAGCTGATGAAGGACGGCGGCCAGGACCGCTTCCGCCCGAAGACCGGCCTGCCGATCGCGACCTACTTCTCCGGCCCCGAAGGTGCGCTGGATCCTCGAGAACGTCGACGGCGCCCAGGCGAGGGCCGACGCGGGCGACCTGATGTTCGGCAACATGGACACCTGGGTCATCTGGAACCTCACCGGCGGCACGGACGGCGGCCTGCACATCACCGACGTCAGCAACGCGAGCCGCACGCTGCTGATGGACCTGGCGACGCAGGACTGGGACCAGGAGCTGCTCGACGCGATCGGCGTGCCGCGCTCGATGCTCCCCGAGGTGCAGCGGGTCCAGCGAGGTCTACGGCGAGGCGACGCTCGACTCTGTGGCGGGCGTGCCCGTCGCGGGCGACCTCGGCGACCAGCAGGCCGCGCTCTTCGGCCAGACCTGCTTCGCGGTCGGCGAGGCCAAGAACACCTACGGCACCGGCAACTTCCTGCTCCTCAACACCGGCACCGAGGCCGTGCCCGTCGAAGAACGGCCTCATCACGACGGCCGGCTACCGGATCGGCGACCAGCCGACGGTGTTCGCGCTCGAGGGCTCCATCGCCATCACGGGCGCCCTGGTGCAGTGGCTGCGCGACAACCTGAAGATGATCAAGGCCGCGCCGGAGGTCGAGGAGCTGGCGGAGACCGTGGACGACAACGGCGGCGTGTACTTCGTGCCCGCCTTCTCGGGCCTGTTCGCGCCGTACTGGCGCAGCGACGCCCGTGGCGTGATCGCGGGCATGACGCGGTACGTCAACGCCGGGCACATCGCCCGCGCCACCCTGGAGGCGACGGCGTACCAGAGCCGCGAGGTCGTGGAGGCCATGAACGCGGACTCGGGCGTCGACCTCGAGTCGCTCAAGGTCAACGGCGGCATGGTGCAGAACGAGCTGCTCATGCAGTTCCAGGCCGACCTGCTCGACGTCAACGTCATCCGGCCGGCCGTGGCCGAGACCACCGCGCTCGGCGCCGCCTACGCCGGCGGCCTCGCGACGGGCCTCTGGAAGGAGCAGGAGGACCTGCGCGAGAACTGGGTCGAGGACAAGCGCTGGAGCCCCTCGATGGACGCAGAGCAGCGTGACAGGCTCTACCGCGACTGGAAGAAGGCGGTCACCAAGTCGTTCGACTGGGTCGAGAAGGGGACGACCAATAGGAGACACGCTCGAATGTGACGTCCTCGTCATCGGCGGCGGCGCGACCGGCCTCGGGGTCGTCCGCGACGCCGCCATGCGGGGCTTCCGGGCGGTGCTCCTGGAGCGGGTGGACCTCGGGCCAGGGCACCACCGGCCGCTTCCACGGGCTGCTCCACTCGGGCGGCCGGTACGTCACCTCCGACCCCCAGTCGGCCACCGAGTGCGCCGAGGAGAGCGCGATCGTGCGGCGCATCGCGGCCGACGCCGTCGAGGACACCGGCGGCCTCTTCGTCACGACGCCGGCCGACGATCCCGGCTACGCCGACCGCTTCCTCGCGGGCTGCCGGGCGACCGGACGTGGCCGGTGCAGGAGATCCCCGTGGCCGAGGCCCTCGCGCGCGAGCCGCGGGTCAACCCGCGCATCACCCGCGCCTTCGAGGTGGCAGGACGGGTCGATCGACGCGTGGAAGCTGCTGTGGGGCAACGCCCGCTCGGCGACGCGACCTACGGCGCGCGGATCCTCACCTACCACTGGGTGACGTCGATCCTGCGCGACGGCGACCGGGTGGTGGGCGCCGTGGCGCGCGACGACCGCGGCGGCGGCGACATGCGCATCGAGGCCGCCTTCACGATCAACGCCGGCGGGGTCTGGGCGGGCCAGATCGCCGACATGGCGGGCTGCCACGGGGTACGGTGGTGCCGGGCAAGGGGATCATGATCGCGATGAACCACCGGCTGGTGCTCGACGGTGGTCAACCGCTGCGACCCGCCCGGCGACGGCGACATCCTGGTCCCCGATCCGCACCATCTGCGTGATCGGCACCACCGACGTCCGGGCCGACGACCCGGACGACCTGGCGATCGGCCGCGACGAGGTGCAGCAGATGCTCGACGCGGGCGAGGTGCTGGTGCCGGGCTTCCGCGAGGCGCGGGCGCTGCACGTCTGGACCGGGGTCGCGGCCCCTCTTCCACGACGAGCGCGCCTCCGAGGACGAGGCGCGGACACCCGCCACATGAGCCGCGGGCTCGCGGTGGTGGACCACGCCAAGCGGGACGGGTGTCCGGCTTCCTCACCATCACGGGGGGCAAGCTCACGACCTACCGGCTCATGGCGCGAGATCGTGGACTGACACGATGTGCGCCCAGCTCGGCGAGGACCGCGCCTGCCGCACCGCGGCCGAGGTGCTGCCCGGCTCCGGAGCGGGCGACCATCTGTGGCTCGGCGACCGCCTGGCCGACGCGGGAGCGCGAGCTCGGCGAGACGGAGATCGTCTGCGAGTGCGAGCTGGTGTCGCGCGGGCGCGATCGAGGAGGCCGCCGCGGCCGGCCCGGCATGAACCTGGACGACGTGCGCCGCACGCTGCGGCTCGGCATGGGCCCGTGCCAGGGCGGGTTCTGCACGTACCGCGCGACCGGCATCCTCCACGGCGCCGGCGACGCCGACGCCGAGCGCGCCGACGGGCTGCTGCATGATGTTCCTCCAGCACCGCTGGCAGGGCCTCGAGCCGATCCTCTACGGCGACCAGATGCGCCAGGCCGTGCCTCGACGACTGGATCTTCCAGGGCACGCTCGACGTGGAGCACCTCCCCGCGGCGGCCCCCGAGCGGCCGGTATGACGCGCGTCGTGGTGGTGGGGGCCGGGCTCGCGGGGCTCGTCGCCGGCGTGCGCCTGGCGCAGCTCGGGGCCCGCGTGACCGTGGTGTCGAAGGGGTCGGGGGGGCTGCGCCTCTCCACCGGCACGGTGGACGTGCTCGGCTACGCGCCCGACCGGGTCGACGACGTCGGGGCGGCGGTCGCGCGCATGGCCGCGGAGCGCCCGGAGCACCCGTACGCCCGGCTCGGGGGCGTGCTGGACGAGGCGCTCGCCTGGTTCCGGGAGGGGTCGCCGAGGGCCTGCGGCCCGAGGGCGACGCCGGCGCAACCTGCTGCTGCCGACGCGGTCGGGGTCGCCCGGCCCACCGCGGTCGCGCCCGCGGCGATCGCGGCGGGGCGCCTCGACGGCCCCGTCCGGTTCGCGGTCGTCGGGCTGCACTCGCTGCGCGACTTCTTCCCGGCGCTCCTCGCCGACAACCTGCGGCGGGCGCGCCGGCCGGAGCCACCCCGTCGAGGCGCGGCCGCTCACGCTGTCGTGGTCGGGCCGCCCGGGCTGGACCGACGTCGCCGCGCCCGTGCACGCCCGCGCGCTGGACGTCCCGGCGGAGCGCGCCCGGCTGGCGGATGAGCTGCGGCCGATGATCGAGCCCGGCGAGACGGTGCTGCTCCCCGCGGTGGTCGGGCTCGCGCGGCCGGCGGAGGCATGGGACGACCTGCGGGAGCGCCTCGGCGCGCCGGTGGCGGAGGTGCCGACCATCCCGCCGTCGGTCCCCGGCATCCGGCATGGAGGGGCTGCTGGTCGCGGCGCTGCGGGCGGCCGGCGGCGAGCTGGTGCTGGGCCCGGACGCCGTCGGCGTGGAGGGCGGCCGCGGCCGGGTGACGGGGGTGCTGGTGCACCGGGCGGCCCGCACGCGGGCCGTCCCCGCCGACGCGGTGGTGCTCGCCACCGGCGGCTTCGCGTCGGGCGGCATCGACCTCGACTCCCACGGCCACCTCCGCGAGACGGTGGCCGGGCTCCCGTCGCCGGCCCGCCGGCGGGCGACCCGGGCCTGTCGCAGCGCGCGCTCGACCCCCAGCCGTTGATGCGGGCCGGCCTGATCGTCGATGACGCGATGCGGCCCCTCGACCCGGGCGGCGCGCCGCTCTGGTCCAACCTCCACGCCGTCGGCGCGCTGGTGGCGGGCGCCGAGCCGTGGCGCGAGAAGAGCGGCGAGGGCATCGCCATCGCCGGCGGGTACCGGGCGGCGACCGCGATCATGGAGGAACGATGAGTCACACGCTCGACGAGCTGATGCGCGACTCGCTCGACCACTGCGTCAAGTGCACGATCTGCGAGACGCACTGCCCGGTGGCCGCGGCGACGCCCCTCTTCCCCGGGCCGAAGTTCGTGGGCCCGCAGGCCGAGCGCTACCGGTCCCCCGACGGCCCGTCGCCGGACGCGTCCCTCGACTCTGCTCGAGCTGCGGCATCTGCACCCAGGTGTGCCCGCAGGGCGTGAAGATCGCGGAGATCAACAGCCAGGCCCGCGCCCGGCTCAAGGCGGACCACGGCGTCCCGCTGCGCGACCGGCTCATCGCGCGCCCCACCCTGGCGGGGCGCCTGGGGTCGCCGGTCGCGCCGCTCGCCAACTGGAGCCTGCGCGTCCGGCCGCTGCGGGTGGTGCTGGAGAAGACGCTCGGGATCCACCGCGACGCCCCCATGCCCGAGTGGCAGGGCGGGCGTTTCAACCGCTGGGCGCGCCGCAACGGGCACGCGGGCAAGCCCGACCCGGCGCGGGCGAACCGGACGGTCGTGTACTTCCACGGCTGCGGGGTCGACTACTACGAGCACGACGCCGCCCGCGCCACGATGGCGGTGCTCGAGCACCAGGGCCTCGAGGTGATCGTGCCGCGCCAGGGATGCTGCGGCCTGCCGCTGCAGAGCAACGGCCTGTTCGACGATGCGCGCGGCTACGTCCGGCGCCTGGCGAAGCAGCTCGCGCCGTACGCCCGCGCCGGCCACGACATCGTGTCGAGCACCACCAGCTGCGGGCTCATGCTGAAGCGCGAGGCGCACGAGATCCTCGGCGTCGAGGACGACGACCTGCGCGTGGTCGGCGAGCGCCTCTACGACGTCATGGAGTACCTGGCGATGCTCCACGACCGGGGGGAGCTGAACACCGACGACCTCGAGCCGGTGGACCTGGAGGTGCCCTACCACGCCCCCTGCCAGCAGCGCGGCCACGGCATCGGCACGCCGGCCATGCGGCTGATGGGCCTCATCCCGCAGCTGCGGCCGCGCCAGGTGGACGCCACCTGCTGCGGCGTGGCGGGCACGTACGGCCTGAAGCGCGAGAAGTACGACATCGCGATGGCCGTCGGGGCGCCGGTGTTCGCGGGCATCCGCGCGGGCGCCGCCGAGCTGTCGGCGTGCGACTCCGAGACCTGCCGCTGGTGGATCTCGGACGTGACGGAGCGGCCGTCGGTGCACCCGGTCGAGCTGCTGCGCCGCTCCTACCGCCTCCCCCTCTAGGAGTCGCATGATCGGCATCGTCGTGGTCTCGCACAGCGCCGCGCTGGCGGAGGGCGTGGTGGCGCTGGCGCGGGGGATGGCGGGCGACGACGTGCCGATCGAGGCGGCGGGCGGCATCGACGAGCCGGGTGCGCTCGGCACCGACGCCGTGAAGGTGATGGCCGCGATCGAGGCCGCCGGCGCGGGCGGCGCCCTGGTGCTGATGGACCTGGGGTCCGCCGTCCTCTCCGCCGAGACGGCGCTGGACCTGCTCGACGACGAGACCCGCGCGCGGGTGCTGCTGTGCGAGGCGCCCCTGGTGGAGGGGGCGGTCGCGGCGGCCGCCGCCGCGCGGGCCGGCGCGTCGCTGGAGGAGGCGGCCGCCGAGGCGCGCAACGGGCTGGCCGGCAAGATCGCCCACCTGGGCGGGCCCGAGCCCGCCGCCGCGTCCCCGCCCGCCACGGACGACGACGACGCCGGCTGGGAGGCCGCCGAGGCGACGGTGGCCGGCGCGCACGGCCTCCACGCCCGCCCGGCCGCGGCGGTGGTGCGGGCCGCCGCGGACGCGCAGGCCGAGGTGCGGATCCGCAACCTCACCACCGGCGCGGGGCCCGCGCCCGCCCGCAGCCTCACCGCGCTCGGCGTGCTCGGCGCCCTCGAGGGCCACCGCGTCCGCGTGGAGGCGCGCGGTCCCGGGGCCCCCGAGACGGCGAGGGCCATCGCCGCCCTGATCGGCGCATCGGAGGACGACGGCCCGCCGCCCGCAGCGGCGCCGCCCCGGCGGCGGCCCCGGCGGACGGCAGCCGCCTGGAGGGCGTGGCCGCGGCCCCCGGGCGGGCGATCGGGCCGGCGCGGCGGGTCGGCGGCGCCGGCGGCGCGCCCGCGGCCGAGCCGTCGGGCGACCCGGGGGCGGAGCGGGCCGCGCTCGGCGCGGCGCTCACGGCCGTGGGGGACGATCTCGCCGCCCTCCGGGGGACCGCCGCCCCCGAGACCGCCGACATCCTCGACGCCCAGGTCCTGACCCTGACCGACGACCAGCTGGTGGGGGCGGCGCAGGCGGCGATCGACGCGGGGCGCTCCGCCGCCCGGGCGTGGCACGACGCCGTCGAGGCCGCCGCGGCCGGCTACGACGGCCTGGGCGACGAGTACCTGCGCGCCCGCGCCGCCGACCTGCGCGACCTGGGGCGGCGGGTGGTCGCGCGGCTCGGCGGCGGCGCCCAGGCCGAGGGTGGCGAGCCCGCCGTGCTGGTCGCCGACGACCTCGGCGCCGCGGAGGTGGCCGAGCTCGACCCGGCGCGGGTGCGGGCCCTGGCCACGGCGGCCGGCGGCCCCACCTCGCACGCGTCGATCATCGCCCGCGGGCTCGGCATCCCGGCGGTCGCGGGCCTCGGGCCGGCGGTCCTGGCCGTCCCGCCGGGGACCACGCTGATCGTCGACGGCGACGCCGGGACCGTCGACGTGGCGCCCGGCGGCGGAGGCGATCGCCGCCCACGAGGCGCACGCCCGCGAGGACGCCGACCGCGAGGCACGGGCCCGCGAGCGGTCGGGCGAGCCGGCGGTCACCGCCGACGGACGGCACGTGGAGGTGGCCGCCAACATCGGTGGCCCCGGCGACGTGGGCGCGGCCGTCGCGGCGGGCGCCGACGGGGTGGGCCTGCTGCGGAGCGAGTTCCTGTTCCTCGACCGCGCCGAGCCGCCGTCGGAGGACGAGCAGGCGCGCGCCTACGAGGAGGCCGTCCGGGCGTTCGGCGGCCGGCGCGTGGTGGTCCGGACGCTCGACGCCGGCGCCGACAAGCCGCTGCGCTACATGCCGTCCGCCGCCGAGGCCAATCCGTTCCTCGGCGTCCGCGGCCTGCGGCTGGCGCTGCAGCACCCGGACGCCCTGCGCACCCAGCTGCGCGCGGTGCTCCGCGCCGCGGCGGCGGGTCCGATCGGCATCATGTTCCCCATGGTCAGCGAGGTGGACGAGCTGCGCCGCGCGCGGGCGGCGCTCGAGGAGGCGCGCGCGGACCTCGCCGGCGAGGGCGTGGACGTGCCCGCCGTCGAGGTCGGCGCGATGGTGGAGGTCCCGGCCGCCGCGGTCATGGCGGAGGAGCTCGCCGCGGAGGCGGACTTCCTGTCGGTGGGCACCAACGACCTCGTCCAGTACGTGATGGCCGCCGAGCGCGGCAACGCCGGGGTCGCCCGCCTGTCCGACCCCGTCCACCCCGCGGTGCTCCGCCTCATCGACCGCGTCGCGCAGGCCGGCCGCTCCGGCGGCGCGCGGGTGGCGGTGTGCGGCGAGGCGGCGTCGGACCCCGCGGCCGTGCCGCTGCTGGTGGGGATCGGCGTCGAGGAGCTGAGCGTGGCGCCGCGGCGGGTGCCGCTGGTGAAGGCGCAGGTCCGGGGGCTCGACGCGGAGGCGGCGCGGGGGCTGGCCCGCCGCGCCATGGACATGGAGGGCGCCGCCGCCGTCCGCGCGATGGTCACCCGGGAGGCGCCGCCCGCGTGAGCGGACCGGTGCTCGTGACGGGCGGCAGCGGGTTCGTGGGCGGCGCCGTCCTGGCCCGCCTGGTGGCGCGCGGCCGCGAGGTGCGCGCCCTGACGCGCTCGGTGTCCTCGGCAGGCGCCCTGTCGCGCGCCGGCGCCCAGCCCGTGCGCGGCGACATCATGGACCCGCCGTCGCTGGCGCGGGCGATGGAGGGGGTGGACGTCGTCTACCACCTCGCCGGCCTCAACGGCTTCTGCCTGCCCCACCCGAGCGAGCTGACGCGGCTGAACGTGGAGGGCACCCGCCGCGTGGTCTCCGCGGCGGCCGACGCGGGGGTGCGCCTGGTGGTGCACACGTCGTCGGCGGCGACGATCGGTGAGCCGGCCGGGACGGTCGCGACCGAGACGACGCCGCACCGCGGGTCGTTCCTCTCCGCCTACGAGCGCTCGAAGTACGAGGCCGAGAAGGTCGCGTTCGCCACCGCCACCGCGCGGGGGATCGCGCTGGTGAGCGTGAACCCGTCGTCCGTGCAGGGGCCGGGGCGCACCCGCGGGACGGCGAGGATCCTGATCGACGCGCTCAACGGCAGGCTCACCACGGTGGTCGACTCGCGGATGTCCCTGGTGGACGTGGGCGACTGCGCCGAGGGCCACCTGCTCGCCGAGGAGCACGGGAGGCCGGGCGAGCGCTACATCCTTTCCGGGATCACGCTCACCGTGACCGAGGCCCTCGCCCTGCTCGGCCGCATCAGCGGCACCGCGCCCCACCCCCGCACGCTCCCCGGCCCGCTGGCGATGGCCGCGGCCACGGGCGTGGAGATGCTGGCGCGCGTGCGGCGGCGCCGGCCGCCGGTGTGCCGGGAGATGGTGCGCACCCTCCTGCACGGCCACGCGTACGACGGCGGCCGCGCCACCCGCGAGCTGGGCCTGGTCTACACCCCGCTGGAGGAGTCGCTGCGGCGGACGGTGGACTGGTACGTGTCGGAGGGGCTCGCCCCCGCCGCCAGCGCCCCGCGGTAGTAGGCCCACGCCGCCATCACGCGGCGCATCCGCTCCAGCTCGTCGTCGAGGAACTCCTCCCGGTTGCGGGAGTCGCCGAGCGCCACCGCCACGAAGTAGAGGGACGCGAACCCGCCGAGCATCGCCGCCACGCGCACCAGGGCCTCGGTCAGCACCACCTCGCGCCCCTGGATGTCGACGGCCACGAGCACGTTGGGCGTCTCCCCGGTCCACTCCGCGGTGAGGCCGCGGTCGACGATCAGGATCCCCAGCACCGCGAACGTGAGCCCCACCGCGACCCCCACGGCGAGCACCCGGATGCCCAGCGACACCACCAGCGCGACGGCCACGTTGACCCGGGCGGGACGCTCGAGCGGCGGCACCGCCGGCGCCACGCCGGCCCGGACGATCGACGCCGCCGGCGTCCGGAGGGCGTCCGCCTCCATCTGCTCCCCCGGCTCCGGCGACATCAGGGCGCGGCGCTCGCGGCGCAGCCCCGCCACCAGGATCACGGTGGAGAGGAGCCCGAACAGGATCAGCACGAACCCGAAGCGCCACCCCTCCAGGCGCCCGAACGCCCGCCAGGTCTCCTGGGCGAGCGACAGGAACAACAGCACCGCCAGGAGCGGCGGGAGCGCCCGCAGCGCCACCGACGCGGTGGCGGCCAGGCCGTCGAGCGCCGGCCGCCATTGGTACACGAACAGCGACAGGGCGCCGAGGTCGAACAGCACCCACACGATCACGGCGGTGGCGACGGCCACGCCGACGAGGCTGAACACCAGCGCCAGGGGGCCGAGGTCGGTCCGCACGACCAGGACGACGGCCACCCCCAGCACCAGCGCGCCGGCGGGCAGGCGCCAGCGCACGGTGATGTCGCGGCCGCGCGCGTCGTCGGTCAGGTGCGGCAGGCCGGAGCGCCGGAAGAACCGCTCCACGGCCAGGAGGTCCGCGGGCGTGGGCGCGGCGGGGGCGGTCACCGGCTCCGCCGCGGCCGGCGCTGGACCGCGATCGGCCGCTCCAGCACGATCCGCCGGGCGGTCAGCCCCCCGGGACCCGCCTCCACGACGCCGATCGCCGGCAGCCGGTCGGCGTCGTCGATGTGCTTGCGGTAGCGCCGGTACGCCCACGGGACCGGCCCGTGGGTGGGGACGCGGCCGGCGAGCATCTCGTTCACGAACACCGCGCCCGGCGAGAAGTGGCGCACCCCGTTGACCACGTGGTCGAAGCTCAGGTGCAGGTGGCCGGTCACCACCATGTCCACGCCGGTGAAGCGGCGGACCATCTGGCGGGCGAAGCCCAGCAGCACCGGCCGGCCCGCCGCCACCGAGAGGAGGCTGGACGACAGCTCGATCCCGGGACGGCGCGTGCCGTGGGTCACCCCGATCCGGAAGGGCCCGGCGGGCACCACCAGGCTCAGCGGCAGGCGCCGCAGCGCACCGCGGTCGTGGTTGCCGCGGACGGCGGCGACGGGTGCCACCTCGCGCAGCTCGTCCAGCACCCGCGCCTGCGCGACGTCGCCGGCGTGGACGATCAGATCGACGCCGTCGAGCCGCTCCAGCACCTCCGCGGGGAGGGTGGGCAGGTGGTCGCCCACGTGCGAGTCGGCCACCACGCCGATCCGCGCCGTCCCGTCGCTGCGCGGTCTCAGAGCCCCATCGCGTGGAACCCGGCGTCGACGAAGATCGTCTCGCCGGTGACGCTCGCCGACAGCGGCGACGCCAGGTACACCGCGGTGTCGGCCACCTCGTCCTGGGTGATCTCGCGGCGCAGGGGCGTGCGGCCGGCGATGGTGTCGGCCATCGTGCCGAAGCCGGGGATGCCGCGCGCCGCCAGGGTGCGGACCGGCCCCGCCGAGATCGCGTTGACGCGGATCCCGCTCTCGCCGAGGTCCCACGCCAGGTGGCGCACGATCGCCTCGAGGGCGGCCTTCGCGATCCCCATCACGTTGTAGCCGGGCACCGCGCGAGTCGCGGCGATGTACGACAGCGTCATGATCGAGCCGCCGCCGCCGGCGCGCATGTACGGCTCGGCCTCCCGGGCGAGCGCCGCCAGCGAGTAGGCCGACACGTCGACCGCCAGGTGGAAGCCCTCGCGGCTCGTGTCGACGAAGCGGCCGCCGAGGTCCTCGGGCCGTGCGTACGCGACGGCGTGGACGAGGGTGTGGAGGCTGCCGCCGAGCGCCTCGGCCGCGCCCGACACGGCGATCGCCACCTGCGCGTCGTCCTGCACGTCGAGCGGCAGCACGGCGGCGCAGTCGTTGAGCTGCTCCGCCAGCTTGCGCACCTCGCCCTCGGTCCGCTCGCCCTGGTACGTCAGCACCAGCCGCTGACCCGCCTGGTCGAGCTTGCGCGCGATCGCCCACGCGATGCTGCGCTTGTTCGCCACGCCGACCACCAGGCCGGTGGTGCCCTCGAGGAGCTCCGGCACCGCGTCCTCCCTCTCGCCGCGTCGGGTCCGGCACCCGCGTGCCGTCCGGGATCCGGCGGCACGCTACCACCCTCGGGCGGCCCGGCCCGGTTGCGGCGCGGGGCCCGGCCCGCGACCATCCGGCGGATGCGCCGCGTCCTCGTCCCCGCCCTCGCCCTGGTCCTGTTCCTGCTGGCGGCGGCGACCGCGGCGGCGCACCCCGACGCTGGTCACCACCAGCCCGCTGGCCGGCACGAAGGTGGACGCCGGGCCGGCCGCGGTGCAGCTCTCGTTCTCCGAGCCGGTGGAGCTGGCCGGGGAGAACACCGGCGACGTGTTCGACGAGTCCGGCCAGAGCGCCGCCCGCGGGCCGGCGGAGCAGGGGAAGGACAAGCGGGAGGTGGAGATCCCGCTGCGCCCGGGCCTCCCCGACGGGACCTACACGGTGCGCTACTCGGTCATCGGGGCCGACTCCCACGTCGTCGGCGGGGTGTTCGTGTTCGGGATCGGCGACGGGGACCTGAAGGACCCGTACCTGGCCGGCATCGCGTCGGGCCCCTCGGAGACCGGGCCGTGGGGCACCAGCTCGCGCTTCCTCGAGCTCGTGGGCCTCGGCGGGCTGATCGGCCTGATCGCGTTCCGGTGGCTCGTCTGGGCGCCCGCGCTGCGCGGCCCGCTCGCGCGGGCGAGCCAGGGCGAGCGCGACGCCGTCACGACCTGGGGCCGCGACGCCTTCTGGGTGGGCTTCGGCGTCCTCGCCGTCGGTGCGATGGTCGCGGAGGGCTACCTCCTGGTGGTGCAGAGCGCGAGCGTGCTGGGGACGACGGTGTGGGGGGCGATCGGCGACGCGACCGGCATCAGCCAGGTGCTGGGCGGCACCCACTTCGGCGAGCTGGTGCAGCTACGCGGGGCGCTCCTGTTCGGGCTCTTCGCCCTGGGCGCGGCGCTGTTCATCCGCGAGTACGGCAGCAGCACCCAGCCCCGTGCCGCCACGCTCGAGGGGCCGAAGTGGTCGGCGCTGCTCATGGGGGCGCTCCTGCTGTCGGTGCTGGGCGGGATCGCCGCCCAGGGGCACGCGAACGTCTCCGACGTCGCCTGGCTCCAGATCGGCACCCAGCTCGTGCACCTGGTGTCGGTGGCGGTGTGGGTCGTCGGCCTCGCGATGATCGCCCTCATCCACTTCCGCCTGCCGCGGATCGCGCCGGAACGAGGATCGGCCCTGGCCGCGCGGGTCCTGGCCCGATACTCGAAGGTGGCGCTCGTCGCCGTCGCCCTGGCCGTGACCACCGGCGTGATCCGCTCCCTCGCCGAGATGGACGACCCCCGGGAGCTGTGGGACACGTCGTACGGCCAGAGCATCCTGATCAAGGTGGCGCTCCTCATCCCGGTGGGCGCGCTGGCGCTCTACAACCGCAAGGTGATCGTGGCGCTGCGCCCCGTCCGCCACCCGAACGCCGCGACCGTCCGGCTGGTCCGCCGCCTGGCGGGCGCCGAGCTGGCGCTGTCGCTGGTGATCGTGGTGGTGGCGTCCATCCTGGTGGCCCAGGTCCCCGGAGCGTCCGGCTAGGGCGTTTCGGTTAGCCTTCAGCGGTTGACGCGTCGAGGAAAGGTGCGACCCGCAACCATGAGCACGCTCACCCTGCCCGAGGGAGTCCAGATCACGGCCGACGTCTCGCCCGAGATGGCGGAGATCCTCACCCCGGACGCGCTCGCCCTGGTGGCGACGCTGCACCGCGCCTTCGAGTCGCGGCGCCGGGAGCTCCTGGAGGCCCGCGTAGCGCGTGCCGCGCGCCTGGACGCCGGTGAGCTGCCGGACTTCCTCCCCGAGACGAAGGCGATCCGCGACGACCCGTCGTGGAAGGTCGCGCCCGCCCCGGCCGACCTCCAGGACCGCCGCGCCGAGATCACCGGCCCGGTGGACCGGAAGATGATCATCAACGCCCTCAACTCGGGGGCGAAGGTGTTCATGTCCGACTTCGAGGACTCGAACACGCCCACCTGGGAGAACACGATCCAGGGGCAGATCAACCTGCGCGACGCGGTGAACGGGACGATCACGCTCTCCAGCGGCGGCAAGGAGTACGCGCTCGGCGAGAACCTCGCGACGCTGCTGGTGCGCCCGCGCGGCTGGCACCTGCTGGAGAAGCACGTCCTGGTGGACGGCGAGCCCGTGTCCGCCGGCATCTTCGACTTCGCGCTCTACATGTTCCACAACGCGAAGACGCTGCTGGACAAGGGCTCGGGCCCGTACTTCTACCTCCCCAAGATGGAGAGCCACCTCGAGGCCCGGCTCTGGAACGACATCATCGTGATGACGCAGGACGAGATCGGGGTCCCGCAGGGCAGCGTCCGCGCGACCGTCCTGATCGAGACGATCCTGGCCGCGTTCGAGATGGAGGAGATCCTCTACGAGCTGCGCGACCACTCGGCCGGCCTCAACTGCGGTCGCTGGGACTACATCTTCAGCGTCATCAAGAAGTTCCGCAGCCGTCCCGACTTCGTGCTCGCCGACCGGGCGCTCGTCACGATGACGACCCACTTCATGAACAGCTACTCGCTGCTCGCGATCAAGACCTGCCACAAGCGCGGCGCCCACGCCATCGGCGGGATGGCGGCGCAGATCCCGATCAAGAACGACCCGCAGGCCAACGAGGAGGCCCTCGCCAAGGTGCGGGCCGACAAGGAGCGCGAGGCCGGCAACGGCCACGACGGCACCTGGGTCGCCCACCCCGGCCTCGTGCCGATCGCCGTCGAGGCGTTCGACGCGGTCATGCCCGGGCCGAACCAGCTGGACCGCCTGCGCGAGGACGTCGAGATCACCGCGCAGGACCTGCTGACGTTCGTGCCGGAGGGCCCGATCACCGAGGCCGGCCTCCGCCTGAACATCTCCGTCGGCGTCCAGTACCTCGGCGCCTGGCTCAACGGCATCGGCTGCGTGCCCATCAACAACCTGATGGAGGACGCCGCCACCGCCGAGATCTCCCGCAGCCAGGTGTGGCAGTGGATCCACTCGGAGAAGGGCGTCCTGGACGACGGCCGGAAGATCGACACCGAGCTGTTCCGCACCCTCCTCGCCGAGGAGCTGGACGCGATCCACGGCAAGTACCCGGAGAACCTCCACGAGTACTTCGACCGCGCCGCGCAGCTGTTCGACGACATCTCCACCTCGGACGACTTCGTCGACTTCCTGACGCTGCCCGCGTACCAGATGATCGACTGAACGCCGGGCCGGCCCCCGTCCCGATTCGTTGCGGGACGGGGGCTGGACGGCGCCCTCCGCGGCGGCGATGCTGCACGGCGCATGCGCCTGATGCTGATGCGCCATGGGGTCGCCGAGGACGCGGGCCCCGACACGGGCTACCGGGACGAGCCGCGCGCCCTGACCGACGAGGGCCGCGCCCGCATCGCGCAGGCCGCGGAGGGGCTGCGGGTGCTCGGGATCGACGCCGCCCTGGTCCTCACCAGCCCGCTGGTGCGCTGCCGCCAGACGGCCGAGATCGTGGCCGCCGCCCTCGGCCTGGACCCGGTCGACGACCCGCGCCTGCGGCCGGGGATGGAGCTGGAGGACCTGGCCGATGCCCTGATGCGGCACCCGGCCGCCGATCCGGTGCTGGTGTGCGGCCACAACCCGGACCTCCCCCACGCCGTCGCCGACCTCACCGGCGGCGGCTCCGTGGACTTCCGCAAGGGCTCCCTGGCGGTGCTGGACGTGGAGGCCGTCGCGCCCCGCGCCGGCCGCCTGCGGGCGCTCTACCCGCCGTCGGCGCTCCGCGCCATCGGCGGCGCCTGAGGGCGGACGATCCCTCCGGCCTCGGCCCCTCTCGACACGGGGGCCTTGGCCGGGCTTCGCCCGGCTGGCCTCCGGGAATTACCCCTCCGCGGCGAAGATGATCCGGCCGCGCCGGACCTCGACGACGACGGCCCCGTGCGTGGCGCCCCCGCCGCCCGACCAGCGCAGCGCGGCCTTCGCGCCCTGCTGCTGCGGCTCGTCCCACGACTCGGCGAGCGCGGCGATCTCCAGGTGGCGGGCCGCGGCCGCGTCGCCGCCGTGGAGGGTCCCGCCCGGGGCGAGCCACACGGCGTCGTCGGCGTAGGACTGGCGCAGGTCGCCCAGGTCGCGGGCGCGGGCGGCGCCGACGGCGGCGAGGAGCACGGGGAGCGCCGCCGCCTCGCGGTCGGCGTCCGTCGGGTGGCCGCCGGCCACGGGGGAGCGGGCCTACATGCCCTGTCGCTGGAGCGGCTCGATCGAGCGCGCGAACAGCGGCAGGAGCTCGGCCGACAGGACGGTGGGCGCGGCGTCGACCAGCTCGGTGACGATCGTGATCCGGTCCTCCTCGGCCTTCTCGCGGACCGCTTCCCAGCCGGCGCGCTCGCCCTCGCGCTCGACGGCCAGGTCGGCCATCGTCATCGCCACCTTCTCCGCCACGCGGGGGCGGGAGAGCTGGTCGTGGGCGTCCACCAGCAGGATCAGCCGGATCCACCCCTGCGACCCGTGCTCGGCGGCGTGGCGCGACCACTCGGGCGAGACGTGCGGCGCCAGGCGCGCGGCCAGCGCGCCCCAGTTCTCCTCGGGCTCGCTCACACGCGTGAGAGGAGGTCGGCCTTCTTCGCCTGGAACTCCTCCTCGGTGATCAGCCCCTCGTCGCGGAGGCGGCCGATCTCGCGGATGAGCTCGGCGGGCGTGGCGTCGGCGGGCGTGCGCCGGGGCCGCATCGCGGTGCGCGGATCGCCCACCAGGCGCGAGAGGTCCTCGCCGGCCTGGCGCGCCAGCTTGCCGCACTGCTCGATGGCGCGCTGGAGCTCCTGGCCCACCTCGCGCGCCGCCTGGCGCATCTGCTCCTGCGGGTCGCCTGTCATGGGACAAGACTACCGCGCGCGGCGGGTTGACGGCCGCGCTGCCGGGGGTGGTACCTTGCGAGATGATGAACCCGGTAACGATCGAGGTGGAGGCACGCGCCGACCTCGCGCAGCGGGCCACCGCCGCGCTGGAGCGCCTCGCCTGCCGCGCCGGGCGCGAGCTGGACCGCCACGCCGGCGGCTACGGCCTCTCCGACGCCAAGCTCGAGGTGCTCGGGGTGCTGTGCTGCCAGGACGAGCGGCAGGCCTGCCTCCACGCCCTGGGCGACGAGCTCGGCGTGACCCGGCCCAACGTCACCAAGCTGGTCGACGGCCTGGAGCGCGGGGGGCTGGTGGAGCGGGTGCCGCACCCCCGCGACGGGCGCATGGTGCAGGCGCGCCTCACGCCGCAGGGCGAGGAGATGGCCGCCGAGGCGCTCCCCGGCCGCGAGGACCTGATGCGCCGCATGTGGGACGCGCTCGACGACGACGAGCTGGCGCAGCTCGTCGGCCTGCTGGACGCCGCGGCCGTCCGCGCCGGCATCGCCGGCGCGGACGGGCCCGCGTCCTCCGCGACCTAGGGGCCGGCGCGGCACAAAGGCGGTGCGGCCCGCCGCGCGAAGACCAAGCAGTGCGGATGCCCGCGTCATGCCGATGCTGGTTGCATCGGCATGCACGCGGGCGCCGGAATGCGCAGGTCTGCAGCCGGCGGACGCGCCGCCGACTGCCGTGACGGACCCTTACCGGGAGCCGATCGCCACGTAGTCCCGCTCGTCGGCGCCGACGTAGACCTGGCGCGGGCGGGAGATCTTCTGCTCCTTGTCGCCGATCATCTCCTTCCACTGGGCGACCCAGCCGGGGGTGCGCCCGATGGCGAAGAGGACCGTGAACATGTCGGCCGGCATGCCGAGGGCCTCGTAGATCAGGCCCGAGTAGAAGTCCACGTTCGGGTAGAGCTTGCGCGTGACGAAGTACTCGTCCTCGAGGGCGATCTTCTCGAGCTCCTTCGCGATCTCCAGGAGCGGGTTGACCCCGGTGACCTCGAAGACGTCGTCGCAGGCCTTCTTGATGATCGTGGCCCGCGGGTCGAAGTTCTTGTACACCCGGTGGCCGAAGCCCATCAGGCGCTCCTTGCCCTCCTTCACGCCCTCCATGAAGGCGGGGATGTTGTCCGCCGTCTTGATGCGGCGGAGCATCTGGAGCACGGCCTCGTTGGCGCCGCCGTGGAGCGGGCCGTAGAGGGCGGCGACGCCGGCGGTGACGGCCGAGTAGGGGTCGACCTGCGACGAGCCGACGCTCCGCACCGCGCTGGTCGAGCAGTTCTGCTCGTGGTCGGCGTGGAGGATGAACAGCACGTCGAGCGCCCGTACGATCCGGGGGTCCGCGTCGAACTGCGGGACACCGGTCGTGAAGAGCATCGAGAGGAAGTTCTCGGAGTAGGACAGCTCGTTGTTGGGGTAGACGAACGGCTTGCCCGTGATGTGCCGGTAGGCGAAGGCGCCGAGGGTCGGCATCTTGGCGATCAGCCGGACGATCTGGAGCATGTTGTTGTCGGCGTCCGTCAGGTCCTTGGACTCCGGGTACAGCGTGCTCAGCATCCCGACGCTCGACTCGAGCATCCCCATGGGGTGCGCGTCGTAGCGGAAGCCCTGCATGAACTGCTCGACGTTCTTGTGCACGAACGTGTGATGCGTGATGTCGTCCACCCACGCGTCGAGCTGCGCCTGCGTCGGCAGATCGCCGTGGACGAGCAGGTACGACACCTCCAGGAACGAGCTCTTCTCGGCGAGCTGCTCGATGGGGTACCCGCGGTAGCGCAGGATCCCGGCGTCGCCGTCCAGGAAGGTGATCTCGCTTCGACAGGAGGCGGTGTTCATGAACGCCGGGTCGTAGGTCATGAGGCCGAAATCGGCGTCGTCGACCTTGATCTGGCGAAGATCAGTGGCCCTGACCGTCCCGTCCGTGATGGGGAGCTCGTACGTCTGGCCGGTGCGGTTGTCGGTCACCGTGAGGGTCTCGGCGCCTGACCCGTTCGCTGAACCGGTGCTCGCCGTCGGCTGCTGAGTCGTCATTACGGAAGCGTCCCCCTGAGCGGTTGGCGCACCCCGTGGCGGGTGCGGATGCGTACCCCACCGATTCTAGTGATGAGCGGGGCCTCTGGGCTGCCTGCGGGGGGGATCCGGGCCCGGCTGGTACGATCACCGCGCCCTGCGTACGCGCGGGGTCCGGCGCCACGCCGCATGACCTGCCGCCGCTCGGCGGCACCGACACAGAGATCTGGAGGACCCTATGGCCGAGCACGAGAGCTCTCTCGCCGTGCTGGTTGACTTCGAGAACATGGCCCGACCCGGGGCCAAGGGACGAGGCGACTTCGATATCCACCTAGTGCTGAACCGCCTGGCCGAGAAGGGCCGGGTGCTGGTGAAGCGCGCCTACGCGGACTGGAGCCGCTACCGCGACGCGCGGCACGAGCTGCAGAACGCGGGCCTCGGCCTCATCGAGATGCCGTCCGCGCGCGAGGGCGCCAAGAACCGCGCCGACATCCAGATGGCGGTCGACGCCATGGAGCTCGCCTACAGCCGCGAGCACGTCGACAACTTCGTGATCGTCTCCGGCGACAGCGACTTCACGCCGCTCGTGGGCAAGCTCCGCGAGCTGAACAAGCGCGTGATCGGCGTCGGCAACCGGGAGTCGGCCAGCGAGCTGCTCATCGCGAACTGCGACGAGTTCATCTTCTACGACCGCCTGGCCGCCGAGGCGGCCGGAGGCGGCACGTCGCGCCGCCGCGGCGGGTCGAGCGCCCTGGACCTCAACCCCGTCGACCTGCTGCGCGAGACCCTCACGGCGCTGCAGCGCGAGGGCACCGAGTGGCCGCTCGCGTCGATCGTGAAGGACTCGATGCGCCGCAAGTACCCCGCGTTCGACGAGAGCGAGCACGGCTTCTCGACGTTCTCCAAGTTCCTGGAGGACGCCTCCACCACCGGCCTGGTCCGGCTGGAGACCGACCCCCGCAGCGGCACGTACCGGGTCGAGCTGGGCGAGGGCCGCGCCGCCGAGATCCCGCCGCTCCCGACGTCGCCCGCCGCCACCGCCGAGCGCTCCGGCGAGGAGGGCGACAGCGGCCGGCGCCGGCGCCGCCGCGGCGGCCGCGGGCGCGCCGGCGCGCGGGGCCGAGGCCGAGCCGGCCGAGTCCACCCAGGTGGCCGACGAGATCGCCGAGGTGTTCGAGGTGGTCGTCACCCCGACGCCCGACCTCGACGTCGGCACGCTTCCGCCGCTCGACGAGCCGATCTCCTACGAGGACATGATCATGCTCGGCCCGCCGCCGGAGGTGGGCGAGGACGTGCCGGATCTGGCCGAGGCCACCGACACCGTCGGCCCGCCGAGCCGCAGCAGCCGCCGACGGCGCCGCCGCGGCGCAGGCGCGGAGCCCGAGCCGACGCTGGACGACCTGGAGCCGGTCGCCGGCGACGAGGCGCCCGCCCCGGACGCCGTGGTGGAGGCCGCCGAGGCCGTCGCCCAGGCCGTGGACGCCGAGGTCGCGGAGGAGGACACGCCGGCCCGCCGGCGCCGTCGCCGCCGCGTCGCGGACGAGGACGAGGCGCCCGCCGCCGTCGCCGTCGCCGAGGCCCCGGCCGAGGAGGCCGCCGGCGAGCCGGCATCGCCCCGCCGCCGGGTGCGCCGCCGCGCCGGCGCCGAGGCGCCCGCCGAGGCCACGGTCGCCGCGGAGGCCGCCGTCGAGGCGCCGGCCGCGGCGCCCGCGGACGAGGAGGCGCCGAAGCCGCGCCGACGCACGACGCGCAAGAAGGCCGCGGACACGGCCGCCGACGAGGCCGCCGAGGCCGCGACGGAGGACGCCCCCGCCGAGGAGGCCCCGAAGCCGCGCCGCCGGACCACGCGCAAGAAGGCCGCGGACACGGCCGCCGACGAGGCCGCCGCGCCCGCCGAGGCCGCGACGGAGGACGCCCCCGCCGAGGAGGCCCCGAAGCCGCGCCGCCGCACGACGCGCAAGAAGGCCACCGAGACGGCGTCCGACGCGGCCGGGGAGACCCCGAAGCCGCGGCGTCGCACGACGCGCAAGAAGGCGGCGGAGTCCACCGCGGAGGCCGAGGCCACCGCGGCGGACTGACGCCGGTTCAGGGGGTGGCGCCGGCCGTGGTCGCCAGGTCGCGCGCCGCCCCCAGGATCTCGTCCTGGTTGAGGTTGCCCCCGCTGGTGGCGACGGCCTGGATGCCGTAGACCTCGCTCCCCACGGGGAACGTCACGAAGATGACGCTGCCCTGGACGCCGCCCTGGTCGACGTCGACCCGCAGGCCCTGGCCGTCCGGGATGCCGGTGTCGATGTCGGTCGACTGGGCGGCGCTGGCGTTCCGCACCTCGTCCACCGCGTCGGCGACCTCCTTCTTGGCCGCGTCGTCGGAGCCGAGGGCGATCGCGTAGCTGCGCAGCAGCGCGACCCCGGTCTCGGGGTCGGTGCCCGCCTGGTCCCGCAGGATCGCCGTCCGGTAGCCGGCCTCCTCGAGGCGGCTGACGGCGGCGGGCTTCGCCGGGTCGCCGTTCTGGTAGAGCACGTCCACGAACTCGGACGCCGAGGCGATCTTCCGCGGCGTGCCCTTGCCGACCCCGCTCACCGCGTCCTCGGGCGGGAGGTCGGCCGCGGTCAGGGCCGCCGCCGGGGCGGTCGAGCCGCCGGAGGTGGTGCCGGGGAGCGGCGTGGCCGGTGCGGTGGTCGTGGGCGCCGTGGTCGCGGCGGTGGTGGCCTCGGTGGTGTCCTCCGACACCGAGTCGCCGCCGCAGCCGGCGGCGCCGCCCACGGCGACGGCGAGGGCCACCGCGGCGGTGGCGAGGGTGCGCCGTCTCATCCGATCAGGACCTCCTCCTCGTGGATCTGCTCACCCTCCGGCGCCCCGCGGCTGAGCCGGTATGCGCGGATGTCCGGCGCGTCGCGGTCGGCGATCGAGACGATCACGTAGAAGGTGTCGGGGAAGAACGCCAGCTCGACGTCCGTGCGCGAGGGGTACGCCGCCGACCGGGTGTGCGAATGGTAGACGGCCAGCAGGTCGTCCCCCGCATCGTCGATCTCGTCCATGAGCCGCAGCTGCTCCTGCGGGTCCATGACGTACATGAACGGGCTGCCCTCGCTGTTGGTGGCGGGCAGCACGCGCACCGCGCTGCCGCCCCGGCCGGCGATGAGGCCGCAGCACTCGTTCGGCAGGTCCCGGATCGCGTGTGCGACGAGCTCCTGCGCCAGCTCGGGGGGGAGGCGCACGAGGCGGAACGCTACCGCAGACCGAGCTCCCGCTGCGCGGTGAGCGAGACGCGCCAACACGACGCCATCCCGGACAACCCGACGGTGTAGTGATACTCGAGGCGCCGCGCGAGCCGCAGCAGCGACACCCGGCCGCGCGCGGCCGCCTGGCCGTCCTTCCCCAGGGCGGCCTCGAGGCGGCGGAGCGGCACGGCCGCGCAGTCGCCGGGCAGCGTCGCGAGCGCGGTGCGCAGCCGGCCGCGCTGGCGACGGATCTCGTTCACCAGGAACGCCCGGGCCTCGCCGGGCTCGCACAGGCCCTCGAAGACGTCGCAGAGCCCGACGGCCAGGAGGGTCACCTGGACCGCCCCGGACCCGCGTCCGGCGGCGATGTACGCATCGAGTCGCGCGCGCCGGGCCGGGTCGGGCGCGAGCGGGTCCGACCCGCCATCGGTCCGGAGCAGGGCGGCGCGGCCGATGGGGTGGAAGATGCCCTCCACGCGCCCCCGGATCGCGCGGACCGAGACGAACGGCGGCCTCCACGACGCGGAATCGCACGATCCCCGGCGGTTGTCGCCGAGCACCAGCACGCGCCCCGGCGGCACCGGCCCGAACGCCCGGTTGACCTGCGGCCGGCCGGCGCCGGCGATCTCGAGGCGCGCGCCGTTCACCGTCACGCCGAAGCCGTCGAGCGTCACGAGGTCGCCCGGCACCCCGACGACGCGGGCGAACCGCTCGCGGGTGGAGCCGCAGACCGCCGCCTGCTCCGGACGCGTGCGGAGCACGACCACATCGCCGCGCGCCGGCGCCGCGGCCCGGTAGGCCTCCCGGTCGTAGAGGACGATGTCGCCCGCCCCGAGGGTCGGGCTCATCTCGGACGACGGGACCGCTGCCGCGCCTGCCCGCCGGTTGCCCGTCACGCCGCGCAGGACGCCGAGGTCCCCGTCGGCGGCGCGGACGGCGAGGTCGCGGCCCGTGGCCGACGATGCGTCGAGGGCGACGGCGCCGCCGGCGCCCGCTGCGACCGCCCCGGCGGCGAGTGCGAGCGCGGCGGCGATCATGGGACGGCGCATGCCGCCACTCTGGACTTCCTTCACCCCCGCGACAAGCTGATCAGCGGGGGACGGCTACCAGAAGATGCCCCGGTCGAGGGTGTCCTCGACGTCGTCGACGTCGTCGGTCCACAGCCCGGACGACAGGTACTTCCAGCCGCCGTCGCAGACGATGCCGACGATGGTGCCGCGGGTCATCTTCGACGCGAGCTTCGCGCACGTGTGGATGACGGCGCCGGAGGAGACGCCGGCGAAGATGCCCTCCTCGGCGGCGAGGCGGCGGGTCATCACGATCGAGTCGCGGTTGGACACCAGCAGCTTCCGGTCGAGCCGCGAGAGGTCGAGGATCGGCGGCACGAAGCCGTCGTCCAGGCTCCGCAGGCCGCTGACCGGGTCGCCCTGCAGCGGCTCGCACGCGACCACCCGGATCTCGGGCCGGTGCTCCTTCAGCCGCTTCGAGCTGCCCATGAGCGTGCCGCCCGTGCCGAGGCCCGCAACGAACACGTCGAGCTCCGGGCAGTCCCGCACGATCTCCTCCGCCGTGCCCTCGTAGTGGGCGCGCGGGTTGGCCGGGTTGCCGTACTGGAACGGCATGTAGAGGCCGTTCTCGGCGGCGAGCCGCTTCGCGACCTCGACGGCGCCGTTCGAGCCGAACTCGCCGTCGGTGGGGACGATCTCGGCGCCGTAGAGCGTCAGCAGCTGGCGCCGCTCCGGCGTCACGTTCTCCGGCATCACGGCGACCAGCTTGTAGCCGCGGACGCGGCAGATCATGGCCAGCGAGATGCCGGTGTTGCCCGAGGTGGGCTCCATGATCGTGTCGCCCGGCCGGATCGCCCCCGTGCGCTCGGCGTCCTCGATGAGCGACAGCGCCGTCCGGTCCTTGATCGACCCGGTCGGGTTGTGGCTCTCGAGCTTCGCCAGGATGCGGACGTCCGGGTTGGGCGAGAGGTGCTTCAGCTCCACGAGCGGCGTGTTGCCGATCGTGGCGATCAGGTCCGGCGACACCGCCTGCGGCGGCGGCGCGAGGCCGGCCTGGGCCATGTCAGACGTCGCCGCCTGCCATGGCCGGGAGGATCAGGAGCGTGTCGCCGTCCGCCACCTCGGTGTCGAGCCACGACATGAGCCGGACGTCCTCGTCGTTGAGGTAGACGTTGACGAACTTGTGCAGCTCGCCCTCGGGCGTCTGCAGCTGGGTCCGCACCGCGGGGTGGCGCTCGTAGAGCGCGTCCAGGACGTCGGCGACCGTCGCGCCGTCGACCTGGACCTCGCGCTCCCCGCCGGTGGCCGTCCGCAGGACGGGCGGGATGCGGACCACGCTCATGCGGTCGCCACCGCCGTCGCCCGGTGGACGCCCGCGCACCACGCGTCGTAGTCGCGGAACTCGAGCTGCGCGTTCGGGCCGCAGGCCGGGCAGTCCGGGTCGCGGCGGACCTTCAGCTCGGTGAACGTCATGTCGAGGGCGTCGTAGATCAGGAGCCGGCCGGACAGCGTGTCGCCGATGCCGAGCAGGGTCTTGATGGCCTCGGTCGCCATGATGTTGCCCATCACGCCGCAGAGGACGCCGAGCACGCCGGCCTCGCCGCACGAGGGCGCCATGTCCGGCGGCGGCGGCTCCGGGAAGAGGCACCGGTAGCAGGGGCCGTCGTACGGCAGGAACGTCGACGCGTGGCCCTCGAAGCGCAGGATGCTCGCGTGGATGAGCGGCGTCCTCGTCATGAGCGACACGTCGCTCATCAGGTAGCGCGTCGGGAAGTTGTCGGTCCCGTCGATGATGATGTCGTAGTCGGAGACGAGGTCGATGACGTTGTCGCGGTTCACCCGGAACGGGTGGACGTTGACGTCCACGTCGGGGTTCAGCGCCTCGATGGCGATCTTCGCCGACTCGCCCTTGTTCATCCCCACGCGATCGGTGGTGTGGATGATCTGGCGCTGGAGGTTGCTGGCGTCCACGACGTCGTCGTCGACCAGGCCGATGGTGCCGACCCCCGCCGCCGCCAGGTAGAAGGCCGCGGGGGCGCCGAGGCCGCCGGCGCCGATCAGGAGCGCCTTGGAGCCCAGCAGCTTCAGCTGGCCCTCCTCACCGACCTCCGGGATCAGGATGTGGCGGCTGTAGCGGGAGCGCTGATCCTGCGTGAGCGTCTGCGGGAGCGTCCAGTCCTGGCCGCTCTGCTTCCAGCGCTGGTACCCGCCCGCGAGGCTCGACACCTTGTCGTAGCCCATCTGCTGGAGCGTGATGCCGGCGAGCAGCGACCGGTTGCCGGACGCACAGCTCAGGATGACCTCCTGGTCCGGCCTCGCGACGCCCGCGATCCGGCTCTCGAGGTTGCCCCGCGCGATGAAGACGGCGCCGGGGATGTGGCCCTCGTCCCACTCCGCCTGCTCGCGGATGTCGATCACCAGCGGGTCCTCGCCCGCGGCGCGCCGGGCCGCCAGGTCGGCGACCTGAACCTCCGGCACTTGCTCGCGGGCGGACGCGAGGAGATCCTGGTAGCTGCGCGCCATGCTGACTCCCGTGAATGCGGCTGTCGTAACCAGCGATTCTACCCGGGATTCTACCCTTTTGACCGCCGGCCACGGTCCGCCGGGCCTCCGGGCGCCCGAATCGCTTCAAGAAGTGTAGTGACTCTCGCAGGGAGAATGCCTCCGACGATGAGCGGCCCGACGACACTTCCGAAGAGCGCGTTCGCCAACATCGACGGGCGGATGCGGTGCCCCACGCCGGACTGCTGGGGCGACCTGATGCTCATCCCCACCGGGCGCACCGACGAGGACGGGATCCCCGCGTTCCAGCCCTTCACCGCCTGCCCGCTCTGCGGCCGTTCGTTCGGGCTGGAGGACGACATGAGCGACCGCGACCTGTTCCTCCGCATCTCGTGGCTGCGCGCGAACCCCCACGAGGCGGAGGACCCGGCGTGACGGTGAACCTGCCCGGGGTGCCCGCCCTGGCCCGCGGGATCGCCGGCGTGCTGATGGGGGGCGTCATCACGGCGCTCGTCTTCCTGATCTGCGTCCAGGGGTCGTTCCACGAGGGGATCACCGACTTCGACTTCACGCACGTGCTCGGCACGGCGATCGAGGGGACGGCGACCGAGGAGAGCGGCGGCGACGCGCTCGGCGTGATCGGCGACTCGGTCGGACCCACCGCGCTGCGGGTCACGATCATCTGCGGCATCGTCCTGCTCGCGTTCCACGCCCTCGTGATCGTGCGGCTCGTGCGCCGGAGCTGGGTCGTCCAGGGCGTCGCGCTCGCCGTGGTGATGTTCCTGGCGATCGGGCTGATCTACATCCCGTACGCGGACGCGCACCTCGACACGCCGATGGGCCCATGGGGCGCCGACCAGGGCGGCTGGACGCCGATCGTGTTCGCGGGGTCGTCGCTGATCGCGTCGCTCATCGGCGCCCGCTGCTACGACCTGTCGCAGCGCGCGAGCTGGTGGCGGCCCGAGAAGGTCGCGGTCGACGAGCAGCTCGCCGAGCTCACCGGGCTCGACGAGTCACTCGAACTCCCCGAAGAGGGGACCGAAGAGGGCCTGATACGCCACTAGGCGCAGGCCGATCCGCTCTGGCGGCACCGCCCGCAGCAGCTCCTCGTACGACCCGAACCACTGCCCCGGCGCCACCGCGCGGCGCAGCGCGTCGAGGTCGCCGCGACCCCCGCCGAAGCGCTCCATGGCCGCGACGACGTCGCGCGCGCTGATCGACCGTCCACCGGGCATTACCCTGGGAGCGTGTCACGCGCCGGAGATACCGCGGCGATTCCCGGCTGCATCCCAGCGCCGGGCTGCGTCCTCGACCGGAGCAATATTCCCGATATTGCTCCGGATCTGCGTCCTTGCCCGGCGGGGGATTCGCTCGGGAATCGCATACGAACCTCCGGCGCGCGACACGCGTAGATGGCGGTCACCCTCCCGAACGCCCCGCCCGACCAGACGGCGGGCATCGACCGCCGCGGCATCTCGACGCTCGCGGCCGGCCACATGGTGGTGGACGCCACCACCGGCGCGCTGCCCGCGCTGCTGCCGGTGTTCACGGCGATCTACGCGCTGTCGGACCTCGCCGCGAGCATGATCGTGGGCGCGTCGCTGCTCGTCTCCTCGGCGATCCAGCCGCTGTTCGGCCTGCTGGCCGACCGGCGGGCGACGCCGCTGTTCCTGTGGGGCGGCGTCGCGGTCGGCGCCGGGTTCATGGCGGTGGCGGGGCTCGCGGGGGGCTACACGGGGCTGATGCTCTGCGTCATCGCCTCCGGGCTCGGCATCGCGGCCTTCCACCCGGAGGCCGCCCGCGTGGCGAACCGCATCTCGGACGACCGGCCCGAGACCGGCCTCGCCTGGTTCATGCTCGGCGGCAACGCCGGCTTCGCCCTCGGCCCGCTGCTGGCGGCGATCGCGATCCCGTTCCTGGACGAGCGCTCCACCCTCGTCTTCCTGGTCCCCGGCGCGCTGGTGTCGCTGTGGCTCTGGCACGACCGGTCGCGCCTGGCCGTGCCGGTGAGCCGGCCGCACCGCGACGCGCCCCCTCCCCCGCGGGCGGCCACGCGTGCGATCGTGCTCCTGATGACCGTGACCAGCATGCGGACCTGGACGCAGTTCGGGCTGCTCGCCCTGGCGCCCCTGCTGCTGGTGGACGACCGCGGCTTCTCGGAGCAGGAGGCGGGCTTCGCGGTGGTGGCGTTCTCGGGCGCCGGCGCGGCCGGCACCCTGCGTGGGAGCCTCGATCGCGGAGCGGATCGGCGGGCGGGAGATGCTGATGTCGACGATGCCCCTCGCGGCGCCGCTCATCGCCCTGTTCCTGCTGACGGAGGGGGCGGTCAGCATCGCCGCGTTCGCCTCGGCCGGCTTCGTGCTGATGGCGTCCTTCTCGGTGACGGTCGCGATGGGGCAGGCCTACCTGCCCGGACGCCTCGCGCTGGCGGCGGGGCTGTTGATCGGCTTCGGCGCGATCGGCTCGGCGCCGATCGGGTTGGCCCTGTTCGGCTGGATCGCGGACACGGCCGGCCGCGAGGAGGCGATCTGGGGGCTGGCGCTCCTTCCGCTGATCGGCGCCACCCTCGCGTTCCTGCTCCCCGCCCCACCGGCCCCGGAGCCCCGCCCGATCGCCCCGGCGGCGGCCTGATGGCCGCCCGCGGCGGCGGCCCCCCGCAGGGCGACCTGTTCGGCGAGGCGGTCGAGCAGCGCCTCACCGAGCAGCGCCCGCTGCCGGCGAGGATGCGCCCCGAGTCGCTGGACGACGTGGTGGGCCAGGCGGCGCTGCTCGGCCCCGACGGCGCGCTGCGCCGCGCGATCCAGGGCGACCGCGTGCCCTCCATGATCCTGTACGGGCCGCCCGGCAGCGGGAAGACGACGCTGGCGAGGGTGGTCGCCCACGGGACGGACGCCGCGTTCGAGGAGCTGTCGGCCGTGTCGGCCACCGTCGCCGACGTGCGCGCCGTGATGGCCCGGGCCCGCGACCGCCTGGCGGCCGGGCAGCGGACGGTGCTGTTCCTGGACGAGATCCACCGCTTCAACCGGGCCCAGCAGGACGCGCTGCTGCCGGCGGTGGAGGACGGGCTGATCACGCTGATCGGCGCGACCACCCAGAACCCCTGGTACGAGGTGAACGCCGCCCTCGTCTCGCGGATGCGCGTGTGGGTGCTGGAGCCGCTCGGGCCGGATGACGTCGGGGCGCTGCTCGACCGCGCGGTCGCCGACCCGCGGGGCCTGGCCGGCCGCGTGCGCCTCGGCGACGAGGCGCGGGCCGCGATCGTCGCGCGGGCCGCGGGCGACGCGCGCGGGGCGCTCAGCCTGCTGGAGGCGGCCGCCGCGGACACCGCCGACGGCGGCGAGCTGGCGCTGGAGTCGGTCCAGTCGGCCGCCGGGGGCCGCGCCGTGGTCTACGACCGCGTCGGCGACGCCCACTACGACACGATCTCGGCCTTCATCAAGAGCCTGCGCGGCAGCGACCCCGATGCCGCCGTCTACTACCTCGCGGTGATGCTGAAGGGCGGCGAGGACCCGAAGTTCATCGCGCGGCGGCTCATCGTCGCGGCCAGCGAGGACGTGGGGAACGCCGACCCGCGGGCCCTCGAGGTGGCGGTCGCCGCCGCGCGCGCCGTCGAGTTCGTCGGGCTCCCCGAGGCGCGGATCAACCTGGCCCAGGCCACGACGTACATCGCGCTGGCGCCGAAGTCGAACGCGTCGTACCGGGCGATCGGCGCCGCGCTCGACCTGGTGGAGCGCGAGGGCGCCCGCCGCCCGCCGCTGGCCCTGCGGGACGCCAGCGTCGCGAACGCCCGGGGCCTCGGGAACGGCACCGGCTACCAGTACCCCCACGACCACCCCGACGCCGTCCTCGACGGGAGCCTCCTCCCCGAGGGCCTGGAGGGGCGGGTGTTCTACGAGCCCACCGACCGCGGGCCGGAGGCGGAGATGGCCGCGCGCCTGCGCGACCTGCGGGCGCGCCTGCGGGAGGACGACAAGCCCTTCTAGGCCGTGGACGCCTTCTCGGCGGAGCACCTCGTCGTGCTGGGCGCCACCGCGGCCGCCGCGGTCGCGGCGGGTCTGCTGGCGCGCCGCGACGGCGGCGGCGCGCGAACACGGCTGGGTGCGCGCGCCCTGGCCGTCGTGCTGGTGCTGAACGAGGTGGTGTTCCACGTCGTCCGCCAGGTCGACGTGGGGCTGTCCCCGCGGGGCGACCTGCCGCTGCAGCTGACGGACGCGGCGACGGTCGCCGCCGTCATCGCCCTGTGGTGGGGGTCGCCACTCGCGTTCGAGCTCACCTGGTTCTGGGCCGGGTCGGCGACGGTCCAGGCGCTGCTGACGCCGGACCTGCGCCAGTCGTTCCCGGACTACCGCTGGTGGTGGTTCGTGATCGCCCACGCCGGCGTGATCGTGGCGGCGGTCCTGATGGCGTGGGGGATGCGGCGCACGCCGCGGCCCGGCGCCGTCCTCCGCGTCTACGCGTGGAGCCTCCTCGTCACCGCGCTCGCGGCGGCCGGGACGCTGCTGTTCGACGGCAACTACATGTATCTGCGGCGGAAGCCGCGGGGCGGAAGCCTGCTGGACCTGATGGGCCCGTGGCCCTGGTACATCGCCACCGCCGCGGCCCTCGCGCTGGCGCTGTTCTGGCTCCTCGACCGCCCCTTCGACGGACGCCGGCGGGCGCCCACGGGCTAGCATCGGAGCCGATGCCCGAGACGTCCGAACTCGCGACCCGGCTCGACGCGGACATGAAGGACGCGATGAGGTCCGGCGACAAGCTGCGCGTCGGCACCATCCGGCGCGCCCGCGCGGCGCTGAAGAACGCCGAGATCGAGGCCCGCGGGACGCTCTCCGACGACGCGGCGGTGAAGGTGCTCCGCGGCATCGTGAAGCAGCACCGCGAGTCGATCGAGCAGTTCCGCGCCGGCGGCCGCACCGACCTGGTGGACAACGAGGAGCAGGAGATGGCGGTGATCGAGGGCTACCTGCCCGCGCAGCTCGACGCCGCCGCCATCGAGCCCGTCGTCGCGGAGGTGATCGCCGCCGAGGGGGCGTCGTCGCCCGGCCGACATGGGCAAGGTGATGAAGGCCGCGATGGCCCGGCTCGGCGGCCAGGCCGACGGCAAGGACGTCCGGGCAGTCGCACAACGCCTCCTGGGAGGAGACCGATGAGCACCACGCCGCCCATGCCGCCCGGGCCCGGGGGCCCGCCCGAGGACGCACCCGAGGCGCCGGCCTCGGCCATCGGCGCCGGAACGCACACGCCGTCGGACGCGATGACGCGGTACGACAAGGAGAAGGACGCCTACCACTGCTCCTACGGGATCCCGAGCCCCGCGCTCGCCGTCCTGGACCCGGAGCGGGAGCTCATCGTCCGGGTCGACCGCAACAACTTCCGCGTCGTGGGCTTCTCCATCCCGAACTTCACGGAGTGGCACAAGAAGCACGCCGACGAGGAGGGCAACTTCAACGTCGACCTCCCGGACGTGTGGCCCATGGAGCAGACCGACACGAGCGGGCACCACGGCGCCTGGTAGCCGGCGGATCGCGCCGGGACCGGGGCAGGAGTCCGTCTGGGACTACCCCCGGCCGCCGCGTCTCGAGCGCGACGCGCGGCGCGTGCGCGTGATCCTGGGCGGCGCGGACGATCGCCGACACCACCGGCGCGCTCCGCGTGCTGGAGACGAGCCACCCGCCCGCCTTCTACCTGCCGCGCGGCGACATCGCGCCCGGCGCGCTCGTTGCGGCGGCGGGGTCGAGCTTCTGCGAGTGGAAGGGCCACGCCGCGTACCTCGACGTGGTCGCCGGCGACGTCACCGCACCACGGGCCGCGTGGTTCTACCCCGAGCCCGTCGCGGCGTTCGCGGCGCTCCGCGACCACGTGGCCGTCTATCCCGGCCGGATGGAGGCGTGCTTCGTCGGCGACGAGCGCGTCCGCGCCCAGGAGGGCGACTTCTACGGCGGCTGGATCACCGACGAGGTCGTCGGGCCGTTCAAGGGCGCGCCGGGCACCTGGGGCTGGTGAGCCCGGCCTAGAGCGTGATGACCCGGGCGGCCCCGCGCCTGGTCACGACGACGACCACCTTCAGGGTGCTGTAGCGCGCCCGCAGCCGCGCCGGCGGCGTGACCACCACGACGAACCGGCCGGGCCTCACCTTCCGCAGCACCACCCTGCCGTGCACCACCGTCGCGGCGCGGCCGCCGGCGGTGACCTTCGCGCCCTTCGCGAGGCCCCTGAGGCGGATCGTCAGCCGGCCGCCCACCTTGGCGTAGCGCACCGTGACCTTCGACGCCGCGGGGGGCGCCGTCTTCGCGTTGCGGCCGTTCGGCGCGGCGGGGCCGGTCCGCACGCCGCTCGTGGAGCCGACCGGCTGGGCGGACGGCAGGCCCGGGTCGGCCGGCGGCGGCGCGCCGGCCAGACGGGCGAGCGCCAGATCGACCTGCGGGCGCGGGCCGATGACGCCCTCCTCCTGCGAGGTCTGCGTCAGGCCGGTCTCGAGGAGGAGCGACCGCACCTGGCCCGGCGTGAGCGTGGCGCCCGCGTTCTGGGCCTTCGCGCCGCTCTGCGAGCGCCGCGACGGCGGCGGCCACGGTGGCGCTGGCGCTGGAGGTGCCGTCGAAACAGGAGGTGTACGCCCGGTCGTCGGCGCCACCGAGGCCGTCGCCGTAGCCCGAGGTCACGACCCCGACGCCGACGCCCTGCAGGTTGACGCGGCTGCCGTAGTTGGAGCCGGCGGCGCGGCGCCGGGACGAGGGCCCGGTGGCCGCCTGGTCGGAGCCGCCGGCGCCGACGATGAGCGCCCCGCTGTGGCCCGGCGCGGTCTGGCCCTGGAGGTAGGACACGCCCATGTCGGCGAGGTCCATGTTGCCGTTGCCGGCGGGCTCGACGACCACGATGCCCTTGTCCACCGCGGCCCGGATCGCGTCCCGGACGGACCCGATGCTCTCGATCGGCCCGTACGTGGGCCCGCGCCCCTCGACGTCCACGACCGCCTGGAGCTCGATGAGCATGACGTCGCCCCGGCCGAGCTGCTGCGCCGCCGTGCGGACGGCCGCCGCCGGGTTGTAGGCGCCGGAGGGGTTCTCGGCGTTGGTCGAGAAGGGCGAGATCGGGCGGACGTCGGCATCCGGCACCAGGCCGCTCACGCCGTGCCCGTCGGCGCTCCCCACCAGGACGCCGAGGACGGCCGTGCCGTGCTCCGCGGAGCGGAACGCCGGGTCGAGGTTGTTCGGCGGCGGGCTCGTGAGCCCCAGCCCGGCGAACTCCACGTGCCTCGGCCGCCACTCGTACTCGACGTCGGCCACGGTCACGCCGGCGCCGCGCACGCCGTCGCCGATGCCCATCGCGCCGCGGTAGTCCTGGAACGGCGCCAGATCCTTCGCCGCGGGATCGTCGGCGTAGTCGCCCCAGCCGGCCGGCGAGGGGGCCACCCGGCACGTCGCGGGGGGCGGCGCGGCGACCGGTGCCGGCTCGCCGCCGCGCGGCGCGAGGGTCCAGCCCGCGACGGCGAACACGGCCGCGGCCAGCAGCGCGGCGATGGGGCGTCGACGGAGCACGGCTCTAGGATGGCAGTCGTGCGCGCGTCCGGCTCCCCCGAAAGACCAGTCCATCCCACTCCGGGGGACCTGGACGAACGCGAGCAGGCGCGGGTCGCGCCCTACGTCACGGACACGTCGGGGCCGGTCTTCGCGCTCACCGGGCTCCCCGAGGTGGTGAAGGGCGCGCTCTTCGCGCGGTACTCGCGGAGCCCGAAGTCGCTGCGCCGGCTGCTGCTCGACGAGTTCCTGCCGCCCGACGACGGACCCGGCGGCGCGGGCACCGGCGAGGGGGTCGGAAGCGCCCGGGCGGAGGCGCTCTACGACCGGGTCCTGGCGGAGTACGGCGACGACTCCGTCGCCCAGCTCGGCGGCGCCCACATCGCGGTGGAGGGCGCGTCGAACGTCCTGACCAAGGTGCTCCAGTGGGGCCGGCTGGCCAGCTACCTGGAGCAGTCCACCCGCTACATCCCCTACACGGACCGGCCCGGCGGCGCGTACCGCTACCACCGGCCGCCGTCGGTGCTGGGCCACCCGGAGCTCGGCCCCGCGTACACGGCGGCCCTCGACGCGGCGTTCGACGGCTACTCCGCCCTGCTGCCCCGGATGGTGGAGCACGTCGGCGCCGGGGTGCCGCTCGACGACGCCACCCCGGAGGCGGCGCGCGAGCGGGCGATCCGGGCGCGGGCGCTCGACCTGCTGCGCGGCCTGCTGCCCGCCGCGACCACCGCGAACGTCGGCATCTTCGCCTCGGGCCAGGCCTACGAGGCGATGCTCGTGCGCATGCAGGCGCACCCGCTGCCCGAGGCGCGCGACTGCGCCGCGGCGATGCTGCGCGAGCTGCGCACGGTCATCCCCGCCTTCCTGACCCGCGTCGACCGCGTGGACCGCGGCGTCGCCGGCGGCGCCTACCTCACCGAGGTCGACCGGGCGGCCGCCCGGCTGGCGGAGCGCCTGGCCCCCGCGCCCGCCCCGGCGCCCGACGGCCCGGTGGTGCGGCTGGTGGACTTCGACCCCGACGGCGAGGCCCGCGTCCTGGCCCACGCCCTGTGGCCGGCGAGCGGCGCGCCCCTCGGCGACGTGCGCAGCGCGGTGGCCGCGCTGTCGCCGCCCGAGCGCGAGGCGGCGCTGCGCGAGTGGGCCGGCGCCCGGGGCGACCGGCGCCAGCGGCCCGGCCGCGCGCTCGAGGCCACGACGTACGCCTTCGAGGTGGTGTGCGACTACGGCGCATACCGCGACCTGCAGCGCCATCGCCTGCTGAGCCTCCAGGCGCAGCCGCTCACCCCCGCCCTGGGCTACGACGTGCCCGACGAGGTCGCCGAGGCCGGCGCGGCGACGCCTATGCCGCGGTCCAGGCGCGCTGCACCGACCTGCACGACGCGCTGCGCCCGGCGTTCCCCGCGGAGGCGGCCTACGCGGTCACGCTGGCGCACCGCATCCGCTTCACGATGGTGCTGAACGCCCGCGAGGCGATGCACCTGATCGAGCTGCGCAGCCAGCCGCAGGGGCACGAGTCGTACCGGGCGGTGGCCCAGGAGATGCACCGGCAGATCGCCGAGGTCGCCGGCCACCGGGCGATCGCGGCGATGATGGCCTTCGTCGACCACAGCGGCCCGGGCGCCGGCCGCCTCGCGGCCGAGCGCCGGCAGGAGGCGCGGCGGGCGGGCCGGTGACCGGCCGGCGGCGCATCCCGTCCGGATCGCCGTTCGAGGCCACGATCGGCTTCAGCCGGGCCGTGCGGGTGGGCGACCGGGTGCTGGTGTCGGGGACGGCGCCGGTGTGGCCGGACGGCTCGTGCGACCCCGACCCCGGGGTCCAGGCGGACCGCTGCCTGGAGATCATCGCCGCCGCCCTCGCGGACGCCGGCGCGACCATGGCCGACGTCGTGCGCACCCGCATCCTGCTGGTGGACACGGCCGACGCGGACGCCGTCTCGGCCGCCCACGCCCGCGCCCTCGGGGACGTGCGGCCCGCCGCGACGATGGTCGCGGTGGTCGCACTGCTCGACCCCCGCTGGCGCGTGGAGATCGAGGCCGAGGCCGTGATCGCGGGCGACGGCCCGGCGGCCCGCTAACCTGACACCGTGAGCGAACCGTCGCGCGCCAACCGGCTCGGGGGCATGGCCCTGGCCAACGGCCTCCTGGTCCACGGCCCGCGCCACTGGGCCGCCGCGGTGCGCGACGACGACGGCCGCCTGATCGTCGCCTCCGGCAAGAAGCACCTGTTCCGCGCCGGCCCCGTCACCGACCTGCCGTTCGCGCGCGGCCTGGTGCGGCTGGGCGAGGCGTTCGCCGTGCTGCCGTCGGTCCGCCGGGGGCTGCCGCAGGCGCGGTTCGCGATGGAGGACCGGCGCACCATCTCGATCGCGATCGGGGCCACCGTCGTGGCCGCCGTGGCGCGCCGGCGGATCCGCTCGATCCTGGCGCAGGAGGCGGTGGGCGCCGTCGCCGGGCTGGCGCCGGCGATGCTGACGCTGCGCGGCTCCCGCGCGGCCGTGTGGCACGCCGTGGAGCACAAGAGCATCGCCGCGTACGAGGCGGGGGGAGCCGACGAGGTCGCCCACGCCGAGGACCACGCGAAGGAGCACGACCGCTGCGGAAGCAACCTGATCCTGCCGCTGCTCGTGTCGTCCACGATCGGCAACACGATCGCCCGCCGGATGTTCCGCGGGCGGGCGATCGGGGGCCGGACGGTCATCGCCGCGCTCAGCATCGGCTCGGCCGTCGAGATGTTCTCCTTCTCGGCGCGCCGGCCGGAGCACCCGGTGTCGCGGGTGATCCACGGCGTGGGCCACGCGATGCAGGCCGGGTTCGCCACCACCGAGCCGAGCCCCGGCGACATGCTCGTCGGCCGCGCGGCGATGGAGGCCCTGCTGCGCGCCGAGGAGGCGGACGGGTCCCCGGCCTAGGGGCCTGAGGGGTGCCGATCGTGGTGACGGTGGTGGCCCCCGCCCCGCCGGAGGTCGCGTGGGCGCGGTGGAGCGACATCGCCCGCTGGCCGGAGTGGAACCCCCGCTGCGCGGCGGCGGCGCTCGACGGGCCGCTCGCGCCCGGGACGCGCCTGGACCTGAAGCTCCTCCACCCGAGCGGGCGGGAGTTCTACACGCGGCCGGTGCTGACCGTGGTGGAGCCGAACCGCCGCTTGGAGTGGGAGGCGCGCGGGCTCGGCCTGCGGGCGTCGACCCGCACGGCGTTCGCCCCCGAGCCCGACGGGACGCGGGTGACGATCGAGGCCGACTCGTCGGGCGCGATGGCCTTCGCCTACCGCATCGGCATGACCGAGAAGACGCAGGCTCTAATCTACGTCGGCATGCTCGACGCGCTCACCGCCAGCGTCCGCGCGTGAGACGCGTCGTCGCCATCGCCCTGGCCCTCATCGCGACCCTCGTCGGAGCGGGCACCGCGACCGCCCACGTGGACGTCCTGCCCGCCGAGCTCGCGCGCGACCAGTCGACCGAGCTCACGATCCGGGTGCCGAACGAGCGCACCGACGCCGACACCGTCCGCGTCCGGGTGGGGATCCCGGAGCAGGTCACCGTCTACTCGGTGGGGCCGCCGCCGCCCGGCTGGAAGGCCACCGCCATCCGCGGCCCGAACGGCAAGTTCGCGACGCTCGTGTTCACCGGCGGCCGCATCCCGCCGAACCGCTACGCCGACTTCACCGTGCTCGGGACGGCGTTCGAGTCCGGCCAGGCGGTGTGGCCGGTGATCCAGGCGTACTCGGACGGCACGGACAAGCCGTGGACCGGCCCGCCGGAGAAGCCGGGCGAGGAGAGCCCGGAGACGGGCCCCACCGACCCGGGCCCGGCGGCGGCGCAGACCATCCTGGAGCCCGGGCAGGCGCCGGCGGCCGCCGCGGCCGCCGGCGGCGGCTCGGGCGACGGGGACTCGGACACCGCCATCTGGCTGGGCGTGATCGCCATCGGCATCGCCGCGCTCGCGGTCCTGGCCACCGGGTTCCTCTGGTCCACCCGGCCGGCGACGCTGCCCGAGGACGACGAGGAGGATGACGCGCCGTGAGCACGCTGCGTCGCACGCGCCTGGACCCTGCCACGTTCGCGCTGCCCGTGGAGAAGATGCGCGACGGCTACTACAGCGACGCGTACTTCACGTTCACCCGCGACGTGCTGGAGCAGGACGGCCACCAGCCGGACGTGCTGATGCAGGTGTTCCAGCGCGAGCGGTCCGTGCTCGGCGGGATCGACGAGGCGCTCGCGATCCTGCGGCTCTGCTCGGGCCGGAGGCTCCCCGACGGCGGCTGGGAGGACGGCTGGGACCGGCTGGAGGTCCGCGCCCTCCACGACGGCGACGAGATCGAGCCGTGGGAGACCGTCATGACGATCCGCGGCGACTACAGCCTGTTCGCCCACCTCGAGACGCTGTACCTCGGCGTGCTGGCGCGGCGGACGCTGATCAGCCGCAACGTGCGCGACGTCGTGGAGGCCGCCGGCGGCAAGCCGATCCTGTACTTCCCCGCCCGCTTCGACCACTGGCAGGTGCAGACCGGCGACGGGTGGGCCGCGCACATCGCGGGCGCCATCGGGGTCTCCACCGACGCGCAGGCGTCGTGGTGGGGCGGCAAGGGCATGGGCACCGTCCCCCACGGGCTGATCGCGGCGTACGGCGGGGACACGGTGCTGGCGGCGCGGAAGTTCGCCGACCGGTTCGCCGACCAGCTGAGCGTGACGGTGCTCGTCAACTTCGAGAACGACTCGGTGCGCACCGCCCTGGAGGTGGCCGACGCGCTCGGGCCGCGGCTGTGGGGCGTCCGCCTGGACACCAGCAGCACGATGGTCGACCGCTCCCTGTGGCACGAGATGGGCCGCTTCCGGCCGACCGGCGTGGTGCCCGAGCTGGTGTGGAAGGTGCGGAGGGCGCTCGACGACGCCGGCCACGGGGGCGTCCGGATCGTCGCGTCGGGCGGGTTCGACGCCGGTCGCATCCGCGCGTTCGAGTCGGCGGGGGTGCCGGTGGACGCCTACGGCGTGGGCACGTCCCTGCTGCAGGGGTCGAACGACTACACCGCCGACGTCGTGCGCGTCGACGGCGTGCCGTGCGCCAAGGTGGGCCGCGAGGAGCGCCCCAACCCCCGGCTGGAGCCGGTGGGATGAGCGCCGCGCTCGGGCCGATCCACCACGTGGGCTACGTCGTCGCCGACCTCGACGCCGCCGTGGCGGAGCTCCGGCGCACGCTGCCGCTGGAGGTGACGGTGCGCGAGACGATGGAGGCGCAGGGCGTCGAGGCGGTGATGTGCGAGGGCGGGGGCGCCGCGGTGGAGCTCATCCGCCCGCTCGACCCCGAGGGCGCCATCGCCCGATTCATGGCGAAGCGCGGCGAGGGCTTCCACCACGTGGCGTTCGCGGTGCCGGACGTCGAGGCCGCCCTGGACGAGCTGCGCGGCCGCGGCGCCGAGCTCATCGACGAGCACGGCCGCAGGGGGCTCGGCGGGCACGTCGTGGCCTTCGTCCATCCCCGCTCGACGCTCGGCGTGCTGACCGAGCTGATCGAGGCCGGTCCCCACGAGGCTCGGTAGACTCGCGGCATGGCGACACGGCGACTGGAGCTCGGCTTCGAGGGCGGCACCTTCCTGCGGCTGACCGTGGAGGAGGCCGTCGCGACCGAGATGACGGAGGCCCTCACCAACGGCCGCGGCACGCAGTGGCGCGAGATCGCCGCCGAGGAGGGCACGTACTTCATCGACCAGACCGAGCTGCTGTACGTGCGCCTGCCGCCCCGTGAGCCGGGGCGCGTGGGCTTCGGGGGCGAGTAGTGCTTCGCCCCGGAAGTCCCGTATGGGTTTCCCGAGCGAATCGCCCGCGAGGCAAGGACGCAGACCATGAGCGAGGGCGGTGTCCCCTCGCCATGGTCGAGGACGCCGCATCGCGATGCGATGCAGCCGGGAAACACCACGCGACTTCTGGGACGGAGCACTGAGCCCTGGACCTCGGCCTCGTCGGGCGGGCCAACGCCGGCAAGACCGCCCTGTTCGTGCTGGTGACCGGCGCCGACGCCGAGGTCGCCCCCTACCCGTTCACCACCCGCGACCCGGCCCGCGCGATGGCGGACGTCCCCGACCCGCGCCTCGACGCGATCGCCGACGCCCAGGACATCCCGAAGCGCGTGCCGGCGCAGGTGCAGCTGGTGGACATCGCCGGCCTCGCCGCGGGCGCCGGCACCGGCGAGGGGCTCGGCGGCGCGGCCCTCGGCCAGCTCCGCCAGGCCGACGCCCTGCTCCACGTGGTCCGCGCGTTCGCGAACGCGGAGGTCCCGCATCCGGAGGAGCGGGTCGACCCCGTCGCCGACGCGGAGGCCGTCGACCTGGAGCTGGCGGTCGCCGACCGCGAGCAGGTGGAGCGCCGCCTGGAGCGGGTGCGCAAGGGCGCCCGCGCCGGCGAGAAGGGCGCCGCCGCCGAGCTCGCCGCCCTGGAGCTGGTGGCGGAGGCGCTGGACGCCGGCCGCCCCGCGCGCGTCGTCCCCGACGACGCCGCCCGCGCCGTCGCGCTGGAGATGGGCCTGCTGACCGCGAAGCCGGTGCTCTACATCGCCAACACCGACGAGGAGCTGGAGCCGCCCGCCGGCCTCGCCGCGCACGCCGAGGGGCAGGGCGCCCAGGCGCTCGCGCTGCCGGTGGGCCTGGAGCTGGAGCTGGCGGCGATGGAGCCCGCGGAGGCGGCGGAGCTGGCCGCCGAGCTGGAGCTGGGCGACACCCGCGGCGCCGACGCCGTCGTGGAGGCCGCCTACCGGCTGCTCGACCTGGTCACCTTCTTCACCGGCTCCGGGCCGCCGGAGGCCCGCGCGTGGCCGATCCGCCGCGGCACCGCGGCCCCCGCCGCCGCGGGGAGGATCCACTCGGACATGGAGCGCGGGTTCATCCGCGCCGAGGTCATCCCGTGGGACGCCCTCGTCGCGGCCGGCTCCTGGTCGCGCGCCCGCGAGAACGCGACGCTGCGGACCGAGGGCAAGGATTACGTCGTCCAGGAGGGCGACGTGATGCAGATCCGCTTCAACGTCTGACCCGGCGGGGCGGCGTCGCCGCCGCCCCGCGGGCCACGCGGACTAGCGGCGCTTCTGGACGGTCACCGTGGTGGTGGCCTTGTCCAGCGTGCCGCCGGTGGGCAGGCGCTGCACCTTGACCCGCCAGAGGCCGGCCTTCGGCTGCAGGATCTCGAGGAACGAGAAGGTCTTGCCGCGGACCAGGCGCACCTTCTTGCCGGAGTTCCTGCTGAAGACCTTGCCGCCCGGCTGGATGGCGCGGATCGTGTACTTGCCCTGGCCGAAGCTCACGAAGAACGTGGCCTTGCGCTGGTTCCTCGCGATCTTGCGCGAGAACGTCTTGGTCTGGCCCACCTTGAAGGTGGCCGTCTTCTTCAGGACCGTCGTCGCGCCCGACGTGCGGCCGCGGCACTGGAAGTAGAGGTTCTCGAGCTCGGAGTTCGTCGGCGTCGCCGAGTAGGCGCCGCCGGTCTCGCTGGCGATCCGCTTCAGGCGGGCGACGTCCCCGGGCTGGAAGCCGGAGGTGCCGAGCCGCACCACGCAGATCGGCCAGGCGCGGCCCGTGCCGTTGAAGGCGAACCGCAGGTGGACGTTGTTGTACGTCGAGCCGTTCGCGCCGTCGGTCAGGAAGATCGCGGCCTTCGGCGTGTTCGGGTTCAGCGGCTCCGCGGCGAGGGCGTCGAACGCCGCGCCGAGGCCCACGTTGTAGTCGGTGCCGCCGCGGTTGACGATCCGCTTCCGGGCCAGCGACTTCAACTGGTTCTTCGTCGCGTTGCCGGCGATCGTCGTGCGCGGGAAGAGCTCCGCGAACTGGTCGTCGAAGCCGGTCCCGACGAGCCGGTCGCCCTGGTCGGCCAGGTCGATCAGCAGCTGCACGGCGTCCTTGCGGCGGAAGCTCGGGTCGGTGCCGGCCATCGAGCCGGAGATGTCCACGATCGCCGCCAGGTCGGTCGGGCCGCTCGGCGGGTTCGGGTTGTTGACCTTGCCGGCGATGAGCGTCGCGATCGTGCGCGTCGATGTGGCGCCGCCGTCGGTGTACGTCAGGTTCACCGGGCCGTTGTACGAGGCGGGGGCGGTGAGCGTCAGCAGGTCCTCGTCGGTGCCGCCGCCGACCGGGGTGCCGTCCTGGAGCGTCAGGACGAAGTTGGTGGCGCTGAACGGCGCCAGCACCCGCAGGTAGGTGATCCCGCCGGGCGGCGAGAGGATCTGGCTGCGCTCCGGCCAGGCGTTGCCCGTCTGCTCGGCCTGACCGCTCGGGAGGAACGACGGCGAGCAGAAGAGGAACGGGTCGAGCACGAAGTTCTGCGTCACGTTGTTCGCCACGCCGGACGCCGTGGTCGTGAGGCTGTTCGTGGCGGAGGGGCGGCAGAAATCGGTGAAGGTCGCCGTGATCGAGAACGGCGGCGTCGGGGTTCCGAAGAAGCTCAGGGAGTAGTTGCCGTTCGCGTCGGTGGTGTCCGAGTCGGCGAAGCTCCCATCGGGCTCCGTCGCCCGGATGCTCACGCCCGGCACCGGCACGCCGGCCGAGTTCGTGACCTTGCCGGTGACGTCGGCGAGCGCCGTGCCCGAGACGCACAGGGTGAGGAGGCCCGCGAGCAGCGCGGACCTCACGACGAGGCGCGAGCGCGCCGTGGTGGATGTCATCGGGAGATCCCTTCGGTACGTGACGGGCCGGGAGACGCCGGACGCGGGCGCCGGCCGATCGCAACCTATCCGCGGAACCGATCGATGTCGGCTCGACGAATGACCAGCGTTTCTCGACCATGGGTCGAGGTCGCGCGGACCCGGCCCCGCCGGACGCTAGGGGTCGACCGGCCCCGGGCCCTCGAGGCGCGACTTGACTGCGGTCTCCAGCGAATTCGCCCGCCAGAGGGCCAGCGCCTCGGGGCTCGCGGCGCCGGGCGCCTGCCCCGGCGGGGGCCCGTGGTGCCAGTCCATCGCGTGGAGCAGCTCCGCCCGCCGCCCCGCCGCCAGCCCGACGCGACGGGCGACGTCGCCGACGATCTCGTGCCCGATCGCGACATGCCCCAGCAGCCGCCCCTCGTCGGTCAGCTCGAACGTCGCGCCCAGCCGGAACGCCCGCGCGTGGCCCAGGTCGTGGACCAGCGCCGCCGCCAGCAGCAGGTCGGCGTCGATGCGCGGGTGCCAGACGGCGAGCGCCTGCACCACCGACGCCACCCCCACCGTGTGCTCCACCAGCCCGCCCATGTAGGCGTGGTGGCCGGAGCGCGTGCACGGCATCGTGCGCCACGCCCGCGCCAGGTCGTCGTCGCCGGTCAGCGCGTCGAGCACCGCACGAAGCCCCGGGTCGGCGACCTCGTCGGCGAGGTGGAGCACGAAGCCGAACAGCTCGTCCGGGTCGCGGTGGCTGCGCGGCAGCAGGTCCTCGGCCTCCGCCTCGTCGCCGGCGGCGCGCAGGTGGCTGATGATCACGCTGCGGCGCCCGTCGCGCTCCGTGACCCGGCCGCTCACCCGCACCCGGTCGCCCTCGGCGAACTGCTCCCCGAACCAGTCGGCCTCGTCGAAGACCATGGCCGGGACCGCGCCGGTGGCGTCCGCGAGCGTCAGCGCCAGAAACGGCTTGCCCTGGCGCGACAGGCGCCGCTCCTTGCGCCGCACGGCGAACACCCCCTCCAGGGGCGCCCCCGCCTCCAGCGACCCGATCGCCGTCACCGGTCCAGCGCCGGGCAGATGAGGGCGAAGTCGCAGCTGCGGCACGCCCACGACGGGCGGGGCTCGAAGCGGCCGGCGGCGATCCCCTCCGCCGCCTCGCGGACCTCCTCGACCACCATCGCGTCGTCGCTCGCCTCCGGGTGCACGCCGCGGGTGTCGCCGTCCAGGATGTGGACGAGCGTGGCCCCGCGCGGCTCGATGCGCCACGCCTCGCGGGCGCCGAGCATGTAGAGCCGCAGCACCAGGTCGTCGCCGCCGCCACCGCCGCCCCCCGCGGGGGGTCTGCCGGTCTTGTAGTCCACGAGCTGGTGGCCGCCTGCGGGGTGGGCGTCGATCCGGTCGATCCGGCCGTGGACGCGGTGCGGCCCCACGGTGAGGGTGAAGTCGCGCTCCACCGCCACCGGCCGGGTGCGCGTGCGGACCATCCGCTCGTGGTACGCCGGCAGCGCGTCGCGGGCGCGGGCCATCGCCTGCCGGCCCTCGGCGGTCTCGGCCACGCCCTCCCGCTTGAGGGCGACCGCGAACCGCCGCACGAGTGCGTCGCCGTCGCCGCCGGTGCCGCCGGGGCGGTAGTGCGCCTCCAGCGCCGAGTGCGCCGCCACGCCGATCGCCCGCGCCGCGCTGGGCGGGCTCGGCACCCGGTCGACCATCGCGAAGCGGTACCGCAGCGGACAGCCGCGGTAGAGCTCCACCGCGCTCGGGCTGAGCGTGAGCCCCTCGCGCGCCGCCCGCGGCGGCGCCGGCACCGGCGGGGCCGGGGGCGGCGGCGCCAGCACGGCCGCGCGGGCGGCGACCAGCGCGGCCGCGGCCTCGGCGGCGCGCGCCTCCAGCGCGTCGGCGTCGGACGCGCCGTCGGCGATCGCCCGCGCCGCCCGCATCGACGCCTGCTCGAACGCGTCGCGCCGGTCGCCCACCGCGGCCAGCAGGGCGCGGTCGGGGGGCTCGCCGACCTCCTCCACCTCGGCGCCTGCGGCGGCGCGCGCCTCCTCGAAGAACGGCGACGCGTGCTGGGCGATCCCGTTCGACCCCGCCGCGACCGTGCTGAGCACCAGGTGGCGCCGGGCGCGGGTCATCGCGACGTACGCGAGCCGCCGTGCCTCGGCCACGTGCGCGTCGCGACCGCGCGGCAGCACCTCGGCCAGGAGGGCGTCGGGGATGTCGACGCCCAGCCGGTCCGACCCCGGGAACGTCGACCGCACCAGCCCGATCACGAAGACCGCGTCGAACTCCAGCCCCTTCGCCTGGTGGACGGTCATCACCTGGACGCCGATCCGCTCGCGCGGGGCGACGCCCTCGCCGCGGAACCCGATCTCCGCCAGCCCCTGGAGCCGCGCCGCCAGCCCGGGGGCGTCGAGGCCCGGCTCGCGCTCGGCGATCTCCCGGCCCAGGCGCTCCAGCGCCGCCAGACCGGCGAGACGCGCCGAGCCCTCGGCGCCGCCCGCCGCGATCGCGGCGGTCCGCAGGCCGGAGCGGTCGATCGCGACCCGGAGCGCGTCGGCCGGCCCCAGCTCGGCGGCGGCGCGGCCCACCGCGTCCAGCGCGGCGGCCAGCGCCTCGGCGCCGTGGGCGCGGGCCACCCGGTCGAGCGCGCCGGCGACGGCGCCCTCCGCCGCGGCGGCGGAGGTGACGGCGTCGGCCAGCGGCGCCCACGGGATGCCGTGGCGGGCGTCGGCGCCGACGCGCAGGTGCTCCTGGACCGCCGCGGGGTCGCAGGCCGCCCGCAGCCACGCGACCGCGGCACGCACCTCCCGCCGCTCGAACAGGCCGATGCCGCCGCGCACCTGGTGCGGCACGCCGGCCCGCTCCAGCGCCTCGACGACCGGCCGCGCCTCGAGCCGCACGGCGCGCATGAGCACCGCCTGCTCCTCCAGCGGCACCCCCTGCCCCGCCAGCGCGACGATCCGCTCGACCACCTCGCGCGCCTGCCCGTCGGGGTCGGGGGCGCGCCAGAACCGCACCGGCGGGCCGGACGCGCCGGGCAGCGCCACGCTGCGCTTGGCCGCCCGGTCGGCGATCGGCTCGACCACCGCCGCCGCCGCGTCCAGCACGTGCTGACCCGAGCGGTGGTTGATCTCCAGCCGCAGCTCCGCCGCCTCGGGGAAGCGGCGACGGAAGTCGACGATGTTCTTCGCCGAGGCGCCGCGGAAGCGGTAGATGCCCTGGTCGTCGTCGCCGACCACCATCAGGCTCAGGCCCTCGGCCGCGACGGCGTACAGCAGCTCGGCCTGGGCGTGGTTGGTGTCCTGGAACTCGTCGACCAGGACGTGGCGGGCGGCCGCCCGGGCGGCCTCGCGGCGGTCGGGATGCGCCCGGAGGAGCTCGAGGGCGCGGACGATGGAAAGGCCGAAGTCCTCGAGCCCCGCCTCCGCCAGCCACCGGTCGTGGGCCTCGTAGACCCGCGCGAACTCCAGCTCGCGCCGCGCCTTGTGCGCCGCGCCGCCCGACGCCGCGTTCGCCACCGCCGCCTCGGCCCAGCCCCGGTACGCGTCGGCGGGCACGAGCTGGTCGCGGCACGCGTCGATCCGCTTGACCAGGTCCTCGACGAGCCGGGCGACGTCGCCGCGGAGGTCGTGGATGCGGAGGTCCAGCTCGTCGAGCCGGTCGAGCAGCATGAGCATCCGGTCCTCCTGCCGCGCGACCGACACGGGCGGCAGCAGGCCCCGCTCCACCCCGTGGATCCGGGTGAGCTCCTGCGCGTAGGAGTGGAACGTGGTGACGCGGAGCGTCTCGTGCGAGCTCCCGAGCAGCTCCTCGGCCCGGTCGCGCAGCTCGACGGCCGCCTCGCGGGTGAACGTGAGCGCGAGCACCTCGGACGGGTCGGCGCCGCCCTCCACCAGCCACGCGAGCCGGCGGCACAGGACGCGCGTCTTGCCGGCGCCGGCGCCGGCGAGCACGATCGCGGGCCCGCCGGGATGGGTGACGGCCGCGCGCTGCTCGGGGGTGAGATCGTCCGCCACGGGACGCCACATGGTACCCCCGGCCCCGGACGCCCACGACGGCCCACCGGGTTGGTAGCGTGGCCCCTCGTGGCCGACGTCCGACCCTTCCGCGCCCTGCGGTACGCCCCGGCCGCGGGACCGCTCGGCGACCTGGTGTCGCCGCCCTACGACGTCATCTCGCCCGAGGAGCGGCGGGTGTATCTGGCGGCCAGCCCGTACAACGCGGTCCGGCTCGAGCTCCCCGAGATCGCGTACGACGAGGTGGCGGGGCGCATCGCCTCGTGGATCGGGGACGGGGTCCTGCAACGCACCGACCCGGTGCTCGTCGCGTGGACCCAGACGTTCACGCTCGAGGACGGCGTGGAGCGCGAGCGGCGCACCATCCTCGCCGCGGTCGGCCTCGAGCCCTACGAGGCGCGCGTCGTGCGGCCCCACGAGCGCACCCACGCCGGCCCCAAGGAGGACCGGCTGCGGCTGATCCGGGCGGTCCGCACCAACATCTCGCCCGTATTCGGCCTCTACCCCGATCCGGAGGGCGGCGCGTGGGCGGCGATCGCGCCCCAGGGCCCCCCGGACGGCGAGCTGACCGACGTCGAGGGCACCGTCCACCGGGTCTGGCTCGTGGACGATCCCGGCGTCGCGGACGCCGTGGCCGAGGCGATGCAGGACGCCTGGATCCTGATCGCCGACGGGCACCACCGCTACGAGACCGCCCTCGCCTACCGCGACGAGCTGCGCGCGGCGGGAGCCGGCGACGGCCCGCACGACCGCGTGCTGATGGGCTTGACCGCCCTCGACGACCCCGGACTGGTCGTGCTCCCCACCCACCGGCTGCTGACCCGCTGGCCGGAGGGCGCCGACGCCACGTTCACGTCCACCCCGGTGGACGGCCTCGACGCGCTCCTGGCCGCCCTGGGCGCCGCGCCGGCGGACGCTCCCGCCCTCGGCCTGGTCACGACGGGCGGCACGGCCCTGCTGACCGCCCCGCCCGCACCGCCCGGCACGTCCCCGGCCGCCCGCCTGGACGTCGCGGCGCTCGAGCGCGAGATCCTGGTTCCCCACCTCGGCGCCGACCAGGCCGCCCTGGCCCACGACGAGGTGCTCTCGTACACGAAGGACGCGGCCGAGGCGCAGGCCCTGGTGGCCGACGGGACGATCGCCGCCGCCCTGATCCTGCGGGGCATCCCCAAGCCCGACATCGCGGGCGTCTCCGAGGCGGGCGAGACGATGCCGCAGAAGTCGACCTACTTCTTCCCGAAGCTCCTCACCGGCGTCGCGTTCCACCCGCTGACGGATTGACCGCCGAGGCCCGCTGGCTGCCCCTGCTGCGCCGCGCCTGCGACGCGGCCGGCGACGCGGTCCGCGACATGCCCCCGGCGGAGCGGCGCCGGCCGGTCGGCGCGGGCGCGGGCGGCGACACCACGATGCTGGTCGACCGCGCCGCCGAGGACGCCCTGGTGGCGGTGCTCGAGTCCGCCGGCATGCCGTTCCGCCTGGTCAGCGAGGAGGCCGGCGAGCGCGAGGTGGGCGACGGCGGGCCCTGGATCGTGGTGGACCCGATCGACGGCAGCCTGAACGCGAAGCGCGGCCTGCCGGTGTTCGCCACCTCGATCGCCCTGGCGGAGGGGCCGTCCATGCGCGACGTCACGCTCGGCGTGATCCGCGACCACGGCACCGGCGAGGAGTGGATCGCGCGGCGCGGCGGCGGCGCGTCGGTGAACGGCGCCGCCGTCCGCAGCGACGGCGGGCCGGGCGAGCTGGAGCTGCTGCTGGTCGAGGGGGCGTACCCGGAGCGGGTGGCCCTCGCGGCCGCGGCGCTGGACGGACGGGTCGGCCGGATCCGCGCCCTCGGCTCCCTCGCGCTGTCGCTGTGCCACGCCGCCGCCGGGCGCTGCGACGCGATGATCGGGCTGGGCCCCGGCCGGTCGATCGACATCGCCGCCGCCCAGCTCGTCGCCCGCGAGGCGGGCCTGCTGGTGGGCCTGCCCGCGGTGGACGACCTGCCGGGGACGACCCTCCGCCTGGACGCGCGCTTCCACGTGCTCGGCGCCCGCGACCCCGGGACGATGGACCTGCTGGCCGGGCTGCTGCCCTCGCCCGCCGCCTAGTCCGCCGGGATCCGGAGTCCCATGAGGATGGGGCTCACGGTCAGCCCCGGCTCGGGCCCGCCGAGCGCCTGGTAGACGGTCCGCCCGATCCCCACCACCGCCGACCCGTGGCGCGGGCGCGGGCTCGGCGTGAGCGATCGCCACGTCCGGGTCTTCGGATCGTAGGCGTCGACCGGCGCGATCGTGGCCTCGCGCGCCTCGCCACCCACCGCCACCACCCGCCCGGAGGCGCGGGTGGCGCCGTTGCCGCCACGCCGGGTGGGCGCGTCCGGCAGCGTGGCCCACGCCCGGCGGACCGTGTCGTACGCCTCCGCCGCGTGGGTGTTGGTCTCCGGCCCGCGGGTCCGGCCGCCGATGGCGTACACCCACCCGCCGAGCGCCGTCACGCCGAGGTGCTCCCGCGGCGTGGGGAGCCCCCGGAACAGGCTCCAGCGCAGCGTGCGCAGGTCGAGGTACATCGACGAGGTCGCCAGCGGCCGGCGCGGCCCGGGGCCGACCCCGCCGATCACGTACAGCCGGTTGCGCACGATCACCGCGCCGCCCGCGGCGCGCGGCTCGGGCATGACGGGCAGCGGGTGCCAGCGGCGGTCGTAGAGCACCCACGCGGTGTCGGCGGCCTCCCCCGTCGCGAACGGGTCGCCGTACCCACCGGCCACGTACAGCCGGTCGCCCCGCGAGGCCGCCATCGCATGGTGGCGCGGCGCGGGCATGTCCGGCAGGCGCAGCCAGCGGCGGCGCTTCGGGTCGTACAGGTCGACCCGGGCCGAGACGGCGCCGTCCGCGGTGAGCCCGCCGACCACCGCGACGCGGCCGTTCAGCGCCGCGCCGGCGACCTCGGTTCGCGCCTGGGGCGCCGGCGGCAGCAGGCGCCACGACGCCGCGTCGTCAGAGCACCCGGCGAGCAGGAGGATCAGCAGCACGAGTGCGGCGGCGAGGTGGCGCAACGCCGCCTGAGCGTACTATCCGCCCGGGGAACGACGATCCGGGGTGGTGGGCATGGCGCTGTTCGGGCGGGGCAGGGGGGTCACCGACGAGGAGCGCGCGCGGCTCGCCCCCGGCCAGCACCTGGTGCGCGACTTCCCGGTCCTCCACGCGGGATCGATCCCGTACCGCGAGGTCCCCGCCGACTGGGACTTCCGCATCTGGGGGGCGGTCAACCGGCCGCTGAGGTGGACGTACGAGGAGCTGCGGTCGCAGGACATCACCCGCCAGGTCTCCGACATCCACTGCGTCACCACGTGGACGAAGCTCGACACCGTGTGGGAGGGCGTGGCGCTGGCGCCACTGCTGCGGAGCCTGGGGCTCCAGGAGGGCGCGAGCCACGTCGTGGCCCACAGCGAGGAGCGCTACACCGCCAACATCCCGCTGGAGACGGCGCTGCGCGACGACGTGCTTCTGGCCTACCGCTTCGACGACCGCGAGCTCGAGCCGGAGCACGGCGGCCCGCTGCGGCTGCTGGTGCCGAGCCTCTACTTCTGGAAGAGCGCGAAGTGGCTGCGCGGCCTGGAGGTGCTGGACCACGACGAGCCGGGCTTCTGGGAGCGCCTCGGGTACTCGAACTCCGCAGACCCCTGGAAGGAGGAGCGCTACGGGTTCTGAGGGGCCGGGGCCGCCGCTCGACGACTGGGACCAGATCGAGCGGCTGACGCGGCGCGTCGGGCGGATCGCGCTGGTGTTCCTCCCGGTCTGGATCGTGCTCCTCGGCGTGCTGCCGTACGTCACCGGGCTGGGCGCGCTGGGGTGCCTGTCGCTCGCGACGCTCGGCGCCGCGGTCGTCGTGGTGGTGGTCGAGCGGCGCCGGTCCCGGCGCGAGGCGCGCCCAGCGGACGGGCCGCCGCCGACGCGCCGCCCCATGGGCCCCCTGACCGCCGCGGGCCTCACCCTGGGCGCGGTCGTCCTGCTGATCTACGTCGTCTTCGTGCTGCGCGCCTCGTGATCACCTACGACCAGGCCCGCCAGCTCGGCAAGGCCTACGTCGCGGCGCTGAACACCTGCGACGCCGACTACGCGGCCCTGTTCGCTCCCGGCGCCCGCGTGAGCCTCGGCGGAACGCCCGCCGACCCCGGCGCGGTGCGCGCAACGGTCCCCGCAGGACGGGCGGGCTTCCGGGGCGTCGCGCTCGCGGCGCCCCACGTGGTGGTGACGCTCAGGGTGATCGACCCGGCCCGGGGGGCGGTGGACGACCGGGAGCACCGCCTCGCCCTGGACGACGGTGGGCGCATCGCGGCCCTGGAGGCGTAGTCTCCCGCCGGTGAGCCCACTGATCCCCATGGTCGTCGAGCAGACCTCGCGCGGCGAGCGCTCGTTCGACATCTACTCCCGGCTGCTCAACGAGCGGATCATCTTCCTCGGCACGCCGGTGGACGACCAGATCGCGAACCTGATCGTGGCCCAGCTCCTGCACCTGGAGTCGGAGGACCCCGACAAGGACATCTCGATCTACGTGAACACGCCGGGCGGGTCGGTCTACGCCGGGATGGCGATCTACGACACGATGCAGTTCATCAAGCCCGACGTCGCCACGATCTGCGTCGGGGTCGCGATGAGCATGGGCGCGCTGCTGCTCGCGGCCGGCGCCGCCGGCAAGCGCTTCGCGCTGCCGAACGCGAAGGTGATGATCCACCAGCTCTCCGGCGGCTTCAGCGGCCAGTCGAGCGACATCGAGATCCACGCCCGCGAGGCGCTCAACATGCGCAAGCGGCTCGACGAGATCATCGCCAAGCACACGGGCCAGTCCCTCGAGAAGGTCAGCGCCGACACCGAGCGCGACTACTTCCTGAGCAGCGAGCAGGCCGCCGAGTACGGCATCATCGACAAGGTGATCACCTCACACTAGGCGTCCGGGCCCTGGCGCCCCCGGATCGGGCGGAACCGCCGCGACTCGCGGTGGAAGCGATGGAGCGCCTCGATGGACGCGTAGCCGGCGAAGGCGGCGCGCGACCGGGTGCGCGGCGCCACCAGCACGAAGTCCTGGTGGAGCTCCAGCTCCCGTGACCAGCGGGTCTTCGACGCGATCGGGCCGCTCGACAGGTTGAGGCGCAGATGGCCGCGGCCGATCGCCGCGCGCGCCACCGTCGCGACGAGCTCGGTCATCGGGCCGTGCCACCACCACGCCGGGTCGAAGCCGGACATCAGCAGGTAGGTCGTCCCGCCGCCGTGGAGCAGGGCCTGGGCGGCGACCGGCACGCCCTCGACGTCGAGGAAGGTGATCTCCAGGGCGCCGGCGGGCAGCCGCGCCGCGGCGTGGGCCAGCAGGTGCGCCACCTGCGGGTCGGCGCTCCAGTCGGCGTGCGCCGGCCGGCCGGGGATGTCGGCTCGCAGGCCGTGCAGGCGGCAGAGCTCCGCGACGGACGCGGCCCATCCGGGGCCGTGGACCTCCGTCCGGATGGACCACCGCGCGGCCCCGTCGAGCCGGTTGCGGCTCCGGCGCAGGCTCTCCCGCAGGTTGCGCCCAGGAGCGCGCGCTGCGCCTCCCACGTCGCCGCCAGCGGCAGCGTCACGCAGGCGCGCGTCTGGTGGTGCAGCACGCTCGCCGGCCGCGGCGCCGCGGGCAGCCAGCCCGGCTCGAGCCAGCCGTCGGCTGGCGAGAGGGTGATCCTGGCCCAGTCCCAGCCGTCCGGCTGCCCCGCGAGCGCCGCCACGAGGGCGGGCAGCAGACGACGGCGCTCGCCGGACGCGCAGACGATGCCCGGCACCTCGGTCAGCTCGTGGCCGGGGCCGCAGCCGAGCGGCAGCAGCGTGCGCACGCCGGCGCGCCGGCTCGCGTGCATCGGGGCGATCGCGACGAGGTCGCCCCCGGACCGGAGCGTCATCAGCAGCAGGCGCCCGTCCGGGACGTGCAGGCGGGCCCAGGACAGCAGCCACTCCGGCTGGAGGAACGGGTTGGGGTCGGCAGACGACTCCCACAGGGCCCGCCACTCCGGGGCGAGCCGCTGCGCCGCGGCGTGGGTGGTGATGGTCTCGGCGCGGGGCGCCGGGCGCGGGCCGCCCCCTCCCGCCGAGCGGGGAGGGAGCGGATGGCGCTGCGCGGGCGGCGCTCCGCGGTGGACACGTCGATCAGCCCTTCACCACGGAGACGAGGTCCGCGTGGAACGCGTTGCCCGCGCCCGCGCCCGTCTGCTGGACGAGCACGTCCGAGGCTGTTGTTGGCGGTCTGGACCGTGGCCGTCACCTGGATCCGCTGGAACGTCGCCGTGAGCGTCGCGCTCGCGGTCGAGGTCCGGACGATGCTGCCGCCCGAGTTGCGCTCGCGGATCAGGATCTGGACCTGCTTGCCGGTCGAGGACGCGACGGCCGACTTCACCCACGCCGCCGCCGTGTACCGGTCGCCGGCGCGCACGATGTTGCGTGCCACGGTGTTGGGGTTGTCGTCCAGGCCGAACGTGGTGCCGCTCGCGCGGGCGACCCGGACGGCCGTGGTGCCGTTGGGGGTTCCGGAGACGGCCTCGCGCGAGAGCGATGACGCGACCCCGGTCCACCCGGTCAGGTTCGCCTCGAACGACGGGTTCGTGGTGAGGTTGCCCGCCGGGATCGGCTGCTGGGCGGGCGCGGTGGTGACGGTCACCTGCTGGACGGCGACCGAGGTCGCGCCCTGGCCGTCGGCCACCTGCTCGCGGACGGTGAACGTGCCGGCGGCGGTGAACGTGCGCTGCACGCTGGCCGCCGTGCCGTCGTCGAACGCCCCGTCGCCGTTCAGGTCCCACCCGCGCCCGGCGATCGCGCCGTCCGGGTCGGTGGAGGTGTCGGTGAACGTCACGGCCTGGCCGACGACGGGTGCCGCCGGCGTGACCGTGAAGGACGGGGCCGGCGGCTTGTCGTAGCCCGCCCCGCCAGCGGTCGCGATCATCGAGACGGCGTCCACGTCGAGCGCGTCGCCCGTCGCGGCGTTGAGCACCCCGATCGTGATGTCGAGGTTGTCGCCGCCGACCCGCGTCGTGCTGAGGACCGTCACCGCCTGGAAGGCGTTGGTGAGGGTCACCTGGCCGGAGTACTCGCTCACGAGCTCGCCGGCGGGCGACTGCTCGCGGACCCGCAGGACCGCCACCTTGCCGACCGCCGACGCGCTGCCCGCCCGCAGGTAGGCGCGCGCCTGGTAGGTGCTGTTGGCCGCCGCGGTGGCGACCGTGTTCGGCACGTTGTCCAAGGCGAAGAACGTGCCGGCGGTCTGGGTGAGGCGGGCGAACCACGCCCCGTCCGGCAGGCCCGTCCCGGTCACCCGGGCGAGGGTCAACTGGTACGTCCCCCAGCCGGCCGTGTCCGCCTCGAACGACGGGTTGGTGGTGATGTTGCCGGCCGGGATCACGCCGGTCTGGCCACCCGCGGTCACCGTGACGGTCTTGCCACCACGGAGGTCGCGCCCCGGTCGTCCGCGACCTGCTCGCGGACGATGTAGGTGCCGGCGGCGGCGAAGGTGCGCTGGACGCTCGGCCCGGTGCCGTCGTCGTAGGCGCCGTCGCCGTTCAGGTCCCACCCCCTGCCGGTGATGACGCCGTCCTGGTCCGTGGACGTGTCGGTGAACGTCACCGCCGCGCCGACGGCCGGGGCCGCGGGGGTGATCGTGAAGTCCGGGTTCGGGGGCTGGTTGTAGCCCGCCCCGCCGCCGGTGGCGACGAGCGACACGGCGTCGAGGTCGAGCGCGTCGCCCGCCCGCGGCCAGGAGGCCCGCGTACACCTCGATGCGGTCGCCGGCCTGCCGGGTCGTGCTGAACACGCTCACCGGCTGGAACGCGTTGGTCAGGGTGAGCTGGCCGGTGAACTCGCTCACGAGCTCACCCGTCTGCGTCACCTCGCGGATCCGCAGGACGGCCGTCTTGCCGACCGCCGAGGCGCTCCCGGCCCGCAGGTACGCCGTCGCCTGGTACGTGCTCCCGAGGGTCGCCGAGGCGACGGTGTCGGGCGCGTCGTCGAGCGCGATGAACGTGCCCGCGCCGCGCGTGAGCCGGGCGAAGGCGGCGCCGTCCGGCAGGGCTGAACACGTTCACCGGCTGGAACGTGGCCGTCAGCGTCACGGTCCCGGTGAACTCCCCGAGCAGGTCGCCCGTGGCGGACTGCTCGCGCACCCGGATGAACGCGGTCCTGCCGACCGTCTGGGCGTTCCCCGCCGCGCACGTAGGCCGTCCCCTGATAGGTGCGGCCCGCGACGAGGAGTTCTGCACGGTGTCCGGCGCGTCGTCGATGTCGAAGAACGTGCCGGCGGTCCGCGTCACGCGGACGATGAAGCCGCCGTCCGGCGCGGCCGCGTCCGCCGCCCGCGCGATGGTGCCCTGGTAGGCGCCCCAGCCGGCGAGGTCGGTCTCGAAGGACGGGTTCGTGGTGAGGTTGCCGGCCGGGATGATGGTCGGCGGCCCCGGCGGATCGTGACCGTGACCGTCCGCGTCGCGACGGTGGGCGCGCCGAGGTTGTCCTCGACCCGCTCGGAGACCGTGTACGTGCCTGCCGCGTCGAACGTCCGGCCGGCCGTGGGGCCCAGGCGCTGGCGTCATGGCGTCCGGCATCGGGAGGGGCACCTCCCGGATGCCGAGCGCCCGGAGCTCGGCCGCAAGCCGCGGCTCGCCCGCCGTGAGGGCGACCACCTCATGGCGCTCGGGCGCCCCTGCGAGGGCGTAGACCAGCACCCGCTGGGCCCCGAGGTACGAGCGGTGCAGGTCCATCACCAGGATGCGGCGGCGCTCAGGCATGGCGCTCCGCGAACACGACCTGCTCCAGGTAGTGGAGCTCCGTGCGACGCACCATCTCGTCGAGGCCGTGCTCGCCCGCGGCGCGGCGGCGGGCACGCGCGCCCCACTCCGCCCGGCGGGCCGGGTCGTCCGCCAGGTCGAGCAGCGCCGCCGCCAGCGACGCCGGGTCCTCGGTCGGCACCACCCAGCCGTCCTCTCCGTCGCGGATGATCTCCCGCGCCCCGCCGACGTCGGTCGCGACGGACGGCAGGCCGGCGGCGCGGGCCTCGAGGAGGGCGAGCGGCATGCCCTCCCAGCGCGACGGGAGGACGAACACGTCCCAGTCGGCCAGCAGGGCGCGCCCGTCGGGGACCCAGCCCTCGAAGCGGACGTGCCCGTCCAGGCCGAGCCGGCGCGCGTGCATGCGCAGCTCGACCTCGAGCGGTCCGCCGCCGGCGATCGACAACCGCGCGTCCGGCCGCTCGCGGACGAGGAGGGCCATGGCGTCGAGCAGCACGTCCAGGCCCTTCTGGCGCGACAGGCGTGCGAGCGTGCCGATGACCGGCGCCACCCGCTGCGGGCTGGGCTCCTCCTCGGGCATCCGCACCGCGTTCGGGATCACGACGCCGCCGGTGTGCGTGAGGACGCCCGCCTCGATGCCGAGCCGCCGCTCGTGCTCCGACACGCAGACGATGCCCCGCCCCGAACCCGGCCATCATCCGCTCCGTCCGGGTCCAGACGGCCCGCTCGGCATCGGTCGAGGCCGCGAGGAACGACCAGGCGTGCGGCGTGAAGACCGCCGGGGTCTCCGTGGCGGCGCGCGGCCGTGCGGGCGAGGACGCCGGCCTTGCTGGAGTGCGCGTGGATCAGGTCGGGCCGCAGCCGGCGGATCAGGCCGGCGACGGTCCGGAGGACGCGGGCATCGGCCACCGGGTTCGGCTGGCGGACGAACGGCGCGATGTGGACCTCGTCCACGACGTCCCCGGCGGCGTCCGGCAGCCACCCGGGCGGGCAGCAGAGGTGGACTGACCAGCCGCGGTCGGCGAGCCCGGCCGACAGATCCAGGACGTGCTGGGCCGCGCCGCCGTCGATCGAGGACGCGCGCAGACCTGGAGCACCCGGAGCCCGTGGCGGCCCTGCGGGAGCGTGGGCGCTGCCGGAGCGGCAGCCGTGCGGTGCATCTGGGTGGTCATGACGCCCTCCCGATCGCGCGGGTGGTCCTGACGCCGGCCGCTGCGTCGTAGACGCGCGCGAGCGCCGCGGCCCCCTGCCGGTCCAGCCCGAACCGCTCGGCCACGCGCGCCAGGGCGGCGGCGCCGAGCCGGTCGCGGACCTCCTCGTCCTCGGTCACCGCGAGGACGGCGCGGGCGAGGGCGCCCGCGTCACCCGGCGGGACCAGGACGCCGCTGCGGCCGTCCTCGACCTGCTCGGGGATGCCGCCCACGCGGGCGGCGACCACGGGCAGGCCCAGCGACATCGCCTCGAGGACGGCGAGCGGGAACGGGTCCAGACGGGCGGGCATGACGAACGCCGTCCAGCCGCGCATCTCGCGGATCACGTCGGCGCTCGGCCGCACCTCGACCGCCGGCCGGCCGGCCATGGCGGCCACGCGCCGATGGACCTCCGCGGCGAACGGGGCGTCGCGCCCCTCGGCGTCCGGCCCCAGCACCACGAAGCGGGCGTCCGGCCGGTACCGCGCGACGTGCTCCGCCATCAGCAGGAAGAGGTCGGTGCCCTTCCGCGGCGAGACGACCCCGACGGTGCCGATGACCGGGCCCCCAGGCGCGGGCGCGAGCCCCGCCACGGTGTCGGGCACCCCGTTCGGGATCACCGTCACCGGTGGGGCGCCCGGCCGGCGCAGCGGCGCGGCGCACGCCTCCGACACCGCCACCGCGCGGTCGGCGACGGTGGACGCCCAGCGCAGGATCGCGCGGTCCTTCGGCCGGTCGCCCAGGATCTCGTGGACGTGGAGCACCACGGGGATCCCGAGCCGCCTCGCGCACGACGCCTCGGGCAGGGCGTAGAGCGAGTTGGCGTGGAGCACGTCCGGCCGGTGGGCGCGCAGGTGCGCCGTCACGGCCCGGAGGTAGGCCGGGGTGGCGGCGGCGCGGCGCGCGATGCCGGGGGCCTCGCGCATGCCGCGGAGGGAGTAGCGGATGGGCCGCTCGAGCTGGTCAACCCGCGCGCCGAGCTCCTCGGCCATGGCGGGCCCGCGCCCCGGGCCCGGGAACCAGAATGCGGGCTGCCAGCCCTGCTCGGGCAGGTGCGCGGCGGCCCGCAGCGCCGCCACGCCCGGCGCCGCCGGGGGCGCTGTCATGCATGGCCAGGAGGACGGTGCGCGCGGTCATGCGGCCCTCCCCAGGCTCACGGCGCGGGCGGCCGGCTGCCGGGGCGGGCTCGCGCGCGGTCAGCGCGAGCGCACCGAGGCAGACGACGGCCATCGTGACGAACGAGGCCGTCGCAGCCTCCGCGGCGGCGAGGCCGGTCGGATGGTGGGAGATCCAGACGGCGCCCGCAGTCATGGCGGCGACGCCCGCCAGTCCGGCGATCACGAGCGGCCGCTCGCGCCGGTCGGCGATGAGCGCGTTCCACGCGAGCATCAGCGCCATCAGGACCGGCAGCATCCCGACGAGAACGCGCGCGGCCTCGCCCGCGCCGGCGTACTCCTGGCCGAAGACGGCGGTCAGGACGGGCGGGGTGGCCCACACCAGCAGGGGCGTGACGAGCAGCAGGGCGCCGCCGACGACCGCCACAAGGCGCAGGGCGAAGCGGCGGCCCTCCCGCCGGTCGGCGGCGAAGCGGGCGCTGAGCGCCGGGAGCAGGGCGATCCCGAGGACCTGGGCCACCATGAACGCGATCTCCGCGAAGCGGTAGGCGACGGCGTAGTGGGCGGACTCGGCGACGTCGGCCACGTTCGAGAGCACGACGAGCGTCGCGCGCAGCACGATGGCGAGGCACGTCGTGGCGAGGCTCACCAGGAGACCGGCGCGCAGCAGGCGCCAGGCCAGCCCGGGAGCAGAGGACGACCGGAGGGGCCACGGCAGGAATCGCTGCGTCAGCACGACCATGCCCGCCTCCTTCAGCGCGAAGGCGGTCATGAGGATCGCGAGGCCGCCGCCGGCGAGCACCACCGCGGTGCCCACCACCACGAACAACGTCCCGCCGATCGTCTGGAGCCCCGCCTCGAGCCCCAGCCGGCCGTCGCCCCGGAGCAGGTCGCACTGGAAGTTGAAGACGCCGTTCACGGCCACGAACACGGCGGCCATGGCCAGCGCGGCGCCCCCGCTGCCCGGCCCCGAGTCGAGCAGCCCGAACGCCGCCACCGCGAACGCGCCGATCGCGCATCCCGCGAGGACCGCCGGGAGCCCGGCGCGGTAGGCCGCGGCGAGCCCCACGTCGCCGCGTGCGACGTCGCGGCCGGCGATCACGGCGACCCCGGTGTCGGACAGGAGCGAGAACGTCAGCGCGAGCGCGACGAGGTACGAGTAGGCGGCGACGTCCTCCTCGCCGACGCTGCGAACCAGCACGACGATGAAGGCGAAGCTGAGCGCCTTCCCGAACAGCCGGGAGCCCAGCACGGCGGCCGGGCCCCGCATCCTCAGGCGGGCGACGGTCACGGACCGTCCGCCGTCCGGCGGGCGACGACGGCGGCGAGCGCCAGCGGCGCGCCGTATTCGACGGCGGCGGCGGTGCCGGCGGACCAGGTCCCGCCGATCAGCTCCCACAGCACCACGCCGGCGGCCGCGGCGAGCAGCGCCTGCCCCGGCAGGACGAAGGCGTCCGTCTGGCGGAACCGGGCGCAGAGCAGTCCGAGACCGATCCCGCCGATCACGAGGCCCGGCCAGGCGAAGTCGAGCCACAGCTCGCCGGGGAGCGTGTACGGCCGGCCCGCCTGGCGGGCCTCGCCCCAGAGCTCCCGGCGGAGCCAGACGTCGCCCGCCTCGGGCTTGTGCGGGTAGACGGCGCCCGGCAGCACCGCCGCGAACCCGGCCGCCATGCGCCGGCCGTCCTGGTGGCCGATCTGCTCCGGGACGAGCGCGTCCATCATCACCAGCGCGTCGAACGTCGCGTGATCGTTCGCGATCACCTGGAGGCTCGCGCCGTTCGACAGGCCGGACGCGACCGCCTCGCTCAGCGGCCGGTCGGACGACACCTGGCGGAGGGTCAGCATCATCCCGGCGAAGGCCGCGGCCACCAGGAGCGCCGCCAGCGCCTCACGCACGCGGAAGCGCCGCCGGCAGAGGTGGATCACGATCCCCACGGCCATGACAGGCAGGAAGGTCCGTGTGCGGGAGCCGGTGATGGCGGCGAAGACGACGGTCTCGGTCAGCAGCGCCGCGAAGGCGAGCCCGGCGGCGCCGCGGAGGCGGCCGAACGCGGCCCACAGCAGGCAGGCCACGATGGCGCAGTTCGCCAGGACGAAGCCGGCGAAGGACTGGCGCAGGGTCAGCTGCGTCTCGAGGTTGGCGAGGGCCTGGCCGATGCCGCCGACCGACGAGATCACGTACGCCTGGCCGGCGAGCCCGACCACGACCAGCCCCGTGACGAGGACGGTCAGCTGCGCGGCGTCCGGGGCGCGGGGGAACAGCCGCGCGCCGGGCGCAACCGGCCGGAGCCGGGCGCCGGCCACCCGGCCGGCCAGGAAGCACGCCAGGAAGACCACGCCGATGGTTTCCGCGCTCACGAGCAGCGCGCCGACGTCGCCGGGGTACCGCCCGGAGAGGAACTCGACGATCTCCTGGGCGCGGAAGTTGCCCAGGTACTGCTGGGCGGTGTGCGCGGGGTCCCACGAACCGAGCTCGTCGGCGTGCGCGGCCAGGAACAGCGGCCGGGTGCCGAACGTCAGGCCGCAGAACGCGTAGACCATGACGTCGAACGAGATGATCCGGCCCCGGCTCCACTCGAAGGCGATGCCCGCCAGCGCGGTCGCGGCGACCGCCCCGCCCATCAGGACGAGCGGGCGCGGCTGTGACGCGAGCACCACGAACAGGACGGCCGCGGCGGCCCCTGCGGCGGCGGTGCGGGTCCACGGCGGCGCGGGACGCCGCGCCGCCGAGCCCGCGAGCGCTGCCGCGGAGCCGCGTGGGCCGGCGTCGATCACCCGCGGCCCCACCCGCGGATGCTCGAGAGTCGGCGCCCGGGCGCCGTCGCCGGCCGCGCGTTCTCCGGCTCGGGGTCCGCCGCGGCGTCCGGCCCGTAGGCGGCCTCCGCGGAGCCGGCGCCGCCGGCCTCGTGGTACGCCATCCCGAGCACGTGCACGCGGAGCTGCTGGAGCCCGCGGCGCATCGCGGCGAGCGACCGCCGCGACACGCCGGACGCCACGACGGGGAGGACCGCGTTGAACGTGCTGGCCGATCGCCAGGGCGTCGCCCGCCACCGTCCACGGCGGCACCTGCAGCAGCACCATCTCGAAGCGCCCGCGCAGCTCCGCCACCAGGTCGCCCATCGCCACGGACCCCGCCAGGTCGGCGGGGGTGCCGAGGACGTCGCCGACCGGCATCACCCACAGGCCGCTGGTGCGGCCCACCACGTGCTCGCTCTCGTCGGCGTTGCGGCGGCGGGCCTTCCGGGGCCGGACCCGGCCCTCGTCGCCCACGGAGATCGGGTGCAGGGCGTCGTCGATCGTCGCCTCGCCGCTCAGCACGTCACCGGCCCCGAGCGCGTGCTCGAGCCCGAAGATGCCCGCCGAGCTGGGGACGCCGGAGGTCGAGGTCGCAGAGGACCACCAGGCGGCCGGCCCGGGCGGAGGCCGCGGCCACGTTCGCGGCCAGCGTCGCCGCGGCCCGATCGGGCGTGACCGGCGCAATCATGATCGTGCGCCGCTCGCGGCCGGCCCCGTTGAGGCGCATGTTGGTGGCCAGGACCCGGTAGGGGTCCGCGGCGGCCGCCCCCGGGTCGTCGATCATCACCAGCGCCTCCCGGGCGGCGGGCGCCCGGGGCCGCGGGACGGTGGCGAGCGCGGACGTGCCGAGCGCCTTCGCGGCCTCGCCCTCCGTACGCACCCGGTTGTCGGCGGCCTGGAGGGCCGCGACGGCGAACAGGCTCACCGCGAGCCCGGCGATCGCGAACAGCAACGCCGTCCGCAGCGGGGCCGGGGCCACCTGCTCCGGCTCCGACGCCCGGCTCGCCACCTCGGAGTTGTGGCTCCCGATCGCGATCCGCGTGCGCAGGTCGATCTCCGCGTTCAGCAGCTGCTGCACCAGGGGGTTGGCGTCCGACCCGCCGAGGGCGTCGATCCGCGCCCGGATGTCGCGCTGGGCGGCGAGCAGCGGGGCCGTATCGAGGCGGGCGCGATAGCGCACGAACTCCTCGGCGCTGGCCTGGGTGATCCGCTCGCTGAGCTCGCGGTCGGGCCAGGTGACGGCGATGCCGATCAGGTCGGAGTCGACCTGCGTCTCGACGGTCGTCCGGTCCCGGATTTCCCGGGCCGCGGAGGCGGGCAGGCCGACGTCGCGCGCGACGTTGTCGACGATCTCGTCAACCTTCACGAGCCGCCGCAGCGTCGCGACGGTCTTGTTCGGGTCCTGGATCGCCGCGCCGCTCGAGTCGAGCTGCGTCGAGAGGTTGTCGAAGCCCTTCACCACGACCTGCGCGGTCGAGCTGTACTCGGCGGTCTGCATGACCCCGCGGGCGTAGCCAAGGACCCCGCACACGACGACGGCTCCCAGCGGGAGCCACCAGAGCCGCCGCAGCCCCTGCGCCAGGGGCCCCGGTGGCCTGCCCTTCGCCGTGGCCGCCCGTGGGCGGCGCCTCCGTTGCGCCATCTAGACCGCCCCCTTCCTGCTCATCACGACCGCCACGGTCCGCGCGAGGATCCGCGCGTCGCTCGCGAGCGACCAATGGCGCACGTAGCGGTAGTCGAGCCGCATTCGCTCCGCCCAGTCGGCGTCGCTGCGGCTGGTCACCTGCCAGAGGCCCGTGATCCCGGGCCGCATCCCCTGGCGGCGGAGCTCCCAGTCCGCCAGGGCGTCGCACTCGAAGTCGCGCAGCGGCCGCGGCCCGACGATGCTCATGTCGCCGACCAGGACGTTCCAGAGCTGTGGCAGCTCGTCCAGGCTGGTGCGGCGCAGGAACCCGCCCACCCGCGTCACCCGTGGGTCCGTCGGCTGCTTGAGCGCGGCGACCGCGTCGGCGATGTCCATCTCGCCCTCGGCCAGCTTGGCGATCCGGGCGAGCCCGATCGCGTCCGCGTCGGACACCATCGTGCGGAACTTCAGGATCCGGAACGGCCGGCCGCCTCGGCCGATGCGCTCCTGGCCGAAGAGGACCGGGCGGCCGCTACCGGCGACGACCGCGATCGCGCATGCGGCCATCACCGGGGCGAACAGCACGAGCAGGACCGCCGACGCGCCGATGTCGAAGGCGCGCTTCCCCGCCCGCTCCGCGAAGCCCGGCCTGCCGCCGCCGAGCCGGATCAGCGAGAGCTCGCCGACCCCGTAGCCGCGGAGGGTGGTGGGCATCAGGTCGAACAGCCGCGGCACGGCGTCGACCTCGACGTCGTGGGCGTCGCAGCTGCGGATCACGCCCGCGAGCTCCTCGTCGCGCTGGCGGGTGAACGCGATCACCACCCGGTCGACCCCGCCGGCCGCGAGAACGCGGTCCAGGTCGGCGATTTCGCCGAGCCATGCGGGCGCGCCCGGCGCCTCACGGGGATCGTCGTCGAGGCAGCCGACCACCTCCAGGTTCGCGTCGGGGTGGCGGACAACGAGTCCGGCGAGGCGTCCGGCCACGCAGCCCGACCCCACGATCAGGACGCGCTCGCGGCGCCGGGCGCCGCGCACGGCCGCGCGGCCGGCCAGCCAGACGACGGGCAGCACGACGAAGGTGACGAGGAGCGCGTCGGCCGTGATGTCCCAGCCGGCGCGCCCGTTCGCGTAGGCGGCCACCAGCGCACAGGCGCCGGAAGCCAGCGCCAGCCCCTGCAGGAGCCGGCCGGGCCGGGCGTCGCCCGCGTACGCGCCGACGGCGAGGAGGGCCGCCAGCCCGCAGGCGCCCAGGACGAGGGCGATCACGGGCACTCCGCCGAAGCGGGCACCGAGCCGGGTCGGCGAGTCGGTGAGCTGCACGGCGAGGGCGAGCACGGCGATGGGCGCCACGGCGTCCCACGCGACGAGCGCCGCGAGGCGCGCGGTGCGGGGACCACGAGCGCGCACATCGGGGACCGCGGCGTCCCGGATGAGGGTGTCGTCCGGCGGGCGGGCGGCGATGTCGTTGCTGCCCACCGCTCAGCCCTCCGGACGGTCTCGGAGGGGGCGACGGCCGCGGGCGGCCGCCATCCGGAGATAGCTCCGCCGAAGCGGGGTGATACGGTCACGCGGCATCGGTTCGCTCCGGTGCAGGCGGGCCGCACTCTTTGCAAGGGGGGGCGGCCCGCCGCGGTTCTCGGGGTCTGTTCTCGGGGTCTTTTCTTTATCCCTCGGGGGCGGAGTCTCCGCCAGGCCGGCACGCTCGGTCGCCTCCCCTCTGGGGAGTACTGACCTCCCCATCGGTCCAGGCTTCCGTCAATGGTGGTACTGGCCGTTCATCGGACGTTGCGATCGGCACAGACCCGCGTGGCCAAGCCGATCCCGCCGACTTTCGCCATGCGGCCGATGCGCGGGGCGAACCACCCGTCAGAGGGGGGAATTCCGCCAGATGTGACAGCCCCCCGCTGACGGGTTGACGGGCCCCACGGGGCGGTGCAAGCATCGCGCCAGGGAATGGGTGTCGATCCGGTCCGGACCGGTCACCGTTCCCGTTACAGCGTCGGACCGAGCCGTGGACCGTATGCACCGCCACCAGACATCGGTGAGCACCGCACCCACCGCCTCGACGGTCGGCCCTCCGGGGCCGCGACTGGGCACACCGGCGCCACTGCGCCGAGGGCGGTCGCCCCGCATGGAGTGGAGCGGTCATCGCATCCGCGGAGCGCGTCCCATCGTCCCCCGCGTAGCCGGGGAGCGCGTGGGCTCCCGGGCGGACCGCTCGGGACGAGGACCACGAATGCGCGGCCGAAGGGCGCTCGTCGGCACGGACGAGCGGGCCGCAGGGAGGTGACGCCTCTGGATGCGGCGATGAAGGGCGGTTCACCCGGCTGATCCCGGTGGGGGCCGTCCGAAAACCACCACATCGGATATTCCCTCGCGCTCCCCCCGCCGTCACGACGCGGGGAGCGACGGGGGCGGACGGATTTCGGAGGGCCGCCGTCGCACGCACACCGGGGCGATGGCGGCCCTGGGCGTCCCGGGGCCCGTCAGGCCGCCTGATCGGCCGCTTGGTGGCGGAGCCGCTCGCGCAGCTCGGCGAAGCGCACGGTCTCGTACGCGACCAGGACGACGAGGACCCCGGTCGCGATGCCGATGGTGGCGAGCGCCGGCACCTCCACCGCCAGCGGGACGAGCGCAACGAGCACGATCGCCGCGGCGAGCCGCTGGGTGCTGAAGCGGTGGACGTTGCGCCACCGGAACGCGACGTGGGCGAGCAGGTAGAGCGCGATCCCGCCGAGCAGCGCCGTCGCCGGCTCCACGTGGAGCGGATCGCCGACGTGCTCCAGGGACTTCTTCAGCCCGAAGGCGAGCAGCACGATGCCGGCGATCATCGGGAAGTGGAGGTACGAGTAGGAGTCGCGCGCGATCTCGTTGCGCTCCTTCCCCGGGGCCGCGTTGTGGAGCCGGCGCTCGGCGACGAGGGCGACGACGTCGAAGTAGAGCCACCACAGCCCCGCGGAGATCGCGATCCCCAGCACCGCCGCGACCGCGACGCCGGCGTCGATGCCGTGCTCCGCGCCGATCCCGATCGCGACGATCGACTCGCCCAGGGCGATGATCACGAACAGCCCGTGCCGCTCGGCGAAGTGGCCGGGCTCGAGGCGCCACCCCTCGCTGCCGAACACGTACGGCTCGCCGACGTCGAGGGCCAGCGCGACGGCCCACAGCAGCCCCTGGGTGAGGCCGTCCGCGAACGACGCGGCAACCAGCAGCGAGAAGCCGATCGCCGTCCCGATGGCGAGCCCGGTGGTGGAGCGCAGGAACGCCGGGTCGTCGCGGCCGATGATCACGAACAGCGCGATGTGCGCGATGCGGACGAACGCGTACGCGCACGCGAACAGCAGCGCCAGGTCGCCGAACGCCTCCGGCACGGCGAGCGCCACGATCAGCAGCGCCCCCATCGCGGCGAACATCGTGGAGCGCACCAGCGACTCCTCCGGGTCCACCACGCTGGTGAGCCACGCGTAGCCCACCCACGCCCACCAGAGGACGCCGAGCACCAGCACGCCCTTCGCCAGGCCCTCCCACGTCGGCTGGTCCGCCATCAGCGCCGTGCACTGGGTCAACGCGAGCACGAACACCAGGTCGAAGAAGAGCTCGAGGGGCATCACCCGCGAGTCCCTGCGGACCGGCGGCGCGATGCGGTGGGCGGGTGCCCGGGTGGTCATGCCCGGGAAGGCTAGTGCCTAGGGGAGCTGGCGGACCTCGACCGTCACCACCATCGCCTCCGTCGCCGGCCCGAGGTAGCTGCCGCGCAGCGGCGGGACGTCGGCGTAGTCGCGGCCCATGGCCAGTCGGACGTAGTGCTCGTGGGCCGGGGACGGGTGGGTGGGGTCGAACTCCATCCAGCCGCGGCCGGGGACGGCGAGCTCCACCCACGCGTGGCTCTCGCCCGGCTCCTCGCGTCCCGGCAGGTTGAGCCAGCCGCTGATGTAGCGGGCGCCGACGCCGCGGCGGCGGGCGACGGCGAGCATCAGGTGGGCCATGTCCTGGCAGACGCCGCGGCCCACCCGGACGACCTCCTCCACGGGGGTGTCGACGCGGGTGGCGCCCGGCATGTACTCGATCGCCCGGTTGACCTCGGACTCGAGGTCGCACGCCCACGCCAGGACCCCGTCCCCCTCCTCGAGGGGCAGGGCCCGCGCGAACAGGTCGACCGGCTCGGTCCACCGGATGCGGTCGGACGTCGAGAGGAACTCGGCGTAGCGGTCGCGGTAGGCGGGCTCGTCGATCCCCGCGAAGTGGTCGTCGCCGCCCCCCGTCGCGCGGCTCGCCGGCCGGGTGGTCACGATCGCCTCGGCCTCGACCACGAGCGTCTCGTGCGGCTCGGTGAGCTGGAACCAGCGCACCTCGTTCCCGTACGCGTCGCGGTGGGCCATGAGCTCGGCGCCCGGCTGGACGCGGACGTGGCTCCACTCGACCTGCTGGCGCCCGTTGTCCGAGGGGACCAGCCGGATCTCGTTGACGCTCTCGCCGACCGCGCCGGCGTAGCGGATCTCAGTTCTGTGCTTGGCGTGAAGCCTGGGCATGCTGTCCGATCGGCGTCCGCTCGTAGGCGGCGATGAAGCACGAGTCCCCGAGGGCCGCGTCGATGGAGGTGCACCGCGCCAGGAGGCGCTCGAGCAGGTCGCCCACCTCCTGGCCGCCCCACGGGCGGCGCGCCGCGCCGTCGACCATGTCGCGCGCGGTGCGCGACAGGACGAGCGGCGCGGGGTTCGGGGCCATCGCGTCCATCGAGATCAGGTCCAGGATCGCGTCCTCCACCTCGCCGAGGCAGAACGCCACGGAGCGCGGGAAGCGCGCGTCGAGCATCAGGAAGCGGGCGATCGACTCGGGCGACAGGGCCGCCGCGTCCACCTGCAGGTACGCCTCGTGGGCGGCCGCGTCGCCCAGCAGGGCCCGCCAGCTGTGGAGGTCGAGCACCCCCTCGTCGCTCGCCCCGTGGCGCGCCTGCACCAGCCGGATCGAGCGCTCCGCGCGCTCCAGGTAGCGGCCGAGCCGCATGAACTGCCACGCCTCGTCCCGGCGCATCGTCTGGACGATCAGGCCGTGGATGAGGTACGCCGAGCGCCGGATCCCCTGGCAGAAGGGGTACACGCCGTCGCGGGTGATCCGCTCCGGCGGCCACTCGATGAGCTCCAGCCAGGCGTCGTTGACGCCCTCCCACACCTCGGTGGGCAGCCGGTCGCGCACCGACCGCGCGTTCTCGCGGGCGCGGTTGATGCACGCGATGACGCTGTACGGGTTGTCGCGGCCGAAGGTCATGTACCAGGGGACGCTGCGGGCGTCGGCGCGCCGGTGGGTGGCGAGGAAGGCCTCGTAGTCGCCGGTGATCCGGACGAGGGGCTCCCACACCATCCGCTCGCCGGCGCCGTTGGCCGAGCTGCCCTCCAGGGCGGCGGCCTGGCCGAGCTCGAGGAGGCGCGCGACGCTCTCGGCGCGCTCGAGGTCGCGGGCGATCGCGTAGAGCGTCTGTGCGACGCGGGCGAGCACGCGCTAGTGCCCCGCGGCGGTGGCTCGTACGGGATTCCCGAGCGAATCCCCCGCCGGGCAAGGACGCAGATGCGGGCCAAGAGTGGTTCTCTTGGCCCGCCCGAGGACGCAGCCCGGCGATGGGATGCAGCCGGGAATCACCACGTTGTCGCCGGCGCGGGGCACTTCCTCACCGGGAGAGGACCCAGGTGTCCTTGGAGCCGCCGCCCTGCGACGAGTTGACCACGAGGGATCCGTCGCGGAGCGCGACCCGCGTGAGGCCGCCGGGGACCACCACCGGCCGCTCGCCGTAGAGGATGAAGGGCCGCAGGTCGACGTGGCGCGCCTGGAAGCGGTCGCCCACCAGCACGGGGGCCCGCGACAGCCGGATCGTCTCCTGGGCCACGTAGCCGCGCGGGTTGTCGCTCACGCGACGCGCGAACGCCTGGCGCTCGCCGGGGGTGGCGTGGGGGCCGATCAGCATCCCGTAGCCGCCGGCGCCGTTGACCGCCTTCACCACCAGCTTGTCGAGGTTGTCGAGCACGTACGCGCGCTCGTCGTCGCGCTCAAGGAGGAAGGTGGGCACCTGCTCGAGGATCGGCTCCTCCTCGAGGTAGTACCGGATCAGGTCCGGGACGTACGCGTAGACGGCCTTGTCGTCGGCGACGCCGGTGCCGAGCGCGTTGCAGACGGTCACCCGGTTCTCGCGGACGGACTGCATGAGGCCGGCGACGCCCAGCAGCGAGTCGGAGCGCAGGCTGGCCGGGTCGAGGAAGCCGTCGTCGATGCGCCGGTAGATGACGTCCACGCGCTCGCGGCCGGCGGTGGTGCGCACGTAGACGCGCCGGTCGCGGACGACCAGGTCGCGGCCCTCCACCAGCGGCACGCCCATCTGCTGCGCCAGGAACGCGTGCTCGTAGTACGCGGCGTTCGCGGGCCCGGGGGTGAGCACCACGACGCGCGGCGAGTCGGCCCCCTCGGGCGCGGCGGCCATCAGCGCCGACAGCAGGAGGAACGGGGCATGGCCCACCGGCTCGACGTGGTGGTCGGCGAACGCCTCGGGGAACGCGCGGCGCATGAACGCCCGGTTCTGGACGACGTACGACATCCCGGAGGGGCAGCGGAGGTTGTCCTCCAGCACCCGCCAGATGCCGTGGTCGTCGCGCACCAGGTCGATGCCCGCCACGTGGACGTAGCGCCCGAGCGGCGGCCGCACGCCCACCATCTGGCGGACGTAGCCCTCGCAGGTGGAGACGAGCGCGTTGGGGACGATCCCGTCGGCGATCGCCCGGCGCTCGCCGTAGATGTCGCCGATGAAGCGGTCGAGGGCCACGACCCGCTGGGCCAGGCCCGTCTCGAGGTGCTCCCACTCGTCGCTGGGGATGAGCCGCGGCAGCAGGTCGAACGGGAACGGCTGCTCCCGCCCGCCGTGGGCGAACGTGATGCCCTGGGTGAGGTACGCCTTGTCCACCATCGCGCTGCGCTCGGCGAAGGTGCTGGGGCGCAGGGACTTCAGCCCGCTGAAGAGGCGCTCGTAGGACTGGCGCGGCCGGTCCGGCTCCTCGAACATCTCGTCGAAGTAGCCGTCGGTCTCGTAATCGGTGAACAGGGGGACCACCGGGCGGCACCTCTCGCTCGTTCCGATGGCGACGGTATCAGCGTGGCTGACCCTTCCCCTTTGGCCCACGGGCCAAAGCCCGGCCCGCGACCTGCTCGCGCGGGAGGGTGCGCGCGATCCACGCCGTGGCCATCAGGCAGAGGGCGGCCGCGAGGATCACGGTCGCCGTGTACGACATCAACGCGCTGGCCGCCGCGCCGAGCAGCGGACCGAGCACGTAGCCGGCCGAGAACACCGACGTCAGCAGGGCGGCGCTCAGCCCGTAGCGGCCGGCCATGCCCGCCTGGTCCACCGACTCGACCATCAGGGCGCCGCTCGACGCGCCCAGCGCCGCCAGGCCCGCGCCGACCCCCACGAACGCGAGGGCGACGAACCAGGCCGGGCCGATCGCGGTGAACGGCAGGAAGACGGCGACCATCAGGCCGCCGGCCAGGGTCGGCAGGCGCCGGCCGTGGCGGTCCGACCAGCGGCCCGCCGGCGCGATGCTCACGAAGTACGCGATGTCGCCGGCCGCGAAGACGATGCCGATCGCCAGCGGCGACAGGCCCAGGCGCTCGTCCAGGTCCAGCGGCAGCAGCGGCTCCAGCAGCGCGAGCACCGCGGCGAGGACCACCAGCGAGACGATCGCCACGCGGGCCCGCGGCAGCCCGGACACGCGCCGCAGCGCCGCGACCACCCCGATCCGCTCCTCCGCAGGGTCCCGGGGGCGGCGCGTCTCGGGCACGAACAGGGTCGGGACGACGGCCAGGAGCGGCAGCGCCGCGGCGATGGCGAAGGTGGTCGTGGTGCCGAAGGCGTCGACCATCGCGCCGCCCGCCAGCGGTCCCGCCAGGCCGATGGCCCCGCCCGCCGTCTCGGCCAGCCCCAGGCGGAACCCGAGCTGGTCCGAGGGGTAGACGTCCGAGATCGCGGCGAGGCCGGCGGTCCACACCACCCCCGCCGCGGCGCCCTGGGCGAACCGCGCGAGGGCCAACGCCGCCGGGTCGCCGGCCAGGGCGAACATGAGCGTCGCCAGCGCCAGGGCGCAGGGGGCGGCGATCAGCAGCGGCCGCCGCCCGACCCGTTCCACCAGGCCCGCCGAGCCGATGCCCGTGGCGAGCTGGGCCACGGGGTACGCCGCGAAGATCAGCGCGGCGACGGTGTCCGAGAAGCCCTCGCGCTCCGCGAACACCGGCAGCGCCGGAGCCACCATCGTGAACAGCAGGGTGTCCAGGCCGATGAGCCCGGTCGCGGTCCAGAAGACCACGGCCCGGCTGCGGCGACCCAGCCCCTGCTCCACCTCCACTCCGGCCCCCCGGTGAACGAGCGGAGGGGCCCCGTGCGGGGCCCCTCCGGGTGCTGCGTCCGGTCTGGGACCGGAGAATTACATCATGCCGCCCATGCCGCCCATGTCGGGCATCCCGCCACCGCCGCCGCCCTCCTCGGGCTTGTCGGCGACGACGGCCTCGGTGGTGATGATGTTCTTGGCGATCGACGCGGCGTTCTGCAGCGCCGAGCGGGTCACCATCGCCGGGTCGATGATCCCCGCCTTCACCAGGTCCACGTACTCCCCGGTGTCGACGTTCAGGCCGATCCCCGCCTTCTTGCCCTTCACCTCACCCACGACCACCGACCCCTCAAGGCCGGCGTTCTCGGCGAGCTGACGCAGCGGCTCCTCCAAGGCGCGACGCACGATCGACGCGCCCGTCGCCTCATCCCCCGTCAGCTTGAGGCTGTCGAGGCTGGAGATGCTGTTGATCAGCACCACGCCCCCGCCGGGGACGATCCCCTCCTCCAAGGCGGCGCGGGTCGCCTGCAGGGCGTCCTCCACCCGGTGCTTGCGCTCCTTCATCTCCGTCTCGGTCGCCGCGCCCACCTTCACCACCGCCACGCCACCGGCGAGCTTGGCCAGGCGCTCCTGCAGCTTCTCGCGATCGAAGTCCGAGTCGGTCGTCTCGATCTCCGACTTGATCTGCTTGATCCGGCCCTTGATCTCCTCCGTGTCACCCGCCCCATCGATGATGGTGGTGACGTCCTTGCCGATCACGATCTTGCGGGCGCGCCCGAGCTGCGACACCTGCGCGCTCGCCAGCTTGAGGCCCATCTCCTCGGAGATCACCTCGCCGCCGGTGAGGATCGCGATGTCCTCAAGCATCCGCTTGCGCCGATCCCCAAAGCCCGGGGCCTTCACCGCGATGCCGGTGAAGGTGCCACGCAGCTTGTTCACGATCAGCGTCGCCAACGCCTCACCCTCGACGTCCTCGGCGATGATCAACAGCGGCCGACCCTGACCGATCACCTGCTCCAACAGCGGCAGGATGTCCTGCACGCTGCTGATCTTGCCGCCATGGATCAACAGGAACGGCTCATCCAACACCGCCTCCATGCGGTCCTGATCGGTGACCATGTACGGCGACATGTAACCCCGGTCGAACTGCATCCCCTCGGTGAACTCGAGGTCCATCCCAAAGGTCTGGCCCTCCTCCACGTTCACCACACCATCCTTGCCGACCTTCTCGATCGCGTCCGCGATCACGTCGCCGATCGCGCGGTCACGGCTGGAGATGGCGGCCACGCGGGCGATGTCCTCCTTGCCCGACACCTCCTTCGCCTGCTTCGCGATCTGGGCCACGACCACATCCACGGCGGCCTCGATGCCGCGCTTCAACCCCATCGGGTTGGCGCCCGCGGCGACGTTCTTCAGGCCCTCACGCACGATCGCCTGCGCCAGCACCGTCGCCGTCGTGGTGCCATCACCCGCCACATCGTTGGTGGCGGTCGCGACCTCACGCAGCAGCTGGGCACCCTGGTTCTCGAAGACGTCCTCCACCTCGATCTCACGCGCGATGGTCACACCATCGTTGGTGATCGTCGGGGCACCGAACTTCTTGTCGAGCACCACATACCGGCCCTTGGGGCCGAGGGTGACCTTGACCGCATCGGCCAAGGTGTTGACGCCACGCTCGAGCGAGCGGCGGGCGTCCTCGCTGAACTTGATGAGCTTTGCCATCCGTTACACCGCCTTCGCGAGGATGTCGGACTCGCGGAGGATCAGGAGGTCCTCGCCGTCCACCTTGATCTCGGTGCCGCCGTACTTGGAGTAGATGACCTCGTCGCCCGCGGCGACCCCGACGGGGACGCGCTTGCCGTCCTCGTAGCGGCCCTGGCCGACGGCCAGCACCTTGCCGCGCTGCGGCTTCTCGGTGGCGGTGTCCGGCAGGACGATCCCACTGGCGGTCACCTGCTCGGCCTCGATGGCCTGGACGACCACGCGGTCACCCAACGGCTGCAGGTTCATTCACTTCCCCCTGTTTGGCACTCGTACGATTGGAGTGCCAACAGGCTAGCCAGCACCGGGCGGGGGGCGCAAGCCCTCTGACCCCTCGCGACGCGCCTATTTCAAGCTGGGGAACTCGATGACCTCGCTGAAGTGGATCACCGAGACCGTGTCGTCGAGCCCGACCTCGCGCGAGTAGATGTGCGAGAGGAAGTGGAGGGTGTCCTCCACGAGGCGGAACTCGGGGTTGTCCCGCTCGATCTCCCGCTGCGTCAGCTCCCGGACCGGCTTGACGGAGACGTCGTCGATGATCGCCGTGAAGATGCGCTGCCGCGGCCCGTGCCGGTGGCCGACGGTGACCCAGACGAGCTGGCCCTTGCGGTACTTGTGGGCCTTGTCACCCAGACGGATCGTCGCCGTCTTGCGCCCCTTGCGGAGCTGGTCGATGAAGAGCGGCGAGTAGAAGTTCAGCGCGTACACGGGCTTCCTCGGTCGGGGGTGGACACGGGTCGTCAGCGCGTGGGCTCGGGGGCGTTCTTCGTGGCGGGCCCACCGTAACCTGCCGTCCCGAGCCAGGCGAGGGCGGCCTCCATCACGCGGCGCTCGCCGGGGTAGGTGAGGGCGGCCGCCGCCCGCTCCACGGGGACGAGCGTCACGCCGTCCACCTCCCCGTCGTGGTGCGCGATCGAGCCTGAGCGGTACTCGAGGAGGAAGAACGCCACCCGCTTGCTGACGCGCGCGTCCATGCTGCGCGACCAGAACATGTACTGGATCTCCTCCAGCTCGGCCAGCAGCTCGCCGCGCATGCCGGTCTCCTCGCGGGTCTCGCGCAGCGCCGCCTGCGCGGCCGTCTCACCCGGCTCGATGTGGCCCTTCGGCAGGGCCAGCACCTGTCCCCCGCGGAGCTCGATGAGCGCGGCCAGCAGCTGGGGGCCCTGGCGGACGACCAGGACGCCTCCTGCGGATCGCTCGTGGAGGGTGCGCATCATGCGGGCCGCCGGATCCCACCCCGATCCATGGCCGAGCGGCGGCGGCGCCCGGGGACGCACGCCGCGCTCGGACCGCGCCGGCCGGAGCCGGCGCCGGGAACCGGCCTGTGGCTACTTCCCGCCGAAGAGACGCTTCAGGAAGCCGAGCAGGCCGCCGCCCGATGCCGGCGCGCCGGTTTCGGCGGCCGTCGGCGCGGCCGCGGTCGCGCCGGCCGGCTCCGCCGTGGCGGCGCCGTTGCTCGAGCTCGACTCGCCGGACGGCGTCGACGCGCCGTCGCCGACCCACTTCTCGAGGGCCTCCCAGCCGGTCTTGCCCGACGGGCCGCCGGACGCGGGCGCCGCGGCGGGCTCGTCCGGCGAGGCGGCCGCGGCAGACGCGCCTGCGGCGGTGCCGCCGCCGGGACCGACCCACTTGTCGAGCGCCTCCCACCCGGTCTTGCCGGAGGGGCCGCCAGAGGCCTCCGCCGCCGGAGCCGCCGCCGCGGCGCCACCGCCGCCGCCGACCCACTTGTCGAGCGCCTCCCACCCGGTCTTGCCGGACGGACCGGCGGACGCGGCCTCCGCCGCCGGGGCCGCCGCCGCGGCACCACCGCCGCCGCCGACCCACTTGTCGAGCGCCTCCCACCCGGTCTTGCCGGACGGACCGGCCGGAGCCTCCGCCGCCGGGGCCTCCGCCGCCGGGCGCCGCCGCCGCGGCACCACCGCCGCCGCCGACCCACTTGTCGAGCGCCTCCCACCCGGTCTTGCCGGACGGGCCGCCGGACGCGGCGGGCGCGGGCGTCTCCGCGGGGCTCGCGGCAGCAGCGGACGAGCCGCCGCCTCCGCCGCCGACCCACTTCTCGAGGGCCTCCCAACCGGTCTTGCCCTTCGCGGCGGCCGTATCGGCGGCGCCCTCGGCCTTGTCGGCCGTTCCGCCGACCCACTTCTCGAGGGCCTCCCACCCGGTCTTCTGGGCGCCCCCGGCGAACGGCGGCAGGAAACGGCGTGGGGTCATTGACTCCTCCATCGATGGGTCAGTCGCGCGGGCCGGGACGTGTTCGTGCCACGCCGCACAAACCTACGGCCTGCCCGGAGGGGAGGTCAAGGCGCGGACCCGCTGAAAGGCCCGCGTCAGCGCATGTCCGCGAGCATCCTCCGGTAGCTCTCCAGACGCTCCGGGTGCACCGCCCCCTCGACCGCGCAGCCCGCGTCGCCGTCGTGGGCGCAACCGCGGAAGCGGCATCCCTGTGCGGCGCGTGCGATCTCCGGGAAGCCGGCCTCGAGATCGGCCCGCTCCATGCGCGGAAGATGGAACGTCCGGACCCCGGCGGTGTCCACCACGGCCCCACCGCCGGGCAGCGGGATCAGCCGCGGGTCGGTGGTGGTGTGGCGGCCGGTGCCGGCCTTCCCGCTCACGGCGCCGACGGCTCGCTGGACCCCGGTGAGCCCCCGCGTGAGCGTCGACTTCCCCACCCCCGAGTGACCGGCCAGCACGGCCACCCGCCCGCCGATGAGGTCGCGGACGCGCTCCACGAACGCCGGGTCCTTCGCGCTGCCGAGCAGCACGGGGTAGCCGATGTCGCGGTAGCGCCCGGCGATCTCCGTGACCTCCGCCTCGTCGTGCGGCAGGTCGGCCTTCGTGAGGACGAGGGCGGCATCCAGCCCGCCGTCCTCGGCCGCGACGAGGTACCGGTCGATCAGCGGCGGCCGGATCGGCGGCTCGCGCACCGCCGCCATCATCAGCACCACGTCCGCGTTCGCCACGATCGCCCGCGGCCGCCGCTCGTTGCCGTCGCCCCGCTGGAGCACGGTCCGGCGCGGCGCGACGGCCACGACGAGCGGCTCCTCGCCCCCGTCGGCCAGCTCGACCCGGTCGCCCGCCACCGCCGGGCCGCCGGGCACGCGCGGCCGCAGCCGCGCCTCGACCTCCTCGCCATCCACCGCGACCGTGGCGGTGGGACCCGCGACGCGCACCACAACGGCATCGTGCCCCGCGGCGTCGCGGGGGCCGCCCGTCACGTCGTGGCCCGCTCCGCCTCGAGCAGCTCGGGCGCCGTGAAGAGCGCGTGGAGCGGCGCCCCGTCCAGGGCGGCCTCCGCAGCCTCCCGGCCCCCCTCGTCACGGTCGACCACGACCGCCGCCGCCACCACCACGCCGCCGGCCTGGCGCGCCTTCGCGATCGCCGCGACCAGGGACCCGCCGCTGGTGAGCACGTCGTCCACCACCGCGACGGGCGTCCCCTCCTCGATGAACGGCCCCTCGATCCACTGCTGGAGGCCGTGCTTCTTGGCCTCCTTGCGCACGAAGAACCCCGTGACGCGCTGCCCGTCGGCCCATGCCGTGGCGCTGACCGCGCAGACGAGTGGGTCGGCGCCGAGCGTCAGCCCGCCCACGGCGCGCGGCGTGGCAGGTGCCAGCGCCGACCACATCAGCCGGCCCGCCAGGGCGGCGCCCTCCGGGTCGAGCAGCACCTGGCGCGCGTCGAAGTAGTACGACGACCGCTTGCCGGACGAGAGCAGCACGGACTCGCGCACGAGGGCCTGCTCGCGCAGCAGCGTCCGGAGGCGGTCACGGGGGTCGGCCACGCCCGCGATCCTACGCGGCCCGCCCGGTCACGGGCGGCCGCAGGGGAGGTCAGGCGGCGGCGCGGCGCCCGGTGCCGGAGCAGTTGGCGCAGACGACGGGCAGGTAGACGTGCGCCCGCTCGCAGTCCATCGCCTCCAGCAGGGACCCGGCCCCGAAGCACCATCCGCACAGGTCCGGCGCAGACACCGGCGCGTGGGTCGGGACGGATGTCGCACGCGTCCCGGGATCAGGGGAGGCGGCCATGCCGCTACCTTTCGGAGGGGCCGTGGAAGGTGGCCCTGTGACTACCCATCGGCGCCTTGCCGGAAAAATGGAGATACCGCCATTCCCCGAAGGGGTGATCTTCGGGGCCGATTTTGAGGTTTTACGCATGATCGATGTGACACCGGAGCTCACCCCGAATCCGAACGCGCTGAAGTTCACGCTCGACCGCCCGTCGGTCGAGGGCCGCTCGCAGACGTTCCGGGCCGGCTCCGACCCCGCCGAGTCGCCGCTCGGCGCGCGGATCTTCGCGCTGGACGGCGTGACGAACGTCTTCATGGTCGCCAACTTCGTGAGCGTGACGAAGGAGGACGACGTGTCGTGGGACGAGCTGGCGCCGAAGGTGATCGACGAGCTCCAGGCGCACTTCGCGTGAGCCCCACCGGCGTCATCTTCTCGTACGCCATCGGGCTGATCTTCGCGGTGGGCGGGATCGTGTTCCTGGTCGGCCTGGACGAGAACCGGCTGCTCTACGGCATCCCGTACCTGATCATCGGCGTCGTGATCATCGGCGGCGTGATGGCCAGCCAGCGGCGGACGAAGCGCCGGGGCGGTGGCCGCGGCGGCGAGGATCCGCCGACGCGCAGCCCCTACTGACCGGCGCCCCACCCGGGTGAGCGTCCCCCGGCGCAGGTGACGGGGCGGCGGCGCGTCATAGCGTCCCGTCGGAGGCTCATCCGATGGAAGGGGTGCTCGTGCGACGTGTGCTCGCAGCGACGGTCGTCGTGCTGGTCGCGGTCTTCGGGGCCACGGCGTGCGGCGACGATGACGATTCCGGCCAGTCGAGCGCGGAGGCGCAGGTCTGCGACAGCCTCGGGGGCTTCGAGGCCGCCCTGCAGAACGTCGAGGGCGTCCAGCTGCGCGACCCGACGGCCAACGCGAACAACATCTCGCTGAAGCGGGTTCAGGCCACGTGGAGCGGCGTCGAGCAGTCGGCCCACGACCTCTCCGCCGCCGACGCGGACGCCGTGACCTCCGCGCTGGAGGACCTCCAGACGGCGGTCGACGACCTGCCCAGGCCCATCTCGATCCAGGACGCGCGGGCGCAGCTGCAGCCGCAGGTGGACGCCGTGAAGAGCGCGTTCGCCGAGATGCGCAACGGGGTCCAGTGCGACTGACCGGCTCCTGAGCAGCGGCGACGGGCGGGCCCCGACCGGGCGCCCGTCCGCGCCGGACCCGGACCTGGTCGAGCGCCATACGGACGGCCAGTTCCGTAAGTGGGCCACCGGGGCGAGCCTGTTCTCCCGGACCCCCCGGACGGCGGAAGACCGGAAGCCGTTCGCCGTCGTTTGATTGACCCCATCGCACGGGTCTGGCGTGGACTGCCCACCCTCACCGGATCCGGCACTTGGGGAGAGCATGGACAGTCGCATCACGGTGGGCAGGCGTTGGCGCGATGATCGCGACGCTCGTCGCGCTCGCCGCACTCGTCGCGTTGGTGTTGCCGACGGTGGGCCGGGCCGACACCGGGCCCGTCCCCAGCGAGAACGCCCTGCCGGGTACGCCCGGGTGGTACATGCCGACGGCGCCGGTGGGGTCGGCCGCCGATCAGTACGCGGGCCGGGTCACCAGCATCGACGGGTGGATCTGGCCGCTGAGCGCGGCCCCGGGTGAGCGGATGGACCTGCATGTCGGAGACGGTGTCGGGGGTGCGCTACCGCGTCGAGTTCTACCGCCTCGGCTGGTACGGGGGCGCCGGGGCGCGGCTCATTTCGTGCCTTCCGTCGTGCTCGGGTGATCAGGCGGGGGTCAGCCAGCCGTTGCCGCCGGCGCCGGATCCGGCGACGGGGATGGTGCGCACCAGCTGGTCGACCACCGATTCCCTGACCGTTCCCGCCGGTTGGCCGAGTGGGACCTATATGGCGGCGCTCCGGATCACCTCGGGGACGGGTGCGGGGACGGTGCGCCGGTTGCCGTTCGTGATCCGGGCGGCGGCGCCGAACACCTCGAAGATCGTGGTGGTGGTGCCGGTCAACACCTGGGCCGCCTACAACGGGTGGGGCGGCAAGTCGCTGTACGACAACCACAGCGTCGAACGGGGTGCGGGCGTCGGTGGTGTCGTTCGAGAAGCCCTGGGCGGATGGCGTCGAGATCCAGAACTGGCGCTATGACGAGTACCCGTTGGTGCGGTTCCTGGAGCGCCAGGACCTGGATGTGTCCTACATCACCGATTGGGATGTCTCCTCGCGTCCCGGGGTGCTCGCCGGCCACCGGGTCGTGGTGACCATGGGCCACGGCGAGTACTGGACCAAGGAGCACCGCGACGCCTTGGAGGCGGCCCGCGACGCCGGCCAGAGCCTCGCCTTCCTGGGGGCGAACCTCGGCTACTGGCAGGTGCGCTACAGCGACGGTGGGCGCAGCCTCATCGGCTACAAGTCCAACGCCGACCCCATCGCCGACCCGGCGCTCAAGACCGACCTGTTCCGCAACGTCGGCCGTCCCGAGTGCCAGCTGATCGGGGTGCAGTACAACAACACCAGCTGGCCGCTCGGCACCAGCGACGACATGTCCGTCGTCGACGCCTCCCTCGGGGACCCCTGGTTCGCCGGCAGCGGGTTCACGGCCGGGGCGTCGGTGATCGATTCCCTGGGGTATGAGTGGGATCAGGTCACCCCCGGCTGTGCGACGCCGCCGCTGACGCGGTTGTTCCACTGGCAGGCGAGTGGCTGGCCCACCGCCGACGGGGTCCGCTACACCGCCCCATCGGGCGCGAAGGTGTTCGGTGCCGGGACGCTGCAGTACGCCTGGGGCCTTGACGGGTGGCGCTGGAGTGGGGCCTCGGGGGCCGCCGACCCGCGGCTGGTCGCCTTCACCATGAACATGCTCACCGACATGGGCGGTGCCGGGAGCAGTGAGCCGCCGCCGCCTGCGGTGACGGTCACCCCGGCGACCGCCACCCTCCCCGTCGGGGGGACCCAGCAGTTCACCGCCACCCTCCAGAACGCCACCGGCGGGGTCACCTGGAGCGTCGATGGCGGCGCCACGAACGGCACCATCACCTCGTCCGGCCTCTACACGGCACCGGCGAGCGCCCCCGGTGGGGGGGTGACGGTGCGAGCCACCCACACCGCGAGCGGCGCGACCGACACCGCCACCGTGACCGTGACGGCACCGACCCAGCCGCAGGTCACCACCCAGCCCACCGACCAGACCGCCCTCGCCGGCGGGTCGGCGACGTTCACCGCCGCCGCCAGCGGCACCCCCACGCCGACGGTGCAGTGGCAGCTCTCCACCGACGGCGGCGCCACCTACGCCGACATCCCCGGCGCCACCTCGGGCAGCCTCACCCTCACCTCGGTGACGGTCGGCCAGAACAACAACCGCTACCGGGCGGTGTTCACCAACAGCGCCGGAGGCGCCACCACCAACGCGGCGACCCTCACCGTCACCTCGACCGCCGTGGCGCCGCAGGTCACCACCCAGCCGGCGAACCAGTCGGTGACGGCGGGCGGGACGGCGACGTTCAGCGCCGCCGCCTCCGGCACCCCGGATCCGGCGGTGCAGTGGCAGCTGTCCACCGACGGCGGCACCAGCTACACCGACATCCCCGAGGCGAACGCCGCCACCCTCACCCTGGCGTCGGTGACGACCGCCCAGAACAACAACCGCTACCGGGCGGTGTTCACCAACAGCGCCGGCGGCGCCACCACCAACGCGGCGACGCTGACGGTGACCGCGACCGGCGGCGTGCCGCCCAACGACATGTTCGCCAACGCCCAGGTGATCACGGGCAACACCGGCACCATCACCGCCACCAACACCGGCGCCACCAAGCAGACCGGCGAGCCCAACCACGCCGGCAACGCCGGCGGCGGATCGATCTGGTACGCCTGGACCCCCACCGTCGGCGGCTCGGTCACGATCGACACCCTCGGCAGCACCTTCGACACGATCATGGGCGTCTACACCGGCACCGCCGTCAACGCCCTCACCACCGTCGCCTCCAACGACGACATCGCCTCCGGCAACACCGCCAGCCGGGTCACCTTCACCGTCGCCGCCGGCACCACCTACCGGATCGCGATCGACGGCTACAACGGCCTGCGCGGCAACGTGACGCTCAACTGGGTGCTGACCGCCGCCGGGGCGGCACCCGCCAACGACGCCTTCGCCAACGCCCAGGTCCTCACCGGCGCCACCGGCACCATCACCGCCACCAACGTGAACGCCACCAAGGAGACCGGTGAGCCCGCCCAGGCCGGCAACGCCGGCGGCGCCTCGGTCTGGTACGCCTGGACGCCCACCGCCGGCGGGTCGGTCACGATCGACACCGTCGGCAGCGCCATCGACACCACCCTCGGCGTCTACACCGGCACCGCCGTCAACGCCCTCACCCTGCGGGCCTCAAACGACGACATCGCCTCCGGCAACACCGCCAGCCGCGTCACCCTCACCGTCACCGCCGGCACCACCTACCGCATCTCGGTGGACGGCTACAACGCCCGCCAAGGCGCCATCACCCTCCACTGGGTCGGTCCGGCCGGCACGACGACCCAGCCGCAGGTCACCACCCAGCCGGCCAACCAGTCGGTGACGGCCGGTGGCACGGCGACGTTCACCGCCGCCGCCTCGGGCACCCCGACGCCGACGGTCCAGTGGCAGGTCTCCACCGACGGCGGCACCAGCTACGCCAACATCGCCGGCGCCACCTCCACCACCCTCACCCTCACCGGCGTGACGACCGCCCAGAACACCAACCGCTACCGGGCGGTGTTCACCAACAGCGCCGGCGGCGCCACCACCAACGCGGCGACGCTGACGGTGACCGCCGCGACGACCCAGCCGCAGATCACCACCCAGCCCTCCTCGCAGTCCGTGGTTGCCGGTGGCACGGCGACGTTCACCGCCGCCGCCTCCGGCACCCCGACGCCGACGGTCCAGTGGCAGGTCTCCACCGACGGCGGCGCCAGCTACGCCAACATCGCCGGCGCCACCTCCACCACCCTCACCCTCACCGGCGTGACGACCGCCCAGAACACCAACCGCTACCGGGCGGTGTTCACCAACAGCGCCGGCGGCGCCACCACCAACGCGGCGACGCTGACGGTGACCGCCGCGACGACCCAGCCGCAGATCACCACCCAGCCCTCCTACGCAGTCCGTGGTCGCCGGTGGCACGGCGACGTTCACCGCCGCCGCCTCCGGCACCCCGACGCCGACGGTCCAGTGGCAGGTCTCCACCGACGGCGGCACCAGCTACGCCAACATCGCCGGCGCCACCTCCACCACCCTCACCCTCACCGGCGTGACGACCGCCCAGAACAACAACCGCTACCGGGCGGTGTTCACCAACAGCGCCGGCGGCGCCACCACCAACGCGGCGACGCTGACGGTGACCGCCGCGACGACCCAGCCGCAGATCACCACCCAGCCCTCCTCGCAGTCCGTGGTTGCCGGTGGCACGGCGACGTTCACCGCCGCCGCCTCGGGCACCCCGACGCCGACGGTCCAGTGGCAGGTCTCCACCGACGGCGGCGCCAGCTACGCCAACATCGCCGGCGCCACCTCCACCACCCTCACCCTCACCGGCGTGACGACCGCCCAGAACAACAACCGCTACCGGGCGGTGTTCACCAACAGCGCCGGCGGCGCCACCACCAACGCGGCGACGCTGACGGTGACCGCGACCGGCGGCGTGCCGCCCAACGACATGTTCGCCAACGCCCAGGTGATCACGGGCAACACCGGCACCATCACCGCCACCAACACCGGCGCCACCAAGCAGACCGGCGAGCCCAACCACGCCGGCAACGCCGGCGGCGGATCGATCTGGTACGCCTGGACCCCCACCGTCGGCGGCTCGGTCACGATCGACACCCTCGGCAGCACCTTCGACACGATCATGGGCGTCTACACCGGCACCGCCGTCAACGCCCTCACCACCGTCGCCTCCAACGACGACATCGCCTCCGGCAACACCGCCAGCCGGGTCACCTTCACCGTCGCCGCCGGCACCACCTACCGGATCGCGATCGACGGCTACAACGGCCTGCGCGGCAACGTGACGCTCAACTGGGTGCTGACCGCCGCCGGGGCGGCACCCGCCAACGACGCCTTCGCCAACGCCCAGGTCCTCACCGGCGCCACCGGCACCATCACCGCCACCAACGTGAACGCCACCAAGGAGACCGGTGAGCCCGCCCAGGCCGGCAACGCCGGCGGCGCCTCGGTCTGGTACGCCTGGACGCCCACCGCCGGCGGGTCGGTCACGATCGACACCGTCGGCAGCGCCATCGACACCACCCTCGGCGTCTACACCGGCACCGCCGTCAACGCCCTCACCCTGCGGGCCTCAAACGACGACATCGCCTCCGGCAACACCGCCAGCCGCGTCACCCTCACCGTCACCGCCGGCACCACCTACCGCATCTCGGTGGACGGCTACAACGCCCGCCAAGGCGCCATCACCCTCCACTGGCAGTGAGCGGCGGGCCCGGGCCAGGCGGGTGCCGGCCCGGGCGGGGCGCTCAGCCCGGGATCGCCGGCAGCCCCTCCAGGCCGGCGGCGGCGCGGTCCAGCTCCTCCTGCGGCAGCTCGTGGTCGAACCAGCTCGCCCGCCAGGTACGCGTCGTATGCGGCCATGTCGAAGTTCCCGTGGCCGCAGAGGTTGAAGAGGATGGTGCGCTCCACGCCCTCCTCGCGGGCCCGCTCGACCTCCTCCACCACGGCCCGGATCGCGTGCGACGGCTCGGGCGCCGGGATGATCCCCTCGGCCCGCGCGAAGCGCACCGCCTCGGCGAAGCACTCGCCCTGGTTGTAGGCCCGGGGCTCGACGAGCCCCGTGTGGACGAGGTGGGACACGAGCGGCGCCATGCCGTGGTAGCGGAGCCCGCCGGAGTGGATGGCGGCGGGCACGAAGTCGTGGCCCAGCGTGTGCATCGGGAGCAGCGGCGCCATCTTCGCGGTGTCCCCGAAGTCGTAGCCGTAGTGGCCGCGGGTGAGGGTGGGGCACGCGGCGGGCTCGGCGGCGACGATGCGGATGTCGCGGCCCGCGGCCTTCTCGGCCAGGAACGGGAACGCCAGGCCGGCGAAGTTCGACCCGCCCCCGACGCAGCCGACCACCACGTCCGGCTCCGCCCCCGCCATCGCGAGCTGCTCGCGGGCCTCCTGGCCCACCACCGTCTGGTGCAGCAGCACGTGGTTCAGCACGCTGCCGAGCGCGTACTTGGTGTCGTCACGGGTCGCGGCGTCCTCCACCGCCTCCGAGATGGCGATGCCGAGGCTGCCGGTGCTGCCGGGGGTCGCCTCCAGGATGTCGCGGCCGGCGGCCGTGTCCGGGGAGGGGCTCGCGACCACCTCGGCGCCCCACGTGCGGATCATCGAGCGGCGGTACGGCTTCTGGTCGTATGACGCGCGGACCATGTACACCTTGCACTCGAGCCCGTAGAGCCCGCATGCGTACGCCAGGGCGGAGCCCCACTGGCCGGCGCCGGTCTCGGTGGCGAGGCGCGCGACGCCCTCCTCGCGGTTGTAGAACGCCTGCGGCACCGACGTGTTCGGCTTGTGGCTGCCGGCCGGGCTGACCCCCTCGTACTTGTAGAAGATGCGGCAGGAGGTGCCGAGCTCGCGCTCCAGGCCGAGCGCCCGGTACAGCGGCGTCGGGCGCCACATGGAGTAGACCTCGCGCACCGGGTCCGGGATCGGGATCCAGCGCTCGCCGCTGACCTCCTGGAGGATCAGCGCCATCGGGAACAGGGGCGCCAGGTCGTCGGGCCCGACGGGCTGCCCGGTGCCGGGGTGGAGCGGCGGCGGAGGCAGCGACGGCAGGTCGGCGGCGACGTTGTACCACCGGTCCGGGATCGCGTCCTCGGACAGCAGGAACCGACGCTGGCTCACCGGGTACCCCCTCGTGCGGTTACAGGGGCTCCGAGCCTACCCGTGACGGGGGCGGCGGCGCGACGGCGCTCGCCGGCAGCCAGAGGGTGAACGTGGACCCCTCGCCGACGGCGCTCTCCACCGCGACCCGGCCGCCGAGCAGCGTGGCGAGGCGCCGGACGATCGACAGGCCCAGCCCCGACCCGCCCGCCGCCCGGTCGCGGCCCGCCTGGACGCGGTAGAGGCGGTCGAAGATGTGGGGCAGGTGCTCCGGCGCGATCCCGCTGCCGGTGTCGCGGACGGCGACCCCCGCCTCGCCCTCCCCGGTGACCGCGGTGAGCGTGACCGACCCGCCCGCCGGCGTCGCGCGCACCGCGTTCGAGACGAGGTTGGTGAGGATGGTGTCGACGTGCGCCGGGTCGCCGACGGCGTCGGCGTCGCCCGCCGCGGTGAGCTCCACGCCCTTCACGTGGGCGTCCAGCGCCAGGCGCGCCGCCGCCCGGCGGGCGGCGTCGCCCAGGTCGAGCGGTTCCCGGCGGACGTCCGGCTGCAGGTCGATGTACGTCAGCTGCTGGAGGTCCTGAACCAGCTCGCGCAGGCGCGCGGCCTCCGCGCGGATGAACTCGACCGCCTCCCGGCGGTCCTCCTCGGTGCGGGCGGTGCCGTCGTCGAGCGCCTGGGCGAAGCCCTCGATGGAGGTGACGGGGGTGCGCAGCTCGTGGGCGACGTCCGCCAGGAACTCGCGCTGCCGCGCGTCGGCCTGCTCGAGCCGCTCGGTCATGCGGTTGAACGCGCGCCCGAGGCGGCCGAGCTCGTCGTCCGGCTCGGGCGCCCGCACGTCGAGCCGCCCCTCCGCGACCGCCTGGGCGGTGTCGGCCAGGGCGTCCACGCCGGCGCGGAGCCGCGCGCCGACGCTGCTCGCCAGGTACCAGATGAGGACGCCGGTGCCGACGATGCCGAGCGCGATCAGGACCACGAACTGCCAGTCGGTGAACAGGCCGGCGTCGGGGTCGCGGCGCTCCAGCAGGACGGTGACGTTCCCGCTCGACCCGGTCGCGGAGGCCTCGAGGCGGTCGACCGGGACGTTCCAGTGCACGACCTCGCCGTCCACGGACACCACCATCCGGGTGGCGTCGCCGACGTAGCGCTGGGCGTCGCGGGCGCCGGCCGCGACATTCGGCTGGCCGTCGAGGGCGCGGGCGATGGAGGTGGCCTGCTGGTGGAGCGCGGCCTCCAGCTCGGCGCGGGAGCGGTCCTGCACGAACGCGACGAGCACGAGCTGGACGACGACGAACACCACCATGAGCGCCACCGCGATGGCGACGGCCACGCGCGCCTGGATGGAGCGCGGCCGCAGCCGCTCGAGGCGCAGGCCCCCGGTCACGCCGGCGCCGGCTCCAGCCGGTAGCCGACCCCCCGCACGGCGACGATGCCGATGTCGTCCCCGAGCTTGCGGCGCAGGTTCGCGACGTGGACGTCGACCGTCTTGCCGCCGACGGCCGACTGGTAGCCCCACACCTTCTCCAGGAGCCGCTCGCGGGTGTAGACGACGCGGGGGTGGGCGGCGAGCTCGGCGAGCAGGTCGAACTCGAGCCGCGTGAGCTCCACCTCCCGGCCGTCGAGCATCACCCGCCGCGACGACGGCTCCAGCTGCGCGGGGCCGGCCCGCAGCACCCGGTTGGGGTCGGGCGGCGCGCTGACGCGGCGCATCACGGCCTTCACGCGGGCGACCACCTCGACGGGCGAGAACGGCTTGGTGACGTAGTCGTCCGCGCCGAGCTCCAGCCCGGTGATGCGGTTCGCCTCCTCGCCGCGCGCCGTCAGCATGATCACCGGCGTGGAGGTGGTCTCCCGCAGCCGCCGGCACACCTCATAGCCGTCCATCCCGGGCAGCATCAGGTCGAGCAGCACGATGTCGATGCCGCCCCGGCGGACCTGGTCGATCGCCTCCTCGCCGGTCGCCGACTCCGCGACCGTGAACCCCGCGTCGGTCAGGTACATGCGGAGCAGCCGGCGGATGGCACGCTCGTCGTCGACGACCAGGACGTGTCCGCGGCTCGCCACCCTGGCGATGATAGTCCGCTACCGTTCCGAGGCTGCCCGAGAGGGCTCGGCGGGATAGCTCAGTTGGTAGAGCACACGACTGAAAATCGTGGTGTCCCCAGTTCGAATCTGGGTCCCGCCACTCCCGAAGCCCCGTTGATGCGGGGCTTTTTCGTGCTGAAGGTGATTCGCCAGAATCATCCAGGATGCGTCGAGGATGCGATGCGTATGGACCATTCGGGGCGCCGCGTGTCTGGGGCCTGCGGGAGCATGCGGATGCGTCATGGACCATTCGGGGCGCCGCGTTCTGGGCCTCACCGACCGGTCCTCGCCTCGGCGCCTCGGGTACTGGGCGCCTTCGATGGGGATCCGGGACGTCGCGGCGATCGACGCGCTCGACAAGGGCGTGCGCGGCGGCCCCGACCCTGCGGCCCTCAGCCTCGAGACGTACCCGAAGATCATCGACATTCGGACGGCTGAACGACGGAAGCGCGCGATCGCGTAGGTCACGATGAGGTCGATGACGAGGCCGGTGACGACGGCGAAGCCGAGTAGCCACAGCCCACGCCACCGACCCGATGCCGTGCCGAGCGCGCCCGTGAGCAGCGCAGTCGCCACGTAGCCGCCGACCAGCAGCGGGATGAGGAGGGTCGCGATCACCAGCGCGTAGGGGTCCTTGGGAGCGAGCGGGGTCGGCGCATACGCCTTCACGGTGACCGTCTCGCCGGCCGTCTTCGCCGCCGCCTCGAAGTTCGAGGCGATGTCGAGAGGCGCGAGGTCGCTGATGGACGAGACCACGGTGAGCTGGCTGGAGGCGCCGGATGTATCCGCGATGAGCGCCCCGTAGATCTCACCTCGATCCATGGCCTGGGTGACAGCCGCTTCGTCGGGGTATTCGGTGACGTCGAGCGAGAACAGGCTGTTCTGGGCGCCGTCCACCAGAGGGCTGGATCCCACGACCCCGAAGGGCATGTCGGCCGCGATCGGCTCGTGTCCTGAGCTCGAAGTAGTTGAGCGCGAACAGCAGGGCAAGCACAGCGGCGAGGGCAACGGGGCGCAACGAGGTTCTTCGGGACGATTCGACGACGGCCCGGCGAGGAGGCTACGGGCGCCTCGATCTTTCGCCGCCGCTCGACCAGGATGATGATGGCGATCCCGACGAGCGCGTAGACAGCGAGCACGCCGATCGGCTGCCCGATGTTGTTGGCGTCGAAATAGCGCACGTTGCGGTAGAGGTTCACGGCGTGGCGCGGCGGGAACAGCTCGCCGATCCTCTGCCAATAGGTCGGCAGGAGTGCCACGCCCGCCCCACCGGCCCCGGCGCCGCCGAGGATGATGAAGAAGAGCACCACCAAGAGCGTGCCCATCTTCCCCAGCAGGGCCTGGAGCGCGACCGCGGCCAACGCGACCGCGGCGGTGACGAGCGCGAAGCACGGTAGGAGCGGCCAGAGATCGTCCGTCGGAAACGCCCCGACGATCGGACCGGCGCCGCCCGTCACCTCACCGGTGTGCGGATGGGCTCTGCAACCCGGGCTGGGCCGTTCAAGTCGGGCTATCCCGCCGGTCCCTCCGGGGTCTGCTCCTCATCGCCCTCGAGGCGCAGGGCCAGCCCGATTCGGGAGCGGACGCCGAGCTTGCGATAGCTGCGCGAGAGGTTCGCCTCGACGGTCTTGACCGAGAGGAACAGCCGGCTCGCGATCTCTCGGTTCGTCGCGCCGGAGGCCGCGAGCCGGGCGATCCTCGACTCCGTCTCGGTCAGCACGCCGGCGCTCGGACGGAGTCCGAGCCGCTCGAGCTCGGCGTGCGCACGCGCTTCCCAGAGCGGCGTGCCGATGATCGTGAAGGCCGCGATCGCGGACTCGATCGCCCGCCGGGCGGCGCCGCGCTTCTTGGCGCGGCGCAGCAGCGTGCCCGGCACGAGGCGAGTCGCGCCGCTCGAACGGATCGTCCAGGCGGCGATCGTCGGGATCGGCCCGCGCGATGCGGTCGAGCGCCTCACTGACGTCGCCGCCTGCCGCCGCAGCGAGCGCGTGGCAGCGCGCCGCCGTCACCCGCGCCCACGGTCGATCGAGTCGCCTCCCCAGGCCCTCGAGCTCGTCGGCGAGCGTCGTTGCGCCCTCCAGGTCGCCGACGCCGACCATGCCTCCGCGGCGAGCGGGAGGGCCGGCACGATGCTGGGATCAGCGACGCCGCTCGCGCGCAGCCGCTCGACGAGCGGGCGCAGGTGATCACACGCCCGCCCGGATCACCGAGCGACAGCGCGAGGAAGCCGAGGACGAGCTCGTTGCGCATCTCGCCGAGGGCGTCGCCCCACTCGCGCGCGGCCGCGCCGCCGAGGCGCGCACCCTCGCGGGCCGCCTCGACCCGTCCCCGATATGCGTCCACGAGGGCGCAGGCGTAGCGGAGGTGCTGTTCCGAGTTGGACGGCGGCAGCTGATGCGCGAGGTCTCGGCATCGTCCGGCCAGCTCCTCCGCGCGCGGGAGGTCCCGCGCCCAGCACTCGAGCTCGGTCAGGTGGTAGACCACGGCGCACTCGGTCGCGATGTCGCCCCGGGCGGACGCAAGGCCGAGATCGGCCTCCAGCAACGGCCGGGCCTCTTGCAGCCTGCCGGCCCATGCAAGCACCATGCCGAGCTTGGTCCGCGGGGGCTCGGTGAAGTACCACCTCCCCGTCGGCGCCAGCGGGAGCGCTCGCCGCATCAGTTCCTCCTCCACCCCATGCCCCTGCCAGAACCGCGCGAGGCCGAGCTCCGATAGCGCATCGGCGAGCAGCTCGGGTTTATTCGCGACCCGCGCCCATACGAGCGCCTCCTCGGCGTGGTGCAGGAAGCGGTCGCCGGCGCCGCCGACCGCCGCCATGATCGCCCGAGCGAGCTCGATCCGCCCGCACAGTCCGGGCTCCTCGCCGGCCTCGGCGCGGGCAGCGTTGAGAACGCGGAGGCGGCTCGCGAAATCGCCTGCGCCGGGAACGTCCGCGAGCCGCCAGAACGCCTCGGCGCGCTGGGGACCGGCGGGAAGCTCGGCGATCAAGGCGGTCAGCATCGCCTGTGCCGCCGGCCCGTCGCCCGCCGCAACGAGGTAATCCGCGGCGGCCAGGCCGCGCCTGGCTCCGTCGGCACCGTCGTCGTCGGACGTGAGCCGGCGCGCCTGCCGGGCCAGCTCCGCCGCCGTGTCGGCCGCCCCTCGCTCCGACGCCGCTCCCGCGACCGCCTCGAGGTGGGCCGCCAGGCCATCGTCGGGTCCGTCGGCCCCCAGCGCCAGGTGGAGGGCGCGCTCGGCCGGGTCCGTGACCCGGGACGCCAGATCCCCGTGCACCCGTCGCCGTTCATCCGCCGTCGCCGCGGTGTAGATCGCCGACGCGTAGAGCGGGTGGCTGAAGCGTACGGCGTCGCCGGAACGCTCGACGAGCCCAGCCGTCACGGCCGTCTCGAGCTCGTCGCCGGTGGCATCGAGCAGCTCCATCGACGGCCGTGAGAGCGCCGCGACCTCGAGCAGTGCCCGCCGCGTCCTCCCATCCAGACCGCGCACCCGCTGTGCGACCAGCGCACCCAACGTCGCGGGAACCCGGGCCGCCTCGCCGGGAGTGAGGCTCGCTCCCGACAGCACCAGGCGGCCGAGCTCGAGGGCGTGCAAGGGGTTTCCCTCCGACCGCTCGAGCACGGCCCTGAGCCGAGATCGCGGGAGCGCGAGGCCGAGCCGCTCGCGCAGCATCGGGCCGAGCTCGTCGAGGGTCATGGGCCCGAGCTCGATTCGGTGGACCAGATCCGGTCCGAGCGCCTCCACGAGCCCCCCTGGCGCGGTACCTCGGCCTGCCGGCGGGTCGTGACCAACCAGACCGGCGACCGGTCGAGGCGGCGCAGCGCGTAGGCCAGCACCCGGGCGCTCGGCTCGTCGAGCCACTGGAGATCGTCGATCCCGAGGATCAGGACGCCCGGCGGCGTTCACCTGCAACCAGAAGCACGGCGACGGAGACCAGGAGATGCATCGCCGCCGAGCGATCCGGCTCGGCGCGGAGCAGCACGGACTCGAACGCCCGCGCCTGCGGAGGGGAGAGCGCCGGCAGCGCGTCGTCGGCGAGGTCCGACAGAAGGTCGATGAGCGCGGCGAACGGGAGCGCGGCCTCGGCCTCGGACGGGCACGTCGGCTCACCGGAGCCTTCGGCAGCGTGCCTCCTCGAGCCCTCGCTCCAGAGCGCCGTCTTGCCGATCCCGGGCCCACCCGCGATGACGAGCGCACTCGCGCCTCAGCGCCGTCGAGGAAGGCGCAGATCTCGGTGAGCTCGCCTTCGCGACCGAACAGCTCGGCCATGCCGCGAGTCTATGACAGGGGTTCGGAGGAGGGTTCGCCCCGATTCGGGGAAGGGTTCCCTCGGATGTCTCCGGCCCTCGGTCGCTCCTAGCGTCGGATCGTCCCGACGTCACCACAGAGGAGTCAACGATGAGCCGAGTGCCGAGCTCCAACACGAACCGCTCGCCGATCCGCGCGATCGGCTGGGCCACCTTGGCGCTGCTTGCGCCAGGCATCGCGACGAGCGCACCCGCGCTCGGCACCGCGCGTGACGCGCGCCCGCCGACCGCGCCGGCCGCGGTGCGAGGCGCGCCGCACTGCGAGGCCGTCGGACTTCAGTGGCGCGAGCGGTTCCTCTGCTACCGGGCGGCCGCGAATCTCGCGAACGAGCGCTACACGATGCCGCGGGCGTGGGCGGCCGGCGGCGGGGCTGCCCACACTTCCACGCGCAGCCCGCAGTACGGACCGACCCAGGAGCGCGTCCACGCAGAGCGCGAGGAGCGCACCGGGCACGTTCGGATCGCGGACGCCGCCAACGGCATCGGTTTCGCGGCCGAGACCGGCGTCAGTAGGTCGGGGTCGGCGACCCTCCAGTAGCGCGACCGGGCCCCTACACGCTCACGGGGCGCCCGGCGGAGACGTTGGGGGAGGCGTTGGGGGAGGCGTGGGGGACGCCGTTGGGGGAGGCGTTGGGGGACGCGTTGGGGGAGCACCGCCGAAGGACCTTGATCCGCTCCACGCTGGCGATCTTTGCCCGGGGTTCGCAAGCTGAAAATCGTGGTGTCCCCAGTTCGAATCTGGGTCCCGCCATCAGCGTCACCGCCTGACGACGATCCGGATCAGCCGGTTGACCGTGGGCCGGTGTGCCTCGGAGATCTGCACGCGAATCAGGTATCGGCCACGAGCGGTGAACGTCAGTGCGATCGGAATCCGCTTCCCGGACACGCGGCCCCTGGCGACGGTCGTATAGCGGAGCCCTCGGCGGATCTGCACGCGCACGATCGCGCCCTGCACGCGCCGGTTGAGCTTCAGGGTGAGCAAGCCCCTACTGCCGACGCGGAAGGAGCCCGTACCGGTCACGCCAACGCTGAGCGCAGGCAGCTCCGGCAGCCGCCGGCGAGGCGGGGACACGGGACGTCGAGCCGGCAGAAGCACCCGGGAGGCCGACCGTGACGACCCCCACGGTGCCGACCGTGCCCGGGGCCGTCGGCGTCGGCGGCGTGACGACGGGGGGCGCCGTGATCGTGACCGTGCGCTGGGCCTGGCTGACGTTGCCGAGCGCGTCGCTGGCCGTGACCGTCACGGCGTAGACGCCTGGCTGGGCGTAGGGGTGCGTGGTGCTTTGTCCAGTCGAACGTCGCGCCGTCACCGAAGTCCCACGTCGTCGAGGCCACGGGCGACCAGAGGTCCCGGGGGTGGAGGCGACCGAGACCGGGGCACCGACCCTCGCCGACCCGGTGACGGCCAGGCCGGCCAGGACCGGGCCCGTCGCGTCGTACGTCGCCGACTGCAGCAGCCCGGCGGCGGAGATCCATGCGGCGACCGCGTTGCCATTGGCATCGGTGGCCACCTGCGGGCTGCCTGCCCCTGCCGCTCCGAGCGGCACGGCGGTGCCCCAGGTGCCGCCGAGAGGGGCGGATGCTCGCCAGCGGTGCCCCCGTGGGCCCGCTGAAGACCGTGAAGGCGGTTCCTGCCGGGTTGACGGCCACGTTCGGCGAGGAGCCGGCGGCCGGAGAGAGGACCTGGGCGCTCCAAGAAGCTCCGGCAGGTCGCACCGCGGCGCGGATGCGGCCGTCGGCACGAGGACATCGTCGGCAGAAGCCATCGTCTGCCATCCGCCCCCGATCGGCCGCAGCGCCACCGTCGTCGCGGTTGTTCCCCGGGCCGGACCAGCCGTACCCCCACGTCCCGGTCGCAAGGCCGCGGTCGTTCGAGCTGGACCTCGGGGCTGACGAACCTTCCCCAACCGTCGCGTCAGTCGCTCGGCTCGGCCTGCCAGCCGGCGGATGAGACCGGGTGTACGTAGTCGGCGACCGAGGATCCGGTTTCGGTGCCGAGCGTGGCGAGCACGAGTGCTTTGCCATCCCGATCAACGGAGAGGGAGAGGTCACTCGCCGGGGCCAGCGAGGCGACCGGCGTCCATGCCGGCGCGGCCGCCGCCCCGCCAGCGGTCAGCGAGGGCAGCAGCGGCGGCGAGGGCCGAAGCCCAACCGACGCGCGCGCGCGCGCGGACGTGCCGGACGAGCGCAGGAGCATCACGAAGCTCACAGTCCGTTCAGGTAGGGGCTCGATTCTTGTCTGCTGGTATTCGGACCGAATCCGTGCGGTGCCCCGCTTCGGTTCGGGTAAGTACTGCGGCTGTCGTCCTGGCCGGTGGGACTCCGGGCCCTGGGGCGGCTCGGTCCCGGGAGGCCAGCAGCCCGCAAGGCGCGGCGCGGCCCGGTCGCGGCGGACGGTGCTGAGGCGGCGCATCTCGAGCGACCGTCGCGGGCGCGCTCGAAGGCTTGGTCGTCTCGCGCATCGATCCGGAGGCCGCGGTCTTCCGCGCCTCGCCGCCTCGTCGCCGCCCGGCGGTTCAGCGATCAGGGGCGGGTGACGCGGGGATGAGTCGCAACCCCGGCTCGGCTTCGTCCAGCGCCGGCGGGAGCTCGGCGACGAGCTCCGTCAGGAGCGGGTTGTAGAGCGTCACGCTGCGAAGGACGGGTCTGTCGCCCGTGTCCGAGGTCGTACGCTCGATGCGCAACAGGGGTGCCGCCCTGGGCACCTGGAGCAACTCGGCGTCCGTCTTCGTGGCGCTGACGGCGGTGATCGTCTGCGTGGCGCCTCCGAGCTCGACGCCGAGCTGCTCCGAGAGCGGTCGCTCCTCGAGCGCTCTCGGTGAGAGGCCGGCCGCCAGGTCCGCTCTGACCCACACGGTCGCGGTCGCGAAGGGCTGCCCGTCCACCCGATCGACTCGACCGATCTCCAGGACGGCGTCCGTGCGGAGGACCTCGACGAGCGCGGTCGGCGTCGGGACGAATGCGAACCGCAGCAGTTCGCGCTCGGGCGTCCGTCCGGCCGCCAGGATCTGGCGCTGGATCGTCGTCAGGTCGCGCAGCGACTGCCGGAGCGGTGCGTTCACGACGTACCAGCCGAAGCCCTGGCGGCTGTCGACCGTCCCCTCCCTCTTCAGCTGGGCGAGCGCCTTCCGGACGGTCACCCGGCTGGCCCGGTGGTCGGCGGCGAGCTCGGACTCGGAGGGGAGCAGCCGACCGGGCGCGATCTCGCCGGCGGCGATCCGCCGGCGCAGCTCGTCCGCGATCAGCAGGTAGCGGAACTCCCGGGCCACGACCTCGACAGCGTAGTAGACAACTTTAAGACAAGTCTGCTACAAGTAGTTCCTCTGGTCTTCCGATGCAGGTGGTGGCGATGAGGGTGGCGATCCTCGATGACTGGTTCGACACCCTGCGGACGCTCCCGTGCTTCGAGAAGCTGGCGGGGCATCAGGTCACGGTCTTCAACGACCACGTCACCGACACCGACGTCCTCGCGGAGCGTCTGGCCGAGTTCGACGCGCTGGTCCTGATCCGCGAGCGCACGGAGGTCCGCGGCGCGCTGCTGGACCGGCTTCCGAACCTTCGCCTGATCAGTCAGCGGAGCGTCTACCCGCACATCGACATCGAGGCGTGCACGCGGCTGGGGGTCACGGTGTGCTCCGACCTGCACGCCGGCTCACCGGCCTATGCGGCGGCGGAGCTGACCTGGGCGCTCGTGCTCGCCGCCATGCGGCAGATCCCCCAGCAGGTGGCATCGCTCAGGTCCGGGAACTGGCAGGCGGGCGTGGGCAGCACGCTGATCGGCAAGACGCTCGGCATCTACGGTTACGGCCGGATCGGACGGGTCGTGGCCGGCTATGGGGCTGCGTTCGGCATGAACGTCCAGGTCTGGGCGCGCCCGGAGTCCTTGTCCGCCGCCAGAGCCGACGGCCTCGCGACGGCCGAGTCCAAGGACGGCTTCTTCCGGGAGTGCGACGTGGTCTCGCTCCATCTGCGACTCGTGCCGGCGACCATGGGGATCGTCACCGCGGATGACCTGAGTCGCATGAAGGCGACGGCGCTGCTCGTGAACACGAGCCGCGCCGCGCTCATCCGGCCGGGGGCACTGGTCGGGGCGCTCCGCGCGGGCCGTCCGGCGATGGCCGCGGTCAACGTCTTCGAGGACGAGCCCCTGCGTGACACGAGCCATCCGCTCCTCACCATGGAGAACGTCGTCTGCACGCCTCACATCGGCTACGTGACGCGTGAGGAGTGGCAGGTGCAGTTCTCCGACGTCTTCGATCAGATCAACGCCTTCGAGGCCGGCTCACCGATCAACGTCGTGAACCCGGAGGTGCTCCGGTCGTGAGCAACCGGGACGGCGACGGTCCGGCGATCGCGAACCCGGCCCTGGTGCTGCAGCTGCTGGAGTGGCTCGCGGCCGGCCCGCAGCCCTATCCCGAGGTCATGCGGGCGTGGCGGACGTCGTGCCCTCGGCTCTCGATCTGGGAGGACGCGCTCCACTTCGGGTTCGTGCGCCTGGAGCACGCGCAGGGCGAACCCGGGTTGCGGGTTCGGCTGGCGCCGGAGGGGAGCGCCTTCCTCGCCGCGAGCTGACATACGCACCGTTTCCTCGATCTTGCCCGGCGCACCCGCGCCCGCGACGATGCGGCGACGGCGCCGCCGGGGAGGGCACCGCCGCCCTGACGGCTGACGAGAGGAGCGACGGTGGGGTCTTCGGGACACGGCTGCGTGACCGCCGGGCTCTTCGCCGAGGGTGCCGTCCCGCCCTCGGGGATCCTGTCGAGGACGCTCCACGCGGACCGTGACGTCAGGGCGATCGTGTTCGGCTTCGCCGCCGGGGAGGAGCTGTCGGAGCACACGTCCTCCCGGCCCGCGATCATCCAGGTCCTGTCGGGCGGATTCGACCTCGTCCTCGGCGAGGAACGGCTCGACGGGCCGCCGGGCACGTGGGTGCACATGCCCGCGGGGACGCCGCACGCGCTGCGGGCGCGGGAGCCGTCGCTCATGCTGCTGACCCTGCTGGAGGCGCCCGCCCGGTCGGCCACCGGCTGAGCGGTCCGGATCCGCCGGGACGCCGGTCAGGGCATCGGGCTCACCAGCAGGGGCTCGCCGGCGGCGAGGACGTCCTGCCCGGGCTCGACCCACGCCAGCACGCGCGCTCCGGCGAGCGACGCCACCTGGGCGGGGCCCTGGCGCTCCAGCGGCGTGAGCCCGCTCGGGCGGCCGGCGACGAGCTCCCGCACCGCGTACTCCGCGGCGGGGACGCCCTCCGCCTCGGCGGCCGCCGTGATGTCGAGGGGGTTGCGGTCGAAGCTCGGGTAGGCCGGGAGCCACCCCATGCGGGCCGCCTTGGCGTACAGGTCGGCGAAGTGCGCGCCCACCAGGGTCCCCTCGCCCGTGGGCGAGGCGAGCTCGTCGGCGGCGAACGCCTCGTAGCGGTACTGCTCGGTGGCGAGGTACCAGAAGGGGGTGGCGGCCTGGTGGCGGGACGGCCGGCTCCAGTCGAGGGCGAACGCGACCTGGGAGAAGCCGGTGATGGGACGGACCTTCTCCTGGCCGACGTAGTGCGCCCAGCCGCCGCCGTTGACGCCCTGGCAGCCGCAGAGCAGCACCATCCCGAGCATCGCCCGGTAGATGAGGTCGGAGTGCATCCAGTGGTTCGTGCCCGCGCCCATGACGATCATCGAGCGCCCGTTCGTGCGCTCCGCGTTGCGGGCGAACTCGCGGGCGATCCGGGTGACGAGCTCGGCCGGGACGCCGGTGATCTCCTCCTGCCAGGCCGGCGTGTACGGCTCGGGGTCGTCGAGCCCCGCCGGCCAGTGCCCCGGCAGGCCGTCGCGGGCCACGCCGAGCTGGGCGGCGAGGAGGTCGAACACCGTGGTCACGAGGTGGCCGCCGACGCGGCGGACGGGGACGCCGCGGCGCATGACCCCACGGCCCTCCGTGTCGCCGATGTCGAAGCGCGGCAGGTCGACGGGGACGGCCTCCCCGGACCCCATGTAGTCGGGGACGTCCGCGCCGTTCTCGGGATAGTCCGTCTGCTGGGTCTCCCAGGTGACGATGCCCTGCTTGACGTGCACCTTCCACGAGCACGAGCCGGTGCAGTTGACCCCGTGGGTCAACCGGACCACCCGGTCGTGCTGCCAGCGGTCGCGGTACGCCTGCTCCCAGTCGCGGCTCCGGGTGTCCAGCGCGCTCCATCCGCCGTTCGGTCGGCTGCTGATGCGGCGGAAGAAGCGGGGGCTTCGGGCGGTCATGTGACCTCCGGGCGTCCTGATGAGGGGTCTTGAACCTGGGCGCCGGAGGGGCCGGGGCCATCCGCGCCGCCGCGGTCCCGGCCGCGGGGGACCCCTGCATCGGGTTGCGGGCCGGCCGCACCGGGCCGGATCGCGCGCGGTCGACGGGGTCCCGGCACGCCCCGTGTTCTATAGTCGAGGAACTGCTCGAAAAAATGACCCGACGCCCCTGATCCGGCGGCAGAGGGGCGCCGGTGCGATCGCGAGAGGACGGCCCATGACGGATCGCGAGTGGATCGACGGCTTCGCGGCGGCGCTCGGGGTGCCCCCGCCCGGCGAGGATCAGGTGGCGCTCGTCCTGGAGCTCGCCGGCGTGGCGGCGCACGCCTCCGAGCGGACCGCCGCGCCCGTCGCCTGCTGGATGGCGGCCGCGGCCGGGCTCACCCCGGCCCGGGCGCTCGCGGCGGCCCGGGAGGTCGCCGGCGGGGGCGCGTAGCGCATGGGCGGAGGTTCCCGGGCCGGCGTGGTCGACGCCCTCGTCCCCGCCCGCCACGCCAGGGCGGCCGCGCTGGCGCGGCCGGCGGCCCGGCGTGTCGCGTCCGTCCTGGAGGGCGCCGGTGGCCCCATGACCGCGCAGGAGGTCGCGGACGCGGTGGGGCGCCACCACACCGGCGTCCGCGCCCACCTCACGGCCCTGGAGGCGGCCGGCGTCCTGGAGGGACGCGTCGACCCGCCCCGGGGCCGCGGCCGGCCCCTGCGCCGCTACGCCTGGGCGCCGGATCCCGACGAGCGGGAGGCCGAGGGACACCGCGAGCTCGTCCGCCTGCTCATGACGCTCGTGCGGCAGCTCGCGCTGGGGCCGGAGGAGATGGAGCATTTCGGGGAGGACCAGGGCGCGGCGGTCCCGCGTCCCGGCGGCGGCGTCGAGGAGCTGTGGAGCGCCTTCGAGCGGATGGGCTTCGCGCCGCGGCGCCCGCCGGGCGGATCGTCGCTGGACCTCGTCCTCGACCGGTGCCCGTTCGCCGACGGGGTCGAGGCCCCCGGAGGCGAGCTGATCTGCGTCCTCCACCGCGGGCTGGCGCGGGGCATCCTCGCGCGCGCGGCCCCGGGGGTGGCCGTCGAGGAGCTCCAGGTCGCCGAGCCCCGCCGGGCGGGCTGCCGCCTGCGGCTCGCGGACCGGGGGCCGATTCGATGACAGGGACGGGCGACGGACGCCGCGCGATCGTCGACGCGCACGTCCACCTCTTCGACCACACCGCGAACCTCCATCGCTTCCTGGAGGCTCCGCGACGCGATGTACGAGGCGCTCGTCGGCGACTACGCGACGTTGCCGCGGACGTACCTGCTCGACGACTACCTCCGCGACACCGCGTCGCGTCGGGTGGAGGGCATCGTCTGGCATGAGTTCCTCTCCGAGGATCCGGTGCGCGAGGCCCGGTGGGGCCAGGCGCTGGCCGACGCGTCGCCGATCCCGCACGCCCTGGTCGCGCGCGTCGAGTTCCGCGATCCCGCGCTCCCGGAGCGGCTCGACGCCCTCCGGGACCTCGCCAACGTCGTCGCCGTCCGGGAGCACCTCGGCTGGGACCCCGGCGACCCGCTCAGGCGCTTCGCCGCGCGGCCGGACCTCCTCGGCGATCCCGCCTGGCGGGCCGGCCTCTCGCGCCTGCGGGGCTGGGACGTCGCCTGCGGGCTCGAGGTCTTCGCCCACCAGCTCCCGGAGATGCTCGACGTCGTGCGCCTCCAGCCGGACACGCGCTTCACCCTCGCGATCATGGGATGGCCGCTCGACCTCACCGCCGAGGGTCACGAGCGATGGAGGCGGAGCGTCGCGGAGCTGAGCCGCTGCGAGAACGTGTGCGCGAGCATCTCGGCGGTCGAGTGCATCCTGGGCAGGGACTGGACGGTCGACGTCGCACGGCCGTGGATCGGGACGCTCATCGAGCGCTTCGGCCCCGACCGCTGCATGCTCGGCGGCCACCTGCCGATCTCGCGGCTCTCGCGCGGCTTCGCGCCGCTCTACGACGCCTACGAGGCGCTGCTCGGCGAGCTCTCCCCGGACGAGCGGGACCGCGTGTACCGCGGCACGGCGACCGCGTGGTTCGGCATCGACCGCCTCGGTCCCGTAGCCGGGCGACCTCCCCCGTCGGCGCGCCCGGTCTAACCGATCGCGGGGCTGACGGGCGCGCACGGGGTGCCGGAGGATCGGGCGCGTGAATCCGAAGACGGCCGCACGACCCCTGCTCCGCGCCGCCGCGCGCGTGCCCCCGCTCCGGCGCGCCCTGATCCGCGCCTACGACGGGCGGGACTCCGGCAACGGGTGGAGCCGGCCGCACCCGTACGACCTGCGCGAGGGCATCCGCACCAGCGGGAGCGTGCCCGGATTCCTGCTGCAGCCCGGCGACGACATCGACCGGCCCTCAACGAACTACGGCGGCTGCCAGCCGAGCGTCGTGCGCCACGCGATCGCCCAGCTGCCGGACCCGCGGCGACTCGCCTTCGCGGACCTCGGGTGCGGGAAGGGCCGGGTGCTCGCCGTGGCGTCGGAGGAGCCGTTCCGGGCGATCGTCGGGGTGGAGCTCTCCCCGGAGCTGGCGCGGATCGGCGGGAGGAACGCGGCGATCGTCGCCGCCCGCCACCCGGAGCGGACCCGGATCGCGGTCGTCCACGGCGACGCGACGACGGCCGACCTCCCCGCAGGGCCGCTCGTGCTCTTCATGTACCGGCCGTTCGGCGCGGACGTCATGGCCCGCCTCATGGCCCGGCTCGAGGCGGAGCCGACGCGCGAGCGCTACCTCGTCTACGTCAATCCCGTGTTCGGCTGGGTGCTGGACGGCTCGCCGATCCTGCGCCGCCGCCACGCCGCGACGGTGCCGCGCGCGGCCGAGGAGATCGGCTTCGGGCCCGACGCCGAGGACACGGTGGTGATCTGGGAGTCCGGCGTCGACGGACCGCCCCGGGGAGGCGCGGCGGAGCGGCCGATCGTGGTTGACGCGGCCGGCTGGCACGCCGAGCTCCGCCCGGTCTGAGCCGGCGGCGTCAGCGGAGGCGCACCGTCCGGACCGGCGCGCTCCGCGGCAGCAGCCGCGTGCCTCCGAGGTAGCGGGCCGCGACCTTCAGCGTCCCGATTCCGCCGATCTTCGACCGCGGCACCGCGAGCACCACCCGGTAGCGGCACACGCCCGATGGCGGCGGACCTTCGCCGTGACGGTGCGGACCACCCGCCGGCCTGCGACGACGCGGACCCGGACCGTGCCCGCGCAGGCGGCCGAGCCGGCCGGCGGGCGCACGAGGCCCGCCGCGACGAGCCGCGCGGACGCGCCGCGGGCGCGCAGCGCCGCGACGGTGAGCCCGACGGAGCGGGGGCGGGAACGCGTGGTCCCGCTCGCCGGGCGCGACCCCACCTCGACGGTCACCCGCGCCGGCGCGCTGGTGAGCCCGCGCGAGTCGGACGCCGTGTAGGTGAACGTGACGGTGCCCCGGAAACCCCGCGGCGGCGTGTACCGGACCCGCGAGCCGGTGAGGACGGCCGTCCCGGTGGCGGGGGGCGTCACCGCGAACGACGCCGGGTCGGCGCCGGCGGTGGTCATGCACGAGACCTGCTGCGTGTCGCACTCCTTCGTGCGGCGGGACTTGACCGACGCGCCCACGACGGCGCCCGCCAGCGGGATGTTCACGGGGTGCCCGGGCGGCGTCGCGACGGTCCTCCGCGCCGCGAGGACGCCGGGGACGACCACCGCCGCCGGGGCCGACGTGTTGTTGCCCTCGTTCGACTCCTCGTACAGGTTGTCCGGGTCGGCGATCCCCACGAGGCGGTACCTCCCCGGCCTCACACCGGTCACGTCCACCCACTGGTCCCAGACCTGGGAGGCGTACAGGTCGCCCCAGCCGGGGCTGATGCCCATCCGCAGGAGCCCGGCGTAGTTGGCCTCGCCCCGCGCGCACGACGTCCCGTCGGTCGGGTAGTAGGTCGGGTGCGTCGCCGCGTCGCCCCAGCTGTCGAACAGGCAGAACCCGGCCTGGTTCTTCGACGACGGGCCCACCGGCGCACCGCCCCTGGTGCGCAGCTCGTAGACCGCGATCCGCTGGGAGTGGAAGTGCTCGTGGCCGACCGCCGCGGAGTACCGGAGCGCGTTGGGCTGGCCGGCGCCGCCGAGCGCGATCGGCCGGTCGCCCGAGCCCGTGCCGGGCGGGAACGTCTTGGAGGTGCCGGCGCCGCCGGGCTTCCCGCCGCTCCACGTGCGCTGGAACGTGGTCCCCGCAGGGTCGCGGAACACCTCGAGCGCGCCCGGCCCCTGGTTGAGGATGACGCTGTCGAACCGATAGAGCGTGCGGCCCGGGACCTCCGTGGTGTTGACCCAGCGGGCGTTCGGGCTCCCCGGGCGCGCGGCGGGCAGCAGCGCGGTCAGGTCCGGCAGGTCACCGGAGGGCGCGGCGACGCCCGCGGCGACGAGCGTCCCCAGGCCGGCCCCGGCGAGGAGGAGCGAGCCGAGCACCACCCGGCGGATCCGCGACGCGAGCGCCATGCGCGAGAACCCTATGGAAACCTCCCACCGGTCCCGCACCCGCCGGGTTCGCCCCGACCACGCCTCAGGAGGCCGCCCTCGTGAGGTGCGGGGCGATCCGGTCCGCCAGGCGGGGGTCCGCGCCGACGATCCGGTCGACCTCCTCGCCGTCGCGCAGCACCACCATCGTGGGGATGCTCAGTGCGTTGAAGCGCTGGGCGAGGCCCGGCGCGTCATCGACGTTCACGCGCACCACCTTCACCGCGCCGGCGTGGTCGGCGGCGAGCCGGTCGAGGAGCGGGCTCACCATGCGGCAGGGGCCGCACCACGGCGCCCACAGGTCGAGCACCACCGGCACGGGGGCGCGAACCTCCTCGGCGAAGTCGTCCTCGCCCGCGTCGACCGCCCACGGCAGGAGGTGCGCGCACCTGGCGCACCTCGGCACCGCCGAGGGGTTGGCGCGCACGCGGTTCCGCGTGCCGCAGCCGGGGCAGGTGACGACGGCGGCGGCCAGCCTCAGCCCCGCAGGCGCCGGGTGGCGGCGTGTGCGATGCGCCCCGGCAGGCGGGCGGCGTCGCGCACCAGGCGCCAGCGGTCGCCGCTCGTGGCGAGCGCGATCAGCGGCGCCCACACGGCGAGCACGATCGCCGCGCCGAGCACCGCCCCGAACGGCATGTCGAGGAACGTCTCGCGCAGGGCGAACCCGCCGCCGAGGGATGTGGCGACCAGGACGTAGACCAGGTCGATCTCCTCCGAGGCGCGCAGGCGCGGGTCCCGGCCCCAGGCCGCGAGGGCCGTCCCGCCGGCGATGCCGACGAACAGCCACAGCACGATCTCGAGGGCCAGCATGGGCACACACCTCCGGGAGGCGAGCGCGCATCTGTATCAGGGCTGGGGGCCCCAGACCAGGGGTTTCCGTCGATCGGACGCCCAGAAGCGCCTATGGGCGCCCGTCCGGGTGGAGGAACGGGTCGTTGCCGGTGCCCTCCGCCTCGAAGAGCCCGAGCAGGCCGAGTCGGTCGGCCCAGTCGTCGCCCGAGATGCGGGTCTCCTCGCCGTCGGGCTCCGGGGTCAGCGCCGCCCACGCGGGGGTGACGCCCGCGGCGAGCACCACGATGTCGAGCTCGTCGTCGATCGCCGAGACGGCCTCGGCCAGCACGTAGCCGCGCTCTCGCGGGAAGCCCGGCATCCGGTGCAGGTGCAGGCCGAACCGGCCCACCCCGCCGACGACGCCGAGCGCCTCGCCGTCCTCCGCCACCGCGCGGAAGCCCACGATCCTCAGGGGGAGCGACTCTCTGGTGTCCATGCCGGCTCCTTCCTCCGGAACTCACCGAACCGACACCGATTGGCTACCCCCTCCGGACGCGGGCGAGCGGCGGGGGATGTAAGGCCTGTGTCAGGGAACGGTCAGGCCGTCGTGCGGTCGGCCGCGACGGTCGCTGCGGCGACGGCCGCCTGCCCGTAGCTGATCCCGCCGTCGTTGGGCGGGAGCCGTTCCGGGATCAGCACGCGGAGGCCCGCAGCCTCCAGGCGGCTCGCGACCGCGGCGAGGAGCACCCGGTTCTGGAACACGCCGCCGGAGAGCACGGCGAGCCCGACGCCGGCATCCGCGGCCGCGCCGGCGCACGCCGCGGCGACGGCGGCGGCCAGGCCGGCGTGCGTCCGCGCGGCGACGACGCCCACGGGGACCCCGGCCGCCAGGTCGGACGCCGCGCCGGCGACGGCGGGGCGCGGGTCGAGGCCGTCCCAGGGGTACGCGCCGCGCTCGGCGGGGTCGCAGGCGGCCTCCAGCTCGATGGCCGCCTGCCCCTCGTAGGTCACGCGGGCGCGCAGGCCGCAGAGGGCGGCGACGGCGTCGAGCAGGCGGCCGGCGCTGCTGGTGACCGGGCTGCGCGCGGCGCGCGCGAGCCGGGCCACGGCGCGCCACGCCGCGGCGTCCACCCGGCCGTCGAGCGCAGGCGGCACGTCGGGCACCTCCGCGCCCGTCGCCTCGGCCAGCCACGCGCACGCCATCCGCCACGGCTCCCGGACGGCGGCGTCGCCGCCGGGCAGGCGCACCCGGTGCAGGTGGCCGGCGCGGCGGAACCCCCGGAGGTCGCCGACGAGGATCTCCCCGCCCCAGATCGTCCCGTCGGTGCCGTACCCGGTGCCGTCCAGGATCGCGCCGACGGCCGGGCCGGTCTCGCCGTGCTCCGCCAGGCAGGCGGCGAGGTGGGCGTGGTGGTGCTGGACGGCGACGCGGTCGACGCCCTCGCGCTCCAGGGCGTAGGCGGTGGAGCGCAGGTCGGGGTGGAGGTCGTGCGCGACGACCTCGGGGCGAACCGCGAACAGGTGCTCCAGGTGCGCGATCGACGCGCGGTAGGCCCGGAGGGTCTCCCACTCGTCGAGGTCGCCGATGTGGTGGGACACCCATGCGCGGCCGCCCTTCGCGACGCAGGCGGTGCTCTTGAGCTCGGCGCCGCAGGCCAGGAGGTGGCGCGGCGCGGGGACGGGCAGCGCGAGCGGGGTGGGCGCCCACCCGCGGGAGCGCCGCATCACCAGCGGGGCGCGGCCGGGCACCGCACGGACCACCGAGTCGTTGACGCGGGTGGCGATGGGGCGGTCGTGGGCCAGGATGAGATCGGCGATCCCCGCGAGCCGCTCGGCCGCGTCGTCGTCCCGGTGGGCGATGGGCTCGTCGGAGCGGTTGCCGCTCGTCATCACCAGCGGGACGCCGGCATCGCCGAGCAGCAGGTGGTGCAGGGGCGAGTAGGGGAGCATCACCCCGAGGTCGGCGGACCGCGGGGCCACGGACGGGGCGACCCCGGCCTCCGGCCGCCGCCGCGCCAGCACGATCGGCCGCTCCCGCCCCCGCAGCAGCGCGCGCTCCGCCCCGGTCAGCGCCACGAGCCGCTCCGCCGCCGCCAGATCGGGGGCCATCACCGCGAACGGCTTCTCCTCGCGCCGCTTTCGGGCCCGCAGCCGCGCGACCACCGCCTCGTCGTCGGCCCGGCACGCCAGGTGGTAGCCCCCGATCCCCTTCACCGCCGCGATCCGGCCGTCGAGGAGCGCCGCCACCACGTCCTCCAGCGGCAGGCTCAGCCGGGGGCCGCACTCGTGGCAGGCGATGGGCTCGGCGTGGAAGCGGCGGTCCGCGGGGTCCTCGTACTCGGCCCGGCAGGCGTCGCACATGGCGAAGGCGGCCATGGTGGTGCGGGCGCGGTCGTAGGGGACGCCGGTGACGATCGTGTACCGGGGGCCGCAGGCGGTGCAGTTGACGAACGGGTAGCGGTACCGGCGGTCGGCGGGGTCGCGGAGCTCGCGGAGGCAGTCGGGGCAGGTGGCGGCGTCGGCGGGGACGGCGGCGGAGACGTCCCCCGCGCCGTCGCTCACCAGGATGGCGAACCCGCGGTCGCCGACGGCCGGCAGCTCCTCGGGCAGCACCCGCTCGATCCGGGCGAGGGCGGGCGCCTCCGCGCCGAGGCGCTCCAGGAAGCGCTCGACCGCCGCCGTGTCGGCCTCCACCTCCACCACCACGCCCGCCGCGTCGTTCAGGACGAAGCCGGCGAGCCCCAGGTCGGTCGCCAGGCGGTGGACATGGGGCCGGAACCCCACGCCCTGCACGGTCCCCTCCACCCGCAGCCGCACGCGCCGGCGCGGCCGGGTCACGGCGGGTCGCGCTCGATCAGGCGACGCAGCCGGTGCCAGGCCGTCGCCTGGGCCTCCTGGATCCGCGGGATGTGCTGCGAGCGCGTCACCACGACGTGGTCGGCGAGGCCCTCCGCCAGCACGCGACCGCCGTCGTACCCCACGAACGCGACGGTCTGGAGTCCCCGCCGGCGCGCCTCCGCCAGGGCGGCGATCACGTTCGGCGAGTTGCCGCTGGTGGAGAGGGCCAGCAGCGCGTCGCCGGGGCCGCCGTACGCGATCACCTGCCGCGCGAACACCGCCTCCACGCCGATGTCGTTGGCGACGGCGGTGATGATCGCCGGGTCGTCGGCCAGGTCGATGGCCGCGCGCGGGGGCAGGCCGGGCGGTGGGCGGCGCATGTCGGCCACCGCGTCCTGCGCGTCCGTCGCCGAGCCGCCGTTGCCGAGCGCGAGCAGCGCGCCGCCCGCGTCCAGCCGCCTCCGCAGCTCCGCGGCCGCCGCCTCCAGCTCCGCGGCGTTCTCCCCCAGCGTCGCCTCGCGGAGCCCCGCGACCTCGTCGGCCTTCATCAGCACCGACCGGCGCACGTCCTCCAGCACGGCGTCGAGGTCGTCCTGGCCCTCCGCCTGGAAGGGGTAGAGGAACGACGACGCCCCCGCGTCGTGCGCCGTCGCCGCCGCCCGGCCCTCCAGCAGTCCCCGGTGGTCGAAGAACACGTGCACCAGCTCCCACAGCACGTGGTAGAGCGTCTCCGCCAGCTCCTGGCGCACGAACGGGTCCGGGTCGTCCGGGGCCACGTCCCACGGCGTCCCCGCCGCGCGCACCGCGGCGGTCAGGCAGCCCCGCCGCGCCGCCAGCGCCAGCGCCTCGCCGGCGTCCGGGTCGTCCTCGTCGCTGCCGACCGCCATCACCACGTCCGCGGGGCGTGCCAGCAGGCCGACCGCCCCGGCCAGGCCCGGCTCGGTGAGCGCCAGCGCCGGGAGGGCGCGCTTGCCGACGATCACGGGGTGGACGAACTCCACCGCCACGTGCCGCGCGTCGGACCGCGACCCCGGGGTCGCCCCAAGCGCCACGAGGCGGCCACCGCGGGCGAACCGCTCCGCCATCGCGTGGCACAGGCGGGCGATCCGACCCGCCTCGGCGGAGAAGAACGCCCGGTCGGCGGTCACCTCACGGATTCGCGTGACGCCACCCCCACCAGCCACTCGCGCAGGCCGTCGACGCCCTCGCCCGTGCGGGCGCTGGTCAGCAGCGTCGGCACGTCGGGGTTGACCGCGTCGATGTTCGCCAGCAGCGCGTCGAGGTCGACGTCCAGGTGCGGCAGCAGGTCGATCTTGTTGACCACCACCAGCTCGCACGCCCGGAACATGAGCGGGTACTTGAGCGGCTTGTCCTCGCCCTCGGTGATCGCGCAGACCATCGCCCGCGCGTCCTCGCCCACCCGGAACTCGGCGGGGCACACCAGGTTGCCGACGTTCTCGATCACCAGCAGGTCGATGTCGCCGAGGGGCACCTCCGGCAGGGCGGAGCGGACCATGTTGGCGTCGAGATGGCACTCGCCGCCGAAGCCCTGGTCGGTGTTGAGCTGGGTCACGGGGACGTGCAGGCGCGAGAGGCGGTCGGCGTCGAGGCTCCCGGCCACGTCGCCCTCGAGCACCGCCACCCGCACGCCGGGCAGGCGCGGCAGCGCCCGCTCGAGCAGCGTCGTCTTCCCGGCGCCGGGGGCGCTCATCAGGTTGACGACCGCAACGCCGGCGCGGTCGAAGTCGGCCCGGTTGGCCAGCGCGATGGTGTCGTTCGCGTCGAGCGCCGACTCGACGACCCTCACCCGGGTGCGATGCACGGCTCCTCCTCCTCGACCTCGATGGACTCGACCTCGAGCTCCTCGCCCCTCACCGCCGCGACGTCGCCGCCCCCGCACTCCGGGCACCGGAACGGCGGCTCATCGATCTCCCACTCGTGCGCGCATCCGGCGCAGCGCAGGACCGCGGGGACGACCTCGATCTCGAGCCGTGCGCCCTGGCACACGGACTCCCGAGCCACGATCCCGAAGCAGAACTCGAGCGAGTCCGGGACCACCTGCCGGAGACGGCCCACACGGACCCGGACGCTCGTGACCGCCCTCCCGCCGGCGTGCCGCTCGACCGTCGCGACGATCGCGCCGGCGATCGAGAGCTCGTGCATCAGGCCGCGCGCAGCTCGTCCACGGTATCGGCGACGAGCCCGACCGCCCGCTCCACGGCCGCCTCGACGGCAGGCGAGAGGCCGATGCCGAAATCCTCGATCTCCGCCGGCTCGCACGCGACCACGATCACCTTGCCGGGCCACGCGCTCACGGACTTCACGAATCGCAGCACGGTCTGGGGATCCATGTCGTGCGGGTCGATCATGTCGCCGTCCTCGATCCCGGCCTCGACCGACTCGGGATCGGCCTCCATCACGTAGAGCGTCCCGGGAGCGCCGCCCTGCCGGCTGATGTCCACGAGCACCAGGGCGTCGTAGCCGCGCATCACCTCGTAGGCGAGGTCGAGGCCGCCGGTACCGAAGTCCGCCACCTCGACGCCCTGCGGAAGCTCGCGCTCCCGCAGGCGCTTGGCGACGGCGCCGCCGAAGCCGTCGTCGCGGCGCCAGAGGTTGCCCACCGCCGCGACGAGGATGTTCGTATGGCCGATCGTGGGGGGCACCTAGTGTCCTGTGCGCTGCCGCGGGCCGAGCTCGACCTCGCCCGCGAAGAAGAAGTGGAAGCGGCCCGTCTCGCGCATCAGCTCCTGCCCCGGGTCGTCGTCGATCGTGACCCCGAGATGGACCCTGTCGTCGTAGTCGATGTAGATCCGCTCGAGCGTCGCCGTCCGGCCGTCGAGCATCCGGTCGTAGGTGTCGACCCGGTCCGCGAGCCGGAGGACGAGCCGGTCGCCGAGCCGGAAGGTGCGTCCGTCGATCGTCGCCTCGGGCTCGGTGGCAGGCGTCTCCCGCGGCCGCGGCGGCACGGGCGGCTCCTCGGCCGGCCGCATCAGGCCGTGCAGCCGGACGATCTCCTCGGGCGTCGTGGCGAGGGCGCGCTCGACCATCTCCCGCACCGCCGGGTCCCCCGTCGCGATCTCCTCGCGCTCCGCATCCGAGAGCGCGTGCACGTGCAGCAGGAGCGCCTCTTCGATCTCGGTCGCGTCGAAGAGACTCCCGCGGCTCTCGGGCGCGAGCTGGGGGTGGTCGGGCAGGACGATCGCGGCGCCGAGGATCACCGTGTCGTCGGGCGCCGCGAGCACGGGCCAGGTGTTGACGTTCTCGCACAGCGGGGCCTCGAGCGGGGAGACGAACGTGCCGCCGCGCGCGCGCAGGAGCGGGTGGGTCGAGATCAGGGAGTGCTCGAGCGCCTCGGCGCGCGTGCCGCCGGCGAACGGCGTCCGGTTCTCGATCGTCAGCGTCACGCGGTGGAGGCCGGGCTCCACCGCCTCGATCTCGAGGGTGGTCTGCCCCTCCAGCGGCGGCAGGTCGATCCTTCCGACGCCGACGCGCCGCGGGACCGCCTGGTGCCGTGCGCCGCTCGCCTGCAGGAAGCGCACCTCGGCCTCGATCCGGGGATCCTCGCCGCGGATGAGGCACTGCAGCCGGAGGTGGTCGAACCCGTACTCGTAGCCGGCCGGATAGACGATCCCGAAGGGCGTCGGCGTGGCGTTCTTGTTCGCCCCCGGCGTGTAGGGGTAGAGCGCGTAGCCCTCGTGGAGCAGGGAGTCGACGAGCTCTTCGATCACTCCGCGTCCCCGAGCAGCTCGGTCACGGCCGCGTCGAAGGTCGGAAGGCCGCGCTCGGCCTTCCGCAGCTGCAGCCGCCGCAACGTGTCCTCGTGCACCCGGATCCAGCCGCTGTTCGGGTAGTGCCGGTCCATCATCCCGCGCCACGTCGCCACCGGCAGGCGGAACGTCGCCGAGACCCAGGGGACCATCACCACCTGCAGGCGCCCGTCCTCGCCGCGGTAGAAGATCCGGCCGCTGAAGTGGAAGCTGAGCGGGACCTCACCGTCCGGCAGCGCGTAGAGGTACTTCGTCGCGGCCACCTCGAGGTCGTAGTTGCACGGCACGGGGACGGTGAACTCCGTCGCGTCCGTGAAGGACGGTACGAGCACATCGACCTGTGCCAGGACGATGCTCGTCGTCGTCGCCGCCCAGCGGCTCGGCTCTCCGAAGAGATCGACCAGGAGCTCGCGCGTCCCCTCGTCGTGCGAGCGGAGCCCCGGGTCGATGTGTATCAGGGTCGAGAGGGCGACCATGTACACCGCCCGGCCGGTGGGCTCGCCCCCGCGCAGCGTGAAGTGGAGCGTCGGCGCCGCAGCGTTCGGCGCCGCGGCGACCCCGACGACCTCGAGTTCCAGCGCGGGCGCCGGCAGGACGGGCGCCTCGTCGAGTCGCTCCCTCATGACGCCTTCTCCCGCAGCTCCGCGAAGAAGCCCGCCACGGCGGTCTCGATCTGCGGCCCGCCCGAGAGCCCCTGCCAGTTCACCCGCACGAGGCCGACGAGCCGGTAGCACTCGTCGATGGGGGCGATCGCATGCTGCCGCGCGCCTCCGAGCCGGTTGACGATCACGGCCTCGACGTCGGTCTCGAGTCCCGCGAGCACGGGGTTCGCGGCCACGAGCTCCTCCCACGGGCCGAGGTCGAGCTCGCTCTCGGTGGTGCCGGCGGGGCTCGGGTACATGGCGACGATCCCGCCGGCGGTGCTGCTCCGGAAGAAGAACACGAGGCCGATCGGGATCCGGAAGGACGCCCACAGCTCATCCGGAAGCTCGAACCCGTCGAGCCAGGCCGTCCGTGAGCCGACCGGCCGGTACGGCCCGTCGCCGGCGAAGAGCGCACGGCAGGTCTCGCACGCGCAGACGATCCGCCGCTCCTCGACGTGGAGCATGTGGCGGTGGTCGGCGGGGATCGACACCGAGCACAGGTCGCAGCGCTCCTCCGGCTCCGCCGGCGGCTCGGCGGGCCGGCGGTCCACCACGTTCCGGTTGGCCAGGCGGCGCAGTTCGCGGAGCGCGGCGCCCTCGATCACGAGACGGCGACCCTCACGCGCCCGTCGTCCTCGAGCAGCGGCACCGGCGCGAGCTGGAGGTCCTCGCCGACCGCCCGACCCGCCAGCGGCAGCTCGAAGCGCCTCCCGCAACCGGCGCAGGTCAGCAGACCGCCGTCCAGCTCGGCGCGATGGAGCGGCGCCCCGCAGCCGGCGCAGGCGTTCCGGTAGGCGAGGAGCGTCCCGCCGACGTTCGCGACGACCAGGGGCACGACGCCCACCCGGGCCTCCGTCATCTCGCCGGCCCCGAGGTCTCGGACGCCGACCAGCTCCATCCATCTCGCCTGGACGCCCGCCTCCGGGGCCGGGGCGCTCGTGCCGGGACGCGGGACCGGCGTCGCCCGCCCGGCCTCCACGACCCCTTCGACCTCGATCCCGTCGAGGTCCGGCGCGGCCTCGTCGAGGGCTTCCCTGATGGCGAGCTCGAGCGTCGACGCCGAGGCGGGACAGCCGTCGCAGCTGCCGTGCAGGCGCAGATGGGCGACCCCGTCCTCGAGCATGACGAGCTCGACGCCGCCGCCGTGCGACTCCATGTACGGCCGGACGCTCTCCAGCGCGGCCTCCACCCGTTCGCCGAGCGGCACCGGGTAGAGGCCGTGGATCAGGAGCAGGGAGGCGACGACGCCGTCGCGGGCGAGGGCGTCCCGGACCTCGGGCGCCGCCTCGAGGGCGTCCACGATCCGTGCGAGTCCCTCGCCGTAGAGCTCGAGCATCGTGCCGATCAGCTCCTCGGCCAGCTCACGCGCCTCGACATCGTCGATCGAGTCGAGGCGCGCGATCAGGCTCTGGAACCGCTCGACCGCCGGGGCGGGGGCGACCGCCATCAGCACATCCCCGTCGGCGTGTGCAGCACCTTCTTGACACGGCCCTTGCCGAGGTACATGTGCACGCCGCACGGTAGGCACGGGTCGAAGCTGCGCACCGCCCGCATGATGTCGATCCCCTTGAAGTTCTCCGGCCCGTTCTCCTCGAAGATCGGCGTGTTCTGCACCGCGTCCTCGTAGGGGCCCGCAGTGCCGTAGATGTCACGCGGACTGGCGTTCCACGGCGTCGGCGGGTAGGGCTGGTAGTTCGCGATCTTCCCGTCCCGGATCACCATGTGGTGGGAGATGACCCCGCGCGCCGCCTCGTGGAAGCCGACGCTGATCGCCTCCTCCGGCACGGTGAAGTTGGTCCAGCTCTTCGTCCGGCCGGCGCGCACCTCGACGAGCGCCTTCTCCAGGTTGTAGAGGCCGACGAGCGCCGAGTAGGCCTGGTGGTACGAGCGGGCCCGGTCGCGCTCGATCGCGTTCGACCATTGGGGGACCTTCCACTCGAGCTCCATCTCCGGCATGCTCGCCGTCTTCGGCAGGGTCATGAGGATGCTCTCGCCCGTCGCCTTGAGGAAGCCGAGGTCCACGAGCCCGGCCTTGGCGGTCACCCACTGGCGCGCGAACGGGCCGCCGCCGGTGTCGCAACAGACGTAGGTGCCGGTCCGCTCGTCATAGATCCGCGGCGAGGTGACCCAGCTGTACTTGTCCGTGAAGTCGCGTGCCTGGGGCTTCGGGATCGTCGTCTTGTTCCACGGGTGGTCCTTGTCGATCGGGTTCCCGAGCGGGTCCTCCGCCACCCACGTGCGCTCGTTCTCCCAGCTGTCGAAGTACGAGCTGCCGAGCAGGATCCTGATCATCCCGTTGATCTTCACGAGGTCGGTGGTGACGAGCTCGCCGTTGACGGCGATGCCGGGGGTGATGAAGCGCCGGTTGCCCCAATCGGTCATCGTGCGGTAGTCGTAATCGACGATGTCGGGGTCGTCGAAGGCGCCCCAGCAGACGAGGTTCGTGTCGCGATAGCCGACCTTCTCGTAGCCCGGCAGGGCGTCGTAGAAGAAGTCGTAGAGGTCGTCGTGCATCGGCACGGTGCGCTTGACGTACTCGAAGTAGCGCATCAGGCGGACGTAGTAGTCGGTCATCGTCTGGTGCGTGATGTTGGCGCTGCAGCCGCCCGGCATGATGGTCGAGGGGTGCGTGTGGCGCCCGCCGAAGAGGCAGTACATCTCGCGCGTGTAGCGGGCCACGTGCAGCGTCTCGAGATAGAACTCGCCCGTGAACGGGTTCAGCGCCCGCATGATGTCGGCGATCGTCCGGTAGCCGTGGATCGACGAGTGCTCGGCTGACGTCTTCTCCGCCTTCGCGAGGACGCTGGGGTTGGTCTCCTTGACCATCTGCTCGCAGAAGTTGACGTTGGCCATGCAGTCGTTGAAGATGGCGTGGTCGAACATGTAGTCGGCGGACTCCGCCAGGTTGAACGCGTAGTCGCCGAGCTTCGGCGGCTTCACCCCGTAGGCCATGTTCTGGTTCAGGCACGAGCAGGTGGCGTGGTTGTCACCGCAGATGCCGCAGATCCGGCTCGTGATGAAGTGGGCGTCGCGCGGGTCGATCCCCTTCATGAAGATGTCGAAGCCGCGGAAGATCATCGATGTCGAGTAGCACTTGAGGACTTCGTGGTTCGTGAAGTCGATCTCCGTGTGGATCCCGAGGCTCCCGACGATGCGGGTGATCGGGTCCCACGACATCTCCTTGACGACGACCTGGCGCTCCTCGGCCGTCCGCTCGGTCGTCGCCATGTCAGCCTCCTCCTCCCGGCGGGGGCGTCATCCCCCGCGCGTAGTTCCTGGGCTGGTAGCCGGTCCTCAGCTCCGGCTTCGAGGTGCGCCAGGGCGGTTCGATGTCGTACGTCTTCGTGATGTTCCGGTGCCGGAAGTACCGCAGGATCGGCCCGTAGGTGAACTGGGTCGTCCGCGCCGCGATGGCGCCGTAGGTGTCCTCCTTCATGAACGGCATGAACTTGTCCGGGAACCCGGGCATCGTGCACGCCATGCAGATCCCGCCGACGTTCGGACAGCCGCCCATCCCGTTCACCCAGCCGCGGATGGGCACATTGCACTTGACGACCGGGCCCTTGCAGCCGAGCTTGACGAGGCAACGCGGATCGTCGCCGTACTGGGTCGCGAAGTTGCCCTGCTCCGTGAAGCCCGCCCGGTTGCAGCCCTCGCGCACGGTCCGCCCGAAGAGCCACTTCGGCCGCAGCTGCTCGTCGAGCTCGGGCGCAGGCGCCAGGCCGCCGAGGTGCAGCACGAGGTAGAGCAGCATCTCGGTCATGTTGTCCGGCTGCGCCGGGCAGCCCGGGATGCAGACGATCGGCAGGCCGGCGGTGGACCTGAAGTTCCACCCGAGGTAGTCGGGCAGGCCCATCGCGCCGGTCGGGTTGTTCTTCATCGCGGGGATGCCGCCGTAGGTGGCGCACGTCCCGATCGCGACGACGGCCGCGGCCTTCGGCGCGAGCCGGTCGATCCACTCGTTGGTCGTGATCGGCTGGCCGTTCTTCGGGTTGACGCCGATCCCGGCCCAGTGCCCGTCGCCGTTGATCTTCTCGTTCGGGACGGAGCCCTCGAGGATCAGGACGAACGGGTCGAGCTTGCCGGCCTCGGCGTCGTACCAGGCCTGGAGGAACTCGGCGCCGTTCTCGTAGGCGAGCACCGGCGTGTGGATGACCACGCGGGGCATGCCGGGGATGACTCCGAGGATGATGTCCTCGAGCGACGGGTTCGTCGCCGAGGTCATCGCCACGGAGTCCCCGTCACAGCCCTGGCCCGAGGTCATCCAGATCACATGGGCGGTGATGGCCTCCTTCTCGTGCTGGCCCGGCACGAACTCGAGCGTCCCCATCCGACTCTCCCCTCAACAGATCCGCGGCAGCGGGTCGCCGACGAGCTGGTCCATGACCCGCCGGCCCCCGAACGCCGTCTGCACGAGCACCATCCCCGGCGGTTCCGTCCGCACCTCGCCGATCTCCCTGGCGCGCGCCCCGCCGGGTGCGGCGCGCATGGCGTCCAGGGCCGCGTCGGCCGCCTCCGGTGCGACCACGGCCACCAGGACCCCCTCGTTGGCCACGTACATGGGGTCGATGCCGAGGATCTCGGCCGCGCCCCGGACGGCCGGCTCCACCGGCACGTCCCCCTCCCGCACGAGCATCGCCACGCCCGACGCGCGGGCGAGCTCGTTCAGGACCGACGCGGCGCCACCCCGGGTGGCGTCGCGCAGGCAGCGCAGCCCGGGGCCCGCCGCCTCCAGCATCGCGTTGACCATCGGCCACAGCGGGCGCGTGTCCGACCGCAGCTCCGCGTCGAGCTCGAACTCGCCGCGGGCGAGCATGATCGCCATCCCGTGCGTGCCGACCGGGCCCGAGATGAGCACCCGGTCGCCGGGCCGCAGCCCCGCCGGCGACAACCGCGCCCGCGGGTCGACCCGGCCGATGCCGGTGGTGGTCACGTACATCCGGTCGGCGTGGCCGCGCTCCACCACCTTGGTGTCGCCGGCGACCACGGAGACGCCCGCCGCCTGCGCGGCCCGGGCGATCGCCTCGACCTCCGCGCCGAGCTCCTCCGCGGTGAGCCCCTCCTCCAGGATCAGGGCGAGCGTGAGGGCCTCGGGGCGCGCCCCGGCCACGGCCAGGTCGTTGACGGTGCCGTTCACGGCCAGCTCGCCGATCGACCCGCCGGGGAAGCGGATGGGGGTGACCACGAAGCTGTCGGTGGTCACGGCGATCTCCGCGCCCGCGACGGTCAGCAGCGCGCTGTCGCCCAGCGCGGCGGGGTCGGGGGCGCCGAACGCCGGCACCAGCAGCCCGTCGATCAGGGTCTGGGTCGCCTTCCCGCCGGCGCCGTGGGCCATGGTGATGCGCGGGTCGGTGAACCGCGTGCGCTTCGCGCGCGCCCGCTCGATGCGGTCGAGGACGACCTGCTCGCGCTCGGAGACGGCGACGGGCTCGCCCATCAGACGACTTCCCGCTCCCGCGCGAAGCGGCCGTAGTTGTAGTACGCGGCGCACGCGCCCTCCGAGGACACCATGCACGTGCCGATCGGCCGCTCCGGCGTGCAGGCGGTGCCGAAGACCTTGCACTCCCAGGGCTTGATGACGCCCTTCAGCACCTCGCCGCACTGGCAGGCCTTGGGGTCGGCCACCCGCACCCCCGGCACGCTGAAGCGCAGCTCCGCGTCCCAGTCGGCGTAGGCGTCCGACAGGCGCAGGGCGCTCTGGGAGATGAACCCGAGGCCGCGCCACTCGAAGTGCGGCCGCAGCGCGAACACCTCGGCCATCACCTCGAGGGCCTTCAGGTTGCCCTCCCACGGCACCACCCGCGTGTACTGGTTCTCCACCTCGCAGCGGCCGGCGGCGAGCTGGCGCAGGATCATCTGGATCGCGTGGAGGATGTCGAGCGGCTCGAAGCCGGCGATCACCACCGGCTTGCCGTAGTCGGCGGGGATGAAGCCGAACGGCCGCGCGCCCACCACCGTCGCCACGTGGCCGGGACCCACGAAGCCGTCGAGCCGCAGGTCGGGCGACTCCAGCAGCGCCCGCAGCGGCGGCACGATCAGCACGTGGTTGCACATGACCGTGAAGTTGCGCAGGCCCTCCGCCTTCGCGCGCTTCAGGGTCAGCGCGGTGGAGGGGGCCGTCGTCTCGAAGCCGATCGCGAAGAACACCACCTCGCGGTCCGGGTTCTCGCGGGCGACGCGCAGGGCGTCGAGCGGCGAGTAGACCATCCGCACGTCGGCGCCCTCGGCCTTCGCCTCGAGCAGCGTCCCGTCGGCCCCGGGGACGCGCATCATGTCGCCGAAGCAGGTGAAGATCACGCCCGGCTCGCGGGCGATCGCGATGCCGTCGTCCACCCGCCCCATGGGGATGACGCACACGGGACACCCCGGTCCGTGCACCAGCTCGACGTTGGCGGGCAGCAGGTCGTCGACCCCGTACTTGTAGATGGAGTGCGTGTGCCCGCCGCACACCTCCATCACCTTGTAGTGCCGCCCCGCCTCGACGGAGCCGAGGATCTCGCCCGCGAGCGCGCGGCCGAGGGCCGGGTCACGGAATTCCTCGACGAACCTCACGCCGGCGCCCCCGCCCGGCCGAGCCGCGCGATCGCCACGCCCGCGTGGACCAGGAGCGCGTCGCCGGGCGCGACGTCACCCACCAGCGCGACGTCGACCTCGCCGGCCACCCCGTTGCCGTCCGCGCACTCCGCCAGCCCGTCGGCGGCCGTCCCGACCACCGTGACCTCGACCCCCTCGTCCGCGCAGGTGATGCACCCGTGGTCCGTCGCGCAGAAGGTCGGGGGGCCGTCGGAGGCCATCGCTACATCACGCCCCGCTCACTCGATCAGGCTCTGCCGGAGCTCCTCGAGCTCCTGCTCGTAGTCGGCGCCCATGCCCTCGAGCAGCTTCCGCGTTGCGAGCGCCTCCTCCTCGTCCACCTTCGAGAGGGCGAAGCCCACGTGGATCAGCACCCAGTCGCCGGGGCTCGCGGCCCGGCCGTCGTCGTCGTCGAGCAGGCCGATGTTGACCTTGCGCACGACGCCGGCGACGTCCACCGTGGCGAGCCGGTTCGGCTCGTCGACGACTTCCACGATCTGGCCCGGGATGGCCAGGCACATGTCGTCCGGTCCCTTCCACCGGGGCGCCACGAGGCAGGCGACCCCTTGTGACGGTTGACGCTAACCCAGCGCGCGGGTCCCAGGCAACTCTCCTTGCCACGAGCCGGTTGCAATAGCGAGGATGCCGGAATTACGATGCCCCAGGCCCCACCGGTCCCCGGTGGGCGCGAGCGCGGAGGCCCGTCCCGGTGGCCCACGGCCGACCCGGTGGCACCCTCGTCACGGCAACGGATCCGCGACGCGCTCACCCCCGCGGAGTGGCGCCGCGCCGCCGCCCTCACCGCCGCGATCCTCGCCCTCCACGCCATCGGCTTCGGCCTGCTGGTGTGGGTGATCGTCCCGGCCGACCTCACGCTCGGCAGCGGGGCGGTCTTCGGGGTGGGGATCGGGATGACGGCGTACACGCTCGGCCTGCGTCACGCGTTCGACGCCGACCACATCGGCGCGATCGACAACGTCACGCGGAAGCTCATGACCGACGGCCAGCGCCCCCTGAGCGTCGGCTTCTTCTTCGCGCTCGGGCACTCGACCGTGGTGTTCGGCCTCGCGGCCCTGCTGGCGATCGGGATCCGCGGGCTGAGCGGCGCGGTGGAGGACGACGGCTCGGGCCTCCACTGGGCCACGAGCCTGGTGGGGCCGACCGTGTCCGGCACGTTCCTCGTCCTGATCGGCCTGATCAACCTGGCCGTGCTCGTGGGGATCCTCAAGGTCTTCATGCGCATGCGGCGCGGCGAGTTCGACGAGCGGCGGCTCGAGGAGCACCTCGCCAACCGCGGCCTGATGAACCGGTTCCTCGGCCGGGCGACGCGCGCGGTCCGCCGGCCGTGGCAGATGTATCCGCTCGGCGTCCTGTTCGGCCTCGGCTTCGACACCGCGACCGAGATCGCGCTGCTCGCGACGGCGGGGGCGGCCGCGGCGGGGGGACTGCCGCTCTACGCGATCCTGTGCCTGCCCATCATCTTCGCCGCCGGCATGACGCTGCTCGACACGATCGACGGGGCGTTCATGAACTTCGCCTACGGCTGGGCGTTCTCGAAGCCGGTCCGCAAGGTCTTCTACAACATCACGATCACGGCGCTGTCGGTGGCCGTCGCCCTGGTGGTCGGGGTCGTCGAGCTGCTGGCGGTGCTCGCCGAGAAGCTGTCGCTGTCGGGCGGCGTGTGGGACGTGGTGGCGGCGGTCGACCTCAACTACGTCGGCTACGCGATCGCCGCCCTCTTCGTGGTGACGTGGGGCGTCGCCCTGGCGGTCTGGCGGTTCGGGCGCATCGAGGAGCGCTGGACGGCGCACCTCGGCGCCGGGACCGGGGACGGGGTGCCGCGGTGACGAAGGCGCCCCGCCGCGCGCCGCTGATCCTGCGCGACCTGGAGCAGGCCGAGGACGCGGTGCGGGACGGCGGCATGCGGCTGACCGCCGCGCGCCGGACGGTGCTCGCCGCGCTCTTCGCCGCGGACGGACCGGTGTCGGCGGAGGAGATCGCCGCCGGCCTCGGCGGCCGCGTGACCCTCACGGAGATCAGCTCCGTCTACCGCAACCTGGAGCTGCTCGAGCAGCTCGGCGTGGTGCGCCACCTCCACGCGGGGCACGGGCCCGGCCGATACGTGCTGGAGCGCGCCGCCGAGCGCGGCTACCTGGCGTGCGAGTCGTGCGGGGCCATCGTGACGCTGGAGGGCGCGGCGCTCGAGTCGGTCCGCGACGCGGTGCGGAGCGCGCGCGGCTTCGAGCCGGACCTCAGCCACTTCCCCGTGGTCGGCCGCTGCGCCGGCTGCGCCTGATCAGCCCGGGGTCCCGAAGACCTCATCCACCACCCGCCGCAGCTCGGCGGCCATCGGGCCCGGCGCGCGCTCGGCGAACGTCGTGGCGAGCGCGTCGTAGTACCAGGCCTGGTCCTCGCGCGGGGCGTTGAAGCGGGCGAAGACGTCGCGGCCGGCGCGCAGGTCGCCCAGGATGGCGCGGGCGTTGTGGAGCTTGTCGGCCAGCGACACGCGCATCGCGCCGTCCGGCAGCGCCGGGTCGCGCAGGTGGGCCAGGTGCGCGGCCTTGCGCTCCCGCCACGGCGGCTTCGGCGTCTCGTCGGTGTCGGAGCAGGCCTCCACGATGGCGGCGACGCGGGTGCCGAAGCGCTCCCGGATCAGGGCGAGGGTGGGCGCGCCGCCCTGGTCCTCCACCGCGTCGTGCAACAGGGCGGCGACCGCCTCGTCCTCGTCCCCGCCGTCCTCGATGACCAGGGCGGCGACGGCCATCAGGTGCGCGAGGTACGGGATGTCGGTGCCCTTGCGCCGCTGCCCGGCGTGGAGCTCCCGCGCCAGGGCGAAGGCGTCGTCCAGGCGCGGACCGAGGACCGGGGCGATCGGACTACCCCACGCGCGCCGATGCGACGGCCACCACCGCCGTGCCGGCGCGCAGCGTCGCGGTCAGCGTCCCCGCGCGGGCGGTCGCCCCGGCGGGGAGGCCCGCCGTCACCACGCGGCCGGAGCCCGCCCGCACCGTGCCGAGACGCCTGCCCGCCTGCGCCCACGTGACCGTCACCTTGCTGCGGAGCCGCGGGATCGGGCGGGCGGCGAGGACGAACCGGGCCCGGGGACCGCCGCGCAGGGTGACGTTCGCCGACGACGCGACGCCCTCGCGGGGCGGCCGCAGCGTCAGCGTGCCGGCCAGGGTGCCGCCCGGCCCCGCGACGTCCAGGCGGTAGACGCCCGGCAGGAGGGTGGGCGGGAGCCGCATGCCGCGGGTGAACGACCCCGCCCGCACGGCCCGGCGGACGGTCAGGAGGGCCGCGCCCCGCGGGGTCCGGCGGATCGACGCGACGAGCGGGCCGGGCCGGGACGCGACGCCCTCGAGGAGGATCGAGCCGGAGAGCCGGCTGTGCACGTACCGCGCGCTCACGGTGATCTGCGACAGCGCGAACGCCGCGCTGCCGCGCACGCCGGCGACGCTGCCGAAGCCGTCGATCGTCTCGCCGGCGCGCGGGTCCACCGTCACGGTGAACGACCTGGCGGCGGAGACGTTGCCCGCGCGGTCGCGCACGCGCAGCGTGCCGACGAACGTCCCGATCCGCGTGAACGCGTGCGCCACCCGGCTGCCGGTGGCGACGGGCGTGCCGTCGGCGAAGTCCCACGTGGTGGCGGGGAAGTCGACGCCCGACGGCGTGACCGGGCTGCTGTCGGTGGACGCCGCGGCGTCGAACACGGCCGCGTCGTCGCGCCGCACGGTCACGGTGACCCGGCCGAGCCGCGCCACCGGCGCGACGGTGTCGAGCAGGATCGTGTCGGTGGCCGGCGGCGAGGCGTTGCCGAGGATCGGGCCGCCCAGCCCGCCCGCGCAGAGCGGCGTCGCGCACGGCACCGACGGCTCGCGGGCGCCGTCGCCGAACGTCACCCCGACGGTCTTCAGGCCGTCGCCCTCCGGGAGCACGGCGGAGGCCGCCGGCGCGAAGCCCCGGGCGCAGCCGCTCGTGTCGGACGGGTCGCAGGGATACGTCCCGTCGTCGTCGACGTTGACCGCGAACTGGCTCACCCCGCTCGACGTGCCCGGACGGCCGTCGATGAGCGGGTCGGCCGCGTCGAGCGCCAGCGACACGGTGCGGTCGTCGGTCGCCGGCGCCCCGCCGTCGATCACCACCGTCCCGGCGGGCGGCGTCGCGTCGATCATCGTCTCGTGCGTGGCCAGGGCCGTCCCGGCGCCGAAGTCGCAGGCCGCCTGCTGGCACGCGCCGACCTCCACGCGCAGCGGCCGCCCGTCGCCCACGAAGAGCGGCCCCAGCGTCGTCGCCGTACCCGCCGAGACCGTCTGGGGGCTGCCCGCCGGCAGCGGGGTCACGCGCACCTCGTAGTGGTCGTTCCCGGTCGCGGGGGCGAACGCGACGGGCGCCCACCGCGTCGTGAGGCCGACGGCGTTGCCGGCGCCCGCCTGCGCCTTGGTGAAGGGTGCGAGCGTGAAGTCGGGCGTGCCGGTGATGGCGGCGGCGGCGGTGCCGGTCCACGCGAGCGCCGCCGCGACGGCGGCCGGAGCCAGGATGAGGCGGGACGGGCGCGGCATCGGTTCCTCGGGGCGGGACGGACACGTGAATCTGCGCCGGTCCCGGCCGCGCGGTCAAGCCGGCGGGAGGTCCCGTCGGCGTTCCGTCTGCCCCTCAGGCCTTGGCGCGGGCGAGCAGCGAGCGCTCCACCGCGCCGGGCGCCAGGAGCCGCTCGATGACCATGATCGCGCCGCCCACCACGCCGGCGCGGTCGCCGAGCTGGCTGGTCACGATGCGCAGGTCCCGGGTCGCGAGCGGCAGCGAGCGCTGGATGACCACCTCCCGCAGCCCCGCGAGCAGCTGCTCGTGGACGGTGCCGATGTCGCCGCCCACCACGATCACCCGCGGGTTGAAGAAGTTGACGCACGCCGCCAGCACCTCGCCGAGCGCCCGGCCCGCGTCCCGGACCATGCGCACGGCCAGCGGGTCGCCCTCGAGCACCAGCTCCACCACGTCGCGGCTCGTCGACGTGTCGCGGCCGGCCGCCGCGAGGCGCCCGGCCAGCGCGTGGCCGCCGGCGACCGCCTCGAGGCAGCCGGTGTTCCCGCACCGGCAGACGACGTCGTCGGCGTCGCTCACCACGATGTGGCCGATGTCGCCGGCGGCGCCCTCCGCCCCCCGGTGGATGCGGCCGGCGCTGACGATCCCGCACCCGATGCCGGTCCCCACCTTGACGTAGAGCAGGTGCTCCACGCCGCGCCACGCCTGCCAGTGCTCCCCCAGGGCCATGATGTTCACGTCGTTGTCCACGACGACGGGCGCGTCCGGGTAGCGCGCGTCGAACCACCCCGGGATGTCGAAGTCGTCCCACCCGGGCATGATCGGCGGGCTCACGGGCCGGCCGCTGCCGAACTCGACCGGGCCGGGGATGCCGATGCCGATGCCGACGACCTCGGACGCGTCGCGGCCGGCGGCGCCGAGCAGCTCGCCGAAGCGCTCGTGCACGAACCCGAGCACCACGTCCGGGCCCTCGGCGATCACCAGGTCGTGGGCCTGCTCGGCCAGCGGGACGCCGGCCAGGTCGGTGATCGCCAGCCGCGAGTGGGTGGCGCCCAGGTCGCCGGTGAGCACCACGCCGGCGCGGGGGTTGAACGCCAGGAGGCCCGGCCGCCGCCCGCCGGTCGAGACGCTGTCGCCCGCCTCGTAGATCAGCCCGCTCTCCAGCAGCGCGTCGACGCGCTGGGCGATCGTCGAGCGGGCCAGGCCGGTCCGCTGCGCCAGGGTCGCGCGCGTGACCGCGTCGCCCGAGCGGATGTGGGACAGCACCATCCCCAGCCCTGAGGTGCGCGGGGTGGGGGCCTCGGATGCCATCGGCCGGAAGCTAACCACAGGTTCCGGCGACCGTCGACGGTCTTTCGCATCGCGTCACGCACACTTCTGCTTGACAGACGACATAAGTCGCTCGTACGTTTCCGCACATGCCGCTGAGGGTCGCGATCGCCGGCGCCGGGTTCATCGGCGCCGTCCACGCCCACGCCGTGCGCGCCGCCGGTGGGCGCGTGGCGGCCGTGCTCGCATCGACCCCCGAGCGCAGCGAGGCGGCCGCGCGCCGCCTGGGGGCGGAACGCCCCGCCTCCGGCGTCGAGGACCTGGTGGGGGCCGACGACGTGGACGTGGTCCACGTCTGCACCCCCAACCACCTCCACGACGAGATCGCGGACGCGGCTTTGGTGGCCGGGAAGCACGTCGTCTGCGAGAAGCCCCTGGCCGTCGACCTGGAGCGGGCCGAGCGGCTCGCCGCCCGCGCCGGGTCGACGCCGGGGCGCCTGGCCGTGGTGCCCTTCGCCTACCGGTACTACCCCCTGGTCCACGAGGCGCGCCGGCGGGTCGCCTCGGGCGAGGCGGGCGCGGTGCACCTGATCCACGGCACCTACCTGCAGGACTGGCTGCTCACCGCCGAGGACGCCAATTGGCGCGTCGATGCCGCGCTCGGCGGCGCGTCCCGGGCGTTCGCCGACATCGGCTCCCACTGGTGCGACCTCGCGGAGTTCGTGACCGGCCACCGGGTGGCCCGCCTCTCGGCGCGCACCCTCACCGCGGTGCCGGAGCGGCGGCCGTCGGGGAACGGCCCGGCGTTCGCGCGCGAGGACGGCGGCGGCGAGCCGCGGCCGGTGGAGACCGAGGACGCGGCCGTCGTCCAGTTCGAGACCGACGGCGGGGCGCTCGGCGCGGTGGTCGTGTCGCAGGTGTCGGCGGGACGCAAGAACCGCCTCTGGCTCGAGGTGGACGCCGCCCGCGGGTCCGTGGCGTTCGACCAGGAGGACCCCGAGACGCTGTGGTGCGGCGGCCGCGACGCCAGCACGCTGGTGCGCCGCGACCCCGGGGTCCTGACCGGCACCGCCGGGCGGCTGTCCGTGCTGCCGCCGGGCCACCCGCAGGGGTACCAGGACTGCTTCGACCTGCTGGTCGCGGACGTCTTCGCCGGGATCCGGACCGGGGTGGCCCCCGACGGGCTGCCGTCGTTCGACGACGGCGTGCGGGCCGCCCGCATCACCGACGCGGTCGTGCGCTCCGCGCGCGACGGCGGGTGGGTGGAGGTGCCGGCGACGGAGGCGGCGGAGGTGGCCCCGTGAAGCTCGGGCTCCTCACCGCCTGCATGCCGGAGCGGCCGCTGGAGGAGATCGCCGCCTGGGCCGCCGGGGCGGGGTACGAGGCGCTGGAGCTGGCGGCGTGGCCGTCGGCCGGCGACCGGCCCTTCACGGCGACCCACGTCGCGGCCGACGCGCTCGATGACCGGGAGCTCGAGCGCGTCGGCCGCGCGCTGGGCGAGCACGGGCTGACGCTGTCGGCGCTCGCCTACTACGACAACAACCTCCACCCGGACCCGCAGGAGCGGGAGGCGGTCCACGCCCACCTGATGCGCTGCATCGACGCGGCCGCCGCCCTCGGCGGCTGCCCCGTCGGCACGTTCATCGGCCGCGACCCGGGGCTGTCGGTGGCCGACAACCTGCGCGAGGCGGAGCGGGTGTTCGCGCCGCTGGTGGACCACGCCGGCAGCCGCGGCGTGCGGCTGATGATCGAGAACTGCGTGATGGAGGGGTGGCACCCCGACGGCTACCCCGGCAACCTCGCGTACTCCCCGGAGCTGTGGGAGTGGATGTTCGGCCTCGGGCTCTGGCTGAACTTCGACCCGTCCCACCTGCTCTGGCTGGGGATCGACCCGGTCGCGGCGCTGCGGCCCTACGTGGGCCGGGTGGCGCACGCGCACGCGAAGGACGCGGAGACCTTCCCGGAGCGGCGCGACCGTTACGGCTTCTTCGGACGCCTCTCCACTCGGGCGGAGGACCCGTGGGACATGGGGTGGTGGCGGTACCGCATCCCTGGCCTCGGCCAGGTCGACTTCCGCCGCTACGTGGACGCGCTGTACGAGGGCGGCTTCGACGGCGTGCTGTCGGTGGAGCACGAGGACCCGGTGTGGGGCGGCACGCCCGCCAAGGTCGAGCAGGGCCTCGTGATCGCCCACACCCACCTGCGCCCGATGGTGGTCGGATGACCGCCGTCCTCGAGGTCCGCGGGCTGGTGAAGGAGTACCCGGGCGTGCGCGCCCTCCAGGGCGTCAACCTGGACGTGCAGACCGGCGAGGTCCACTGCCTGCTGGGACCCAACGGCGCCGGCAAGTCGACGCTCATCAAGTGCGTGTCGGGCGCGGTGGAGCCGACGTCCGGCGAGATCGTGTTCGCCGGGGAGCCGCTGCCGTCGGGCGACCCGAAGGGGTCGCTGTCGCGCGGGGTGGCGACGATCTACCAGGAGCTCGACCTGGTGGAGGACCTGTCCGTCGCCGAGTCGATCTTCCTGGGCCACGAGCCGCGGCGGAACCTGCTCATCGACCTGCGGCGGATGCGCCGCGAGGCCACCGCGCTGCTGGCGCGGCTCGGGCACGAGGCGATCCCGCCGCGCGCGAAGGTGCGGGCGCTGCGGCCGGCGGCCCAGCAGATCGTGTCGATCGCTCGCGCGCTGTCGCACGACGCGCGCCTGCTGATCATGGACGAGCCCTCCGCGATCCTGGACGAGGGCGAGATCGAGACCCTCTTCGGCGTCGTCCGGCGGCTCACCGCCGAGGGCGTCGGCGTCGTCTACATCACCCACCGCCTCGACGAGATCCGCCGGATCGGCGACCGCGTGACGGTCCTGGCCGACGGCCGCACCACGGCCACCGGCCTGCCGGCGGACACGCCCACCGACGACCTGGTGGCGCACATGACCGGGCGGCGCGTCGGGCAGCTCTACCCGGCGCGGCCGGTGGGCACCGACCGGGTGCTGCTGGAGGCGACGAACCTCCGGCGGCTGCCCGAGGTGCGCGGGGTGAGCCTGCAGGTGCGGGCCGGGGAGGTGGTCGGGCTGGGGGGCCTGGTGGGCTCCGGCCGCTCCGAGCTGCTCCACCTGATCTACGGCCTCGAGGTGCCCGAGGAGGGCGAGGTCCGCGTGGACGGGCGGGTGCTGCACCCCGGCCGTCCGGGCGCCGCGATCCGGGCGGGCCTCGGGCTGGCGCCCGAGGACCGCAAGTCGCAGGGCCTCGTCCTGGGCTGGAGCCTGGCGAAGAACGCGTCGCTGGCCGACCTGCACCGGTTCGAGCGCGGGCCGCTGATCGACGTGGGGCGCGAGCGCGAGGAGGTCCGCGCGCAGCTGCGCTCCCTGTTCACCGTGCCCGACGACCCGGGCCGCGAGGCGCGGCTGCTGTCGGGCGGCAACCAGCAGAAGGTGGTGCTGGCGCGCTGGCTGCTGCGCGAATGCCGGGTGCTGCTGCTCGACGAGCCGACGCGGGGCGTCGACATCCCCACCAAGGCGGAGCTCTACAAGCTCATCGCCGGCCTCGCCGAGCGCGGCCTGGGCGTGCTGGTGGTCTCGTCGGAGCTCGAGGAGCTGGTGGGGCTCTGCACGCGGATCCTCGTCATGCGCGACGGCGAGATCGTGGCCGAGATGCCCGGCGACCGCGCCACCGAGCGCGAGCTGCTGCGGTACGCCGTCGCGCCCACGGACACCCCGGACCTCGCCGAGGAGGTGGCATGAACGAGCTGGTCGTGAACCTGCGCGCCCTGCGCTCGAGGGCCCGGGGCCTGCCGGTGCAGGAGTACGCGCTCGGGTTCGTCGTGATCGCGCTGTTCGTCGCCGGCGCGATCCTGAAGCCCGAGACGTTCCCGACCTGGGACAACGTCCGCAACATCCTCACCCAGTCCAGCGTCATCGGCGTGCTGGCGATCGGCATGACGTTCGTGATCGCCACGAGCGGCATCGACCTGTCGGTGGGCTCCATGCTCGCCGCGGCGGGCCTGTTCGGCGCGGTGATGGTCGACCCGAACGGCACCACGTTCACGTTCATCATCTCGGTGCTCGGCTTCGCGCTGCTGCTGGGCGCGGTCAACGGCGTGGCGATCGCCTACGGGCGCGTGGTCCCGTTCATCGCGACGCTCGCGATGTTCTCCATCGCGCGGGGATTGGCGCTCCTTTTGAACGACAAGCTCCCCGTCAGCCTGCTCGACCTGAACGGCGGGTCGTTCGGCGACCCCAGGGCCTTCTCGCTGCTCTGGTTCGGCACGGGCCGCATCTTCGGGCTGCCGGTGTCGGTGTACGTGTTCCTGATCGTCACGATCGTCGGCTGGGTGGTGCTCAACCGCACCCGCTACGGGCGATATGTCGTGGCGATCGGCGGGAACCGCGAGGCCGCGCGCATCGCCGGCGTGCCGGTGCGGCGCATCCTGTTCAGCGTCTACGTCCTGTCGGGCCTCTGCGTGGCGATCGCGACCGTGCTGCTGTGCGCACGGCTCGGCAGCGCGTCGCCGGTCAGCGGCAACCTCTACGAGCTCGACGCGATCGGCGCCGTCGTCATCGGCGGCACCAGCCTGGCCGGTGGCCGGGCCACGATCGTCGGCACGTTCCTCGGGGTTCTCACGTTCGGGCTGATCTTCAGCCTGATGACGCAGATGAACCTCTCGACCGAAGTCCAGCAGGTGGTGAAGGGGGCGATCGTCCTCGGCGCCGTCCTGCTGCAACGGCCAGAGGCCCGGTACTAGATGACCGGCGCCTCGTCACGAAGGGGGATCAGCACCATGTCGCTCAAGCGACTCTCGGTTGCGATCGTGGGCGCCGCGGTGCTCGCGTTCGGCCTCGCCGCGTGCGGCGGGGATGACGACTCGGCGGACGCCACCACCACGGCGGCGCAGACCACCGCGGCCGGCGGCGGCGGGGGCGGAGGCCCCGTCAAGATCATCGCCAGCGTGCCGCCGACGGACCACGGCTGGCTCGGCGCGATCTCCAAGAACGCGCAGAAGGCCGCCGACCAGTACGACGACGTTGACTTCCAGCTCCTCGAGGCCGCCGACGCGGACTCGCAGGCGCAGCAGATCGAGCAGGCCATCTCGCAGAAGCCGGACGCGCTGGTGGTGCTCCCGCAGGACGGCGCGGCGCTCACCCCGGTGGCCCAGAAGGCCGAGCGGGCGGGCATCCCGGTCGTCAACATCGACCGCCTGTTCACCACCTCGGACGCGGCGACCGCCACGATCCTGGGCGACAACTACCAGATCGGGGTGCTGGCGGCGGACTACATCAGCGAGCAGCTGAAGTGCCAGGGCAACGTGGTCGAGATCCAGGGTCTCGCCGGCATCTCGGTGACCACCGACCGCAGCAAGGGCTTCACCGACGAGCTGAAGAAGGTGTGCCCGGACGGCGGGATCAAGATCGTCGCCTCGCAGCCGGGTGACTTCAACCCGGACACCGGCCTGCGCGTGATGGAGAACATCCTCCAGGCGCAGCCCGACATCGACGCCGTGTACACGCACGACGACGACATGGCGCAGGGCGTCGTGCAGGCCATCCGCAACGCCGGCCGCCAGGACGACATGTTCCTGACCGGCGTCGGCGGCTCGGAGGACGCGATGAAGCAGATCGCCGAGGGCGGCCTGTACCGCGCGACCTTCCTCTACAACCCGAACATGGCGGCGAGCGCGGTGAACATGGCGCGCCTCATCGCCCTGGGCGAGGGCTTCCAGGAGCTCGTTCCCCCGGAGGTCCCCCGTCAGGTGATCGTGCCGGCGGCCGTGGTCACCAAGGAGAACGTGGCCGACTACGAGCAGTACGCGTTCAACTGATCCTGGACGCGTGACCGTCGCGGGCCGGGTGCGCCAATGCCCCCGGCGCTCCGGCCCGCCGACGACCCCCGTCACCTCGGGGGGTCGTCGGCCTCCTGGGACTCCATGGTCCGGGTGATCACCGCGACCGCCTCAAGGATCAGCTCCCGCTGGTCGGGGGACAGCGGCTCGATCAGGCCGCGGAGGCGGGCGCGCAGGGCGCCGTCGCCCTCGGCGAGGGTGTCGCGGCCGAGGCTGGTGAGCCGGACGAACCGGCGGCGGCGGTCCCCGTCGTCCACCTCGGCCGGGCAGACGTATCCGAGGCGCTCGAGGCCTTGGATCATCCGGGTGGCGGTGCTGACCGCCACGCCGGTCCGCGCGGCGAGCTCGGAGGTGCCGAGCGGGCCGGCCGCAAGCGCGGAGAGGGCGAGGTGCTGCGGGGTGGAGAGGCGCTCCCCGGCGGTCGCGGCGGTGTGCCGGCGCTCGGCGCGGGCCAGGATGAGCCGCGCGAGGGAGCCGCGGAGGGCGTGCAGTCCGTCGACGACGTCGTCGACGGTCCGGGTCTGCTGCATGAGGCGATCCTATGCGGCACGACGCGCGCGCCGGAACACCGATCCGCGCCGGTTGTATCGTGCAACCGCGCCCCTCCCGCTCCGCCGGAGCCCGCCCTGACCGCTCACGCCGCCCGCCGACCGGGCCTGACCCTCGCGATCCTCTCGATCGCCGCGGTGTCGTACGTCCTCCAGCAGACGCTGGTGGTGCCGGCGCTGCCGACGATCCAGCGCGACCTGGGGACGACGAACACCTGGGTGACGTGGGTGTTCACCGGTTTCCTCCTGACGTCGGCGGTGGCGACGCCGCTGCTGGGGAAGCTGGGCGACATCCACGGCAAGCGCCTGCTGCTGGTGATCTCGATGCTGGTGTTCGTGGTGGGGACGGTGGCGGCGGCGATGGCCGACTCGATCCAGCTGCTGATCCTGGCGCGCGGCCTCCAGGGCGCGGCGGGGGCGATCTTCCCGCTGTCCTTCGGGATCATCCGGGACGAGTTCCCGCCCGAGCGCGTGGGCGTCGGCCTGGGGTTGCTGTCGGCCACGTTCGGGGTGGGCGGGGCCGTCGGCCTGGTGCTGTCGGGGGTGATCCTGGACCACCTGCCGTGGACGTGGCTGTTCTGGATCGGCGCGATCCCGGTGGCGATCGCGCTGGTGCTGGTGTGGTTCCTCGTCCCCGAGTCGCCGGTCCGGACGCCCGCGAAGCTCGACTGGTGGGGCGCCCTGGCGCTGTCGGTGGGCCTCGCGTCCCTCCTGGTGGGCCTGAGCGAGGGCGAGCGCTGGGGCTGGCTGAGCGCCGCGACGCTCGGGGCCTTCGCGCTCTCGCTCCTGGCGCTGGTGGTGTGGGTGTGGGTGGAGCTGCGCGTGCGCGAGCCGCTGATCGACATCGGGATGATGCGGGAGCGGGCGGTCTTCTGGACCAACATCGCCGCGGTGCTGGCGGGCTTCGCGATGTTCGGGACGTTCCTGCTGGTGCCGGCGTTCGTCCAGACCGGGACCGGCCTGCCGGACGACGTCGCCGCCCTCGTGGGCTACGGATTCAGCGCGAGCGTGATCGTCGCGGGCCTCTACCTGCTCCCGGCGTCCGCGATCATGCTGGTCGTCGGGCCGGTCGGAGGGATGCTCGAGGGGCGCGTCGGGGCCCGCAACCTGACGCTGACGGGGATGCTCATCCTCGGCGCCGGCGGGTTCACGCTCGCCGCGTTCCACTCGACCGGCGCGGAGATCGTCGTCGCGATGGCCCTCATCGGCACCGGCGTCGGGCTCGTCTACTCCATGCTGGCCAAGCTGATCATCGACGCCGTCGAGCCGGCCGTCACCGGGGTCGCGATGGGGATGAACACGGTGATGCGCACGATCGGCGGCGTGATCGGCGGACAGGTGGGCGCGGCGATCCTGAGCGCCTCCACCATCCCCGGCACCGGCGGCATCCCGGAGGAGCAGGGCTTCACGCTCACGTTCGCCATCTCCGGCGTCGTCGCCGTCGTCGGCGCCCTCGGGTGCCTGATGATCCCCCGCCGGACGCGCCGTCCCGGCACCCCCGCCCCCGGCCCCGGCCCCGCCCTCGAGCCGGTCGGGGGCCGGTCCTAGGGGGCCCGGCCCGCCCGGGGGATCCGTCCGGGTCGGGCCGGGAGCTCGGGGCGGCCTACGCCGCTGAGCGGGCGGCCGGGAGGGGGCCGGGCTCGGTCGCGTGGACCGGCTGAGCGCCACGGAGGGCGGAGACCGCCGCGCCCGCCAGGGAGAACGCCACCAGGATCCACAGGGCCAGGTGCATGCCGCTCATGAACGGGTCGAGCTTGTCCGCCGACAGCCCCGTGGTGAGGCCGCTGAAGATGCTGAACAGCAGGTCGGTCGGGACGACGGCGGTCACGATCATCAGCATCAGCGCGATCGAGATCACGGCACCCGTGTTCTGCAGCATCGTCCGCGTGCCGGAGGCGATGCCACGGCGCCACGGCGGCACCGGCCCGATGACCAGGCCGACCGCGGCGACCATCGTGTTGGTGCCCATCGCCAGGCCCAGCCGCTCGCGCGGGAACGCGTCCGTCACCAGCGCGCCCGCGTTCGCGAACACGAACGCCCCGCCGATCCCCTGCAGGATCCGCCACAGGATCAGCGCCGTCCCCGACCCCGCGAACCCGGCGCCGAGCGACGCGATCGTGAACACCGCCAGGCCGGCGATGAACAGCCGCCGGCGCCCGAACTGGTCGGCCAGGCGCCCGGCCGGGAGCATCAGCACCGTGCTCGCGACCATGTACGCCAGGATCACCCACACCACCGTGAGCAGCGACGTCCCCAGTCCACGCTCGACGTCCGGCAGCGCGATGAGCAGCGTCCCGCTGTTCACCGTCGCCAGGAACATCCCCAGGCTGGTGACCGAGAGGACCCACCAGGCGTAGCTCGGGTGCTCCGCGTTAACGCCCACCCGGCGGCGGGATGCGACCGCCGGGGCGGGCGCGCGGTGCGTGGTCGTCATCCTTGCAGGATACAACCGTGAGGTCGCTGCCCGCCCGCCGGCGGCGGCCCCGCGCGATCCCCGCGACCCCGCCGGGGCTAGCGGCGGCCGACCATCCGGGTCAGGGCCGTCATGAGCTCGGCCCGCATCTCCTCCTGGTTGGAGGCGTCGGCGCCCATCACGCAGTGCCGGACATGGTCGTCGACCAGGGCGATCGCGACCTTGTCGAGCGCCGCCTGCGCGGCGGAGATCTGCTGGAGGACGTCGATGCAGTACCGCTCGTCCTCCACCATCCCGGCGATCCCGCGCACCTGGCCCTCGACGCGGCGCAGGCGCTTCAGGATCGCGTCGGTGGAGTCGGCGGCGGAGTAGCCGGGCGTGTGCGTGTCGTCCGTCGTGGCCATGCGGCGGAGTGTTGCATACCACCCCGGAGTATGGATAGCGTCGGGCGGTGATCTTCCGGCAGCTCATCAACGACGACCTGGGCTGCGCGTCGTACCTCATCGGCGACGAGGACGCCGGCGTCGCGGCCGTCGTCGACCCGCGCCTGGAGGTCGAGGAGTACCTCGCGCTGGCCCGCTACATGGGCGTCGACATCGCGCACGTCCTCGAGACGCACACCCACGCCGACCACGTCTCCGGCCACGGCCGCCTCGCAGCCGCCACGGGCGCGGTGATCCACGTGCACCGCGACGCCGGCGCCGAGTACGACCACGAACCGATCGGCGACGGGTGGGCGCTCGACCTCGGCGCCGTCCGGGTGGTCGCCCTCCATACGCCCGGCCACCGGCCGGAGCACACGGCGTTCGCGCTGGTGGACACCACCCGCGGCCCGGAGCCCTGGGCCGTCCTGACCGGCGACTCCCTCTTCGTCGGCGACATCGCCCGTCCCGACCTGGCGGTGACCGCGGACGAGGGCGCCCGCGACATCTTCCGCAGCCTCCACGGCGGCCTGCTGGGCATGGCGCCGGAGGTGGAGGTGTGGCCGGGCCACCTCGGCGGCTCCATGTGCGGCGGCCCGGCGATGAGCATGAAGGTGAGCTCCACGATCGGCTACGAGCGGGCCCACAACCCCCAGCTCGCCGAGCTGGACGAGGAGCGCTTCGTCCAGGCGTCGCTGGCCGCGATCGGGCCGCAGCCGCCGAACTTCCGCCGCATCGTCGACATCAACCGCGGCCCGCTCGTCACGATGGACGCCGCCGAGCAGCCGATGACCCCCGTCCAGCTGCTGCGCCGCCAGGCGGCGGGGGCGCTGGTGGTCGACGTCCGCGCCGACGTCCAGTTCGACGAGGCCCACGTCCCGGGGTCCGTCGCCGTGACCGCGCTGCGCTTCGGCTTCGGCAGCCGCCTCGGCTGGCTCGCGCCGCCGGGGCAGGAGGTGGTGCTGGTGGGGCGCGACGACGACGATTCCCACCGCGCCGCCCGCCTCGCCGCCGCGGTGGGCGTCGACGGGGTGGTGGGCCACCTGGCCGGCGGCATGACGAGCTGGCGCCAGGAGGGCCGCCCCGTCGCGCGGATCGCCCGCATGGACGTCGCCGGCCTGGCCGACCGATTGGACGCCGACCCCCGCGTCCAATTGATCGACGTGCGCGAGACCTCGGAGTGGCGGCGGGTGCGGATCCCCGGCGCGCTGCACCGGCCGTGGCACGCGCTGCAGGACCCGGTGCCCGGGCTCGACCCGGCGCGCCCCGTGGCGGTGATCTGCGCGTCCGGGCAGCGCTCCGCGATCGGGGCGAGCCTCGTCGCCCGACACGACGTCGCCGAGGTGATCCACGTGACCGGCGGCGGGATCGGCGCCTGGGAGGCGCTCGGCCGGCCGGTGGAGCGGGAGGCGGCCTAGCCCCCGTAGGGGTGGGAGCCGGGGAGGGTCCAGAACCCGTCGGACCCGACGTGCTCCTCCTCGGCCACGCGGCCGAGCTCCTCGCGCGCGTCCTCCAGGCCGATGTCGCGCACCACCGCGACCTCCTTGGAGGCGAGCGGCGTGCCGGTCCAGCGCAGCACCTCCTCCGCCGATCCGGGCGGGTCGGCGCGCCGGACGCCGGGGAGCAGGTTGGCCGTGATCACGTCGTAGACCTGGAACGGCTGGAAGCCGGGCACGGCGATCCGGACGCCGTCGGCCAGGCGCTCGATCTCGTACGACGGGCACGTGTACCGCCGCCCGCCGGACCAGTTGGCCAGGCGCTCGTCGAGCACCAGGGCCGCCGGCAGCGGGGCCCGGGCGGCGGCCATGTCCTCGCGCAGCGCCTCCTCGGTGGCGGGGTCGGCGATCCAGCGCTCCAGGTCGTCCGGGTCGATGCCGGCGTCGCGGGCGGCGCCGTGGATCGTCTCCGGCTCGTCGAGCAGCTCGCCGCGGAACGTCCGCACGCGCAGGCGACGCAGCAGGGGGCGCATCCGCTCGGGCGCCTCCCGGCGTGCCGCCACGACGGCGCGGCAGGCGGGGATCGTGGCCGCCATCCGCGGGCGCACCGCGGTGTCGATCGGCATGCCGTGGTCGTGGGCGATGCGCCGGTAGGCGCCGGACAGGCGCTGCGGGGTGAAGCCCTTCGCCTCGTACTCCTCCGGCGACCCCGACAGCCCCACCATCCGCACGTGCCACACCAGGTCGGCGCCGTAGAGCCAGTCGAGGCGCCGCCGGAACGGCTCCGCGCTGTACGCCCACGGGCAGCCGGGGTCGGTGAACTCGGTGATCCGCACGACGGCCATCCCCCGCGACGCTATCGAGCCGCGGGCGCCGGGCGCCCCGATGCGGTACGAATGCGGCGAGTGCCCGAGTCCGTCCCATCGGCGCCCGCCGCGCGCGACGCCAAGCCCGTGATGATCAGCGTCGACGACGACCCCGGGGTCTCGCGCGCCGTTCAGCGGGACCTGCGCCGCCAGTACGGCGAGCACTACCGCGTGCTGCGGGCGGAGTCCGGCGCGGAGGGGCTGGAGATGCTCGGCCAGGTGCGGCTGCGCGAGGAGCCGGTGGCCCTGATGGTGGCCGACCAGCGGATGCCGCAGATGACGGGCGTCGAGTTCCTGGAGCGGGCCCTGGAGGTCGCGCCCGACGCGAAGCGCGTGCTGCTGACCGCCTACGCGGACACCCAGGCGGCGATCGACGCGATCAACAAGGTCGCGCTCGACCACTACCTGCTGAAGCCGTGGGACCCGCCCGAGGAGCAGCTCTATCCGGTGCTCGACGACCTGCTGGCCGACTGGGAGGCCGGCGCGCCGCCGGAGCTGGCGGTGCGGGTGATCGGCCACCGCTTCTCGCGGGAGTCGCACGAGCTGAAGGACTTCCTGGCGCGCAACAACGTGCCGTACCGCTGGCTGGACGTGGAGCTGGACCCCGAGGCGCAGGTGCTGCTGGGCGCGGCGGGCGGCGGCGGGGCGACGCTGCCGGTGCTGGTGCTCCCCGACGGGGAGGTGATGACCGCGCCGTCCAACCGGGCGGTCGCCGACCGCCTGGGGATGCGGACGCGCGCGGAGGGCAGGTTCTACGACCTGGTGGTCGTCGGCGCCGGGCCCGCCGGGCTGGCGGCGGCGGTGTACGGCGCGTCGGAGGGGCTGCGCACGGTGCTGGTGGAGCGTGAGGCGCCGGGCGGCCAGGCCGGGCAGAGCTCGCGGATCGAGAACTACCTCGGCTTCCCCGTGGGGCTGTCGGGCGCCGACCTGACCCGCCGCGCGACCGCCCAGGCGCGCCGGTTCGGCGCGGAGCTGCTGTCGGTGACCGACGCGATGCGCCTCGAGGCCCGCGGCCCGGCGCGGACGATCGTGCTCGACGGGTCCGACGAGATCTCCGCCCACGCCGTGGTGGTGGCGACGGGCGTGCAGTACCGGCGGCTCGGCATCCCCGGCGGCGACGCCCTGACCGGGCGGGGCATCTACTACGGCGGCTCGCGCACCGAGGCCCTGGCCTGCGAGGGCGAGCAGGTCCTGGTGGTGGGCGGCGCCAACTCGGCGGGGCAGGCGGCCCTGTACTTCGCGCAGCACGCCGCGGCGGTCACGCTCGTCCACCGCGGGGCCGACCTGCGCGACTCCATGTCCCAGTACCTGGTCGACCGTATCGAGCAGGCGTCCAACATCCGCGTCCGGCTGCGCACCGAGGTGGTGGCGGCCCACGGCGAGGACGCGCTCGAGGCCGTGACCCTCCGCGACTGCGACAGCGACGAGGAGCAGCGCGTCGCCGGCCGGCTCCGTGTTCATCTTCATCGGCGCGAGCCCCAACACCGACTGGCTGGGCGACCAGGTGGCGCGCGACCCCCTCGGCTTCATCCTGGCCGGGCCCGAGCTGCGGGCCCCGGGCGTGCGGCCGCCCTGGCCGCTGGAGCGGCCGCCGCTGACCCTGGAGACCAGCCTGCCGGGCGTGTTCGTGGCGGGAGACGTGCGCCAGGGCTCCATCAAGCGCGTCGCCGGCGCCGTCGGCGACGGCTCGATGTCCGTCCAGCTCGTGCACCAGTACCTGGGGACGCTGGCGTGATCGAGGCGTTCCGGCAGGTCGACCTGTTCGACGAGGTGGGCGACGCCTGCCTGGAGCGCCTGTCCGCGGTGACCACCGAGGAGCGCCTGGCCGCCGGCGACTACGTCGTGCGCACCGGGCAGATGGCCGACCGCTTCTGCGTGCTCGTGGAGGGCGCCATCGAGTGGGTGCGGATGCTCGGCAACGAGGAGGTGGTGATGGCCACCCGGCCGGCGCCCACCTACTTCGGCGCCACCAACCTGCTCACGGAGGAGCCGAGCCAGGCCGACGGGCGGATCATGGTGGCGAGCCGCATGTACGCGGTGCCCGGCGCCGACTTCCTGCGGCTGCTGCGCGACGAGAAGAGCGTGCTGAAGGGGGCGCTGCGGATGATCGCGCCGGTCCAGCAGGGCGCCGAGGCGATCATGCGCGAGCGGGAGAAGCTGGCGGCGCTCGGGACCCTCTCCGCCGGGCTGGCGCACGAGCTCAACAACCCGGCGGCGGCGGCGCGGCGCAGCGCGTCGGAGCTGGCCCGCCAGTTCGAGGTGCTCAACGACACGCTCCGCGCGTTCGTGTGCAGCGGGGTCGAGCGCGAGGACGCCGGCAGCCTCGTGGAGCTGCAGGAGGCGGCGGTGGCGCGGGCGGTCGCGCAGGGCCCGGTGTCGGGGCTGGAGGCGGCCGACCGCGAGGACGCGCTCGCCGACCTCCTGGACGACAAGGGGCTGGAGGGCTGGCGGCTGGCGCCGCCGCTCGCCGAGGCCGGTATCGACGGCGAGTGGGTCGCGCAGGTCGAGGGGCACGCGGGGAAGGCCCTCGGCGCGGCGCTCGACTGGGTGGTCGCCTCGCTCACCGCCCGCGGCCTGGTGAGCGAGCTGCACGACAGCACCGCCCGGATCTCGGAGATCGTGGCGGCGGTGAAGGACTACACGTACATGGACCGGGCGCAGACCCAGACGATCGACATCCACGACGGCATCGAGAGCACCCTCACGATGCTGCACCACAAGGTGAAGAAGGGCGACGTGCGGGTGGTCCGCGACTACGACCGCAGCCTCCCGCGGATCACGGCGCACGCCTCCCAGCTCAACCAGGTGTGGACGAACCTGCTCGACAACGCGATCGACGCGGTGGACGGCGACGGCACCATCACCATCCGCACCCGCCCCGTGCCGGGGCACCTCGCGGTCGAGATCGGCGACGACGGCCCCGGCGTGCCCGCCCGAGCTGCAGAGCCGGCTGTTCGAGCCGTTCTTCACCACGAAGGAGGTCGGCAAGGGCACCGGCCTGGGGCTCGACATCGTCCGCCGGATCGTCGAGAACCACCACGGGCAGGTGCGCCTGGTGTCCGCGCCGCACGACACGCGGTTCGAGGTGAGGCTGCCGACCGATTGAGCGTCGCCCTCGTCACGGCGGCGCCCGCCCGCGACCTCGACGACGACCTCCCTCCCCTCACCGCCGCGCTCGCCGCCCGGGACCTGCCGCACCGGGTGGTCCGGTGGGACGACCCGGGGGTCGACTGGGCCGGGTTCGGCCTGGTGGTGGTCCGCTCGGTGTGGGACTACGTCCACCGGCGCGAGGAGTTCCTGGCGTGGGCGGAGCGGACGGCGGCGGTCACCGCCGTCGTCAACCCGCCCGCGCACCTGGGCTGGAGCAGCGACAAGCGCTACCTCGCCGACCTCCACGCCGCCGGGGTCCCCACCGTCCCCACCGCCTTCGCCGGCCCCGGGGAGGCGATGGCGTGGCCCGACGCGGACCTGGTGGTGGTCAAGCCGGCCGTGTCGGCGGGCTCGATCGACACGGCGAAGTATCAAATGAACGTCGGGGGATCGTGGAATGAACGTGCCCCCGCGGAGGCGGAGGCGCACGTCGCCCGCCTCCACGCCGGCGGGCGGGTGGCGATGGCGCAGCCCTACCTCGACGCCGTGGAGGGGGAGCGGGGCGAGACGGCGCTCGTGTACCTGGAGGGGCGCCTGAGCCACGCGTGCCGCAAGGGACCGATGCTCATCCCCGGCCTCGCGGTGGTGGGCGGGCTGTTCGTGGAGGAGGACATCCGCCCCGCCACGCCCACCGCCGCCGAGCTGGCGGTGGGCGACGCGACGCTGGCGGCGATCCCCGGCGGGCCGTCGCTCTACGCGCGCGTCGACGTCATCCCCGACGACGCCGGCGACCCGGTGGTGCTGGAGCTCGAGCTGGTGGAGCCCTCGCTGTTCCTCGCGTTCGCCGAGGGCAGCGCCGGCCGGGTGGCCGACGCGATCGCCGCCCGCCTCAGCGGCGGAGGTCCCACCGCCCGAGCGTGACCTCGTCGCCGATCGCGGCGCCCACCCGCCGCGCGGCGTCCCCGCCGTTGACCGCGATCGCGACCATCCCGTGCGAGTCGATGTGCACCAGCATCCCCTTGTGGGCGGCGTCGGCGAACACCCGGCCGACGGTCGCGGGGTGCCGGCGGTCCGTCACCGCCGCCCAGATCCGGTCGCCGCGCGTGAACCCGGCGGCCGCCAGGTCGGCCTGCCGCGCGAGCAATTGGACGTTGCCGAACCGGTCGATCGCGACCGCGGGGGCGCGCAGGTGACCGTCGCGCACCTCGGCGGGGGGCAGCTCCGGGCGGACGAGGGACGCCGGGTCGAACGCCTCGCCCAGGTCCGTGACCGGCACGCCGCGTGCGATCCGCGCCGCCGCGGGGGCGAACAGGTCGCGGCCGTGGAACGTGGCGGCGCCCTCGGTGGGCGGCGTCAGCGCCACCGCGGCGGCCGCGCCGATCGCGTCGGCCGCCGGGGCCAGCAGCCCGTTGTCGGGTCCGATCAGCGCGCCCCCGTCGTCCAATTGGACGGCGGCGGCGCGGCGGAGCGTCCCCACCCCCGGGTCGACCACCGCCAGGTGCACGGCCCCCGGCAGCAGCGGCGCCAGCCGCGCCAGCACCAGGCTCGCGCCGCGCACGTCGCCGGCGGGGAGGTCGTGGGCGAGATCGACGCGCTCCACCCCCGGGGCGCCCACCGCCAGCACCGCGTGCAGCGCGCCCACGTGCTCGCTGCCGGCGCCGAAGTCGGTGAGCAGCGAGATCAGGCCGCGATCACCGTCCGGCGTCCTCCAGCAGGGCGTCGATGAGCCCCGGGATGGTGTGCTCCCGCGCCTCCGCGTGCACCTCCAGTCCCTCCTCGCGCGCGGTCGCGCTCGTGACCGGACCGATCGAGATCACCCGGGGGCCGCCGCGCAGCGCGGACCGCTCGCCGTCGCCGAGGAGCCCCATGAACGCCCGCACCGTCGAGGAGGCGGTGAACGTGAGCCAGTCGGCGCCCAGGGCGGCCTCGCGGGCGGCGCCGGACGCCGCCTCCGGGACGGCCTCGTACAGCTCGAGCTCGTCGACCACGGCGCCCAGCTCCGCGAGGCCGTCGACCAGGTCGGGCCGCGCGCCGTACGCCCGAGCCACGAGGGTGCGGACGCCCTCCAGCGGCCGGTCGGCCAGCGCCTCCAGGATGCCCTCCGCCACGAACCGCTCCGGCACCAGGTCGGCGCGGACCCCGTGCGCCAGCAGCCGCTCGGCGGTGGCCGGTCCGATCGCGACGACGATCGCCTCCTCCGGGATCGCGCGCGCGTCCCGGCCCAGGCGGGCGAGGCGCTCGAACAGCGCGTCGACGCCGTTGACGCTGGTCAGCACGACGATCCCGTAGCTGCCGATGTTCGCCACCATCGCGGCGTCCTCCGGCGTCTCGTCGAGGGGGTGGATGCGGATCGCCGGCAGCTCCACCACCGACGCGCCGAGCGCCCGCAGCCGCTCGGTCAGCCCGCTCGCCTGGGCCCGCGCCCGCGTGACCACCACCGTGCGGCCGAGCAGCGGCCCCTCCCGCCACGCGATCTCGGGCGCCAGCGCGGCGACCGGCCCCACCACGACGACGGCCGGGGAGCCGAGGCCGGCCTCCCGCACGCGGTCCGCGAGCGTCGAGAGGGTGGCGACGACGCTCCGCTGGCGCGGCGTGGTGCCCCACTGGACGGCTGCGGCGGGCTCGTCGGGCGGGCGGCCGCCGGCGATCAGGGCCTCGGCGATCCCCCCGAGCCGCGCCATCCCCATCAGGATCGACAGGGTCCCGCCGGTCGCGGCGAGCGCCGCCCAGTCGGTCTGCTCCGACGGCTTGTCCGGGTCCTCGTGCCCCGTCACGACGGTGAACGCGGTGGCGACGCCGCGGTGGGTGATCGGGATCCCCGCGTAGGCCGGCGCGGCGATCGCGCTGGTCACGCCGGGGACGACGACGTACGGCACGTCCGCCGCCGTGAGCGCCTGCGCCTCCTCGCCGCCGCGGCCGAACACGAACGGGTCGCCGCCCTTCAGGCGCACCACCCGCCGCCCGGCCGCCCCGCGCTCCACCAGGACGGCGTTGATCTGCTCCTGCGTCAGCGCCGCCCGGCCCGGGGCCTTGCCCGCGTCGATCAGCTCGGCGTCCGGCCGGCACAGCGGCAGCAGCTCCTCGGTGCCGAGGCGGTCGTGCACCACAACCTCCGCCTCCTCCAGGGCCCGGCGGCCGGCGACGGTCAGCAGCCCCGGGTCGCCGGGGCCCGCCCCGACGAGGTGGACGATCCCCCTCACCCGCGCACGCCGGCCAGCTCGGCGGCCGCCCGCCGGCCCAGGTCCTCCGCCTCGCCGATCGCGCCCTCCAGGATCACCCGGTCCCCGCCCGGGGCCGCCGCCGCGGCGGCGAACGCCACCATCCGCAGGCCGTCGTGGGTGGGCTCGCAGTAGGCGCCGATCGGCCGCATGCACCCCCCGCCGAGCCCCTCGAGCAGCGCCCGCTCGGCGAGCAGGCAGGCGTGGGCCACGGGGTCGTCGAGCGCGGCGGCCGCGGCGGTGGCGGCCTCGCCGTCCAGGCGCGCCTCGACGGCGAGCAGCCCCTGACCCGGGGCGGGCGTGCTCAGGTCGACGGCGAGCGGGCTGGTCCCCGGCGGCTCCAGGCCGAGGCGGCGCAGGCCGGCGGCGGCGAGCACCAGCGCGTCGTAGTCGCCCCGCGCCAGCTTCTCCAGGCGGGTGCCGACGTTGCCGCGCACCGGCAGCACCACCGCATCGGGTCGCGCGTCGAGCAGCTGGGCGGCGCGGCGGGGGCTGCCGGTGCCGACGCGGGCGCCCTCCGCCATGTGCTCGATGCCGCCGGGCACCCCCACCAGCACGTCCCGCGCGTCCTCCCGCGCCGGCACCGCGACCACGCCGAGCCCGGCCGGGAGGCCGGCCGGGAGGTCCTTCGCGGAGTGGACGGCCAGGTGGGCGCGGCCGTCGAGCAGCGCCTCCTCCAGCTCCTTCACGAACAGCCCGCGGTCGGGTGCGGGGTCGGTGCCGGAGGCGCTCCAGCGGTCGCCCGTCGTCACGATCTCGAGCGCCTCGGTGGTGTGCCCCGCCGCCTCGAGGGCCGCCGCCACCTGGGCGGTCTGCGCGCGCGCCAACGGCGAGCGCCGCGTGGCGAGGATGAGGTGCACGGGGCCCGGAGGGCTAGTTGGCGGGAGCCTCGAGGCCGAAGAGGTGACGCAGGCTCTCGAGGTGCCGCAGCGCCTCGCCGTCACCGTCCTCGGCGGCGGCGCGGACCCGCACCGTCGGCTCGTGCAGCAGCTTGTTGACGATGCCCTTCGTGAGGGCCTCGACTCGGGCGCGGTCGCTCTCGGAGAGGTGCTCCCAGCTCCCGTCGAGCCGCTCCAGCTCGGTCTGGCGGATCTCCTCGGCGCGGGCGCGCAGGGAGGTGATGGCCGGCGTCGCGTTCAGCCCGCGGCGCCACGAGGCGAAGCCCTGGACGGCGCCGATCACGAAGCCCTCGCCCCGCTCGGCCTCCAGGCGGCGGCCGTTGAGGGTCGACTCGACGACGCGCTCCAGGTCGTCGATGTCGAACAGCGCCACGCCCGGGATCTCCGCCACCGCGGGGTCCACGTCGCGGGGCACCGAGATGTCCACGACCACCATCGGGCGGTCCGTCCGGGCGGCCATGACCGGCGCCAGCTCGCCCTCGCGCAGGATCGGGTGGGGCGCGTCGGTGGACGAGATGACGATGTCCGCGCCGGCGAGCTCGGTGGCGAGCATGTCGAAGCCGACGCCGCGCCCGCCGACGCGGTCGGCCAGCTCGCGCGCCGTCCCGACCGTCCGGTTGGCGACCACCACCTCGTGCACCCCGTGCTGGATCAGCGCCATCGCCGTGGCCTCGGCCATCCGCCCGGCGCCGATCAGCAGCACCCGGCTGGCGGGCAGGTCGGAGAGCACGTCGGCCGCCAGGTCGAGCGCCACGGCGGGGACCGACGCCGACCCGGTGCCGATCCTCGTCTGGGAGCGCACCGACTTGCCGACCTCGAGCGCCTGGCGGAACAGCTGGTTCAGGATCGGCCCGGTGCTGCCCTCCTCCTGGCCGAGCTCCCACGCGGTGCGCACCTGGCCCTGGATCTCGCTCTCGCCGACCACCATCGAGTCGAGGCTGGAGGCCACCCGGAAGAGCTGCGCCGCGGCGCGGTCCTCGCGCAGCACGTAGCGGGCGCACGCGAGCTCGTCGGGGGACATCCGCGAGTGGGTCACGATCGCGTCGGCCACGGCGTCCTCGGCCACGTACGGGTCGGGCGTGGCGACGTAGACCTCGGTGCGGTTGCAGGTGGAGAGGGCGACGGCCTCGGTGACCGCGCCGCCCGCCATGAGGCTCCGCAGCAGGGAGCGGGTGTCCTTCTCCGACAGGGCCGCCTTCTCGCGCTGCTCCACCGGCGCCGTCTTGTGCGAGAGCCCGAGGACCAGGAGGGTCACGCGTGCACCCCCAGGTCGAGCACCCGGTGCGCGAGTTCGCGCGCGCCGGCCTCGTCGCCCTCGGCGAGCCGCCGGACCACGTCCGTCGCCATGAGCCGCTCGACGGCGTCGCGGCGGCTGGGCATGTCGAGGTAGCGGTCCTTCAGGTCGTCGCGCAGCTCGCGGAGCAGGTTGACCAGCGACTCCCACTCGGGGCCGTAGGCGGCCTCCAGCTCGCGGCGGATGTGCTTCGCCACCACGGGGCTGGCGCCGCCGGTGGAGATCGCGAGCGCCAGCTCGCCGCGCCGCACGATCGACGGGACGATGAAGTTGCAGAGCGGCGGGACGTCCACGACGTTGCACAGCATGTTCCGGGCCTCGGAGTCCTGCCACACCATGCGGTTGATCGCGTCGAGGTTGGTGGCCGCGATGACGAGGAAGCAGCCCTCGAGGTCCTCGGGCCGGTAGGTGCGGCGGTGCAGCTCGGCCAGCCGGCCGGCCGCGGCGATCGCCTCCAGGTCGGGCGTCATCTCCGGCGTCACCAGCCGGACCGCCGCGCCGTGGTCGAGCAGCTTCTCGACCTTCTCCGTGGCCACCGGGCCCCCGCCCACCACGAGGCAGCGGCGCCCCTCGAGGTCGACGAACATGGGGTAGAAGACCTTGTCCGGACCGGGCGGGCGGCTGGGGCCGATGCGGTTGCCGCTCACCGGGCCGCCAGGTCGGTCTCGGGCGCCTCGTCGCGCTCGGCCTCCTCGCGCTCCACGAGGCGGGCCAGCAGCTCGGCCTCGCGGGCGAGGCGCGCGGAGCGCAGCCCCACGACGACGACGTAGAGCAGCAGCGCGAACAGGATCACGCCGTATGAGGCGGCGACGTACTCGTTCACGCCGCGGCCTCCAGGCGCGCCTTGACGCGGCGCAGCGCCCGGTCGGCGCGGCGCTGGATCAGCTCCAGCTGGAGGACGGTGAGGAAGACGCCGACCATGGCGATCTGTCCGACCACGAACCACGCGAGCATGGAGTCCGGCATGTTCGCCCCGCTCGAGTTGAACACCACGGGGTGCACGAAGGAGCGCGCCACCCGCACCGAGTAGAACGACAGGGGCACCGACGCGAACGCCGCGATGGAGTAGATGGCGCTGTACCGGGCCTGCCGCTCACCCTCTGCGGAGCTTCGCAGCACGAAGTAGGCCGCGTACAGCAGCAGGACGATGACGAAGGTCACGAGGCGGGGGTCGGTCCACACCCACCAGGTGCCCCACGACGCCTTCGCCCAGATCGATCCGGTGATGACCACCAGCACCGAGAAGGCCAGGCCGATGCCGACGCAGATCGACGAGATCTCGTCGTGGCGCGCGTCGCGGTCGCGGAGGTACCGGATGCCCTCGATCGCGGCGACGAGGAACGCCAGGAGGGCCACCATCGCGATGGCCACATGGAAGTAGAAGATCTTCTGGATGATCCCCTGGTCGGCGTCCTCGGGAGCCACGAAGAACACGCCGTACACGGCCAGCGCGAGCAGGGCTCCGGTCACCACACCGGTGACCGCGAGGCGCCGGTCCGGACGCGTGTCAGTCGTCGAAGACATGGTCGTACGTCGCGTAGGCCACAAGCCCGAAGATTACCGCATAGACCCCCAGGAACAGCAGGTAACCACGGTATTCCGCCAGGTCGTTCGTCCCCCCCGCCACCGCGTGCGTGGCCCCGGAGGCGGCGATCACGACGGGCAGCAGGGACGGCAGGAACAGCACGGGGAGCAGCAGCTCGCGGGCCCGCGCGAACAGCGCCAGGCACGCGAGCAGGGAGCCGAGGACGGCGATCCCGAGGTTGGCGAGCAGGCACACGCCGGCCACCAGCAGCAGGTCCGCCGCCTGGCCGCCGCGGATGAAGAAGAGCGCGGTGAGCGGCACGGCGATGATCTCGACGACCAGCAGGTAGGCGTAGATCGCCCCGACCTTGGAGGCCAGCAGCACGAGGCGCGGGATCGGGGCCACCAGGATGCCGTCCAGCACGCGCTGCTCGCGCTCCGGCACCCACGAGCGGCCCACCCCGAGCACCGCGGTCAGCGCGAGCGTCGCCCAGAGGATGCCGCCGGCGACGTCGGTCAGGTCGTCGCCGCGGCTCCCGACGGCGAACTGGAAGATCATCATCGCGACGACGGAGAACAGGATCATCGCGACGATGGTGTCGCGGGTGCGCAGCTCCAGGCGCAGGTCCTTCAGCAGCAGGGCGCGCAGCTGGCGGGGCCACGACGCGCTCACGCCACCAGTTCCTCGTAGCGGGCGCGGAAGGCGGCGCCGTCGGCCTCCGCCGTGGCCTCGGAGAGCACGGGGCGCCCGGCGCGCAGCACCAGGACCCGGCCCGCGAGGCGGACGCCGCGCTCGACCTCGTGCGTGACCATCATCGCGGCGCGCTCCGGGCCGAGGTCGGCGAGGACGCCGTCGAGCAGGCGGGCGCCGGCGGCGTCGAGGCCGGCGTACGGCTCGTCGAGCAGCAGGAGCGGCGGCTCGTGGAGTAGCGCGCGGGCCAGGCCGAGGCGCTGGGCCATGCCGCGACTGAACGTCCGCACCGTGTCGAATGAACGGGCGAGCAGACCGACGCGGTCGAGGGCGGCGTCCACCCGGTCGCGGGGGTCGTCGAGGCCGTAGAGGTCGGCGTAGAGCTCCAGGTTCTGGCGGGCGGTCAGGTCGAGGTAGACGAGCGGGTCGTGGCCGAGGTATCCGATGGCGCGGCGGGCGTCGCCGGCCTGGTCGGGCAGTCGGGCCCCGCAGACGGTGATCTCCCCCGCGTCGGGGCGCAGGAGGGTGGCGACCATCCGGAGCAGGGTGCTCTTGCCGGCGCCGTTCGGGCCGAGCACGGCCAGGCACTCGCCGGACCGGAGGTCCACGTCAACGCGGTCGACGGCGCGGCGCTCGCCGAACCGCCGCACCAGCCCGCGCGCGCGGACCAGCTCGGACTCCGCTACAGCGTCACCTCCGCGAGCGTGAACGCGAGGAACACCATCGACAGGATGCCGTTGGACTGGGCGAACGCGACCTGGATGCGGGAGGTGTCGCCGGGACGGACGATCGCGTTCTCGTAGACGAGCACGGCGGCGCAGAGCGCGACGCCCGTCATGTACCAGCCGCCCGCCCCGGCGGCGGCGCCGGCCGCCACGAGCAGGGCGATCGCCGCGAGATGCAGGCCCTTCGTGAACCACAGCGCCGTCGCCTCCCCGAACCGGGCGGGCACCGACTGGATGTCGTGGCCGCGGTCGAAGTCGACGTCGAGGAGGGCGTAGATGATGTCGAAGCCGGCGATCCAGCAGGCCACGGCGAGGCCCAGGAGGATCGGGGAGGCCTCCAGGTCGCCGGTCACGGCGAGCCACGCGCCCATGGGGGCGATGCCGATCGTGAGGCCCAGCGCGAGGTGGCAGAGCCACGTCACCCGCTTCGCGAGCGGGTAGAGGACGAACGCCGCGACCGGGATGGGCCACAGCACCCACGTCTCCTCCGGCAGCTGGGACACCGCGATGAGCAGGACGGCGAGGCTGACGGCGCAGAACGCGAGCACCTGCCCCATCGCGAGGCGGCCCGACGGCAGCTCCCGGGAGGCGGTGCGCGGGTTCGCCGCGTCGATGTCGGCGTCGATGATCCGGTTCAGGGACATCGCGAGCGACCGCGCGCCGACCATCGCGAGCAGGATCCAGCCGAGCGTCGCGGCCGGCGGGATCTCCATCTGGGCGAGGCACGCGGCCGCGAGCGCGAACGGCAGCGCGAAGATCGTGTGCGAGAAGCGCACGAACGACAGCAGGGCGGGCACCAGCCCGAGCCCCGCGGCCCGCGGAGCCGCCCCTGAGGTCGTGGTCACCCTGCGATGTTACCGGCGGCGCATCCGCCCACGGCTGCGGGGACGGGGCGGCTCCCGGGACCCCGCCATCGATCGGGTCCCCGGGATGGATGGAGGGGGCTGGGTTCCCGGGGGGACCGTCCGTCGTCGACGTTCATTTGATCGTGACCGCCACGATCACTCGCACCCCCAAAGACACGCAGTCGGCCCCGGGTCGTGCGGCTTCGGTGTTCACCCGTCACCAGGAGCCGGGGGATCCTGGATGCCGGGATGCCGCGGAGCTTCTACAAGGGTGAGTGGCTGGGGAAGCTGCCGGCGTGTGCGATCTGCATGGGCCGCGGACACGGCCCCCGCGCTGTTGCACCTCCCTTGGGGGTGTCGGTGTGGCTGTGCGCCGCCCACCGGGCCCCGTGGCTCGCACCGGGGGCCGGCAGACGGTGTGGGGGGCGCAACTGCTACCGCCGCCGCTCCGGGCCCGCGCTCTTCCAGGCGGCCCTTCGCGCCCACCGCACCCGCGCCTGCCCGGCTCCTACTCCTGGCGGGAGCTTCGCGGGGAGGCGGAGGAGCGCTTCGCCGCCGGCGAGCCGCCCGCAGCCGTGATCGACGAGCTGCGCCGCAGGGAGCTCAACCGTCCCGGCCCCGCCCATCCGCCGTCGGTGCAGACGATGCGCCGGTGGTTCCGCGACGGACGGTGGCGCGGCGCGGGGGGCGGCGCCGGGGCGGTGACTCCTCCACCCGCTCCCGCGCCCGCGGGGGGAGGGTCAGAAGACGGGGACGTCCGGCTCCCGTCCGGCGAGGATCCTGCCGGCCGTGGTCAGGGTGTCCGGCCGCACCAGCATGTGCTGGGTGATCGCGTCGATGTCGCGGAGGCGTCGCTGGAAGGGCGAGGCGAGGTGGATGGCACCGCCACCCGCCGCCCGGTACGCCGAGCGCACCACGTCCGCCGCCCGCTGGGCCGCCCATGCCGCGGCGGCGCGCGTCCGTGCCCGGGCGGGGAGCGTCGGCTCGTCCCCGGCCTCGGCCGTGGCCCACACCGCCTCCGCCGTCTCCCGCCACAGCGCGCGGGCCGCGGCGAGCTCCGTGTCGGCGGACGCCAGGACCATGTGGAACGTCGCGTCCTCCGCCATCGGCCGGCTGTGGAGGAGCGGCACCTTGTCGGTCGCGAGGGCGAGGAGGTCGTCGAGCGCGCCCCGCGCCACGCCGAGCGCCACGCCCGCGACCCCCAGCGCGAAGAAGGCCGGCGGCGGGACGCGGACGAACGGCGCGTCCACGCACGGCGGGTCCATCATCGGGCGGGTCGTCCGCTCGACCGGGACGCGGACCGCCTCGACGTGGATGTGGTGGCTCCCCGTCCCGCAGAGCCCCGCCACCCGCCACGTGTCCTCGATCGTCACCTGGTCGGGCGCGAACACCGCCATCCGCATCTGCGGGATCCCGTTGAACGACGCCCTCGAGGCAGTTGGCGTAGATCCAGTCGGCGTCCTCGCAGCCGCTGGCGAAGCTCCACCGGCCGGTCACGCGGAAGCCGTCGCCGTCGGCCTCGAGCGCGCCGGACGGGCTGAACACCCCGGCGGTGACGGCGTCCGGCGCGCCGGCGAACAGCGCGTCGAACGTGGCGCGCGGCAGCCCGGCGATGTCGATGAAGGAGCCGGCGCCCATCGTCGCGTTCCAGCCGACCGACGCGTCCGCCCGGGCGAGGGCCTCGAACACCAGGAGGCCGTCCGGCAGGCGGGCGCCGAGCCCGCCGTGCGACGGCGGCCGCAGCAGACGGAACACGCCCGCCGCGGCGAGCCCGTCGAGGAGGTCGCGGGGCACCCGGCGCGCGGCCTCCGTCTCGCCGGCCCGCGCCGCGATCTCCGGCGCCAGCCGGGTGACGGCCTCCAGCACGTCCCGCGGCTCCGCGGTCCCCATGCCCGTCGTCGTCGCCATCGTCCGCGAGCATATGCGCGATCAGGCGGGCGGTCAGAACACCGGGACGTCGATCTCGCCGCCGGCGAGGACGGCGCCCGCGGTGGTGAGGACGTCGGGCCGCACCAGGAAGTGCTGGGTCAGGACGTTCACGTCCCGCAGGCGCCGCTGCAGGGGCGACGACACGTGGATGGCGCCGCCGCCTCCGGCGCGGTGGGCGGCCCGCACCACGTCGGCCGCTCGGTCGGTGGCCCAGACGGCGGCGGCGCGGATCCGTGCCCGCGCGTACGGCGTGAACTCGCCCGCGTCGGCGGCCGTCTCCCACGCCGCCTCCGCCGCCTCCCGCAACAGCGCCCGCGCGGCGGCGAGATCCGTGTCGGCCGTGGCGAGGGCGTGGTGGAACGTGGGGTTCGCCGCGAGGGGGCGGCGGTCGAGGAGCGGCACCTTGTCCGGGGCGATCGCGACGACGTCGTCCAGGGCGCCGCGGGCGATTCCCAGCGCGACGCTCGCGATGCCCAGCGCGAACAGCGCCGGCGGCGGCACCCTGACCACGGGCGCGTCCACGCACGGCGCGTCCCTCATGGGGTCGAGCGTCCGCTCCGCGGGCACGTGCAACGCGTCAACGTGGACGTGGTGGCTGCCGGTCCCGCAGAGCCCCGCCACCGTCCACGTGTCCTCGATGACGACCTGCTCCGGCGCGAACACCGCGATGCGCATCCGCGGGGCGTCGCCGTCCATCCCCTCCACGCAGTTGCCGTAGATCCAGTGGGCGTGCTCGCAGCCGCTCGCGAAGCTCCAGCGGCCGGTCACCCGGTACCCGTCGCCGTCGGCGGCGATGGCCCCGGACGGGCTGAAGACGCCGGCCGTGATGGCGTCGGGCGCGGCCAGGATCTCGTCGAAGCCGGCTCGCGGGAGCCCCGCCAGGTCGATCCACGACCCCGAGCCGATCAGGACCGTCCACCCCGTCGAGGCGTCCGCCCGCGCGAGCGCCTCGTACACCTCGAGGGCGGCCGGGAGGTCGGCGCCGAGACCGCCGTGTGACGGCGGTCGCAGAAGGCGGAAGACGCGGGTCGCGATCAGCCCGCCGAGCAGGTCCCCGGGCAGCCGCCGGGCGGCCTCGGTCTCGCCCGCCCGGGCCGCGATGGCGGGCGCCAGTCGGTGGACCGCGTCCAGGACGTCCCGCGTCGTGGCCGGTCCGGTGTCGGTGGTCGTCATCGTGCACCTCCTCGTCGCGACGGTTCGCCACCCGAGCCTCGCGCCCGTGGACGGCCCGCGCGTCGGCCGGTCAACCCATCCGCGCCCCCTGGCGCGTGGGTCATTCCACCCAGTCGTCAGACGAGGTCGTGCTCGTAGGCCCACGCCGTCGCCGCCGCGCGCGACGAGACGCGCAGCTTGGCGTACAGGTTGCTGACGTGGCGGTCAACCGTCCGGCGGCTCACGCCCAGCCGCGCCGCGATCTCCTTGTTGCGCTGGCCGGATGCGAGGCCCAGGAGCACCTCGAGCTCCCGGGGGGTCAGCCCCTCCCGGAGCCGGTCGCGCCCGGCGGCCGCCCCGAGCCGCGCGAGCTCCTCCCGTGCCGCCGCCAGCTCCAGACGGGCGGTCTCGGGGTCGCCGAGCGACCGGCAGGCGTCGGCGACCAGGAGCCGCGCCCGCGCCGCGTCATATGGCGCGCCGAGCGCGAGCCACAGCCGGGTCGCCTCCCTCAGCGGCGGCGCGGCGGCGCGCGCGTCGCCCGCCGCGAGCGCGACGGCGCCGCGGGCCTGCGCGGCGGCGGCCACGAGGGTGGTGCGCCCGTGGCGGCGGGCGATCCCCTCCAGCTCGGCGCAGGCGGCGGACGCCGCCTCGAGCCGCCCCGCAGCGAGGAGGACCTCGACGTGCGCGGGGAGCAGCCGGGCGCGCGGGACCCAGCCGGCGGCGGCGGCGAGGGCACCCTCGACGGCCGCGCACGCCGCGTCGGCGCGTCCCTGCGCGAGGCGCAGGAGCGCGAGCCCCGGCTGGGGGTCGCGGCCGTTGCGGCTCGCGTCACGGAACGCGCGCTCCGCCCCCGCCAGGTCGCCGCGGATGCGAAGGATCTCCCCGCACCGGTAGGACGCCTCGCCGGCGGCCCGCTGGTCCCGCCGGTCCCCGAAGCGGTCGCAGGCCAGCCGCGCCTCGGCCAGGGCCCCGTCCCAGTCGCCGTGGACCTGGAGGATCTCGGCGCGGTGGAGGAGGCAGGTGCCGGTGAACGGCACGAGGTCCGGCTGGCGGCCGCACCAGTCCGCCAGGGCGATCGTCCACTCCTTGGCGCGCGCCAACTCGTCCGCCTCGCGACACCCCTCGATCACGCCGCAGTAGACGAAGCCCGTCACGACGGGCGACAGCTCGCCGGCGACGGCCGCGACCATCGCCTCGTCCAGGCGCCCCAGCCCCTCGGCGGTGCTGCCCTCCTCGATCAGGGCGCGCCCGAGATCGATGAGCCCGAGCGCGACCAGGTCCGGGTCGCCGAAGCGCTCGCCGGCGGCGATGGCCTCCAGCGACGCGTCGCGGGTCGCTGGCCAGTCGCCGCCGCTCATGTGGCGCAGCGCGTCGGCCGACGCGACGTAGCCCCGCTCCACGCAGTCCCCGGGCTCGCCCTGCACGAGGCGCCGGGTGCGGGCGTGCCACCCGGAGGCGCGCGCCGGCTCGCCGAGGAGCAGCAGGTGGACGCCGATCCAGAACGCGACGCGGGCGGCGCGCGGGCGGTCCCCCGCGCGCAGGTGGCCCTCGTGGGCGCGCACGAGGGCCTCGAGTTGCTGGTCGTCGCGTCCGGCCATGTAGGCCGCGACGGCGAGGCACTCCAGGTCTGCGGGAGGGAGGGGCGCGACGCCGTCGGCGCGGGCGAACAGCGCGTGGGCCTCGGTCCACGCGCGCCGCCCGTACGCGTCACGGGCACTGGTGAGGACGTCGGCGTCCACCGCCCCCGGGCTCAGCCCCCGGGCGGGCGATAGGTGCCGAAGCTCCAGACGTTCCCGTGGTGGTCCCGGGCGGCGAACTCGCGGGACCCGTAGTCCTGGTCGGTCAGCCCGAGGATGATCTCGGCGCCCGCCGCGACCGCGCGGTCGTGGAGCGCGTCCGGGTCGTCCACCACCACGTAGACCGCGACGGGGCCGGGGAGGGAGAACTCGCTCTCGCCGGCGCGGGCGGTGTCGCTGAGCATCACGATCCCGGTGCCGATCCGGACCTCCGCATGGACGAGGGGCTCCTCCGGGTCGGGCGGGTGCACCTCCGTCGCGACGCCGCCGAAGGCCCGCTCCAGCCAGCCGATCGCGGCGCGGGGGTCGGGGTACGGGACGATCGGGAAGGCGCCGTTCACGGCGCGCGCGGTCTCGGGCATCGGATTCGACCTCCTCATCGGCGACGGGACCGGACCCGACGCTACGCGGCCTCGCAGACCAGGTCTTGAACGGAATTGACGGCGTGGACGTCGGTCGCGGCGCGGGCGCGCAACCGGCTCGGCGTCATCCCCGCCAGCTCCCCCACCTCGCGGGACAGGTGCGCCTGGTCGGCGTAGCCGCAGCGCGCGGCGACGCCGGCGAGGTCGGCCGCCGGGTCGGCGGCGAGCGCAGCCTGGACGCGCTCGAAGCGGGCGATCCGCGCCACCCGCTTCGGCGGGAGGCCCACCTCGTCGCGGAACCGGGCGATGAGGCGGCGGTGACTCCACCCGAGCTCCCGGGCGACGTCGCCCACCCGCGCCGGCCGGGTGCCGGCCGCGATCCGCCCGAGGGCCCATCCGACCTCGCGCCGCAGCGGCGGGGCGCCGGCGAGCCGCGCCGCGATCGCGTCCTCCACCAGCGCGAACCGCGCCGGCCAGCCCTCCGTCTCCGCGATCCGGGCCACCAGCTCGCGGGCGCCGGCGCCGAGTACGTCGTCGAGGGCCACCGTCCGGTTCGCCAGCTCGTGCATCGGCACGCCCAGGAGGCGGCGGGCGGCGCGCGGGCGCAGGTCCACCTGGAGGCAGTGGGCGCGCCCCTCGTGCCCGACCGCCACCGGGAAGTCGGTGAGGCCGGCGACGAACGGGCCGAACCGGTCCAGCGGGGCGTCCGGGCGGCGGGCGTCGCCCACCGACCAGCCGTCGCCCAGGTCCAGGATCACCGGCACGAACGTGCACGGCATCTCGGTGAAGCGCACCGGCCCCGGCGCGCGGTCGGCGTAGCCCGCCAGGCGCACGACGGCGTCCCGCAGCGCGGGCGCCGGCGCCGCCTGGACGTGCTCGGCGCTCATCCCCCCGGCGGCTCCGCCGCCGCGTACCGGGCGGCCCGGCCGTTCGCCAGGCCCCAGAACTGGTCGCCGTGGTCGAAGTGCCACCACTCCTCGACGTACGGTGTGAACCCCTGCCCGGCCATCGCCCAATAGAGGGTACGCCGCAGGTCCCGGGCGCGGCCAGGGGTGGCCTCGAGCGCCCGCGCGCCCGCCTCGGGCACGAACGCGTCGAAATCCGTGCCCAGGTCGAGCGGCCGGCCGTCGCCGTCGCCCAGCGTCAGGTCGACCGCGCCTCCGGTGAGGTGCGGCGGGGGCGCCAGCGCGGAGCGCGACGGCGGCGTGACGTAGCGGGCGGCGGCGTCCTCCAGCGCGTCGGCCGGCCAGTCCGGGTGGACCATCGTCAGCTCGTCGAGATAGCCGTTGAACAGCGCCGCCTGGGTGGCGATCGGCCGGTAGCCGTCCCAGACGACGAGGGTCATCCCGTCGGGCAGCCCCCCGGCGGCGGCGGCGAGGCGCTCCGCGACGCCCTCGCGCAGCCAGTTGCGCGGCAGCGCACCCGGCAGGCCGGCCCGGTGGTACATCGGCACGTCGATCACCCGCGGGCCGATCGCGTCGACCGGGACCAGCCGCTCCTCGACGGGCTCGATCGGCACGTCGCGCCACCCCTCGGTGGCGGGGAGCTCGGGGATCGGCGACAGCGGGCTCACCCCGGTGCCCAGTCGCGGGCCTCGACGCGGGGGCCGGGGTCCGCCCCCTCGGCGATGGCGACGAAGACGGGCACCACGCTCTCCGGGCGCGGGAGGGTGGCGGGATCCTCGTCGGGGTAGGCGGCGGCGCGCATCGCGGTGCGGAGCCCTCCCGGGTTCACCCCGACGCAGCGGATCGCCCGCCCGGCGAGCTCGTCGCGGAGCATCAGGGTGATGCCGTCGAGGGCGTGCTTCGACACCGCGTACGCCCCCCAGGTCGCCCGCGCCGCGGCGCCGGAGGTGACGTTGATGACCGCCCCGCCGTCCGCCATCCCCGGCAGCACCGCCTGGGTGAGCCGCAGCGTCCCGGCCACGTTCACCGCCATCACGTCATCGAAGACGTCCATCGGGTACTCCGCCAGCGCCACCCGCTCCCCGAGCAGGCTCGCGTTGTTCACCAGCACGTCCACCCGCCCCAGGGCGCCGAGCGCCTCGGCGCCGGCCGCGGCGCAGGAGGCGGGGTCGGCGAGGTCGAGGGCGACGCCGTGCGCGTCCGCGCCGCGCGCGCGGACGGCGGCGAGCACCGCGTCGAGGTGGCGGGCATCGGTCGCCGTCAGCACCAGACGGGCGCCCTCGGCGGCGAAGCCCTCCGCCAGCGCGCGCCCCAGCCCGCGCGACGCGCCGGTGACCAGCGCCCGGACGCCGTCGAGCCGGATCGGGACCTACGCCGTCACGGCCCCGGCGGGGCGAGTTCCTGGCGCGGCGGGTTCGGGACCTCGGGGGTCGTCTCCGCCTTGAAGATCACGCTCTCGTCGGCCGCCTCGCCCGTCGCCGCGACCGCCGCGATGTAGGCGGCCACGTCCGCGGCGTCCTGGCCCGAGACCAGGTCGCGCGGCATCGGCTTCTGGGCTTCCGTGATCCACCGCCGCACAACGCCGGCGAACTGCGAGTCGTCGATGCCCGCCTGCCGCGACGCGCGGAACGAGTCGTCCAGGTTCGGGCCGATGTTCGACGGCGGCTTGCCGGAGGCGGCGAGCGTGTGGCAGCTGGAGCAGAGGTTGGCGAACTGCGTCTTGCCGTTGTCGATGTCGGCCGAGTCGGTGCTGCTGCCGCAGCCCGCGGCGATCAGGAGCCCCCCGCCGATGGCGAGGGCGGCCGCGGCGCGGCGGGCGCGCCGGAGACGGGACGCGCTCATAGGAGGTACACGAGCCCGAAGAGCAGGACCCAGACGACGTCAACGAAGTGCCAGTAGAGGCTGCCCGCGCCGAGCGGCGTGGCCCACGTGGACGAGAAGTCGCGTGCCCGCTTCACGCGGACCAGGCACAACGTCAGGATCGAGAGGCCCACGAAGACGTGGAGGCCGTGCGCGCCGGTGAGCGTGTAGAAGGTCGAGCCGAACGCGGTGTCCTGCGGCGTGAAGCCCAGGTGGATGTACTCGTTGATCTGGATGATCAGGAACGTCGCGCCCAGCATCAGGGTGACCCAGAGGCCGCGCTCCAGCCCCTTCCGGTCGTTGTAGTGCTTGAGCCGGTGCTCGCCCCAGTGGAGCGTGAAGCTCGACGCCACCAGGATCGCGGTGTTGACGCCGGTGATGAGCTTCGGCAGCTCGAACGGCTCGCCGTTCTGGTTCAGCGGCGGCCACTGGTCGGCGACGTTGTACCGGGTGAAGAAGTAGGCCGTGAAGAACGACCCGAAGAGCATGACCTCCGAGCCGATGAAGAAGACCATCGTCAGGATGCCGGGGTTGATCTTGGCGCCCCGCGACGGGGGCGGCGTGGCGGTCGACGGGATCTCCAGCCCGTGCTCGCCGTGCTCGACGGTGGCCATCGGCTAGCCCGCCTGGCCCGACGGGGAGGCGGGCGCCTCCGTGTCCACGACCACGCTCTCCACCGGCACCGCGCCGGCCGCGGAACGGATGCCCGCGAGCGAGTCGTCCGAGTCGAGCCGGCCGCCGCGTGCGGCGACGACCAGGATCTCGTCGGCCTTGTGGGCGGTGACCGCCACCCGCGCGGCCGCGGCCGCGTCGCCGTCGAGCACCTCGCCGCGCGCCTGGACGCCGGCCGCCTGGAGGGCGTCGATCGTCCCGCGGACGCGGTCGAACGAGGCGGTCCGCTGCTCCTCGGCCTCGTCCGTCCAGCCGGGGCCGGTCAGGCCCATCGGGTCGAGCAGGACGACGGCGAGTGGCTGGCGGTCGGCGCGCTCGCGGAGCGCGGCGACCAGGCCCTCGGCGCCGAGGGCGTCGTCGGCGATCACCGCGACGCGGCGCACGCCCGGCTGCTCCAGCGGCCGGCGGGCGTCCTCGGGGAGGACGACGACGCGCGTGATGCCGACGCCGCTCGTCTTCCGCAGGCGGTCGACCACGTCGTCGGCCATCCAGCGCGAGCGGCCCGTGGGGTAGGTGGCCAGGATGATCTCGTGGACCTCCTCGTCGTCGCGGACCGTCTCCGCGGCCGCGAACACGTCGCCATCGACCACCACGCCGCTCGCGTCCACGCCGGACTCCGCGAGCACCGAGAGCGTGACCTGCAGGCGGCGCTCCGCCGCGTCCCGGTCACGGCCCTCGGTGGGCACGGCGATCGTGAAGCGCCAGAAGCCCTCCGCCGCGCGGTGGCGCAGCTCGTCGATGAGCGTGGACGAGGCGACGGTCTCGTTCGCGATGACCAGGATGGTCCGCTTCTCCGTCTCGGTGAGCTCGCCGCCGATCTCCTCGGGGGCGAAGACCACCGCGTGGCGGGCGCCGGGGACGCCGTACTGGTACGGGCCGCCGACCACCTGCGGGGTCGCCTCGAAGTTGAAGAGCGACGGGGGCGACGACACGAGCCACTCGAGCGTCCGGCCGCGCCATGGGTTCCAGGGCGCCTTGGGGCCGTGATGCCACGACGTGATCATGTTGTAGAAGAAGATGAGGATCGCCACCGTCATGATCAGCGACGCCGCGCTGATGACGATGTTGAGGTTCTCGAAGCGCGAGTCGTATGCGGCGACGCGTCGCGGCATGCCCTGCAGCCCGAGCCAGTGCATCGGCATGAACGTCGCGTTGAATCCGACGAACATCAGCCAGAAGCTCCACTGGCCGAGCCGCTCGTTGTACATCCGCCCCGTCATCTTCGGGAACCAGTAGTAGACGCCCGCGAAGATGGTGAAGACGGAGCCGCCGACGAACACGTAGTGGATGTGGGCGACGACGAAGTAGGTGTCCGTCACCTGGATGTCCACCGGGATCGTGCCCAGCATCACCCCGGAGAGGCCGCCGATCACGAACGTGAAGATGAAGCCCATCGCGAAGAGCATGGGCGTCTTCAGGTGGAGCTTCCCGCCCCAGATCGTGCCCAGCCAGGAGAAGACCTTCACGCCGGTGGGGATGGCGATGATGATCGTGGTGATCATCATGGGCACGCGCAGCCACGCGGCCATGCCGGACACGAACATGTGGTGCGCCCACACGCCGAAGCCGAGGACGGCGATCGCGACGGTCGAGAACGCGAGCGCCCGGTAGCCGAAGATCGGCTTGCGCGAGAACGTCGCGATGACCTCGCTGACGATGCCGAAACCGGGCAGCATCATGATGTACACGGCCGGGTGCGAATAGAACCAGAAGACGTGCTGATACATGATCACGTCGCCGCCGCCGGCCGGGTTGAAGAAGTTCGTCCCCATCACCCGGTCGAAGAGGGTCATGAACTGTGACCCGGCGATGAACGGCGTGCCGAACACGACGAGCGCCGACGTCGTGGCGTTCGCCCACACCAGCAGCGGCATGCGCCACACCGTCATGCCCGGCGCGCGCATGGTGAAGATCGTGACCAGGAAGTTGATCGCGGTGGCGATCGAGCTGGCGCCGACCACCTGGACGCCGACCTCGAACAGCGTCGCGCCGGTGCCGCCCTGGATCGCGAGCGGCGTGTAGGCGGTCCAGCCGGCGTTGAAGGCGCCGAAGATCGGCGACACGGCCATCATCAGGCCGCCGGGGATGAGCATCCACACCGACAGCGCGTTGAGCCGCGGGAACGCCATGTCCTTGGCGCCGATCATGATCGGCAGCACGTAGTTCGCCAGGCCGGCGAAGGCCGGGATGACGAACAGGAAGATCATCAGCGTCGCATGGACGCTGAAGAGCCCGTTGTAGGTCTGCGCGTCGCCGATCGTCTCGCTCGGCGTGGCCAGCTCGGCGCGGACGAGCTCGGCGAAGATGCCGCCGATCACGAAGAACGAGAACACGATCACCAGGTACTGGGTCCCGATGACCTTGTGGTCCGTGTTGACCTTGAAGTAGTCGCGCCAGCTGGTGGCGCCGTGCATCGAGTGGTCGTGGTAGTCGACCTTGCGGCCGAGCATCCAGCTCCACCACCAGTCGAAGCAGCCGATGCCGATCAGGAAGCCGATCGTGCCGAGCCCGGCCGCGGCGGTGGTGTAGACCTCGGCGTTCCACGTGGGCGTGAGGCCGAAGAGGTTGCGGAGCACCCAGACGAGGGCGAACGCGAAGAGGACCGAGCCGGCCGACCAGGAGACGCAGCGCTTCCACCAGTAGGAGAGCGGGCGCGGGTCCACGTGGTGCTGGTGCGAGCTGGGGTGCCCGTGCGTCGGTGCGAACGTCGCCATGCCCTACTGCCCGCCTTCCGTGTCGCTGCCGCCCGTGGTGGTCCCGCCGGAGCCCGCTCCCCCGGCCGGGGCCGCCTCGACCGCCTCGTCCGCGCCGGGGGTGGTGGGCTGCGCGGTGGTGGCGTCGGACGGCTGGCCGGCGTTCTGCTGCGGGGCCGCCGCCACCTGCTGCCGGGCCTGCGCCAGCCACGCGTCGTACTCCTCCTGGGTCTGCACGACCACCCGTGAGCGCATGACGCCGTGGCCGACGCCGCAGAGCTCCGCGCAGATCACCTGGTAGGTCCCCGTGCGCGTGGGGTTGATGATGAGCGTGGTCGTGATCCCCGGCACCACGTCCTGCTTGACGTGGAACTCCTTGACGTAGAAGTCGTGGATCACGTCCTTGGAGCGCATCTTCAGCTCGACCTGCTTGTCGACCGGCAGGTGGAGGTCGCCGGTCCCGACGGAGCCGTCGGGGTACTGGTAGCTCCACGCGAACTGCTGGGCGGTCACGTTCACCACCACGCGGTCGCTCGCCAGCGCCTCGTTGTCCGAGAGCACCAGGTAGGCCCAGACGGCCATCACCGCGAGCAGGAGCGTCGGCACGAGCGTCCAGACGATCTCGAGCTTGGTGTTGCCGTGGATCGGCGGGCCGTCGCTCTCGTCGCCCGGCTCCGCGCGGAACGCGAACAGGCTGTAGATGAGCACCGTCGCGACCAGCGTGAAGATCGCGATGGAGGCCCAGATCACGAACCAGAGCAGGTTGTCCACCCGGTCGCCCTGCTCGGAGGCCACCAGCGGGAGCCAGTCGATCAGGAGCGCGACGGCGACGCAGATGCCCCCGACGACGATCGCGATGATCGTGAGCGGGACCGTGTGACGGGACCTCAGCACGGGCGGGAAGCTATCAGTTGGTTCCGGCCCGCTGGGGGCTCCGGGAGGGGGTCAGACGTCCCTCTGAACGCGGCCTGCGATCCCTCATGCGACGGCGGCGTGGGAGGGGCTCGTCCGCACCCGGACGGCGGCCGCCGCGCACAGCGCGAACAGCACCGCGCCCACCACCAGCGGCACCGCCACGCCGGCGTGCTGGAACAGGACGGTGGCGACCACGGGCCCCAGGATCCGGGCGGCGCTGCCGACGGACGCGGTGAGGCCGAGCACGGTGCCCTGCTCCCGCTCGTGCGCCGCCAGGGAGATCAGGGCCGTGGTGGTGGCGAACACCAGCCCGGACGCCACCGACAGCAGCGCCAGCCCGACGAGCAGCACCCACAGGTCGTGCGCGATCGCCGTCACCGCCAGGCCGGCGGCGGTCCCGACCAGGCCGGCGATCAGCACGCGGGACTCGCCCCAGCGCGCGACAACGCGCCCCACCAGGACGCCCTGCCCGAACGCGGCGAGCACCCCGATGTAGGTGAACAGCAGCCCCATCTGGACGGCGTCGTAGTCGAAGCGGTGCTCCCCGAACAGCGCGAACGTGCTCTCCATCCCCACGAAGGCGAACGTGGCGATGAACGTCAGCCACACCAGCGGCCCCAGCTCGCGGCTGCCGAGGGCGCGCCGGAGCGTGGCCAGCCGCGGGGCGGGCGCCTCGGCGGCGCCGGGCCGCCGCGACTCGGGGAGCCGGCGGTACGCGATGACCCAGTTCAGCGCCGCGAGCCCGGCGGCCACGAAGAACGGCAGGCGCTCGTCGACCGCGGAGAAGATGGCGCCGAACGCGGGCCCGAGGATGAACCCCAGGCCGAAGGCCGCGCCGATCATCCCCATGCCCCGGGCGCGCTGCTCCTTGGTGGTCACGTCGGCCACGTACGCCTGCGCCGCGGCGTAGGACGCGCCGGCGATCCCCTGGAGCACCCGGGCCACGAACAGCACCAGGAGGGTCCCCGCCAGGCCGATCATCAGCGCCGAGACCGCGCTGCCCGCCAGCGACACCAGGATGATCGGCCGGCGGCCGTAGCGGTCGGAGAGCCGCCCCCACACCGGGGCGAACAGCAGCTGCATGACCGCGTAGGAGGCGGTGATCAGGCCGATCTGGGTCGGCGAGGCGCCGAAGGTCTCGGCCCACAGCGGCAGGATCGGCAGGACGATCCCGAACCCCACCAGGTCGATGACGACCGTCGTGAAGACGATCCCCAGCGGGGAGAGGAAGAACGACGGCCCCCGCGCGGCCCGCGACACCGCTACGCGACGTCGACGACGAGGGCGACGAAGATCAGCGCGAGGTAGAGGAGGGAGTAGTGGAAGGTCGCCCGGGCCCAGCCGATGCCGGGGTCGCGCGCCAGGAGGGCCGCGAGGGCGAGGAAGATCCCGCCGAGCGCGAGAGCGGCGACCAGGTAGGTCAGGCCGGCGGCGCCGGAGGCGACGGGCAGGATGCTCACGGCGATCATGACGAGCGTCCACAGCAGGATCTGCCGCTTGGTCTCCGGCACCCCGCGGACCACCGGGAGCATCGGGATCCCCGCGGCGGCGTAGTCGCGCTCGAGCATGAGCGCCAGCGCCCAGAAGTGCGGGGGCGTCCAGTAGAAGACGATCGCGAAGAGCAGCCACGCGGACAGGTTGAGGTCGCCGGTCACGGCCGCCCAGCCCACCAGCGGCGGCACCGCGCCGGCGGAGCCCCCGATCACGATGTTGTGGACGGAGGTCCGCTTGAGCCACAGCGTGTAGACCCCGACGTAGAGCGCCAGGCCCAGCAGGGCGAGCCCGGCGGCCAGCCAGTTGGCGGCCAGCCCCAGCACCAGGGCGCTGAGGGCGCCCAGCGCGACGCCGAACGCCAGCGCCCGCCCGGGCGCGACGCGACCGGCCGCCACGGGGCGCTCGGTGGTGCGCCGCATGCGGCCGTCGATGTCGCGGTCGATGTAGTGGTTGATGGCGTTCGCGCCGCCGGCGGCGAGGTAGCCGCCCACCATCGTCCAGAACAGGAGCCACCCGTCGGGCACGCCGGCCGCGGCCACGAACATCGCGCCGGCCGTCGTGACGAGCAGCAGCGAGATGATCCGCGGCTTCGTGAGGCGCACGTAGTCGCCGACGACGGCGAGGGGGCGCGCCGCGAGCGCGGCCGGGAGGGCGCGGGTGGTCACGCGGCGGCCGCGAACGCGATGAGGGCGGCGAGCAGCGCGACGGGCACGACGGTCCACAGGCCGTCGAGGCTCAGCCAGGCCGTGCGCGGGGCCCCGTCGCCGCGGCGCGGCCGGAGCAGCAGCGCCATGGCCGGGATCGCCAGGACCACCGCGAGCACCAGCGCGAGCATGCGGAGGGTCATCGGGCGGCGGCTCCCACGGCACGCGAGCATAGCCCAGGGCACGGGCCGTCGGCCGATGACGGACGTACCCGGGATCGGTTGACGCGGGGAACGGAGGCATCGGACGCTGGGACGGATGGCACACCGTGACGCCGTGGTCGTCGGGGCCGGTCCCGCCGGCCTGGGCGCCGCCCTGATGCTGGCACGTGCCGGCGCGGACGTCACGCTGGTGGACGCGGCGCCGTCGCCGGGCGGCCTGTGCGTGACGCGCCGCCGCGAGGGTTTCGCCTACGACCTGGGCGGCCACATCCCGTTCGTCCGCGACGACGCCCGGCTGGCGTGGTTGCGCGACCTGGTGGGCGACGATCTGCGCTGGGTGGACCGGCCGGTCGCCTGCGTCCGCGACGGCCGCGTCGTCCCCGGCCGCTACCTCGACCAGCGCCCCGGCCGCCCGGTGGCGCTCGGCGACGCCGACGGCACCGCGGCGGGCGAGCTCGGGCGCCGGTTCGGGCCGCGCTTCGTGGACGAGGCGATGCGGCCCTACCTCGAGAAGATCGACGGGCTGCCGCTGGAGCGGATCCCCGCCGAGCGCGCCCGCCGGCTGCTCGAGGACCAGGCGGCGCCCGAGGGCTTCCACTTCCCGGAGGGCGGCATCGGCCGGCTCATGGACGCGATGGCCGCCGCCGCGCGCGCGGCGGGCGCCGAGGTGCTCATGTCGACGCCGGTCGAGGCCATCGAGGTCCCCCGGGGGCGGCTGGAGGCGGTGCGGCTGGCCGACGGCGACGGCGGGACGCGGATCGAGGCGCGGCACGCGGTCGTCGCGATGCCCGCCGGCGCCGCCGCTCGGCTGCTGGCGCCCGCGGCCCCCGGCTCGTTGACCCGGGGCGTCCCCATGCGCGCCGTCTGCATCGTCGTCCTCGCGGTCGACCGGCAGCGCCTGAGCGAGGAGCCGTGGATCCAGGTCGACCTGCCGGGCGTGCCGTTCTCCCGCGCGTTCGAGCCGGGCAACTGGAGCCCGCGGATGCGCCCCGGCGGCGCCACCGCGATCGGCCTGGAGTGCTACTGCCAGGCCGAGGCCGGCGACCCCGTCTGGGGGCTTCCCGACGCGGACCTCGCCGCCGCCTGCGCCCGCGCCCTCCACGAGCCGCTCGGGCTGCTGGACGACCCCCGCGCCGCCCGGCTGGTGGAGGTGGTCCGCCTGCCCCGCGCGTATCCGGTGCCGGACCTCGCCCACCTCGACGCGATCCGCGCCCCCGCCGAGTGGCTGGCCGCGCTCGGAGGGGTCCACCTGGCCCCCGGGTCGGCCGTGATCGAGGCCATCGAGGCGGGCGAGCGCGCCGCCGCCGCGGTGCTCTCCGGCCGGGTCTCGTCGCCGCCCGACGACGGGGTGCCGCACATCAGCTAGGCGGGCGGCCGGTGCGGTAGCGTCAACGCATGGCGACGACGCCGACGGCCACCATGCGGGAGCGGTTCGAGGCGATCCTGAGCCCCGACCGGGTGATCGACCATCCGCTGGAGCGGCGCCTGTACTCGCGGGACGGCTCGATCGCCATGGGCGACGCCGGCCTGGTCGTGCTGCCGGAGACCACCGCCGAGGTGGTCGACTGCGTGCGGCTCGCGGGCGAGCTGGGCGTCCCGGTGGTGCCGCGCGGCTCGGGCACCGGCCTGTGCGGCGGCGCCGTCCCCCTCGACGGGGCGATCGTGCTGTCCGTGGCGCGGATGACCCGCATCCTCGACGTCGACCCGGCGGTGCCGTGCGCCCGCGTCGAGCCCGGCGTGCTCAACCTGGACCTGTCGGTGGCCGTCCGGCACCTGGGCCTGCACTACGCGCCGGACCCCTCGAGCCAGCAGGCATGCTCCATCGGCGGCAACGTCGCGACCAACGCCGGCGGGCCCCACTGCCTGGCGTCGGGCGTCACCGCGCAGCACGTCCTGGGCATGGAGATCGTGCTGGCCGACGGCGAGGTGCTCCGCCTCGGCGGCCCCGCCCCCGACGCGCCGGGGTACGACCTGCGCGGCTTCGTGGTCGGCGGCGAGGGGACGCTCGGCGTGGTGACCGAGGTGACGGTGCGGCTGATGCGCACCCCCTCGCACGTGCGGACGATGCTGCTCGACTTCACGTCCGTGCGCGCGGCAGGCCAGGCGGTGGGGGACATCATCGGCGGCGGGGTCATCCCGGCCGCGATGGAGATGATGGACCAGCGGATGACCGTGGCCGTCGAGGCGTTCGTCCACGCCGATCTGCCGGTGGACGCCGCGGCGATGCTGCTGGTGGAGGTCAACGGCACCGAGGCCGAGGTTGCCGCGCACACCGCGGTGGTGGAGCGGGTGGGCGCCGAGACGGGGGCGCGCCGGGTGCGGGTGGCCCGCGACGCCGCCGAGGCCGCCCTGTTCTGGAAGGCGCGCAAGAGCGCGTTCGGCGCGGTCGCGCGCGTCGCCCCGAACTACTACCTCCACGACTGCGTGGTGCCGCGGACGCGCCTGGTCGAGATCCTCGAGCGGATCTACGAGATCGGCGACGAGTTCGACCTCGTGATCATGAACGTGTTCCACGCGGGCGACGGCAACCTGCACCCGCTGATCGCGTTCGACCGCCGCGACGCCGAGCAGGTGGAGCGGGTCCACGCGGCCGGCACGGCGATCATCGAGGCGTGCGTCGCGGTGGGCGGCGTGCTCTCCGGCGAGCACGGCATCGGGCTGGAGAAGCGCGACTTCATGCCCCTCACGTTCAACGAGGTCGACCTGGACGCCCAGGCGCGCGCCCGCGAGGCGTTCGACCCGGAGGGGCGGATGAACCCCGCCAAGGTCCTGCCGCTGGGCAGCCGCTGCGGCGAGCTGGTGCTCGACGCCGGCTCGCTGCCCGACGGCACCTGGCTGTGAGCGTCGCCCGTCCGGCCTCCCTCGAGGAGTGCGCCGCGGCGCTGCGCGCGGCGAGCGCGGACGGCGAGGCGGTGGACGTGCTGGGCGGCGGCACCCGGTCGCGGGTCGGCCGCCCGGGCCCGCCGGCGCCGCGGCGCCTGGAGACGACCGGGATGGCGGCGGTGGTCGCGCACGAGCCGACCGACCTGACGCTGACGGTGGAGGCGGGGATGACCGTCGAGGCGGTCGCGGAGCTGGCGGCGAGCGCCGGCCAGTGCTGGCCCCAGGCGGAGGTGCGGCCGGGCTCCACGGTGGGCGGCGTGCTGGCGACGGCGGCGAGCAGCCGCGAGCGCCTGCGGGCCGGGGCGGTGCGCGACTCGGTGCTGGAGCTGGTGCTGGCGACGGGCGACGGCCGCCTGGTCACGGCCGGCGGGCGCACGGTGAAGGGCGTGAGCGGGTTCGACATCCCCCGGCTCGCGGTCGGCGCGCTCGGGACGCTCGGGGTGATCGTCCAGGTCACGGTGAAGCTGTGGCCGCTGCCCGCGGCGCGCGGCTGGTTCGGCGCGGAGGGCTCGCTCGACGAGCGGCTCGCCGCCGCGGAGCGGCTCGTCGCGGGGGGGCTGCGGCCGACGTGCGTGCTGCTGCTGCCGGGGCGCGTGGCGGCGGAGCTGGCGGGGCCGCCGGACGACGTCGTCGCGCCCGACGGCCTGGTGGCGCTGGACGCGGCGCCGCCCGGGCCGGCGGGGGCCGGGGTGGTGCAGGCCGGGGTGTCCCCCGCGCTGCTCGGCGTCCTGCTGGGGCGGCTGGACGACACGGGCCTGCCGTACGAGGCGCGGATGGGCGTGGGCACCTGCCTGGTGGGCGTGGACTCCGCGGACGAGGTGGACCGGGTGCGCGCCTGGGCGGTGGAGCTCGGCGGGCACGCGGTGGTCACCGACGGCGACGACGCCCTGCGCGCCGACCCGTGGGGCCCGCCGCCCCCCGGCCTGGCGATCATGCGGCGGATGCGCGACGCGTTCGACCCGGCCGGCATCCTCAACCGGAGGCAGCTCCTGTGGGCGTGAGCAACTGGGACCCCGCGCGGCCGGCGCCGGCCGAGGAGGACGTGGTCAAGTGCGTGGCGTGCGGGCTGTGCCTGCCGCACTGCCCCACCTTCCGGCTGACGGGCCGCGAGACGGCGTCGCCGCGCGGGCGGATCGCCGCGATGCGGGCGGTGGAGGAGGGCGTCGCGACGGTCGACGCGTCGTTCACCACGATGATGGACGAGTGCCTCGCGTGCCGGGCGTGCGAGGCGGCCTGCCCGAGCGGCGTCCCGTTCGGACGCATGATCGAGGGCGCCCGCGCGCAGGCGGAGCCGACCCGCTCGATCCAGGTGCGCGGGGTGCGGAAGGCGGGCCTCGCGGGGGTGCTGCCACGGCCGTGGGCGGTGAAGGGCGCCGGCTGGGGGCTGGCCGTGACGCGCATGCTCCGCCTCGACCGCCTTGCGCCGGCCGCGCAGCGGGCCAGCACGCCGCCCGCGAGCGTCCATGAGCTGCTCAAGCCCATCCCGGACGAGCTGGGGAGCGGGCCGGTTGCGAAGGTGCTGTCGGGCTGCGTGATGGACGTGGCGTTCCGGCCGGTGCAGCGGGCGACGATGCGGGTGGTCGCGGACGCCGGCTTCCGGGCGGTGCGGACGACGCCGGCGGGGTGCTGCGGGGCGCTGGCCATGCACTACGGCCAGCCGGAGGCGGCGAAGGCGATGGCGCGCGCGCGGATCGCGGAGATGGAGGACGCCGAGCTGGTGGTGGTGAACGCGTCGGGCTGCAGCGCCCACGTGAAGACGTACGGCGAGCTGCTGGCCGGCGACCCGGTCTGGGCGGAGCGCGCGGAGCGTGTGGCGGAGCGGACGGTCGACCTGATCGAGCTGGCCCCGCCGCCGCGCGACGCGGGCATCGGGACGGTGGCGGTGCACGACGCGTGCCACCACCTCCACGCGCAGGGCCTGGAGCCGCGGGCGCTGCTGCGCGACGCCGGCGCGACGTGCGTCGAGCTGGGCGACGGCGGCCGCTGCTGCGGCGCCGCCGGCCTGTACAGCGTCCTCCAGCCGGAGCTCGCGGGGCGGCTGCGGCGGCAGAAGGCGGAGGCGATCGCCGCCACCGGCGCCCCCGTGGTCGCGGTCGCCAACCCTGGGTGCGCCATCCAGATCGGCGCGGGCCTGCGGGAGATCGGCGCGCGGGTGCGGGTGGCGCACCCCGCCGAGCTGATCTCGCCGGAGCGCCGCGTGTGAGGATCGCCCGGGCGCCGGCCGTCGCGGCGTGGCTCGCGGTGTCTGCGGCGACCGGGACGGGGCTCGCCCACGGCGCGCAGGTCGGCAGGGGCACGCCGGCGAGCTGCACCTCCGCCGCCGTGGTGTCCGCGGTCGCCCGCGGTGGCCACGTCACGTTCGACTGCGGGCCCGCCCCCGTGACCATCCGGATGCGCCGGACCGCGAAGGTCCGCAACACCAGCCCCTCGCTCGTGCTCGACGGCGGCGGACGGGTGACGCTCAGCGGCGGCGGCGCGCGCCGGATCCTCTACCAGAACACCTGTGACCGGGCGCAGGTCTGGACGACCGACCACTGCCAGAACCAGTCGACGCCGCGGCTGGTGGTGAAGGACATCGCCTTCCAGGGCGGCGACGCGACGGGCCAGACCGTGGACGGCGGCGGGGGCGGCGCGATCTTCGCCCGCGGAGGGCGGCTCACCATCATCCGCGCGCGCTTCGCCGGGAACCGCTGCGACCGGACCGGCCCCGACGTCGGCGGCGCCGCGGTGCGGGCGCTCAGCCAGTTCAACGGCATCCCGGTGCGGGTGGTCGGCAGCACCTTCACCGGCGGGCGGTGCTCCAACGGCGGCGCCCTCAGCAGCATCGGCGTGTCGTGGACGATCAGCGGCAGCACGTTCAGGGGCAACCGCGCGATCGGGACGGGGGCGAACCCCGCGCGCGGGTCGACGCCCGGCGGCGGCAGCGGCGGGGCGATCTACCTCGACGGCAACCGCTTCACCCTCACGCTGCGGGACACGCTCATCGAGGGCAACACGGCGCGCGAGGGCGGGGGCGCGATCTTCTTCGTCAGCAACGACCGCACCGGCACCGCGACGCTCGCCGCCTCCACGCTGCGCCACAACCCGAGCCTCGGCTTCGAGACGCCCGGCCTCCCCGGCATCTTCTTCCTCGGCGCGCGCCGCCCGGCCCTCACCGAGGGCACCCGCCTCATCCCCTGAAGCGGTACCGCGTCTGGCTGAAGACGGCGCCCTTGCGGAACGCGAAGGCGCGGCGCGGCCGGATCGCGAAGACCATCGCGAGGTCGGCCACCGCTTCGTCCAGGTCCGCCTGGTTCGGGTGGTGGAACCCGTCGTCGTCGACGTCGAACCGCCATGTCTCGCCGTACTTGGCGACCCACATGCCGGCCAGCGGCGCGAGCGTGTCCCGCCCCGTCACCCGGACGGCGTCGCCCTCCACGATCACGTCGAGGCCGTCGTCCATGGTGTTCCGCCCGGTGCTGATGGTGCACCGCGGGTTCGCGGCGAGGTTGCGCGCCTTCTGCTCGTCGTCCCCCGTGCTGATGTGCATGGCCCCGTCCGCCCAGACGGACAGGAGCGGCGTCATGTGCGGCTGCCCCTCGGGCCGGACCGTCGCGATCCAGTAGAGGTCCGCGCGGATCAGCGTGTCCCGCGCCTCCTCCCACGGCGTCGCCTCGGCGTCGGGGGTGCTGTAGCGGGGGTCGAGCTCGGGGGTGGGCGTCGCGGTGCTCATCGGGGCTCCCTTCGGTCGTCTCCCCCGTGTCGACCGGAGCGTGATCGCGGATTCATCGCAGCCCCGGCCTCGGGGGACGTCCACCGCCCCGTTCCCCGTCGTTCATTCGATCGATCCGTGACGTTCAATTGATCGCCGGGGCCGGCCGAGGCCGCACGGCGGCGATCCGTCCCACCCCTCGCGGCGCGGGTGAGACGGATCGATCCCGCGAGCTAGTTGACGATGTCGACGGGCGACCCCGGGGGGACGTTCCGGCCGAGGCGGGTGGCGACGGAGTTCTCCAGGCGGACGCAGCCGTGGCTGACCGCCTGGCCGAGGAGGCCCGGCTGGTTGGTGCCGTGGAGGGCCACCCGGCCGTCGCCGCCGTCGAACTCCGAGAGGTTCTCCGAGTGGGCGGAGAGCGTGATGATGTACGTCCCGAAGAAGCCGGCGGGGTTGCGCTGCTTCACCACCTCGGAGACCGCGAAGCGGCCCGTCGGGGTCGGGTTGGCGGGCGTGCCGACCGCCACCTTCCAGGTGCCGATGCGCTTGCCCTTCTTCAGCAGGTCCATCGTGCGCGAGCCCAGGTGGACCACCACCCGCCACGGCGTCTTCTTGACCTGCACCGCCTCGGCGGGAACCCAGCCGGTCGCGTCGTTCGGGCGGGTCGTCGAGGCGGACCTTGTACCAGACCCCCTCCTTGTTGACCCGCGCGCCCAGCACCAGCAGCACGTTCGCGCCGCCGTTGTACGGCGCGCTCACCGACAGCTTCGACGTCTTGCGCGCCTTCACGCGCGGGGCGTTGCGGGTGTGGACCGGCAGCAGCACCCGCGCCGTCCACGCCTCCTTCGTGGTGGGCCGGCTGGCGATCGCGCGCTGCGCGGTGGCCGACTCCGTCGCCGGGGCGGCGGGGCCGGCCGTCAGGGCGACGCCCGCGCACGCGGCGGCCAGGCCGGTGGCCGCCGCCAGGGCGGCCACACGGCTTCGGTTGACCGCCATCAGCCCGTCACGCCCCCGGTCCGCGCCACCGGGGTGGGCCCGACGACCTCGGTGCGGGCGGTGTCACGCCGCGGCGGCAGGTTGTCGGCCGTCACCGTCGCGGTGTTCACGATGTCGCCCGTCACGTTCGCGTTCACGCGGACGTCCATCGTGAGCGTCCGCGACGCGCCCGCCGCGAGCGTCCCCACCCGCCACGTGACCACGCCGTTGCGGATCGTCGCGCCGTCCGGGATCGACACCAGCGTCAGCTGGGCCGGCACCAGGTCGGTCACCTCGACGTTCGTCGCGGCGAAGCTGCTGCGGTTGTGCACCGTGATCTTGTACTCGAAGACGGAGCCGGCGGCGGCATTCGCGGGTGCGGTCTTCGTGATGCCGATGTCCGGCGTCGGGCCGCCCTGCGTCGTGGCGCCGCTCCCGCTGATCAGGCCGAAGTTGTTGTTGGGGCTGCCGATGCCCGAGCGGATCGGGATGCCCGTGATCTGCCGCGGGCTCGTCGGCGTGAGGCCGCCCGGGACCGCCACGGACACCGCGTAGCTCCCCGGGAGCAGGTCGGGGAAGCTGTACGTGCCGTCCGCACCGGACAGCGTCTCGCGCTGGGTGACCGTGATGCCGCCCGGCCGCGTGCCGGTCAGCACCAGGCGCACGCCGGACCGGCCGACCTCACCCGCGTCGAGGCGTCCGTTGCGGTTCGTGTCGATGAAGACCGTGCCGGTGATCGGCGCGGGCCGCACGTTGCCGGCCACGAACTGGCCGACGCCGCCCGCCGGGACCGTCACCTGCGCGGACACCGGGGTGATCGGCGCCCACAGCGGGTCGATCACCTCCGCGATGTTCCACTGGCCCGCCGGGACGCCCGCGATGGTGACGGTGCCGTCCGAGCCGGTCACCACCACGCTGCCGTTGCCCTGTGGGTTCGTGAGCCGGAACGTCCAGCCGGGCACGCCCGGCTCGCCCGGATCGCGGGACCCGTTGCCGTTCACGTCCTCGAACTTGACGATCTGCAGGGTCCCGAGCTGGTCGGCCACGTCGAACACGACGAGCGCCGAGGCCTCGAGGGTCTGCGGCGTCGAGAAGAAGTCCACCGTCGCGCGGTAGCGGCCGACCGTCGCGTTCACCGGCGGGCTGTACGCGCCCACCTGGTTGATCGGGCTCGGCTGTCCCGCCGCCGACACCGTCTGCTGCTGCACCACGCCACCCGACGGGTCGGAGAAGCGCAGCGCCCAGGAGTCGGCGACCGTCTGGTAGGTGATCGAGAAGTCGACGTTCTCCGTCCCGCCGCCGCGCTGGACCGCCTGTGGCGGCGCGGGCGACCGGTTGAGCGAGATGCCGACCGCGGCGGCCACCGCCGGGATCGCGAGGGCGATCACCAGGGCCAGCAGCCCGATGCCCCGCCATCCGCCGAGGGGACCTCGTCTCATCGTCGTGCCTCTCTCGTGGTCCGCGGAGGCCCGGCGGGTCGCGCCTCCGCAGCGGAATCCGTAAGCCCGCCCCGGAAGAGTTCACCCCAGGGGGGCCGAGGTGAACCCCGAAACCGCGTTCGAACCTCCTGGAACCTCCATCTGCAACGTTGCAGATGGGGGTTTCAGGCGGCTCACGCGGTTCGCACGCCCCCGAGCCTGGGGGGACGAGGCCGCGAGAGTCCCGCGATGAGGGCCGCCAGCAGCAGCAGCCCCGCGGCGCCCGCCGCGAACCACACCGTCAGCTCGCGCAGCTCGTCCACCGGGGCGACGATCGACCCGATGTCGGCGAACACGGCCTGGAGGTCGGCGTTGGTGGTGCTCTGGGCGAAGAGGCCGCCGGTGCGGTTCGCCATCGCCGACAGCGTCTCCGACGGCAGCGGCTGATCCGGCCGCCCGGGATCGTCGCCCAGGAGGATCGTGTAGATCGGGACGCCGGACGCGGCGGCGCGCTCGGCGGCCGCCTCCGGGGTGGTGGCCTTCTTGATCGAGTTCGCCCCGTCGGTGAGCACCAGGATGCGGCCGGGCGAGTCGGACGGGTCGGAGGGCGGCGGGTCGCTGACGGACCCGTTCGCCTGGAGGGCGGCGAGGGACGTGGTCACCGCCGCGCCGAGCGCCGTGCCCTCCCGCGTGTCCTTGATGCCGTTCAGCGCCGCGTGGATCTTGTCGCGGTCCTTCGTCGGCGCCAGGAGCACCGACGCCCGGTCGGCGAACGTCGTGACGCCCACCGACGTGTCCGACGGCGCCGCGTCCACGAACCGCTCGGCGGCGTCGATCGCCGCGGCGAGCCGGCTGGGCTGGATGTCGGTCTTGTCCATCGAGTCCGAGACGTCGAGGGTGATCATCACGCTGCTGCGCTGCTCCTGCTCGGTCGCCTCGACCGACGGCCGCGCCATGGCGACGATGCCGGCGGCGACGGCGAGCAGCGCGACGGCGAAGGCCCCCGCCCGCATCCAGCGGGTCCGGGCCGGCGGCCGCACGCGCATCACGGCGGGGTCGGCCCAGCGGGCGGCGGCGCGGCCGCTCGACCGGGTCCACGCCACGTACCCGGCGATCAGCACGGGGATGACGAGCAGCGCCCAGAGCCAGTGCTCCGCCTGCCAGATCGGCCAGCTCACGACAGCCTCGGGCTGAAGCGCCACGCCGCGGCGCCGGCCAGGATCAGCAGGATCACGGCGATCCCGGCGGGCCAGGCGGTCACCTCGGAGCGGACGGACTCCGTCCCCACCAGCGACCCGAGCCGCTCGTACACCGCGCTCACCGACTCCGCGTCGTCGCTCTCGTAGGCCTGGCCGCCGGTGATGTCGGAGATCTCGTGCAGGCCGGCCGGGTCGGGCGGGACGGGCTGCCCGTTGGAGAGCACGCCGTCCGGCGTGCCCAGCGCGACGGTGTAGACCGGGACGCCGGCCTCCTTCGCGTCCTGGGCCGCTACCGAGGGCGCGATGCCGACGGTGGTCGCGCCGTCCGAGAGCACCACGATCCGCGCGGCCTGGAGCCGCCCGTTGTCGTCGGTGGTCGGCTGCACGGAGCGGATCGCGTCGAGCGACGACTCGATCGCCTCGCCGACGGCGGTCGCGCCGTCGGGGGTGAGCGTCTCGATGGCGCGGCGCATCGCCTCGCGGTCCGTCGTCGGCGCCACCAGCAGGTTCGCCTGGCCGGAGAAGCTCACGAGGCCCACCTGGTACTGGCGCGGGACCTCCTCGATGAACGTGAGGGCGGCGTCCTGCGCGGCGCGCAGGCGGTACGGGTCAACGTCGGTGGCGGCCATCGAGCCGGACACGTCGACCGCGAGCATGATCGTGGCCCGCTCCCGCGGCACCTGACGGTCGACCGCCGGGCGCGCGAGCGCGAACACCAGCCCGGTGAGCGCCAGCAGCGCGAAGGCGAGGGGCAGGTGACGCCGGAGCCGCGGGCCGGGGTCGGCGGCGGCGATGACGTCGAGGTCGGGGTACGGGATGCCCGCCGCCGGCCGCCGGCGCCGCCACCAGACCACGAGGGCCAGGACGAGCGGCACCGCCAGCAGGAGCAGCAGCAGGAGCGGCTGCCCGAAGCTCACAGGACCCCCACCGCGCGGCGGCGGTTCGGCGGCCGGCCGAGCGAGCGCGCCAGCGGCAGCACCCAGTCGCGGCCGGTCTCCACGATCACGTGGCGGGCGCCGGCGCGGGCCAGCAGCGCGTCACGGGCGCGGTCGGTGGCCTCGACGGCGGCGGCGAAGCGGGTCTGGAATCGCGGGTCGGCGGTGTCGACCAGCCGGCGGCGGCCGGTCTCCATGTCGCGCAGCTGCACGGGCCCCACGTCGGGCAGGTGGCGCTCGCGCGGGTCGCGCACCTCCACCGCCACCACCTCGTGGCGGCGGCCGATGGCGCCGAGCGCCTGCTCCAGGCCGGGCTGGAGCGGGAAGTCGGAGATCACCACCACGGCGCCGCGGTGGCGGGCGATCCGCCCGAGCGCGCTGATCGCGCGGACCAGGTCGGTGCGGCCGCCGGCCTCGCCCTCCACGGACGCCATCTCGAGCGCGGCGAGCGCCGCGACCAGGCCGCGACGGTCGGCGCGCGGCGGGCGCACGTGGTCGACGTCGCCGTTGCGGCTCGCGATCACGCCGAGGCGGTCGCCGCGGCGGCGCAGCACCACGCCGAGGCCGGCGAGCACGTCGCGCGCGAGGTCGAGCTTCGTCTGGCCGGCGGTGCCGTAGGTCATGGACGCGGAGAGGTCGACCAGCGCCCACGCGGTGAGCACCGGCTCGATCTCCGGGACGCGGACCATCGGCTCGCCGACCCGCGCCGACAGCGGCCAGTCGACCCAGCGCACGTCGTCGCCGTCCTCGTACGCCCGCGTGAGCGCCGGTTCGCCGCCGGGCCCCGGGCGGCGCCCCTGGCGCTCGCCCTGCAGCAGCCCGTCGAGGCGTCGCGCGACGCGGAGCTCGACCCGCCGGAGGAGGGCCTCCGGCGTGCGGTCAGCCGTGGGCGCGGCCACTGCCCAGCTCGACGTCGGGCTGCGGGATGGCGTCGATGATCGCGTCCAGCACCTGGTCGGGGCGGACGTCGGCGGCGAGCGCCTCGTACGACAGCACCACGCGGTGGCGGAGCACGTCGTGGAACAGGCTGTGGACGTCCTCCGGCATCACGTAGTTGCGCCCGCGGATGATCGCGAGGGCGCGGCCGCCGCGGATGAGCCCCAGCGACGCGCGGGGCGACCCGCCCAGGTCGAGGTAGGGCTCGAGGTGCCCGAGGCCCTCGGCCGACGGCGAGCGGGTGGCGTTGACCAGGCGGACGGCGTACGCCCGGACCCGGTGGTCGACGAAGACGGTGTCCGCCGCCTCCTGCAGCTCGTTGATCTGGGCCGGGTCGAGCAGCTGGCGCGGCTGGGGCGGGTCGGAGGCCATGCGGCGCACGATCTCCTCCTCGTCGGCCATGCTCGGGTAGCCCACCACGAGCTTCATCGCGAAGCGGTCGACCTGCGCCTCCGGGAGCGGGTACACGCCCTCGCTCTCGATCGGGTTCTGCGTGGCGAGCACGAAGAAGGGCCGCGGCGTGGGGTGGCTCTGGCCGGCGATGGTGGCGTGGCCCTCCGCCATGACCTCCAGCAGCGCCGACTGGACCTTCGCGGGCGCGCGGTTGATCTCGTCCGCGAGGACGAAGTTGGCGAACACCGGGCCGAGGCGGGTGGAGAAGTCGCCCTGGCGGTCGAGCACCTGGCCGCCGACGACGTCGGAGGGGACGAGGTCCGGCGTGAACTGGATGCGGCTGAAGTGGCCGCCGCACACGCGGGCGACGGTCTCCAGCGTCAGCGTCTTCGCCAGGCCGGGGACGCCCTCCAGCAGGACGTGCCCGCGCGAGAGGAGCGCCACCAGCACGCGGTCGAGCAGGCGGTCCTGCCCCACCACCACGCGGCGCAGCTCGTAGAGCACGGCCTCCATGCGCTCGCGCGGCGTCGAGCCGGTGGGCGGCACGAGCGTCGGCTCGTGGAGGGTGCGGTCGTCGTCGTGGTCCATCGCGGTGGTGGTCTCCTTCGGGGTCGGTGGCGTCAGGGGGCGGTGGCGGCGTCGAGCATCGCCCGGACGCGCGAGACGGGGACGGCGAAGCCGATCCCGACGTTGCCGGAGATGGGGCCGAGGATCGACGTGGGGATCCCGATGAGGCGGCCCTCGAGGTCGAAGAGGCCGCCGCCGGAGTTGCCCGGGTTGATGGGCGCGTCGATCTGGATCATCGGGACGCCGTTGCGGGGGTTCACCCGGCCGGTGTTGCTGACGATCCCGGCGGTCACGGTGTTCTGGAGGCCGAACGGGCTGCCGATCGCGAAGACCTCGTTGCCCTGGTCGAGGACGTCGCCCTCGCCGGCGAGCTCGGCGCCGCGGCCGACGGGGCCGTCGGGCTTCAGGATCGCGAGGTCCTGCCGCTCGTCGGCGGTCACGACCGTGGCGGGCACGCGGCGCTCGTCCTGGGTGAGCAGCGTCACGCGGTCGGCGCCCTGGATCACGTGGTTGTTGGTGACGATCAGGCCGGAGGGCTCGACGATGACGCCGCTGCCCTGGCTGCCGGCGTCGGTCTGCACCTGCACCACCGTCGGCGTCACCCGCGCGACCGCGGTCGCCAGGTCGTCGCGCCCGGGGACCTCCAGCGCCGTGCGCGTGGTGGCCGCCTCGGGCTGCTCGGCAGCCGGCGCGGCGGCCGGGTCGTCCTGGAGCGCGCTGACCGTGAGGCCACCGGCCACGCCGGCGCCGATGACGGCCGCCGCGACGATCGCGGCGACGCCCAGCCTCCGGCCATGGGGGCGGCCCCGGGGCGATGCGGGCGGCGGGGTCGGCTCGTCGGCAGGCCGGCCGGGCCCGAGCGGCGGCAGGCCGCCCGAGGGCGGCGGGGTCGCAGGCTCGAGGTGCGGCAGGCGCGGCGGCGCGTCAGGACGCGGGGCCAGCGGCGGGAGCCCCTCCGACCGGGGCCGGGGCTCGAGGGGCGGAAGGGCGTCGCTCACGGGGACAGGTTGTACCGCGCTTACGTGAAGAGCGGGTTAGCCAAGGCTATGACCCAACGAAGAGGTGCAGGCGGACGATCCGCTCGCGGCGACCCCTCTCTCCCCGGGGGCCTTGGCCGGGCTTCGCCCGGCACGCGAGCGGAATTGACGTCAGTCTCGCGCCGTTTCGCGTTCACGGATCGCGCGCACCCCGGCGACCTGGTCCGCGAGCTCGTCGGCCAGCCGGGCCCGCTCCGCGGCGCGAGCGCAGCGCATGCGGAGCACCGCGAGCCGGCCCTGGCCCTCCTCGTCGAGCTCGCCGAGGGCGTCGGCGGCCTCGAGATGGGCGAGCTTCGCCGCCATCGTCCGCACCCGCTCCCACAACTCGTCGGCGACGACCTCCGAGCGGTCGCCGCGCGCGGTGCTCACGACCCCTCGGCCGGGGGCGGCGGGCCGGACGCGTCGGGCGCACCACCGTTCCCGCTCCCGTCCCCGGCGGCGGCGGCGCGCGGGCGGCGGCGCCGGCGGCGGCGACGGCGCGCGGGGGCGGCGCCCTCCTTCGGGGCGCCCTCGCCGGGGGCGCCGGCGGCCGGGTCGCGGCGCTCCGGCTGACCCTCCGCGGGAGGCTGGCCCCCGTTGCCGCCACTGGCGCCGTTGGCGCCGTTGGCGCCGTTGCGCCGTTCTCCGCGCCGGCGCGCAGGCGGCGGCGACGGCGGCGGCGCGGCCGCGACGCCGTGGAGCCGTCGCCCTCGTCGCTCTGCTTGCGGCGGGGCTCGCCCACCCCGACCGCGTCGGCCTCCGGCAGGCGCGGCAGGCGCGAGCGGAGGGCGTTCCAGGCGCGGCGGGACATGAGCGCCTTCGGCTGCATCGCGCCGACCGCGGCCCGCACGGCCCGCCGGGCGTCGGGCGTCGTCAGGTCGAGGCCGTCCAGGAACCCGCGCAGCTGCGCCCACCCGCCGACGGCGCCGGCGGCGCGGGCCGCCAGGCGCAGGTGCTCGCTGCGGGCGGGCACGTCGCCCGGCCCGAGGATCACCAGCAGGCGGGCGGCCTGGCCCAGGCGCAGCGGCGGCGGCTCGGGCGGGGCCACCGGGTCCGGCGGAGGCTCGCCGGCCGCGCGCAGCCACAGCGCGATGAGCGGGATCTCGCCGCCGTTCTCGATCAGATGGTGGGCCTCCCAGGCGGCGATGCGGGCCGCCTCCTGGTTGCGCCCCGGCCGGGTGCCGTCGGCCAGCACCCGCGAGACGTCCCACGCCCAGCTCGGCGCCCACTCCGACGACTCGTCGAGCGCCGACCAGCGACGGCGGCGATCGCTCGAGCGCCCCAGCTGCTCCAGCGTGGCCAGCCGGTCCCACTTGCCGGAGTGGTTCGCGTGCCACCACAGCGCCCGGAGCCGCTCGCGCGACGTCATCCGCAGGCGATCGAGCACCCGGCGCGGCACGTCGTCCGGCATCGCGCGGCGCAGGTCCGGCTGCACCAGCAGGGCGGTGGCCCAGGCGCGCCAGAGCGGCTGGTCGAGCCCGTCCTGCAGGCGCCGGGCGACGAGGCCGCTGAGCGCCCACCACGGGATCGCGGCCAGCGGGTCGATGCCGGCGGTGATGATCTCGATGAGCTCGTCGACCGTCACATCGGCGCCGGCGGCGTGGACCCACTCCTCCATGAGATTGGTGGGCAGCAGCGCCGGGTCGGCGGCGCGCCAGCCGCCGTCGGCCAGCCCCGCGGCGATGAGGCCGGGCGCGGCGGCGGGGTTCACCAGCTTGGCGCTGTCGCCCTCCTTGTCCGCCAGGAGCGCCGCGGCGCGGGCGAGCTTGCCGCGCTCGCCGCCCTCGGGCGGCCCGGCGACGCGGCCGAGCGGCTTGTACCAGCCGAGGCCGAACACCTCGTGGCTCGTCTGCACGCCCATCGGGTCGCCGGCGGGGAGGAACTCGACGGAGACCGCCTCCTTCTCCGGCGCGGGCCGCATGACGCGGCCGAGGCGCTGCACGAACACGCGCTCGGAGGTGGTCGGCGCGAGATGCATCACCACGGATGCGCGCGTCTCGTCCCAGCCCTCCGTGAGCAGGTCGGCGTTGCAGAGGACGTCGATGCGCCCGCCGCCGAAGTCGAACAGCACGCGCTGCAGCTCGCGGGCGGGCGTCTGGCCCGACACCGCGGCGGCGCGGACGCCGCGCTGCGTCATCTCGTCCGCCAGCGCATGGGCCTGGGCGACGGTGGCGGTGTACGCGACGCCGGCCAGCTCGAGCGGCTGGAAGTGCTCCACCCAGACCTCGGCGCAGGCGCGGTGCCACAGCGCCCGGTCCAGGGCGCGGCCCAGGCTGGCCTGGTCGAAGTCGCCGCGCACCTTCGCGACGTCGGAGAGGTCGACCGCGCGCTCGACCCGGAGGGAGCGCAGCGGGCACAGGATCCCGCGCTCGATCGCGGACACCCGGTCGAGCGTCGCCGCGACCGGGCCGAACACCTGCTCGACGTGGCCCGTGGTGGTCGCGCCCGTGGCGGTGAAGCCGACGGCGACCGCGTTGACGGCCCGGTCGAGCAGCTTGCGCGTCTGCGCGCCGAGCGTGGCGTGGGCCTCGTCGCAGATCAGGAGCGTCACGGACTCCCAGTCCATGGTCTCCTGGTGACGCAGCGCCGCCTGGTAGGTGCAGACCGCGACGCCGGGCTTGCCGGCGGCGTCGGGCCCCTCCGGGTGGGTGGGGATCGAGGGGAAGTGGCGCGCGAGCGCGGCGAAGGTCTGGTCCGCCAGGTTGCGCCGCGGGACCAGCACGAGGGTGCTGCCGCCGAGGGCTTCGGCCAGGGCGAGGAACATGATCGTCTTGCCCGAGCCGGTCGGGGCGTCCACCCACGTGCGGGTGGCGCCGTGCGAGAGGCGGCCGGCCAGCTCGTCGAGCGCCTCGAGCTGGTGGTCGCGCAGGACGACGTCCGGCCAGGCGCTCGCCGGGTCGGCCAGCGCGCGCGAGAGGTCCTCGCCGGGCGAAGCGGCGGGGCGCGGTTCCGTCGTGGGTTGCAGTCCGTCGGACAACTGCCGACCTCCAGGGGCGCGCACGTGCTCCGCACGTCACACGCGTGTGTTGGCCGCGAGCCTGGGTCGTGTGGACACCATCGGCGTTCGGGTTCATGGAACGCCGGGCGCACGCTTTCCGCGACCGGCGGCAACGATATCACCAGTCCCGGCTGACCACACGTCGAGGTTACGGCCGAGGCCGACGGTAGCATCGCCGCCGGCATGAGCACGGATCCCGGTACCCCCACGTCCGGGCCCCCAGAGGGGGGTCGGGCATGGGTGCGCCCGGTGCTCCTCGTGGTGTCCTGCCTGATCATCGGCTTCGTCGGCGGCTGGCTGCTCCGCGGCGACGACGGGCCGGTGACGGTGCTCGCGCCGACCCCGGAGGGCGACCAGTCCCAGGTGCCGGTCATCACGACGCCGGGGGGCGGCGGAGGCGGCGGGTCCGCGACGACCGGGACGACGACGGGGACCGGAACCTCCGGCGGCGGGGCGGCGGCCCCGTCGACGACGACGGCCCCGCAGGAGCCCGCGGCGCCGCCCGATCGCGCCGACATCGCGCTCGCCGTCCTCAACGGGACCAACACCACCGGACTCGCCGCGCAGACGGCCGGCCAGGCCGAGGGTCTCGGCTACTCGGGCGTGACCACCGGGAACGCCCCCACGTCCACCAGCCCGACGATCGTCTACTTCCGCCCCGGGCAGCGGGCCGCCGCGCAGCGCGTGGCGCGCGACCTCCAGGCGGGCGCCGTCCAGCAGCTGCCGGCCACCGGCGCCCTGGCCGACGCCGCGCCGGACGGGGCCGAGGTGGTGGTGGTGCTCGGCCCCGGGTAGAACCCCTCGCATGGCGGACCTCCCGGCGATCGGGCTGCGGGTGCCGCAGTACGGCTCGTCGTGGGACGCCATCCGCGACGCCGCGCTGCGCATCGAGGCCCTCGGCTTCGACTCCGTGTGGGTGAACGACCACCTGCAGTCGCCCGGCCGTGTGAAGCGGGACCCCACGTTCGACGCGTTCACCACGCTCGCCGCGCTCGCGGCGCTGACGACGCGCGTGCGCCTGGGAACGGTGGTGGCGTCGGCCAGCTACCGGCCGCCCCCGGTCGCGGCGAAGATGGCGACGATCATCGACGTCATCGCCGGCGGCCGGCTGATCCTGGGCCTCGGCTCCGGATCGGACGTCCCGGAGCACCGGGCGTACGGGATCCCGTTCCCGCCGCCCGCCGAGCGCACGGAGCGGCTGTCGGAGGCCCTGAGCACGATCCGGGGGATGTTCCGCGGCGACGCGGACGCGCCGCCGAACGTCCCGCCGTCGCCGCAGGAGGGCGGCCCGCCGATCTGGGTCGCCGCCCACCGGCCGCGGCTGCTGCGGATGGCGGGTGAGCGGGCCGACGGGATCGTGGCCGCCTTCGTGGGCCCGGAGGAGTCGGGCCGGCGGCTGCGGGTGGCGCGGGAGGCCCGCCCCGACGGCCTGCCGCCGCTCGCCTGCTGTCTCTACACGTTCGTGCTGCCGGTGCCCTCGCGGGCCGAGGCGGAGGACTGGGTGCGGGACGAGGCCGCCGCGCTCGACAGCGCCCCCGCGGCGTACCTGCGCTGGCTGGCGGGCACGGGGATCGTCGCGGCGCCCGACGACCTGCGGGCGGCGCTGGCCGCCCACGCGGAGGCCGGGGTGACGCACGCCGCGCTGGTGCTGCCGTCGCGGGTGCCGCCCGAGGCGATGGACGCGCTGGCGGAGGCCGTCCTGGCCCCCGTCCCGTGAGCCGGCCCGGGCACAACCTGGTCACGCTCCTGGTGGGGCGGTGGGTGGCGGACGGCCACGGCGACCGCGAGGCGGTGGTCGACGAGCGCGGCCGCTGGACGTTCGCCGAGCTGGAGGACGCGGCGCGGCGCGCCGCCGGCGGGCTGCGCGACGCCGGCGTGGCGCCCGGCGACCGGGTGCTTGTGGCGCTCCGCGACGGGCGCCCCTGGGTGCAGGCATTCCTCGGTGCGGCGGCGCTGGGGGCGGTCGCGGTGCCCGCCGACCCCACCGAGCCGGAGCGCCTCGCGCTCCTGGCCGGGGACTGCGAGCCCGCAGTCGTGGTCAGCGCCGAGGAGGAGCCACCGCCGGGCCGGGCCATCCGGCCCGAGGAGCTCGACGCCGGGGCCCCCGCGGACGTGGCCGACGTGGGGCCGGACGACCTGGCCTACCTCATCTACTCCTCCGGCTCGACGGGCCGGCCGAAGGGCGTGATGCACGGGCACGGCGACATGGAGACCGGCATCGCCACCTACGCGGCCGAGGTCCTGGGCCTGGGGCCGGGGGACCGCTGCCACTCGATGGCGCGCCTGTTCACGTCGCTCGGGTTCGGCAACGGCTTCTTCCGGGTCATCGGCAGCGGCGCGACGGCGGTGCTGACCGCGCCGCGGCCGTCGCCGCGGGGCGTCCTGGAGACGGTGGCGCGCGAGCGCGTGACGGTGCTGAGCGGCGTGCCGACGTTCTGGCTCCAGCTCGCCCGCTTCCTGGAGCGCCACCCCGACCCCGACGCCCTGGCCACCGTGCGGCTGGCGGTGTCGTCCGGCGACAGCCTGCCCGGCGCCGTCGCGGAGCGGCTGCGCGAGGTGACCGGCGTGGAGCTGATCGAGGGGCTCGGGTGCTCCGAGTGCTCCAACATCGTCATCTCCACGCGGCCCGGCGACCCCTTCCGGCCGGGGGTGCTGGGCCGGCCGGTCCCGGGGGTCAACGTGAAGCTGGCCGACGGGGAGGGCGCGCCCGTGCGGGCGCGGCGAGCCGGGGCGGCTGTGGATCCGCAGCCCCTCCAACACCAGCGGCTACTGGCGGCGCGAGGAGGAGACCCGCGAGCTGGTGCGCGGCGACTGGATCGTGATGGGCGACACGCTGATGGAGGACGAGGACGGCACGATGCGGCACCTCGGCCGTTCCGACGACCTCTTCAAGGTCGACGCGCGCTGGGTGAGCCCGTCGCAGGTGGAGGGCGCGCTGCTGGGGCACCCCGCGGTGGCCGAGGCGGCGGTGATCGGGATGGAGGACGACGAGGGCCTGACCCGCCCGGCCGCGTACGTGGTCCTGGCCGGCGGCGCCGGCGACGACGGGCTGGCGGAGGAGCTGCGCCGCCACGTCGCCCACGAGCTGGCGCCGCACATGGCGCCGCGGACGGTCGCGGTGCGGGAGTCGCTCCCCCGCCTGCCGTCCGGGAAGCTGGACCGGCGCGCCCTCCGGGAGGGCTAGGTCAGGCCGGCCAGGAACTCGACGAGCAGCCGGTTCACCGCGTCCGGGGCGTGCTGCTGCACCCAGTGGCTCACGCCGGGGAGGCGCTCGACGCGCAGCGGGCCGGTGACGGTGGCGGCGCTGCGCTCGAGCAGCGGCAGGCCGAGGTAGGTGTCGGCCTCGCCCCAGATGATCATGGTGGGGACGGTGACCGGCGGGGGATCGGGCGGCTCGCGCAGCCACGCGGAGGGCGGCATGTTCGCCCGGTACCAGTTGAGGATGGCGGTCAGCGCGCCGTCGCGGCGCAGGGACGCGACGAGCCGCTCGCGCTCCTCCGGGGGGAAGGCGTCGGGCGCGTCCTCGAACACGAACTCCCTGAGGTTGCGGAAGTCGTGCTGCGACATCCAGGTCTCGGCGACGCCGGGGAACTGGAACAGCAGCATGTACCAGGACTTGGCGCGCTGCTCGGGGTCCTCGAAGCGCAGCCGCGCCGACACCTGCCCGACGGGCGCGTTGAGGATCGTCAGCGAGCGCACCAGCTCCGGCCGGTTGCCCGCCAGGCCCCACGCCAGCCCGCCGCCCCAGTCGTGCCCCACCACGTGCACGCTGTCGTGGCCGAGGGCGGCGATCAGGCCGACGACGTCGCCCACGAGCTTCTGCACCCCGTACGCCTCCACCGCGGTGGGGCGGTCGGAGTCACCGTAGCCGCGCAGGTCGGGCGCGACGGCGTGGAAGCCCGCCTCGGCCAGCGCCGGCAGCTGGTGGCGCCACGAGCTCGCCAGCTCGGGGAACCCGTGGAGCAGGATCACCGGCTCACCGGACGGGTCGCCCGCCTCGGTGACCGCGAGCCGGACCTCGCCCACGTCGATGCGCCGCGATGCCATCGGCCGGAGCCTACGCGTCCCGTGCGGCCAGGCGCTCGCGCACGATGCGTGCCATCCGCTCCCCCGCCGTGCGGGCGAACCGCTTCTGGAGGCGCCGCCCGAAGATGCGGAACCCCACGCGGACGACGGGGTTGGCGATGGTCGCGGGCTTCGACACGGCGTGGAGGCGGAACTGCACCTCGCCGGTGTCGATGAGCTTCAGGACGGCGTAGTCGAGGCGGCCCATCTCCAGGTGGCCCTGGAGCGTCGCGTAGCTCCACCCCCACACCCGGGCCGGCCGGCCCTCCAGCTCGGTGGTCTCGTCCACCGTCGCCACCACCCGCACGCCGAGCATGAAGCTGAGGCCCATGAACCGGCCCTCCAGGAGCATGTCCCGGTCCTCCAGCGGCTGCGTGGGGTCGTAGACCGCGCGGATCAGCGAGGGGTCGGCGAAGCCGTACTCGCGCAGCACGTCCACCGCGACCTCCCACGGCCCGCCGTCCTCCGGGGGCCCGGGCGACTCGCCCGGCAGGTCGATGCGGTGGTCGTCGACCCGCCAGCCCTCGGCGGTGTCGTGCGCCTCCAGGGCCTCGTTGGTGAAGTTGGGCTGCCGGCTCGGCAGCGATCCCAGGGCCCGCATCGCCCGGCGCGACGCCCGGCGCGACAGCGCACCGCGGTCGTCCGGGTAGCGGATGGTCGTGACCTCGGCGGGGCCCGCGGGCGTGCCGCCGGCGAGCGCCGCGGCGCGCTGGAGGAAGTGGACCCACATGTGCAGCTGGAACTCCTGCCCCACCCGGAGCGGGCCGTAGAGGACCCGGAACGGCGTGCTGCCGCTGCGGGCCGACGACTCGATGTCGAACACCAGCTCGTCGCCGTCACGGCGGGCCGAGAACGCGATCTGGCCCGCCTCCATGTGGCCCTTCAGCGTCGCGAGGCGGAACGAGGTGGGGGTCCGCTCGGCCACCCGCACCGGCCCGTTCCAGGGGCCGGGCATCCAGACCACGTACTCGTCGCCCTCGCGCATCCCGCCGATCAGCCCCTTGCGCTTCACGAACCGCGCCACCTCGAACGGCGACGCAAGGTTGGGGTCGGCGGCGAGCGCGGACATCAGCTCCTCCGGCGACATCCGCGCGTCCCGCACCCGCAGGCGGTAGCGCCGCCGCGCGCTGGGGCCGGCCCCCGCCGACCGCGGCTGGACGGGCCCCGGGTCGCCCGGGACGGCGCCCTCGACGGGGTGGGGCTCCTCCCCCGGGCGCGTCTCGGTGCGGCGCTCGACCTCGATCCGCCGCAGCACCCGGTAGGTGGCGATCGCCATCCCGACCGGCCAGCGCAGCGCCCCCCACGCGCGCGCGGCGGCGTCGAGGGCGCGCTCCTCCCGATGGGCGCCGCCGCGGGCGCTCACGCCTCGACCCCGAGGGGCAGCAGCGCAGCGTCGCCGCGGGCCAGGCGGTGGACCTCCAGCCTCGGCACCAGGCGCTCGCACGCCTCCGCCCGGGGGCGCACCAGGTCGGGCTCCACGACCCCCGCGTGGTCGAGCGCGCGCCAGCAGCGCCCGCTCATGTCCAGCAGGGACTCCAGGACCTCGAGCTCGAACACCGGCGCGAGCGGCGAGGCGCGCAGCAGGCGGCCGTTCGGCTTGAGCCGCCCGATGCGCTCGCGTGACGGTGCCGAGCGCCAGGCGCAGCCACGGCGGGCCGGCGCCGAGCTGGCGCAGCAGCGCCTCCGCGACGCCCTCCTGGCGGCGCAGCTCGGTCGCCACCTCGTCGAGCAGCGCGGCCAGCTCGCCGCGCTCCTCGCGCCGGCGCAGCCGGAGCGCCAGCTCGCGGGCGGCCCGGTGGAGCTGGAGGTGGTCGGCGAGGTAGGCCCGGAGCAGTCGCGGGGCGTCGGCGCGGTCCATCCGGGCGGGGATTCCCCGGACGGGGACGCGCGAACCAGGATCCGCCCCGTGACGCGGCGAGGGCCCCGCCTGAGCGGGGCCCTCGTGGTGCGTGGCGTGCGGGGCCGGCTAGCGGCGGATGGTGACCGCGGTGCGGGTCACGGCGCGGTTGCCGCCGGCGTCGGTGCCGGTGATGACGATCCGGGCCCGGACGGTGCCCTTCGCGACGGCCTTCGCGGCCTTCTTCGTGAGCGGGATGGAGAGGGTTGCGCGGCGGCCGCCCTGGAGCTCCGCGCGGGCCGTCCCGAGGGTCGTGCCCTTCAGGGAGCCCGTCAGGCCGCGGAGGCGGGCGCGGACGGTGCAGACCTGCTCGCCGGCGGGGCAGGCGACCCTCACGGACACCCGGCCCTTCCTCGACATGGTGAGCCGCGTGGCGAGCGGGGCGATGCGCGGGCCGATGCGGTCGATCGTCGCGACCGGCGTGGCCGACACGGTGAGCTTGAGCGTCGTCTGGTCGGTGGCGCCGTCGCCGTCGGTGACCTTCAGGCCGACCGTCGCGGGGCCGGTGGCGGTGAACGTGTGCGTGGCGCGCGGGACGGCGGCGGTGTCGGTCTCGAAGGTCCCGTCGCCGTTCAGGTCCCACTGGTACCGGGCGATCGTGCCGTCGTCGGTGGAGCGGGAGCCGTCGAGGACGGTCGGCTGGTTGACGACCGGCGTCTGGGGGTTGGTGACGATGAGGGCCGCGGGGGCGCGGTGGATGCGGACCGGCAGCGTGGCGGTGGACTTCGCGCCGAGCGTGTCGGTCACCCGGAGGACGACCGGGTGCGGGCCGACGTCCGCGGGGTCGTCGTGGTCTTCTCGAAGCCGGGCCGGCCGTCCAGGTCCCACTCGTACTTCACGATCTCGCCGTCGGCGTCGCCCGAGCCGGCGGCGCTGAACTGGACGGTGGCGCCGAAGCGGATGACGGTGTCGGTGACCGTGTCGCGGGGCAGCGCGTTGGCGCTGATCGGCGCGGCGACCAGCTGCGGCGGGACCACCACGGGGTTCGGCGTCGCGGTGAGCGCCGCGCTGGGCCGCGAGTTCGCGGGCGGCGGCGGGTCGTCGTCGTCCACCGGGATCGCCATCGCCTGGCCCGCGACGGCCATCGCGCCGGTGAGCGCGAGGGCGGCGGCGAGACGACGGGGGACGTGGAGGCGGTGCGCGGTGCGGGTCATCGGGGCTCCTCGGCTGAGGTGGCGACTGCGTGTCATCACCCTCGTCCGGATCGCCGCCGGGCTCCGTCCACCGCGCGACGCGCCGTCTGTCACCGCCGCGACACAGCCCCCCGAGGCCGAGCCCGGGGTGGCCCCTCAGCCGGCGAGGAGGGCGTCCACCTCGGCCTGGTCGGCCTCGAAGATCCACACCTCGGCGATCTCGTCGCCGCGCACGCGGTAGACGTTGGCGCGGCGGATCACGACGTCCTCGGCGCCGTCGCGGTGGAAGCGCTCCTCCACCAGCAGGCAGAAGCGCTCGTCGCTGACGAGCTGGTCGATCACCTGGACGCTCACGCCGGTGCCGATCGCGCGGGCGTGGTCGATGTAGGCCATCGCGGCGTCCCGCCCGCGGTGCTCGCCGGCCCAGTCCGACGATCCCGGGATCCGGAACACGATGTCCTCGGCGAACATCCCGAACGCCGCGTCGAAGTCGCCCCGTGAGGCGGCGTCGCGGTACCGCTGCATCACCTGCGCTGCGGACATGGCGGGAGCCTCCCGCAGCCCCCGCGCGCCGCGCAAGGGCGGCGGCGGCGGCCCGCACGGCCCCGGCGCCGGTGCCCTATGGTCCGGCACGTGCCGACGGTCGATCAGCTGGGCGACCATCTGACGGGACGTGAGGTCCCGTCGCCGGACGGGGCGGTCTACGCCCTGGCGGGCGACATCGACATCGGCGCGACGGGTGCCCTCGAGGACCGCCTGCTCGCGTTCGGCGCGACGCACGGATACGTGGTGGTGCTGGACATGGCCGACGTCGAGTTCCTCGACTCGAGCGGCCTGCGCTGCCTGACGAAGGTCTTCGCCGAGCTCGCGTCGTTCGGCGGCGAGCTGCGCCTGCTGAACCCCTCCTCCGCCGTCGTGCGCGTCCTGCGCCTCGTCGGCGTGGAGGACATGTTCGGCCTGGGCCCGGCCTGACCGACCCGGCGGCGCGTAAGACCGGGACGGATCCCGGCACTCATCTGTCACGACAGCATCGGGCCGGCCCCAGCTGACGGATCCGCGCGGGAGGACGCCGTCCACCCGCGCCACCACCCGACTGGAGGTTCCGATGACGTCCCACAGACGCGGGCGGCGCCTGCTCGTCCTCACCGCCATGGTCGCCGCCGCCGCCACGGCCCTGATCCTGTTGATCGGCGCGGGGGGCGGCGAGCCGGCGCCCGCCGCACCGCACCACGCCGCCGCCGCGGCGCGACCCGCCGTCCCCGCCGCCGAGGTGGCCCTGCGGCAGGACATGCGCGCGCTCTGGGAGGAGCACGTCGTGTGGACCCGTCTCGCGATCGTCAACTTCGCCGCCGGGTCCGCCGACCTGCCCGCCACGGAGGCGCGGCTGCTGCGGAACCAGGCCGACATCGGCCGGGCCGTCGGACGCGTGTACGGCGCCCCCGCCGGCCGGCGCCTCACCGCGCTCCTGCGCGAGCACATCCTGATCGCGGTCAACGTGCTCACCGCCGCCAAGGCGGGCGACCCCGCGGCCCTCGCGGGCGCCCAGCGCCGGTGGATCGCCAACGCCGACCGCATCGCCGGGTTCCTGGCGGCCGCCAATCCCGCGTGGCCGCGGCCCGAGATGCGGGCGATGATGCAGCGGCACCTCGGGTTCACGACGAGCGAGGCCGTCGCCGAGCTCACCGGCGACCACCGCGGCAGCGTCCGGGCGTTCGACCGGGTCGAGGCGCAGGCGCGGGACATGGCCGACATGCTCTCGGCCGGCATCGTGGCCCAGTTCCCGGCCCGGTTCCGCTAGAGGGGCCGGGCCGCTGTCCCCCGGCAGCGCTCGCGCTTGCGTTCCCGCGCTGCCGGGCGGACGCTTCCCACGTGTCCGAGGAGTTCGTCAACGTCCGCTACATGGTCAACGACGTCCAGGCGGCGATCGACTTCTACTGCGACCACTTCGGCTTCGCGGTCCGGTCGAGCGCCGCGCCGGCGTTCGCCGACGTCGTCCGCGGCGACCTCCGGTTGCTGCTGAGCGGCCCGGCGAGCTCGGCCGGCCGGCCGATGCCCGACGGCCGCGTCCCGGAGCCGGGCGGCTGGAACCGCCTCCACTTCGTGGTCGGCGACCTGGACGCGGAGGTGGCGCGCCTGCGCGCGGCGGGCGTCCGGTTCCGGAACGACGTCGTCACCGGCCCTGGTGGCCGGCAGATCCTGATCGAGGACCCCGCCGGGAACCCGATCGAGCTGTTCCAGCCCGCCGGGGCCTGACGGGCGAGCCGCTCCAGGCCTCCAGCGCCCGGCGCGTCCGCGGCACCCACCACGCCAGCTCCTCCGCCGCCCATGCCCGCTCGACGGGATCGGGGTGGACGACGGCGCTGTGGCCGATGATCCACCCGTAGCAGAGGAGGCCGCACAGCAGGCCCACCTGGAGCGCCTCCGGGTCGTCGTCGACCCCGAGGCAGCGCCGGTAGTCGTCGACGATCTCGTCGCGCGTCGCGTCGATGCGCCAGGCGGTGTGGCAGAGGTACCAGCAGAGGTCAACGACCGGGTGGCCGCGGGTGGCGATGCCCCAGTCGATCAGCACCACCCGCCCGTCCTCGACGCCGAGGTGCTCGTCGCGCATGTCGCCGTGGATCAGCGTGGCGCCGCGGCCCTCGAGCCACGCGGCGAGGGGGGTCGGGTCGGCGAGCAGCGCCAGCACGGGCTCGGCAACATCGGACGGGACCGCCTCGGCGAAGGCCTCCCACGCCGCCTCGAGCTGGTTCGGCAGCAGGTCCAGCCCCGCCCGCTCGCGCACGGCCACCCGCGGCGCGGCGAAGTCCAGCCGGCGGGCGAGCGGCGTCAGGCCCTCGATCCGGTCGCCCTGGTAGCACCGCCACATCGCGGCGGAGGCCGCGAGCACCCGCGTGCTCTCCTCCCGGGGGATGCGACGGCCCTCCGGCCAGAGGGCGCCGGCGACGTCCCGCATCAGCACCCACCAGGCCACGCCGTCCCACTCGGCGTCGATCAGCGTCGGGTCGAGCGAGGCGGGCATCCGCGCGAGCCAGCCGTCGCGCACCAGGAGCGCCTCCCGCCCGGGATCCTCGGTGTGCGCCGCGAGCCACCCGCCGCCTGGGACGATGCGCTTGGCCATCAGGCGCCGCCCGTCCGCCATGAGGACCCGGAGCAGGGCGTCCCCGGACCAGCCGCTCGACGTGACCGGCCGGCAGTCGGCGACCGCGCCCCACCGGGCCAGGAGGACCGGCGGCGGGACGAGCGCTTCCGCCGCGAGGCCCGGCGCGACCGTCCGCGGCGGGGCGGCGTAGATCCAGTGCCGCGCGACGCGCCCGTCGCGCGTGCGGAGATAGTGGCGGTGGCGCACCGCGCCGCCCTCCGCGTCGATCCGCTCCACCCACACCGCGGCACCGTCGTCGTGCTCGCCGGCGGCCCACTCCACGATGGTGCCCCGTCCCGGGTAGAGCGCGGCCAGACGGGCGGCGACGGCGTCGTGGCCGACGGCGCGCACCCGCTCGCCGGGCAGCCCCGCGTCGAGCACCGCATCGGGGGCGTACGCCTCGGCGAGCCCGGCGTGGTCGCCGCGCTCGAGCGCCGCCCGCAGGAGCGCGGCGGGCCTCACCGCCGGGCGGAGCCGATCACGACGGATACGGGGAGACGGAGGCCCGCCTGCCCCCGGTACGGCTCGACCCGCCGCGCCACCGCGTCCCGGATGCGGCGCTGCACCTCCTCGGGCTGGGCGAGGATCGTCGACGACGTCCGGACCGTCCCCCCGAGGACCCCCTCCCACAGCTCGTCAACGCCGGCCGCGGTCGCGACCAGCGCGTGGGTGTCAACGCGGGCGTCGCGGAGGCCGGCGCCATCGAGGAGGGCCGTCATCTCCCGCGGGTCCGCGAACCGGTACGACGGCGGGCCGCCCGCGAGGGCCGGCGGCGCGCCCACCCCCTCGTCGGCGAGCGCCTCGGCGACGACGCCGAGCCAGCGGGTGTGCTCCGGGACGTCCCACACGCTGAGCGCCACCCTCCCGCCGAAGGCGAGGACGCGCGCGATCTCGGCCGCCGCCCGCTCGGGTTCCGGGAGGTGGTTGAGCACGAAGCCGCCGACCACCGCGTCGAAGGATCCGTCGGGCAGGGGGAGGGCGGCGACGTCGGCCTCGACCAGCGCCACGCCGGGATGGCGGCGCCGCACCAGGTCGAGCATCCCGGCGGCGACGTCCGCCCCGGTGGGCCGCGCGCCGCGCGCGAGGGCGGCGCCCAGCACGATGCCGGGCCCGCAGCCGATGTCGAGCACCCGCGCGCCGCGCCCCACGCCGGCGGCATCGAGCAGCGGCCCGGCGACCTGGGCGGTCACGCGGCCCGAGAAGTCCTCGTAGCGCTCCGCGCGCGCGCTCCACCCCGCAGCCTCGAACGCCGAGAACCGCCTCGCCGCCTCGTCCATGCGGCGATCGTCCCACGGCGGGAGCGCCGTCAGCCAGGCACGGTTTCGCGCCGCTACGGTTGCGCCACACACCAGAGGAGGCGCCGATGCCCGATGCCATCGTCGAGGCCGACCAGTTCATCGAGCTCGTCCGGCAGTCCGCGAACCCGCAGGACATGCCGCCCGAGGTCGCGGTCGCGCTCGCCCAGACGCTCCTCATGCGCTCGATCGCCGGGGACCTGCGGCAGATCATGACGAGCGTGGGCCAGATCGCCGCGCGTCGCTAGAGGCCCACTCGGCCGCCCGTTGAGCGGCCTGGAGGAGCCGGGGTACGCTCGCGCCGCCTGCCGATGGCCAAGAGAGGACGGAACGATGCCCGACGCCGTGCTGCTCGACTTCGGACCCGCCATGACCGCGGAGCTCTACGACCAGATCAACGCCCGGGTCAATCCGCCCGACGGACACCCGGAGGGGCTGCTCTTCCACTGCGCCGGGCCCTCCCCGGAGGGCGGCTGGCGGATCATCGACGTGTGGGACTCGCGCGCAACGTTCGACCGCTTCCTCGAGACGAAGGTCATCCCGACCGTCACGGACCTGGTGGGCCCGGAGGCGATGGCCCAGGGGCCGCCCCGGATCGAGTCGTGGCCGATGCACAACCTCGAGCTCTGAGGCGCCCCTGACGGAGGCCGTCCCTCGAGGGGGGCACGGCGCCTCACCGTAGGGGGTTCCCCGATTCGAGCACGTCCGGGGCGCCCCTACGGTGGTCGCGACACGTGAACCTCCCGAGAAGGAGCCTCCCATGAGCACGATGACCACCAACCGGGCCGGCGAGATGGTCCACCCGTTCGACTTCACCCGCCGCCGCCGGTGGGCCGGCCCCCTGTCCGCCCGGGTCGGAACGGAGAAGTGATGGCCACCCAGGCCGCACCCCGGGAGCGGCAGGACGGCCGCGCCGGGGTGCGCGTCTGGCGCACCGAGCTGTCGCCCGTGAGCTTCCTCGTGCGGGCGACGGAGGTGCACGCGGGCGCCACGGCGCTGGTGCACGGAACCCGCCGGCACACCTACCGCGAGCTCGGCGAGCGGGTCGCCCGCCTCACGTCCGCGCTCCGCGCGCTGGGGATCGGACCGGGCGACCGCGTGGCCGTGCTCGCGCCGAACACGCCGGCGATGGTCGAAGCCCACTTCGCCGTGCCGTCGGCCGGCGCCCTCCTGGTGTGCATCAACATCCGCCAGAGCCCGGGCGAGGTGGCCCGCCTGCTGGAGCACGCCGAGCCGAAGGTCGTGCTGGTCAACGCCGAGTACGAGGCGCTGCTCTCGTCCTTCGACACGTCCGCCGTCGAGGTGGTCCGCATCGCCGACACGGGCGCCCCCGACGACCCCTACGAGCGCCTCGTGGCGTCGGGCTCGCCCGGGCACCCCCTGGACGGGCCGCCCGACGAGGAGGACGCCCTCGCGATCAACTACACCTCGGGCACCACCGGCGACCCGAAGGGTGTGGTCTACACGCACCGCGGCGCCTACCTGAACGCCCTCGCCAACGTGATCGAGGCGGGTCTGACGCCGAGGTCCCGGCTGCTGCTCGTCGCCCCCCTCTTCCACTGCAACGGCTGGTGCTTCCCGTGGAGCGCGGTGGCCGTCGGGGCGACGATCGTGTGCCTGCGCCGGGCCGACCCCGCCGAGATGTGGCGGTTGATCGACGAGGAGGGCGTCACCAACTTCAACAGCGCCCCCACGGTCCAGATCGCGCTGGTCAACCACGCCGCCGCGCACCGCGTGCCCGGCGGGCTCACCGCCAGCACGGGCGGCTCTCCGCCCTCACCCACCCTGCTCGGCCGCCTCCGCGAGCTGAACATCACCCCGCACCACCTCTACGGCCTGACCGAGACGTACGCGCCGATCACGCGCTGCATGGACTCGCGCCTCAGGGAGCTCCCCGACGACGAGCTCGCACATCTCCTGGCGCGCCAGGGCCAGGCGCACGTGACCGCCGACCTCGTCCGCGTGGTGGACGAGGGCATGGACGACGTGCGGCGCGACGGCGAGACCCCGGGCGAGGTGGTGATGCGCGGCAACATCGTGATGGCGGGGTACTTCCGCGACCCGGACGCCACCGACCACGCCTTCCGGGGCGGCTGGTTCCACTCCGGGGACGTGGCCGTCTGGCATCCGGACGGCGCCATCGAGCTCCGCGACCGGATGAAGGACATCATCATCTCCGGCGGGGAGAACATCTCCACCATCGAGGTGGAGCAGATGGTCATGCGCCATCCGGCGGTGCTGGAGTGCGCCGTGGTCTCGATGCCGGACGACTTCTGGGGCGAGCGCCCGGTGGCGTACGTGACGCCGCGGGCCGGCATGGACGCCGGCGAGGCCGAGATCATCGCGTTCTGCCGGGAGCGGATGGCGCACTACAAGTGCCCGGCGGCCGTCCGCGTCGGGGAGCTGCCGAAGACGTCCACCGGCAAGGTGCAGAAGTACCTGCTCCGCGAGCACGAGTGGGCCGGGCAGGAGACGCGCATCGGGTAGGCCGGTGGCCCCGGGGGGCGGGGCCGGGGTAGATTCGCGCCCTGGCCCCCGAACCCCGGGCACCAATGGAGTCACCGCCACGGACCGTGCTCGTCACGGGCGCCTCGCGCGGCATCGGCAAGGCGACGGCCGACGCGTTCGTGGACGCCGGGTGGCGGGTGGTGGCCGGGGTGCGCGACCCCGCCGGGACGGACGCACCCGGGCGCCACGTCGTGCGCCTCGAGGTCACGGACCCCGCGAGCGTCCGCGAGGGGGTCGGCGCGGCGCACGAGATCGCCGGCGGCGCGCTCGCCTGCCTGGTGAACAACGCGGGCTGGACCCTCGTCGGGGCGGTGGAGGACGTGGACCTCGACCTCGCCCGGCGTCAGTTCGAGACCAACCTCTTCGGGGCGGTCGCGGTGATGCAGGCGGCACTCCCCGCGATGCGCCGGGCCGGCTCCGGCGTGGTGGTCGGCGTCTCCTCCCTCGCGGGCCGGATCCCGGTGCCGCTCATGGGGATGTACGGCGGGTCGAAGCTGGCCCTGGCGGCGGTCCTCGAGGCGCTGGCCCTCGAGCTGGGGCCGGCCGGCGTGCGGGTGGTGCTGATCGAGGCGGGCGTCGTGCGGACCGACCTCGCGCGCTCCACGATCGTGAGCGGGTCCGCCGGCGAGCCGGAGTCGCCCTACGCCGGTGCCAGGACGGGTGTCCTCGGGACGCTCCGCGGGATCCGCGAGGAGTGCGGGCTCGAGGCGCGCGAGGTCGCGGCCGCGATCGTCGCGGCCGTCGAGGACGACGGCGCGCCCTTCCGCAGCGTCCTGGCGGATCCCCGCCTGGCCGTCATCGCGCCGGACGCCGCGGGCGACGGCGAGCGCCACGAGCAGGCGCGGCGGCTCTTCGACGTCGCCCCGACGACGACGGGCCGGCCGCGATGAGCGCCGGCGCCGTGACCGAGCCCCTCGGACGGGCGGCCGAGGTCGCGGCCATCGACGGGCTCCTCTCCCGGGCGTCGGCCGGTGACAGCGGCGCGCTGGCCCTGATCGGGTCGGCGGGCACCGGGAAGACGACCCTCCTGCGCGAGGCGGAGGCACTCGTGCAGCGCGGCGGGAACGGCGTTCGGGTGCTGCGGGTGCGGGGGATCGAGAGCGAGGCGGAGCTCGCCTTCGGCGGCCTCCTCGAGCTGGTGCGACCCCTCGCCGACCTGATCCCCCGGCTGCCCGAGCCGCAGGCACTGGCCCTGGAGGGCGCCCTGGCGCTGGCGCCCGCCGCGGGGACGGACCGGTTCAGCGTGTCCGCCGCCACGCTGGGGATCCTGGGTCTCGCCGCGGCCGACGCCCCCGTGCTCGTCGCCGTCAACGACCTCCACTGGCTCGACCCGCCCTCCGCGCAGGCGATCCTGTTCGCCGCGCGGCGGTTGTGGCGCGAGGGGATCGCGATGCTGCTCACCGCGCGCCCGGAGGAGCTGGCCCCCGGCGACCTGGAGGGCATCGACCGGGTCGAGGTGACGCCGCTCGGCCGGAGCGACTCCGCACACCTCGCCCGGCGCGTCGCCGGGCGCGGGCTGAACGACGAGGACGTGGAGGCCCTCTTCCTCGGCACGGGCGGCAACCCGCTCGCGATCATCGAGGCCACCCGCAGCCTCGGGGGCGCGGGCGACGCGCTGGCGGGGGTGATCCTGCCCCTGCCGGTCGCCGACCGGATCCGCGCCGGGGTGGAGCGCCGGCTCGCCGCGCTGGGTGCGGGGGAGCGGACCGCGGTGGTCACCGCGGCCGCGGCGGGCAACGAGGCGCCGTCCGCGCTCGTCGGGTCGGCCCTCGCGACGGCCGGCCTCCAGCTGGAGGAGCTCGATGCCGCCGAGGCGGCCGGGATCCTGCGCCTGCAGGGCGGGTCGGTCGTGTTCGACCACCCGCTGACCCGCTCGGCGGCCTACGCCACCGCGTCGGGCGCCGAGCAGCGCCAGGCGCATCGTGCGCTCGCCGAGGCGTCGCCCGCCGGATCCGCCGAGCGGGCCTGGCACCTCTCGGCCGCCGCCGTCGGCACCGACGCGGACGCGGCCGCCGCCCTCGAGCGATGGGGGGAGGACGCCCTGGCGCGCGGAGCGCCGAGCTCCGCGCTGCGCGCGTTCGACCGGGCCGCCTCCCTCAGCGAGAGCGGCGACGACGCGGCGCGGCGCCTGCTGCGGGCCGCCGCCGCCGCCCGCCTGGCGGGGATGACCGATCGGGCCCGCGAGGCCATCGAGCAGGCCCGGGACCGGACCACGGATCCGCTGGCGCGCGCCGACGCCCTGGCCCTGCTGTTCCAGATCGACGCGTGGAGCGCGCCCGCGGCGACGGCCCCCTCGATCCTGGCGGAGGCGGAGCGCCTCGGCGCCATCGACCCGGCCCGCGAGGCGCGGCTGCTGGCGGAGGCCGCCGCCATGCTCATGCGCTCCACGTCCATGAGGGACGGCGTGGAGCTGGCCGAGCGGGCCCTCGCCCGGGCCCGCGCCCACGGGCAGCCGGACGACGTGGTCGAGGTGGCCATGCTCTTCGCCCTGGTGAGCCAGGGTCGCGGGCCGGAGGCGATCGACGGTCTGTACGCGGTCGGGGAGCGTCTGCTGCGGGTCAACCCGCCCGGGGCGCAGACGGCCGCGCTGCTGCACCTGGTCGCGTGGCTCCACATCTGGACCGAGCGCTACGCCCACGCCGCCCGGCTGCTGGAGCCCGCCGTGGAGCGGGGGCGTGGGCAGGCTCCGGGGACCCTGCCGCTGGCGCTCGCGATGCGTGCCGAGCTGGCCTACCGCCGCAGCCAATGGTCCGTGGCGCTCGCCGACGCCACGGAGTCGGCATCGCTCGCGGCGGCTTTCGGGCAGGCCCAGGCGCGCGGGCTGGCACTGACGTGCCAGGCGCGCCTCGAGGCGTGCCTCGGGCGTGAGGCCGACTGCCGGGTCTCCGCGGCGGAGGCCGCCGATATCGGACGGCGGCTGGGCGGGGAGGGGTCGCCGATCTCGGCGTGGGGCAGCCCCGCGCTCGGGCTCCTCGAGCTGGGACGTGGGCGACCGGATGAGGCCATCGCGCACCTCCAGGTGGTGGCGACGACGTTCGCCCGGGCCGGCTGCAGGGAGCCGAACGTCGCCCTCACGGGCGGCGACCTCGTGGAGTGCCTGGTGCGCACCGGACGCCGGCCCGAGGCCGAGGAGGCGCTGACGACGTTCGAGGGCCTCGCGCGGCACGCCGAGCGGACGGGCGCGCTGGCCCTCGCGGCGCGGTGTCGCGGGCTGATGGCCGACGACGACGCGTTCGAGCCGCCGTTCGAGGAGGCGTTCCGGCTGCACCGCGAGGTGGAGGCGCCCTTCGAGGAGGCGCGCACCCACCTCTGCCTGGGCGAGCGCCTGCGCCGGGCGAAGCGGCGCTCGGACGCCCGGGTGCACCTGCGCGCGGCGCTCGACCGGTTCGAGGCGCTCGGCGCGGTCGATTGGGCGGCCACCGCGCGCGGCGAGCTGGGGGTCACCGGGGAGACGGCCGCCCCCCGCTCGGGGCCGCGCTCGGACGCCCTCACCCCCCAGGAGCTCCAGGTGGCGCTGATGGTGGCCTCCGGGGCGACGAACCGCGAGGCGGCGTCCCGCCTGTTCCTGTCCGCGAAGACGATCGAGGCCCACCTGGGGCGGATCTACCGCAAGCTCGGCGTGCGCTCCCGGACCGAGCTCGCCGCCCTCGTCGCCAGCGACGGGCTCGAAGCGGACGTGACGCGGGACGCCGCGGTCTCCTGACGCCGGGTGGAGGGGGCGGCGAGACGCCCCTCCACCCGGCGGCGGTCACCTCGAGCAGACGACGTTCACGCACTGGGCGGGGTCGCGTTGCCGGACGCGCGGTTCCCACCCTTGTCGATCGTCCCGGGCACGGCGTCCATCCCGGACCGTCGTTGCGCTTCGCGGTGTTGCCCTTCAGGACGTTGCCGGCCGCGTGGCCGCCGTCGTTGTCCTCGACGACGGCGATCCCGGCGCCGTGGTTCCCGTTGGCGACGTTGCGGACCAGGCGGTTGCCGTCGGAGCCGAACTGCCCGCCGGAGAGGACGAGCCCGTCCTCGCCGTTCACCCGGGCGCGGTTCGCGCTGATCAGGCTGTCGTGGAGGTCGAAGAACAGGAAGCCGGTCTCGGTTCTTCGCCGCGGTGTTGCCGACGACGCGCACGCGATGGGCGGAGCCCACCACGATGCCGAACTGCGCGTTGCCGCGCGCGCGGTTCGCGACGACCACGGTGGCGTCCGACGCCCCGTTGACCTCGGCGCCGTTGTTCCCGTTGCGGTCGAGCGCGTTGTGCGTGATCCGGCTGCGTGGCGAGCCGAGCAGCACCAGCCCGTTCCAGCTGTTCCGCGCGAGGCGGTTGCGCCCCACCACAGAGCCGGGCGAGTCCAGGACGTCGACGCCGTCCGACTGGAAGGCCTTCACGTCGTTCGACACGTCGTTGCCGATCACCCGGCCGCGGGGCGAGCTCGGAGATCGCGATCCCCGCCGACACGGGCTCCCCCTCGACGCCCCCCTCCCCGATCCGGCGGACCGTGACTCCGCGCACGACGTTGCCGCTCCCGCCGCGGATCCCGACGCCGTTGATCCGGAAGTCCGTGATGCGGCCGCCGACGATGCCGGACCTTCGAATGGCCGTCGCTGGCGATGCCCTCGCTGCCGGCCGCGTTCGTGCCGGAGATCGTGTGGCCGGCGAGGTCGACGGTGATCCCGTCCGCGCCGATGACCAGCGCGGTCCCCGGGCAGTTCACGAGATCCGCCGACAGCGTCGTGCTCGTGGTCAGCGTCGCTCCGCAGGTGACGGCCGGCGCCGTTCGCGGCCGTCCGCCCCGCTCACCGCGACGAACAGCCCCAGCCCGGCGACGAGCGCCAGCCCCGGGACGCGCACTGTGCTCATCTCGATCCCTCCTCCGTCTCGGTCGTGGTCGTGCCCGGCCGACCGTCGCAGGAGGCGGCTACCGGGCCGCTACCGGTCGCCTATCGGCCCCCTCCGGGCGTACGGTCGTCGTCTGGAACTCGTCTTCCGCATCCTGGGCCCGCTCGAGGTGAGCTCGCCGGAGGGGCCGATCCGTCTCGGCGGCCCCCGGCAGAGGTCGGTCCTGGCGATCCTGCTGCTGGATGCGAACCGGGTCGTGTCGATCGACCGCCTCGCCGAGGAGCTGTACGGCGGGGCGCCCCCGGTCAGCGCGGTCACGCAGGTGCACCGCCAGATCTCGGAGCTGCGGCTGCTCCTGGAGCCGGGGCGCCCGCCCGGCACGGCCGGGTCGGTCATCGAGACGCGCCCGCCCGGCTACCGGATCCGCGTGGCACCGGACACGCTCGACCTCCTCATCGGTCGAGCGCCTCGCGGACGACGCCGGGTCGGCGCTGGCGTCGGGCGACGCCGAGGCGGCCGTCGCGCGCTACCGGGAGGCGCTCGCGCAGTGGCGGGGCGCGCCGCTCGCCGACCTCGCGTTCGAGCCCTTCGCCCGTCCGGTGATCGAGCGCCTGAGCGACCTGCGCCTCACGATCGCGGAGCGGTGCCTCGGGGCCGAGCTCGAGCTCGGCCGCGGCGCGGAGCTCGTGGCCGAGCTCGAGCAGCTCGTGCTCGACAACCCGCTCAACGAGCGCCTGCGCGGCCAGCTGATGATCGCCCTGTATCGCGCCGGGCGGCAGGCGGACGCCCTGGAGCGGTTCCGGACAGGGCGCGCCGCGCTCGTCGAGGCGTTCGGACTCGAGCCCACGCCCGCGCTGAAGGAGCTCGAGCGGCGCGTCCTCCAGCAGGATCCCAGCCTCGACGCGCCCGGTCGCGCGCCCGTCGCCGCCCCGCAGGACGCCGTCCGGACCGTGCTCCTGGCCGCCTGGGACGACGCGGCGCTGGACCGCCTCGTCGCCGTCGGCACGCCGACTCGCCGCGCTCGGCCGCCACGAGCTGCTGGTCACGCAGCTCGTCGCGCGCGAGGAGCTGCTCGCCGACCGCCGTCGCGGCCACGCGCGCCCGCGCGCGACGACCTCGGGCGAGCAGGGCGTGACGGCCCGGGCCGCCGCCTTCGTCTCGCGCTCCGCGGGCGCCGACACGGCGCGTCTGGCGCTGACGCACGAGGTCGACGTGACGGTGGTCGATGCCGCCCGGGACCTCGCGCGGGACGGCCCGGTACCCGACGCGATCGCCCTCCTGCTCGAGCGCTCGCCGTGCGACGTCGCGCTGCTCACCGGGATCGGCGCCGGCGACCTTCGAGGGCGGGGTCTCCGTGCTGTTCGGCGGGGGCGACCACGACTGGGCCGCAGCCGAGCTCGGGGCCTGGCTGGCCGCCGGGGCCGGGGTTCCGCTGCGGTTGGTCGGCGCGCGGGGCACGGGGCGCGACGGTGCCGGCGACGCCAGCAGGCTCCTCGCGTCGGCGTCCATCGCCATCCAGCGGCTCGTCGGCGTGGAGGCGGATCCCGTCCTCGCGGACCCGGGGCCCGGCGGCGTGGTGGCGGCCGCAGGGTACGAGCGGGGCGGTCGTGCGTCGGGCTCTCGCCCCGATGGCGACGGGAGGGGCTCGGGGCGACGCGGCGAGCGCTCATCGCGACCGGCACGCCGACGCTGATCGTGCACCGGGGCGCGCGCCCCGGCGGCCTCGCGCCCCGCGACCGGCTGACCAGGTTCACGTGGAGCCTGGCCGGAGGCCGGGTGACCGTCAGCCCAGGCAGAGGGCTCCGAGATCGACCGACCTGGAGCGCGCCCTGGGTGATCCTGCACCCGACGCGCTCCGAGAAGAACTCCGGCTCCACGCCGGTCGCGTAGACCGCGACGGGTGCGGCGTCGCGCACGAGGGCCGTCTCGAGCCCGGCGGTAGGCGGGCGCCCTCGCGGGGCCGCGAAGGGCCCGGGCGCTCGCCATGCGCCGTTGCAGGGCGGCGGAGCGCCAGTAGCCGGTCGCCGTGTACCTGTCGCCGAGCGGGAGCTCGACGAACGGGACCGGGTCGTGACTGGGGTCGAAGCGCGACACGAGCTGCATGTCCGCCGCGGCGACGCGCCGGGGCTCGGGGCCGTTCAGGCACCCGAGCGACTGGTCGATCTGCACGTCGATCCCGATCGGGGCGAGGTTCGCGCGGACGATCCTGGCGATGCGGGCGCCGATGGGGTCGCCGCATCCGTAGAGGCGCGCCGTACGCCTGCCGCGCTCCCGCCAGCCGCCGCGCGGTGGTGAGATCGGGCTCGTTCGGATAGGCGACGTTGCCGTCGAGCCCGCTGACGGCGGGCGGTATGAGGTGATCGGACGGTGGCTCGGCGTACACCGCGGCGAGCGCGGTCCGGTCGAGGGCGTACCCGACGGCGCGACGCATCCGCGCGTCGCGGAAGAGCGGCCGGCGCGTGTTGAAGGCGATGCCGTCGATCCCGGGCGCCGGGCTGACCACGTAGCGCGGCCGGCCCGCGCGGCCGGCCCGGCTCGCCGGGCCGTACGAGCGATCGATCGAGCCTCCGGGCGCGAGCGGCCCGGCCGGGTCGTAGCCGAGCGATGTCGGCGTTGACGTAGTCGGCGACGGCCGCGCTGCACCCGTGCGACGGCGTCCGCGGGCGTGACGTCCTCCGTGTAGACGATCCGCTCGACCCGTCGCGGCCGGCTGCCGCGTGTAGTTCGGGTTCTTCTCCACGACGATCTGGCCGTCCCCCGCGGCGGCGACGTAGTAGGGCCCCGCCATGGCGATGGGCGTGGCCGCGCCACCTCCCGGCACGGCCGGCGTGCCGACCGGCACCGGGCAGAAGGTGGACGTGCTGAGCCGCGCGGCGAGGTCGCCGGCCGGGCGCGTGAGCCGGATCGTGAGCGTGTCGCCCTGGGCCGTGACGCCGCGGATGTGGGGCGCCCGGCCGGCGGCGTAGGCGGTCGCACCCTCGACGTCGGCCAGGATCGGGCCGTAGGGGTTCGGCCCCCCGCCCGGGGCGAGCCGGGGCGAGAGCGCGCGCTCGATGGTGTGCCGGAACGTCTCGGCGGTGACCTCCTCGCCCGAGGGCGGCGAGAAGCGGAACCCCCGGCGCACGCGGAACCGGTATGTCCGGCCGTCCGCCGAGACGGTGGGCATCGCGGCCGCGACCTCCGGCCGGAGCTCGCGGCCGTCGCTCCCCTCGGCGTCCGGGTAGTTGAGGAGGTAGGCGCAGGTCGAGTAGGCCAGCTGGCGGAAGACCGGGCCACCGATGACGGCCGGGTCGAGCGTCGCCGAGTCGCTCGGTGACGAGCGGGATCCGGAGCGTCCCGGCTGCTCGCGCCGGAGGCGGCGGGCTGCGGGGCGGCGGCCACCGAGGCCCACAGCAGGCCGTCGTGGTAGCGGGCCGCCCACGGCGTGCCGGTGGTGGGCAGCTCGCTCGCGGGTCCCGTCCGCGCTCACCCGGACGATCTCGCGGCCCCCTGCGTCGGCGATCCACACGCCGTCCGCGGCCGACAGGGTCAACGGCCCCGTCGCCGGCCGGGAGCGTCGCGAGCACGCTGCCGTCGTCGGGGCTGAGCCGGAAGACCACGTCGTCGGGGACGATCGAGACCCACACCGAGTCCCGGTCCACCGCGAGGTCGGTGACCGTGCCGTGCAGCGGCGTGACGGCCGTGATCCGGTTCGCCGCCGGGTCGATCCTGACGATCCGGCCGTTCTCGGCGCCCGCCACCCAGACGTTGTCGTCGGCGAAGACCACGGACGTCGGGGACAGCGGGGTCGCGAAGCGGTGCTGCACCGCCCCGGTCCGGGGGTCGACGCGCACCGTCTCGGACGCGCGGGCCACCCAGACGGAGCCCGCTCCGAACGCGATGCCGGTGGGACTGCGCTCGGCTCCCCGGTCGCCCCTCGCCGGGATGGAGAACCGCCGCGCGATCGCGCCGGTCGTTCCGTCGAGCCGCCACGAGCCCGTCGCCGCCGTCCTCGGTCACCCAGGCGTCCCCGCCGCCCGTCGCGATGCCGCCCGGCGTGAACGGGAAGCGTCGTGGTCGAGAGGATCGTGCGCGAGGCGATGTCCACCCGGGCCACGCGGCGCTCATCGCCGAGGAGCACCCAGGCCTCCCTGGCGCCGAACGCGACGTCCCAGGGCTGGCTCGCGAAGGGGATGCCGCCCACGACCTCGTGCGAGCGCGCGTCGATCAGCCCGAGCGACTTCGGTGGGATCTCGAGCCGCGCCGCGCCGGCTCGCCGCCGCCGCGCAGGACGAGGACGCCCACCACGGCGACCGCCGCGAGCGCCGCGACCGCCACGACCGCCAGCGCCCAGAGGGCGCGGCGGCGGGTCGGCGCCCGGCGCGGCGGCGCCTCGCCCCGAAGCGCCGCCGCGCGGCGTCGGCGAGCGCGCCGCAGCTCGCGAAGCGGTCGTCGGGCGCCTTCGCCATGGCCGTCACGACGACGGCGTCGAAGGCCGCGGGGCACGGCCGGCCCGGACCTCGCTGGCGAGCGGCGGCGGCTCGTGCATGTGGGCGTAGACGGCCGCGAGCTCGCTGTCGCGGGTGAACGGCGCCTCGCCGGTGAGGCACTCGAAGAGCATGCAGCCCAGCGAGTAGACGTCCGCCCGCGCCGTCGATCGTCCCGCCCCTCGATCTGCTCGGGGGAGATGTAGGCGATCGTGCCGACGAGGTTCCGGTCGCCGGTGAGGCTCGTGACCGAGGAGATGTGCTTGGCGAGGCCGAAGTCGCAGAGGTAGGCGTGCTCGCCGGCGTCGGTCGCCGCCACGAGCACGTTGCCCGGCTTCACGTCGCGGTGGACCAGCCCGCGGGCGTGCGCGGCGTCGAGGGCGCCGGCGACCTGTCCGATGAGGTCGACGGCGCGCTCCGGAGCGAGCGGTCCCTCCCGCCGGAGGATCTCCCGCAGGTCGTGGCCGTCGATGTACGCCATCGCGAGGTAGAGCGTCCCGGCGTCCTCGCCGACGGCCACGGTGGGCACCACGTGCGGCTCGTCCAGCGCGGCGGCGATCTGCGCCTCGCGGAGGAACCGCTGGCGGAACCGCTCGTCGCGCGCGAGCTCCGCGATGGGCACTTTCAGCGCGATCTGCCGCCCGTCGGCGTCCGTGGCGAGATACACGGTGCCCCCGGCGCCCTGACCGATGAGCCGCACGATCCTGAAACCGGCGACGATGCTGCCGCTGGTCAGGGCAGTGGACATGGCCCCCGTGAGGGTAAGGGGTGCGCGGGTCCCCGGTCGAGGCCGCGACGGGTCGGGGCTCCGCAGCGCGGACGCGCCCCTGACGCGCGGGGTCCGCTAGGCGTCGAGGGCGCGCATGACCTGCCTGCGGCCCCGATGGAGCCTGCTCATCACCGTGCCTTCGCGGATCCTGAGCGCCCTGGCCGCTTCCTTGTAGGACAGACCGGCGACGTCCACGGCGACCAGCACGTCGCGGAAGTCGTCGGGCAGGGCCGCGACCGCGGCGTAGAGCTCGTGCGCCTCGTAGGCCGCCTGCGGATCGCCGGAGGTGTCGCGCGCGGCGGGCGGGCCGTCCTCGGGCAGCGGGACGGTGCGGGGGCGCCGGGATGCCGTGCGGCGCTGGCTGATGAAGACGTTCCGCAACGCCCGCAGCAGATACGCGAGGTCGTCCTCGCGGCGCACGAACCGCGGCTTGGCCAGGACGCGGGCGAAGGTGTCCTGCACCAGGTCCTCGGCGTCCTCGCGCGAGCCGCAGAGCGCCCAGGCGGCCCGGTACAGGCGATCGATGTGGTCACCAATCGCGCGGGGATCGAGCCGGCGCTCCAAGTCCGCCTCCTGGGGAACGCGCCGCCCGGCGCGACGCCGGGACCCTCCGTGGGCCACACTACCGGCGGGACGTCCGGAGGCCCGGCGGCGATTCTGACGCTTCCGGGGAATAACCGTCGGGGGGATGGCGTCTCACGAGTCGAGGTGGTCTGCGCCGGGGGCGCGCCACCCGGCGCGGGACGATCGGGAGGGGATCTCGGTGGATCGGACGAACGGGGAGATGGGGGCGCCACCCACGCCCGAGGAGCTGGCGGCACTCGCCGACGGCCTCCTCCCCGCCGCGCGCGCCGAGCAGATCGCGCGGCAGGTGGCGGAGGCGCCCGAGATGTCCGCCGAGCTGGACGGGCAGCGCCGCGCCGTGGAACGCTTCCGGGCCGCCGCCGCCGACCCCCGCTCCGAGGCGCCGGCCGCGCTGCGCGAGGGCCTCGAACGCCCCGGCCGAGGGTCCCGTCGCGGGGGGCTCGCCGGTCGCGGCGCGCTCGCCGGCGGCATCGCGGTGGCGCTCGCCGTGCTCGTCGCGCTGGCGATCCTCGTGCTGCCCTCGGGCAGCGGCGGGCCGAGCGTCGCCAAGGCCGCCGACGTCAGCGCCCTGCCGGCGACCGATGGCCCACCGCCCGCCGACGCCGCCCGGCCCACGCTCCTCGCGGCCGCGGTGGACGGCACGGCGTTTCCCGACTGGCAGGCCGAGTTCGGCTGGACGGCCACGGGCCAGCGGGCCGACGACGTCGGCGGCCGCCCGACCCGCACCGTCGTCTATGGGAAGAAGGGCGGGGAGGTCGGCTACACGATCGTCTCCGGTGACCAGCTCGCGCCCCCCGAGGACGCCCGGGACGTGGCGAGCGGCGGGGTGGACCTGAAGATCTTCACCCGGGACGGCCGCCGGGTCGTGACCTGGACACGGGACGGCAGGACCTGCGTGCTGTCGGGCGCCGGTGTGGACGACGAGACGCTGGTGAAGCTGGCCGTCTGGAAGGGCGGGGGCGCGGTCACCTTCTGAGACCGCGCCCCCGTCGCCGCTACGCGTTGGCGGAGGTCCTGATCAGGCCGCCGAGGCCCGCGCCGAGGCGGACCACGTCGTCGCCGCCGAGGAGGTTGACGGTCAGGGTGTCGAGCGCCGGGTCGGGCGCGGTGACGACGACCGTCGCCGCGAGGCCGCTCAGGACGGCGGCCCCGCCGCGCGGCCGGATGTCGACGTCGTCGTCGCCCGGGGTGGCGTTGACGACCACCGAGTCGGCGGTCGCGTCGGCCGTCGCGCCGCCGAGGTCGGCCGCCAGGTCCACGCGGACCTTCGCGACGTCGGTGCCGGACAGGTCGTCCACGGTGACGGCGTCGGCGCCGCCGAGCGCGTTCACGTCAACCCGCTCCACGCCGTCGGTGTCCATGAGGATGTTCCCCGGCTGGCGGAGGAACCGCAGCCGCGCGCCGTCGGGCGACGCGGTGAAGGTCTCCGGGCCGGCCGCGCCGTTGAAGTCCATGGTGTCGTAGCCACGCTCGCCCTCGACGACGTCGCTGCCGTCGCCCGGGTCCCAGATGAACGTGTCGTCGCCGGAGCCCATGACGGCGACGTCGTTGCCGCGGTTGCCGTCGATGGTGTCGTCGCCGGGGCCGCCGGAGAAGAACTCCGCGCCGCCCCCGCCGAGGAGCGTGTCGTCGCCGCCACCGCCGCTGACGGTGGTGCTCTCCGTATCGGTGAAGGTGCCGTTGGCGTCGTCGATCCGGACGGCGTCGTCGCCGCCGGCGGCCCTCACGACGATCCGGTCGAAGGTCGCCCGGTCGAACGTGGCGTCGGCGGTGCCGTCGTCGCCGAAGTCAACCTGGACGTTCGTCGGCACGCCGGCCTCGAGCCGCAGCGCGATCCGGTCGGAGGCCCGGTCGCCGGAGACGACGAGCGTCCCGTTCGCGACCCGGGCGGTCCCGGCGGCCGCGGCGTGCCCGGTGGCCAGGCCGGCCCCGGCGGCGAGGAGGGCCCCGGCGGTGAGCAACCCGGCGAGGGAGCGTCGGCGGATGGTCGGGCGGTTGGGATTGGTGATCACGGCAGGTCCTTTCGGTGGGGTGTGCCTGCCCGTGAAGACGCCGCCCGGCGCCCGTCTATTCCCCGCCGCCCCGCGGACCGGTCACGCGCCGGCGGGAACCACCGTCGGCGGAGCGTCGAACGATCTCCACGTGGACGCCCGGTGGCGCCTCCAGCACCTCGGTCCCGGCCCGGTCGAGACGCACCGAGAAGCGTCCGCCGGGGAACCCGACGTCACGGAGCTCCAGGACGTCCAGGTCCCGCGGCAGCGCCGGGCGCAGGGCGATCCGCCCGTTCGGGATGTCGGGCTCGAGCCCGAGGAACATCGTGACGAGCTGGAGGGGCACCCCGGCCGCCCAGGCCTGGGGCCGGCAGGCGGTGGGGTACGGGACCGGCACGTCCGCCGAACCTCGGTCGTGGCCGCCGAACAGCTCGGGCAGCCGGCCCTCGAAGAGCACCAGCGCGTCCATCAGATCGCCGGCGAGGTCGAGGGCCGGCCCGTCCAGCCCGTACCGGCGCAGGCCCTCGCAGGCCAGGGCGCTGTCGTGGGGCCAGACCGACCCCACGTGGTACGAGATGGGGTTGAAGCCCGCCATCCGCCGGGAGAGCGTCCTCACGCCCCAGCCGCTCGCCACATCCGGCCCCGCGAGGTGCTGAGCCACCTCGGCCGCCTCGCCGTCGGAGGGCACGTCACACCAGAGCAGGTGGCCCATGTTGGAGGCGATGCTCGCGACCTTCCGTCCATGGCCGTCGAGCGCGAGCGCGAAGAAGCCGGGCTCGGCGGCGGTGCCCGGGCACCAGAATCGCTCCCGGATGACGCCGCGGATCTCCGCGGCCTCCGCATCGAGGGCGTCCGCCTGCGCGTCCTCGCCGAACCCGCGGAGAACCCCGGCCAGCTCGCGCCTGGCGCGATAGGCATAGCCCTGGACCTCGACCATCGCGATCGGGCCGGTGGCGAGGCTACCGTCCGGGAACTGGACGGCGTTCTCGGAGTCCTTCCAGCTCTGGTTGCCCAGCGACCGCGGCGCCGCTCGCGCGGTACTCCAGCAGCCCGTCCCCGTCGGGGTCTCCCGCACCCCGTATCCACCCGAGGGCGGCGCGGGCGGCGGGCAGGAGATCCTCGAGGTCGGCGCGCGGAGCCCCCCACCGGAAGGCCGTGCCGTAGAGGATCAGCCAGAGGGGCGTGGCGTCGATGGACCCGAAGTACGGCCGGGCACCCGCTGTGGTGCCGTGGCCCAGCCAGGGCCGCCGCGTCAGGCGGACCTCGTGGAGGATCTTGCCGGGCTGCTCGTCGTTCGCGGGGTCGTCAACCGTTCCCTGCCGCGCGGCGAGGGCCTCGAGCGTGTGCATCAGCTGATCCGGGAAGACGGCGCGGGCCTGGTGCCCGGCGATGAGGCTGTCCCGTCCGAAGAGCGCCACGAACCACGGTATCCCCGCGGCCACCAGCCGGCGGCGCCGGTCGAGGACGTCGGGGAGCGCGAGCGCCTCGAGATCGGCCGCGGAGCGACGGCACGCACGCGCGAGGTCGGGGGGTTCGGTCCGCACGCCGAGCTCGGTGCGGGGGGTCGCTGCCGCGGGGCGCACCGCGTTCCCCGGCGCCGGGCCGGTCCCCGCCGGGCCTTCCACCTCCACCACGACGCCCAGCCTCCAGCCGCGACCACGGCGCAGGTTGGGCGACCACAGCGCGGCACCGTCCTCCCATGCGTCTGGCGGGGGACGGAGGTGCACGACGGTGGCGAGGCCGGTCGCGTCGTCGGTGAAGCGCACCCCATCGGGGGTGATCACCCGGGCCACCTGCTCCGGGGGCATCGCGGGCCCGGTCTCGAGCCCGCGGATCTGGAAGATGTCCAGGAAGTCCGCCGCGACCTCGACGCGCACGGTGACGACGCACGGACCGGCGGCCCACCAGCTGAGGGTGATGTCGTCCGTCAGCCGGCCGGTCGTCACGTGCCGCTGCCGGTCCACCTCGAGCGGGGCGTCGGGGTATCCACGGCCGGGCGCGACGTAGCCGCGGAACCGTGCTGCGCCAGGCGCCAGGAGGGCTGTGCCGAGGGGGTGGACCGGCGCCCCCTCGACGAGCAGCGCCAGGTGCGACAGGTGGCGCGTGTCGTCGGCGATCAACCCGTCGAGCCCGCTGCCGATGTCCCCGCCCGCGTCGGAGATCGCGAAGGTCAGACCGTCGATCAGGGTGAGGGTCCCCGCGCCCGCCAGGATGGCGGGAGCGTGCACGCTCACCGAGCCGTCGACCGGGACCAGGCGGTCCCCAGGGCCGGGCGAGGCGTGAGGCGCATCGGCGCGGGCTCCTCGATCTCGGCCAGGACGAGCCGCTCGTAGCCCTCGGTCATGACGTCCGCCGAGAAGCGCTCGGCCACCCAGCGGCGACAGGCGCGGCGGTCGATCTCGCCGATCCGCTTCACGGCGTCCACCAGCGCGTCGGGCGTCGCGCGGACGAACCCGGTGAGACCGTCGGCCACCACCTCGGGAACCGAGCCCCGAGCGGTCGCGAGCACGGGGGTCCCGCACGCCATCGCCTCGATCATCACCATCCCGAACGGCTCCTCCCACGCGATGGGGAAGAGCAGCGCCCGGGCCCCGGCGAGGAGGGCGTACTTCTCGGGTGCGTCCAACTCGCCGAGCCATACGACGTCCGGTCCGAGCTCGGGCTCCACGTGGCGGGCGAAGTACTCGTGCTCGGCGGGCTCGCGGCACTTGGCGCCGATGAGGAGCGGCACGCCGGCGGCCTTCGCGATGCGGATGGCGTCGGCCGGGCCCTTCTCCGGCGACATCCGGCCGAGGAAGGCCAGGTGACCGTCGGGGCGCGGCCGGAACGGGACGGGGTCGAGATCGAGGCCGTTGTGACGGACCCCGGCGAAGGGCAGGCCCGGCGCGGACGCGCGCTGCGCCTCGCTGATCGCCACCAGTCGCAGGCGCGGGAAATGGCGTGCGATGCCCTCGTAGATCTCGACGGGCACCGCCTCGAGTGGCCCGTGCGTGACGTGGAGCCCGGGCACGGCGAGACGAGAGGTCAGCAGCGCCCCGAGCGGGCCCGAGTGGTCGATGACGACATCCACGTCGCTGAGCGCGTCGATCCCCGCGAGGGCGTGCCGCCAGTCGGCGGCGGGCTCGCCGATGATGCCGGGCAGCTCCGCGAGCGGGCTCACGACCTCGCCCCCGGGCAGCTCGGAGCCGGCGGCGGCGACCAGCACCACCTCGTGCCCCCGCTCCACGAGCCCGGCCCCGAGGGCCGCGACCACCTGCTCGATCCCACCGTAGGTCGGCGGCGGCACCGGGACCCATGGCGGCGCGAGCAGTGCGATGCGCAGGCGCGGCATGGCCCCACGGGTCGGCGCGAGGAAGGTGGTCGTGGCCATGCGGCCTCCGCATCTGCCGGCCTGGCGGCGGTCGAGAGGCGGAGGGGGCGGCTGGCGGCGTCCCCGACCGACCCGGGGACGGGCGTCCCTGGGCGCGAGCTCGAGCGTCTCTGACGACGACGCTACTCCTCCGGGACGCGGAAGTCCCGGCCGACCTCGCAGGTCAGCCCGGGGGGGCGTCGGGGGGGATGAGTCCGATGTCAACCGCCGCCGGGGCGGCGGCGGGCGTCTCGACCGGGGCCGGCGTGACCGGGTCCGGAGGGGCGGGGTCGGGGGCGGAGGGCGCGACGACGATGACCGCGGGCGGCGGAGCGGACGGCTCGGGGATGACCTGGTCGCGCGTCGTGGCGACGGGCGCGGCCGTCTCCGCGGCGGGAGCCGCCGGGGCGACCGGGTCGGCCGGGGGAGGCTGCCTGACCGGATCGGCCGGGAGCGGATCGACGGGGTCGGCCGGGTGGGGGTCAACGGGACCCGGCGCGCCGGGGTCGATGGGGCTGCACAGGCGGACGATGGTCCGGCCGTCGCGCCCGATCGAGACGCCGATCGGGAACCAGCCCGGCGGGCAGGTCACGGGGTCGTCCCGCCCCGGCAGGGGGTCGACCTCGCCGGGGTCCACCGGGGGATCGACCACGACGGGCGGAGGGTCCACGACCGGCGGAGGGTCGACCGGGGGGATGACCGACCGGCGGGGGATCGACCGGCGGAGGATCGACGGGCGGGGGATCGACCGGCGGAGGATCGACCGGCGGAGGATCGACCGGCGGGGCCTCGACGGGAGGGGCCTCCTCGGCGGGCGCCTGGCCCCCCGGTTCGGGGATCGGAGACGTGGGCGTGACGGGGGCGGGGCCGCCCACGACGACGGGAGCCGGCGTGACGGGAGCCGGCGTGGCCGGGGTCACCGGATCGGCCGGGGCCGGGGTCGCGGGCGCAGGGTCGGGGGCGGGGTCCGGGGCGGGAGCGGGGTCGGGATCCGCCGGCGCGCGCTTCGGCGCTTTGGGCCCGGGCGCGGGGTCGGCGGGGTCGGTGCCGGCGGCACCCGGATCCGTTGCGGCGATGGGGATGGTGCCCGCGCCCGTGGAGGCCGAGGCGTAGGCGGCCGAGAGCGGCTGAGCGGCCGCCGGCTTGGCGCCGGCGCCCGGCCCGTTCGCGGCCGGCGTGCCCGTCCGGGCCGTCCCGGTGGAGGGCGGGGTGCTCGACGAGGCGGCCGGCGCGGAGGCGTCGGCGGACGTGTGGGACGGCGGCGAGGCGAACGGGCCGCCGCCGCTCACGGTGACGGCGACCGTGGCGACCACGCCGACGGCCACGGCGGCGGCCGCGACGATCCCGGCGACCGCGATCGCCCCGAGGCCCCCGGCCGCTCCCGCCGCACCGGCGCCGCCCCCGCCGCCCCCGCCGCCCCCGCCGCGGCCGCCCGAGGCGACCGCGACGCCGCCGGCACCGAGCACGCCGGCCGTCGCGCGCCTGGCGACCGGGTCGGCCAGCACGTCCTCCAGGATCCGCGCCGCCGCGATGGCGGGCAGCACCGGGAGGTACGCGCCGAGGCGGCGGCGGCGCTCGTCCTGGGCGGCGGCGAAGGCCGCGCAGCCCTCGCACGCGCGCAGGTGGGCCTTGAGGGTGCGCGCGCGCAGGGCCCGCCGGTCGCCGTCGGCGATCGTGCTGCGCACCTCGCGGCAGTCGAGGTCCCGGCCGAGCCCGAACGCGGCCAGCGAGACCCGGGCCTCGTGGAGGAGGCGGCGGGCGTCCGCGGCGTCGGTGCCGAGGGCCTCGCCGACGGCGGCGTGCGAGAGGCCGCTCATCTCGTGCAGCACGAGCGCCGAGCGCTGGCGCATCGGCAACGATGCGATGTCGGCCCGCAGCTCGCGGATCTGCTCGCGCAGCTCGGCGCGTTCGTGCACCTCGCCGGCGATCGGGTCGACGCGCTCGGTCAGCTCCTCCGAGCGCGGGCGCGCCCGCAGCAGGTCCATGCACTCGTTGTGGGCGATCCGGAACAGCCAGGGCCGCAGCACGCGGAAGGCGCGGCCGCCCGACGACAGCGCCCGGTAGGCCGACAGCATGGTGAGCTGGAACGCCTCCTCCGCGTCCTGCGGGTGCCGCATGAGGGCCCTGCAGTACCGGAAGATCTCCGCCCGGTGGCGCTCGTAGAGGACCTCGAAGGCGCGCTCGTCCCCCGACGCCACCAGGTCGGCCAGCGCGCTGTCGCCCAGCACGCCCAGCGATCCGGCGACGGACCGAGGGTCCGTCGAGCGTGATCCGGCCGGGACCGATGTGGTCAGCGCGGGCCTCCAGGGGCGGGCGGGGATCGCTTATATCCCACCTGCGGAACCGCGTCAGATCGCGCTCCGCCAGAAGCTCGGAGAAGCTCCAGGATCGGCTCACCCGATCGCGAAAGACCCCTCGTCCGGCCGTCCGGACGACGGGGGTCCCCTCATCGTCGGTTCAGGCCGTCCTCCGCGCGGCGTCGGCACGACGGCGATGCTCCAGTAGGTTCCCGGGGATGGGCGAGCTCGCGGCGCGAGAGCTCGAGCGGGGGCGCGAGGCCTTCGCCGGGCTGGCGTGGGCCGATGCACGCGACGCGTTCGCGCGCGCGGATCGGGTCGCGCCGCTCCGCCCGGAGGATGTCGAGCGGCTGGGGACGTCCACCTACATGCTGGGCGACGTCGACGGCGCCCTGGCGTTCCTGGAGCGCGCCCACCGCGCGTACCTGGAGGACGGCCAGCCGCTGCGCGCCGCCCGGTGCGCCATCTTCCTGGGCATCCAGGTCGCGAGCCGGGGCGAGACGGGCCGCGCCACCGGTTGGTTCGGCCGTGCCCACCGGCTCGTCGAGGGCGAGGGCGGCGACTGCCCGGAGCGGGGCTATCTGATGCTGCCGGTCGCCTACCAGAACGAGGCCGCCGGGGACAACGAGGCCGCCCGGGAGGCCGCCGCGGCCGCGGCGGAGGTGGGCGCGCGCTTCCGCGAGCCCGATCTCCTGGGCCTCGCCATGCAGTCCCAGGGACGGAACCTGATCAAGACCGGACGCGTCGAGGAGGGCCTCGCGGTGCTGGACGAGGCGATGCTGACCCTGGCCGCCGGGGAGCTCTCCCCGGTCGTCACCGGCATCGTCTACTGCGGCGTGATCGCGGGCTGCGAGGCGGCCTACGACCTGCGCCGGGCGCACGAGTGGACCGACGCCCTCTCGCACTGGTGCGACCGGCAGCCCGACATGGTGTCCTTCAGCGGCCGCTGCCTCGCCCACCGCGCCGAGATCATGCGGATCCACGGCGCCTGGGCGGAGGCGCTGATCGAGGCGGAGCGCGCACGCGACCGGTGCGAGCGCGGAATGAACCGCAGGGACGCCGGCCAGGCGCTCTACCAGCAGGCGGAGATCCACCGCCTCAGGGGCGAGTTCGACGCGGCGAGGGCCGCCTACCGCGACGCGAACGCACTCGGGCGGGAGCCGCAGCCCGGCTTCGCCCTCCTGCGCCTCGCCGAGGGCGACGCGCAGGCCGCCGCGCAGGCGATCCGCCGGGCGGTCGTCGAATCCGCCGAGCCCCTCGAGCGGGCGCGCCTCCTTCCCGCCCTGGCCGAGATCGCGATCGCGACCGGAGACGGCGACGGGGCCATGCGGGCGGCGGGCGAGCTGGCGGAGCTCGCGGAGCGGTATCGCAGCGTCGTCCTCGGAGCCATCGCCGGACAGGTGCTCGGGGCGGTCGAGCTGGCCGGCGGGGACGCGCTCGCCGCCCTCCCCCCGCTGCGCCGCGCGCTGCGCGTATGGCAGGAGTTCGAGGCGCCGTACGAGGCCGCGCGCACCCGGGTCCTGGTGGGACTCGCCTGCCGCGCGCTGGGCGACGAGGACACCGCCGCGCTGGAGCTGGAGGCGGCGCGTGGCGTCTTCGAGCAGCTCGGTGCCGGCCCGGATCTGGCGCGACTGCTCCCTCCGGGCCGTCGCGACGAGCACGCGCTCACCCCGCGCGAGCTGGACGTCCTGCGGCTGGTCGCCGCGGGCAGGAGCAACCGCCAGATCGCCGTCGAGCTCGTCGTGAGCGAGCACACCGTCGCCCGCCACGTGCAGAACATCCTGGCCAAGCTCCGCGTCCCCTCGCGCACGGCCGCGGCCGCCTTCGCCTTCGAGCACGACCTCGTCTAGGAGCCCGTCTACTCATTTCTGAGTAGGGCGGGCGCCGGCGAAGTTGGTCCGTTCCGGCGATGCGGCCGAGGCGTCCGGCCTCCTACCGTCGCGCTGTGGATCACGACCGGAGGAGGACACGATGACGGGCAGCACGGAGCGGATCGAGACGGTGATCATCGGCGGCGGGCAGGCCGGCCTGGCGGTGGGCTACCACCTGGCCAAGCGGGGCCGGCCGTTCGTGATCCTGGACGGGGAGCGCGGATCGGCGACGCCTGGCGCACGCGCTGGGCCTCCCTGCGCCTCTTCACCCCCGCGACGTACGACGGCCTTCCGGGTTGGCGCTTCCCCGCCCCCCGCTGGTCGTTCCCGACCAAGGACGAGATGGGCGACTACCTCGAGGCCTACGCGGAGCGGTTCGACCTGCCGGTCCGCACCGGCATCCGGGTCGACGGGCTCGCGAGGGCCGGCGAGCGGTACGTCGTCACCGCCGGCCCCCGGCGCTTCGAGGCGGAGCACGTGGTGGTCGCCACCGGGGCCAACCGGACCCCCCGGGTGCCCGGGTTCGCCGGCGAGCTCGACCCCCGGATCGTGCAGCTGCACTCGAGCGCCTACCGGGACCCCTCCCAGCTGCGCGACGGCACCGTCCTGGTGGTCGGGGCCGGCAACTCCGGGGCGGAGATCGCCTGGGACCTCGCGCTGACACACGACGTCCTGGCTGTCGGGCCGGGCGGTGAGCGAGGTGCCCGTCCGCCACGGGACCACCAAGGCGCGGATCGCCCTCCCGGTCATCCGTTTCCTCGGGCACCGGGTCCTGACGGTGAGGACGCCCATCGGCCGCAAGGCCGGCCCGGGGATCGCCCACGGCGCGACGCCGCTGATCCGGATCCAGTCCGAGGACCTCGCGGGCGCCGGCGTCGAGCGGGTCGCGCGGGTGGCCGGCGTGCGCGACGGCCTCCCGGTCCTCGACGACGACCGGGTGCTCACGCCCGACAACGTCATCTGGTGCACGGGCTTCCGTCAGGACTTCTCCTGGATCGACCTCCCCGTGCTGGGCGAGGATGGCCAGCCGGTCCACGACCGGGGCGTCGCGCGCGCCGAGCCCGGGATCACCTTCGTCGGCCTGCCGTTCCAGTACGCCGTGACCTCCGAGGTCCTCCCGGGCGTCGGTCGCGACGCCCGGCGGATCGCGCGCCACCTGGCGCGCCTCGCGACGGCCGCCCAGCGCTCGCCGGGCCGCGCGCAGACGGGCCAGGAGGCGACGACCGCGGTCGAGACCGGGGTCTGACGTCTGGCATGCCCCCGGCGGGATCGGCGCCGTCCCGCACCGGCTCCCGCACCGTGTCCTGGCCCCGGAACCTCGACGTGGGCGATGATCGGTCAGTGGTCGTCCCCTTCGAGAACAACGCGGACATCGCGTGACGCTCCTCTGGGCCGGCCTCATCGTCGTCGGCGTCACGGCGCTGGCGATCGCCGCCATGCTCCTCGTCCGGCGGCGTGCCCCCGAGGGGAGCTACTTCGAGGACGGCGACCGTGCCGCGGGGGTGTTCGGTGTTCTGGCGACCGGGTTCGCGGTGCTGATCGGCTTCGTCGTCTTCCTCTCGTTCGAGAGCTTCGACACGTCGCGAAGCGGCGCCGAGACCGAGGCGCGCATCGTGGCCCAGCAGTTCGAGACGGCGCAGTTCATGCCGGCCGAGTTCCGCGGGCGCCTCTCCGGCGATCTCGTCTGCTACGCCCGATCGACGGTGCACCAGGAATGGCCGCGGATGGAGTCGGGCACCCTCGGCAACGCGGCCAACCCCTGGAGCGTCGCGATGTTCCGCACCATCCGCACGGTCCAGCCGGCGACCGCGTCCGAGCAGACCGCCTACGACAAGTGGTTCGACCAGCGCTCCGATCGCGAGGCCGGCCGCGCCGATCGCATCCACGGGGCCGCCGGCGTGATCCCGGCCCCGCTGTGGATCGTCCTCTTCCTCAGCGCCGTGATCATCTTCGTGTTCATGCTCCTGTTCGCCGACAGCGCCGAGCGCGCGTTCGTGCAGGCGGTCATGATCGGCGGCGTCGCGGTGGTGATCTCCTCGACCCTGCTGCTGCTCTGGTTCCTGGACCATCCCTACCACGCCGGCGTGGGCGGCCTGCGTCCCGTCGCGATGGAGCGGACCCTCGACCTGCTGCATGACGAGTCGGCCCTCGTGGGCGGCGTGTCCGCGCCCTGCGACGAGCTCGGCACGCCGCGTGGCTGAGGGCGGCGGCTCCTGGCCCCTCGCAACCTCGACCTCCTGTCAACGGGTCGACGGCTGGCAGGCAACGTGGAGCGCACGTCGAGCGCTAGGCTGCCCCGCGTGCAGGAACGCCCCACAAAGCCCCTGTCGGGCGAAGGGGAGGACGAGAGCCGCGATGGGTACGCGTCGCCACCGCTCTACCTCGACCGGGCTCAGGTGCGCCGGTACATGGGTCTCGGTGATACGGAGGTCGAGCGAGCGTTCCGCGCGCTTCCTGTCTACCGGCTCAGCATGCGCCGAGTCCGCGTTCGCCGCGACGAGCTCATCGACTGGATCGAGACGCACCGCCTCGATCCTCCGAGGAGGACGCGGCGCGGCGCATGACAGGCGCATGCCCCCGGCAGGAATCGAACCTGCGACACCAGGTTTAGGAAACAGGTCCCACGAGCCGGCAGATCCCCTCCACCAACCGGTTGGTTGCGTCGCACCCTGAGACCGCGCGCCAGTGCGCGCGTCATCGGGCTAATCGATAAGCCCTGGGTGCACTGCGCTCGCGCCGTCTCGACGGTCGAACCACCAGTGCATGCGGGTGATCGAACTCGAGAGCAGCAGATCTGGCTCCTCGTCGTCAACACCTGAACAGATCCCTGCAGATCTGGCGCCACTGAGGGACGCCCAGGTCCGCCGCCAGCCCGGGTCGCACACCTATCGGGTCGATCCGGTTGTGTCTCGTCCGCTCGACCTCGAGGTCTTCGAGATCCCGTGCCGCCTCAAGGCCGAATACGCAATGGCCACAGAGGTGCAAGCTGGCCCGCCGATCCCGCGCTGCGCGCCCCGCCTCCCACCGGATCGCGCCGACCGAGCGGTCACCGCCGTCCGAGGTGAACCGAGAAGAGGCTCAGGCCGAGTGGCGCTGCGGTGAACCCGCCGCGCATGAACGGCCAGACGCGCCATGCATAGCGCCCACCGTCGCGCAGGCGATCGCGGGGCAGCCGCACAGGGTTGGTGCGGGGAAAGAGCGAGGCGACCTTGGAGGGCGCTGCGCCCGGCCGCAGTCGGAACACCTGGACGTTGAAGAAGCGGGCGCCGACGATGGCCGGCCAGCGCAACACTGGGCGGCGGCTCGCCACCACGCCGTTCAGGTGCGGCAGCAGCCGGGCGGCGTTGAGGGGACGAGGCCTGGCACCCGCTTGGAGGGCGACGACGCCGGGCGTGGTCGGCGCCGGCGGGGCGGGTGCTGCGGGCGTGACCGGCTCCGGGGAACGGGCGGCGCGGGCACAGGAGGCGCCGGGACCGGGGAATCGGGCGCGAGGACGCGGAACGTCGTCTGCACCACGGCGGAGTTGCCGGCGGCGTCTGAGGCGTCGATTCGGAAGGTCGCGGCCCCAAGGCGGGACGTATCGAGCGCCGCGCCGGGCTCGACAGTTCCTGCGCAGCTGATCGCCCCGTTGCACGAATAGGCCGCCGCCGCGGCGACCCCCTGGACCACCGTCCATCCCTCGGCCGGCTGGGTCACGCGGATGGCGGGCGGCGTACGGTCGACGACGAACGTGCGCCGCGCCGGCTCACGTTCGCGGTCGCGCGCGACCAACCGGAACGTCCCGTCTCCGATGTCCGAAAGAAGCACCGTCACAGGCGACCGGCTGCTCCCCGAGCGCGACCCACCCGGCATGGGACCGTCCGCCCCTGGTTCGGTCTCCTCGAGCGTCCACGAGATCTTCCGGTTGCCCTCGTCCGTCGTCAGGACGTACCGGACGCCCGGACTCGCGGCGCTCCAGAGGTCGGCGTCCGAGCCGGAGATCGCCGGGACAGCGCTCGCGGCGCGGCGGGTCCGAGAGTCGCGCCACACACCGCGGCGGCGAGCAGGGCGCCTATCCGGCAACGTCGATGCATCGTCTTCGCCTGCTCCGTCGAGTCCGGCCACACATTTCCGCCTCCTCGCGCGTCGGCCCCGGAGATTCTCGTCTACCGGCGAGGGGCGCAAGCGGGCGTAGTCGCAACGGCCGCCGTCAGCCCGCCGTAGCAGTCAGCGCAATCGCTTCAGGAGCGGGGATCCCCGTCAGCGGGGAAGGCGGGTTCGAACCTCCTTAGGCGTAGCCGGCGTTCTTACAGACCGGGGCTTCGTTCGCTGAGACCGGGTTCAGGAAGCCGATCTCAGCGAACGGCTGCGGGGGGTGCGCCACGGTGTGCGCCAGCCGGGTCGTCCGATGTCGGCCCGCTCGGGCTTCAAGTGCGCTTCTTCAGCCCAGACTTCCGTGAGCGCGAGCAGCGCCAGACGTCGGCCCGACCCCATGCCTCCCGCAGCTTCGTCCCCGCGTTCATGAGAAGCCACGCTCGCGTGTCGGGGTAAGCCTCAGCGTCGGGCATGGCTTGCGCCCAATCCAGTCGGCCGAGGAGAGCACTCAGCTTGAGCGGCACGGTGGTGTAGCGGTGGTGGTTCAAACTCGACTTCAGCTCATCGACCACCAGTTCCAGATCGGTGCCGATCGGCGCCACCAGTCCGATGAACAACTCGGCATCAGGCGGGCGCGCGCCGGTCGGATCAGGCTCGGGGCCCGCAACGACGTCCGGCGCAGGGTCCGGCTCGGAGGGGTCAGCTGGCTCGGCCGTGGGTGGCACCGAATCGCCCGGCACGTCCGAGGCTTCTTTTGTTTGCTCGTTGGGTTCTTCTTCAGGCACCGGCAGTACGTTTTCACGGAGAGCCTGCAATTCCTCCGCACTCGCCAGCCCGCCCCTCCGCCCACAGCGGGCGAGTCGCTTGCGCGCCAAGCGCGCGCCACCAAGAGGCCGATTGAGGCGGTCTTGAGCGGAGTCCGCGATGACGTGGGCTGAGCGCCAAGAGGTTAGGCGCCATCGGCGGATTCGCCGTGGTCGGGGCGATGCCCCCGGCAGGAATCGAACCTGCGACACCAGGTTTAGGAAACCTGTGCTCTATCCACTGAGCTACGAGGGCGCGGGGAGAGGATAGCCCGGCGGACCCGCCCCTCCCCCCGCGCGGGCGCGGGTGTGACGGCGGGTCAGGCGGTGACGCCGTCGGCGGCGCGCTCGAGGGCGGCGATGTCGATCCGCTTCATCGCGAACATCGCCTGCATCGCGCGCGCCGCGCGGTCGGTGTCCTCGCTCGCGAACATCGCGTCCATCCCCTTCGGGACGACCTGCCACGACAGGCCGAAGCGGTCCTTCAGCCAGCCGCACGGGCCCTCCTCCCCGCCGGCGGTGAGGGCGTCCCAGTAGTGGTCGATCTCGGCCTGGTCGTCGCACTCGATCATCAGGGAGACGGCCTCGTCGAACGTGAACTCCGGGCCGCCGTTGATGCCGACGAAGCGCTGGCCGTCCAGCTCGAACTCCACCGTCATCACCGTCCCCTCCTCCCGGGGGCCGGCGGCGGTGTAGTGCGCCACGGCCGTGACCCGCGAGTTCGGGAAGATGCCGACGTAGAACGCCGCGGCCTCCTCCGCCTCGGTGTCGAACCACAGGTTCGGGGTGATCTCGGGCATCGCGCCACCTCCTCGTCGGTCCGTGCGGTCACACGGTACGACGGCTGGCCGGCGCCGGACTCATCGGTCCGTCCCCGGCACGCCCCCGTGCGGAAGGTCAGGCGGCGGTGACGGTGAGGTACGGCAGCCAGGACTTCGGCTGCCGCGGGCGCCGCGACCGAGATGAAGACGTCGGGTCGCGGGGCGCGGGGCTTGGAGCGCGGGTGCATGCCGATCTCGGTGGGCAGCCGGTCGCCCTTGCGCAGGTTGCACGGCGCGCAGGAGGTGACGACGTTGTCCCACGACGAGCGGCCGCCGCGCGAGCGCGGGACCACGTGGTCCATGGTGAGGTGCGAGCCGGCGCCGCAGTACTGGCAGTCGTAGCGGTCGCGGGCGAACACGGCGCGGCGCGAGATCTTGCGCGACTCGTGGCGCGGCACGCGCACGAAGTAGACGAGCCGGATCACCAGCGGGTAGGCGTGGTCGACCGTGGCGCTGCGCAGCTTGCGGGCCGCGCGCTCCAGCACCTCGGCCTTGTTCTTCAGCACGAGCACGACCGCGCGCTGCAGCGAGCAGACGTTGATGGGCTCGTAGGTCGCGTTGAGCACCAGGACCTGCTGCGGCCATCGGGCTCCTCGGAGGAAGGCGTGGGTGGCGGGCCGCGGGCTCCGGCACCGACTCTCCGAGCCCGCGGGGATTCTAGCCGGACCCGCCGCCGGCGGGGTAGGAGCCGAGAAGCTCACGCGCGCGACACCCTGGTGCTCGATCGCCGTGATGGCTGCGTCCACCGGCAGGTCGCGCTCGCGGCTGCCGTCGATGTCGATGAAGAAGATGTATCGGCCCAGGCCGGTCTTGGTGGGCCGGCTCTCGAGCTTGCGAGAGGTTGACCGCGCGCATCGCGAACTCCTGGAGGATCGCCAGCAGGGCGCCCGGGCCGGTCGCGCTCGAGCGCGCAGATGATCGAGGTGCGGAAGCGGCCCGGGCCCACCGCCGGGGCCGGCTCGGTGCCCAGCAGCACGAAGCGGGTCGAGTTGTCGCTCGACGTCGTCGGCGATGTCGCGTGGCGATCGACCCGGCAGCCGTAGAGGTCGGCCGCCCGCAGGGTCCCGATCGCCGCCCAGGGCTCGTCCGACGCGCTCACCGTGCGGACGGCGTCGGCCGTCGAGTTGGCCGCCACGATCTCGGCGTCCGGGCAGGTGGCGCGCAGGAAGGCCTGGCACTGGGCGGTGGCGTGCGGGTGCGACAGCACCCGCGTCAGCCCGCCGGGGCGCGAGCGTCGGTCGCGGGCGATCAGGTGGTGGCGCACGGGGTGCATCACCTCGGCCCGGATCCAGCAGGGCGCCGTCGGCGTGCCGCGAGCTGGTCGAGGGTCTGGTTGACGGAGCCCTCGATCGAGTTCTCGATCGGCACCAGCGCCTCGGGCACCTCGCCCTCGCGCACCGCCCGGAAGCACTCGACCACCGTCGGGTACGGGACACCGGCTCGCCGGTGCCGGCCCCAGCGCGCAGGAGGGCCTCCTCGGCGAAGGTGCCGGGCGGCCCGAGGTAGCCGATCCTCACGGCGTCACGCCGGCGGGTCGGGCGGCCGATCGGGAACTCGCCGGTCGCCTCGGACCGTCGTCGGGCGGCGGCGGCGGCGGCTCTCCGGCTCGCGGCGCAGGCCGCGGGGCGCGGCCGGCACCGGGCGGCCGAGGGCGAGCGCCACGGCCCGCTCCTCCTCGGGCGACAGCCGCTGCTCGGGCGTCGCCCTCCACCATCTCCTTCAGGTACACGCGGGCGTGGTCGCGGGCGTGGAGCGACGTGACCACCGCGCCCGGTCTGGTTGCCGTCGAGCAGGGCGATCGACCACGACTGCTGCCCGCCCATGTCGCGGTAGGCGTCGTAGCGCACCATGCCCTGGAAGCGCAGCGAGGTGCGCAGGCTCGCCTCGGTGACCTCGCCCTGGCGCTCGACCAGCGACTCGAGGTCGCTCGAGGCCCTCCTCGAGCCGCGACTGGGCCCGCTGCAGCGAGGCCTGGCGGTCGATCAGGCCCGCCGACGCCCCGTCGGGCAGCAGCACCCGCTGGGACGCGCGCACGCGGCGCAGCGAGACCCAGAGGGCCACGCAGAGCACCAGTGCGATCACCGCCCCGGCGCCCGCGGCGACCGCGACCACCAGACGCTGACCTCCATCAGATCGTGATCTTGACCGGATACTCGGCCGCGTTGTTATCGGTGTTGGTCTCGCCGCTGACGGCGTAGACCTCGATCCGCAGCGTGCCCTGCTCGCCGAAGACCGGCGTCGGTCGGGGCCGGGGATCTCGACCGTGGTGGTCTGGCCGGGGGCGATCTCGTCGATCTGGGCCTGCTTCTCGTCGACCGTCCTTCGGGTCGCTCGGGTAGAAGAACGAGGCGGTCACGACGATGCCCGACTCGTCGAAGTCGCCGCCGTTCTCGATGGTCACGCGCCACTTGAGCTGGTCGGAGGCCTGGACCGCCTGGCGGCGTCCCGGGCGTCAGGCGGGTCTCGGACGGCAGGGCCTCGGTCGACACGATCGAGGTGCCGCGCAGGTTGCCGGTGGCGGCGCCGTCGCCGCCGGGCGGCCGCTGCGCTGCAGCGCGGGCAGCAGGCTCTTGGCGCCGTCGGTGCGACGCGAGGCACGGGTTCGGCAGGAAGGGCTGGCCGGTGGGCACCTCGACGCCGGTGATGTCGTCCTTCTCGAGCGCCTGCCTCGGCCGGGCCGACGAACTCGTCCTGAGTAGATGACGTCGCTGGCCAGGAAGCGCTTCATCGACCTCGGCGATGCCGGCCGCCTTCGTCTCGTGGTCCTTGCGCCTGCAGCAGGGTCGGCAGGTTCTCGCGCGAGCGATGGTCAGTGCCGGTGACGCGGTACTCGAGCGCCGGATCAGGCTGCGCTGGGGCGTGGCGAGCGCGCCCGGCGGGTCGAGGTCCTCGGCCTGGTCCACGAGCGCGCTGCGCGTCGCTCGCCAGATGCCGGATCGCTCTGGCTGAGCTGCGGCGGGTTCTGGCCGCGCGGGTTGTCCATCATCTGGCGCAGCTGCTTGCCCTGCTCGGCCGACGTGGCTGGTGATCGACGCGACGTCGTTGAGGTAGGTGGTGTACGAGTCCTCGAGCTGGCTGCGCTGGCAGTCGCGCACCACCAGCACGATCACCAGGATCAGGATGACCGCGAAGACGATCAGCGAGCAGCAGGCGGGCGCGCGGCTGCTGCAGCACGGCCGCGCCGCCCGCCGCGCCGCCCCGCCGCCGCCGCGCGCGGCGAGCCGCCCGCGCGCGAGCCGCGCGCCCCCGCCGACCGCGAGCGACCGGCGCCGCGCACGAGCGCGGCCGACGAGCGCGGCCGCGCGGCGGCGGCTCCTCGTCGAGCGTCGTCGAAGCCGAAGTCGTCCTCGGGCGGCGGCGACCTCGAGGGTCGCGCGCCGGACGGCGCGCGCGGGGCACCTCGCCGGTGCTGCCGTCGTCGTCGGCCGTCCGGCCGTCCTCGGGCGCCGCCGGCGCGGGAAGCGGCGCAGCCCGCCCGTGGAGGTCGGGCGGCTCGGCCGACGGCTCGCCGGGTCGGCCGGTCGTCGTCGAACGTCGGCCATCGGCCTACCTGCGGATGGTGTCGTCGGGAGATGTCGGCTCCGCACCGGGCTCGTCGGGTGGTGAGGTGGAGGTGGGCGAGGGGGGACTCGAACCCCCAAGCTCATGCGAGCACTAGACCCTGAACCTAGCGTGTCTACCAATTCCACCACTCGCCCAGGCATCCTGCCGGGCCAGGGATACGCGATGGCTCCCACGCCGCCTCCCGGCGCACCGGCCGCGACAGGGAAGGGCGCCGCGATCGTGGAAGATCCCCATCCGTGACGCATCACGCGCCACCACCGACCGCGCGCGTCCTCGGGCCGCTACGTCCTCGGCCCCGCCATCGGCCGCGGGGCGACCTCGGTCGTCCACCGCGCGCGCGACCTCGCCACCGGGCGACGACGTGGCGGTCAAGGTCGTCCCGGTCGAGCTCGGGCCTGGCGCCGCGGGTGCGCGCCGAGGTCCGCGCCGCCGAGCCGCCTGGACCATCCGCGCGTCGTGCGCCCTGCGCGACTGGGGCGAGGACCGGGAGTGCCTGTACCTGGTGTGGGAGCTGGTCGAGGGGCCGTCGCTGCTCGAGCGTGCTGCGCGGCCCGCGGCCGACCGGGCGACCGCGAGCGCCGTGCGCGTCGGCGAGGACGTGCTCGCCGGCCCTCGCGCACGCCCACGCGCGCGGGGTCGTCCACCGCGACGTGAAGCCCGCGAACATCCTGATCGGCCCCGACGGCCGCGCCCGCCTGTCGGACTTCGGCGTCGCGCGGCTCTCGGGCGAGGCCGGGCCTCACCCTGACCGGCGGCGTCGTCGGGACGGTCGCCTACATGGCGCCGGAGCAGGCGCGTCGGCGAGGAGGCCGGCCCGGCCGTCCGACGTCTACGCCGCCTGCCTGGTGGTCTACGAGGGCCTGACCGGCGGCGAACCCGATCGCCGGCGGCATCGCCCGCCGAGACCGCCCGCCGGGCCGCCTCGGGCGCCGTGCCGCCGCTCGCCGCGCGCCCGCCCCGACCTGCCCGCCGCGCCTGTGCGCGGCGCCATCGACGCCGGCCTGCGACCGCGACCCGCGCCGCCCGGCCGCCGCGCCGCCGAGCTGGCCGAGGCCGTCGGCGGGGCGCGCGGCGGCGTCCGCGCCGCCCGCCGCCGCGGCGCTGCGCGCGCTGCCGCCGATCCTGGCGAGCGCGGCCGGCGCCGGCGCTGGCCGCCGTGGCGCTGACCCCGGCCGAGCCGCCGGCCCGCCTCGCCCGCGCACGGCCGGTGGGCGCCCCCGGTCGCGGTCGCGTCGCCGTCGGCGGCTCGCCGCCCTGCTTCGCGTGGCGCCCGCGCGCCGGCGACGCTGCTGGCGGTGATCGGCGGCGCCGCGCTGGTGGGCTCGACCGCGCCCGGCGGCCGGCGCGCTGCTCGGCGCGCGGCGCCCTGGCCGTGCTGCTGCTCGGCTGGCGGCCAGGGACGGCTCGCTGCTGCTGCCCCTCGCCGCGCCCGCGCTCTTCGCCGTCGGCCTCGGGCCGCTCTTCCCCGCCCTGGCGGGGCTGGTGCCGCGCTGGCCCGCCCGACTCTGGGTGGCGACCGCCGGCGCGGTCGCCGCGGTGGGCTGGCAGGTGGCCCGCGGGGGCGACGGCTGCTGGCCGGCGCCGGCCACGTGGAGCCGGCGGTGTCGGCACTGCGACGACGAGCGCTCGCCCGCCGACGCGGCCGAGCGCCTCTGGCGAGCCCCTGGCCGACCTGCCGCAGGCCGGCGTCCAGGCGCTGGCGCTGGTGGTCGCCGCGATGTGCGTGCCGCTGGTGCTGCGCCTGCGCGCCGGACGGGCCGCGCGAGGTCGCCGCGCTCACGTGGACGGCCGCGCTGGCGGTGGCGCTGGTGGCGACGGCGCCCGACCCGGCCGACGCCCTGGGGGCCGTGATCCCTGGCCACGATCGTGCTGGTCGCGGCGGCGTTCCGGCCCTGGCGGGCCTTCGCCGACGCGGCCCGCGAGGGCGTCCGCTACGCTCCGCGGTCCCGAGCGCATGAGCGTCCTGCGCGAACATCGAGCAGAAGATCGAGGGCCTGTTCGAGCGCGGCTTCAAGCGCGCGTTCCGGAGCAACCTGCAGCCGGTGGAGCTCGCGCGGAAGCTCGCCCGCGAGATGGAGGACCACAAGACCATCTCGGTCTCCCGCGTCTACGTGCCCAACGACTTCACGGTCTACCTGTCGCCGCAGGACCGCGAGAGCTTCGCGTCCTACGAGCGCTCGCTGGTGACCGAGCTGGGCGTCGTACCTCGACGCCCACGCCCGCGGCGCCGGCCTGTCGCTGGTGGCGCCGGCGACGGTCTCGCTGGAGACCGACACGGACCTTCGCGTCGGCGAGTTCGGCATCTCCTGCCGCATGGCCGACCCGCCGGCCGCGAGCCGTCGCCGCGCCCGCCGTGGAGCCCGCCCCGCAGGAGGAGGCCGGCCCCGGCCGCCGCCGAGCCGCCGCCGCCCGTGGAGGTGCCCGCGGCCGCCGCCCGCGGTGCCCGACCCGCCGCCGCTGCCCCCGCCGGTGCCCCACCAGGCGCTCGAGGGCGTGAGCGGCACGCAGGTCATCTCGGCCGCCGAGGCCCGCGCCGCCGGGCTGACGCCCGAGGCAGATGACGCTGGTCGTGGGCGGCACGCGCGTGCCGCTCGCCAAGCGCGTCTCGACGCTGGGCCGCAGCCGCGACTGCGACGTCGTGGTCCCCGACCCCAACGCGAGCCGCGTCCACGCCGAGATCCGCCACATCGGGCTCGACTACTTCCTGGTGGACATGGGCAGCACCAACGGCACCGAGGTCAACGGGCAGGTGGTGAAGCGCCACGCCCTGGCCGACGGCGACCGGATCGTGGTGGGGACCACCGAGATCGCCGTGGAGCTGCGATGAACGAGACCGGCCTGATCATCGCCGAGGTGGCGTTCCTGGTGCTGCTCTACGCGTTCGTGTGGAGCATCGTGCGCAGCTCCAGCCGCCAGCTGCGGACGGCCCAGGCCCCGCCGCCCCCGCCGCCCGGCCCCCGCGGCCGCCGAGGACCTCCCGGCCCCGGCGCCCCCCGCGCGCGCGCCCGCCGCGATGGCGCCCGCCGCCGTGGCGACCCCGCCGGTCCTGGTGCCCCCGCCGCTCGACGGGGCCCCGACGCCGCAGAGCACCGAGGAGCCGCTGTTCGCGGCGCCCACCAACGTGCCCGCGGCGGACGAGCGCCCGGGACGCGAGGACTCCGTGCGCATCGACCTGGCCGCCAACGTCGAGCCGCGGCTGGTGGTGGAGACGTCGTCCGCGCTCGAGGAGGGCCGCGTGATCCCGCTGGCCGAGGGGATGACGATCGGCCGCTCGGAGGCGGCGGAGCTGTCGATCGCCGACCAGTTCGTCTCGCACATGCACGCGCGGATCCTGCGCCGCGGCGCGTACCACTGGGTGCAGGACCTCGGCTCCACCAACGGAACGTTCCTCAACGACCGGCGCATCGACGCGGACGCGCAGCTCAAGGTCCACGACGCCCTGCGGATCGGCCAGACGGTCCTCCGCTACCAGGAGTAGCCCATGCCCGCCGAGGGCACCGCGGACCGCCCGCTGGCCCTGGTCGAGGTCGCGTACCTCTCCGACACCGGCCGGATCCGCCATCACAACGAGGACCGGGCTCCTCGCGAGCCCCCGGGTGCTCGTGGTCGCCGACGGGATGGGCGGCGCGAAGGCCGGCGAGGTGGCCGCCCAGATGGCGGTCGACGCGGTCGGCCGGCTCGTGGGCCCCGTCCACGAGGGCGACGTCCGCAGCGCCGTGGAGCGGGCCAACCGCGCGATCCGGCGCCTCGCCAGCGACGACCCGGACAAGTCCGGGATGGGGACGACCCTCACCGCCGCGATGCTCGACGACGGCCGGCTCGACGTGGTGCACGTCGGCGACTCGCGCGCGTACCTGTGGCGCGACGAGACGCTGCGCCAGGTGACCGAGGACCACTCGGTGGTGGCCGAGCTGGTGCGCCGCGGGAGCATCACCCGCGAGGAGGCCGAGACCCACCCCCACCGGAACGTGATCACCCGCGCGCTCGGCGCGGAGGAGGGCGTCGACGCGGACGTGGTCCACGTCGACCTGGAGGACGGCGACGTCGTGCTGCTCTGCAGCGACGGCCTCTCGTCGTACGTGCCGGAGGCGGCCATCGCCGAGGTGCTGGCGCAGGCGGAGGGCCTCGACGCGGCGGCGAGGGGCCTGGTGAGCCTGGCGAACGGGGCGGGCGGCGCCGACAACGTGACGGTGGTGCTGGCGCGGGTGGCGCACGAGGAGGACCGCTCCGGCGACACAGCCGAGGTCCCGGCCGTGACCCTAGCGCCGCCGGCGGTGACCGCCGCAGACGGCGACGCGGACGGCGACGCGGTCGGCGACACCGTCACCGCGCCCGCCGCCGAGGTCCGCGTGCTGGGCGGCGTGCACGGCCACGCCGGCCGCCCGGACGGGGCCACGACGCGACCGCCGAAGGTGCTCGAGCCGGTGCGCCGGCGCCGCTCCCGGGTGATCCCGATCGTGGCCGGGGCGGTGGTGCTGCTGCTGATCGCCGCGGGCGCGGTGGCCTGGGTGTCGAGCCGCTCCTACGGCCTGGAGGAGGGCCCGGACGGGACGGTCCAGGTCACGAACGGCCTGGACTGGAGCCTGTTCGGCCAGGACCTGTCGCGCACCTGGCAGGAGACCGGCGTCGACGCGGACACCGTCCGCACCACCGAGCCCCAGGCCCTCTCGACCGCCGTCCACGGGCAGGGCGAGGCCGTCGCGCTGGCGGCCCGCCTGGCGTGGAGCTACGGGATCCCCCAGCCGCCCGCCCTCGAGGCGCCGCCCGAGCCGGCGCGCACGCCCACGCCGAACCAGCCCGAGCGCACCCCGGAGACCACGACCGCCCCGTGACGGCCCGCACCCGAGAGCTGGGATTCCTGATCCCGGTGGCGGTCCTGGGCGTCCTCGGCATGGCGTCGGTCGCCAGCGCGCGCGTCGACCAGGGCATGGAGCTCGGCCCGCTGCCCGGCGCGATCGGCGTCTTCGCGGTGTTCATCGCGATGCACCTGGCCCTGCGCCTGCGCGCGCCGCAGGCCGATCCCTACCTGCTGCCCGTCGTGGGGCTCCTGGTGGCGATCGGCCTGGTGGAGCTGTACCGCATCGACCCCGCCCTGGCGGCCGACCAGGCGGTGTGGGTGGCCGTCGGCGGCGTGGCGTTCATCGCCACCCTCGTGCTGCTGCCCGACCACCGGGTGCTGGAGCGGTACACGTACCTGCTCGGGCTCGCGGCGGTCGGCCTGCTGGTGATCACGATGGTGTTCGGCACCCGGATCAACGGGGCGAAGCTCTGGATCCAGATCGGCGGCGGCCAGACCGTGCAGCTCGGCGAGGTCGCCAAGGTGCTGATGGTGGTGTTCCTGGCGGCGTACCTGCGCGACAAGCGGGAGCTGCTGGCGATCCCCACCCAGCGGGTGATGGGGGTGCCGGCGCCGCCGATGGCCGCCCTCGGGCCGGTGCTGCTGTTCCTGATCGCCTGTCTCTTCCTCGTCGCGATCCTCAACGACTTCGGCACGGCGCTGCTGTTCCTCGGGATCTTCCTGGCGATGATCTACCTGGCGACCGGCCGGGCGGCGTACACGCTCTTCGGCATCGGGGTGTTCCTGGTGGGATCGGCGCTCGTGTACGCCGCGGTGCCGCGGATCCAGTCGCGGGTGGACAACTGGCTCCACCCGTTCGACGACCCGCAGGGGCAGGGCTACCAGCTGGTGCAGTCGCTGTACGCGATGGCGCAGGGCGGCGTGTTCGGCCCGGGGCTCGGCCGCGGCTTCCTGGTGCTCGACAACGGCCAGACCGTCATCCCGGCGCTCCAGACCGACTTCATGTTCTCGGCCGTCGCCAGCGAGCTGGGGTACGTCGGCGGGATCGGGCTGCTGCTCGGCTTCCTGGTGTTCACCGCCCGCGGGTTCGTGATCGCCGCCCAGGCCCCGGACGGCTTCTCGAAGCTGCTGGCCGGGGGCCTGACCGCGGCGATCGGGCTCCAGGCGATCCTGATCATCGGGGGCGTGACCCGCCTCATCCCGCTCACCGGCGTGACGCTGCCGTTCATGAGCTACGGCGGGTCCAGCATCGTGACCAACTTCGTCCTCGTGGCGATGCTGCTCGTCATCAGCCACCGCACGCGCACCCGGGGGCTGCCGCCCGCGGGCCGGCGCCGGCGTGTCGAGGACGAGGCGGAGGCCGCGGCCCTCGAGGAGGCGCGCGCGTGAACCGCTCCATCCGGCGCCTCTACCTCGTGCTCGCGGGCGGCTTCGGCCTGCTGCTGCTGATGCTCGGCTGGTGGCAGGTGGTCGCCGCGGACGGCCTGAAGGACCGCCCCGGGAACCAGCAGACCCTGGAGGCCGAGCGCCTCATCGACCGCGGCCGCATCCTCTCCGCCGACGGCAAGGTGCTGGCCGCGAGCCGCGCCGTGCGGGTGCGCGGCCGGCGCGTGTACGAGCGGGTCTACCCGCAGGGCAGCCTGGCGGCGCACGCGGTGGGCTACGCCAGCTCGTCGCAGGGTCGCACCGGCATCGAGAGCACGTACAACCGCTACCTCTCCGGATCGTTCGGCACCGAGCCGCTCCTGCAGCGGCTCAACCTGAAGGAGAAGCGCGGCGCCGACGTGACGCTGAGCCTCGACACGCGCATCCAGCAGGCGGCCGAGGAGGGCCTCGCCGGCCGGCGCGGCGCGGTGGTGGCGATCGACCCCCGCACGGGGGAGGTGCTGGCGCTCGCGTCGTACCCGGCGTTCGACCTGCAACAGGCCGTCACCGACTACGACGCGATCCCAACGGAGGGCAGCCCCTTCGTCGACCGGGTCACGTCCGGCCTCTATCCCCCCGGCTCGACCTTTAAGGTGGTGACCGCGACCGCCGCGCTCGAGAGCGGCGAGTTCACCCCCGACTCGAGCTTCGACGACACCGGCTCGTACAGCACACCGGGAGGCCCGATCCGCAACTTCGGCGGCGAGGTGTACGGCCGTCACGACCTGGCGACGGCCCTCACCAACTCGATCAACACCACCTTCGCCCGCATCGGCGACGAGCTCGGCCAGGAGACGATGGGCGAGCAGATGACGAAGTTCGGCTTCGGGGAGACGCCGCCGATCGACCTGCCGGGCGACGAGGTGCTGCCCTCCGGCCGCCGCAAGGACGGGAAGCTGCTGCCGAACGGGCAGCAGGGCATGGACGTGGCGCGCGTCGCGATCGGCCAGGAGAACCTCACCGTGACGCCGCTCCAGATGGCGATGGTGGCCGCGGCCGTGGCGAACGGCGGCACCCTCATGGCGCCGCACCTGATGACCCGCATCCGCGACCGCGGCGGCGACGTCGTCCAGACCGCCGGGCCCAAGGAGCTCGGCGACGTGATGGATGCGACGACGGCGGCGGAGATGACCGGGATGATGCAGTCGGTGGTCGAGCAGGGCACGGGGACGCCGGCCAACCTGTCCGCGGCGGGCGTCGACGTGGCCGGCAAGACCGGCACGGCCGAGTCGGACGACCCGAACCGCAACCAGGCCTGGTTCATCGGGTTCGCGCCCGCCGAGGCGCCCACCATCGCCGTGGCGGTGGTGGTTGAGGACACGTCCGGCACCGGCGGCGCCGAGGCGGCCCCCATCGCCGCCAAGGTCATCTCCGAAGCGATCGACGTGCGATGAGCTTCCAGCCGGGGGACCTCATCGGGGGCCGCTACGAGCTGGGGCGCCAACTCGGCGCGGGCGGCATGGCGCGCGTGTACCTCGGCCACGACCGCCTGCTCGACCGCGAGGTGGCGGTGAAGGTGCTGGCCGAGCCCTACGCGTCCGACCCGAACTTCGTGGAGCGCTTCCGCCGCGAGGCATCGGCGGCGGCGGGCCTGAACCACCCCAACATCGTCGCCGTGTACGACCGCGGCGAGGCGGACGGCTCCTACTACATCGTCATGGAGTTCCTGGCCGGCCCCGACCTGAAGCAGGTCATCCGCAGCCGCGCGCCGCTCCCGGCGACCGAGGCGATCGACGCGACCCAGCAGATCCTGGCCGCGCTCGGCGCCGCCCACCGCCGCGATGTCGTCCACCGCGACGTCAAGCCGCAGAACGTCCTGGTGGCCGAGGACGGGCACCTGAAGGTCACCGACTTCGGCATCGCCCGCGCGGGCGCCGAGAGCGACATGACCGAGGCCGGCTCGGTGATCGGCACGGCGCAGTACCTGTCGCCCGAGCAGGCGCGCGGCGACGAGGTGACGGCCGCCAGCGACACCTACGCCGTGGGGATCGTCCTCTACGAGATGCTCACCGGCCGGGTGCCGTTCGACGGCGGACCGCCCGTCGCGGTGGCGATGAAGCAGATCAGCGACGAGCCGGTGTCGCCCCGGATCGTGGAGCCGAGCGTCCCCCGCGAGCTGGAGGCGGTGGTGATGCGGTCGCTCGCGAAGCGGCCCTCCGAGCGCTACCGGACCGCGGAGGAGATGAGCCGCGCCCTGGCCGAGGCCCGCGCCGCCATCGACGGCTCGGGCGGCACCACCCGCATGATGCCGGTCGCGGGGCCGCCCACGCGGGTCATGGGCCCCCCGACCGCGGCGACCCGCGTCGCGCCCCCGCCGCCCCCGGAGCCCCCGCCGCGGCGCCGGCGGTGGCCGGTGATCGCGGGGATCCTGGTGCTGCTGGTCGCCCTCGCCGCGGCCGCGTTCGTCTTCTTCACCGGCGACGAGGCGAAGGCCGTCACGATCCCGCCGGTCCAGGGGCAGACCGCAGCGCAGGCGGAGACGACCCTGCGAAACCTCGGGCTCGAGGTGGACGTGCGCCAGGTCACGGATCCGACCGTGGAGCAGGGACGGGTGATCGACACCGACCCCGCCGCCGGCGAGGAGGCGCACGAGGGCGACACCGTCATCCTGCGCGTCAGCTCCGGGCCGGGCGACGTCGCCGTGCCCAACGTGGTGGGTCAGAGCCAGAGCGACGCCACGGCGGCCCTGCGGGCCGAGGAATTCGCCGTGAAGGTCGAGGAGTCTGCGAGCGACACGGTGGACGAGGGGGTCGTGATCAGCCAGCGCCCCGCGGCGAACGCGCAGGCCCAGAAGGGCAGCGAGGTCACGATCGTCGTGTCCACCGGCCCCGAGCAGGTGACGGTGCCGAGCGTCCGCGGCCTCGACCAGGCGTCCGCCGAGGGGAAGATCCGGGGCGCGGGGCTCGAGGTCGGGTCGGTCACCTTCCAGCCGAGCGAGGGCACCGAGGGCACCGTGATCGCGCAGGACCCGGCGGCCACCGCCAAGGTCGACCCGGGGACGCGCGTGAACATCGTGATCGCCCAGGCGGCCTCGACCATCGAGGTGCCCGACGTGGTCGGCAACCTCGCGTCCGACGCGACGTTCAAGCTGAAGAATGCGGGCTTCCAGGTCGTCAGCGACACGGCCGAGTCGGACCAGCCCGTCGGCACGGTCATCGACCAGAACCCGTCGGCGGGGACCCAGGTGGCGCGCGACACCACGATCACGATCACGGTCAGCAACGGCCCGGCGGCGGACACGGGCGGCGCCGCCGTGCCCGCCCCGCCGCCGTCCGCCGGCGAGGGCGACCAGGGCGACCAGGGATGACGCGCCGGGTGGCGGTCCTGATGGGCGGGCGCAGCAGCGAGCACGAGGTGTCGCTGGCGTCGGCCGAGGCGGTCATCGCGGCGCTGGACCCGGCGCGCGACGAGGTCATCCCGGTGCTCATCTCGCCCGACGGCGTGTGGAGCGTCGAGGGTGAGCCGGTCGCGATGGTGGCGGGCAGCGACGGCGTGGGCTGCCTCACGTCGCTGGCGGGCGGCGCGGCGCGGGCGGTGGACGTGGCGTTCCCGGTGCTGCACGGCCCGCACGGAGAGGACGGGACGATCCAGGGGGCGCTGGAGACGGCGGGGGTGCCGTACGTCGGCGCCGGTGTGGCCTGCTCCGCCGTCGCGATGGACAAGGCGATGTTCAAGGTCTTCCTCGCCGAGGCGGGGATCCCCACGCCCGAGCACGCGGTGGTGACCGCGGCCGAGTGGGCGCGCGACCCGGACGCGGTGCGCGCCCGGGTGGCGGAGAGCGTCGGATACCCGGCGTTCAGCAAGCCGGCGCGCCTCGGGTCGAGCGTGGGGATCAGCCCCGTGCCGGACGCGGGGAGCCTGGACGCGGCCCTGGCGCTCGCCTTCCACCACGACGGCAAGGCGCTGGTGGAGCGCGGCATCCGCGGGCGCGAGATCGAGGTCGGCGTGCTCGACGGCGACGTCCCGTTCGCCTCCCCCGTCGGCGAGATCACCTTCGACTCCGAGTGGTACGACTACGACACGAAGTACGTGCCGGGCCGCTCGCGGCTGCAGGTGCCGGCGGAGATCCCGGAGGAGGCGGCCGAGACGGCGCGCGCGCTGGCGGTCCGCGCGTTCGCGGCGGTCGACTGCCACGGGCTGGCGCGGGTCGACTTCTTCCTGGAGGAGGACGGCACCGTGCTGCTCTCCGAGCTCAACACGATGCCCGGCTTCACCCCCACGAGCGTGTACGCGCGCTTGATCGAGGCCGCCGGGATCCCGTACCCGCAGCTCGTCTCCCGGCTCATCGACCTCGGCGTGGCCCGGGCCGACGAGGCGCGCCAGTACCGCTGCTGAGGCGCGTCGGCGTCGTCGCCGACACCCACGTCGGCGAGTACCTGGACGAGCTCCCACCGTCGGTGCTGGAGGCGCTGGAGGGCTGCGACCTGATCCTCCACGCCGGCGACCTCAGCGTCCCCGGGGTGCTGGAGGAGCTGGAGCAGGTGGCGCCGGTGGTGGCGGTGCGGGGCGACCACGACCGGCTCGGCGGGTTGCAGCTGCCGCGCGCGACGGTGGTCGTGGCGGGCGGCCACCGGATCGGGCTGACCCACGGGGACCGGTTCGGGCCGATCGACGCGTCGGTCGTCACGGCGTCGGTCGCCGCCCGGCGCAACCTGCGCTACCGCGCCGGGATCGGCCGGGCGCTGCGGCGGCGGTTCGGGCCGGTCGACGCGATCGTCTACGGGCACTGGCACGAGCCCGTCGCCGCGCAGGCCGGCGGCGTCCTGCTGTTCTCGCCGGGGGCGGTGTGCCCCTGGGGGAGCCTGGAGGGCGGCGGGGAGCCGCGGGCGGGCGCGAAGGGCGTGGCCGACCGCGCGGTGCGCCGGTTCCGCACCCAGCTGGGCGAGGAGGCGATGCGGCCCAGCGTGGGCGTGCTGGAGGTGGGATCCGGGGGCATCCGGCCCAGGACGATCCCCCTCCCGCCCCGTTAGTGTCGCCGCGATGACCCAAGACGGCTACGGCCGCGCGATCAGGACGATCCGGGCCGGGCTCTCGCTCGGCGCCGCCGCGGCGATCCTGCTGGCGCTCTCCCCCTTCTTCGACGTGGTGACCGGGCCGGCGGCGGACCCCCCGGGCGCGGAGTTCACCGCGGGCGTCGGCACGTCGGTGGGTGTGGGCGCGGCGATCGGGGCGGTCGTGATCATCGCCGCGGTGGCACAGCGGGTGCTGTGGCAGCACCTCCTCGCGCTCGTCGTGACGACGGGTGTGGCGCTGCTGTCGGCGCTCCTCGTCATCTCCGCCCGCACGGCCGACGAGTTCGCCGACGACGCCGACGTGACCCTCCAGGCGGGCGGCGTGCTGCTGATCATGGCGTTCTGGCTGGCGCTGATCGCGGTGGTGGTGACGCTGGTGGGGGTGCGGATGGTCGCGCTCGCCGCCCCGCCACCCGAGATCCCGGCGAGCCGCCGGGGCGAGCTCGTGAAGGCGCGCACCTCGTCGATCTCGGCGGCGCTGGGCGCGGCGGGGGTGGTCCTGGTGATCACCTCGGGGGCGGCGATCGCGTACGGCGTGCTGGCCCTCGGCGACATCCGCGCGTCCGATGGACGGCTCACGGGGCGCGGCTTCGCGCTGACGGGTGTGGTCCTCGGCAGCCTGGTGCTGTCGCTCCTGGCGACGGTCGGCGGCGTCGGCTCCCTGACGGCGTCCCCGGGCTGAGCGGGAGGAGCGACGAGCCGATGCCGCGCTGGGAGGACGTGGAGCGGGAGGTGCCGGAGCTGGCCGCGGCGGCGCGGGGGTTCCTGGAGGCGCGGACCCACCGGACGCTCGCGACGATCCGCCGCGACGGCTCCCCCCGCATCAGCGGCACGGAGCTCCGCTTCGACGGCGGGGAGCTGTGGTTCGGGAGCATGTACCGGTCGAACAAGGCGCTCGACCTGCTCCGCGACCCCCGCTTCGCGCTCCACAGCGGCAGCGACGACCCGCCTGACTGGAAGGGCGACGCGACCGTCTCGGGGACCGTCGAGGAGGCCGACGCTGCGCAGATCATCGCGATCTACGGCCAGGCCCCGCCCGGTCCGTCCCACCTCTTCCGCGCCGACGTCACCGAGGTCACGGTGGTCACTCTCGCCGACTCCGGCGATCATTTGATCCTGGAGTCGTGGGTCGATGGACGCGGCTACCGGAGGCGCACCCGCACCTGACCGCCGCGGACCCGAGTTTGTAAGGGTTGCGTTTTCGGTGAAGGACACCGGTGGATCGCGTGCTTCCATTCGCGATCTCGATGCTCCGAAGGCACCGTGCCCACCTCCGGACGGCGATCGCGCGCGCGGTGATCGCCCTCTCGCCGCTCGCCCTGGTCGCGTTCCCCGCGACGGGCGCCGGCGCGGATGCGCCGCTCCTCTACCTCACGAAGGAGCCGGCGGCCGCGGCGCACGACGCGCTGGACGGGCCGACGCTGCGGCAGGCGCCGTTGACGCCGGATGGGCGCTGGCCGAGCGCCCGTGTCGTCGGGAAGGTGCGGGGCCGGGACCTTGCCGGGCAGTCACCGGGACGGATCGCCGCGATGCTGCGCGCCGGTTGGCACCAGCAGAACGTGGGGGGCCTGGTGGCGGTGGACGAGATCACGCCGAGCCAGTGGACGGCCGGCTCCGCCTCCGCCCTCTCCCAGGCGATGGACCAGCTGGGGGGTGACGCGGGACGGGTGATGTTCTACGCGGCGCCGTCGTTCGTGGAGCGCGTGGGCCGTGCCGACCCGCGCGCGGCGCTGCCGGCGCCGCTCGGCCAGCTGATGGACGCGGTGAGCAAGGGGCGGGCCACGTACCTGCTGACGTACCGCGGGGACATGTCGCCGTTCCCGGCCCGGGAGATGGCGATGCACCCCACCCGCTGGGCGGCGCGCTGGCCCGCCGGCCGGGGCGAGCTGCGGGTGATGCTGGGTCCCGACGCCGGCGCGGGGCAGCCCGAGGTCTGGGCGCGCCTGCGGGCGACGGTCGCGGGGCGCGCGCTGCTGGCGAACGGCCCCGCCGCCTACGGCCTGACCACGCCGGCCGCGGCGCGGGCGTGGGTGGCGCAGTACCGGGCGTTCCGGGCCGCGCCGAACATCTCCGTGACCGGCGCCGACTTCCCGGTGCCGATGCCCGGCGGCCTCTCCCTGGCGCCCGCGGGGACGAACCGGGTGAAGGTCCGCCTGGACCGACCGGGGCGCGCGGTGCTGACCATGGCGCCGGTCGCGGGCGGCGGCCTGCGGGCGATCAAGAAGCTGGCGGGCCCGACGGGCGGCGACGTCGTCGTCCGGCTGCCGACCGACACCCGCCCGGGGCGCTACCGCGTCCAGGCCGTCCTGATCGGCGACGGGCTGAAGGACCGCGCCGTCGTCGTCGTGACGGTGAGGAAGCGCTAGACCGGAGTCCCGCGGGCCGCCGCTCGGCGGCTCGGGTTCCCTGCCGGGTGGCTCGGCCCTCCGCCTCCCGGCGAAGCTCACGCCAGGAGTAGGAGCCAGGCAGGCCGCGGCTGCGGTCGGCGGAGCGAAGGGCCGCCTGGAAGAGCACCAGGGCCCGGGAGCGGCGGGCGGTGAGGCAGTTCGCCGCCCCCCACACCGTCTGCAGCGACACCACCAGGTCCCTGCCGGCAATCCGGCCCCCGGGGACGAAGGCGCGGGCGACGCCTACCCCGGAGCCGTCCGCCTCGAGCGGGGGTGGGCGCGGTCGAAGTCCTCCCGGAGGTGGGCGGCGGTGACGTGGGTGTAGACCTCCGTCGTCACGGGGGAGGCGTGGCCGAGGTGGGCCTGGACGTAGCGGATGTCCACCCCGGACTGGATCAGGTGCGTGCCGCAGGAGTGGCGGAGGGCGTGCGGGAAGACCCTCGCGCCGTCGGCGCGGAGGCCGGCGCGGTCGGCGACGGTGGTCACGATCCGCCACACGCCGGCCCGCCCCAGGCGGCGACCGCGGCCGCTGAGGAACACCGCGTCCGCATCCCGGTGCCGCGCCTGGTCGGCCCGCGGCGCGCGGTCGCGGGCCCGCAGCTCGGGCCGGCCGACGCGGAGGTACTGGGTGAGCGCCGCGAGGGCCCCGCGGGGGACCGCCACCGCCCGGCGCTTGTCGCCCTTCCCGCGGACCAGCAGGAACGGATCCTCCGGATCGTCCAAATGACATGCCGAGAGGTCCAATCCCGCCGCCTCGCTCGCCCGCAGGCCGCACCCGTACAGCACCTCGATCAGCGCGCTGTCCCGCGCGCCGAGGGGTCCCGGGGCCGCGGCCGCCTCGCACATCCGCCGGACCTCCGCCGGGGTGAGGGCCACCACCTCCCGGCCGATCCGGTCCTGGCCGCCCTCGCCCGCCGCCGCCGGCGGCCGCAGGTCGCGCACCGGGTTCTCCAGCGCCAGGGCCCGCGACCACCAGCGGCAGAACGCCCGCGCCGCCGCCACCCGCCGCCGGCGCGTGGCCAGGCGCCCCGGCAGGCCGTCCCGCCACCGCTGCCACCACTCCACCGGCAACGCCGCCAGGGCCACGGCGGCAGCCCGCGCGCCCGGGTCGTCCTCCACGCCGAAGCCCGGCGCGTCCGCCGGCGCCGGCGGCACCCCCAGGGCGTCCGCCAGCGCCACCAGGTCCCGCGCGTACGCCGACCGGGTGTTCCGGTTCTCCCGCGTCGCCAGGAACGCGCCCGCCAGGCGGCCGAACCCGTCCGGATCGACGAGCGCCGTCACCCCCGCGGGTGCCCCTTGCGCAGGAGTCCCTGCATCGTCTTGGTGGTGACGCCGGTGTAGCGCTGGGTGGTCGCCAGGCTCGCGTGCCCGAGGACCTCCTGGACCACCCGCAGGTGCGCGCCCCCCTCGCCGCCCGGGCCCTCCAGCAGATGGGTGCCGGCGGCGTGGCGCAGCAGGTGCGGCCCGCCCGCGCGGCCCGCCGCCCGCAGCTCGCGCGCGACGATCCGGTAGACCGTCGAGCCGTCCAGCGCCCGCCCGCCGCGCGACACGAACACCGGCGCCCGCGCCGCCGCCACCGGCGCCCGGCCCGCCACCAGCCGCGGCCGCCCGTCGCGCAGCCACGCGCGCAGCGCCGCCACCGCCGGCTCGGTGAGCGGCACCGTCCGGGCCGCGCCCCCCTTGCCCACCACCCGGAGCGCCTCGTGCTCGAAGTCGAGCCCGGCCAGCACCAGGTCGCACGCCTCCTGGCGCCGCAGCCCCGACCCGTACAGCACCTCGACCAGCGCCCGGTCGCGCAGCGCCAGCGCCCGCGCCACCGGCGTCTGCGCCGCGCCCGCGCCGACGCCGTCCACCAGCGCCGCCGCGTCGGCCTGCGACAGGCGCGGCACCGGCGGCGGCGCCGGCCGCGGCCGGTCGATCAGCTCGGCGGGGGAGCGGCCCGGCGGATGGAGCGGCGCGAGCCACTCGCGCGCCGACGTCACCGCCCGGGCGCGGGTGGCCGCCGACCACTCCAGGCCGCGGAACGCCGCCTCCAGCGCCGACGGCCCGACCGCCTCGCGGCCCGGCCACGCCGTGCTCCTCCAGCCACGCCGCCAGCCGCCGCGCGTCGGCCAGGTACGCCCCCTGCGTGCGGGGCGACAGGCGCCGGCCACGCCCGCCCTGGGCGGCGAGCCGGCGCTCGAGGTCATCCAGGCTCGCTTCCCAGGTCACGGACACGGTCAGTCCCCGTTCGGCGTCCCCCGCAGCTCCACCTGCCCCACGCCCGCGGAGTAGCCGCCCTCGCCGTCCTCGACGAGCGACGTGATCCACAGGACGTACGCCTCGGCCGGCGGCCCCGGCGTCAGCTTCACCACCTGGTCCTCGCCGGAGAAGGTGCCCTGGGCGAGCATCTGGCGGCGCCCGCCGACCAGCGGGCCGAGCACCTGGAAGTGCGCGCCCGGCGTCGGCGAGCTGACCACCATCTGGGTCGCGACCGCCGGTGCGGTGAGCCGCAGGATGAGCCCGACGCCGGTCTTGCCGGTGCCGCCGAACGCCGGGTCCCCGAAGTAGCGCTCCGTGTACCAGGCGGTCGCCGGGTTCGGCTGACCGGTTGTCGGGTCCACGTCGATCGCGTAGCCGCGCAGCGCCGGCTGCTCCTGGCCGTCGTCGCCCTGCGGGTCGTAGTCGCGGACCGCCGACAGGGTCAGCGGGACCGCCGCGGGCGCGGGCGGCGCGCCCTCGTCGCCGACCGGCTCGAATATCGCGAAGGCGGCGACGCCGATCGCGGCGACGACCACGATGGCGAGCGCCCACGCGAGGATCCGCCGCCGGCGCCGGCGGGGGTGCTGGGCGGTGTCGCCCTCGTCGCCCTCCGGCGGCAGGGGCGGCATCGTGAACACCGCCGTGCCGCCGGGACGCCCGTCGAGCGCCGCGACCATGGACGTGGCGTCGGGGAACCGGTCGTCGGGCTCCTTCGCCGCCGCGTGCATCGCGACGGCGGCGAGGTGATCGGGCACGTCACGCCGCGCGACCCTCGGGTCGGGGAGCGGCTCGGAGCAGTGCTTCATCGCGACCGCCACGAAGCCCTCGCCCTTGAACGGCAGCGTCCCGGTGAGGCACTCGTACAGCAGGATGCCCAGCGAGTAGACGTCGGCGCGGGCGTCGACGGGCCGCCCGTCCGCCTGCTCCGGCGAGAGGTAGTCGGCGCTGCCCAGCAGCATGTCGGTGCGGGTGAGCCCCTCCCCGTCCTCCGACTCGATGACCCGGGCGATGCCGAAGTCGGCGAGCTTCACCGCGCCGTCGGCGGTGAGGAGGACGTTCTGGGCCTTGATGTCGCGGTGCACGACGCCCTGCGTGTGGGCGTACGCCAGCGCCTCACCGACGCAGCCGCAGATGCGCGCCGCCTCGTCCGGCTCCAGGGCGCCCTCGCGGCGGATGCGGCTCTTCAGGTTCTCGCCCTCGACGAGCTCCATCACCAGGTACGGCCCCTCGGGGTCCTCGCCGCGGTCGAGCAGGCGCACGAGGTTGGGGTGCGAGAGGCGGGCGACGAGGAGGGCCTCCCGCCGGAAGCGCTCCGCGTGCTCCTCGTCGGCGAGCATCCCGGGGTGGAGGCGCTTGATGGCGACGGGGCGGCCGAGGACGGTGTCGGTGGCGCTCCAGACGGCGGCCATGCCGCCGCGTCCGATCAGGTGATCGAGCTGGTAGCGGTCGCCGAGGACCGCTCCCGTCACGACGTTGCCCTCGCGGCCGTCACAGGCGGACGATATCGCCGCCCCACAGGAGTCGAGACGGCTCGGGGCGAGGCTGATCTAGAATCGCGGCGTGGCTGCTCCACAGACCGTCCTGATCGTGGAGGACGACGAGGCGATCGCCAACTCGGTCGCCTACTCACTCGAACGGGCCGGCTACCGGACGCTCCGCGCCGGCGACGGCGCCCAGGCCCTGCGCCTGTTCCGCCAGCAGCGCCCCGACCTGGTGATCCTGGACCTGATGCTCCCGCAGATGGACGGGTGGCGGGTGACGGAGGAGCTCCGCCGCGAGGACCCGCGCGTCCCCGTGATCGTCTGCAGCGCCCGCACGAGCGAGTTCGACCGCGTCCACGGCCTCGAGATGGGCGCCGACGACTACGTCACCAAGCCGTTCTCGATGAAGGAGCTGCTCGCGCGGGTGCAGGCGCACCTGCGGCGCGTGGAGTCGCACCGGCGGCCCGACGGCGACGAGCCGATCGAGGCGGGCGGTCTGCGGATCGACCCGGAGCAGGTGCAGGCGTTCGTGGAGGGCACGTCGGTGGGCCTGACGCCGCGCGAGTTCGACGTGCTGTACGCCCTCGCCCGCGCCCAGGGCAAGCCCCTGGCGCGGGAGCGCGTGTACCGGGAGGTGTGGGGCTACGAGATGATGCGGGGCGACCGCTCCGTGGACGTCTTCGTCCGCAAGGTGCGGCAGAAGCTTGCCGCCGCGCAGCCCGACCGCAGCTACGTCCAGACGCTGTACGGGGTGGGCTACCGCTTCGAGCCCGCCGACGCCGCGCCGGCCGGCGCGGAGGCCTGAGCCGCCCCGCCGCGGGCGCCCCGGAGCGGCTGCTACCCTACCCGGCGCTTCGACCCCGGGGGGATGCCCGAGCGGTCAAAGGGAGCGGTCTGTAAAACCGCCGGCTACGCCTACGGAGGTTCGAACCCTCCTCCCCCCATCTCCATGGGATCCCGCTTCACGAGCCGGGATCCCACTGGTCTCTGAGCGGACGGCGCACCCCGCGCCGCAGCGCATCGGCTGAGGGGTCGCCCGGCGCGACTCGCCCGGACGACCCCTCACGCACTCCTCCGTCGGCGCCCGCGCTCGGCGGCCTCGTCTCCCGGCGCCTGCGCGAGCACCTGCTCTCGGGGTTTCGCGGACGACCCCCCCAACTGCCACGTTCAGCTGGAGGAACCGCCCGGTATGGCCGCATCCATAGGCCTCATCTCCCTGCGGCGACCGCGCCTGGGGGCGCGGTGCAGGTTCTCGCCTGGTCGAAACGACCAGCGCTGGTGCGCCGCTTCACGGCGCGCGTTGGGACGGTGGGCGTGGCCCGGACGTCGTTTCGGGTGCCCGCTCCGGTGAGCCACGAGGCGCCGTGCGGCGACTCCGTCTCGCTCCCCGGGCCTTCGGCCCGACAGGAGGCGGGTGCGTGGCTGACCTGCCGGCGCCGATGCATCCCGATCACGTTCTCGTCCCACGGTGCGAGCGTGCAAGCGCCGGACCGGGCGGCCCGACCACGCTCACGCTCGTACCACCACACTGGCCCTCTCCGTCCGGCGATACAAGGGCGTGGCGCCGGCGACGGCCCACTGGCGCGCACTGTGGCGCCCGGCGGGGCGGCTCCGGCGGTTTCGCGAGGTTCGATGTCGAGGATCAGCCCGACCCCTGGCCCCCGGCTGCGTTGGAGGTAGTCGGGGAGCGAGGTCGCATCCGTCGCGTGGCATCCCCCCGAGGTCGTGTGTCCACGGTGGAGGCACCGGAGCGGCCGAGGGGGGACCGGACCTCCGCGACCGCGCCTCGCTCTCCACCTGCTCTCGGCGCCCGGGCGACGGGTCAGCCGGGGGGTTCGTCCCCGCTGAGGACACCCGTGAGGCCGACCAGGTCGAGCAGGCGCTTCACCTCGGGGGTGACGTTGGCGAGCCGGAGGGCGCGGCCGTCCGTCGTGAGGTTCTCGCGGACGATGAGGAGGGCCCTCATGCCGGCGGAGTCGATGAACGTGACCTCGGCGAGGTCCAGCACCAGATCGCCCTCCTGCGCCGCGGCGAGCTCGGTGGTCCGCACGAGGAGCGCCTCGGCGGCGCTCATGTCGATCTCCCCCTTCAGGCGATAGACGGGTTTCCCACCGGTCTGGGCCTCGCCGCCGCGCAATCCGGCGCTGATGTGGTCGGGAAGGGGCGCGGCGGCAGGATACGTCCACCTCGCGTGTCGTGAAAGGGACGTCCGGCCCGCGGACCCGGGGGCGCCGGGGTCCGCGGGCCGGCGTGACGCCTACTCGGGGAGCTTGTAGGCGACCACCTCCGGGGCTCATCTCCTTCGACGAGGCGAAGCCGGCGCCCGCGACGACCATGTCGTCGGCGATCGCCGGGGTGCGAGTTGGACTGGGCCGGGAGCTGCTCGGTCCAGACCTCGGTGCCGTCCGTCTTGTTGTAGCGCGTGGATCACGCCGTCGAAGTGACGGTGACGACGACGTCGTTGACGACGGTCGCGCCGCCGTAGTTCTGGGTGTCCAGGTCCGTCTTCCAGAGCTGGTCTCCCGGTCGCCCCGTCCAGGGCGACGAGCTCGCCGGAGCTGGTGGCGAAGTCGCAGAGCTCCGACCCCTCGGTGAAGTTGCCCTGGCGCAGGTAGACCGCGCAGAGGTTGTTGACCGGCACGTAGATGACGCCGTCCGAGACCGCCATCGCGGTCTCGACGCCCCCGAGCCAGCCGGGGTAGACGGTGACCGGGAACTTCGTGAACGGGGCGTTGCGGTCGGGGCCGTCCTCATCGGCCGTCGCGTTCGTCACGTCGGTGCCCTGGAGGGTCGTGCCGTCGCCGTCCGCGCCGCGCCTCGGGAGTGTGCTTGCCGACGTCCTTCTTCCAGATCAGCTCGTGGGTGTCGCGGTTGACGACGTAGACCGTGCCGAGCTTGCCGCTCAGCACCACGACGGGGGTCTCCTTCCCGTCGATCGTGAAGTCGGTGAGGATCGGCCCGAGGTGCAGGTCCCAGTCGCGCAGGTCGTGGGAGAGGGCCTGGTAGTGCCACTTGACCTCGCCGGTCTTCCCGTCGAGCACCACGAGGCTGTTGGTGTAGAGGTTGTCGCCCGGGCGGCTCGTGCCGTTCGGGGTACTCCTTCGTGCCGTTCCACGGACCCGGGTTGGCGACCGCGATGTAGACGTTGCCCTCGTCGTCCACCGAGGGCGTCTGCCAGAGGCCGCCGCCGGTGTTGACCTTCGGGTTGCCCCAGAGGTTGTCGGTGGTCGTGTCGAACTGCCACTTCTCCTCGCCGGTCGCGAGGTCGAGCGCGTAGACGATGCCCTTGCCGCCGCCCCCGTAGAAGTTGGCGAGCGAGGCGCCCGGCACGGAGCTGATGATCACCGTGTCGTTCCAGATCAGCGGGGCCATGTCCACGCCCTCGCTGGTCTGGCGGATGATCTTCTTCTCCCACTTGACCTCGCCGGTGTCCGCGTCGAGGGCGAACGCGCTCGTGGCGGTGCCGCCGACGACCATGCCGCCGCCGATCGCGACGCCGTTGGGGCCGGTCGTCGGCTTGTCGAACTTGTGCGTCCACTTGACCTCACCGGTCGCGCGGTCGACGGCCTGCACGTTGGAGCCGATGTCCTGCAGGTAGACCGTGTCGTCGGTGACGATCGGGTTGGCCGAGAAGACCCCGAACGTGCTCTCGCCGGTCAGCGGCACCGACCACGCCTTCTCGAGGGTCGCGACGTTGGACGCGTCGATCTTCCCGCCGACCGCGCGGGTGTTGTTGTAGTTGGCGTTCGGCGACGGGAACGCCGACGCGCGCGTCGGTCACCTCCGCGGGGGTGCCCGTCGGGGAACGCGGCGGCGCCGTCGCGGCGTCGCCGCTGTCGTCGTCGTCGCCACCGCAGGCCGACCAGGCCGCCGCCGAGGGCGACGGCGCAGAGCGCGCGCGCCGAGCAGCACGCGCGCGCGCCGCACCGTCCGTCGTGGCCGCCGTCGCGACCGGGTCGAGCTCAGCCATGCCGCATCCTTCCGCTGCCGGGATGTCGGGGGGGAGTCGGGGCGACGCTACGGCGCGGCCGACGGGCGCGCTCAAACCCCCTGCATCGGCACGCCCGCCACGGATCGGCGCTCGAGATCCCGTTCAGGAAGCGGGATCTCAGCGGGCCGGCGCCGAGATCGGCGGGCCCCCCGTTCGGGTGAGTGCTCACCCGAACGGGCTCGCCCGGACGGGCTACTGCAGGCTGGACACGTAGGCCACGACGTCGGCGAGGTCCTGCCCCTCGACGAGGCCGCGCGGGCATCAGGCTGCCGCCGTTCGTTCACGATGGTGCGGATCGTCGGCCTCGGACAGGCCCTTGCCGGCGAGCTTCGGACCGTAGCCCGGCTTCGTGCCGAGGCCCGCGTGGCATCCCGCGCAGTTCTGCGCTGAACACCTACCTTGCCCGCCGCCACGTTGCCGGGCCCGGCGGGGCCGCCTCAGCGGTCGTCGCCGGCGCCGTCGTGGCCGGGGCGTGGTCGTCGGCGTCGTGGCCGGGGCCTCGGTCGTGGTGGCGGGCCTCGGCCGCCGCGTCGTCGTCGCGACGCCGCAGGCCGGCGGCCGCGAGGGCGACGACGACCAGCGCCGCCGCCGCCCATGCGCGGTGCCTCACGGAGTGACCGTCACCTTGATGACCCCGTCCTCCTGGTTGGAGAAGAGGGAGTAGGCGTCCTCGATGTCGTCGAGGTCGAACCGGTGCGTGATGAGCTGCTGCAGGTTGAGGCGCCCGTTCTTCACGAGGTGTCATCAGCGACAGCAGGCGCTTCTTGCCGCCGGGGCAGAGCGTGGTGCGGATGTCGATGTCGCCGATGCCGTAGATGAACGGCTCGAGCGGGATCGTCACCTTGTCGCCGTACACGCCGAGCGACGAGACCATGCCCGCGGGCCGCACGGCCTTCAGGCAGTTCTCGAACGTCTCCTGGATGCCGAGCGCCTCGATCGCCACGTCGGCGCCGCGGCCCTCGGTGAGCGCCTTGACCTTGGCGATCGGGTCCTCCTGCGTGTAGTCGATCACCACGTCGGCGCCCATCTCCTTCGCCATCTCGAGCCGCTTCGGGTTCGAGTCGACGCGCGATCACCAGGCCCGCGCCGCGCAGGCGCGCGCCGGCGGTGGCGCACAGGCCGATCGGCCCCTGCGCGAACACCACCACCGAGTCGCCCAGCTGGACGTTCGCCGTCTCCACCGCCGAGATGCCGGTGGTGGCGATGTCGGTGACGAAGAGGACCTCCTCGTCGGAGAGCCCCTCCGGGATCTTCGCCAGGTTCGCCTGGGCGTAGGGGACGCGGAAGTACTCGGCCTGCACGCCGTCCATCGAGTTGCCGAGGCGCCAGCCGCCGATGATCCCCCACTGGTCCTCGTAGCCGGCGCACTGGGAGAAGTCGCCGGACTGGCAGAAGTAGCAGGTGCCGCACGGGGTGATCGCGCCGACCACCACGCGGTCGCCCACCTCGTAGCCGGTCACCGACTCGCCGACCTCGTGGATGACGCCGGCCGGCTCGTGGCCGACCACCCGCCCCGGGGCCACCGGGTACTCGCCGCGCCAGATGTGGGAGTCGGTGCCGCAGATCGTGGTGGTGGTGATCTTCACGATCGCGTCGGTCGGCCCGCACCTCGGGACCGGGACCTCCTCGATGTGGATGTCGCGGACGTCCTTGAACACCGCGGCGCTCATCGTCTCGGGCATGCGTCGTTCCTTTCTCGTCGAATGCCGGTCTTTGCTCGATGATCCGGAGCCCCGCGGGGAGCGGCAAGCCGGATCGGGGCCGTCGCGACACCGCGATGCGCGCGCCTCCGCCGGGATCCCGCGCCGCGGAGCGGCTCGGCCGCGCGGGCGTCCGAACCATCGCAACCTGCCGGCGGAGAACTCACCCGAATCGTGTGAGTCGCGCCGCACGGGCGGGCGTCGCCGCCGTATGCTCACTGCACCTCAGCCCGAGGGGGGATGGTGCAGACGACAGGACGCGGCCCGGACCGTCGCGGACGATGGCCGCGCGGCCGGCGGACATCAACCTGCTGCGGCGCGCCGACGCGGCGGGCCAGCGGCTGTTCCGCCAGCTGGTCGTGTCGCGCATCGCGTGGGCGACCGTGTCGGAGACGAGCCGCCTGATCGCGGTGGACGTGGTCGGGTTCTCCCTGCGCGCCACCGGGCTGCGCGCACCCCCAGCCGTGCAACCTGCACCACTGCTTCGACCGTCTCGAGATGAAGGCGGTGCTCGGCAACCGCGGGCCGCCTGATCACCGGCGCGCGCCTGCCGCTGGAGGGCTGCGACGCCGCCCTGGCCGAGCTGGTGGGCGCCGAGGAGGGCCTGGGCGCCCTGATCGGCGTCCCGGTGTCGTTCGGCGGCGAGGTGCGCGGGGTGCTCCACTGCGGCCTGCGCCGCGACGGCCCGTTCGGCGAGGGCGTCGTCGAGGCGCTCGGCCGCCTCTGCACCTACGCCGGCGCCGCCCTGGCCGCCGCGCGCGACCGGGCCCGCGTGGAGGAGGTCGCCGGCCAACCGCGAGCGGCGGCGCCTGGCGCGCGCGCTGCACGACGAGTTCGGCCAGCGCCTGTTCGCGCATCGGCATGACCGCCCAGCTGCGCCCGGGCCAGCGCCCGCTGCCGGCGGCGCCGACCTGGTGACCCACCTGACCGGCCTCGAGCAGCAGATCGCCGGGGCGTCGGCGGCGTTCCGCTCCACCCTGCGCTCCCTCGACCGCCCGTCCGCGCCGGGCGGCGCGCTGGCGGTGAAGCTGCGCGAGGACGCCGCCGCGTTCACCCAGCGCACCGGCGTCCCCGCGCACCTGCTGGTGATCGGCGAGCCCGGGCGAGCTCGACGGCGCGCGCGAGGAGCTGCTGATCGGCGTCGCCCAGGAGGGCCTGCGCAACGTGGAGCGCCACGCGGGCGCCACGGAGGTCGTGCTGACGCTCGCCTTCGCCGCCGAGTCGGTCGAGCTCGTCATCCACGACGACGGCGTCGGGGTGCAGGCGTCTCCGCCGGCGCGGCAACGGCCTGGGCCTCGGGATCCTGCGCGAGGAGATCGCCCGCGTCGGCGGCGAGGCGCGCCTCGCGCGCGGCGAGGACACCGGCTCGACGATGCGCGCGCGCATCCCCCTGGTGTGAGCGGCGTCCGGCAAGGCCCACACGGTGGTGGTGGCCGACGACCACCCGATCGTGATCAGCGGGATGCGGCTGCTGCTGTCGGGCAGCCGCTTCTTCGAGCTGGTCGGCGAGGCGCGCACCGGCGCGGAGGCGATCCTGCGCTGCGAGCAGTACCGGCCCGACGCGCTGCTGCTGGACCTGCGGCTGCCGGACCTCCCCGCCGCCACCATCTGCACCCGCATCAAGGAGCGGCACCCGGAGACGGCGATCGTGATCCTGACCGCGCACCCGGAGGAGCTCGCGGTGCGCGGGTGCCTGAAGGCGGGCGCGTCGGCGTGCCTGTTCAAGGACGTCAACGAGCAGAACCTGCTGGCGGCGCTGATGCAGGTGGTCCACGGCCGGGCGGTCATCGACCCGCGGATCGCGGGGGCGATGCTGCCGCGCCGCGGCGCCGGCGCGGCGCGACGGCGCCCTGACCGCCCGCGAGCACGAGGTGCTCCTGCTCATCGCCCGCGGCCTCACCACCCAGGAGATCGCCGACGAGATCGGGCTGTCGCCGAACACGGTGAAGAGCCACTCGCGCGCCCTCTTCACGAAGCTCGACGCCCACAACCGGGTCCAGGCCCTCGCCGCCGCGAAGGAACGGAACCTGGTCTAGGCCCCGCGCGGGCCGGCCACCGGGAGCGCCTTTCGGCCCCCCGGGGACGTTCGCTAGACTGGCGCGGCCCGCCCAGTTAGCTCAGCCGGTAGAGCACTTCCATGGTAAGGAAGGGGTCAGCGGTTCGAATCCGCTACTGGGCTCTCGTCGCGGCCCCCCGGCCGCCACGCGGCGGAGTAGCTCAGCTGGTTAGAGCAGCGGAATCATAATCCGCGTGTCGGGGGTTCGAGTCCCTCCTCCGCTACCTCCGGATCGCCTGCTGACGGCGCCTGTCCAGCTCCGCGCCAGAAGCGCTCAGGCGGCTGATGGGCCGGGGGGTCACGGGAGGGGTCACAGACTGTGGCGAAGCAAGGCTCGAGGCGCACGAGTCGGCCGACCCCGGTCGAGCGCTTGCTCCGGCAGGAGGCGGGCGACGGGTGCCGCGCCTGCGGCCACCCGAGCGGACAGCTCCGCGGCGCGCTCGGTGGCTCGGTGCCCGTAGGCGACGACTTCGGCGTCGCCGTAGGAACCATCTCTCAAGGCAAGGCCGCGATTGTCGTGGCCGCCGGACGCGACCGCGAGCGGCTGCTCGTAACAAGCTGGTGGGCCGCGCCCTCGGGCGCGGGCTTCTGGCGCGGACTGTGGGGGAAATGGTGATGACAGACCGAGCGAAGGTCACTGCTGCGCTCGCCGCAGCCGGTGAGCGTGAGCGGTGGGCACGCAGGGAGCACGACGCCGCGCTGGCCCACCGGGACGCGCTGATCCGCGAGGCGTGCGCGGCGGGCGTCGCCGACGACGAGGTGGGGCGGGTGGTTGGCCTCACGCCACTGCGCGTCCGCGCCATCGCGGGCGCCGAAGCGGGAGGTCGGTGATGACCACGAAGCTGGAGTGGCGCCCGTAGGCGCTCATGTCCTTCCGGCGCCGTGAACCCCAACGGCCCGCCAACGCCCGAGGCCGGGGCCGCGCCTCGACGGCGTGCCCAGCCGGGGTCACGCCTGGGTCACCAGACACCACCGTGCTCAGCGGTACTCGCTCCGGAGGAATCATGATCCGCGTGTCGGGGGTTCGAGTCCCTCCTCCGCTATCCGTCTTCCCCTCGGCGGGCCGCGAGGTCGTTGACGTAGCCGGACGAGCCGTCCCTGGACAGCACCCTCGCCGGAATGCCTCCCACGACACAGTGGGACTCCACGTCGTCAGACGACCACCGCGTTCGGCGCGATCAGCACATCGTCTCCGATCGTGATGGCACCGAGGACCTTCGCTCCGGCACCCACCCAGACGCGATCGCCGAGCACCGGGGCTCCCGCGCGCTCGCCGCGGTTCACCTGTCCCACCGTGACGCCATGCCCCAGATTGCAATTGGCGCCGATCCGCGCGTCCGGATTCACCACCACTCCGCCGGGGTGATTCCCGAGGTAGAGGCCCGGCCCGATCGAAGAATCGGGATGTAACTCGAATCCGAATCGCCACTTCGCTCGCGCGAGCCACAGGCCGAAGAGCAACGTCAACGGCGTGAAGCCCTTCCGGCGCACGAATGTGGCCGCTCGGAGGACGATCACATAGCGGACCGCGGGATCCCGAATGCGGTCCATGCGACGCTGCGCTGGGCGCCTCGCGAAATCGGCGCGCCAAAGGGCGAGAAGCTCACTCCACGTCACTCGCCGGACATTATCCCCGGCGACGAGACGGTCAAGTGCATCTCGCGAGGCGCGGCCGTTACGGTGGCCAAAGCGCCTCGGTCCGCTACTCAACATGAATGTGACGTGTCACCGGAACATTCGGCGTCATCGCACGCGGAGTTCAGGTGAGCTTCTCGGCTAGTCCGATGACGATGTCCTCGGGCCCGCGCATGTAGCAGAGCCGGTAGATGTCCTCGTACTGCGCGATCTCGCCGACGAGTTCGGCACCGTGCTTGCGCAGGCGGGCGACGGTGTCGTCGATGTCGTCGACGGCGAACATGATGCGGCGTATGCCCAGCGTGTTCGCCGGCGCGGGTTCCGGCTCGGCCCTGACCGCCGGTGGCGTGTGGAACCTCGACAGCTCGACCCGGCCGTGGCCGTCCGGGGTCCGCATGGTCGCGATGTCGGCACGGACGCCGTCGAGCCCGACGACGCGGTCCACCCACGGCCCCTCGACGGTCGTCTCGCCGTCCAGCTCCATGCCGAGTTCGGCGAAGAACGCCTTCACCGCCTCGAGGTCCTCGACGACGATGAGGACGTTGTCCATCCGCTGAATCGCCATGTCACCGGAGCATAAGGACCGGCGCGAGCTGCGTCACCGCATCGAGTGACTTGCGGAAACGTCCTGCGACGGTGCCCGGGGACCCGAACCCCGTTGCGCGGGGCGGGCGCATGCGGCGATCCTCGCGGCGACGCGAGGAGGACACGTGCGGCGGGACCCGGCGCGGAGGTCGGTGTGGGCGGATCGGCGCGGACCCGCCTCGCGCGTGCTCGCGTGCGCCGTCGCCGGCGGCGCGACGCTCGGCCTGGCCGCCACTGCGGGCGCGGTCCCGGTGATCAGCGGGTCCGACGCGGACGTCTGGAACGCCGGGAGCCCCGAGGTCCGGTACGTCCTCACGACGGACGAGGGCAACCGGCGGATCACCTGGACGCTCGAGGAGATCGAGCCGGGGGGCGATGGGTCCTCCGCCACGCGGTCGGGGAACGGGCGGTCCCCCGTGACGGTGACGGCGCCCGCCGGCGACGGCACCTTCCGGATCACCGCGCTGGACCGGGACCTGCTGTTCCCCGTCCGGCGCAGGTTCGTGGTCAACCGGACCCCGCCGACCGTCCGCATCGTCCGGCCCGTCAACGGGTTCTCGGTGCCGCAGGGCGGCAGCGCGGTGGCGGAGTACTCGTGCGCCGGCGCGGTCAGCTGCGCCGGACCGGTGGCGTCCGGCGGCCTGCTGGACACGTCGCGCCCGGGGCCGGCGACGTTCCGCGTGGAGGCCGCCGACGCCGCGGGGAACACGGTCGCGGCGGAGACGTCGTTCCTCGTCGTCGCGCCCACCGCGCCCGGGCCGGCGGTGCCCGCGCCGCCCGGGCCGGCCGCGCCCGCCGCGCCCGTGGTGCCGCCCGCGACCGTCGTGGTCGCGACGCGCGAGCGGCCCCTGCCGGCCCGGAACGCCGGCCGCCTGGTGCCGCGCCTGAACGGCGTGGTGGCGACCCGGCGCCCCGTGCTGCGCTGGCCCGCGATCACGAGCGCCCGGCTCTACAACGTCCAGGTGTTCCGCCTGCGGGCCGGCGCGGAGCCGGCGAAGGTCGCGTCGCTCTTCCCGCGCGTCAACCGGGTGCGGATCCCGCCCGGCCGCCTGGTCCGCGGCGCGCGCTACGCGTGGCGCGTGTGGCCCTTCATGCGCGACGGCTACACCGTCTCGCCGCTCGGCCTGAGCATCTTCTCCGTCAGTCCCCGCGACCGCGGCCGGCTCCGGCCGGAGTAGCGCGACCGGCGCTGCGCCGCCGGTCGGTGGATACTCCGTGGGCGGCCCCGGCCGCCCAACCATGAGCGCCACCTCATCCCCTTCTCACCTCCGGCTCACGCGCCGGACCTAGCCTTGGCCTCGTCAACCCCGCAGCACCTCGCGAAACGTCAGGAGCAGGCTCACATCCGAGCCGGCACCCTCAGGCTGCTCCTGGCGAGCGTCCGCTTCCGTGTGGTCGCAGCCTCCGTCGCGCTGCTCGCCCTGGCCACCACCGGCTCGATCCTGGTGGCCCGTGAGGTCGTCGTCCGCCAGATCGACGACCGCATCGAACGGGTCCTCACCCAGGAGGTCGACGAGCTCCAGCGGCTCCAGCAGGAGCAGGACCCCGTCTCCGGCCGGCCGCTCGGCGACGACGTGCGGCGCCTGCTGGAGGTCCAGCTCTCGCGCAACGTCCCCGCCGAGGGCGAGGCGTACGTCGCCTACGTGGACGGCCGGCCGTTCCTCCACAGCCGCCAGTCGGTGCCGTACCGGCTGGACACCGACGCGGAGTTCACGCGGCGCTGGGGGTCGGTCACCACACGCCAGCGCGGGCGGGTCGGCACGCCCGGCGGCGACGTGGAGTACCTGGCGGTGCCCGTCGGCCAAGGGGCGGAGCGCGGCGCGTTCGTGGTGGCCGTCTTCCGCGACTTCGAGACGGGCGATCTCGGCACGATCACCGGCGGCCTCGCCGGGGTGGGGCTGGTGGTGCTGCTGCTCGGCGCGTTCCTCATGTGGCGGACGGCCCAGCGGGTGATCGCACCCGTGAACGCGGTGACGCAGACCGCCCACCAGATCAGCGAGACCGACCTCAGCCGCCGCATCCCGGGCGACGGGCGACGACGAGGTCGCGGAGCTGGCGCGGACGTTCAACGAGATGCTCGACCGCCTGGAGTCCGCGTTCGCCGCGCAGCGGCAGTTCCTGGACGACGCGGGGCACGAGCTGCGGACGCCGATCACGATCGTCCGCGGCCACCTGGAGCTGATGGGCGACGACCCCGCGGAGCGCGAGGAGACGATGGCGTTGGTGATGGACGAGCTCGACCGGATGGCGCGGATCGTCAACGACGTCATGGTGCTCGCCCGCTCCGAGCGCCCCGACTTCCTGAACTACGAGGCGGTGGACGTCGCGGCACTGACCCAGGAGGTGGCGGCCAAGGCGCAGGCGCTGGCGCCGCGGCGCTGGAGCGTCGAGCGGGCCGGCCGCGGCGTGATCGTCGCCGACCGCCAGCGCCTCACCCAGGCGCTCGTGCAGCTCGCCCAGAACGCGGTGCAGCACACCGGCGAGGGGGACGCGATCATCCTGGCGTCGTCCGTGGCGGACGGCCGCGCCCGCTTCACCGTCCGCGACACCGGGCCGGGCGTGCCCGTCCAGGAGCGCGAGCGGGTCTTCGAGCGCTTCGCCCGCGGGTCGGGTGAGCGCCGCGCGAGGGGGCCGGCCTCGGCCTCACGATCGTCCGCGCGATCGCCGAGGGCCACGGCGGCCGCGTCGAGCTCGCCCAGCACCCCGACGGCGGCGCCGTCTTCACCATCGACATCCCGGTCAACCCGCCGGCCGCGGCGCCGACCGGAGGAGGTCCGTCATGAGCAGCATCCTGATCGTCGAGGACGAGGAGCGCATCGCCTCGTTCGTGGAGAAGGGCCTGCGGTCCAACGGCTTCGCGACGGCGGTCGCGGGCGGACGGCGAGTCCGGCCTGGCGATGGCCACGAGCGGCCGGTTCGACCTGGTGGTGCTCGACCTCGGCCTCCCGGACATCGACGGCATCGAGGTGCTGAGGCTGATGCGCGACCGCGGCATGACCGCCCCGTGGTGATCCTGACCGCCCGCGACGGCGTGCACTACACCGTCGAGGGGCTCGAGGGCGGCGCCGACGACTACGTGACCAAGCCGTTCCGCTTCGAGGAGCTGCTCGCGCGGATCCGGGCGCGGCTGCGCGCCGGCACGGAGGCGCCCGTCGGTGCTGGAGGCCGGCGACGCGCGGCTCGACCTGCGCACGCGCAGCATCCACGTGGGCGACCGCACCGAGGAGCTGACCGCCCGCGAGTTCGCCCTCGCGGAGATGCTCTTCCGCCACCCCGGCCAGGTGCTCTCCCGCGAGCAGATCCTCGACCGCGTCTGGGGCTACGACCACGACCCCCGCTCGAACATCGTCGACGTCTACATCGGCTACCTGCGCCGCAAGCTCGGCAAGGAGATGATCCGCTCCGAGCGCGGCATGGGCTACCGCCTCGACGTCGACCCCCGCTGACGGCGGTCAGCTCTCGCGGAGGCGGTACCAGACGGTTCCGGAGTCGTCGGCGGTGAGGCGGACGACGCGGCGCTTCACCAGGGCGCGCATCGCGCGCTCGATGGCCTCGACGGGGGCGCGGACGCCGAAGTGGCGCTCCAGGTCCCAGCCCAGGTGGGTGGCCGTGGACCAGCCGGACCGCCGTGGGGTGAGGCGTGCCGCCATGCACTCCTCCAGCACGTCGATCAGGCGGCCGGCCTGGCTGAGGGTGTAGCCGGTCTCCTCGGCGCTGGACCGTCGCGGCTGCACGCGGTCATCTTCGGCAGAACCAGGACCGGGCGTGAGGCCACGGGGGTAACGGATCCCGCTGCCGGTCAGGGACCCAGGAGCGTGGCGACGTCCGCGATCCCCATCGGCCGCGCCCACAGCCACCCCTGCCCCAGCGCGCAGCCGACCCCGCGGACCAGGGCGAGCTGGTCCTGCCGCTCCACCCCCTCCGCCACCACCGTGAGGCCCAGGCCGTTGCCCAGCTCCACGACCGCGCGCAGCAGGGCGGTCGCCTGGGCGGACCGGGCCTCCGCCAGGAACTCCCGGTCGATCTTCAGCATGTCCACCGGCAGGCGGCGGAGCTGCCCGAGCGACGAGTAGCCCGACCCGAAGTCGTCCACCGCCACCCGCACCCCCCGCCGCCGGAGGGCCCGCAGCGACGCGAGGTTGCCCGGCGTGTCCGCCGCCATCGCCGTCTCGGTGATCTCCAGCACCAGCCGCTCCGGCGGCAGGCCGGTGTCGCGCAGCGCCGCCTCCACCACCTCCGCCAGCGCCGGGTTGCGCAGCTGCCGGGGCGACAGGTTCACCGTCACCGCCGGCGGCTCCCCGCCGTCGCCGCGCGCCAGGGCCACCACGTCGCGGCACGCCGTGCGCAGCACCCACTCGCCGATCTCGTCGATCAGGCCGGTCTGCTCGGCCAGCGGGATGAACTCGCCGGGCCCCAGGAGCCCCAGCTCCGGGTGGCGCCACCGGACCAGCGCCTCCACCCCCACCACGCCGCCCGTCGCCGACCCGCACGATCGGCTGGTACACGAGCTCCATCTCGTCGCGACCCACCGCGTTGCGCAGCCGCGACTCCATCTCCAGCCGCGCCATCGCCGCCGTCCGCATCTGGGGGACGAACACCGCGTAGCCGCGCTTGCCGCTGCGCCTTCGCGCGTGTACATCGCCGCGTCCGCGTCGCGCACCAGCGCCTCGGCGTTCCGCTCGCCCGCGGTCGCCGGGGCGATGCCGATCGTCGTGGAGACGAACACCTCGCGGCCGCCGACGTCGAACGGCTCCCGGAACGCCTCGATGATCCGGTCCGCCACCGCCGCCGCCGCTTCGACGTCCGCGTCCTCCAGCAGCACCGCGAACTCGTCGCCGCCGAGGCGCGCCGGGGTGTCGGTGGGCCGCAGCACCCCCCGCAGGCGGTCCGCGGCGAGGGCGAGCAGGCGGTCGCCCGCGGCGTGGCCCAGGCTGTCGTTGACGGTCTTGAAGTCGTCCAGGTCGAGGAGCATCACGCACAGCTCCTCCTGCCGTCGCTCCGCCCGCAGCAGCGCCTGCGTGAGCCGGTCGCAGCACCAGCGCCCGGTTCGCGAGCCCGGTGAGCGGGTCGTGGAACGCCTGGTGCTCCAGCTGGGCGGTCGTGGCCGCGTTCTCCAGCGCCGCGCCGGTGAGGGTGGCGATGTACTCCGCCAGCCGCACCTCCTCCGGGCCGAACAGCTCCGCGACGGCGGTGTGGTGGACCCCCAGGACCGCCGCCGGCCGCCCGTCGGCGTGGATCGCCACGTACATGTGCGACCCGCCGGCGGCCGGCGTCACCACCAGGGGCTCCCCGCTGAGCAGGCGGTCCGGGTCGGGCGGGGCCTCCCCCGTGGGCCACAGCGCCGGCGGCCCGGCGGTGGTGCCCGTCGTCACCTCCGTCACGTCGGTGCGCTCCGCGCGGAGCAGCACCATCGCCGCGGACCGGGCCGCCTCCACCACCGCGGACGGGGTGAGGGCCGCCGCGATCTGCCGGCCGCACACGAGCACCGCGTCGAAGCGGTCCGCCAGCGACAGCGCCGCCGCCGCCCGCGGGTCGACCCCCGCGGTGCCCTGCAGCCGCTCCACCTCCAGCGCCGCCTCGCGCAGCGCCTCCCTCGCGCCGGCGTCGCCCCGGTCGGCCGCCAGGCGCGCCCGCGCGTGACGGGTGAGGGCGAGCTCGTAGGCGGCGCCCTGGCGCTCCGCCTCGGCGGCGCTGCGATCCAGGAGCCGGTCGGCCCGGCCGCCCGACCCGGTGAGCGCCAGGATCAGCGCCCGCTCCCGGAGCGCGTGGGGCAGGTTGTTCTTGTACGACCGGCTCCACAACATCGCCCGGCGGCTCGCCGCCCGGGCCCGACGGGCCACGAGCGCCCTGCGCGGGCGGCTGAGCGCCGGGCCCTCCTCGAGGCGCAGCCGCAGGGCCGTCGCCAGCCACGGGGCGAGCGGCGCGACGTACTCCTGGCGGAACCCGCGGCGCTCCACCGTCCGCAGGACCTGGCGCAGCGTCAACGCCGCCGCGCCGTGACGGCCCGCCGCCATGAGCCGCAGCGCCTCGGCCTGCACCAGCTCGGCCTGCGTGTGGACGTCGGCACCGCCCCGCGCGAGCTCCGCGGCCACCAGGTCGGCCGGCACCTCGCCCCCCGACGCCTTCGACCAGATGCCCAGCGAGATGCCCGCGGCCTGCGGATCGCCGATCTCGCGCCCCGCCCGGTGCACCTCGCGCGCCCGCTCGACGGCGGCGCCCAGGTCGCCGAGGCGGTACTCGCAGATCGCGACGTGCCACGACGCGGTGTTCATCTCCCAGCGGTCGCCGGTGCGCTCCAGCAGCCGCACCGCCTCCTCGCAGCTCGCGATGCACTCGTCGAACCGCGACGCCCCGTAGAGCACCACGCCGCGGAAGTGCAGCGACTGGCCCTGCCCCCACACGTCGCCCAGGTCGCGGCGGATCGCCAGGCTGCGGTCGGCGTAGTCGAGCCCGCGCGAGAACCACGGCAGCACCGTCATCACCGGCGCGTGCTCCGAGTAGGCCTGCGCCAGCTCGGGCGTCGGCGGGTAGCGCTCGGCCAGGTTCATCCCGCGCAGGTGCGCCCACAGCGTCTGCACCGCGCCCCGGCCGAACCAGTACGGGTAGGCGAGACGGCTGTAGAGCCGCACGGCGAGCATCTCGCGGCTCTCCGCCGGGATGGGGTCGCGGCGGCCCACCGCCACCCCGGGGGCGATCGTGTGCCCCGCCTGCACCGCCACCTCGCGGAGCGCCTGGCGCAGGAAGCCGCCCATCCCGCGCGGCACGCGCTGGTCGAGCAGGCGCAGGCCGCGCTCGTACGCCTCGATCGCCGCCTCCACGTCGCCGCGCTTGAAGACCAGCTCGCCGAGGCGCCCGTCGACCTCCGCCTGCGCGAGCGGGTCGTCGGACAGCGTCGCGCGCCCGCTCGAGGTGGACCTGGGCCTCCTCGTAGCCGCCGCTCATCATCAGGACGTCGCCCAGGCCGCTCGCCAGCGCCCGGCGCCCCGCCTCGTCCAGGTGCGCCTCGCGCGGCCAGCGCGATGCGGTAGTGCGACTCGGCGGCCGCCAGGGCGTGGCGCCCGCGGGCGATCGCCGCCGCCCGCATCGCGTGGGGGACGGCGCGGTCGCGCTCCCCGCCGGCGTCGTAGTGGTAGGCCAGCTCGAACGCCATGTCCGGGTGGGCCGCCTCGATGCGGCGGGCCGCGGCGCGGTGCAGCGCCCGCAGCTCCTCGGGCTCGACGCGCGCGAGCAGGGCCTCGCGGAGCTTGTCGTGGACGAACGTGACCTGGGACTCCTCCTGGTCGGTCCACACGATGTTGCGGCGGCGGGCCTCGGCGAGCGACGCGATCGCGTCGGCGGGATCCTGGGCGGCGAGCTCGGCGGCCAGGGCGATCTCGAACGCCTTGCCGAGCACCGCGCCCGCGGTGAGCAGCGCCAGCGTCGCGCCCGGGAGCATGTCGACCCGGGCCAGCAGCACGTCGGCCGCCGCGCGCGACGAGCTCACGTCCGCGAGCGCCGCCCGCGACACCCGCCAGCCGTCGCGCTCGCGCCGTAGCGCCGCCGACTCCACCAGGCCGCGCAGGACCGCGGTCGCCATGAACGGGTTGCCGTCCGACAGCCGCTCCACCGCGTCGAGGGCCTCGGGCGGGAGCGTCCCCGCCATGGTCGTGGCCAGGCTCGCGACCTCGGCGGCGGCCATCGGCGGCAGGCGCAGGTGCTCGCGCGCGCCGGCCGTCCGGAGGGCGTGGTCCGCCGCCACCTCCTCCTCGCGGAACGCCACGATCAGGAGGGTCCGCCGGTCCGGCGCCGCCCGCTGCGCCCACGCGGCCAGGAGCCGCAGCGACACCTCGTCGGCCCACTGCGCGTCGTCCAGGATCACCAGCGCCTCGCGCCCGGGCGCGCCGAGGGCGTCGAGCAGGGCGGCGAGGGCCCGGATGCTCCGCGCCTCCGCGTGCTGCTCGGGGCCGAGGCCGACCTCGTCCCTGGCGCCGACGATCTCGGCGAGCTCCGGCATCGCGGCGCTGGCGGCCACCGCCTCGTCGCCCAGGCGGCCCGTGAGCTTCTCGTGGAGCACCGCGTCGGCGGAGGCGGCGCGCACCACCTCCCGGACCACGCCGCCGAGGAGCTGGAACGGCTGGGCGGCGGCCTGGTCGACGGCGCCCCCGCGCAGCACCCACAAACCCTCCTCCACGGCGCGCCCCACGACCTCGTCGAGCAGCCGGGTCTTGCCGCCGCCGGACGGCGCCTCCACCGTCACGAGGCCGCCGCCGCCCTCGCCGGGTGCGGCGGATCTGCGCCTCCAGCTCCGCGAGCTCGGCGCGGCGGCCGACGAACGCCGGCTCGGTGAGCGCCGTCCGGTCGTCCTGGGCGCCGAGCACCACCTCGGGCTGCGCGTCGCCGCGCGCCAGCGCCGCGGCGATCGCGGCGAAGTCGGCCGCCGCCGCGCGGGCCGACTGGTAGCGGTCGCGCGGGTCGCGCTCCAGCAGCCGCCCGACCGCCTCCTCCAGCACGCGCGGGGCGTCGGGGACGAGCCGGCGCAGCCCGGGCGCCGGGCCGGCCAGCGTCTCGCGGAGCAGCTCGGCGGCCGTCGCCGCCTCCCGCGGCGGGCGCCCGGTGAGGCAGCGGTGGATCAGGACCCCGGCGGACCAGAGGTCGGAGCGCTCGTCGACCCCGCCGGCGATGAGCCCCGACGCCTCCGGCGCCAGGTGCGCCACCTCGTCGGCCGGGAGGTCCGTGACCGACGCGATCAGGGCCACGTCGGCCGCCAGCCCGGCGGCGGTGATCGTCGCCCGCGTCGCGTCGTCCTGCCGCAGCGTCACCGCGGCGGCGTCCAGGTCGCGGTGGAGGATGCCGCGCGCGTGGAGCTCGGCGAGCGCGGTCAGGACGTCCGTGGCGACGGCCAGGGCGTCGGGCAGCGGCAGCGGGCCGTCGGCGAGCCCGTCGAGCGGGGCGCCGGGCGGCATCGCCGTGACCAGGTGGATGCCCCCGTCCTCGCGCCCCACCGCCCGCACCGGGGCGACCAGGCCGGGGATCCCGTCGGGCAGCGCCGCGCGCGCGTGCTCCAGGCGCATGATCGTGGCGGGCGAGACCGCCCGCTCCGGCGCCCGCTCGATCCGCACGGGCAGGCCGCCGGCGACCTCGGTACCGGCCCACACGGCCCGGCCGGCGCCGCCGCGGAGCTCCGCGCCCACCCGGAAGCGGCCCCCGAGAACCCCCGCCCCGTGGGCAATCCGCGACATGGCCTGAATGTATCGGTGCTCGCCGATGCAGGTTCCTCCTGGCCGGCCACGGGGAGGATCGGCCGGTGACGGCGCGAACTGCACCGACATGGCCGCCGTTCGTATCACGTCCGGACCGTTACGCGGAGTCGAGCTCGAGACCGCGGTGCGGACTCCCACCGGGCCGCGCCGTGCGCCGCGCGCTCCGCGGCCGCCGCCGGCGCCGCCTCGGGAGAGCGCGCCGATGCTCGCACCCGCGCCCGCCGAGCCGGCCGGGCCCCGCTTCGCGCCCTAGAGCGCGGCCTGCACCAGGATCGGCCCCTGCGGCGCGGCCCGGCTCGTCGCCGGCTGGGCGGTGACGGCCAGCGCGTCGGCGTCCTGGAGCCCGGTCGCGACCGTCCGCGCGGCCGCCCGGCCCGGTGGACTCGAACAGGCCGGCCGAGGTCGGCGTGCCGTCCTTGATGACCCACAGCTGGTAGGCGTCGCCCGGCTGGAGGGGCGGCAGGTCGCTCAGGTTGACGACGGCCGTGTCCTCGTCCGGGACGTAGAGCACCCGGCCGGTGATGCCCGGCGCCTCGGGACTCGCGGTCATCGCGATGGTGGTGGCGCCGCCGCCGGAGTCGCCGGAGGTGCTGACCACCAGCCCGATGGCGAGCACCAGCGCCACGATGGCCGCGACGGCCGCAGCCGCCGGCCAGGCGGGGATGCCCAGGAACCGGCGGCGGCCCTCGCGGGGCGGACGGGCCGCCGGCTCGGCCGACGGGCTCCTCGCCCGCGCGCTCGGCAGCCTCGGCCCGGACCGTCGCCATCAGCGAGTCCTTGAGCGACGGCGGCGGGTCGTGCTGGGGCACCGCGATCGCCAGGACGTCCGCGGCGGCCCGCAGCGAGGCGAGCTGCTCGCCGCAGACGGCGCACTCCTCCGCGTGCGCCTCCACCCGGGCGATCTCGTGCGGAGCCGCGGCGCCGAGGGCGACGGGCGCGATCAGGTCGCGGAGGGCGTCGTGCTCGCGCGTCATGTGGCGGCCGCCTCCGCCGCGCCCAGCCCGCGGCGCAGCCGCTCCAGGCCCAGGCGCATCCGGCTCTTCACCGTGCCGAGGGGCAGGCCGAGCATCTCGGCGATCTCGTGGTGCGTGAACCCGCCGTAGTAGGCGAGCTTGAGGACCTCGAACTGGTCGCCGGGGAGTTCGCTCAGCTCCTGGCGCAGCCGGCCCGCCATCGCCCGGCCGATGCCGAGGTCGGCGGCGTCGGCCTCGTCGGGGCGCCGGAGCTCGGCCTGCTCCAGGGCGTCGCGCCGGCGCGCCATGGCCGCCAGGGTCCGCAGCCGGTTAACGCCGCGGTTGTGGACGATGGAGAGCAGCCAGTTGCGCACGCTGCCGCGCGCCGGGGTGTACGCCGCCGCGTTGCGCCACACGGCGAGGAAGGCGTCCTGCACGAGATCCTCCGCGGACTGGCGGTCGCCGAGCAGGCGGAACGCCAGGGAGTAGGCCACCCGGGAGTGGCGGTCGTAGACGACCTCGAACGCCTCCGCGTCGCCCCGCTCGATCAGCGTGAGGAGATCCTCGTCGGCCAGTCGGGCGAGCTCGTTCGGCGGCGGTTCGGCGGACATCCAGGACACTCTACGGCCGCCGAGCCGCCCCGGATCACACGGTCAGACGCTCCACGGGCGGGCTGCCACGGCGGCGGCCACGTCGCCGTCGCTCACCTGCCGGCGGTAGCGGCGCGCGCCCCCGACCGGGGCCACCCCGAGGTGCCGGTCGATCATTCCCGCGGGCATGCCCTCCTCGGCCAGCTCGGCCGCGTTCGCGTAGCGCAGCGCCAGCGGGTGGACGCGCTTCGCGATGCGGGCCCTGCGCGCCAGGCGCGGCAGCAGCTCGCGGACGTAGGCGGCCTTCAGCGGCTCGCCGGCCAGCGTGCAGAACAGGGTGCGGTCGTCGCCGATGCCGCGCTCCGCCCGCCGGGCCGTCCAGATCGCGGATGAGCTCGCGGGTGCCCGCGTCGATCCCCGTGAGCCGGCGCCGGCCGCCCTTGCGGGGCGGGACGCGCACGGTGCCGGCGTCCAGGTCGACGTCGGACGGCATGAGCGCGAGGGCCTCGCCCGGGCGCAGGCCGGACCGGTACATCACCGCGACCAGCGCGCGGTTGCGGGTGCCGGTGGGTGCCCGGCTGGACGAGGCGTTGACCAGCGCTCGCGCCTCGTCGGGGGTCAGGAGGTCCTCGGACATGGGCTCGGCGGACGGCACCACGGCGATCGGCGAAGGGAGGGGCGGTCGCGCGGTGTCCTGTGACGCCATGAACGTCCTTTCGGGAGGTCTGCGTTCGTTTGCAGCTTTTTGTAGTTTGGCGATTGAACGGCGCTGACGACTTCTGCGTCAACCGCCGGTCAGCGGGGGTTTCCCCCCCGCTCGGAGGGGGCTCGAACCTCGACCCGGGGTCCGGGTAGCCTGCGGGCGTCTCGGGTGGGTGGTCGCCCGCGAGGGCGCTCGAGGGAAGCCGGTGCGAATCCGGCGCGGTCCCGCCACTGTCACCGGGAGCGGCGAGGCTGGGCGTGAAGCCAGCCACTGGGGGAATGCCCCGGGAAGGCGCTTCGCCGCTGCGAACGGAAGCCAGGAGACCTGCCTCCGCCCGAGCACCGACATCGCTTTCGAGGAATGGAGCAGTTGGTGCACCGACGGTCCCGGCGCCGCGTGCGCCTGCCGGTCGCCCTCATGGCGCTGCTCGTGGTGCTCGGCCTCCTCGCGGGCTGCGAGGAGCGCCGGCAGGACGCCCCGGCGGCCGACGCCCCCGCCGCGACGCTCGTCGCGACGGCCGACTACGGCGGCCGCGGACCTGCTCGAGCACCCGCGTCGAGCCCGGCCAGTCGGTCATGCGCGCGACGCGCGGCGCCACCGACGTCAGGACGGCGTACGCGGGGGCGTTCGTCCAGTCGATGCTCGGCCTGGACAGCGACCGCTCGGGCACGCGGGACTGGTTCTTCTACGTCAACGGCCTGGTGTCGTCGGTGGGCGCGAAGGAGGTGGAGGTCCACGACGGGGACGCGGTGTGGTGGGACCACCGCGACTGGGGCGACCTCCAGGAGGCGCCGGCGGTCGTCGGCGCGTGGCCGGCGCCGTGGGCGCTCCCGGACGGCCGCGGGGCCGAGGTGGCGGCCGACCCGCCGCTCGACGCCCCCCTCGGCGAGGCGGGCGCCCGGCTCGTGCAGGGCGACGCCGCGTTCCGGGTGCGCGTCGGCGCCAGCGACGACATCGCCCGGCGCGACCCGGCGTGGCGCGACGCCCTGGCCGACCCGGACCGCGCCGGGCTCACCGTCACGATCGCCGACGGGGCGGTCGTGGCGATCGGCCCCGACGGCGGGCCGCGCACCCCGTCCCCGGCGCCCGCGCGCTGATCGCCGCGGTCCCCACCGGGACGCTCCCCGAGGACGGCGCGCTGCTGGTCGTCGCGGGGCTCGACGCGGACGCGGCCGCAGGCGGCGGCGCAGGCGCTGGCGCGCGACCCGGGCCTCGTGCGGCTCACGTACGCGGTGGCGCTGGACGGCGAGGGGCACGTGCTCCGCGCGGGCGGCCGGGCCGCGTGAGCGCAGGGCGCCGCCCGCCCGGGCCGCTGGTGACGCTGGCCGCCGGCGCCATCGTCCTGGCCTTCTCGACGGACGACCCGCTGGTGCTGATGGCCCTCGCGGCGGGCGCGCTCGTGCTGTTCGCGTCGGCGCCGGGGCGCCCCAGCCGCTGGTTCCTGATCGGCGGCGCGATCAGCGGCCTCACCCTGGCGCTGATGAACCCCTTCGTGTCGGCGGAGGGCGACCTGATCATCTGGCAGGGGCCGGACCTGACGCTCATCGACACGGAGATCACGGTCGAGGAGGTCCTGGCCGGCCTCGCGGCCGGGGTGCGGCTGTTCGCCGTCGCCGCGCTGGTGGGCGCGCTCCTGGCGCACATGGACGCGGACCGCCTCCAGGCCCAGGTGGCGCGCGTGGCCCCGCGGTCGGCGCTCACCTGCGCCCTGGCCGCGCGGCTGCTGCCCACGCTGGAGCGCGACGCGCGCGCCATCTCCGAGGCCGCGCGCCTGCGCGGCGTGTCGCTGGCCGACGGGCGCTGGACCGCCCGGGCGAAGGCGGCCGCGCCGCTGGCGCTGCCGCTGCTCGGGTCGAGCCTGGAGCGCGGCCTGGACGTGGCCGAGGCCATGACCGCCCGCGGCTACGGGGCCGGCCCGCGCACGCGCGTCGCCGAGGCGCCGTACCGCCCGCGCGAGGTGGTGGCGCTGCTGATCGGCGCGGCCATGTGCGCCCTGGCCGGCGCGACCATCGCCCTGGGCCTGGCCGACTACAGCTTCTACCCGACCCCCGACCCGCTGCTGGGGCCCGGCGTCGGCGGTGGCCGCCGCCGCCCTGGCCGGGCTCTGCGCGGCGGCGTGGGTGCTGCGCCGGTGACGCTCGCCGAGACCCGGGGGCTGCGGTTCCGGTACGGCTCGTCGCCGCACCCGGCGCTCGACGGCGTCGACCTCCGCGTGGAGCGCGGCGAGGTGGTGCTGCTCGAGGGCCCCTCCGGCGGCGGCAAGTCGACGCTGCTGCGCGCCCTGTGCGGGCTGGTGCCGCACTTCCACGGCGGCCGGTTCGAGGGGCGGGTGACGGTCGACGGGCTGGACACCATGACCGCCGCGCCCGCCCGCGTGTGCCGCGCCGCTGGGATGGTGTTCCAGGACCCCGAGGCCCAGGCGGTGCTGGGGAGCGTGGAGCGCGACGTGGCGTTCGGCCTGGAGAGCGCCGGCCTGGACCCCGCCCGGATCCCCGCGCGTGTCGACGAGGCCCTGGAGCTCGCCGGCGCCGCCCACCTGCGCGGCCGGGCGATCGGGACGCTGTCGGGCGGCGAGCGCCAGCGGGTGGCGCTGGCGGCCGTGCTCGCCCCGGGGCCGGCGCTGCTGCTGCTGGACGAGCCCACCTCCCAGCTCGACGAGCCCGGCGCCGACGCCCTGGTCGCCGCCCTGCGCGGACTCGCCGACGCCGGCGCCGGCGTGGTGCTGGGCGAGCATCGCCACGAGCGCGGGCGGCCCGTCGCCGACCGGGTGGTCGCGCTGCGGGGCGGGCGGGTGGCCGCGCCCGCCGACGACGCCCTGCCCCCGCCGGGCGCGCCCCCGCCCGCCGGCCCGGTGCGGGCGCGGCTGGAGGGCATCCGGGCGTCGCACCCCGGCCGCCCGGTGCTCGACGGCGCCTCCCTGGAGCTGCGCGCGCGCGAGGTGACGGCCCTGGCGGGCCCGAACGGCAGCGGCAAGACCACGCTGCTGCGCGTCCTCGCCGGCCTCCACCGGCCCGACGCCGGAGCCGTGGTGCTCGACGGCGCCGATGTGACCCACCTCCCCGCCGAGCACCGGTTCCCCGCGATCGGCCTGGTGGGCCAGGACCCGGGCCGCCACCTCCTGACGGAGCGCGTGCGCGACGAGGTCGGCTTCGCCCTGGCCCGGACCGGGGCGCCGCACGCGGGCCGCGACGAGCGCGTGGAGCGGATGCTGGCCGACCTGCGGCTGGACGGGCTGGCCGACCGCCACCCCCTGGACCTGTCGGTGGGGCAGCGCGAGCGGGTGGCGCTCGCCGCGATCCTGGTGGCCGACCCGGGCGTGATCCTGCTGGACGAGCCCACGCGCGGCATGGACCCGGAGGGCGCGGCCGCCCTCGCCGCCCTGCTGCGCCGGCGCGCCGCCGAGGGCGCGGCCGTGCTGGTGGCGACCCACGACCCGGGCTTCGCCGCCGCCCTCGCCGACCGGCGGCTGCTGCTGCGCGACGGCCGCGTCGAGGCCGCGCCGCTGCGCCCGGCGGTGGCCGCGTGAGCCCCTCCGCCACCGTCGTGGTGGTGCTGACGCTGCTGCTGGCGGTGGGCCTGCTGGCGCTCGAGCGCGGCACCGGCGGCGGCCCGAAGGAGCTGGCGCTGGTCGCCACCCTGGGCGCGGTGGCCGCCGCCGGCCGGGTGCTGTTCTCACCGGTCCCGGGGGTCCAGCCGGTCACGTTCACGTGCCTCGTGACGGGCGCCGCCCTGGGGCCGCGGGCCGGGCTCGCCGTGGGCCCCCTCGCCGGCCTCCTGTCCAACAGCTTCCTGGGACAGGGGCCGTGGACGCCGGCGCAGATGGCGCTGTGGGGGCTCGTCGGGCTGAGCGGCGCCGCGCTGCGCGGGATCTGCCGCAACCGCTGGGGGCTCGCGGCCGTGGGGCTCTCGTGGGGGTTCCTCTTCGGCTGGGGGATGAACCTGTGGGACCTCGCGTCCTTCGGCCCCGACGTCTCCTGGACCTCGATGACGCTGTGGGCCGCCCGCAGCTTCGCGTTCGACCTGGCGCACGGCGTCGGCACCGCCCTGCTGGCGCTCGTCGCCGGCCCCGCCATGCTCCGCCTGCTCGGCCGCTACGCGCTGCGCGTCCGGACGGAGGTGGTCAGCCTCCCGCCAGCTCCCGCGCCCGCGCCAGCAGCGCCGCGTCGGCCCGGGCCGCCCGCTCCCGCGCCGCCGCGCTGAACGCCCGGCCGTCGGCGGCCTGCGCGCGGACCGCGGCGATCATCGCCGCGACCTCGCCCGGCGCAGACGAGCCGGTCTGGAGGCGCGCCGCCGCGCACGCGGCGGGGTCGAGCGCCGCCGTGAGGACCTCGGCGGCGATCGCCACCGGCCGCCCGATCGTCTCCTGCGCCGCCGCCGCGAGGCGCTCCGGCGTGAGGGCGTCCGGCGCGAGGCCGGCCTCCACGAGGTCGCGGACCGCCCGCCCGACGACGTGGTGTGCGGTGCGGTAGTCGAGGCCCGCCTCGACCGCCAGGACGTCGGCGACGTCGGCCGCCGCGGTGAACCCCTCGCGGGCCGCCCGCGCCCACCGCTCCGGCTCGACCTCCAGGCCCGCCACCACCGCGGCGAGGAGCCGGGCGACCGCGACGCACTCGTCCAGCAGGCGCGGGACGCTGCCGTTGAGCAGGTGGAAGTGGTCGGTGCGCGCCGAGCCGGTGTGGAGGGTCACGAGCATCCCCGCCAGCTCGCCCGCCGCGATGCCCGCCTGGGTCCGCACCACGGCCAGGGCGTAGGGGTTGCGCTTCTGCGGCATCAGGGCGCTGGCGCGGCTGTGGCGGTCGGCGAGCCGGACGGCCGCGAACTCCTGGCTCGCCAGGATCTCCAGGTCCTGCCCGAGCTGCGACCCGTGGGTCGCGGCGGTCGCCGCCGCGGAGGCCAGCTCGACGTAGCCGTCCCACTGCCACATCGCGTCCTTCGCGTGCACCATCAGGCCGTCGCAGCCCAGCAGCTCCGCCAGCCGCTCGCGGCTGATCGGCCACCGCGACCCGGCGCTGCCGCCCACCCCCGCGACGCTCCGGTCCAGCCAGCCGTGCACGGCGCGCAGGCGCGCCGCGTCCCGCAGGGCCGGCTCGGCGTACGCCAGGAGCAGGTGGCCGATCGTGGTGGGCTGCGCAGGCTGGAGGTACGTGTAGTCGGCGGCGAGGTCGCCCGCGTGGCGCTCGGCCAGATCGGCGAGCGCGCCCGCCAGGTCGAGCTGGGCGTCGTGGAGGTCGAGCACGCCGGCGCGCGCCACCAGCCGCAGCGCCACCCGGAAGGCCTCCCGGCGCGGGCGGCCGGCGCTGAGCCACCCGGCCGCCGACGCGCCCACCCGCGCCGTGAGCTGGGCCTCGCGGGAGTTGAACGCGTCGCCCAGCGCGGGGTCCCAGGGGAACTCGTCCGGCGGGATGGCGTCGAGCTCGAGCAGCCCGGCGAGCAGGCCGCGGGCGTCGTCGCCGCCGAGCGCCCCGCCCTCCACGAGCGCGACGGCGTGGGCCATGTCGGCGCGCGAGAGCCCGCGCGCCAGGCGGGGGCCGTGCGCCACCTCGTGCGCGTAGCCGGAGCCCACCAGCTCCGGCGCGGGGCCGCCCGTCAGGCGGCCGCCCGCCCCCAGATACTCGTTCGTCACGCGACGGAGGTTACCGACAGCGCCGAGGCGGGTTGACATCGGCCCCGCCACCTACCAAGCTACCGCCGCTTATCGATCGGATAAGCGCTGCCTATGCATATGGCACCGCCCTCCCCTCGCGGCCACGAGGGGAGGGCGACTCACCCGCTTGGCCCTGTCCGACCAAGGAGCGTTGCGTGATCGTACGACAGAAATCTCGATGGCTCGTCCTCCTCGCAATCGCCGTCGCGGCGGTGGTGATGGTCGCTGCCGGCTGCGGTGGCGACGACGACAGCGCGGCATCGTCGGACACCTCCGGTGCGGCGTCCGGCGGGGGCACGCTCACGATCGTCGGGTACTCCGTCGCGCGTGAGGTCTACGCGGACGTCATCCCCGCCTTCAAGGCGACCCCTGAGGGCGCCGGCGTGGACTTCAAGGAGTCCTACGCCGCCTCCGGCGAGCAGAGCCGCGCGGTCGCGGCCGGCCTCGACGCCGACTACGTGGCGTTCTCGCTCGAGCCCGACGTCACCCGCCTCGTCGACGCCGGCCTGGTCAACGCCGACTGGAACTCGGGTCCGCAGAAGGGCTTCGTGAGCGACTCGGTCGTGGTCTTCATCACCCGGAAGGGCAACCCCAAGGGGATCAAGGGCTGGGACGACCTGACCAAGGACGGGGTCGAGGTCATCACCCCGAACCCGTTCACCTCCGGCGCCGCCCAGTGGAACATCATGGCCGGCTACGGGGCCCAGATCGAGCAGGGCAAGACCGAGCAGCAGGGCCTGGACTACATCGACGCGCTGTTCAAGAACGTGCCCGTGCAGCCGGCGAGCGGCCGCGAGGCCCTCGAGGTCTTCGAGGCCGGCAAGGGTGACGTCCTCCTCTCCTACGAGAACGAGGCGATCGCCGCGCAGCGCTCCGGCATCGACATCGACTACGTCATCCCGGACCAGACGATCCTGATCCAGAACCCCGTCGCGGTGGTCAACACCTCCAAGAACCCCGAGGTGGCCAAGGCCTTCGAGACCTTCGCCCTCGGGCCCGACGGGCAGAAGATCTTCGGCGACAACGGCTACCGCCCGACCGACCCCGACGTCGCGGCGCAGTTCGACTACCCGACGCCGAAGCAACTGTTCACGATCGACGACCTCGGCGGCTGGCCGGAGGTCAAGACGAAGTTCTTCGACCCGGACAACGGCGCCGTGACGAAGATCTTCGAAGGGCAGGGGATTGCCACCGAGTAGCTCCAGCGTCGCCACGCGCATCCCGCGCGTGACCGTTCCCGGTGCGGGGAGGCTTGCCTCCCCGCTCGGGATCGGGCTCGCCGTGCTCTACATGAGCGTGATCGTCCTGATCCCGTTCGCCGCGCTGGTGGACGGCGCGTTCGACAACGGGTGGGACAGCTTCTGGAGGGCCATCACCAACCCCCAGGCGATGGCCGCCCTGAAGTTGACCGTCGGCGTCTCGCTGGTGGTCGTCGCGATCAACGTGGTCATGGGGACCATCATCGCGTGGGTCCTGGTCCGCGACCACTTCCCCGGCAAGAGCATCGTCAACTCGTTCATCGACCTGCCCTTCGCCCTGCCCACGATCGTCGCCGGCGTCACGCTGCTCGCCCTCTACGGCCCGAACAGCCCGGTCGGCCTGAGCCTCGCGTTCACCAAGGCCGGCATCTGCCTGGCGCTCCTGGTGGTGACCCTGCCCTTCGTGGTGCGCTCCGTGCAGCCGGTGCTGCTGGAGCTCGACACGGAGATGGAGCAGGCCGCGGCGTCGCTGGGCGCCGGCGGCTGGACGATCTTCCGGCGCATCATCTTCCCCAACCTCCTGCCCGCGATCCTGGGCGGGACCGGCCTGGCCTTCGCCCGCGCGCTCGGCGAGTTCGGCTCGCTGGTGCTGATCGCGGGGAACGTGCCGTTCGAGACCCAGGTCTCGTCGCTCTACATCAACGGGCAGATCGAGTCCGACCGGCAGGCATCGGCCGCCGCGGTCTCGGTGAGCCTGCTCGTGATCTCGCTGGTCTCCCTGCTCCTGCTGTCGGCCCTCGAGCGCTGGACGTCCCGCCATGCCCGCTAGGGACACCAACGTCGGCGCGGTCGGCGACTCGCGCGTCGCCCGCTGGAGCTTGCGAACCGTCGCGCTCGCGTACCTCGTGGTGGTCCTGCTCGCGCCGCTGGTCTTCATCCTCTACCGGACCTTCGAGCACGGCTTCGACACCTTCTGGACCGCGGTCACCAGCGAGGCGGCGCTCCACGCCCTCTGGCTGACCGTGCTGATCACCGCGATCACGGTCCCGCTCAACACGATCTTCGGCGTCGCGGCCGCGCTCATCCTGGTCCGCCGCCGGGTGCCGGGGCGCACCCTGATCAGCGCCCTGATCGACCTGCCGCTGGCGCTCTCGCCGGTGGTCGTCGGCCTCTGCATCGTGATCGTCTGGGGCAAGAGCGGCTGGCTCGGCGGTTACGCCGAGGACGCCGGCGTCCAGGTGCTGTTCGCCGTCCCCGGCATGGTTCTCGCGACGATCTTCGTCTGCATCCCCTTCGTGGTCCGGGAGGTCGTGCCCGTCCTGCGCGAGGTGGGGACGGACCAGGAGGAGGCGGCCTCGACGCTCGGCGCGGGCTCCTTCCAGACCTTCTGGCGCATCACGCTCCCGGCGATCCGCTGGGGCGTCATCTACGGCGTGATCCTCACGACGGCGCGCGCGCTCGGCGAGTTCGGGGCCGTGGCGGTCGTCTCCGGCCAGATCTCGGGGAACACCGAGACCATGACCCTGTTCGTGAAGCAGCAGTACGAGCAGCTCGGCACGGACGCCCGCGTGGGCGCCTACGGCGCGTCGGTGGTACTGATCCTGCTCGCGATCATCGTGGTGGTGCTCATGAACCTCCTCAACCGAAAGGGCGGTGGCCGTGGCTATCACGGTGTCTGACGTCAACAAGCGCTTCGGCGACTTCGTCGCGCTGGAGGACGTCAACCTCGACGTCCGGAGCGGCTCATTGACCGCCCTGCTCGGACCGTCGGGCTCCGGCAAGTCCACCCTCCTCCGCGTGATCGCCGGCCTCGAGACCCCGGACACCGGCAAGGTGGAGATCTCCGGGCGAGGACGCCACCAAGGTCCCGGTGCGCGACCGCGGCGTGGGGTTCGTGTTCCAGCACTACGCCGCCTTCAAGCACATGACGGTGCGCGACAACGTCGCGTTCGGCCTGCGCATCCGCCGCCGCGGCAAGGGCGAGATCAAGGACCGCGTCAACGAACTGCTGTCGCTCGTTCAGCTCGACGGCCTCGCGCACCGCTACCCCAGCCAGCTCTCCGGCGGCCAGCGCCAGCGCATGGCGCTCGCCCGGGCCCTGGCGGTGGAGCCGAAGGTGCTGTTGCTGGACGAGCCGTTCGGCGCCCTCGACGCCCGCGTCCGCAAGGAGCTGCGCGTCTGGCTGCGCCGCCTGCACGAGGAGGTCCACCAGACCACCGTCCTGGTCACCCACGACCAGGAGGAGGCGATGGAGGTGGCCGACAACATCGCGGTGATGGACCACGGCCGCATCCAGCAGGTCGGGCGCCCCCGCGAGGTGTACGAGCACCCGGTCAACGAGTTCGTGATGAGCTTCGTCGGGCCGGTCAACCGGCTCCGCAACGACCGCTTCGTGCGCCCGCACGACATCGAGCTGCGCGCCGAGCCGAACGGGATCACGTCGGAGGCCACCGTCCTGCGCCTCGTCCACCTCGGCTTCGAGGTCCGGGTGGAGCTGGAGAAGGAGGACGGCGAGGCGCTCTCCGCCCAGGTCACCCGCGAGACGGCCGACCGCCTGGGCCTGGAGACGGGCGGGCGGATCTTCGTCCGCCCCACCAACGAGCGCGTCTTCACCGCGGACGGCGCCGGGATCTAGCCCCGTGCGGGCGCGGGGAGGGTCGCCCCGGGGCGTCTCCCCGCCCGTCGTGCCGACATCTGCACGACTGTTCATATGTTAGTGTGAGCGTATGAGCCACGCCGCCGACGGTGCCGGCGTCCCCCTCGACCCCGAGACCGCGGACGAGGTCGCCCGCCTGATGCACGTGCTGTCGGCGCGCAGCCGGGTCCTCATCCTCGGCGCGCTCCGCAACGGCCCGCTCCCGGTGGGCGACCTGGCCGCTGCGGTTGGCATGCAGGGCTCGGCGGTCTCGCAGCAGTTGCGCGTGCTGCGCCTCGTGGGCCTCGTGGTCGGCGAGCGGCGCGGCCGGCACGTCCACTACGCGCTGCACGACCCCCACGTCGCCACGCTCCTCGACGAGGCCGCCTCCCACGTGGCGCACCGGCACCTCGGGCTGCGCGACCCTGTCGCGCCCGTCGCCGCCGGCCGCGTCGCCTGATGGGCGGCGCGCACGGCCACCCTCACGGGGGGGCGCACGGGCACACCCACGGCCTGGTCGATCCCTCCGTCGCGCGCTCCCGCACCGGCGTGCGGGTGGTCGCGGCAAGCCTCCTCGTGCTCCTCGCGACCGCCGTCCTGCAGGCCGCCGTCTACGCCGGCACCGGCAGTGTCGCGCTGCTCGCCGACCTGGTCCACAACGCCGGCGACGCCCTCACCGCGCTCCCCCTGGCGGCGGCCTTCCTGCTGCGCTCGTGGACGGTGGAGCGCTGGGCCGGCCTCTTCGTGGTGCTGGCGATCCTGGTGAGCGCGGTCGTATCGGGCGTCGTGGCCGTCGATCGCCTCCTGGATCCCCGGGACGTCGATCACCTGTGGGTGCTGGCGGCCGCGGGCGTGATCGGGTTCGCGGGGAACGAGGCGGCCGCCGTCATCCGCCTGCGCGGCGGGCGCCGGCTCGGCAGCGCGGCACTCGTCGCCGACGGCCATCACGCGCGCACGGACGGCCTCGTGAGCCTTGGCGTGGTGCTCAGCGCGGTCCTCGTGAGCGTCGGCATCCCGCTCGCCGACCCGCTGGTGGGGCTCGCCATCACCGCGATCATCCTGCGGGTGGCGTGGGACTCGCTCCGGATGGTCGTGCACGCGCGACCACCGCACGCGCACGACCATCCCGAGCCGGGGCCCGCCTAGGCGGGAACGGGCGCGCCCACCTCGGAGAGCTCGCCGCTCTCCACGTGGTAGACGAAGCCGCGCACGTTGTCCTTGCGCGGGATGAAGGGGCTCGACCGGATGCGGGCGATCGACTGCCGGACGTCCTCGTCGAGCGACGGGAACGCCTCCGCCGACCAGGCCGGCTTCACGCCGACGTCCTCCTGGATGCTGCGCCTGAAGTCGTCGTCGCTGAACGTGAGCATCCCGCAGTCCGTGTGGTGGATCAGGATGATCTCCTCGGTCCCCAGCAGCCGCTGGGAGATGGCGAGGGAGCGGATCGCGTCGTCCGTGACCACGCCGCCCGCGTTGCGGATGACGTGCGCGTCGCCCTCCGCCAGCCCGAGCACCTTCTGCGGGTCGAGGCGGGCGTCCATGCACGCCACGACCGCGACCTTCCGGGCGGGGGGCAGCGGGAGATCGCCCTTGTCGAAGCGGTCGGCGTACTGCTTCGCGTTGCCGAGCAGGTCGTCGGTGGCGCTCATGCGGTGGTCCTCTCCTCTGGTTGGGTGATCGATCCGGTCCTCAGGCGGCCGGGGGGGCGGCCGTGAGCTCGTGGGTCGCCGCGACGGGCTCGCGCCGCAGCGCGCCGTCGGGCGCCAGGACGTAGACGCCGAGCCGCGCCAGCGGCGGCGAGTACGCGTGGATGGAGACGGCGGGCGTGTCCCCGACGCCGTGGACGCGGTGCACGTGCGACGGGGGGAACCCCAGCGACTGGCCGCGGCGCAGGCGGCGGCGGATGGTCCGGCCGATCGCGAGCCGCTCCTCCACCAGCTCGCCCTCCGCGACCGCGAAGGCGCCGCTCGAGATGTCGTGGTCGTGGAAGCCGGTGTCGTGGTCCTCGCCCGTCCAGCAGATGAGCCACACCTCGGCCTGCTCGTCGCGGCGGAGCAGCGCGAAGTGGCGCGAGCCGGTGTCGTGGCGCACCAGCGCCTCCCACTCCTCGGGGCGGGCGGCAAGCCCCTCCACGAGGTCGCGCAGCGCGTCGGGGTCGAGGAACTCGGTCATGTGCGGGCCTCCTGGAGGGCGAGCAGCCGCGCGGCGTTGCGCGCGCGGGTCGAGGTGCCGGCGTCCCCCGCCGGGCGGGGGTCGACGACCGGGCGGTCCGAGCCGTGGACGAGCGCGTCGGACCCCACGGCGGCGGCCATCGCGGCGATCGCCGACGCGCCGTAGGACGACGTGTCGTAGAAGGTGTGCGGGTCCCGCACGGCGGCGTCGCCGCCGCGCGCCGCCAGCCGCTCGGCCTGGAGGGGGGCCAGGCCGGCGAGCATGGCGAAGCAGACCCGCAGCCGGGGGAACGCCGGCCGCGCCCACGTGCGGACGGCGAGCCACGCCGTCTGCATCTGGGCGACGTACGACGTCATGGCCGGCCACCAGGCGGGAAGCCCGGCCCCCGAGGGCGAGGGCGGAGCCCACGGGGCCGGGCCTGGGTGCACGAGGAGCGGGGCGGACCGCGCCTCGAGCAGGCCGAGGAGTGGGGCGCACAACTCGATGCCCCCTGGGCCCGACAGCGCCGCCGCGGGCAGCACCAGGCCGATGAACCCCTCGTCGAGCGCCGCGCCGAGGGCACGGGGGTCGGGCGCGGCGACGCCCGCCGACGCCCAGGCGCGCAGGCCGGCGGGCAGCTCGCGGGTGCCGTCGTGCTGCGCGGCGACCAGCTCGGCGGCCTCGTCCGGCGGCAGCGCCTCGACGCCGAGCGGGCTCGACAGGGCCACCCAGGCCTCGTCGAGCCCGTCGTACGCCACGAGGGCGGCGCGACGCACGGGATCGTGGTCGCGCAGATCGATGGGCCACTCCGGCTCGCCGTCGATGCGCAGCACCCATCCCCGCCCCGAGCGGCGGATGAGCGGGGTGCGCGCGCGGCGGTGGAGCGCCCGCAGGAGAGGGTCGGGCCAGAGGTGCTGGTGGACGTCCACCGCGGCGCTCACCGCGGCCCCCCGCTCCGGATGGGGCGGGCGGGGACGCCGGCCACGCGGCCGGCGTCCGGGACGTCCTCCAGCACCACGGCGCCGGCCGCGACGACGGCCCCGGTGCCGATCGTCCGGCCCTGGAGGACCACGGCGCCGGTGCCGACGTGGGCGCCGTCGCCCACCGTCACCCCGCCGCCGAGGCGGGCGCCGGAGGCCACGTGGGCGGCCTCCCCGAGGTCCGTGTCGTGGCCCAGGATCGCCCCGGCGTTCACCAGGGCGTCGCGGCCCAGCCGGGCGTCGGCGCCGACGATCGCCGCGGCCAGCACTTGGGCGCCCTCCGCGATCCGCGCGGAGCGGGCGACCGTCGCGGTGCGGTGCACGATCGCCGGGAGCACGAAGCCGGCGTCGCGCAGCAGGGCCGCGCCGGCCCGGCGGGCGGACGTGTCGCCGGCGCCGCCGAGGCCCACGAACGCGTGCTCGACCCCCGCCGCGCGGAGGGCGGCGAGGGCGTCCCCGCCCAGCACGGGATGCCCCAGGACGGTCGTGCCGGCCAGCGCCGGGTCGGCGTCGAGGAGGGCGACGACCCGGAAGCGGAACACCGACTCGATCGCGTCGATGGCGCTCTTGGCGTGGCCGCCCGCCCCCACGCCGACGATCGGGGTGAGGGCCCCCGCGGGGGCGGGGACGGCTGCGGGCAGGGCTCGGCGCGCGCGGCGGGGCCGCACGGTGGCGGGTGGCGAGATCATCGCTCACTCCTCCGTCGGACAGGGCGGATTGGGTGAGTCGCCCGTCACCGGGCGGGTTGTCGCGCCGCTGGCCGGCGGCGATTCATCAACACTGCTTATCGATGCGATAAGCAGCAGCGCGCACTTTAGGCCGCCGGCGCGGGAATGTCAAGCGCCCGCGTGTGGTTTCGCGACCGGCCGACGCGGCGGCCGGGCCGGTGGCCTATGCGGCGGGGAGCTCCTCCACCTCGGCCAGGACGCCGCGGACGCCGGAGACGTCCAGCAGACGCACCACGGCCTCGGACGGGCGGTAGATGCTCACCTTCGGCGCACCCTCGCGGCTGCGCTCGTTCGCGGCCAGCAGGGCGCCGAGGCCGCGGCTGTCCATGAACGTCACGCCCTCGAGGTCGACGACCACGGGGACCTGCCCGCGCTGAGCGTCGGTGAGCTCACGCGAGACGTCCGGGAGTGCGAGCGCGTCCAGGACGCCGACGACGCGCACCACGGTCGCCTCGCCCCGCGCCTCCACGCGCACTTCGACGTGCTCGGCGGCCATGGGCGGGCACATTACCAGGGACGATCAGGCCCTCTCGGCGGCGCGCGTCATCCCGCTAGTCTGCGGTCCGCACCCCGGCGAACGGCGAGAGAGGACCGAATGCGCGGACTGCCCTTCTGGATGCTCGGCCTGCTGACCATCCTGACCGCGCTGCTGCTGGCCATCGGCTGGGACGACCGCGACGAGGCCGGCTACCTGCCGTTCGTCATGGGCATCATCTTCGCGGTGTTCACGCTCGCCGCGATCGGGGGCCGCGTCCGCGGCGAGGACGAGGACTAAGACGACTGCGTGGCCGCGACCGCCCGCGACCACGACCGGGATGAGCCCCTCCGCCGCGACGTCCGCCTGCTCGGGGACCTCCTCGGGCGGGTGCTGGTGGAGCAGGGCGGGCAGGAGCTGCTGGACGTCGAGGAGCGGCTCCGGCTCCTGAACCGGGCGCTGCGCGCCGACCCGGAGGGCCCCGACGCGGACGCGCGCGAGGCGGAGGTGGAGCGGATCGTCAACGGCCTCGACGTCGCGTTCGAGACGGGCGTCATCCGCGCCTTCTCGATCTACTTCCAGCTGGTCAACGCGGCCGAGCAGCACCACCGCGTGCGCCGCCGCCGGGCGCGCGACACCGAGCGCGAGGCCGAGGGGCGGGCGCAGCCCGAGAGCGTGGCCGCCGCGATCGGGGCGATGGCGGCGCGCGGCGTGCCGGCCGAGCGGGTCCAGGAGGTGCTCGACCGGATCGCCGTGGAGCTGGTGGCGACCGCGCATCCGACGGAGATCACCCGCCAGAACGTCCTGGACAAGCACATCGTGGTGAACGCATGCCTCCAGGAGCTGGACGAGTCGAACCGCTCGCCCCGGGAGCGGCGGGACACGACGGAGCGGCTGCTGGAGGCGATCACGATCCTGTGGCAGACCGACGCGATGCGCGCGGAGCGCCCCCGGGTGATCGACGAGGTGCGCCGCATCCTCTTCTTCTTCGAGCACGTGCTGGTGGACGCCGTCGGCGCCGTCCACGAGGAGCTCGAGCGCCTGCTGGCCGAGGCCTACCCGGCGGTGACGCCGCCGCGGGCACTGCTCGGCTTCGGCTCGTGGGCGGGCGGCGACCAGGACGGCAACCCGAACTGCACCCCCGAGCTGATCGGCCAGGCGCTGGACCGGCACCGCGAGACGGCGCTGCGCCGGCTGCGCGAGCGGGTGCGCGCCCTCGCGGCCGAGCTGGCGATCTCGGAGCGGATGGTGGGCGTGAGCGACGCGTTGCTCGCGTCGATCGAGCGGGACGCGGCCGACATGCCGGGCGTCGCCGACGTCATCGCCGCCCGCAACCCCGGCGAGCCGTACCGGCGCAAGCTCTCGTACGTCTGGCAGCGGCTCGAGCAGGGGGCGGCGCACGCCTACCCGGGGCCCGACGCGATGCTGGACGACCTGGCGATCGTGGAGGCCTCGCTGGAGGAGCACCGCGGCGGGCGGATCGCGCGGCGGAGCCTGGCGCGGCTGCGGCGGCAGGTGGAGCTCTTCGGCTTCCACATGGCCCGCCTCGACGTGCGCCAGCACTCGTCGCGGCTGCGCGCCGCGGCCGGGGCGCTCGACGGCGGCGAGGAGGCGATGGCCCCGCCGGAGCGGGAGGTGATCGCGACCTTCCGCGAGCTGCGGGCGGCGATCGACCGCTCACGGCGCGCGCGCCGCGGGGGTGGTGATCGTGAGCTTCACCCACGAGCCCGCCGACCTGCTCGCGCCGCTGGCGCTGGGGCGTGCGACGGGGCTGGTGCGCGACGAGCGCTCCGACATCGACCTTGTGCCCCTGTTCGAGACGATCGAGGACCTGCGCGGCGCCCCGGCCACCCTCCGCGCCCTGCTGGGCGACCCCGAGTACCGGCGCAACGTGGAGCTCCGCGGGGACCGGCAGATCGTGATGGTCGGCTACTCCGACTCGAACAAGGACGGCGGCTACCTGGCGGCCAACCGGGAGCTGTTCCTGGCGCAGGAGCGGATCGCCGACGCCTGCCGCCTCCACGGGGTGGAGCTGACGCTGTTCCACGGGCGCGGGGGGACGGCGAGCCGGGGCGGCGGGTCAACGTACGCGGCGGTGATGGGCGGGCCGGCGGGGACCCTGCACGGGCGGATCCGCATCACGGAGCAGGGCGAGGCCCTGTCGAACAAGTACGGGCTGGGGCCGATCGCGGAGCGCAACCTCGACTCGGTGCTGGCCGCGGTGCTCGAGCGGACGCTCGAGGAGGACGAGGGCGGCGGCTTCAGCGAGCGCAAGCCCGTGTGGGACGAGGCGGCGTCGGAGTTGGCGCAGGCGTCGCTCGCGGCGTACCGGGGGCTCGTCTACGAGAACCCGGACTTTCTCCCGTACTTCGTCGCGGCCAGCCCGATCCGGGAGCTCGGGCTGTTGACGATCGGCTCGCGGCCGTCGCGGCGGCCGGGCGGGGACGACGGGGGCGGCGACGCCGGGATCCGGGTGGAGGACCTGCGGGCCATCCCGTGGGTGTTCGCGTGGACGCAGAACCGGCACCTGCTACCGAGCTGGTACGGCGTCGGCACCGCCCTGGGCGGGTTCATGGAGCGCTACCGGGGCGGCCGGGACGTGCTGCGCGAGATGTACGCGCGGTGGCCGTGGTGGCGGGCGGTGATCGACACCTGCCACATGACGGTCGGCAAGGCCGACATGCGGGTGGCCGGGCTCTACGCCCGCCTGGTCCCGGACGAGGCGCTGCGGGACCGGATGCTGGGCACGGTCACAGCCGAGTTCGACCGGACCTGCGCGGCGCTCCTGGCGGTGGTCGACCGGGAGCGCATCCTCGACGACAAGCCGTTCCTCCAGACGTCCATCCGCCTGCGCAACCCCTATGTCAACCCGCTCCACGCCATCCAGATCCGCCTGCTGCGCCAGTTCCGCGCGGAGACCGACCCCGCCCGCCGCGACGCGATCGCCCATCCGCTGATGCTCACGATCTCGGGGATCGCCGCCGGCCTCCGGAACACGGGGTAGGCGGTGGCCGGCCGCGGCATCGACCTGCGCGCGGCCGCCTGGTGGGTCGCGCTCGGCGCCCTCGCGGGCGCCGTCGCCGGGCTGGTGTGGGGCGGCATCGGCGGCCGGCTCGTGATGCTGGCGCTGCGGGCGACGTCGCCCGACGCCGTGGGCGTGGACACGGACGACGGGTTCGAGATCGGCCAGGTCACGCTCGGGGGGTCACTGAACCTCGCGGCGGTGACGACGCTCGGAGGCGCGTTCGCCGGGGTCCTGTACGTGGCGGTCCGCACGGGGTTGGCCCCGGCCGTGCGCGCGCCGCTGGCGGCGCTCTTCGCTGCGGCGGCGGGCGGGGCGGCCTTCGTGAGCCCCGACGGCATCGACCAGCGCATCCTCGAGCCGCGCTGGCTGACGGTCGGCGCGTTCATCGTCCTGCCCGCGGCGGCGACCCTCACGATCGTGCTCATCGTGGAGCGCCTCGGCCGGCGGGGGCCCAGGGTGGCGCCGCCCGCGCCGCGGCGCCTGGCGATGGCGGCGAGGGTCGCCGTGACCCTCGCCGGCGTCCTCCTGACCACGGTCGCCGCGGTCACGCTGGCCGACGCGGTGGGCCAGGTCGCCTGAACGACCTTTCGCATACGATCCGCCGATGCCCCCTGACCCGTACGGACCCACCGACCCGGCGAAGCGCCACAGCGCCGCCATCACCGACGGACCCGACCGCGCGCCCGCCCGGGCGATGCTCAAGGGGACCGGCTTCACCGACGAGGACCTCGCCAAGCCGCTGATCGGCGTCGCGACGACGTGGATCGAGACGATGCCGTGCAACCTGAACCAGCGCGAGCTGGCGCTGGACGTGAAGCGCGGCGTGCGCGCGGCGGGCGGGACGCCGATGGAGCTGAACACGATCTCCGTGTCCGACGGCGTGTCGATGGGGACCGAGGGGATGCGCGCGTCGCTCGTGTCGCGCGAGGTGATCGCCGACTCGATCGAGCTCGCCTCGCGCGGGCACATGTTCGACGGCCTCGTCTGCCTCGTCGGCTGCGACAAGACGATCCCGGCGGCGGCGATGGCGCTCGCGCGCCTCGACATCCCCGGGCTCGTCCTCTACAACGGCTCGATCGCGCCCGGCCGGTTCCGCGGCCGCGACGTGACGATCCAGGACGTCTTCGAGGTCGTCGGCGCCCACGCGGCCGGGACGGCCACCGCGGAGGAGGTGCACGCCCTCGAGAGCGTCGCCTGCCCCGGCGCCGGCGCCTGCGGCGGCCAGTTCACCGCCAACACCATGTCCATGGCGCTCGACGTTCTGGGGATCAGCCCCGCCGGGCTCAACGGGGTCCCCGCGACGCACCCCGACAAGGCGACCGCCGCCGAGGAGGCCGGCCGGCTCGTGATGGACCTCGTCCGCCGCGACGTCCGGCCCTCCCAGATCGTCACCCGCGACGCGATCGACAACGCCATCGCCGCCGTCGCCGCGAGCGGCGGCTCCACGAACGGCGTGCTCCACCTGCTGGCGATCGCCTGGGAGTTCGGGATCCCGCTGTCGATCGACGACTTCGACACCATCGCCACCCGCACGCCGATCGTCGCGTCGCTCGTGCCGGGCGGGCGCTTCGTGGCCACCGACCTCCACGCCGCGGGCGGCGTGGCCGTCATGACCCGCGAGCTCACGAAGGCGGGGCTCGTGAACGCCGACGCGCGGAACGTGGACGGGCGCACCCTCGGCCAGATCGCGGAGGCGGCCGAGGAGACCCCGGGCCAGGAGGTCATCCTCCCGATCGACCGGCCCCTCTCGCCGACGGGCGGCCTCGCGATCCTGCGCGGCAACCTCGCGCCCGAGGGCTCGGTGGTGAAGCTCGCGGGCCACGAGCGGCGCCTCCACACCGGCCCCGCGCGCGTGTTCGACCGCGAGGAGGACGCGTTCGCGGCCGTGAAGTCGCGGAGCATCGTGCCGGGCGACGTGGTCGTGATCCGCAACGAGGGCCCTGCGGGCGGCCCGGGGATGCGGGAGATGCTGCACGTCACCGCCGCCCTCGTCGGCGAGGGGCTCGGCGAGGAGGTCGCCCTGATCACCGACGGGCGCTTCTCCGGCGCCACCCACGGGTTCATGGTGGGTCACGTCGCCCCCGAGGCGTACCGGGGCGGCCCGATCGCGGCCCTCCGGGACGGCGACGAGATCACCCTCGACGTCGAGGCCCGGGAGCTGCGGGTCGCGCTCTCCGACGACGAGATCGCCGCCCGCCTGGCCGACTGGTCGCCGCCGCCGCCGCGCTACACCCGTGGGGTGCTCGCGAAGTACGCCTCGCTGGTGTCGTCGGCGTCGGAGGGCGCGATCACCCGCCCGGTGTGATGGAGGACCCCCGCCTCCAGCTCATGGACTGGAAGCGGCGGGTGTCCGCCATATTCGACGCCGCGCGCGCCGCCGGCGACGACCCCGCCGCGTGCGCGGCCTGGCGCGCCGAGCGCGACCGGCTCTTCGCGGAGCATCCACAGTCGCCGCTCACGCCGGACGCCCGCGCGGCGTTCGCGGGGGTGCCGTACTTCCCCCACGACCCGGCGCTGCGGGTCGCCGCCGACCTGGAGCCGGACCGCAGCGGCGGCTCCCTGATCCTCCCGATGAGCGACGGCCCGTCCCCGCGCTTCACGCGGATCGGCTTCGTCGCGGTGGAGGTCGCCGGAGCCGCGGCCCGCCTGGCCGTGTACTGGCTGGAGGGCTACGGCGGCGGCCTGTTCCTGCCGTTCCGCGACACGTCGCCCGACACGTACGGCGCGGGGCGCTACCTGCTGGACACGGTGAAGGGCGCCGACCTCGGGACCGACGGCGAGGGCCGCCTGATCCTGGACTTCAACTACGCCTACAACCCGTCGTGCTCGTACGACCCGCAGTGGAGCTGTCCCCTCGCCCCGCCGGAGAACCGCCTGGGCGTGGCGGTCGAGGCCGGCGAGCGCAACGCGCCCTGGTACTAGGGGGCGGTCGTGGTGCCGGTGGTGGCGGTGCCCGCGCCGTCGTAGATGGCGGACAGGTTGAACACGTCCATCGCGTCCTCGGTGGCGGGGTACTCGCGGAACCCGGTCACGACGTAGCGCTGGGCCGGGAACCGCTCTGGGGAGGCGTTCGTGATGGACACCCGGGCCGCCGGGACGCGCAGCTCCACCGGCCGGCCGGTGGTCTCGTCCCTCGTGTATCGCACCTCGGCGCCGGCAGGCGCGATCGTGCCCTCGGCGCCCGCCAGGAGGAACGTCTCGGCCGGGCCGCGGTAGACCTGGACCTCGCGGCCGTCCCGCTGCACCGTCCCCGCGGCGGTGAGCGCACCCTGCGCCACCATCTCGTCGGCGAGGGCGAACGGGTCCGGCGTGAAGCCGGTCTGGGCGGGACTCGAGATGACCGACCCCGCCTCCGGCGTCCAGACCGACACGAACCCGTCGCTGAGCGCGACGTCGGACGAGACCGCCCCGTCCTCCACCAGCCGGCTCCGCGCAGCCGTGTCGTCGCCGCCCCTCAGGGACCAGGTGTCGGCAGTCGACGAGCGCGGACCGGCGGTGTAGGCGATCTTCAGCTGCTGGATGGTGCCCTCGTCGCCGACGGCGTCGTCGCCGCCGCCGCCGCAGCCGGCGAGCAGCGCGATCCCCGCGACCGCCGCGACCAGGAGCGGGACTGCGCGGCGCACGCTCACGTCCTCCGCTTCGCGGGCTTCGCACGGCCGCCGGCCGTGCGCGGCACGGCCGCCGCTGCGGGCCGGCGCGAGCGGGCGCCCGGTGGGCCGCGGGTACGGCTCGCTGCCCGGGGGGAAGCGCCGCAGCGACCAGAGCAGGGCGACGATCCCGGCCAGGAGCACGCCCAGGGCCACCCAGAAGTTGAGCCGCTGCCCCAGGAACTGGTGGGCGGGATCCACGCGGAGCACCTCCCACCAGATGCGGCCCGCGCAGTACACGATCACGTAGAGGCAGAAGACCGCCGGCGGCCGCAGCAGGAACCGCTTGCCCAGCCAGACGATCAGGATCGCCCCGGCGAAGTTCCAGAGCATCTCGTAGAGGAACGTGGGGTGGTACACGCCGGCGTCGGGCGTGTTGTCGGGACGGAACGACGGGTCGACGTCCAGCCCCCACGGCAGGCTCGTCGGCCCGCCGTAGAGCTCCTGGTTGAAGTAGTTGCCGAGCCGCCCGATGCCCTGGGCGACCAGGATCCCGGGGGCGGCGGCGTCCATCATCGCCAGCACGCTCTCCCCGCGGCGCTTCGTGACCCACGCGCCCACCAGGACGCCCACCAGCACGCCGCCCCACACCCCCAGGCCGCCCTCCCAGATCGCGAAGGGGGCGTACCACTGGTCCCCGAGCTGGTCGTAGCTGGTGATGTCGTGGTAGAGCCTGGCGCCGATGAGCCCGGCCAGCACCGACCAGAGCGTGACCTCCAGGACCAGCTCCGGGTCGCCGCCCTCCGCCGCCCAGCGCCGCATGGCGATCCAGGATGCGACGACCACGCCGGCCAGCAGGCACAGCGCGTAGAGACGGATGTCGAACGGCCCGATGGAGATCTCGCGAACCCCGGGTGCCGGGATGCTCGCCAGGAGGAGGGCGCCGTTCACGGCCGGGATCGTAGTGGACGCCGGGTGACGCTCCCGGTCCTCCCGGTCGGCGACCGGCCGGCGCCCCGATCGCTCGGCGTCCGCCCCCTCGGCGACGCGCCCCTCACCATCCGCGACGCGGATCGCCTGCCCGGCGAGATCGCCCTGCGCCGGCGCCTGCTCGACGAGGACCACGGCGCCCGCTTCGCCGCCCTGCCGGGCACCCGCGACGCGCAGGCCGCGGCGCTCCGGCTGGTCGCCGCCGACGTCCGCCGCCAGGGTGAGGTGCTCGACCCGCCGGCGGACCTGGCCGACCCGCTCGACTGGGCCGGGCGCCACGTGGCCGAGGACCTGCTGCTGCTGGACGCCGCCGATCCGGAGGTCCCGCTGGTGGCGGGCTCGCTGTGCTTCCCGAACGGGTGGGAGATCCGGAGCGCGCTCGGGGGCTCGATCGCGGCGATCCACGCGCCGGTCCCCGGGTTCGCGGCCACGATCGGTGGCCCGACGCTGGCCCTGATGCGCCGGCTGCGGCCCGCGCGGCCCGTCTGGCGTGCCAATTGGACGCTGCGCACCACCGATCGCCCCGACCTGCCGCCGGGCACCGCGCTCCCCCCGCCACCCGCGGACGCGGGCCGGATCTGGGTGCGGGTGGAGCGCCAGACGCTGTCCCGGGTCCCCGGCGCCGACGCGGTGCTGTTCACGGTGCACACGCGCTCGCGGACGGTCGCGGAGGTGTGCGCCGACCCGGTCCGCGCCCGGCGCCTGCACGCCGCGCTCGCCGCGATGGGGCCGGAGATGCGCGCCTACAAGGCGATCGGCGCGCTGGCGGGGCCGGTCATGCGGTGGCTGGAGGCCCGTGGTGCGGGCCCATCCTGAATCTGATAGTCATTCTCATCGTGATGCTGCGGCGCCCATTGATCGTCCTCGCCTGCCTGGGCGCCCTCGCGGCCGCCGCGGTCCCCGCCTGGGCGCAGGCGCCCGAGCGCCCGCACATCGTGGCCACCACGCCGATCCTCGGGTCGATCGTGCGGGACATGGTGGGCGACGCCGCCCGCGTGACGGTGGTGATGCCGAACGGCGCCGACCCGCACGAGTTCCAGCCGTCGGCGCGGGACGTCGCGGAGCTCTCGGGCGCGGACCTGGTGGTGGCGAACGGGCTGGACCTGGAGGAGGGCCTCGGGCAGGCGCTGCGGCAGGCCGAGGACGCCGGCACCCCGGTCGTCGAGGCGACCGACCTGGTGCGGCTGCGCCGCTTCGACCCCTCCGCCCGCCAGGAGATCGCCGAGCACGGGCCCGAGGACCCGCACATCTGGACCGACCCGCTCACGATGCGGCAGCTCGTGGCCGGGCTGGTGCCGGTGCTGCGCGAGGAGGCCGGCATCGACACCGCCGCGCGCGCCGCCGCGCTGGAGGCCCGGCTCACGCGCCTGGACGCGGAGATCCGCGCGACGCTGGCCGACGTCCCGCCCGCGCGGCGGACCCTGGTGACCGGCCACGAGTCCATGGGCTACTTCGCGGCGCGCTACGGCTTCCGGCTGGTGGGGGCGCTGATCCCCTCCCTCAGCTCGCAGGCCGAGGCGTCGGCCGGCAACCTCGCCCGGCTCAGGGAGCAGGTGGAGGACACCGGCGTGCCCGCCATCTTCAACGAGACCGGCACCCCCGGGGGGCTCGCCGACGCGATCGCCGACGAGACCGGCGCCCGCGTCGTGGAGATCGGCACCCACGTGCTCCCGCCCGACGGGTCGTACGTCACGATGATGCGGGGCATCGCGGCGGCGGTGGACGACGGCCTGTCCGGCCCGGCGCCGCAGGCGCGGGCGGGCGCGGGGCTCGGCCCGCTGATCGACCCGTTCGCCGACAACGACTTCATGCTCCGCGCCCTCGTCGCGGGCTGCCTGGTGGCGCTCGCCTGCGCCGTGGTGGGCACGTTCGTGGTGCTGCGGGGCCTGGCGTTCATCGGCGACGCGCTCGCGCACGGGGTGCTCCCCGGCATCGCGGGGGCGCTGCTGCTGGGCCTGCCCGGCCTGGCCGGCGCGTTCGCGGGCGCGGCGGCGATGATCGGTGGCGTGAGCCTGGTGCGGCGCAGGTCGCGCCTGTCGGGCGACACGGCCATCGGGCTGCTGTTCGTGGGCATGCTGGCCCTCGGCGTCGTGATCGTGTCGCGGTCGGACTCGTTCACCGGCGACCTGACCCGCATCCTGTTCGGCGAGGTGCTCGGCATCTCGTGGGGGGACATCGCCGTCCAGGCGACCGCCACCGTGCTCGTCGCCGGCGTCGCCGCCCTCTGCGCCCGCCCGTTCCTGATGCTGTCGTTCGACCGCGACCAGACCCAGGTGGCCGGCTTCTCGGCCGAGTTGTACGACTGGCTCATGCTCGGCCTGGTGGCGGTCACGGTGGTGGTCTCGTTCGGGACCGTCGGGACGCTGCTGGTGTTCGGGATGCTGATCGCCCCGCCCGCCACCGCGGCCCTCGTGGCGCGGCGCATCGGCCCGATGATGGGGATCGCCGCGGTGATCGGGGTGCTCTCGGTGGTCGCGGGCCTGCTGCTCTCGTACCACGCCGACCTGGCGGCCGGCGCGTCGATCGTGCTCGTGGAGGTCGCCGTCTTCTTCGTGGCGCTCACCGCGCGCGGCGTGCTGCGCCCGGCGCCGGCGGTGGCGACGTGACCCGGACGCCCGCGGTGCGCGCCGACGGCCTGGCCGTGGGCTACGAGGGGCGCGCGGTGGTCGACGGGATCGGCTTCGACCTGGGCCCCGGCGAGACGCTCGCCGTGCTCGGGACGAACGGCTCCGGGAAGTCGACGCTCGTGAAGACGCTGGTCGGCCTGCTGCCGCCCGTCGCCGGGACCGCGACGGTGCTGGGCGGCGCGCCGGGCGCGGCGCCCGCCCGCGTCGCCTACCTGGGCCAGGTGGCGCCGTCGGGGTTCGTCCTGCCGCTGTGCGCGGCCGATGTGGTGGCGATGGGGCGCTTCGCCGACCGCGGGCTGCTGGGGCGCATGCGGGCCGGCGACCGCCGGATCGTCGCCGAGAGCCTCGGCCGGATGGGGGCGGCGCACCTGGCCCACGCACCCCTCGAGGATCTGTCGGGCGGGCAGCGCCAGCGGGTGCACATCGCGCAGGCCCTGGCCTGGCGCGCCGACGTGATCGTGCTGGACGAGCCCACCGCGGGCCTCGACGTGGCGGGCCGGGACCTGCTGTCGCACGCCCTCGCGGCGGAGCGGGACCGCGGGGTGGCGGTGGTGATGTGCACCCACGACATCTCCGACGCGCTGGAGGCCGACCGGGCGCTGCTGCTCTCGAAGCGGGTGGTCGCGAACGGCCCTCCCGCCGACGTGCTGACGCGCGAGGCGGTGCTCGAGACGTTCGGCCTGGTGGTCGCGGAACTGCCCGGCGGGCAGGAACTGGCCATGGACCCGACGCACCGCCACGATGGGCACGGCCATGCCCACTGACCGCCGCCGATCGTGGGGTCCGACGCCCTCGTCACACTGGGACGATGCTGAGAACGCTCGCCATCCGCATGGTGCGTCGCACCGCGGTGCGACGCCTGCGCAGGCTCGGCGGCACGAGCACCGTGGCGTGGGCGCTCAAGGTGCCCCTCGTCACGTTCGTGGCCGTCGCGGCGCTGGCCGCGGCCCTGCGCGACCCGGCCTAGGCCCCGTCCCGGGTCACCGCGCGGCACGCGGCGCACGTGCCGTGCACGGTCAGGTCGTGCCCGTCCACCACGAAGCCGCGCAGCTCCGCCTGCGCGACCGCCCAGTCGGCCACGCCGCAGTCGGCCAGCTCAGCCACCGCGCCGCAGGTCCCGCACACCAGGTGATGGTGGTGGCCGCGGCCGCAGAGCCGGTACACCGTGCCGCCGTCCGGCCGCGGGATCGCGTCGACGGCGCCGCGGCCCACGAGCAGGGCCACCGTCCGCTCGGCGGTGCGCTCGCCCAGGCCGGGCGCGCGCCGGCGCCCTCGGGCGAGCAGGGTGGGCATGGCGAGCCCGTCGTCCGCGCCGTCCAGCGCCTCCAGGATCGCCTCCCGCTGGGGCGTGCGCCGCACGCCGTCGGCGGCCAGCCGGCGCCACAGCGTCTCGGTCCGCGTCCCCTGCATCGGCGCCGATGATACGCCCGCACGACCACGGTCCCGGCGACGCGGACGCGTGGGCCGCCCACGCCCGCGGCCGGGTCGCCGACGCCGGCCACCGCACCGGCGGGGCCCGGAGCGCGGTGATCACGTCGCTGGCCGAGCAGTCGTGCTGCCGCTCCGCCCAGGAGATCTTCGACCAGCTCCGCGACGACGGACGCCGGGTGGGCATCGCCAGCGTCTACCGGGTGCTCGACCTGCTGGTGAGCCTGGGGCTGGTGCAGCGCCTCGACCTGGGCGGCGGCGTCGCCCGCTACGAGCCGGCGATGCCGGGCGGCGAGCACCACCACCACCTGGTGTGCGTGGACTGCGGGGAGGTGCGGCCCTTCGAGGACGACCGCCTGGAGGCCGCGCTCGAGGGCACCGCCCGCGCGTCGGACTTCACCGTCGAGGGCCACGACGTGGTCCTGCGCGGGCGCTGCCCGGACTGCCGGGCGGCGTAGCGCCGCCCGGCAGGTCCCGGGACCGGGTCAGCGCACCCGGAAGCCGGCGGTGAAGACCTGCTTGTGGCCGTCGGCGGACGTGATCCGCCACGTCACCTTCCACAGGCCCTTGCGTGCCTTCCCGCCCGGTCGCGTGAGCGTCGCGACCACCCGCGACGCGTTGCGCGGGTCGATCTGCGAGCTCTTGGTGAAGTCGCCCGTGCCGTTGCGCGTGACGCGCACGCCGTCGATGCGGCCGACGGGCTCGCCGAAGGTCATGCTCACCTTCGGCGGCAGGTTCTGGAGCACGGCGCCCCGTGCCGGGGTGGTGCCCACCACCGCGTCGTGGGCCACGGCCACGCCGGCGGTGCCGGCGAGCGCGACGGCCGCCAGCGCGGCCGCCCTGAGCTTCACGGACATGGATCCTCCATCTGGTGTCGTCGTCGATCAGGGGACGGCGACGGCCGGCGGACCCCTGGCGACGTGGACGACGCGGTCGCGTCCGCGCGGGGCGCGGAACGCCGGGAGAAGGACGCGGTACGGGCGCAGGGGCCGCGGGCGGCGCGCCAGCCAGCGCCGGACGGCGCGGACGGCGCGGAGCGCGCGGTCGAGCACCCGCTCGAGGCGGGTGACGAGTGCGGCGACCACCAGCGCCGCCGCCCCGTGCGCCACCAGGGCGGCGGGGCCGACGGACAGCGCCGGCTCGTGGTGCGGCGCGAGCCCGAACGCCCAGGGGGCGACGGTCATCGCGACGTGGACGGCCGCCTGCGCGGCGCCCAGGATCGCGACGGTTCCCGCGAACCCGCGGGGCCGCCAGCGGACGCGCCCGCCCAGCAGCGTCAGCACCGCCAGGAGCCCGAGCCACACGACGGGCGTCGCGCGGGTGGCGTCCATGTCGCCGACCGCGCAGCGGTGGGCGAGGGCGGAGGCGCCGAGGGCGCCCGCGCCGAGCGCCAGGCGGCGGGCGGCGAGGGCGTGGGTCGCGGTGATGCGCACGGACGGACATCATGCCCTGGGAGGGCCGGAACGCACGAGCCCGCCGTCGCGGTGTGCGACGATCGGGCGGTGACCCGGCCGCTCAAGCTCATGGCCGTGGCGGGCTTCCTGGCGCTCGCCATCGCGCTCACCGCGATCGCGGGTGGGACCGGCGCGTACCACACCGGCCACGCGGGCCCGTCGGCCCGCGCGTCGACGGACCTGGCCGACCTGTGGGCGGTGCCGCCCGTCGAGGTCTCGGCGCTCCTGATCGCCGGCCTGCTCTACGCGTTCGCGGTGCGGCGCGTGGGGGGCGTCACCCCCGGCCGCCAGGTGTGCTTCTACGCCGGCCTCGCGGTGATCCTGGCGGCGATCTGCTCGCCGCTCGGCGGCGTGGCCCAGCAGGGCCTGCTGACCGCGCACATGCTCCAGCACACGCTGATCGGGGCCGTCGCGCCGCTCCTGCTGCTGCTCGGGATGCCCCGACCCTTCGCGACGGCGGTGCTGTCGGAGGGGGCGCAGCGACGGATCGAGCGCATCGAGAACCCGCTCATCACCTTCCCGCTCTGGACCCTCACGACGATCGTCTGGCTGCTGGCGCCCGTCCACAGCGCGGTGCTCGAGAACGGGGGCCTCTGGATCCTCCAGCAGGCGTCGTTCCTGTTCTTCGGCCTGCTGCTGTGGGCGCCGGTGGTGGAGTCGCTCCCCGCGCCGCGCTGGTTCGGCACGGGCGTGAAGAGCGTCTACATGCTCGGCGTGTGGATCGTGGGGCTGACGACCGCGAACGTCTACTGGTTCTCGGGGACGGCCTTCTACAGCGCGCACGCGGACGCGGCGCGGGCGTGGGGCGTCGAGCCGCTGGAGGACCAGGCCAACGCGGGCACCGTGATGATGGTGCTGCACTGCCTGCTGGCGTTCGGCGCGATCACCTACCTCTTCTTCCGCCAGGCGCGGGAGGGCGAGCTGCGTCAGCGGATGCTGGAGGCCGGCATCGACCCGGCCCGGGTCGCCGAGGCGACCCGGGCGGGCACGGGCGAGGCGCTCGCCCGGATGCACGGGGTGCCGGTGCGCACGCGCGCCGGCATCGACTAGCCCGCCGGCCCTGCCGCGCGAAGCGCGGCCGCAGCGCCCGGGGAGAGAGGTGCTGCTCAGGCCGGCGGGTTGTCCGCCCGCCGGCCCTGCCGCGCGAAGCGCGGCCGCAGCGCCCGGGGAGAGAGGTGCTGCTCAGGCCGGCGGGTTGTCGAGATCACCCCAGGAAGGGCTGCACCGCCGCGGTGGCCTCCGCCGCCGTCAGCACCTTCGGCAGCGACGGGTTCGGGACCAGGGTGCCGCCGGCGGCGAGGGACTTCAGCGTGGTGAGGTGCTGCGCCTCGTTGGCGCCGATCTGCGCGGCGACCTTCTTCAGCCCGTTGTCCGACAGGGCCGTGACCGCGCCCATGTAGGCGCCGACGAACGCCTCCTCCAGGGCCGCACCGGTCGTGGCGATGCTCATGGCGGAGTCGAACGTGGCGTCGGGGTAGGTGAACGTCAGGCCCTTCGGGGCCTCCATCCCGAGCACCGTTGCGAGCGCGTCGTAGTGGTCCTGCTCGTTCTTCTGCGACGCGGACATGTAGGCGAGCACGTCGTCCGTGAAGAGCCCGCTCGCGATGGCCATGCCGTAGAAGTCCACGGCCAGGAGCTCGGCCGTCGCCGCCAGCTTGGCGATGGCGACGTCGTCCACCGGCTCGGCGCCTGTCGCCGCCGCCGTGGTGGCCGCGGCGCCGCCCTCGTCGTCGCCGCACGCCGCGGCGGCGAGCACGCCGCCGCCGACGGCCAGCACGAGGCCGCCCTTGGCCCCGCGCGAGAGGAACCGGGCCCTGCTGGTGGTGGTCGTGGTCACCGTCCGCGCCTCCGCATCGTCGTCGTGCATGGCGCCGCTCATGCCAGGAAGGGGGTCACGGCGGCGGTCGCCTGCGTGGCGGTGAGGCTCGTCGGGAACGACGGGTTCGGCACGAGCGTGCCGCCCGCGGCGAGCCGCTTGAAGGTGGCCAGGTGCTGCGCCTCGTTCGCGCCGACCAGGGCGGCGACGCCCTTCAGGTCGTTGTCCTTCAGCGCCTCGACGGCGCCGAGGTAGGCGCCGACGAAGGCGGTCTCCAGCGCGACGCCCGTCTTCGCGATCGTGCCGGCGTCGGTGAATGTGCCCGCCGGGTACATGAACCTGACGCCCTTCGGCGTCTGCGCGCCCAGCACCTCGGCCAGCGCGTCGTAGTGGTCCTGCTCGTTCTGGCGGGCCGCCTCCATGTAGGCGAGGACGTCGCCCGTGAAGACGCCGGTCCTGATCGCCCGGCTGTAGACGTCCACCGCGAGCAGCTCGGCGGTCGCCGCCAGCTTCGCGATGGCCACGTCCCCGGATGCCTGGCCCAGTGCGGGACCCGCCGCCGCGCCGAGCACCGCTCCCCCGGCCACCAGGGCGAGCCCGCCCCTCATGCCGGGGAGAGGAACTCGCCTCGCTCCATCGTCGTCGTCATCCCCGCATACCTCCGGGTGGTTGCCTGTCCGGGGTCGCATACGGCGACGGGAGCGCTGCGGATCAGGGACCGGCCGGATCCCAGACGTCCGGGGGGCCCCTGCCGACCGATGGGTGATCCGGGTCCGCCCCGTCCCCGTAATCCCCTCGGTTTGCAACCGATCTCGGAGGAACCGTGTCCGATCACATCACGCTGGCCCAGCTCGACGCTGACGGCGCCATCCAGGAGGCGGCCCACGCCGTCGACCCCGCCGGTGAGGCCACGCGCGCCGACTTCTTCAAGAAGGCCGCGATCAGCGGTGGTGCGCTCACCCTGGGCGGCGTCGCGTTCGCGGGCCTTCCCGCGCTGGCGCTCGGCGCCCCCTCGAAGACCCAGGACGTCGCGATCCTGAACTACGCGCTCACGCTCGAGTACCTCGAGACGGCGTTCTACAAGGAGGCCCGCGCCAAGGCCGGCCTCAGGGGCGAGACGGCGACGTTCGCCAAGGTGGCCGGTGGCCACGAGGCGGCCCACGTCGCCGCCCTGAAGAAGGTGCTCGGCTCCAAGGCCGTCGCAAGCCCGACGTTCGACTTCGGCGCCACCACCGCCAGCCAGGGCGCGTTCCAGAAGACCGCCATGGCGGTCGAGGACCTGGGCGTGTCGGCGTACGCCGGCCAGGGCCCGCGCATCAAGCAGACGGCCGTGGTGCAGGCCGCACTCTCCATCCACTCGGTCGAGGCGCGCCACGCCGCCTGGATCCGCAGCATCCTCGGCGTCAACCCGGCCCCGGCCGCGTTCGACCCGGCCCGCTCGATGAAGCAGGTCCTCGCCATCGCCGGCGGGTTCATCAAGGCCTAGCCCGATCGCGGGGGGCCGCCGCCCGGCGGCCCCCCGTCCGGCCCCACGCAGGAGGGCTCATGTTCGACATCTCACCCATCCAGATCATCATCGTGCTGGCCATCGCGCTCCTCATCTTCGGCCCCAAGCGGCTGCCCGGCATGGGCCGCGACCTGGGCCGCGGCATCCGCGACTTCAAGGCCGGCATCACCGGCGACGACGACCGCGCCGTCGCCACCCAGGTCCACACCCCCGCCGAGCAGCCGCCGACGGCGGAGCAGCTGATCGCCGAGGCCGCCACGCCCGAGCCCGTGCGCGAGGAGCTCGACGAGGCCCGCGCGAAGTCGCCGGCCGGCGTCTAGACCGCGGCCCGGCGGAGGAACGCCATGCCCCGGACCATCCGTGTCGGGCCGCGCCGCGCGCGGCCCGACGAGCGGCTCCACCTGACCGAGCACCTGGACGAGCTGCGGCGGCGGCTGATCATCAGCGTCGCGGCGCTGGTGATCGCCTTCGCCGGGATGTACGCCGTCCACGACCAGCTCATCGACCTGCTCACGCGGCCACTGCCCGACGACGTCAACCAGCTGATCACGCTGTCGCCGACCGAGCCGTTCTTCACCACCCTGAAGGTCACGTTCTGGGCGGCGATCCTCGTGGCGCTGCCGGTGTGGCTCTACCAGGTCTACGCCTTCGTCATCCCGGCGGTGGCCGACCAGCCGCGGCGGATCGCCCTCGCGGTGACCGGCGGGCTGGCGGGCCTCTTCGCGGGGGGCGTCGCGTTCGGCTACTTCGTCGTGCTGCCGGTGGCGCTGAACTTCCTCACCGGCTTCGGCGGCGACACGTTCAACACCCAGCTGCGGGCCGGCGAGTACTTCGGCTTCGCGACGACCATGCTGCTCGCGTCCGGGATCCTGTTCGAGGTGCCGGTCGCGATGACCGCCCTGTCGCGGATGGGCGTGACCAGCGCCCGGATGTACCGCACCCACTGGCGGATCGCGATCGTCGTGATCGCCGCCATCGCGGCGGTCCTCCCCGGAGGCGACCCGATCAGCATGGGGCTGCTCATGATCCCCCAGGTCGTGCTCTACGGCGTCGGCATCGCGCTGTCCGCCAGGTTCGGCCAGCAGCCGCTCTGGCGACGGCAGGAGCTCGACGCGATGTGAGAGCCTTCGCGACGTGGGCTCTCTCGGTCACGTCGCGCTCGGCGCCTGGAGCGGCGGCAGGTACATGCACTTCGGCCTCCCGGTCGAGGAGGAGCGACTCGTCGCCCTCCTCCGGCCGGACGAGGCGATCGACACCGTGATCACCGCGGACGTCTACGGCGCGGGCGCCGCCGACGAGCTGGTGGGGCGGGCCCTGGACGGGCTGCCCCGCGACGCGTACCGCCTGGTCGGCGCGGTCGGCCACGACTTCTACGACGGCGAGCGGCAGGGGGCGAAGGGCTACCCGCGCTTCACCGACCCGGCGCTCCGCGGAGCCGACGGCTACGCGGACTACCTGCGCCGAGCCACCGAGGCCAGCCTGGCCCGCTGCCGCGTCGACCGGTTCGACCTCCTCCTGCTCCACAACCCCGACCGCACCGGATACTCGTCGGAGGCCGTGTGGAACGCGATGACGCGGCTCCGCGAGGAGGGCCTGGCCGACTCGATCGGCGTCGCGCCCGGACCGGCGAACGGCTTCACGCTCGACCTGATCGGCTGCATCGAGCGGTTCGGCGACCGGATCGACTGGGCGATGATCATCGCCAGCCCCTTCGAGCCGTGGCCCGCGCGGCTGGTGCTCCCGGCGCTCGCCCGCAACAACGTCCGCGCGATCGCCCGGGTGGTCGACCACGGCGGGGTCTTCCACGGCGACGTCCCGGACGAGGGCGAGCTGCCGTCGCACGACCACCGCAGCTTCCGCCCCCAGGGGTGGGTCCAGCACGGGCGCGACCGGCTCGAGCGGCTCCGCCCCATCGCCGAGCGCCACGGCCTGACCACCCTCCAGCTGGCGAGCGCGTGGACGCTCGCCCAGTCGCCGGTGGCCTGCGTGGTGCCGACGCTCATCCAGGAGCCCGGCGACGGCGCCCGGCCCATCGAGGACAAGCGGGCCGACCTGGCCGGGGTGCCCCGGGAGCCGGTGCTGAGCGCCGAGGAGCTCTCCGAGATCGAGGCGGTCGGCGACAACGCGGGGTGCATGACGCTCAAGGGGGGTACCCCCTCCCACGAGGGCGACGAGCGACCGGACTCGTGGCCCGTCACCGAGGACCTGCGGACCGTGGCGGCGCGCTGGAGCATCGTCCCGGAACGCGACCTGGTCCCGTCCTGACAACCGAAGAGGGGGAGACATGGCGATCCCGGACGGCGTGTCCGTCGAGGGTGGCACGGACGAGAAGCCGCGCGTGACGCTGCCGGGCGGTGACCCGCCCGGCGAGCTCGTGATCCACGACGTCGTCGAGGGGGAGGGCGACGCCGTCCCCGCGGGCGGCACCGTGAACGCCCACTACGTGGGGATCGGCTGGACGAGCGGGCAGCAGTTCGACGCGTCCTGGGACCGCGGGGCGCCGCTGCGGTTCCCGCTGAACCGTGTCATCGCCGGCTGGCAGGAGGGGATCCCCGGGATGAAGCCCGGCGGGCGCCGCCTGCTCGTGATCCCGGGCGCGCAGGCCTACGGGCCGACGCCGCCTCCGGGCTCGGGGATCGGCGCCAACGAGGCGCTCGTGTTCGTGGTCGACCTGGTCGAGTAAATCGCCGGAACCTGCCGACCGCTCAGGTCGGCGCGCGGGAAACCGATACCCACACCCAGCGACGGATGTGGGGAGTCTGATGGGCGGGGACGGCGCGGGGCCGATGGGCGTGCGGGTGCTGGTGGCGGAGGACAACGCCCTGGCCGCGGCGGTCGTCCGCCACGCGCTGCTCGCCGACGGCCACGAGATCGAGACGGCCCCTGACGGCGAGGCCGCGCTGGCGCGCCTCCGGGACGACCGTCCGGTCAACCTGCTGGTCACCGACGGGACGATGCCCGGCCGGGACGGCCTGTGGCTGTGCCGCGAGGTGCGCCGCGATCCGCGGCTGCGGCGCCTGCCGATCATCTTCCTGACCGCCGGCGACGGCGTGGTGGTCAACGCGCTCGACGCCGGCGCCGACGACCACCTGCCCAAGCCGTTCCGCCCGGAGGAGCTGCGCGCGCGCGTCCGGGCGGCCCTGCGCATCGCACGCCACCGGGCCGAGGCCGAGACCGAGCGGGACCTGTCGAACGCACTGGTCGAGTCGCTCCAGGACGGGTTGCTGGTCATGGGCCGGGACGGCCGCATCCTCCGGGTCAACGAGCGCCTGGTCGCGCTCACCGGCTTCGGCCGCCGGGAGCTGCTCGGCCGCCGGCCGCCGTACCCGTTCTGGCCGGAGTCGTGCGCCGCGTCCTACGGCGACCGGCTCGCCGCCGCCCTCGGGACCGGCCTGGCCGGCGAGGCCGACCGCACCTACGTCCGCGCCGACGGCAGCCGCCGCTTCGTGATCGTCAGCCTCGCCCGCCTGGACGTCGCCTCGCCCGACGGCGCCGCGTTCGTCAGCACGATCAAGGACGTCACCATCCGCCGCGAGGCCGAGGAGGAGCTCCGGCGCAGCGAGGCGGTGGCGCGCGCCCTGGCCCGCGAGCAGGCCGCCCTCGGCCGGGTGGCCGCCGCGGTGGCCGAGGCCCGGTCGCCGGAGCGCGTCTTCGACCTGGTGGCGCGCGAGGTGGCCGGCCTGTTCGGCGTCGAGGCGGGCGGCGTCGCCCGCTTCGCCGACGACGACCGGGCGATCCTGGTGGGGTCGTGGGCGTCGTCCGATGCGATGCGCCTTCCGACCGGCGCGGTGCTCCCGACCTCCGACGACAGCCTCAGCGGCCGGGTCCGCCGCGACGGCCGCCCGGCGCGCCAGGACGCCGCGCCGGTCGGCGGGCAGCACGGCGCCGGGCATGTCGACCGCGGCAGCGCGGTGGCCGCGCCCGTGTCGGTCGGCGGCGTGCTGTGGGGCACCGTCGGCGCGCTGAGCCTGCGGCCGGGCGGCCTGCCGGAGGACGCGGAGACGCGCGTCGGGAAGTTCGGGAACCTGGTGGGCCTCGCGATCGCGAGCGCCGCCGCGCGGGAGGAGCTGACCCGCCTGGCCGAGACCGATCCGCTCACCGGCCTGGCGAACCGGCGCGCGTTCGAGGCGCGGCTGGAGGCGGAGGTGCTGCACGCCCGCCGCACCGGCGCGCCGCTCAGCGTGGCGGTGCTCGACCTGGACCACTTCAAGGAGGTCAACGACCGCCACGGCCACGAGGAGGGCGACCGGACGCTGCGCACCCTGGCGGCGCGGATGCGCTCGGCCACCCGGGCGTCGGACGTGATCGCCCGCGTCGGCGGGGAGGAGTTCGCGTGGCTCCTGCCGGCGACCACCGCCGAGGGCGCCCGCGCGCTGGCCGAGCGGTTGCGGCGGATCATCGCGGAGGAGCCGTTCGGCATCGCCGGGACGCGGACGATCTCCGGGGGCGTCGCCGAGCTCGGCCCCGGCGACGACGGGGCGGGGCTGCTGCGGGCGGCCGACGCGCGCCTGTACGCGGCGAAGTCGTCGGGCCGCGACCGGGTGGTCGCCGCCTAGGTCGCGACCGGGGTGGAGCCCGGCGGGGGCCAGCGCTCCTCCGGCGGCCGCTCGCCGCCGCGCGCGATGCGCGAGCCCGCCGCGCCCATCGCCAGGTAGGGCTCGACCGCGGGCCGCCGCCACGTCTCGTAGTCGCGGCACGCCGCGTCGGGGTCGTCGGGGTTCCGCTCGATCGCGATGGCCAGGGCGTGGGCGTCGCCCAGCCCGAGCCCCGCGCCGAGGCCCGACTCCGGCCCAACGGCGTGGGCGGCGTCCCCGATCACCACCACCCCCGGGACCCACCAGGCGTCGGTGTGCACCTCGGTGATCTCCCGGTACACGAGCTGGTCCACGGAGGTCAGCGCCGCGACGGCCGGCGCCGCGGGCGGCAGCAGGCGGGTGAACGCCTCGCGGAACGCCTCCAGGCCGGGCGCGCGGATCGCCTCCGGCGACGAGCGGTCGATGTCCCACCAGCCCGCCGAACCGGTCGGCCAGCCGAGCAGCCCCACCTGGCGCCCGTCGGCCTGGTAGTGCAGCGCGAACGACCGGTCGATGACGGCGCCGGTGATGAACGAGAGGTGCGCGCTCTCCAGCAGCTCGAGCCGGGCCGGGATGCCGGCCATGCGGCGCACCGGCGACCGGATGCCGTCGCACGCGACCACGAGGTCGGCCGGGACCTCCCCGTCCCCGGTGGTCACGCCCACCGCGCGGTCGCGGTCACGGCGCAGGCCGGTCACCTCCACGCCGTGCCGCACCGGCACCCCGTCGGCCAGGAGCTCCATCACCCGCGCGAACGGCGCGGCCAGGGCCACGGGGACGCCGTCGCCGCGCGGCGCGATCTCCCACGAGACGGCGCGGATGTCGTCGAGCACCCCGGCGTCGGCGAGGGCGTCGAACCCCTGGTACGGCGGCATGAACGGCCGCGGCATCCATGACCCCGCCGGCGCCCGGTCCAGCACCACGGGCTCCAGGCCGCGGCGGCGGAGGCTTCGCGCCAGCGCGAGGCCGGCCGCCCCGGCGCCGACGATCACGACCCGCATCACACGGGCTCGCCGATGCGTGGCGCGGCGGCCCCGCGGAGCGCGGCGAGTCCGGCCGACAGCTCGCGCCGGGCGTCCTCGTCGAGCACCCCGATCGGGCCGAACCCGGCGTCGGTGAGCGCCCGCACCCCCGCCTCCATCCGCCTGCGGCCGGCGTCGGTCAGGCGGACGATGCTCACCCGCCGGTCGCCGGGGTCGGCCTCGCGCGCCACCCAGCCCGCATCGGTGAGCCGGTCGAACGAGGTACGTCGCGCTCGACCCGTGCACCAGCAGCAGGTCGCGCAGCCGCATCACCGGCAGCCGGCCGCCGCGCGCGAACGACAGCAGCAGCAGCACCTCGAAGCGCGAGATGGTCAGGTCGAGCGGCCGCAGCCGCCGCTCCAGGTCGCGCAGCACCAGGGCATACGTCCGGAGCAACGAGACGAGCACGACGAACCCGGACTCGTCCGGGTGCCGCGCCGCCCACTGCCGGCGGGCCTTCTCGACGGGATCGTCGATCCGGTCGGCCGCCCCCGCCCCCGTGCCCGCTGTCGCCATGCCCGCCACCATACTGCATGTTCCGATTGATTGACATCCGAATATCGGTGATGCGAAGATCCGGCGCATGCCTCCCCAACTGAACGAGACCCACCGCGAGGTCCAGGCCCTGGCCCGCGAGATCGCCGACCGCGAGTTGGCGCCCCGGGCCGCGGAGCTGAACGAGCGCCACGAGATCCCCCGCGACGCCATCGCCGCCCTCGCCGATACCGGCCTGCTCGGCGTCACGATCCCCGAGGAGTACGGCGGCCCGGGCCTCGACGCCACGTCCCTCTGCCTGGTGGTCGAGGAGATCGCGCGCGCCGATGCCGGGACCTCGGTGGCCGTCGCGGTGCAGAACGGGCTGGTCGCGTCGCCGCTCCTGCGAGCCGGCACGGACGAGCAGAAGGCCCGCTGGCTGCCGCGGCTCGCGTCGGGCGAGCTGATCGGCTGCTACGCGCTCACCGAGCCGGAGGCGGGGTCGGACACGGCGTCCCTGCGCACCCGCGCGGAGCGCGCCGACGGCGGCGGCTGGTCGATCTCCGGATCCAAGCACTGGATCACCAACGGCGGCTTCGCCGACCTCTTCGTCATCTTCGCCCGCACCGGCGGGCCCGGGGCCCGGGGCGTGAGCGCCTTCGTGAGCGAGTCGGCGCCCGGGCTGACGGTGAGCAGCGAGATGCCGAAGATGGGCCTCCACACGTCGTCCACGGTGGAGCTGGCGTTCGACGGGCTCCACGTCGGCGACGACGGGATGCTCGGCCCGGAGGGCGAGGGGCTGAAGCTGGCGCTCGCGACGCTCGACGGCGGGCGCATCACGATCGCCGCGCAGGCGTGCGGCATCGCCCGCGCCGCCCTCGACCTCGCGGTGTCGTACGCGACGGAGCGGCAGGCCTTCGGCGGCCCGATCGCCCGCTTCCAGGGCCTCCAGTTCCCCATCGCCGACCTCGCGGCGGCCCTCGACGCGGCCCGCCTCCTCACGTACGACGCGGCAGCCCTGCGCGACGCCGGGCTGCCCCACGCCCCGGCCGGCGCGAAGGCGAAGCTGTTCGCGTCCGCGGTGGCGGTGCGCGCAGCCGATGTCGCGGTCCAGACGCTGGGGGGCAACGGCTACTCGGCGCACTACCCCGCCGAGCGCTACTACCGGGACGCGAAGATCACCGAGATCTACGAGGGCACGAGCGAGATCCAGCGGCTGGTGATCGCACGCGACCTGTTCGGCGACGCCGCCCGCTGACTCCGGCGCCGCTCAGGCGCGGGACCCGTTCCGCAGACCGCGCTCGAGGGCGTCGATGAGGCGCGGGCGCAGCTCGCCCGCCGGGATGATCGCGTGGACGGAGCCCACCTCGCGGGCCCGCTCGACGCTGTGGATCGCATCGAACTCGGCGGCGACCTCGCCGAGCTTCTCCGAGCGCACGGCCGCCCGCACGTCCTCGAGCTCGGCGCGCAGCCGCGGGTGCTCCGCATCGTCCGCGTCAGCGAGCCGGGCCTGGAGGTCCGCCACCCGCGGATCCGCTTCGGTGCGGGCCGCCACGTCGCCCGCGAACACCACGGCCGCCGCCGGCGCGCCGCCGATCACCGAGGCGTAGGAGCCCTCGACCGCCAGCACCTCCAGGCGTTCGTTCAGGGCGGCGGAGAAGACGACGAAGGCGCCGCCGTGGTACCGCGAGACGACGCAGAACACGATCGGCCCCTCGAAGTTCACGACGGCCCGGCCGATCTCGGCGCCGTACTCGAGCTGCCGCTTGCGCAGCGACTCGGGCGAGCCGTCGAACCCGGAGAGGTTGGCGAGCACCACCACCGGCCGGTTGGCGCTCGCCGCGTTGAGCGCCCGCGCCACCTTCTTGGAGGAGAGCGGGAAGAGGGTGCCGGCGGTCCACTGGTCCGGCCCGTCGGCCGGGAGGAAGTGGTGGCGCGGGATCGGGCGCGACTCGATCCCGATGACGCAGGCGGGGATCCCACCGAGGTGCGCGTCGTAGATCACGGCGGTCTCGGCGTCCGCCATCGTCGCCCAGCGCTCCAGGGGCGGCCGGTCGTGGTCGATCACGGCGTTCATCACCGAGCGGATGTCGAAGGCCTTCTTGCGCTCGGGGTTCGTCTCGGCGGAGAAGATCTCCCCGACGGTCGTGAACGTGGTGCCGGGGCCGGCGTGCGGCTCGTCGCGCACGTCGCGCTCCACCGGGTCGGCGGTGTCCGCGCGGCGAGGGTGCGACTCGCCCGGGGCGACGTAGCTGTGGGCGTAGTGCGCCATCAGGACGTCGCGCGCGCCCGCGAGGTCGGGCGCCCAGTACTGGCCCTGCCCGTTCGGGCCCATGATCCGGTCGAACCCGCCGATGCCGAAGTTGTCCTCGGCGGAGACGCCGCCGGAGTAGTCGAGCGCCTGCTTGCCGGTGAGGACCATGGCGCTGTCGGGCGTCATCACGAGGATGCCCTTCGTGTGCATCAGCATCGTGGCCTCGGCGTTCCAGTACGGCTGGGCGCCGACGTTGATGCCGGCGACGACGACGTTCACCTCGCCGCCGGCCTGCGTGAACGTGATGATGCGCCGCAGCACCCGCGATACCCAGTCCATGTTCTCGGTGCCGCTGTCGCGCGAGATCTTGGCGCCTGATGAGATCGCGAACCACTCGACCGGCACGCCGAGGCCCTCCGCCAGGTCGATCGCCGCCACGATCCGGCTGCACTCCGGCTCCGAGACGGATCCCAGCGAGCGGGTCGGGTCGCCGAGCAGGGCGACGCGCAGGATGCCCTCCGGGTGCTTGCCCGTCGGCGTGCGCACCAGCCCCGCGACGATCCCGGCGCGATTGCCCCCGGGCGGACGGTCCACCGGCACCAGGGCGCCCTGCTCGTCCAGGTCGTGCTCGGCGAACTGGCCGTCCGGCCCGGTGAGCATCCGCGTGAGCTCGTACGGGTAGACCGTCCCGCGCCGCCGCGCCGCGAGCACCCGGCCCGCGTACTCGTCGGCCGGGGAGAGGGGCTGCGTCGGGGCGTCGGTCAGCCGGACGGACACGCCCGCGCCCGGCTGGTACGCGATGCTCAGCGCCATCTCATGCGTCGCGCCGTTCACCCCGTCGGGGGCGGAGAAGCAGAGCAGGAACTCCTCGAGGCCGAGCCCGACGGTCATGGGCGCGAGCCGCCCGGCGGCGGCGGTCAGCTCGTGGAGCGGCACCTCGACCGTCGGCGAGATGTACAGGAGCACACGGTTCGACTCGGGGCGCCCGCGGGGCGGGCGCACGGCCTGGCAGCGCCGGATGCCCTCCAGGCACCCGGCGAGGATGTGCTCGACCTCGGGCAGGGCGACGAGCGCCCCGTCGGCCGTCCGCAGCGGCGTCAGGTCGCGCACCTCCGCCAGCGCCACGTACCGCTCGTCCTTCGGACTCCCCGGCGCGGTGCAGTGGAAGAGATAGGTGTCCTCGTCCGCGGACGGCACGCGCTCCACGTCGAAGGACGAAAGGCGCCAGAAGCGCAGCCGCCGGGCGATCATCGGGTGCAGGCCGCGGACCACGCGCTCCTCGGTCAGGCGGTCGCCGTCGGGCCGGAACGTGAACTGCTCCATCGCCCCGCCCGGGTACGCCACCGAGACCGCGAGGCGGCGCAGCGTGTCCGGCAGACCGCCGTCGGCGACACGCGCCTCGATGTCCGCGGCGAGGGCGTCGGCATCGGCCGGCTCGCGGCCGGTGAGGTACAGGTCGACCACGCCGCCATCCGCGTCCGTCAACTCGGCCAGGAACCCGGCGACCGTGCGGAGGACGGCGTCCAGCTCGTCGAGCGCCCCGAGGGACGTCACGAGCCGCACGTCGCGGCCGAGAAGACCGTAGACGGCGGTCGCGAGGTCCCGGTCGTCCCGCCGCACGAACCGGAGGTCCCTCAGGGTGCGGATCTTGTAGTAGCGCCGCGTGAGGATCTCGAGCATGGGCTCGCGCGGGGCGATCCCGCCGGACGTGCGCTCCGCCAGGATCGGCAGCAGCGGCTGCGAGGTGGCCACCACCTCGTCCACCAGCGCCGCGGCCCCGGCGTCGTCGGGATCCGCGGCGATCCGCGCCAGCTCGTCGCGCACCCTGCGGTGGACGCGCTCGCGGGCGGCCGCGATCAGCGGCCGGTCGAACGCCGCGTAGCGCGCACTGCGCGCGAGCTCGCCGATCCGGGGATGGCGCAGCTCGGTGGCGGCGACGAGACGGTCGAGCGTCTCGCGGAGCGCCTTGCGCAGGGGCGCGGGCAGCCGGTCAGCGTCGTGGAGGCGGCCGTCGAGGAGCCCGGCCACCGCGGGGAACTGCTGGTCGATCCGCTCCTGCGCCAGGAAGATGCGGTACGCCGCCTCGGCCAGCTCCGGGGATGGCTCCAGGTCGCTCCACACCGTAGTGGCGCAGCGCCCGCTCCAGCGCCCCCTGCAGCGCCGCCGGCATGCCCTCGCGCTCGGGGTCCAGGGAGCGCAGGTAGTGGTGGAAGTGCTCCCTCGGGCTGTGGACGCTCTCCTCGGTGGCGTCGCCTTCCCCGCGCCGGTGGCCGGGCCCGCGAGAGCTCCGCGAGGTCGGCGAACAGGCCGAGGGCCTCGAACTCGCCGGCGAGGAGGTCGGGGTCGTCCGCCGGCAGCGCGGCGCGTACCTCCTCGAGCCGGCTCGACGAGCACGCGGGCCTCGGCGACGCTCACGTCGTAGCCGAGCAGCAGGGAGCGGATCTCACCGAGGATCGCGGCGGCCCGCTCGTGGGGATCGTCGTCCCCGCCGGCGTCGGTCACGTCGAACTCCACCCGCGGCCGCGGGGACGCGATGACCGGCGAGTCCGACGGCGCCTCGACCCGCAGCAGCGGGGCGCCGGCGTCCACCTGGACGTTGCCGGCGACGAGGACCTCGGTCACCACCCCGTCGAACGGCGCGGCGACGGTCGGTCTCCATCTTCATGCTCTCGAGGACGACGACCGGGTCGCCGGCGGCGACCGACGTCGCCGACCGCCGCTGTGACCGCCACCACGAGCGCGGGCGCCGGCGCCCGGACGAGGCCGCCCTCGTCGTGCGACACGCGGTGGGCGACGCCGTCGACCTCGAGGAGGTGGTCCGGCGGGTGGGCTGACCGCGATGACCCGGTGCTCGCGTCCGTTCACCAGAAGCCGCGACTCGAAGCGCCCGAAGCGCTCGACCCGGACGTCGGCGACGCCCTCGGGCACGGTCACCCGGTAGCGGCGCGGCCCCGATGCGCGCGACGGTCAGGCGGTACGACTCGCCGCGATGGCGCAGCTCCATCGTGCGCCGGATCTCGTGGCTCGTCTTCGGCCGGCCGCGGCGCGCGGAGGCGTAGAAGCGCCCGCGCTCGACGGTCTCCTCGGCGTCGTCGGCGTCGATCGCCGCGGCGATGATGCGCCACGTCCGCGTTGCGGTCCGAGAGCAGCGCCCCCTCGGCGCCGAGGCGGTCGAGCCACCCGGTGTCGGCAGTGCCCGTCCACCACCTCGGGCCGCGACGAGCAGGTCGATGCAGGAAGGCGCGGTTGGTCGTCCCGCCGCGCACGACGACGCGCATCTCCTCGAGCGACGCGGCGCAGGCGGGCGAGCGCCTCGGAGCGGTCGGCGCCCCACGGCGATGACCTTGGCGATCATCGAGTCGTACTCGGGCGGGATCGCGTCCCCCTCGGAGAACCCCGTGTCGACGCGGATCCCCGGCCCGGTCGGCAGGCTCAGGAGCTCCACCGTGCCCGGGCGCGGGCGCGAAGCCGCGCTCGGCGTCCTCGGCGTTGACGCGCGCCTCGACGGCGTGGCCCGCGGGCCGCGGCGGGTCGCCCTCGAGACGACCGCCCGTGGCGACGTGGAGCTGGAGCTTCACCAGGTCGAGGCCGGTCGTCACCTCGGTCACCGGGTGCTCCACCTGGAGGCGCGTGTTGACCTCGAGGAAGGCGAGCGTCGCGCTCGGCCGGCTGGTAGAGGAACTCGACGGTGCCGACGTTGCGGTAGCCCGGCCGCCAGCACCAGCTCGACCGAGGAGCGCCGCAGCATCTCCTCGAGGTCCGGCGGCAGGACCGGGCGAGGCCGACTCCTCGATCAGCTTCTGGCTGCGGCGCTGGACGGAGCAGTCGCGCACGCCGACGCGCCCAGCCGTTGCCGTGGTCGTCGGCGACGACCTGCACCTCGACGTGGCGGGCGCCCGCGCACGAGCCGCTCCATCAGGACGCTCGCGTCGCCGAACGCGCGCAGGGCCTCGTCGCGTGCGCGCCCGAGCGCCGAGGCGCAGGTCGTCCGCCGACTCCACGATCCGGATGCCGCGGCCCGCCGCCGCCGGCGGCCGCCTTGATCATCAGCGGGAAGCCGATCGCCGCCGCGTGGCGCAGGGCGTCCTCGTCGGTGACCACCGGCCCGCCGCTCCACGCGGCCACCGGGACGCCGACCTCCTCGGCCAGCAGCTTGGCGGCGATCTTGTCGCCGAGCCGGCGCATCGCGTCCGGCGGCGGGCCGATGAAGGTCACGCCGATCCGCTCGCACAGCTCCGCGAAGGCGGGGTCCTCGGCGACGAAGCCCCACCCGACCCAGGCGAAGTCGGCGCGGCAGTCGCGCAGCGCCCGCTCCAGCTCGGCGTGGTCGATGTAGGGGTTGCCCGGCCCCGCCGCGCCCGATGACCACCGCCTCGTCCGCCTCGCGGACGAAGGTGGCGCCGGCCTCCTCGGCCGTGTGGAGCGCGACAGTCCGCAGCGCCCAGCCCCGCTCGTGGTTGAGCTCACGGGCGGCGTGGATCAGCCGCCGGGCGGGCTCACCTCTGTTGACGATCGCGATGCGCGCGTCCACGAGGCCGACGCTAACCGGCGCCGCCCGGCGACGCTACGGGGCGTGCCGCACCTATGGCGATCCGCGTCCCTACCGCACCCGCGGGTGCTCGGCTAGCGTGATCGTCCGGGAGTCGCCGACAGAGCGGGAGCGATGCCGATGGGAAAGCCGTTCGTCATCAACCGGCACGGGCGACTCGTCTTCCCGTCCAATTTCCTCGCCGACCTCGACTTCAGCGCGATCGAGACCGAGGAGCAGCTGTCGGCCGTCGTGCGGCGCGACTTCGAGGCCAAGGCGCCGACGGGCGTGGAGATCATGGCCAAGGCCGACGTCCGGCGGGTACGCGTCCCGCTTCCAGCTGCTGCGCGACCTTGCGCTCAACCTGTTCTGGGCGAACCGGTACGCGATGACGATGTACGAGAAGCGGCCGACCCGCTGGCGCGACGTGCCCCGCACGCGCGACGACGTCTACCTGCCGATCCTGACGCCGTGGAAGGACGGCGCGCGCAAGGTCGCCGCCGTCGCCGCCTGCTATCCGACCCTCCCCGCCGCGTTCGACGAGGAGGCCGAGGACCGCATCCACGGGGTGCTCTTCGACGTCTACCGCAACAAGCTGCACCACGCGTCGGAGCTGTCGGCGATCAAGCTGACGGTGCAGGAGGTGCTGGCCGCGGACGATCTCGCCCTCACCTACTGCCTGTCGTCCTACGACCCCGACTACCCGGTCTACGGCTACGACGAGATCCTCGACTGCTCGGAGGAGCACGCCGGAACTCGAGGCCCTGATGCGCATGGCGATGGTCATGCACAACCAGTATCCGTGGGACCGCGAGGCGATGCGGTTGAAGCCGCTGCGCCAGATCGATCCCGACGAGTTCGTGGTGGTGTTCCACCCACGCAACCGCGAGGTGAGCGAGTTCATCCGGCGCGCCCGCACCGAGCGCCCCCGCGTCCGCCCGCACTCCACGCCGCCGGAGCGCGCCATCCCGCCCGCCGCGCCGGTGCCGCCGGTGATCGTCTCGGAGCGCTTCGCGATCAAGCCGGCGATCGAGTCGCTGGCCGTCCGGAAGGGCGAGCGGATCTGCGAGAACGAGGACCTCATCCGCAACACGGCCTTCAGCTGGTCGCACATGACCGCCGACGACATCACGGAGAAGACCGGCATCGAGTCGCGGATGTACACCGAGCTCGACCTCGACGAGTTGGCGCTGAGCGCCGCCACCCGGGCCCTCGAGGGGTCGGGCCGGCGGCCGGAGGAGATCGCCGCGGTGATCTTCTGCTCATGCACCAGCACCCACCTGATCCCGTCGATCGCGACGTGGATCTCGGGGCAGCTCGGCATCTTCCAGACCCACGCGTCGTTCGACCTCGTGGCCGCCTGCGCGGGCTTCCCGTACGGCATCGGGGAGGCGGTGCGGCTGATCCAGGACGTCCGGCGCCCCGTGCTGCTGATCTGCGCGGAGAAGTTCTCCGACAAGATCGGCAGCGTCCGGCCGTCGCGGATGATCTTCGGTGACGGCGCCGCCGCGATGGTGATCGGCCCCGCCGCCGACGGCGCCGACGGCGACGTCGAGGTGGTGCAGACCTATGCGAGCGGCCCCGCCAGCCAGGTCAACTCGATCATCTGGCCGAACCCGCAGTTCGACAACGACATCACCGTCTGGGGGCCGGAGGTGAAGGCCCTTGTGGAGCGCTACCTGGTCCAGATGATGGGCGAGCTGCACGAGCTGCCGCATCCTGACGACCCGGAGCTGGCGCTGGTCGACGCGATCGACCTCGTGGTGCCACACCAGGCCAACCGCACGATGGTGGTGGAGCTCGCCGGGCAGGCGGGCATCGCCGAGGACAGCCTCTACTTCAACATCGACAAGGTCGGCAACGTCTCGGCCGCCAGCATCCCGATCGCGATCTGGGACGCCATGGACGAGGGAGTGATCGACCGGCGCATGAGGATCTTCGCCCCCGGCTTCGGCGCGGGCGCGATCGCGGGCTACGCGGTGCTGTGGATCGACCCGGCGATCCTCGTGCCGGAGGGCGAGGTCACCTCGGCGACGGCCGGCGCCAAGGCGCACGACGGCCGGGCCCACACGACCACGGTGGACGACGTGCGGGAGGCCTTCAACTGATGGGCGGGGGCCGCTGCCGGCGGCCCCCCGGCACCCCTACTCGGAACCCGCCGAGAAGCTGCGCAGCACCGCCAGGAGCGCCTCGCGCTGCGCCGGCGTCAGGCTGGGGTCGTTCCGGATGGCCTCCGCGGCCATCCCGGGGGCCCCGGCGGCGCCCACCTCGGCGGACGGCGCGTCGTCGAGGAGCCCCGCCTGCGCGAGGAGGGTCTCCGGGGGCACGCCGAGCGCCCGCGCGACCTGCGTGACCACCCGCATCGACGGCTGGTGCAGCCCGCGCTCGAGCTGGCTGAGGTACGCGTTCGAGATGTCGCTCATAGCGGCAAGCTCGCGAAGCGACAGCTTCGCGAGCTTGCGCTGAGCGTGGATCAGCTGGCCGAGGGCCTCGACCTGGCTGCTCCAGGGGTCCTGCGCCATCCGGGAGGCGCTGGTCGCCGGGGCGACTAGCGCTTGGCGGCCGGCGTCGGCACCTCGACCGGGGTGGTCTTGATCGCCGGGGCCGAGGCCTTCACGAGCTTCTGGGCGAAGTCGCGCTGGGCGGCGAGCACCTTGACGGCGAAGTCGAACTGGACGGAGATGAGCTCGTCGACGCTCGGCAGCGAGCTGGCGACCGGGATGGCCGGCAGATCCTGCACCGCGCCCTCGACGGCCTTCGCCCACGTGTCGACCGCGTCGATGACGGCGGCCTGGCTCTGCGTGAGCGCTTCGAGGGTCTTGTCCTGGGCGGTCTTGGTGTAATCGATCACGGGAGACGGCATCTGAAGCCTCCTGAGGAAGGGGTGTCCCGAACTGAACTGCTGCGTACTATAGTACGCGCTGCTTGGTTCTGCAAGCACCCCGTCCTCCTTGAGCTCACGCCGCCTCCGCTACTCCTCCAGGACGTAGGTCCCCGGGGCGTCCCCGACCGGCTTGTGCTTGCGGCTCCCCATCCTCGGGGGCGGCACCCGCTCGCCGGCGCGCGCCGCGATCCACTCGGCCCAGTCCTCCCACCATGATCCCTCGTGGTGGTCCGAGGCCTCGAACCAGGCCTTCGGATCGGGCGGGGTGACCTCGGCCGGTCCGGAACCACGCCTTCGGGCTCGGCGGGTTGACGATCCCGGCGATGTGCCCCGCCGAGCTGAGGACGTAGCGGACGTCCGCGTTCGGCAGGGCCTGCGTCGTGAGGTAGCTGCCCTCCCACGGCGCGATGTGGTCCTCGATCGCGCCGACCACGTAGTGGTCGTCCGCGGATCGCGTCGAGATCGCAACCGCGTCCCGGCCAGCTCCATCGTGCCCCCGGCCAGCTCGTTCCCGAGGTAGCAGGCGCGCAGGTAGAAGCAGTGCATGTTCGCCGGCATCCGGGTGCTGTCGGCGTTCCAGGCGAGGATGTCGAACGGCTGCGGGTCCTCGCCCATGAGCCAGTTGTTGACCGCGTAGTTCCAGACCAGGTCGTTGGAGCGCATGAACGTGAAGATGCCCATCATCTCGGCGGCCTCGAGATAGCCGCGCTCGGCCATCCGCTTCTCGAGACGCTCCACCGAACCCCGGTCGGTGAACGCCCCGAGACGCCCGGGGCGGCTGAAGTCGACGAGCGTGTTGAGGAGCGTCGTGGCGGCGATGCGGTGCTCCCCGCGCGCAGCCAGGTACGCCTCGCAGAGCCGCGGTCAGGGTGCCGCCGAGGCACAGACCGACGATGTTCGCCCGCTCGGCGCCGGTGATCTCGCGGATCACGTCGAGCGCCGCGATCGGCCCGCTGCAGCAGGTAGTCGTCGAGGGTGCAGTCGCGGTGCTCCGCGGTCGGGTTGTGGTAGCTGATCGCGAACATGGTGTGCCCGTGCTCGACGGCCCACTCGCACGAAGCTGCGCCCGGGCGCCAGGTCCATGATGTAGTACTTGTTGATCCAGGGCGGGCTCATCAGGAGCGGCGTCTCGTGGACGGTCTCGGTGCGCCGGCGCGTACTGGATGAGCTCCATGAGGCCGTTGCGGAAGACGACCTTGCCGGGCGTCACCGCGAGGTCGCGGCCGACGACGAAGGCGCCCGGGTCGATCTGGCGGGGCATGCCCTGGTTGTGGGCGACGTCGTCGGCCCAGGTCCGCATGCCGCGCGCGACGCTCGCACCGCCGGTGTCGAGGGCGCGCTTCATGGCGGCGGGGTTGGTCCAGAAGTTGTTCGTCGGGGCCATGGCGTCCATGAGGACGTCGCTCAGGAACCCGAGGCGCTCGTCCGTCGCCAAGTCGACGGAGGACGCGTCGCGCAGGTCCTCGACCAGGCGGGACGCCAGCAGGTAGCTCTGGAGGAGCCCGAAGAAGGCGGGGTTCTCCTCCCACGCCGGGTCGCGGAAGCGGCGGTCCTTGCGCCCCGGCTGCACGGGGCCGGCCTTCTCCTCGCCCGTGGACCGGTCGATGGCGGCGGTGGACGCCTCCACGATCCCGCTCCAGTAGCGGGCCCAGGCCTCCATGACGCCGGCCGGGTTCTGCCCGGCGGCCGCCGCCGCCTTCGTCCACGCCTCCACGAAGCCCATCGGGTCGAGGCCTTCGAACGCGGCGAAGGCGCCGAGCTCGGGCTCGGGATCAGGCTTCGCGCCCGGTCCGGTTTCCGGGCCGCGCTTCTCCGGTGGGGTCACGAGGTCCTCCCCTCATCGTTCTCCGACCACTCCAGCGGGCCGGCGCTCCAACCGCAACCGTGGCGCATCGCCAGGTCGACGTCGGCGGGGGCCGCCACGTCCTCGTCGATGCAGCGGCGGGCCTCGTCGAGGGCGCTCGCGTAGTAGGCCTCGGCCACGTGGCGGCCCGCCTCGTCCGGCTCGGCCTCCGGCGCCTTCCCGTCGTAGAAGCCCGCGCCGGTCTTCGCGCCGAGGCGCCCGGCGTCCACCTGCGCCGCGACGGCGCCCGCGTCGGCGAAGCGGTCGCCGTACGCCGCCTGCAGATCGCGCTGGATGTGGCCGAGCGTGTCCAGGCCGATCAGGTCGCCGAGGGCGAACGGGCCCATCGGCGCGGGGCCGGCGGCGACGGTGGCGGCGTCGGCGGCCGCCATGTCGGCCCCGAGCTCGGCCGCGCGCCGGTAGGCGCCCGACAGGGCGCGCACCAGCACCCGGTTCACCAGGAACCCCGGGCACTCGCGCACCCGGACCGGCACCTTGCCGAGCGACGACGCCAGCGTCTCGGCCGCCGACATCGTGGCCTCGCTGGTGGCGGTGCCGCGGATCACCTCCACCAGCTTCATCACGCTCGCCGGATTGAAGAAGTGGAGGCCCACCACCTGCTCCGGCCGGCCCGTCTCGGCGGCCATCTCGCTGACCGACAGGCCCGACGTGTTGGTGGCCAGCAGCGCGTGCGGCGGCAGCGCCGCGTCGAGGCGGCGGAAGACCTGGCGCTTGATGTCCATCACCTCGGGGACGGCTTCGATCGCCAGGTCGCAGTCGGCGAGCGCGGCGTCCTCGGTGGCGGTCGTCACGCGGCCCAGGACGGCCTGCGCCTCCTCCTCGCTCATGCGCCCGCGCGCCACGCGACGCTCCCCGATCGAGGCGACGTGCGCCATCCCTTGCTCGAGCGCAGCCGGGACGGCGTCGAACAGCACGACCTCCACGCCCCCGGCGGCGGCGGTCTGGGCGATCTCGCTGCCCATGATGCCCGCACCGAGCACCGCCATGCGCCGGATCACGACGCCGCCTTCGGCGGCATGATCAGCGCCTCGCCGGTCAGCACCACGTCCTCGCCGCGCGTCACGACCGTGTCGAGCGATCACGCGGTTCTTCCCGGCCACGATCTCGCGGACCGTCGCGGTGGCCGTGAGCGCGTCGCCCGGCTTCACGGGCGCGAGCCACTTGAGCGTCTGCGAGAGGTAGATCGACCCCGGCCCGGGCAGCTTCGTGCCGAGCACCGCGGAGATCAGGCCGGCGGTGAGGACGCCGTGCGCCACCCGGCCGCCGAAGACCGATGCCTCCGCCCAGGCGGCGTCCACGTGCGCCGGGTTGTCGTCGCCCGAGATGCGGGCGAACGCGTCGATGTCGTCCTGCGTGAAGGTCCGCTCCAGGCTCGCGCGGTCGCCGACCGCGAGCTGGTCGATGGTCCGGCCAGGGCCGTAGGTCGGGAACGGGTCGGGCAAGGGGTACCTCCGGGATCGGCGCCCCGTGCGCGGGGCGCGGGAGTCAGTCGGAGCGGGCGTCCAGCCAATCTGTGACCAGGGGCCAGAGCATGTCGCGCGCCCCGGAGCCCGCCATCAGGCCGACGTGGCCGGCCGGCAGCTCGGCGTACTCGCGATCGGCGCTGCCGACCAGGTCCACGAGCGGGCGCGCCATCGCGGGCGGGACCAGGTGGTCGCGGTCGCCGGCCACGGCCAGCACCGGCGCCTCGATGTCGGCCAGGTGCACGGGACGCCCGGCCAGCTCCAGCTCGTCGCGGGCCAGCAGGTTCTGCTGGTAGAAGCCCGAGACCCACTGGACGAACGCGGCGCCCGGGAAGGCGACCGGGTCGTTGACCCACTGGTTCATGGCGCGCCACGGCGTCATGTCGTGCCCGGCCGCCATGCGCTCGAGCATCGTCAGGTTGACCTCGACGAAGTTCGCGACCGGGCGCAGCAGCTTCGTGCCGAGGTCGATCAAGGACGCGGGCACGTTCCCGACCGCCTCCACGAGCGCGGCGGGGTCGAAGTGACGGGGGTCGGACCAGATCCGGTGGGCGCCCGCGGCGGAGAAGTCGATCGGCGTGGTCAGGGCGACCAGGTTGCGCACCCCCTCCGGCTGCAGCGCCGCGTGGATGGCCGCCATCGTGCCGCCCATGCAGTACCCCATCAGGGTGAGGTCGTGTCCGGCGCCGGCGCGCGCGATGCGTGCAGTGGCCGCCGGCAGGTGCTCGCCGATCAGCTCGTCGAGGGTCCTCCCGCGGTCCTCCGCCCCGGGCCTCCCCCAGTCGAGCATGAAGACGTCGTAGCCGTGGCGGAGCAGGTGCCGCACGAAGCTGTTCTCAGGGCGCAGATCGAGGATGTAGGGCCGGTTGATGAGCGCGTAGACGAGCAGCACCGGCGTCGCGTGCTCCTGAGGTGCGAGCGGCCGGTAGCGGTAGAGCGCCGTCTTGTTTCGCGTCCAGACGATGTCGCGGGGGGTGGTGCCGGTCGTGACGTCGACCGGCTCGACGCCCGGGAGTTCGGCGGCGGTCTGCACCGCGCCTAGTCGGCGCTGGGCGGCGACGTGCGGCGGCGGGCCGCGCGCTTCGCCGGCGCCGAGCGCTTCTTCGCCGGCGCGGAGCGCTTCTTCGCCGGCGCGGAGCGCTTCTCCGCCGGCTCGGCGGATGCGGACGGTTCGGGGGATGCGGCCGGCGCCGGCGCTGGCGGGGGCGGCGTCGCGGCCGTCGACGCGAGGTCGCGCAGCGCACCCTCGACGGCCTCGAGCCGGCCGGACACTGCCGCCACCTCGCCGGAGACGGCGGCGACCTGGCCTGCGACCGCGGCGAGCTCGCCCGACAGGGCGGCGATCTGGGTCGACGACGCGGCGAGCTGGTCCGTCATCTCGTCGAGCTTGCGCTCGACGTTGATGACCAGCTGCGACGTCGCCGCCAGATCCTCGGTCGTCGCGATCTGGAGGGTCTCGGCGGTCGCCCGCGACGCGGCGCGGAGCGCCTGCATCTGCTGCGCGTAGAGCGCCAGGAGCTGTCCCGACGCGGCGGCGAAGGCGTCGGTGCCGGCCAGCTCCTTCATCGCCGTGGCCCACTGCTCCACGATCTCCGCCCGCACGGCCTGCTGCTCGACGAACGCGTTGAGGAACTTCTGCGAGCTCTCGGCGAAGCCGGCTTTCCCGGCGGCCTCCCTGAACGCCTGGTTCCAGCCCTCCATCAGCTTCGCGTAGGACTCGCCGGTCGCCCAGGACGCGCCGCCGCCCTCGCTCATGGCCGGCCTCCCGTGCCGGTGCCCTTCGGCTGCGTTGCCGAGCGACGTGCCGGAGCGGGGCGCTCCGGGGCCCCGCCGTTCGACGACGGCGCGCGTCCGGGCGCCTCCGCGGCGGGGTCCGCGGACGCGGACGGGGACGGGTACAGGCTGAAGAACTGGTTGAGCATCATCTGGTATCCCCTCAGCGAGGCCGCGCAGGCCTCCAGGTAAAGGCGGCCGGCGTCGGTCAGCGTGTAGAGCCGGCGGGCCGGGCCGTCGTGCGAGGTGTCCCAGCCCGAGGTGACGAGGCCGTCCTTCTCGAGCTGGCGGAGCGTGCGGTAGACGCTGCCCCGGTCGAGGGTCTCGAAACCGAACGCCGACATGCGGCGGATCAGCTCGTAGCCGTGGCTCTGCCACTGCTCCAAGGCGAGGAGCAGGAACGGCTGGAGCCACGAGCGGGGCTGCTCGGCACGGCGGTGACCGTTGCCCGAGCCGGTGTTCCCGTTCGGAGCTGATGCATTGCTCATAGAGGCATATACCACCTATCATCAGTCCTCTTGTCAACCTGTGCCGATCCGCACCAGGTCTTTCCCGCCCTCCGCTAACCGACACCTGGAGTCCTCCCTTGTCGATCCGAACAGACCGCCGCGACGCGGTCGCCGTGCTCACGCTCGACCGGCCCGATGCGCTCAACGCGCTGTCGCCGGAGATGCTCGACGACCTGGAGGCCGCGCTGCTCCGGATCGACGCCGACCCCGCCCAGCGCGCGATCGTGCTGACCGGAGCAGGGGAGAAGGCCTTCTGCGCCGGCGCCGACATCGGGCACATGCGGCGCGCGACGCCGCACGAGGCCCGCGACTTCGGGCTCCGCGGCCAGGGGATCGCGAACCTGATCGAGTCCATCGGGACCCCGGTCGTCGCGGCCGTCAACGGATTCGCGCTCGGCGGCGGTTGTGAGATCGCGCTCGCCTGCGACGTCCGCCTCGCGGCCGATTCGGCCCGCCTGGGCCAGCCGGAGGTCACGCTCGGGATCATCCCGGGGTGGGGCGGCACCCAGCGGCTCGCCCGCGCCACCTCGATCGGCTTCGCGAAGGACCTGATCCTGAGCGGCCGGCTGGTGAGGGCTGACGAGGCCCTCCGCGCCGGACTCGTGTCGCAGGTGCACCCGCAGGAGGAGCTGCTCGAGGCCGCCGTCGAGCTCGCTGCGCAGATGGCGTCGCGCCCGGCGGGCGCCGTCGCCGCCGCCAAGCGGCTCTGCAACCTGGCGCTCGGTGGCGAGTCGCCCGGGCCGTACGCCCGCGAGCTCGACGGCTTCGCCCTCTGCTTCGGAACGCCCGACCAGCAGGAGGGGATGGAAGCGTTCATCGAGAGGCGCCCGCCGAGGTTCGAGGGCCACGCCCAGCCGGTGGCGTCATGAGCCGCGACGCGTTCATCGTCGAGGCCGTCCGCACCCCGATCGGGCGGCTCAACGGGATGCTGGCCGGCTGGCACCCGGCGGACCTGCTGGCCGAGGTGCTGGCCGACGTCGTCGCGCGGGCGGGGATCGACCCGGGCGAGCTGGACGACGTCATCGTCGGCTGCCTCGACCAGGTGGGCGAGCAGGGCGTGAACATCGCCCGCAGCGCCGCCCTGGGCGCGGGCTTCCCGGAGTCCGTCCCGGCGGTGACGGTCGACCGCCAGTGCGGCAGCTCGCAGCAGGCGGCCCACTTCGCCGCCCAGGGCGTGATGGCGGGCGTCTACGACGTCGTCATCGCCGCCGGCGTCGAGTCGATGAGCCGCGTTCCGATGTGGGCGAACGCCCCCGACCCATCCGAGCCGTACGGGCCCCGCTTTCGCGAGCGCTACGGGCTGGCCCCCGACTTCTTCATCGACCAGGGCGAGTCCGGCGAGATGATGGCCGACCGCTTCGAGCTGACGCGGGAGGAACTCGACGCCTTCGCCGTCGAGTCACACCGGCGAGCGGCGGAGGCGACGGAGGCGGGCCGCTTCCGCGACGAGATCCTCCCGGTGCGCGCGGCGAAGGACGGCGAGGAGTGGACGGCCGTCGCCGACGAGGGGATCCGGCCCGGCACGACGCTCGAGCGGCTCGCCGGCCTGCGGACCGTCTTCCGCGACGACGGCCGGCTCACGGCGGCGACGTCGTCGCAGCTCAGCGACGGGGCGGCGGCGCTCCTGATCCTCTCCGGGGACGCCCTCGAGCGGCTGGGGCTGCGCCCCCGGGCGCGGTTCCACACCTTCGCCGTGGCCGGCGCCGACCCGATCGAGAGCCTGTCGGGGCCGATCCCGAGCACGCAGAAGGCGCTGGAGCGCGCGGGGCTCGATATGGACGACATCGGGCTGTTCGAGGTGAGCGAGGCGTTCGCTTCCGTCCCGCTCGCCTGGGCCCGCGCGCTCGGCGCGGACATGGACCGCGTGAACGTGAACGGCGGCGCCATCTCCCTCGGGCACCCGCTGGGCTGCAGCGGCGCCCGGCTGATGACCACGCTGGTGCACGAGATGGGCCGGCGCGGCACGCGCTACGGCCTGCAGACGATGTGCGAGGGCGGCGGCATGGGGAACGCCACCATTCTCGAGCTGGTGAACGGGAACCGCGCGGCCGGGAGCTAAGCCTCCCGCAGGCGCTGGACGTCGGGGCGCCGGGCGAGCTTCGCGAACGCCCGGGCCTCGATCTCCCGCACCGAGTGGCGCGTGACGCCGAGGGTCCGGCCGACGTCGGTGAGCGTCATGGGCGCCGCGTCGTCGAGGTAGCGCATCTCGAGCACCGCACGCTCGCGGTCGGAGAGCCCCCGCATCGCGCCGGCCACGACGCGCCCGGTGCACGCCTGCTCCCCCGCCCGCTCGGGCGGGAGGCTGTCGCGGTCGGGGATGAGGTCCGCGAGCTCGCGGTCCCCCATGCCGGACGGCGAGGCGAGCGACACGGGCGACAGGCGGCTGCGGGCGATCCCGGCGATGGTGTGTGGCGCGAGGCCGGTCTCGCCGCCGAGCTCCTCGGCGGTGGGCTCGCGCGCGAGCCGCTGGGTGAGCTGCTGCTCGATGCGGCCGACGAGCGGCTGGAGCTCGACGATGTCGGATGGCGCTCGGATGGTCGCCGCGGTCAAGGCGATCCCGCGGTTGATCGACTGCCGGATCCAGTGGGTGGCGTAGGTGGTGAACCGGCAGCCGGCGCGCCAGTCGTAGCGATCGGCGGCGCGGATGAGGCCGAGGGCGCCGTCCTGGACGAGGTCGGGGAGCGGGAGACCGCGGCCGCGGTGGCGCTTCGCGATGGAGACGACGAGGCGGAGGTTGGCTTCGATGAGCCGCTCCCGCGCCTCGGTGTCCCCGATCTCGATCCGTCGGGCCAGATCCAGCTCCTCCGCCGCGGTGAGCAGGCGTGATGCCGCGCAGCGCCGCGAGGAATCGATCGAAGCCCTCGACCTCGTCGGGTGAGTCGGGCGTCGGGGGGCTGTCGACCGGGAGGAGGTGCATCGGTCCCTGTGGAGGGGCGGCGTTCACGCCCACACTCGCGCCGCCCCCGTCCGTGGTCAACGAACTCGTCCGGCGCGCCCATCTAGTGCCCGGAGCCACCTAGATGGCGCCCCGGGCGCCACTTCGCGCCGAGGCGGCGCCGCAACCTTGCGCCCCCCTGCGGCGATCGGGCAGCGTCAACGCGGACAGCCACCGGACTGAGGAGGCGGACATGGCATCGGGAAGCGTCTACGTCGTCAACGAGATCGTCGGGACCAGCACCGAGTCGTGGGAGGACGCGGCCCGTACGGCGATCGGCACGGCCGCCGCGAAGCTCCGGGACCTGCGCGTCGGCGAGGTCGTGCGGCAGGATGTGACGATCGAGGACGGGAAGATCACCTCGTTCAGGGTGCGCCTGAACGTGTCCTTCCGCTACGAGGGCTGACGCCCGGACGCCGGGACGACCGAGGGGGCCAGGAGGCCCCCTCGACGTTCAGCGCGGAATGCCCATGCCGCCGCCCTCTGCGTCGGCGGCGGCATGGGCATTGCCGCCGTGGTGGAGTCGCTCGCCTCGACCTTCCTCAGTACCGCCGCTGCATGCGGTGGATGACCGGCAGGGCCGCCAGCGCGTGCGGCCCCCAGTGGGTGTCGTAGCCGTCGCGCAGCTCCCACGCGACGTCCGCCACGGGGACACCAGGATCGTCGAACGCGACGATCAGTGGCATGAGGTCGTGCCACACCTCCGCGAGATCCGCCTCCACCAGCGACAGCGGGCGGTCCGACGCCCACAGGCCATCCGACTTCCACGATGAGAAGCGCGCCGCCAGGCCAAACCCGGTGTACCGCTCCGCGACCTCGGGCGGCAGAACCGGGATGAGGTCTTCGGTCGCCGGCTCCACCAGCGGGAGACGCCGGGCCTCGTACAGAAGAGTGATGAGCGCCTCCTCCACGCCACCCAGGAGCGTGTCGGCGTCCATCGTCGCCGCCCCCTCGCAGAGGGCGCAGTAGCGCCGGGCCGCCGCGACGGCCGGCTCCATGTCGGCCCTGAGCCCGTCGGACATGCGCGGAAGCATCCCAGAACGACCGAGGGGGCCCGAAGGCCCCCTCGACGGTTCAGCGCCTGACCGTCGTCCGGATCAGCCGCAGCCGGAGGTGGCGCCGCAGGTGCGGCAGGTGAGGCAGGTGCCGGCGCGGACCATGTCGGAGCTGCCGCAGGACGAGCAGATCTGGCCCGTCGAGTCGAGGGACAGGCGCGGGCGGGCGGGCGACGGCGGCTCCGCCGTGGCGGTCGCCCCGTGCCCGTTGCCGTTGCCGTTCCCGTTGGCCTCGGCCTCCGGCTCCGCGACCGCGCTGAACGACAGCTGGTCCTCCGGCGCGTCGTCCGTGGCGTCGCCCGCCTCCGGCTCCGGGGAGACCCCCGGGAGCACGCCGGCGATGCGCTGGTCCTCCTCCGACAGGAACTTCGACGCCATCCAGCGCGCCAGGTAGTCCACCACCGACCGCGCCATCGGGATCCGCGGGTTCCCCGTGAAGCCGGACGGCTCGAAGCGGTGGTCGATGTACTTGCTGATCAGGCTCTCGATCGGCACCCCGTGCTGCAGCGCCATCGACCAGGCGATCGCCACCGAGTCCATCAGGCCCGACACCGTCGAGCCCTGCTTGGACATCTTCACGAACACCTCGCCCGGGCTGCCGTCGTCGTACAGGCCGACGGTGATGTAGCCCTCCTGGCCGCCCACGCTGAACTTGTGGGTCAGCGCCGCGCGGTCGTCCGGCAGGCGGCGACGGACCGGCGCCGCCGGCTCGGCCGCCGCGGCGGCCCCGGCAACGGCCTTCGTGCCGTCGCTGGTGGACAGCGGCTGCGTCCGCTTCGACCCGTCCCGGTAGATCGCGATCGCCTTCAGCCCCAGCGTCCAGCCGAGCGTGTAGATGTCGCTCACGTCCTCGACCGTCGCCGAGTTCGGCAGGTTCACCGTCTTCGAGATGGCGCCGGAGATGAACGGCTGCACCGCCGCCATCATCCGCACGTGGCCCTCCGCGGCGATCGTCCGCCCGCCCGGCACGCCGAACGCGCAGTCGAACACCGGCAGGTGCGCGGGGTCGAGGCCGGGGGCGCCCTCGATGGCGCCGGTCCCGTCGATGTGCGCCAGGATCTCCGACCGCTCGCCCTGGTCGTAGCCGAGCGCGCGCAGCGCCCGCTCCACGTCCGTGTTCACCAGCTTCATGAACCCGCCGCCGACCAGCGTCTTGTAGGAGACGAGGCCGATCGCCGGCTCGATGCCGGTGGTCTGGGCGTCCATCATGAAGCTGATCGTCCCGGTCGGCGCGATCACGCTCACCTGCGCGTTGCGGTAGCCGGGCGCGCCGATGCGGCCCTCGGCCTGGCCGAGCGCCACCGCGTCGTCAAGCGCCGCGGACGCCGCCGCGCGGACGTCGCCGTACGAGGCGCCCGGTGCGTGCGCCGGCAGGTCGAGCGCCGCCTCGCGGTGCATCCGCACCACCCGGTCCTGCGCCTCCTTGTCGGCCGCGTAGCCGTCGTACGCGCCCACCCGGGCGGCCAGCCGCGCCGACTGCGCGTACGCCTCGCCCTGCATCAGCGCGGTCACGGCGCCGGCCCACGAGCGGCCCTCGTCCGAGTCGTACGCCAGGCCCTGGCACATCAGCAGCGAGCCGAGGTTCGTGTAGCCCAGGCCGAGCTGGCGGAACGCCCGCGCGTTCTCGCCGATCCGCTTGGTCGGGTAGCTCGCCGGCGTGACCACGATCTCCTGGGCCGTGAGCACCACGCGAACCGTGTGGCGGAAGTCGTCGACCCGGAAGACGCCGTCGTCGCCCAGGAACTCCATCAGGTTGATGGAGGCCAGGTTGCAGGCGGAGTCGTCGATGTGCATGTACTCCGAGCACGGGTTCGACCCGGAGATCCGGCCCGCGTTGGGGCTCGTGTGCCAGCGCTGGATCGTGTCCTCGTACTGGACGCCCGGGTCGCCGCACGCCCACGCGGCCTCGGAGATCTCCCGCAGCAGGCCCGCCGCCGGGAACTCGTCGCGCACCTCGCCGCCGGCGACGTTGCGGGTCTGCCACTGCTCGCCCGCGTCGGCCCTCCGGAAGAAGTCGTCCGTGAGCCGCACCGAGTTGTTGGCGTTCTGGAACTGGATGGAGCGCCAGGCGTCGCCGTTCAGCCCGAGGTCGTAGCCCATGTCGCCGAGGGCGTAGGCCTTCGCCTCCTCGTGGGCCTTGCAGCGCACGAACTCGAGGATGTCCGGGTGGTCCCCGTCCAGGATCACCATCTTCGCGGCGCGGCGGGTGCCGCCGCCGGACTTGATCGAGCCGGCGCCCGAGTCGGCCCAGCGCATGAAGCTGACCGGCCCGGAGGCCTGGCCGCCGTTCGACAGGGCCTCGCCGTCGCCGCGGAGCCGCGACAGGTTCACGCCGGCGCCCGAGCCGCCGCGGAAGATCTCCGACTCCGACGCGATCCAGCGCTGGATCGACGGCATCGTGTCGTTCACGGACAGGATGAAGCAGGCGGAGGCCTGGTTGACCTGCGGCTCGCCCGCCTCGACCGGCGGGTCGTCGACGTCCAGGATCCGGTCCTCGTCGTGCTCGCGCGTGGCCGCGGAGACGCCGCAGTTGAACCAGACGGGTGAATTGAACGCCGCCTTCTGCGTCACCAGGATGTGCCGCAGCTCCTGCGCGAACGTCTCGGCCTCCTCGTCGTCGGCGAAGTGCCCGCCCTTGACGCCGTGGTGGCGGATCGTCTCGACCACGCGGTCGATCACCTGCCGCAGGCTGGTCTCGCGGCGCGGGTCGTCCATGCCGTAGCGGAAGTACTTGGAGGCGACGATGCGGACCGCCGTGTCCGACCAGTCGAGCGGGAACTCGCACCCCTCCTGCGCGAACACGACGCGCTCGGGCTTCCCGTCCCGGGCGGGCTCCACGATGCGCGCGTCGCGCGGACCCCAGGCGACCTCGTCGTAGGGGTGGACCCCCGGGCGCGTGAAGCGCCGGGAGATCCCGAGCGCGCGGTCCGTCATCGTGGGCGGCGCGTCAGTCGCCATCGGTTGCCTCCTGGGCGGTCGTGCGCGGGGCGCCCCCGTCGCGACCACCGGGCAGGGCCCGGAGCGTCGCGCGGCCGGGTTGGGCCGCCCCCGCGTCGAGGGTGTCGAAGAGCTGGTCGTCGAGTGGGAACTGTCCGCGGGGCAGCGGCGGCTCGCGCTCGAGCCGCGCCAGCTCGTCGCCGAACTCGTCCACGTCGGCGAACTGGCGGTAGACGGAGGCGAAGCGGACGTACGCCACCGAGTCGATCTCCTTGAGCCTGCGCAGGGCGAGCTCGCCGATCTGGGTGCTGCTGACCTCCTGCCGGAGGCGGTTGCGGAGCTCGGCCTCGATGTCGCGGACGGCCAGGTCGAGCGAGGCCGTCGAGACCTGCCGCTTGTGGCATGCGCGCTGGAGCCCCTCCAGCAGCTTGGCGCGGTCGAAGCCCTGGCGCTCGCCCGACGTCTTCACCACCACCAACGGCATCTCCTCACACCGCTCGTAGGTGGTGAACCGCCGGCCGCACGCCTGGCACTCGCGGCGGCGCCGGATGGCGTCCTTGGTGTCCGCCACGCGGCTCTCCACCACGCGGTGTTCCGGATTGTCGCAGAATGGGCAGATCACCGCTGGACGCTATCCCTGGTGTCGCTGTGCCGGCCGCCACCCCATATTCAGCGTGGCGGACGGCCATCCTTCCACACGTGCCGGAAGATGCAAAGCCGTCGGCCGGACGGGAACCACGCATCGTCCGGGGACTTCGTGGGACAGCTTCTCGCGTGCCTCGGACGGCGCCGCCGGGGCGCCGGAGATCAGTCCAGGAAGCCCAGGTGGGACGGGGGCCAGTAGGTGATCTCGGCCTGCCCGATCACCGCGTCCTGGGGCACGAACGGCGCGACGTTGCCGTTCACATCGCGCCACTGGTGGGAGTCGCAGCTGCCGGGGCGGTTGTCCCCGAGCACCAGCAGCGAGTCGGGCGGCACGACCGGGAACTCCATCTGGTAGTTCGGCCTCAGGGCCTTCTTCACCACGAACGGCTTACCGTTGACCAGCGTGGTGCCGTCGGCCCGGACCTCCACCTTGTCGCCCGGCAGCCCGATGACCCGCTTCACGAAGGGCACGTTGCCGCCGCCGGCGTCGCCGCAGGTGCGGGTGGCGGCGAGCGGCGGGTCGAACACGATGATGTCGCCCCGCTCGATGTCGCGGATCCGGTAGATCACCCGGTTCGCGATGATCCGGTCGTTGGCCTTGATCGTCGGGACCATGGACTCGGTCGGGATCTCGTAGGGCTTCGCCACCGCCGCCTGGATCACGAACGCCAGGGCGACGGCCACGGCCATCGGCAGCAGGAAGTCCTTGACGAAGCGGCGCATCAGCGGCTGCGCCGGCGCCGGGCCAGGAGGCCCGCGCCCGTGCCCACCACGCCCACGCCCACCAGCAGCGCGCCCCACAGCGCGGGGCTCGCGCCGCCCGTGTCGTCGATCGCCTCGCCCGGCACCCGGCGGCCGCTGCCGCAGGGCTGCCCCTTCACCTTCACGTTGCTGATCTGAGCGTCCTGGATGAGCTCCACCAGCACACCGTAGAGGCGCTGGTCGAGCCGGGCGAGCCGGAGCGCCTCGTTGAGCTCGGCACGCGTGTAGCACGCGTCCACGCGCTGGTTATCCTTCGCGTCCGCCAGGACGTCCCGGCCGTCGGCGAGCGCCGCCGGCGCGGTCATCAGGAGCGCGAGCAGCATGGTTGGGAGCACCCAGGCGGGGCGTCGGAGCAGGGCATCCACCCGGTGACGGGGACGGGGGGCGCTGGCCCCCAGGGCGCCGCGGATCGTAGCGGCGCCCCGGAAGGTCGACAAGCGCCGTCGGCCGCGCCCGGGGCGCCACGGGCGGGTCTCTGGATCGGCGGCGTGGCGGTCGCCGGCTGGGCGGCGCTGGTGTGCGCCGACGGGGGGATGGACTTCGGCGACGGCCTCGGCGGCGCCGGGGCGACGGCGGCGTTCGTGGCCCTGGCCGTGGGGGCGCCCCTCGCGGCCGCGGCGGCGCTCCTGGCGTGGGACCGCCCGGCGCTGCGGGCGTGGCCGACGCGCCTGGCGCTGGGGGCGATGGCCGCGCTCGCCGCCTGGTCGGCCGCCTCCATCGCGTGGGCCGACGCCCCGGACCTGGCGTGGATCGACGCGAACCGGGTGGCGATCGGGCTGTGCGCGCTCGCCATCGGCGCCGGCCTCGGCGCGGTCGTGCGCGACGCGCCCCGCCTGTTCGCCCTCGCGCTGGCCGCGGGCGCGGCGCCCGCCGTGCTCTTCGCCCTCGGCACCAAGGTCCTGCCGGCGTGGCTCGGCGACGACGCCGACCTGGCCCGCCTCGCCGCCCCCCTCGGCTACTGGAACGCCCTGGCGCTCGTGGCGGTGTTCGCCGTCCCCGGGCTGCTGTGGCTCGCGGGCGGGACGGACCGCCCGCGCTGGGGGCCGCCCGTCGCGGGCGCCGGGATGACGCTGGTGACGGTGACCGTGCTCCTCACCTACTCGCGCGGCGGGCTGCTGTCGCTGCTGATGGCGGCGGGCGTGACGCTCGCGTTCCTCCCGGGCCGTGGCGACGGCGTCTCCGCCGCCGCGGCCGGCGGCCTCGGGGCGCTGCTGCCGGCGGCGTATGCGCTGAGCGAGCCGCTGCTCTCGACCGACCAGGTGCCGACGGCGCTCCGGGAGGGGGCGGGCGGGCAGCTGGGGTGGCGGCTCGCGGTCGGCGTCGCGATCGGGGCCGTGCTGGCGCCGGGCCTGGCCCGCGCCGCGGCGCGGATCGCGCCGGCGCGGCGGCGACGCCTGGCCGCGGTGCTCCTGGCCGTCGCCGTCGTGGCCGTCGTGGGCACCTTCGCCGCCAGCGGCGACGCGCGCGGGTGGGCCGGCGACCGCGTGTCGGAGTTCCGCGGCGAGGGCGGCGACGCCGTCGCCAACGAGCCCGGCCGGCTGGTGAACGCCTCGGGCAACCAGCGCAAGGGCTGGTGGGAGGAGGCGTACCGGGCGTGGGCGGACGCGCCGGTGCTGGGCCAGGGGGCGGGCGGCTTCGCGCTCGTCCACCTGCAGGAGCGCACGAACGGCGACGACGCGCTCAACACCCGGGAGCCCCACGACATCGTCCTGCGCACGCTGTCCGGCACCGGCGTCGTGGGGCTCGTGCTGCTCCTGGCGCTGGTGGTCGCGGTGGCGTGGGGGGCCCTCCGCGCGGCCGACCGGCACCCCGGGCCCACGATCGGGCTGCCGCTGGCGATCGTCGCGGCGTTCGCCCTCCAGGCGGCGGTCAACTGGTCGTGGGCGATCCCCGCCCTCACGATCCCCGCGCTCGCCGCCGCGGGCCTCGTCCTGGCCGCCGCCGCGCCCGGCGCGCCGTCGCCGGACCGGGCCGGGCCCCGCCCGCTCGCCGCCGGGGTGCTCGCCGCCGTCGCCGCCGTCCTGGTGCTCAGCGCAGCGTTGCCGTGGTGGTCAACGCGGGCCGTCCGGGAGGGCCGGGAGGCGCTCGCCGACGGCCGCCCCGGCGACGCGGTCGCGCTGGCGAAGGACGCGCGCGCCGCCAACCCGCTGGCCATCGCGCCGCTGGTCCTGATGGCGCAGGCGTACACCGACCAGGGCGACCTGCCCCGCGCGCTCGGCGCCTACCGCGCCGCCACCCGGCTCCAGCCGGACAACCCGCAGAGCTGGCGGGCGCTGGCGATCTTCCTGGGCCCGGACGAGCAGGCGACGGGCGCGTGGCGGCGGGTCCACCGCCTCGATCCGCAGGACCCGGAGGCGGCGATCCGGGCGGGCTAGCCTCCTGGGCTGGAGGTGGCCTCGGCCCCCTCGGCGGCGACGGGCGGCACGGCGGCGGGCCGCGCCGGGCGGCCCAGGCGGCGCAGGCGGGGGATCAGGGACGCGGCCTCCCACACGATCCCGCCGCTCATCTTCGACGTGCCGTGCACGCGCTCGGTGAACGTGATCGGGATCTCCACGACCCGGAAGCCGAGCACCATCGCCCGGTAGGTCATCTCGATCTGGAACCCGTAGCCGGCGGCCGTGACCTCGTCGAGCGGGATCGCCTCGAGCACCTCCCGGCGGAAGCACTTGAAGCCGCCGGTGAGGTCGCGCACGCCGACGCCGAGGACGGCCTGCGCGTACAGGCAGCCGGCCCGGCTGATGGCCCGCCGCAGCGGCCCCCAGCGCGCGACGCCGCCGCCGCGCACGTACCGCGAGCCCAGCACCAGGTCGGCCGTGGCCGTCGCGTCGATCAGCCGCGGCAGGACCCGGGGGTCGTGGGAGAAGTCGCAGTCCATCTCGACGATCACGCCCGCGCCCTCGTCGAGCGCCCGGCGGAACCCGGCGCGGTACGCCGGCCCGATCCCCTCCTTCGCGTCGCGCCGCAGCACGGCGACGCGCGGCTCCCGGGCCGCGACGGCCTCCGCGAGGTCGGCGGTCCCGTCCGGCGATCCGTCGTCGACCACCAGCACCCGCATCGTGATGCCCGACGCGTCGGCCGCCCCGAGGACGGCCTCGATCATCGGGACGACGTTCTCGGCCTCGTCATAGGTCGGCAGGACGACCCAGGCGGGCCCGTCGACGGCGGGGCTCACTGGGCGGGCGGGATCGCGACCCCGAAGGTGAAGGGGCCGGCGAGCGCGTCGCGCTGGGCCGGCGACGGCGAGTGGCCGGGCAGGTCGCCGAGCCGCACGCCGAGCGCCCGCGCCTCCGGATCGATCGGCGGGACCACCTCGAGGCTCGTCTCGCTCCAGCCGGGGCGCGCCGCGCCGTGGATCGGCGTGACCGCGTACGCACGGCCGCGGTCGTCCCACACCTCGACCCGCCCGACGCCCGGCGTCAGCGGCGCCACCCGCAGCGGGTCCTCCGCGAGGGCCGCGACGCTCAGGACGGCGCGCTCGGCGTAGCGCTCGAGGGCCCAGAGGCAGACGGCGGCGCCCTCGACCACGCGGGCCTGCCCGATCGGGACGAGGTCACGGAAACCGGCGAACGTCCGCGCCGGGACGCGGTGGGGGCGCCCGGGGGGCGGTTCCTGCGCGGGCGCCTCGGGCGCCTCGGCGGCGGTCCGGGGCGGCAGCAGGTCGAGGTCGAGGCGCCAGGTGGTTCCGGCCAGCGGGCGCTCCACGGACGCCCCGCGCGACACCGCCGTGCGCACCAGGCCGGTCACCTCCAGCACCAGGCGACGGGCGTCCGGCGGCGGGGCCGGGTTGATCCAGACCGCGGTCTGGAGGGCGCCGAGGCCCGCCTGCTGCGCGAGGTTGCGCACCTCGTACGGCCGGCCGTGGTCGTCGCGCGCCACCAGGCCCTGGACGGGATCCCAGCCGAGCAGCCCCGGCGCGTCGGAGAGCACGAGCAGGGGCAGGACCGCCCCCTCGGCGTGCACCTCGACCGACAGGGCCACCACCAGCGTGTCGCCCTCCCGCGCGACGGCCGACGTCGGCAGCAGGCCGCCGAAGCCGGACTGGCGTCGCTCCGGATCGGTCGCGACGGGGGTGCTGGTGCTCACGCGGACACGGTAGCGTCCGCGCGATGCCCGACGCGACCCCGCTGGTGCTCCTCCATGCCTTCCCTCTCGACGCCGGCCTGTGGTCCGGGGTGGTACCCGAGTTGTCCGCCGACCGCACCGTCGTGACGCCCGAGTTCCCCGGCCTCGGCAACGCCGAGGCCCAGCCGGGCGCCGGCGTCGAACGGGTTCGCCGACGCGGTCGCGGAGCGCATCGCCGACCTCCCGGGCGGACGGGCGGCCGTGGGGGGCCTCTCGCTCGGCGGCTACGTCGCGCTCGCGCTGGCGGCGCGGCATCCGGACCGCGTGGCGGCCCTGGTCCTGTCCAACACGCGGGCCGAGCCGGACACCGAGGAGGCCGCCGCGGGGCGCCACGCGAGCGCCGCGCAGGTGCGGACCGAGGGCCTCGGCGCCGTTCCTCGACGGCTTCGTCCCGCGGATGGTCGCCCCCGGCGACCTCGCCGCGCTGCACGCGGTCCGGGCGATCGCGGATGCCCAGGACCCGGAGGCGGTCGCCGGGGCGCTGGAGGCGCTGGCCGGTCGCGCCGACCGCCGCCCCGACCTGGCCGCCATGCGCATGCCCGCCCTGGTGATCGCCGGCTCGGAGGACGGCCTCACCCCGCCGGCCCTGTCGGAGGCGATGGTGGCCGCCCTCCCCGACGCCCGCCTGCACGTCGTCGAGGGGGCCGGCCATCTCACCGCGCTCGAGCGGCCCGAGGAGTGGGCCGCCACCGTCCGCCCGTTCCTCGCGGAGGTGGACGGCCGCCCGCCGGCCTAGGCGGGGTCGCGGTGGCGGCGGTAGTACGCCGCCGCCTTCGCCCGCGCGCCGCAGACCTCCATCGAGCACCACCGGCGGCTCCGGTTGCGGCTCGTGTCCAGGTACAGCACGGGGCAGTGGTCGGCCGCGCACTCCCGTACGCGGCCGGGGGTCTCGCGCACCAGGTCCAGGGCGTCGAGCACGACGGGGACGAGCAGGCAGCCGGTGCTGCGGGCGGCGGGGGTGAAGCGCGGCGTGAGCGTCCCGGGCTCCACGCACAGGTGGCCCGGCGTCGCCTCGAGCCACCGCTCCGCGATGCCCGCCACGGCGGGGGCGTCGGAGGCCATCAGGGCGGGCCGGAGCTCCCCGCGCAGCCGCCGCGCCGACTCGAGCGCCCGGGGTGAGATCGGCCACCGATTGGTCGGACAGGCCGGCGGCCAGGAACCAGCGCGAGAGGTCGTCCGGAGTGGCCAGGAGATCATCCCCGCCCAACTGGGTATTGCACAGGTCGAGCGCGGGACGAGCGGCGACCAGGATGAAGGATCGGCCGCTCATCACCGTTTGACGGTGCAAGTTTCCGGGCGTATTCTCACCGGTAAACGAGTATCACAGTGGTTAACAGGAGCGCTCGATGCCCTCACTCCCGCCCGCCATCGAACTTGCTGTCCATCGTACCGGCGAGGGCCCCCCGCTGATCGCGCTCCACGACCTGGGACAGACCGGCCAGAGCATGATCGAGGCCCTCGGACCGGTCGCCGACCAGTACCGCATCGTCGCGCCCGACCTGCGCGGCCACGGCGATTCGCCCGTGCCCCACGGGCCCTGGAGCATCGACGACTTCGCGTCCGACGTCGCGCGGCTCACCGCCGCCGAGGGCGGAGACGCGGTCATCGTGGGTGTCGGCCTGGGCGCCGCCACCGCGCTGAGCCTCGCGCTCGGCCACCCCGGCCTGGTGTCGGGTCTCGTGGTCTCGGGCGTCGGCCCGCGCGGCGAGGACCCGGAGGGCCAGGACCGCTGGGCCCGCGTCGCCCGCGCGCTCCGCGAGCGCCGTCACGCCGAGGGCGTGGCGCTGGCCGCCGAGGCCATGGGCACCCGGCCCGACGTCCGCGGCGCGCTGGCGCAGGTGGACGCGCCGGTCCTCGTGCTCGCCGGCGCCGCCGACCGCGCCGTCCCCGCCGAGGCGCAGCGCGAGCTGTCGGCCTGGATGACCAACGCGCGCTTCCACGTGGTGCGGGAGGCGGGCCACAACGTCGCCGTCGAGCGCCCGAACGAGCTCATCTCCGCCATCCGGAGCCTGGCCCGGAGCCGCCAGGCCGTCGCCGCGTAGCAGCCTGCGGGGACCCATACCTCACGGGGCGCGACTCGATTAGAGTCGGCCCCGATGGAGGAGTGCGGTCGTGAGGGGCGGGACGCCTCCGGCGCGGCCCACCGGGGGCGCGGGGGATGATCGGTCGCGGGCCGGAGGCGTCCGAGATCGAGGCGCTCATCACCGGCGCCGCGGCCGGCCGCAGCGGCGCCCTCATGGTCGTCGGCGAGCCGGGCATCGGCAAGACGGCGCTGCTGCGGCACGCCCGCCAGCGGGCCGGCGGCGCCCGCGTCCTGGAGATGACCGGCTCGCAGGGCGAGTCGCGCCTGGCCTTCGCGGGGCTCGCGGACCTGGTGGGGCCGATCCTCGGCCACCTGGACGAGCTCCCCGAGGCCCAGGCCGGCGCGCTGAGCGGCGCGCTGGCCCTCGGCCCGCCGCCCGAGCCGTCCGACCGCTTCGCCGCGTACGCCGCCACGCTGCGTCTGCTGGCCGCCGCCGCCGAGCGCGAGCCGGTCCTGTGCCTCGTCGACGACGCGCACTGGCTCGACGCCGAGTCGCTCGAGGCGATCCTCTTCGCCAGCCGGCGGCTGGTGGCCGACGGCATCGCGGTGCTCATCGCGGCGCGCGAGGGCATCAGCCCGCGGCTGGACGAGGCGGCCATCCCGCGGCGGCGTCTTCGCGGCCTGGCCGCCGAGCACGCCGCGGTCATCGTGGAGGACCACGCCGGGGTGACGCCCGACCCGGCCGTGATCGCCGCGCTCGTGGAGGGCTCCGCGGGCAATCCGCTGGCGCTGATCGAGCTGGCGGGTGCCCTCACGGAGCTGCAGCTCACCGGGGCCGTCCCCCTCCCCGACCCGCTGCCGGTGGGGTCGCACCTGGAGCAGGCGCTGCTCCGCCCCCTGGAGGACCTGCCGGAACCCACCCGCCGCGCCCTGCTGCTGGCGGCGACCGAGAACGGCTCCCCCGAGCTGCTGGCGCGGGCGCTCGCGATGGAGGGGCTCACGATGGCCGACTTCGAGCCTGCCGAGCGGGCCGGCGTGGTGCTGGTGGGCCCGGCCCGCCTGCGCTTCCGCCACCCGCTGGTGCGGGCGGCCGTCTACGCGGGCGCGGCGGGCCCCGACCGCCGCGGGGCCCACCGCGCCCACGCGGCGGCGGCGGCGGCGCTCGGCGACGCCGGGGCCCTCGACCGGCGCGCGTGGCACCTGGCGATGGCGGCCACCGGCCCGCAGGAGCCGGTCGCGCAGGCCCTCGAGGAGGCCGCGGTCCGCGCATCGGGCCGGACCGCGTACGCGGCGGCGTGCGAGGCGCTGGAGGCGGCCGCCCGGCTCTCGCCCGAGCCGGCCGAGCGCGGCAGGCGGCTGGTCTCCGCCGCCCGGTACGCGCTGGCGGCCGGCGCGTTCGAGCGGGCGGCGCGCCTGTTCGACGAGGTGATCGCCCTGGCCGCGGAGCGCGGCCAGGTGCTCCGCGCGATGGTGGGGCGCGGCAACGTCGAGATGCTCAACGGGTCCACCCGGGCGGCGGTCAACATGCTCTCCGCGGCGGGGGAGCGGATGCGCGAGGAGTCGCCCGCCGCGGGGGCCGCCCTGCTCGTCCAGGCCGTCCTGCCGTGCCTGCTCCGCCGGGACCTGGAGCGCGCCCGCGACCTGGCCGCCCGCGCGGCGGCGCTCGTGCCCGAGCCCGAGCGGGCCCTCGGCGCCCAGATCACCGCGGCGCTCGCGATCACCGCCACCTACTCCGGGAGCCCGCGCGAGCTCGGCGCGGACGACGCCGCCGAGCTGCGCCGCCAGGCCGCCGAGGGCGAGCCCCTCGGGTTCATCTGGTCGGTGGGGCACCTGATCGCGCTGAACCTCCGCGAGCGCTACGCCGAGGCGCTCGCCGGACTGGACGGCCTGATCGCCGCCGCCCGCGAGCGCGGGACGCCGTCGCTGCTGCCGTGGCCGCTCGCGGTGCGGGCCGACGTCCGCCGGCGGACCGGCCACCTGCCGCAGGCGGCCGCCGACGCGGCCGAGTCGCTGCGGCTGGCGGAGGACACCGGGCAGGCGCCCATCGCCGGGTACGCCCTCGCGGTGGAGGCGATGCTCCACGCCATCACGGGGGACGCCACCGCCTGCCGGGAGCGGGCGGCCCGGGCGGTGGAGATCGGCGTGCGGACCGAGTCCCACAACCTGTCGTGGTACGCCGACGGCGCCGTCGGCCTCGTGGCGCTGAGCCAGGGCGACCTCCTGCGCGCCGGCGAGCGCTTCGGCGCCCTGGAGCGCCGCTACCGGGCGACGGGCGACTTCCACCCGCTGCTGGACGGCCACGGGGCGGACATCGTCGAGACGCTCATCCGCACCGGCGAGGAGTCGCACGCCCGGGACGTCCTCGACTTCCTGCAGACGCAGGCGGCGCGCGCGGACGCGGCGTGGACCCTGGCCGGCCTGGAGCGCTGCCGGGGGATGCTGGCCGGCGACGACCGCTTCGAGGCGCACATGACCGCCGCGCTGGAGCTGCACGACCGCACCGACACCCCGTTCGAGCGGGCGCGGACCCTGCTCGCGCTGGGAGAGCGCCGGCGCCGGGCGCGGCGGGTGCGCCAGGCGCGGGAGCCGCTCGGGGCGGCGCTCGAGGCGTTCGAGACGCTGGGCGCCGTCCGGTGGGCGGAGTGGGCGCGGCGCGAGCTCCGCGCGGCGGGGACCCGGACCGGACCCGCGCGACCCAGCACCACCGGCGCCCTCACGCCGCAGGAGCTCCAGGTGGCCCTGACCGTGGCCCGCGGCGCGACCAACCGCGAGACCGCCACCGCGCTGCTCATCAGCCCGAAGACCGTCGAGTACCACCTGGCCCGGGTCTACACGAAGCTCGGGGTCCGGTCCCGCGCGGAGCTGGCCACCCGGATGGCATCCCGAACCTCCGACTTCCTACCTGGCGGCGACAGGACTAGGGAAAACCCCGATGGCGGGGGGCGGTCCGCGGCGGAATAGTCCGCCCAGCGTGAGTGACCCCCCACGGAGGTGACCGACATGCGCGGAACGGGCGACGACCGCGACCCCCGGCCCGACGACGGGACCAGGCGGGAGACGAACTTCGGCGCGTACTGCTCGGCGCGGGACCGGTATTTCGCCACGTTGCGCGCCGACGCCGAGCTCCGCCGCCTCGAGAAGGCGTGGTCCATGCCGGCGCAGCAGCCCTGGCCGCAGCAGCCCTCCGCGTAGACGTCGCCCGGACTCCGGGGACCCGTGCGAGCGCCCGCGCGCGGGTCCCCGGCGCAGCTCAGCCCAGTCGCACCCGGATGGTGAGGGGGCCCTTCGGGTCGTCGGCGACCCGGGCGATCTCGGCGTCCCGCCCCGGGCGGACCACGGCGAGGGCGGCGACGATGGCCGGCCGCAGCTCCTCGAGCGCGGTGTCGCCGTTGGGGGCCCGGAGCCGGTCGTTGACCCGCAGGAGGATCTCGTCGCGACCGAAGCGGACGCCGTTGGCGGCCGGGTCGGCCTCGATGTCGGCGGCGGTCCGGTCGGCGGCCGCGATCGCGGCGGCGAACCGCTCCTCGAGCGTCCCCTCGCCCTCCCGCTTGCGCTGGTAGACGATTCCCGGCCGTCCCTCGCCGAAGTCGAGGGCGCGGTCGGCCTCGTGCCCGATGAGCATGATGCCGGGGCCGTCCGGGACGTGCTTGTAGTCGGCCACGTCGATCGGGGTGCCGTCGAGCACGCGTCGCTGGATCCATCCATGGAACAGCGGGACGTAGTCGTCCGGGACGATCACGCCGGGGTTCTCGGCGTAGAGCTTCGCCCCGATCCGGACGATGTCGGCGGTGGTCGCGGTCGCCACGCCTACACCAGCGCCGACTGCGCGCCGGCCTCGCGGATCTCCATGGCCGCGACCGCGTCGATGAACAGCTGGGCCTCCTCGATGAGGCCGCGCGTCGCCTCGGCGTCGTGCACCGACGGCGGCGCGTCGTGCCGGTCGAAGAGCGGCCGCGCGAAGCGGCCCTTGGCGAACCGGTCGAAGAAGCGCTCCGTGTCGTAGAAGCGCTCCTTGAACTCGCGGACGATCACGTCCGGGTCGTTCGCGACGTTCGGGTTCTCCGTGCGCACCAGCGCGCGGGCGGCGCCGACCATCGCCGCGTAGGCCCGCTCGTCGGCGCGGGCGAGGTCGCCGTCCTCCAGCGCGACGGCGGCGTCGAACACGATGCTCTCGGCGAACGACAGCTCGAGGTCGGTCTTGGAGATCACCTCGCCGGCGCACTCGCCGATGCCCATGTCGCCCATCGTGAAGACGCGCGCGTCGCCCCAGTCGGTGTAGTAGCTCGGGTCCTCGTCGGGCGAGGGCACCGTCTTCAGCTCGGCGATGATCGCCCCGAGCTCCTTCTTGCCGAGCCGGGAGATGTAGTCCTGGAAGCTCTCGCCGTCCTGGCGCTCCCCGACGAAGCGGGCCGTGATCCCGTCGACCACCTCGGGGATCCGCTTGGACGGCACCGCGCCGATCGCCAGGCCGTACGAGCCGGCGTTCTCGCGCCAGCGGCCGCCGAGCACCACCTGGAAGTGGGGCACGGTGACGCCGTTGATCTTGCGGCTGTTGCCGAAGAACCCGATGTCGGCCACGTGGTGCTGGCCGCACGAGTTGAAGCACCCGCTCACCTTGATCCGCAGCCCGCGGACCGACTCGTCCAGCTCGAACTGCTTGGCCGCCAGACGCGTCCGCAGCTCGCCGGCCAGGCCGCGCGAGGAGGCGATGCCCAGCTTGCAGGTGTCGGTGCCCGGGCAGGCGGTGACGTCCACGATCGTCCCCGCGCCGGGCGCGGCGAGGTCGATGGCCTTCAGCTCCGCGTACAGCGCCGGCAGGTCCTGCTCGGCGACCCAGCGCAGCACGATGTTCTGCTCCACCGTGGTGCGGACGGCGTCGCCGACGTACCTGCGCGCCACCTCGCCGAGCTGCGCGGGTCTGCACCGAGGTGATGTCGCCGAGCGGCAGCGCGACGGTCGCGACCGCGTAGCCGGGCTGGCGCTGGCGGTACACGTTCGTGTGCAGCCACTCCTCGTAGCCCTCGGGCAGGGGCCCCTCGTGCGGCGACACCGGGACGGCCTCGCGGACCGGCGACTCGTCGAAGTCGTCGACGTTCGGCAGGTAGGACGTCCAGCGCTCGTCGTACGGGAGGGTCTGGCGCTCCTCGTCCACGAGGCGCCGGAACTCCTCGATGCCCAGCTTGCTGACCAGGAACTTGATGCGGGCGCGGTTGCGGTTCTGCTTCTCGCCGAGGCGCCCGAAGACGCGGGCGATCGACTGGACCGCCGGCAGCAGCTCCTCCACCGGGTGGTCCTCGTAGAGCAGCTTCGCCTGATGGGGGGTGGTGCCGAGGCCGCCGCCGACGTAGAGGTCGAAGGAGCGGCGCTCCACGCCGTCCACGACGGTCTTCCGGGCGATGGCGCCGAAGTCGTGCATCATCACCAGGCCGCAGGCCTCGCCGGCGCAGCCGGAGAAGGCGGGCTTGAACTTGCGCCCGAAGTCCTGGCAGTCCGGGTGGCCCAGCAGGAAGCGGAACAGCGCGTCCGCGTAGGCCGTGGTGTCGAACGCCTCGGTGTGGCAGACGCCGGCGATCGGGCAGCCGGTGAGGTTGCGGACGCCGTTGCCGCAGGCCTCGCGGGTGGTGATGCCGACGGAGGCGAGGCGCCGCATGAGGTCGGGCGTGTCGTCGATGTGGACGTAGTGGAGCTGGACGTCCTGGCGCGTGGTGACGTGCAGGATCCCGTCCGAGTACTCCTCCGCCAGCTCCGCGATCAGGTCGAGCTGGTCGGGCGTGACGCCGCCGTACGGGATCTTGATGCGCACCATCCCGGGCGCGTCCCACAGGGTCTCGGGGCCCTTGGTGAGCTCGCCGGCGGGGAACGTCAGCGTCTGTGACGCGAGGCCGTCGTGGCGCTGCCCGTTGTCATAGCGCTGGCCGTACACGCCGCGGCGCAGACGGGTCTCGGCGAAGACGCGGTCCTCGATCTTGTCCTTGCGCCGCAGCTCCATCTGGCCTTCGAAGATGTCGATCTCCTCGGCCAGGTCCGGCGGCATCTCGTCGAGGAGCCGCCCCCTCCAGTCGGTCGTGCTCATGGTGTTCTTCCGCCCTCGTGGTCGCTCGGAGGGCGGAAAATACCAGATAACCCTGGGCTATTCCTCGTTTCCGAGGAGGGCGTCGGTGTCGCCGTGGGCGACGTCGGCCAGCGCGCGCACCACCTGGACGCACATCGGGTCGCTGACGGCGATCTGCACCTGGCTGCCGTCCTCGTCGTCGAACGCGAGCGTCCAGTGGGGGATGACCCCCTCCACCGTCTGCTGGGGCGGGGTCACGGACACGCCGACCACGTTCGGCTGGAGCGCCCAGAACAGCCCCTCGGGGAGGCCGGAGGGCATCGGCTGCCACTCGCCGGCGTTCGGGACCTCCTGGCGGTGCGGCTCCGCCTGGGTGAACGCGTTCATCAGGTTCTCGGCGTCGGCGGTCGCCAACGGGAGCGTCAGGACGCAGTTGGGGCCGCTCTCGAACGCGAGCAGCGCGACCGGCAGCGCGTCCGGATCGGGCGCTTCTCCGTTCTCGTCGATCTCCACCTGGACGGGGGAGCAGTTGAAGCCGGTTGCCTGGAAGGCGATCGTCTGCCGCATGCCGCGCTCCTCACCGCGTGTTCCGGACGCGGCGCATCCTCGCACACGCGTCGTCTGGCTCGACGGGCGGATCGTCCCACCCGACCGGGCCCGCCTGAGCGCCGACGACCCGGGGGTGCGCTGGGGCCTCGGCCTGTTCGAGACGATGCGCGCCGCCGGGGGCCGGGTGCCGCTGCTCGACCGCCACCTGAGCCGCCTGCGGGCGTCGGCGGTGGCGCTCGGGCTGGACGACGTCCCGGACGAGGCCGCGCTGCGCGACGCGGTCGCCGCCGCGCTCGCGGCGGGTGACGGCGGCCCGGCGCGCGTGCGCCTGACCGTGACGCCGCGGCCCACCCTCATGGTCGAGGTGGCCCCCGCCGACGACGCGCCGCTGGGCGTCCCGGGGCGTGGGACGGCGGTCGCGCTGCCCGGCGCGTGGGTGCCCGGCAACCGGATCGCCGAGCACAAGACGCTCTCGTACGCGGCCTGGCGGCTCGCCCAGCGCCGCGCCGAGGCGGCGGGCGCCGACCACGCCCTGCTGCTCGACCGCGACGGCCGGCTGGGCGAGGCGGCGGTGGCGAACGTCTTCTGCGCCCTCGGCGACGAGGTGGTGACCGCACCCGCCGACGGCCTCCTCCCCGGGGTGGCCCGGGCGATCTGCCTCCCCGCGACCGGGGCGCGCGAGCGGGCCGCCGAGGAGGGCGAGTGGCGGGCGGCGCGGGAGATCGTGGCGGTCAACGCCCTCCGCGGCGCCACCGCGATCACCGCGGTGGACGGCGCCCCGGTGGGCGACGGGGCGGCCGGCCCGCTGGCCCGCGCCCTGGCGGCGGCCCTGGCGGCCGCGGCGGCCTAGACCGCCGGCGCCGGGCCCGCCCGCGCTCAGCTCGCGGCCCGGCGCCGTCCCGTGCGCTCGGCGGCCGTCGCGACGCGGCGCCCCAGCAGGCGCATCGCCTTGAGCCCGAGCGACAGCTTCTCGCGGTCGTCGGTCTTCGCGATGTCGAGCCCCGACAGCTCCGCGATCCGGTCGAGCCGGTACCGCACCGTGTGGCGGTGGGTGTAGAGGGTGCTGGCGGTGGCGGCCAGGTTGCAGTCGTGCCCCAGGTACGTGGAGAGCGTCCCGACCAGCTCGGTCTGGTACTGCTCGTCGTACCGCACGAGCGGCGCGATCGTCTGGTCGTAGAAGGAGGTGAGCTCCTCCGGCCGGTCGGCGAAGATCTGGAAGAGGAGCTTGTAGGTGCCGGTCTCCTCGAACGTCACCACCTCGCCGATCGCGCCCGAGGCGCTCGCCGATCGAGAGCGCCAGGCGGGCCTCGTCGAGCGCCACGCCGAGGCGCTCCGGCTCGGGCGTGTAGCGCGACAGGGCCAGGGTCAGCGCCAGCCCCGGGACGGTCTCGCGGGTGGCGCCCAGCAGGCGCCGGCCCAGCACGAGCGCCTGGGCCTCGATCTCCTCGCGCTCCGGTCTCGGCCTGGCCGGCGGCGCGGCGGCAGCAGGGCGAGCAGGCGGCCCTCGTTCCAGTCGACCAGGGCCCGCGGCCAGTGGATGTCCATCGCGGCGCGCGCCTGCTGCAGGAAGCGGCGCACGAGGCGCGGGTCCGTGATGATGCGGCCCTCGGTGTGCGGGTCCTGCAGCTTGCCGATCAGGGCGACGCCGCCGCCGCGACAGGTCGGCGCCCAGGTGGCGGGCCCGCCGCACCAGCGACTCGCGGCTGACGATCTCGCCGGCCATGAGCTCCTCGATCAGGTCGCCGCGCAGCCGCGACTCGGTCTCGGTGCGCACCTCCTCGCGGGCGCGCTCCAGCGCGCACCGCCTCGGCCAGCTCGGCCAGCACGGCCTCCTGCGCGGGCGCGAGCGGCGTCGGGCACCCAGGCGACCAGGACGCCGATGATCCCGGTCTCGCCGTGCACGAGCGTCCGGGTGCGTCCCGGGCATCTCCTCCTCGACGAACGGGCCCACGATCGACGCCGGGCCATGGCCGCGGGCGCGGCCGATCGCCGCGTCGAGGAACGCCTCCTGGTCGCCGGAGAGGCCCTCGCACGCCGCGGATGTCGAGGTACTCGTCGAGGATCGCCACCGGCGCGTCGAGCAGACGGCCCGCGCGACCTCGGCCAGCCCGGCCATGCCGTCGCCCGCGACGAGGGGCGGCGCAGGGCGGCGCGGGCGGCGGCGGCGCGGCGCGCCCGCGGCCCCGCCCGCCACGGCGGCGACGAGGCCGGCGATGACCGGGCCCCAGCGCGCGCGCCGGCGCGCAGGACCAGGTGGGAACGCCCAGGTCGGCCGGCGGCGCCGCCCGGCACACCACCGCCACGCAGCCGGCGGGCAGCGGCGTCGGGCGGCGCGCCCGGGCACACCAGCAGGGCGTCGGTCTCCTCGGGGCCCGTCGGCGTCGAGCGACGACCACGGCCGAGACCGGCCGGTCGAGTCGCCGCGCCGTTGGGCATGAGGCGCACGCCCTCCATCGCGGGGATGCGCGCCAGGTCGGCGAGAGCGCCCGCCCGGTGGGGCGCGGCCGCGGTTCGCGCGCTTCGTCGTCACCGCGCCCCACAATGGGGCGCTCGGCGGCGTCGGTTTCAAGCGACCGGTCCGCGCGGGCCCGCTGTTTGTCCACCGGGCGAAAGATCGCGGATCGCCGTTTGGCCCGTCGTCACAAAGCGCCCATGCTCGCGGGCGTCGTATCATCCGGCGCTGCTGAGGCCCAGACAAGGAGGGACCTTCCGCGCCATGCCAGTCCGACAGAACAATGTGGTCGCCGCCCAGTGGAGCTCGAACGGCTCCATCGCCGAAGGGCGACCTGACCCTCCGCGGCGCCGAGATCTTCGGCTCGAACGTCTTCGGCCCCGACGAGCAGCGCAAGCGCCTGCCGAAGCAGGTCTTCCGCCAGCTGCAGGCCACCATCGACCGCGGCGAGACGCTCGAGGCCGACCTGGCCGACGCCGGTCGCGCCTGGCGATGAAGGACTGGGCGCTGGAGAAGGGCGCGACGCACTTCACGCACTGGTTCCAGCCCCTCACCGGCTCGACGGCCGAGAAGCACGACTCGTTCTACGCGCCCCGTCGGCGACGGCACCGCGCTCGCCCAGTTCACCGGCAAGGAGCTGATCAAGGGCGAGCCGGACGCGTCCAGCTTCCCGACGGGCGGCATCCGCGCCACGTTCGAGGCCCGCGGCTACACGGCGTGGGACCCGACGAGCCCGGCGTTCATCATCGAGAACCCGAACGGCGCGTTCCTCTGCATCCCGACGGCGTTCGCGTCGTGGACCGGCGAGGCCCTCGACACGAAGATCCCGCTGCTGCGCTCGATGGAGGCGCTGAACAAGGCCGCCCTGCGCGCGCTGAAGCTCTTCGGCGACAGCGCGACCGCCCGCGTGTTCACCACGATCGGGCCCGAGCAGGAGTACTTCCTGATCGACGAGAGTTACTTCTACGCCCGGCCGGACCTGGTCAGCACGGGCCGCACGCTCTTCGGCGCCAAGCCGCCGAAGGGCCACGAGCTGGACGACCACTACTTCGGGTCCATCCCGGAGCGGGTGCTCGCCTACATGCTCGAGATCGAGGCCGAGCTGGCCAAGCTCGGCGTGCCGATCAAGACCCGCCACAACGAGGTGGCGCCCGGCCAGTACGAGGTCGCCCCGATCTTCGAGAGCTCGAACGTCGGCACCGACCACCAGCAGCTCTGCATGCAGGTGATGAAGAACGTCGCGCGCCGCTACGACCTGGTCTGCCTGCTCCACGAGAAGCCCTTCGCCGGCGTGAACGGCTCGGGCAAGCACAACAACTGGTCGATGGGCACCGACACCGGGCGGCAACCTGCTCGAGCCCGACCGACACGCCGAGCGAGAACCTCCAGTTCCTGTTCTTCGCGACCGCCGTCGTCGCGGCCGTGAACAAGCACCAGAAGCTGCTGCGGGCGTCGATCGCCGGCGCCGGCCAGGACCACCGCCTCGGGGCGAACGAGGCTCCGCCGGCGATCATCTCGATCTTCCTCGGCACCGAGCTCGAGGACGTGTTCGACGCGATCGCCAGCGGGCAAGCACGGCCACGAGCGCGGCGCGCGAGCTGATGCACCTGGGCACCCCGGTGCTGCCGGGCCTGCCCAAGGACAGCGGCGACCGCAACCGGACCAGCCCGTTCGCCTTCACCGGCAACAAGTTCGAGTTCCGGGCCCTCGGCTCCAGCCAGTCGCCGAGCCTCCCGAACACCGTCCTCAACACGATCGTCGCCGAGTCGATCGACTCGCTCTGCGAGGACCTCGAGGCGGCGATGGGCGGCGGCAAGCGGAAGTCCGCCAAGAGCCTGGAGGCGGCGCTGACCGTCGGTGATCGGCGGCGCCTACAAGAAGAACCGCCGGATCGTCTTCGGCGGCGACAACTACTCGGAGGAGTGGCACAAGGAGGCCGAGAAGCGCGGCCTCGCGAACCTCCGCACCACGCCGGACGCCCTGCCGGAGCTGATCTCCGACGACACCGTCGCCGCGTTCAGCAACTACGGCGTGCTGTCCGAGCGCGAGCTCCACTCGCGCTACGACGTGATGCTCGAGCAGTACATCATCACGGTGAACACGGAGGCCGAGACCGCCGCCGACATCGCCGCGACGATGATCCTGCCGGCGGCCGCCCGCCACCTGGCGATCCTGAACGAGGCCGGCCTGACGGCGCTCGCGAAGGAGACGACCAGCCTCATCAACGCCTTCACGAAGGCCTCGAAGGCCCTCCAGAAGGCGAACCTCGACGAGAACCACCCGACGGACACGATGAAGGAGGCCGAGTACATGCGCGACACGGTGCTCCCGGCCATGGACGCGGTGCGGACGGCGGGCGACGCCCTCGAGCGCGTCGTGGCCGACGACCTCTGGCCGCTGCCGAAGTACTCGGAGATGCTCTTCATCCGGTAGACGCAACCCTTCGCGCGGCCCCGGCGGCCCCGTCCCACCCCAGGGTGGACGGGGCCGCCGCCGTTCGGGGAGGGTGTCGGGATGAGCGGTGCCCCAGTGCTCGTGCTGCCGGCCCGCGGGGCGTTCCGGCTCGCTGCGGTGGCCGTGAGCCACGGGTGGTTCCAGACCGCGCCGTTCACATGGGACCCGGACACCGGCACGCTCGACCGCACGGAGCGCCTGGAGGGCGGCCCGGTCGACCTGCAGATGTCCGCGGACGACGGCGGCGTGGCGGTCCGCGCGACGCGCGACCTGGCGGCGCCGGAGCGCGACGCGGCCGGCCGCCGCGTGCGGCGGGTGCTGCAGCTCGACGCGGACCTTGCGGGCTTCGACGCGGCGGCGCGCGCGGTCGACCCGGCGCTGGCCGACGACCTGGCCGGCTACGGCGGCGGGCGGCTCCTGGCGGGCGCGAGCCTGTTCGAGGACGTGGTGAAGGGCATCTGCGGCACCAACACCACGTGGCGGCAGGCGGTGGCCTCCATCAACCGCCTCGCCGAGCTGGGTCCGCCCGGGTGCTTCCCCGGCCCCGCCGACCTGCTGCGGGCGGGCCAGGACCACCTGCGGGCCGTCGTGCGGGTCGGCTACCGGGCGCCGGCGATCCTCGCGGCGGCGCGGGCGGCGATCGACGGGACCCTCGCCGAGATCGACGCCGACTCCGCCGCCGGCGACGGCGACCGCGTCCATGCCGGCCTGATCGCCCTCGCGGGGATCGGTCCGGCCACCGCCGGGTTCGTGATCCTGCTGATGGGCCACTACGACCGGCCCTCGATCGACTCCGCCACGATCCGCGTGGCGGCGGACCGCTGGTTCGACGGCGTCCGGCCGAAGCCGCGCGACGTGCTGCGCCGGATCGAGCCCGCAGGCCGCTACCGCGGGGCTGGTGCTGGCGTGGGCGACGCTGCGCGTGTGGCAGCGCGAGACGGGGCTGGTCAGCCCCTGACGGACCCGGCCCCGACGGGCGCCCGCACCTGCGCCAGGAGCCCCCGCCAGCGCCGGACGCACGCCTCCCAGGTCCACTCCCCGGCGAAGCGGGCGCCGCGCGTGCCGAGCATGTCGCGCAGCGACGGATCCGCCGCGAGGCGCGACATCTGGCGCGAGTAGCTGAGGTCGTCGACGTACAGCAGCCCGCCGCTGGAGCGGGCGGTCTGGCCGGCCAGCACCTCCGAGCGCCCCGTCGCCAGCGTCGGCCGTCCCGCCGACCACGCCTCGAGCGCGACGAGCGAGAGGCTCTCGTGGGGCGACGGCAGCACCACCAGCTCCGACGCGGCCAGCAGGTCGGCGCGCGCGCCGCGCGTCCACGAAGCCGGTGGTCCGGACCCAGTCCGGCAGGCCCATGTCCACGGTCGGCCGCCCGGCCAGCACGAGGCCGTAGTGAGCCGCCGGCGCGCCGGTAGCGCGTCGTGCGCCCGCACGAGGGCGTCCGAGACCCTTCGCCGGGTCGATCCGGCCGAGGTAGAGCGCGAAGCCGCCGCGGCAGGCCGAACCGCGCCCGGGCCCGCTCGGCGTCACCGCCGGACGCGGGGTCGATCCCGGCGCCGACGACGGCGGCGGGCTGGGCGAGCGGCCCGTGGAGGTCCTCCACCAGCCGCCGCTCCTCCGGCGTCATGTACGCCAGGCCCGCCGGCGGTGCGGACCAGCCCGCGGCTGAGCCCGAAGCGCAGCATCGGCTCGTCGTGCGCGAGCGGGACGAGGACGGTCCGGGCGGGCGCGAGCGGCATCGCGAGCTGGGAGGTGGCGTACAGGTACGTCCACGCGGCGACGGCCTCCACCCGCCCGCCGGGCCCCACCGCCCGCGCCAGGGCGCGGACGAGGCGCGGGGCGACGGGCCCCTGCGCGCGCGCCCACGCCCGCTCGGCGTCGTCGTCGCCGCGGCGCCAGGGCGAGGGCCTTGCCGAGCCGGTCGCGACCGCGCCGGGTCCGGCGGCTCGGCGGCGTAGCGGTGGACGGTGACGCCGTCCTCCTCGCGTCGTCCCCTCCGGGTAGTGGGGCGCCCAGGTGAGGTAGTCGCGCGCGGTGGTGGTGTGGACCTCGACGGCGTCGCCCGCCGCCGGCGAGCGCCCGGGCGGTGGCGCGGCACAGGGCCTCCGCGCCTCCGGCGACCTCCTCGCCGTAGCGCTGGACGACGAACGCGACCCGCATCAGTCCGGCGTCGGCGCGCGGCGCTCCAGCTCGGCGACCCGGGCCTCGAGGCGGGCGATCTCGGCGCGGGTGCGGTGCCGGTCGCGCTCGAGCTGGCCCGAGCAGCTCGCCCAGCGACGGCGCGATCAGCCGGAGCACCAGCCCGCCGCAGCCCGGACACCACGGCGCCCGCGCGGCCCGCGCCGCGCCGACCGTGCCGGCTGCGCCGAGCGTGAGCGGCGGCAGCGGAGGCTCGCCCGCCCCCTGGCGGAGCGCCCGCAGGAGCTCGTCCGGGTCGGTGGCGCCGGGCGCCCCGTCCCCCGCGGTCAGTAGGCCCCCCGCCGGCCGAGGACCACCGGGATCGTCCGCGCCAGGATCGTCAGGTCGAGCCACACCGACCACGTCTCGATGTAGAAGAAGTCGAGCCGCACCAGCTCGTCGAACGACAGGTCGCTGCGTCCCGACACCTGCCACAGCCCGGTCATGCCCGGGCAGCACCAGGTAGCGCTTCTTGTGGAGGTCGTCGAGCAGCTCGTAGTCGCGCACCGGCAGCGGCCGCGGCCCGACGAGCGACATCTCCCCGCGCAGCACGTTCCAGATCTGCGGCAGCTCGTCGATCGAGAACCGCCGCAGCACCGCGCCCACCCTGGTGACGCGCGGGTCCTCCTTGATCTTGAAGATCGGCCCGTCGGCCTCGTTGGCCGCCTCGAACTGGTCCTGCAGCTCCTCCGCGCCCACCGACATCGTGCGGAGCTTCAGGCAGGTGAACTCCTGCTGCTCCACGCCGACCCGGCGGCTGCGGTGGATCACCGGCCCGCCGGTCGTCGAGCTTGATCGCGATCGCCGCCACCGCGAGCACCGGCGCCGCGATGAGCCCGATGATCGACCCCGCCACCAGGTCGAACGCCCGCTTCAGCATGAACGCGGCGCCGCCGAGCACCGGCGGGCGCAGGTCGAAGAGCGGCAGCCCGGGCGCGGGGACCGCCTGGACCGAGTGCGACAGCAGCTCGGCCGTCGTCGGCGCCAGCCGCACGGGGATCGCGCGTCGCCGGCAGACCTCGAGCAGCTCGAGCACCGGCGCGTCGTCGCCGGCCCACCCGGTGAGGATCACCTCGTCGATCGCCGCCGGATCGAGCGCCCGCCGCAGCTCCCCCTGCCCGGTCCCGCCGGTGTCGTCGCCGAGCCCCGCGGTGAGCTGGTGACGGCCGACCACCCGGTACGCGACGCCCTGCCGGCTCTCCGAGCGCTCCAGGCTCTCCGCGATCGATCGCGACCAGCGCCGGCGCCCCCACCAGCAGCGCCCGCCGCTCGAACGAGATCGCGTCGAGCACCAGCGCCGTGACGCTGTCGTAGCTCGCCCGCAGCGCGATCACGAGCGTCCCGACCAGCAACCAGGACGCGTAGAAGATGTAGTAGGTGTCGAAGCGCCAGCCGGCCACGAGCGTCACCACGAGCACCACGACCGTGGTGAGCGTGACGGACGACAGCAGCCGCGCCGCGCCGCCGCGCTGCTCGCGCGGCGCGTAGAGCCGGTTCTTGGCGAACACCAGGATCATCGTGGTGGCGGCCAGCGGCAGCGCCTTCTGCTCGACCGCCCAGATCGCCCCGGAGTCCACCTCGTCGCCCCGCACGAGCAGCTTCAGCGCGAGGGCCGCGTAGATCCCGGCGAAGCAGGCCGTCAGGTCGATCGTGACGAGCAGGGCGACCGACAGGCAGCGGCGCACGAGGGCCGTGCCGGCGGGCCCGGACAGGAGCGGCAGGAACCGCGCGTCGCGCCGGACCGTCCCGCGACCGTCGGTCCTCTCGACGCGCAGCGGGTCGGACTCGGGGCGCGTTGGGCGCGTCGTCACGCCGCGATCGTACTGCCGAAGCGCCCTTCGCGCGCGCCCCGGCGGCTCCGCGAGGCCCGCCCGGGGCGGCTATCGCGGCTTCCGCAGGCGCAGGTAGACCACACCGAACGTCCCATCGGGAAGCTCCGATGGGTCCGCGATGCGTACGAAATTGCGCGCGCAGACGAGCGGCAGCAGCCCTCCGACGAGGAACGACCACGGCCGCGCGGCGAAGAACCGCTCGTGCACGGGGCGGCGCTCCCGGACGTACTCGCGCGCCTCCTCCACCCACGGCAGCGGCCAGCAGCCGCTCGTGCAGCGTCGCCGCCGAGTAGCGGCGCTCGAAGAACGCCCCCGCCCCGCCGGGCGGCGCCTCCGGGGCGTCCCCCGTCGCGTACACCGGCTCGCGGGTGCGGACCTCCCCGGGGCGCGCCGACACGTTCGTGGTGAGGTGCAGCACCCCGCCCGGCCGCAGCACCCGCCACATCTCCGCCATCGCGGCGGCGTCCCCGTCGCCCGCGACGTGCTCGATCACCGAGACGCACGCGATGGCGTCGAACGTCGCGTCGCCGAACGGGAGCGCCCTCGCGTCCGCCACCTGCACGTCGAGGTCCGGGTCGAGCGTCCGCCAGATCGCGATCTCCTCCGGCAGCAGGTCGACGGCCGTCCACCGCCCGCGGCCCTCGCGCTGCAGCGCGCTCGCCAGCAGCTTGGGGCTCGAGACGTCGAGGCAGTCGGCCGTCCCACGGCTCGCGCCGCCACCCGCCCCAGCTCGTAGACGCGCCACGGCTCGAGCGGGACCAGGAGGCGGTAGAGCCCCGCCCGCGGGTACGGGAACCCCCGACCGCGGAGCCCGCGCGAGCAGCCAGGCGCCGCCGATCCGGTAGCTGTGGGCGACCAGCCGCGCCCAGGCCGGGCGCGCGGCGGTCACCGGCCCAGGGCCTGCCGGTAGACGTCCCGCGTCGCGGTGGCCGACGCGGACCACGAGTAGCGCGCCGCCTCCTCGCGGCCCGCCTCGCCCCGCTCGGCGAGCGCCTCCCGGTCCGCGAGGGCGTCGGCGAGCGCCGCCGCGATGGACTCCGGCGTGACCTCGTCGAGGAACAGCGCCGACCGCCCCCCGATCTCGATCAGCGACGAGTTCCGCGCGCAGAGCACCGGGCACCCGGCGGCCATCGCCTCGACGACCGGGAGGCCGAAGCCCTCGTAGGCCGACGGGTACACCAGCAGGGTCGCCCGCCGGTACAGGTCGAGCAGCTCCTCGCGCCGGATGAACCCGCGCACCTCGCACCCGGGACCCGCCGCCGCCTGGACCCGCTCCTCGTCCCCACCCGCTCCGCCGACGACGACCAGCCGGCACGGCGGCGGGCTCGGAGGCGCGCTCTCCCAGTAGCGCGCGGTGGCCCTCCACGAGGACGCCGATCCGCTTGCGCGGCTCGCGGATGCCCACGCTCAGGATCATCGGCTCGCGCGGCCACCGGCGGTCGCGGGTCCAGGTGGACGCCGTTCGGGACGACCCGGATGCGCTCCGGCGTGCACCGCGTAGAGCTCCCGGAGGTCCCGCGCGGTCGACTCGGACACGGCGATGACGCGCCGGGCGCGCTTCACGGAGCGGCGCGCGAAGAGCCGCGCGTAGCGACGGAAGTTCTCCGGGAAGGCCTCGGGGACGCGCTCCCACGCCAGGTCGTGGATCGTCACGACGGTCGGGCACGGGCTGAACCACGGCCCCCAGTTCACCGGCGCGTGGAGCACGGCCGCCCGGCGTCGCCATGCCGTGAAGGGCAGCAGCACGTGCAGCCACAGCATGTCCATCATCAGGTTGGCGACGGAGGTCAGCTTCCCGAGCCGCGGAAACGCCGGCGGGCCGAACACCCACTCCACGCGCAGGTCCGGGGCCGGCCGCGCATCGAGGCTCTCGCGCAGCTCGTGGATGTACGTCCCGATGCCGGTCCGGCGACGCTTCGCCATGCGGCCGTCGACGAGCACGAGCGGTGGCGGCCCGGCGCGGCGGCGGGCGGACGCCGCAGACGCGTCGGCACCCTCCGGCGGCGCAGCGCCGCGGCGGGGCCAGAGGCGCGGTCGTCGTCGGCTCATCGGTGGATTCCCCTCGGAAGGCGGTCGGCCGAGCGCCGGCATCGGCCACCCGCACGACGACGCTCCAGCGGCCGCGATCGCACGGTGCGCGCAACGGGCGCCGCGCGACGACGACCACCCCGGTCACGCCGCCGCCGACGTGGGACGCGCCACGATCGACGTCGCCAGTGAGCCTACAGGGAGGCCGTCCGCGGCCGCGTGGCGCAGCGCCGTCCGGGACGTCCGGGCCAGGCCGAGCTCCATGCGCAGCACGGCATCGATCGCGGCGAGCCACTCGTTGGCGCAGTCGCAGTGCACCAGGACCGCCCCCTCGCGGGACTCGAGCAGGTCGCGGACCTCCCGGGCGAGCGCGACGGCGCGCCTCGCGCGCCTGCTCCGGATCCCTGAGCGGATGCCAGCGGACCTCGAACCCGCCGGGCGGCGTAGTCGTCGAGGCAGTGCCGGGTCCGCATGCCCGGAGACGATCGCGACGACCCCGTGGTCGCGCCACCACTCCAGCTCGGCGATGCGCGCCTCCCGGCGGTGGGCGCGTCCGCATCCGCCCGGCCGCTCGGCGACCGCCACCCGCTCCGGGACGATCCACGCGTACGCCCTCGGCTCCTCCATCGCACACCTCCGCATCCGCTGCCGGACCACGAGGATCCCGGCGGGTGCGGCGACGTCACAACGCGCCGATGTGACGAGGGAGCGCCGGAAGGGTGCCGGCCGGCGTCACCCCTCGGTGGTGACGGCGCGCTCCTGCAGCCAGTCCGGCACGGGCACCGTCTCGCGCGTCTCGCGATCGACGCACACGTGGACGAGCTCGCCCTCGGCCACGGTCTCGCCGTCGCGCGTGAAGGCGTGCCGGCTGCGGAACGACGTCCGGCCGAGGCCGCCCACCTCCGTCGTCTGCTCGATCACGTCGTCCAGGAGGATCCGGCCAAGGAAGGCGCACCGCGCGTCCACGATCGGGATGCCCGGACCGGTCTCGAGGACGCTCGTGAAGGGGTGGCCGATCTCCGCCAGCCACTCGGAGAGGCCCCGGTCCATCCACCGGAAGACGTTGGTGAAGTGGATCTGTGCGACGTCCACCTCCGACATGACCACCCGGAAGGTCCGGCGATGGATGTAGGCGGCCACGCGGGCACCCTAGCGAGGCCGGCGACGCGCTCGCCGTTTCCGCAAAGAGCGGCAGTTTCCGCAGGCCTCGCCCTCCGGGGAGGGGGTGAAAGGGCGGTGACCCGTCCCTCTGATCGGCGTCCGCCACGCCCCGAACCACCCGTTCGGTCATATGGCGTTTCTGGCGGATCTCGTACTTTCCTCCACCGCGATGACAACAAACGACGCCTCCACCCCCACCGACGCCGAGCGGCGCCGCGCCGCGTGCGACGCGATGAGCGCCGCGCCCGGCCTGATCCGATACGCCGTCCGCTACACGCGCTCGCTCCACGACGCCGAGGACGCGTACCAGCGCGCGATGGAGATCGCGCTCACGCGCGCCCCGACGGTCGAGCCCCAGCGGTTCATGGCGTGGCTCCGGACCGTGCTCCGCAACGAGGCGCTCGCCGTGTCGTCGGCGCGGCGGCGGGAGGGTCCCGGGCTCGGCGCGGACGTCGCCGACGCGGAGGGCGCGACGGTCGAGGAGGCCGTCCCCGTCGACGTCCTGGCGGAGTGGCGCGAGCGGTACCGGTCCATCCAGGACGGCCTCGCGGGGCTCACCGACGCGCAGCGCACCTGCCTGATGCTCCAGACCGCGGGCGCGAGCTACGAACGGATCCACGAGATCACCGGCTTCTCGCTCCGCAAGGTCGAGCGCTCGGTGCTGGAGGGGCGGGCGGGTCTGGCGCGCTGGGAGGTCCGACTCGCGTCAGGGGAGGCGTGCAGCCGGCTCGACGCGGCGATCTGGCGCGTCGCGGGCGGCCAGGCGACCCCGAAGGAGCAGCGCGCGGTCTCCCGGCACGTCAAGCACTGCGGCGCGTGCCGGGCGACGCTGCGCGACCGCCGCCAGTCGAACGAATGGCTCGCGGCCCTGGTGCCGGTGGCGCTGATCGGCGGGCAGGTCATGGCCGGCGCACCCGACCCGACGCCGATGTTCCCGTGGTGGGAGCGCGTCGCCGAAGGCGCCACGGTCCGCGTCGGGACGATGGTGCACATGGCGATGGAGCTGCCGGGCACGGCGCTCGCCAAGGTCGGCGCGGGAACGGCTGCGGCAGTGGTCGCCGGAGCGGCCGCGCTGCCGCTGGTCACCGACGCCGCCGCCCCGAACGCCGCCGCCGCGCCCGCCGCGCCGGTGGTCGCCGAAGCCACGGCGGCGCCCGCGCCGGCGCACGACCGTGCCCTCCCAGCCCGCGACGCCCTCCCGGCAGGCCCGGGCCCACAGCCAGGCGCGCCGCGCGGCCTCGACGGCGCGCGCGGCCGACCTCGCGCGGCGGCGGAGCGCAGCCCGCCCCCGCGCGTCGGCGGCCTCCGCCGCTGACACCCGGCGCCAGGCGCAGGTCGTCACCGCGTCGGCTCCGGCCCCCCAGCCCGTGCAATCCACGCCGGCGCCGGCACCTGCCCCGGCACCTGTGACGTCCACCTCGTCCGCGTCCGCGCCGAGCACGGCGGCGGTCGCCCTGGAGTTCGGCCCGTGACCCGATACCGCACCGTCCTGATCGCCGCCGCCGCCCTCGCCGCCCTGCCGTCCGCGGCACGTGCCAACGACGGCGCGCTCTATCCCTTCGGCTCGTCCATCTGGGCCGTGCGGTTCGCCGTTCACCACCGCCGTCTCCGACGGCCCGACCTTCCAGATCCAGGCTCCGGCGACGACGGTGCCCGCCGGAACCCACTGGGAGATGAACTGGGGCTGCCCGGTGCCGGGGAGCGAGATCGCGGCGGTGCGGTTCAGCGCCCTCCGCACCCAGGGGGCGAGCTCCCTCGAGGTCCGGGTCGCCGCCGACGGCGTCGTCACATGGGGCGAGCCCGACTCCGCGATGCCCAGTCTCCCCGGCCGGGGGGCGGCCGTACGAGATCCTCGTCCCCGCGCGGGCACTGCAACGTCCATCTCCGGCTGACGCAGACCGAGACGCGCGCCCAGCACGCCCGCGGCTACTTCATCGCGGCGCCGCGCATCCTCGTCCGCGACATCACGTCGCCGGCCGTCGGCATCCGCGGCATGACGCACGGCTGGATCGGCGGCGGCGGGCACGCTGCGCGCCGACTGGTCCGTGAGCGACAACTTCGGCAGCGACGGCGTCGGCCAGCAGCGGATCCTCGTCGCGGGCCAGGTGCGGTGGACCGGCGCGCCGGGCGTCGGCAACCACGGCCTCGACCTGGCGCTCGACGGCGTGCCGGACGGCGTGCAGCCGGTCCAGATCGTCGCCGACGGCGACGGCACGGACGGCGGCTCCGCCTCGGACACGATCTACGTCGACCGGACCGCGCCGCGGGCCACCGACCTCCGGGTTCGCCGGCCGCACCCGGGGCCGTGACCCTGGCCTGGCGGTCGACCGACGCGACGAGCGGAGTCGTCGCCTCGCCAGGCGCAGATCAACGCGGCGACGGACGGCGGGACCTCCGGCGAGTGGCGGGACGTCGCCGGGCCGGGCGGCGCCGGCGCACAGTCGGCGACCGTGGCACCGCCCGTCGGCGACGGCGTCCACGCCTGGCGCGTCGTCACCACGGACGCGGCGGGGAACACGGCGGTCACGGCGGGCCCCCAGCCGGTGGTGGTCGACGGACACGCGCCGGGCGTGCAGCTCCACGACGTGCCGACCGGGTGGGCCGGTCGCCTCGACCTGGACCTCACGGCGACCGACGCCCTGCAGTCCGTCCTCGGCATCGGCGCGACGGAGGTGGACGTCAACGCGGCCACCGACGGCGGCGAGTCCGGCGAGTGGCTCGCGCCGCAGCGCGACCGCGACCCCGCCGGGACGGCGGGTGGTCCCGGTCCCGCTCACCGGGCTCACCTCCGGGCGCCACGCGGTGCGGGTCACCGTCCGCAACGGCGGGCCGTTCGCCGTCGCTGGCCACCGAGGTGCGCGCCCTCCTGCGCGTCGACCTGGACGCCCCCGCCATCTCCCGGGCGGTCTTCTCGCCCGGCGGGTCCCGGCCGATGACCGTCGCCTGGGCGGCCTACGACGCGCACTCCGGCGTCGCCTCCGCCACGCTCCAGTGGCGGCAGGGGTCCGTCTGGCGCTCGCTGGGCAGCGTCGGCGCCTCCGACGGCGCGGGCAGCATGACCGTCGACGTCTCGGCCCTGCCGAACGGGCAGCAGACCATGCGCCTCGTCGTCGCCGACGCCGCCGGCAACGTGACGTCCAGGACGGGGACGGTGGAGATCAGCGGGGCGGGCGTCGGCAGCATCGCCTCCGACCCGCTCGGCCGGCTCCGGACCGCGCCACCTCCTGGTGCGGGTGGCGGGCGCGCGCGTCGCGCGCAGCACGGGCGGGGCCGTCCTGGTTCGCCGCGTCGTCGCCGGCGGCGCCGTGACGATCCGCGGCGTGCTCCTCGACCGGTCCGGGCACGCCATCGTCGGCGCCGAGGTCCAGGCGCGCGGGTATCGCGGGCGCGTCATCGGGCGTGGGCTGACCACGCGGCGGCGGCCGGTTCTCGTTCGCGGCGCGGCCGGATGCGGGCGGCCCCGTCCGGGTCGGGGTGGCGGCCGGCCGGGAGCTCCTCCCGCGCCGCGCGGACGCCACGGTCCGCGCTCGAGGTTCGGCCGCGCCTGGAGTTCGCGTCGTCCTCGGACACGGTGTTCGCGGGCGGCACCGTCCTGTTCACCGGGCGCCTGTCGCCGAGCCCCGGCGACCTCGGCTTCGGGTCCCGCAAGACGGTCGTCCTCGAGTGGCTCGACCCGCTCCGGCGGACGTGGCGCCCGGTCGTCAACGCGCGGCTCCGCAAGGACGGCACCTTCGCGATCCCGTGGGCGTTCAACCTCCGCGGCCTGACGATCCCGATGCGGGTCACCGTCCCGCAGGACGCGGGCTGGCCGCTCCTCGCCGCAACCTCCCGGACCGTGAGGGTCCGGGTCACCTAGTACCGTGACCTCCCGATGCGAGTGATCCCGACCGTCCTCGGCGCGGTGTTTCTCGGAATCGGGGCGACGACCGCCCTCGGCGCGCCGTCTCTCAGCGATCCGGCGCTGTCGCCCATCGAGCTGGAGTCAACGCGTCCGGCGCTACGTCGAGCTGGATCCAGAACGACTTCGGTCCCGGCCTGCCGGGCCCGGCGCTCGTGCAGGTCAACGACGCAGCCGACGGCTCGGCCTCGGGCGCCTGGGACGACCGCGGGCCACAGTCGCCGGGCCCCTCGTCTCGGGCGCGAACGGCGCTCTGGGCTTCTCCGTTGGCGACCTCGATCGGCCGCCATCAGGTCCGGGTCGTCATCGACGGCGCCGCGAACTCCCCGCTCGACCTGGGCATCCTCCAGCTCGACCGGACGGCGCCGACGGCGTCGTCGATCAGCCTCACCCCGCAGGGCGGGACGATCGAGGCGGACTGGATCCAGTCGGACGACCGGGCGGGGACCGACCCCAACCAGCCGGTGACGGTCGAGGTGAACGCCAGCGCGACCGGGGGATCCGACGGAGCGTGGGTGCCGTTCGCCGAGCAGCCGTCGCCCGGGGACGGGCGAAAGCTGGCGCGGACGAGCCTCGCCGGGCTGCCGGACGGGACGCACCTCGTCCGCGCGCGCAGCAGCGACCGGGCGGGGAACGACGCCGAGGTCGCCCTCGGGCTCGTCACGTCCGATGGAACGGCGCCCACCGTCAGCGCCGCGATCGTCGGCACGCCGTCGGCGACGACGCGGATCGCCGAGCTGTCGTACACCGCCGCCGACGGGGCCGGCGTCGGGCTGGCCACCGGACGGCCGCGGGTGGCGCTCGTCGGCCGCGGCGACGACGCCGACCTGACGGTCCCCGGCGAGCCCGGACCGGGACGGGTGCTGGTGAAGCTGCCGGCGTCCGGGAGCTTCACCGTCACGGTCCGGGTGCGCGACCGCGTGGGCAACCGCGGCGAGAGCGCCCCCGTCACGATCCGCGTGCCCGGGACGGCCCGGCCAGGAGACGCGCTCACCGGGTCGCTGCCGGTCGTCGGCCGGCGCGGCGCGGTGGCGCCGGGGGCGAACGTGACGTGGGCATACCGACAGGTGCGGACGTTCCAGGCGCGGCGGGGGGTGCGGCTGAAGGCGACCCTGCGGGTCGCGCGGTCGCGCAGCGGATGGCGGCAGCTGCTCGGTGGGCCCGCGGCCGACCGCTACGCCGGGTACGCCGACCTGCGGGGCACCGTGCTGCTCGGGCCGGCGGCCACCGCGGGGATCGCGAGCATCCGCGGGGCCCAGGGCGGGGCGCGGGACCTCTCGCGCGCCGACACCGACGCCGCGGTGATGGGCCTCGCCGTGCTCCTGCACGAGACGCTCCACGCGACGGGCCCGGCCTCGCGGACGGACTCGCTCACCACGAAGTCGGGGCTCGCGTTCGAGGAGGGGTTCACCGAGGCGGCGACCCAGGACCTGCTCTACGTGTTCGTCACCAGCCTCAACCTGCCGCCCGCGGTGCGGGGCCCCCTGGCGGCCGGGGTGCGGCGCCGCGCGCACGCGTACGCGCCGGAGGTGGCGTTCGCGCGGCGGATGTCCCGGCTCGCGACGAAGACGCCCGCGACGTCGCAGAAGGCCCGCGCGTGGCGCATCCGGGTGGCCGACACCTGGGGCGCCAACCGATGGAAGCAGCTGTCCGACGCCACCGGGCTCAGCGAGAAGGTGCTGCGCCGGCAGGCGGCTGCGCGGACCACCAGGGGTGCCCTCCGCTGAACCGTCCGACGGCGCAGGGGCGGCGGGCGGGCCTCAGACGGCCGCCGTCTCCTCCGCGTCGTCGTCGGCGCAGAAATGCAGGTGCACCTCGGTGCCGCCGCCCTCGGCGGGCCGCCAGTCCACGTCGGCGAGGTTGGACATGATCACGCGCCCGCGACCGCGGATGGCGTGGTCGCCGGGCGGCGACGGATCGCCCGTCGGCGGGGCGGCGCCGGGGCGGCCGCGGTCGCGGACGCGGACGTCGGCGGCGCCGTCGTCGATCCGCAGGTCGACGCGGATCTCCGCGTCCGGCTCGGAACCGTGCTCCACCGCGTTCTGCACGGCCTCATCCACCGCGAGGGCGACGTCCTGCAGGCAGGACTCCGTCCAGCCGGCGCCGCGCAGCTGCGCGAAGATCCACTCGCGGGCGCGGAGGGCCGCGTCGGGAGACGCGGGGACGCGCGACGTTCGGGTGGAGCGGGTCGGGCGCGTGGGAGGATCGATGGTGCGTGCGTGGGTCCGGGTCACGACGAGGAAGGTGGTACCCGGACGCCGCGTCGCCACCCGTGCGGCGGTCGCGTGGAACGGCGTCCGAGAGGGCTTCTGAGGGAAGGTGTAGCGCGTGGACCCCTTCCGGCGCCTCGGCGAGCACGACCGCGCCCTGCTGCGCCCCGCGCCGCTGCCCGCGACCGTCCAGCCGATGAAGGCCGTGCTCACCGACGAGCGCTTCTCCGACCCAGGGTGGATCTACGAGCGCAAGCTCGACGGCATCCGCTGCATCGCGATCAAGGGCGGCGGCCAGGTGCGCCTGCTGTCCCGCAACGCGCTGTCGCTCGACGCGCGGTTCCCCGCGATCCGGGCCGCGCTGGCCGCCGACCCCGCCGAGGAGTTCGTGGTGGACGGGGAGGTCGTCGCGTTCGTCGGCGCGCAGACCAGCTTCGCCGCCCTCCAGCAGCGCGACGACGGCCACGGGGCGCGGCCGCTGCTGTACCTCTTCGACGTGCTGCACCTCGCGGGGATGGACACCACCGCCCTGCCCCAGCGGGCCCGCAAGGCGCTGCTGCGCGACGCGCTGCGGTGGGAGGACCCCGTGCGCCTGACCGTCCACCGCAACGAGGACGGCGTCGCCCTGTACCGGGAGGCGTGCCGCAAGGGCTGGGAGGGCCTCATCGCCAAGCGCGCCGACGCGCCCTACCTGCACGGACGCTCCCGCGACTGGCTGAAGCTGAAGTGCGACGCCGCCCAGGAGATGGTGGTCGGCGGCTGGACGGCGCCGCGCGGCAGCCGGACCGACCTGGGGGCGCTGCTGATCGGCGTCTACCGCGACGACCGCCTGCGGTACGCCGGCAAGGTCGGCACCGGCTTCACCCAGGCCACCCTCCGCGACCTGGCGGCGCGGCTCGCGCCCCTGCGGCGCGAGACCAGCCCCTTCACGGACGCGCCGCGGCTCCGCGACGCCACGTGGGTGGAGCCGCGGCTGGTGGCGCAGGTGGGGTTCACCGAGTGGACGCGCGACGGGCGGCTGCGACACCCTCGGTTCCTCGGCCTGCGCGAGGACAAGGCCCCGGAGGAGGTGGTGCGCGAGTGACCGCGGAGGTGCAGGCGGGGCGCCGGAGCGTCCCCATCAGCAGCAGCGACCGCGTCCTGATCCCCGGCGACGGGGCGGCCCGCGACCTGACCAAGCTCGGCCTGGCCGAGCACTACGCCGCGGTGGGCGACGCGATGGTGCCCCACGTGCGCGACCGGCCGCTGGCGCTCCAGGGGTTCCCGCACGGCATCGGGGAGGGCGGCTTCTACATGAAGGAGGCGCCGAAGCACTTCCCCGACTGGATCGCCCGGGCGCGGGTGCCGAAGCGCGAGGGCGGGACGGTGAACCACGTGCTCGCGAACGACGTCGCCACGCTCGTCTACCTGGCCGGGCAGAACGTGATCACGCCCCACACGTGGACCAGTCGCGCCGACCGGCTCGAGCGTCCCGACCGGCTGATCTTCGACCTGGACCCCTCGACGGACGACTTCGCCGAGGTCCGGGCCACGGCCCGGGCCCTCGGCGACCTGCTCCGCGACCTGGGCCTGGCGCCGCACGCCATGACCACCGGGTCGCGCGGCCTCCACGTGACCGTCCCGCTGCGGCGCACCGCCGAGTACCCGGCGGTGCAGGCGTTCGCCCGCGCCGTGGCGGCGACGCTGGCGGCGGCGTCGCCCGACACGCTCACCACCGAGTTCCACGTCGAGAAGCGCGGCGACCGCATCTACCTGGACATCAACCGCACCCGCTACGGGCAGCACGCGGTGGCGCCCTACGCCGTCCGGCCCATCCCCGGCGCGCCCGTCGCGACGCCGCTGCACTGGGACGAGCTGGCCGACCGGGACCTGGGGCCGAGGTCGTGGAACGTCGGGACGATCCGCGGCCGGCTGCGCGACGGCGGCGACCCCTGGGCGGGCATCGCCGGCGCGGCGAAGGCCGTCGGACCCGCCGCCGCGGCCCTGGAGCGCCTGCTGGGCTGAGGACCGGAGTAGGCTCCCGCGCGTGCCCGCCCCGGTGCTGCTCGACGCCACGCCGCCTCGCGAGCGGACACGCGGCCCGCGGGATCGGCGACGGCGGTGCGCGGGATGATCGCCGGGCCTGGCCGAGCGCGCCGCGCCGGCGAGCGGCCGCGCGCTGCTGGTGCGCGCGGCCAGGCCGCGCGCCGCCGGGCTTCGCGCCGTGCGCGGTGCGCTGGCCGCGGTGGCCGCTCGCACCGGCGTGCCCGACCCCTGGCCGGCGGCGCGTGGGCGAGCGGGCGGCGCGGCGGCGGCCGACGCGGGGGCGTCTTCCACGCCGTCGCAGCCGGCGCTGGTGCCCGGCGGGCCGGACGGTGGTGACCTGCCACGACCTGATCCCGGCGTGCTTCGCGCCCGAGTACCTCGGCGGGGCGGGGCGGGCGGGCCAGGCGCTGGCGTACCGGCGCTTCCTGCGCGCGCCTGCGGCGCGGCGACGCTGGTGCTGACGCCCTCGGGGGAGACGGCGGGCGACGTCGTGCGGCTGGCCGGCGTGGACGCCGGCCGGGTGCGCGTGGTGCCGCTGGGGCGCCACGCGGCCGCCGCGCCCGAGGGCGACGTGCCCGACGGGCCGTACGTGCTCTACGCGGGGGCGATCGAGCCGCACAAGAACGCCGCGACTCGCCATCGAGGCGATCGCCGCGGCGCGCGCCCGGGCGTGCGGCTGGTGATGGCCGGGCCCTGGTCGGCGCGCGCGAGCCGCGCGGCTGCGCGGGCACGCCGCGCGCGGGTGGGCGCCGACGGGCGGGTGGAGTGGCTGGGGATGCTGCCCGCCGGCGCGGCTCGCGGCGGTGCGGGCCGGGCGCGCGGCGGTGCTGGTGCCCTCGCGCAAGGAGGGGTTCGGGCTGCCCGGTGCTCGAGGCGATGGCCGCCGGCGTGCCGGTGCTGGCCAGCGGACACCCCGGCGCTGCGCGAGGTGGGCGGCGACGCGGCGGCGACCTACCTGCCGCCGGGCGACCCGGGCGCGTGGGCGCGCGGCGATCTCGGCGGCTCGCCGCCGAGGGCGCGCCCGAGCGCGAGCGGGCGCGCGGCCGAGGCGGGACGCGGCGCGCGCGGCGCCTTCACGTGGGAGCGCACGGCGGAGGGCCTGCGTGGCGGCCCACCGGGAGGCCGCCGGCGTGACGCGTGGTCGCGGTCGACTGCCACATGGTCGGCCAGACGGCGGCCGGCGACGCCGGCAACGGCGCGCTACGCGGCCGGACGCTCGTCGCGGCGATGGCGGCGACCGCGGCCGACGGCGACGAGGTGGCGTCGCTCGTCGCGACGCCCGAGGGCGCGCGGGCGCTCGAGCGACCTCGGCCGCACGATCGGCGTGCCGGCGGCCGACGTGCCGCGCCTGGCGCGGGCGGCGCCGCGGGCGCTGGTCGACCTCGGGCGTCGACGTGGCGGTGTTCACCTACGTGTCGCCGCGGCTGGACCCCGTGCCCGATCCTGCTGGCGGTGCACGACGCGACGTTCATGACCAACCCGGAGTGGCTCGGGGCGCGGGCGCGGATGGTGCTGCGCGGGCTGGTGCCGCGCGTCGGCGCGGACGGCGCGGCTGGTGCTGGCCCTGTCCGAGACCGCGGCCGCGCGACGTGGCCGACGGCGCTGCGGATCGACCCGGCGAAGGTGCGGGTGGTGAGCCCGCACCCGGCGCCGGTCGTTCACGCCCGCGGAGGGCGCCGCCGAGCGGGTGCGCGGAGCGCTTCGGCGCTGGAGCGCTACGTGCCTGGCGGTGGGCGACCTGGGGCCGCGGAAGAACCTGGCCGCGCTGGGCGCGGCGGTGCGGCGGGCATGGGCCGGACCGGCCGACCTGGTGCTCGCGCTGGTCGGCAGGCCCGGGCACGGGCGGCGAGCGGATCGCGGCCGAGGCGGGCGGGCGCTGGCTGGGCCCGTGTCCGACGCCGAGCTGGCCGACCTCTACCGCGCCGCCGCGGTGACGGCGTACCCCTCGCTCTACGAGGGCTTCGGGCTGCCGGTGGTCGAGGCGATGGCCTGCGGCTGCCCGGTGGTGGCGAGCGACCGCGGCGCGATCCCGGAGGTGGCGGGCGACGCGGCGATCCTGGTGGAGCCGTCGCCGCGCGGCATCGCCGAGGGCCTGCGGCGAGGCGCTCGACCCCGAGACGGCCGCCCGCCTGCGCGCCGCCGGACCGGCGCGGGCGGCCCGCTACACCCAGGAGGGGATGGGCGCGGGCCGCCTGGGCGGCGGCGCGGGAGGCGGCGGGTGAGGATCGCGATGGTCGGCACGCGCGGCATCCCGGCCGCCTACAGCGGCTTCGAGACCGCCGTCGAGCACCTGGCGGAGCGCTTCACGGCCCGCGGCCACGAGGTGACGGTCTACTGCCGCCCCCACATGACCGAGCGCCGGCACGACGCACGCCGGCGCGCGCCTGGTGCACCTGCCGACGATCCGCAGCAAGCACCTCGACACGCTCGCCCACACCCTGGTGAGCACCGCCCACATCGCGGCGCGCGAGCGGCCCGACGTGGCGCTCTACTTCATCGCCGGCAACGCCCCGGCCGTGCCGCTGGCGCGGCTGGCCGGGATCCCGTCGATCCTGCAGATCGACGGGCTCGACTCGGAGCGGGCGAAGTGGTCGCGGCCCGCGCGCAGGCCTACCTGCGCTGGGCCGAGCGGATCGCGCCCGCGGCGGCCACGATCGCGGTGACCGACTCGGCCGCGGTCGCCGACGCCTACGAGCGCGCGCTACGGCCGGCGCATCCCCTGGATCCCCTACGGCGCCGAGCTGCCCGACCCCGGCGACGCCGGGTGGTGCCGGCGGCTGGGGCGTGGAGCCGGGGCGCTTCGTGCTGTTCGTCGGCCGCCTGGTGCCCGAGAACAACGCCCACCTGCTGGTGGAGGCCCACCGCGCGCTGCGGCGCCGGACTGGCCGCTGGTGGTGGTGGGCGACGCGCCCGTACGCCGAGGACTACATCGCCGGCGCTGAAGGCGGCGGCGGGGCCGGCGGTGCGCTTCCCGGGCTACGTGTTCGGCGACGGCTACGCCGAGCTGGTGCACCGCTGCGGCGTCATGTGCGCGCCCGACCGAGGTCGGCGGCACGCACCCGGTGATCGTGGAGGGCATGGCCGCGGGCGCGGCGATGGTCGTGAGCGACCACCCGCCGAACCTCGAGGTGGTGGGCGACGCGGCCGGCGAGCTTCCCGCTCGCGCGGCGGCGCCGAGGCGCTGGCCGAGGCGCTGGCGGCGCTGATCGCCGACGAGCCCGGCCGCCGCGCCGAGCTGGGGCGCCGCGCGGCGGCCCGGGCGGCGCGAGCGCTACTCGTGGGACGCCTGCGCCGACGCCTACCTGCGGCTCTGCGAGCTGGTGCTCGCCGGCGCGGGGCTCAGCCCGCGTAGACGAAGGGCAGCTCGTCGGCGATCTCGCGCAGCCGCGGGCGCCGAGGCGTCGCGCGCCGAGACCTCGACGTCGAGGTCGGGCCAGTCGATGCCGACGTCCGGGTCGTCCCAGGCGAAGCCCCGCTCGAGCGCCGGGTCGTAGTAGGTCGAGCAGCTGGTAGACGACGTCGGCGACGTCGCTGACGCACCACGAAGCCGTGGGCGAAGCCGACCGGGCAGGTAGATCTGGCGGTGGTCCACGTCGTCGAGCACCACCGCGTCCCAGCGCCCGTAGGTGGGCGAGCCGCGGCGGATGTCCACGACCACGTCGAGGATCGCCCCGCGCGCGCAGCGCACGAGCTTCGCCTGGCCGCGCGCCCACCGAGAAGTGCATGCCGCGCAGCACGCCCCGCGCCGAGCGCGAGTGGTTGTCCTGCACCCACTCCTCGCGGATGCCGAGCGCTCGGCGGTCGTCGGCGCGGAACGTCTCGACGAAGAAGCCGCGCGCGTCGCGGTGGACGGCCGGCTCGATCGACGACGATGCCCTGCAGGCGCGTGGGTGTGGTGGCCACGTCCGGGACGCTACAGGCCCCTCGGGTACCATCCCCGCCCATGCCGGAGCTGTCGGTCGTCATCGTCTCGTACCGCTGCCAGGACCTCCTGCGCGACTGCCTCGACAGCCTCGCCGCCCACCGCGGCGAGGTGGACATGGAGGTGATCGTCCTCGACAACGACTCGGGCGACGACACCCTGGCGGCCGCGGGGGGCCACGCCTGGGTGCAGGCGGAGGACCTCGGGCGAGAACGTCGGGTTCGGGCGCGCGAACAACATCGGCTTCGCGCGGTCGACCGGCCGCGCAGTGCTGGCGCTCAACCCCGACACCGTGGTGCCGCCGGGAGCGCTGCGCGCATGCCTGGACGAGCTGTGGCGGGACCCCGGCACCGGGGTGCTCACCCCCCGCCTGGTGAATCCGGAGGGGCGCCTGGACCGCCGCTGCAAGCGCGGGTTCCCCACCCCGTGGTCCTCCTTCTGCTACTTCACCGGCCTCGACCGCCGGTTCACCGGGCCGCGCTCCACCCGGTACACGGTGGGCTGGGTGCCCGAGGACCGCGCCGGCGAGGTCGAGAGCGTGAGCGGCGCGTTCATGCTCATGCCGGCGCACGCGCTGCGCGAGGTGGGCGGCTTCGACGAGCAGTTCTTCATGTACGCCGAGGACATCGACCTGTGCCTGCGCTTCATCGCGCACGGCTGGCGGGTGCGGTACTGGCCCGGGGTGGACGTGGTCCACGTCGGCGCGGGGTCGAACGTGGACGGCCGCCGGCCGCCGTCGGCCGACTCGGCCTACTTCCGGACGATGGCGCCCTTCATCCGCAAGCACCGCCCCGGCCTGCGCGGGACGGCGCTGGCCGGCGCGGTGTGGATGGTGGGCGAGGCGGCGCTGGCCGCCTCGCGCCTGGGCTCACGCCCCGGTGGCGACGGGCCGGCCGCGCCGGTGGGCGAGCAGGTACAGCCCGCGCAGGAGCCCGTCGCGGGCCGCGACCGTGGATGACCTCGTGGATCACGATCACCGCGATGCCGGCGATGACGTCGACCCAGCACGATCTGCGCCGCCGCTGTCGTTCAGGACGGACAGCAGGCCGACGTGCAGGATCGGCGACGCCGCCGACGGCCCAGACGAAGCGGTGGTCGCCGCGCGCCGTGTGGTGGGTGACGAGGACGATGGCCAGGCCGAGCAGGGTCGCGGCCATGATGAGCGGGGCGAGTAGGCCCGCGCCCGGCACGTAGTCCTCCCCGAAGGCGATCCGCGTCGACCAGGTCGCGGATCGGAAGGCACAGCAGCGCCGCCGCGCCGCCGACGACGAGGGTGATCAGCGCGGCCAGGGCCAGCTGGCGGCCCGGTGTCGCCGCCCTGGGCGCGCCGGGCGGCGATCCGCGGCAGCAGCACGATGCGATCACGGCCTGGGGGACGACGATCACGGCCTTGCCGAGGACGGCCTCCGCGCCGAAGTAGCCGGCGTCGGTGCGCGTCGAGGAACAGCTTCGCGGCGACCACGTCGAGGTTGGTGAGGAACGCGACGCTCGACAGGCCCACCACCACGGGCGGCAGGGCGCGGGTGAACACGCGACCAGTCCGCCGGGTCGGGCGCCCCGGTCGCGCGGAGGCGCGGTCCAGCGTGACCGCCGCGCCCCAGGTGGCCGCCGCGCCGACGGCGAGCGCGGTCGCCCCGACCGCCGCGTAGACGCCCAGGCCGAGCAGCGCGAGGGGGATCAGGAACAGGGGCCGGGGGACCCCCCACAGGGCGAACGTGACCGCGTACGGGCCGTAGCGGCCCTCGCCCTGGAGCTGGCCGAGCGACAGGAAGAGCGGTCCCATCGGCAGCACCACCAGCACGGTGACGAGCAGCGGCCCGACCGGCACGTCCGCGTCGACCGCACGGGCCAGCAGGATCGCCGCCGCCGCGACGACGCCGACGACCGGCGCCGCCCGCAGCGAGCAGCATCCACGCCCGCCGGTACACGGCGGAGGGGGTGCCGTCGACCGGCCCGGCCGGCGCCGCGACGCTCCGCGCCACCCCGTACTGGAGCGCGTTGCACGGCACCGACACGATCACCGTCACCGCCAGCAGCGCCGCCGCGAGGCCGAACTCCCCGGGGCCCAGGTACCGGCCCGCCGCCAGGAAGAACGCGTAGTTCCCGATGTTCCAGGCGACCAGCGCGGCGAGCACCGCCGGGCCGCCCTGGACGGCCGCGGCGCGGCCCCGCAGGCGCCCCAGCCCGCCACCGGCCGCCTCAGCGGGCGTGGGCGACCGCGATGAGCCCGTCGCCGCCACCTGCCGCAGCGGTCAGGAGCTCGACCGGGTACACGGCGGCGCGCAGGGGGACGCTCCTCCCCCAGCCCCGCTGGCGCCGGCCGCCGTTGGTGCGCGCGTCGGCCGAGGCCGGCAGCAGCCCGAACAGCGCGACCGTCCGGACCGAGTGCGACCTGGAGCCCCGCCCGGGCGAGCACCGCGGTGAGCGACGCGCGCGTGAAGTGATGGAGGTGCCGGGGCAGCTCCAGGCCGTCCCAGCTCGACCCGAACGCGCGCCGTCCCGCGGCACCGAAGTTGGGGACGCCGATCACGACCCGCCCCCCGGGCGCCAGGAGCGCGCGGGCCGCCTCGAGCGACGCGACCGGGTCGGGCATGTGCTCGAGCGTCTGGTAGAGGCGGACGACGTCCCACGACCGGTCGGCCAGCGGGTTGTCCTCGAGCGTCCCCTCCACCACGGTCTCCGCGCCGCCCGCCCGGGCCGCCGCCACCGCCGAGGACGCCGGCTCGATGCCGTGGGCGTCGACGCCGGCCGCCCGCAGGGCCCGAACGGCGGTGCCGTTCCCGGCGCCCACGTCGAGCAGCGTCGCGCCGGGCGCGAGCGGGCCGCCCATGTCGGCGTCGGGGACCACGGCCGTGGCGGCCCGCCGCAGCACGGCGGGCATGGGGCGCGTGGCCGTCGCTCCGGATCGCCGCCTCCACCGCACGGCCGGTGACGGTCTGCCCGGTGTGCTGCTGGTAGGCCGTCGGATACCAGTCCATGGGCCGCTCGGGCCAGGGCTGGACCCGGGCCAGGCCGCAGCCCGACGCAGACCACCACGGAGAACTCGCCGCCCATGCCCTCGCGGTGGTCCGTCCCCGTCAGGACGGTCCGCGCCTCCGACGCACCGCAGACGCGGCACGCCGCGCTGATCACCGGCGAGGTCGTCTCCATCGCCGGGCAGGGTACCGGGTTCGCCCGCGGCCGCCGCGACCGGTCCGCACGAGGCCTCGGGCCCGGACCGGTAGTCTTTCGCCCCACCGGTGACCAGGAGGAACGCCGCCCTGATCTCGATCGTGATCCCGGTCTACAACGAGCGCGAGACGCTGCCGGTGCTCTACCGGCGCCTCACGCACCAGCTGGAGCCGCTCCCCCACGACTTCGAGCTCGTGCTCGTCGACGACGGCTCGCGGGACGGCTCGTCGGACATGATCGTCGAGATGGCCGCCGCCGACCCCCGGGTGCGCGGCGTGCGCCTCTCGCGCAACTTCGGCCACGAGGCCGCCATCGAGGCCGGCATCCGCGAGGCGCGCGGCGACGCGGTGGCCGTGATGGACGCCGACCTCCAGGACTCCCCGGAGGCGCTCCTCCAGCTGATCCGGGCGTGGGAGGACGGCGCCGACGTGGCGTACGCGGTGCGCCGCAACCGCAAGGAGGGCGTCGTGCTGCGGGCGGCGTTCTCGCGGCTTCTACCGCCTGGCGGGGAAGATGATGAGCATCGACCTCCCCGAGGACGCCGGGCCGTTCTCGATGATGAGCCGCCGGGCCGTCGACGTGCTGAACGCGATGCCCGAGCACAACCGCTACTTCCCCGGCCTGCGCGCGTTCACCGGCTTCAACCAGGTCGCGGTGGAGGTGGAGCGGCACGAGCGCCACGCGGGCGAGACGAAGTACTCCATCTCGAAGCGCACCGCCGGTGCGCTCAACGCGATCGTCTCGTTCTCGAAGCTGCCGTTGCGGGCCGTGACGGTGCTCGGCTTCATCGCCGCGGGGCTCGCGATCGTCGCGGGCCTGTGGGTGATCATCGCCAGCCTCTTCGCCGACGGCCTCGCCCCCGGGTGGGCGTCGATCATGGCCGTGGTGCTGCTGCTCGCCGGCGTCCAGCTCGTGACGCTCGGGATCGTGGGCGAGTACGTCGGCAAGGTGTACGACGAGGTGCGCAAGCGCCCCACGTACGTGGTCGCCGACCGCTACGAGAGCACCCCGGGCATCGATGACCTCGCGGACGACCCCGGCGCCCGTGAACTGGAGGCGCGACAGTAGATCCCACCGGTGGGGCCGCCCGGCGGCGACTCGCCACCGCCGGCGCCGTCCTGTGCGCCGCGGGAGGCTGGGTCGCCGCGATGTGGCTGATGTGGGGCCCGATCCTGCGGCTCCTGCCGGACCGGGCCGCCGGCGACATCGTCAAGGACTACTACCTCCCGGACCAGTTCGCCTACATGAGCGTGGCGCGGAACGTCCAGGAGGGGCTGCCGGCGTTCGTGGAGCCGTTCACCGTCACCGGGAGCTCGATCTACCCGAGCACCTACTACTGGTTCCTCGGGAAGGTCTCCGACCTCGGCTCGATGACGGTCTTCGGCGCGTGGAACGCGGTCGGGATGCTGGTGACGCTGGGCATCCTGGCCATGTCGACCGCGTGGGCCCTTTGGGCGGCCCCGCGCACCCGTGCGTGGGTGCTCGCCCCGGTACCGCTCATGATCGGCACCCTCGAGTGGTACGCGGGCGACGACCGGTGGTTCACGGGGTACGGCGACCACGCGGTGCTCTGGCCGGCCTATGGGACCCTGTTCAGCCCCGGCGCGGAGGTGTTCTCGCTCGTGGCGGGCGGGCTCGCGGTGCTGCTGCTGGTCGTCGCGCTGCCGGCGGGCGGGCGGCGCCGCCTGGTCGCCGGCGCCGGGTCCGGCGCCCTGCTCGGGCTGGCCCTGCTGGGCCACACGTACGTCGCGATGTTCACCCTGACGGCCATCGTCGCGACGGCGACGGCCTATGAGTGGCTTCGGCGGCCGCTCGGACGGAGCCACGCGATCCTCGTCGGGGTGCTCGGCGTCCTGCTCGTCGCCTCCGGCCTGAGCTCCGGGTCCGGGTCGGTCGCCCGCCTCGGCGCCGTGCTGGCCGTGCCGGTCGTCTGGCTGGCGCTGCGCCGCGACTGGCGGCGGGATCAGGGGCCGACGGCGCTCGCCCTGGCGGGCGGCGCCCTGGTGGTGGGCTCGCCGCTCCTCGTCCGCATCGCGGTCCAGGTCGCCGACCCGGACAGCTTCTTCTACCTGCGTCAGGAGCTCGCGGAGACGCGTCACCTGTCGCTGCCGCTGGGGGCGGTGCTCCTGCAGTTCCTCCCGCTCTGGATCCTGGCGGGGACGGCCCTGACCCTGCTCGTGCGACGCGCGCGCACCGCCCGGGACGACGCCGTGCTCACGGCCCTCACCGGCCTCCTGGTCACGACGTTCCTGCTCACGTTCAACGGGGTGTGGGGCTTCGACACCGAGCCGTACCGCTTCATGCCGTACGGAGCGCTCCTCGTGGCGGTCGTCGCGATGCCGCCCGTGGCGGCGGCGCTGCTGGCGCCGGGGCCGGCTGCCGCGCGGCCGCGGCTCGCCGCCCTCGGCGTGCTGGCCGTCTGCGCCCTCACCATCCCGACGACACTCGTCTTCGCGCGCGACACGAAGGACCTCGTGTTCACGTTCCCTCCCGCAGAGCGCCTCGCCTACGAGAAGATCGCGGATGTGACCGGTGACGACCTGGCCGTCTACGACACGTGCTTCCGCCCCGACCTGGTGAAGCTCGGGGGCGGGGGCCGGGTCGCCTACCAGAACGTCGGGATGGCGATCGCCTCCCACCACGAGGCGATCACCGTCATCGACACCCGGATCCGCCACCGCACCCTCCCCGGCGACAGCTTCCTGCGCAGGGTCGATGCGCGCTGGTTCGTGTCGCAGAACCACTGTGACGGCGTGGACCCGGCCCTGCTGCGGCAGCGCTTCGGCGCACCGGTGCGCCTCACGCCGCCCGATGTCGCCGGGCTGGCCGGCGCCCCCGCGGATCTGACGTACGAGCTGTACCGGACCGGGGGATGACGAGCGGCACCGTCAAGCTGGAGCGGCCCACCGTCCGGGCCGCCCGGATGCGCGCCGCCCTGGCGCGCCCGCGCATCGTGGAGGCGTCGCTGGTCCTGGGCGGCGCCCTGCTCCTGGCCCTGGCGATCACGTGGCCGCTCGTGCTGCACTTCGGCACCGACACGCTCGGCGGCGGTGCGGGCGGCGACCGCAGCGGCTACGTCTGGGACGTCTGGTTCAACGGCGAGCACGGCCTGCGCCTGTGGGGCACGACGACCCAGGACGTCATCGGGGCGCCGTTCGGTCGCGAGCAGCCGGCCTCCATCAACACGCTGCAGATCGTGTTCCTGGGCCCCGCGTGGCTCGTCACCCAGGTGGCCGGGCCGATCGCCGCCGTCAACGCCTCCGTGCTGCTGGGGATGACGCTCGCCCCCGCGGCGATGTACCTGCTGATCCGGTGGCTCGGGCTCGGCATCGGCGCGGCGGCGTGGGCGGCGGTGGCGTTCGCCGTGTTCCCGAACGCGCTGGTGCGCGCGACCGGCCACTACCCGCTGGCCCTGCTCGCGTGCTTCCCGATCCTGCTGCTGGCGCTCTGGCGGTGGATGGAGGCGCCGGGCCGCCGCCGCGCGGTCTGGCTGGCCGTGGGCACGCTCGCTCTGCTGGCTCACCAACCCCTACTACGGCGCGATGTCGTTCGTGATCGTGGCCGTCGGCGGGCTGGTGGCGCGGCGTGCGGCTCTGGCGGACGGGCGGTGTGCGGGCGGCGGCCGTCCGGCTCGGCGAGGCCGCTGGCGGCGGTCGTGCGATCGTGATCGTGCCGCTCGCGCGCTGTTCTGGTCGTCGCGCGGCGCCGTGGAGGACACGCTCACCCGCTCCGCGGGTCGAGCTCGACCTCTACGGCGCGCCGGCTGACCGACTACCTCTGCCCGACAGCGGCAACGAGGTGTTCCGCGACGATCTTCGGCGACGCGCGGTGGACGGGCGTTCGGCACCCCGGGCGGCGAGCGCGATCGGAGCTTCGTCGGGTACGTCACCCTCGGCGCTGGCCGCCGTCGGGCTGGTGTGGGCGGTCCGGATGCGCGGACGGCTGTCGCCGCGGCTGGCCGTGGCGGTCTGGAGCGCCGTGCCGCTGATGCTGGTGCTCGGCGTGGTTCAGCCTCGCGACGCCCACGTACTGGTGCGGGGGTGCGGATCCCGACGCCGTCCGACGTGGTCTTCGACGTCGCGCCGTTCCTGCGCGTCTACGCGCGGTTCGCGGTGGCCGGTGACGGCGGTGCTCGATCTGCGTGGCGGCCATCGGCCTGGCCGCGGCGATCCGCGCGGCGCGCGGCCGTCGGTGGCGGCCGCGATGGTGGCGGCCGCGATCGCGGCGCGCGTGCTCGAGCTGCCGCCCGGCGGCGGGCTGCCGGTGCCAGCGGACCCGCCGGTGACCCTGGACGGCCGGGCGCCCGAGGACGTGCCGATGTGGGCGTGGCTGCGCGACGAGGCGCCCCGCGACGCGGTCGTGTGGAATTTCCCCGCCGTCCCGAACGAGCGGCTCGAGCGGTTCCACATGTACGGCCAACTCGTCCACGGGCTGACGATCGCCAACGGGGACCCGCAGCTCGTCGGCATCGGCACCGACATGACCGTCGCGCGATCCGGACCCGCGACGCCCGGGCGCCGCCGCGCGCGCCTCAGCACCCTCGGGCGTTGACCTCGTGACCGTCGATCCCGGCGCTCTACGCCGCTGGCCGGCCTGCCGGCGCCCGATCCCGACCGGCCCCCGCCGGGTTTCGCGGCCGTGCAGGTCTTCCCGGACGGCAGCGCCGTCTGGCGCGTCACCGCGCCGCCCGCCGACGCGATCGTCGATCTTCCAGCGCGCCACCTGGTGGCCGCCCGAGCGGATCGGCAGCCGGCGAGTGGCGGTACATGCGCGACACCGCGGAGATGACCGTCTACGCGCCGCGTGCCGGGCACCTACGACGTGACGCTTCGAGCGTCGCGCCCGCGCCGCCCGGGACGCACGCACGTGCTGCGAGATCGAGCGGCCCGGCGACGGCACCGGAGCATCCCGGTCGACCGGAGGACCGACCGCGTCGTTCCCGGTCGCGCTGCCCGCCGGGCCGCAGCGACTTCCGACCTGACCAACATCGGGGCATCCCGCCGGCCCGCTGCGCCCCGGCGACCCGCGCGTCGTCTCGATCCGCATGTCCGAGTGGACGGTCACCCCGGCGGGCGACGCGCGGTGAGCAGCCGCCTCGACTACCCTCGGCCGGTGGCCGACCGCGACTGCCCGCCCTGGCCGCGCCGATCCGCTCCGCCCTCGACCCGCTACGGGCCGCTCTTCCGCAACCTCGTGCGCCGCGAGGTGCGCCAGCGCTACAAGGGCTCGGTGCTGGGCCTGGCCTGGACGCTGATCACGCCCGCGGTGATGGTCGCCGCGTACTCGCTGGTCTTCAAGTTCCTGCTGCGGATCGACATCCCGAACTACGCGCTGTTCCTGTTCGTGGGGCTCACGATCTGGACGTTCTTCCTCGGCGGCGCGCAGCTCGCGTCGCAGCAGCCTCGTGGCGAACGCCGGCCTGGTGACGAAGGTGAGGTTCCCGCGCGAGATCGTCCCGCTGGCCGTCGATGACCGGGAACGCGTTCACCGCCGGGGCGATGCTGGCGATCGCGCTGCCGCTGTGCCTGATCCTGACCGAGGGCTCGCGGCTGCCCCTGGTGGCGCTGCCGGGCCTCGTGCTCCTGCTGGCCGCTGTTCACCGCGGGCTTCGGGCTGCTGCTCTCGGCCGTCAACGTCTACTTCCGCGACGTCGAGCACATCCTCGGCGGCCCTCGCGCTGCCCTGGATCTTCCTGAGCCCGGTCTTCTACAGCTTCGACGCCGTCCCGCCCCTGCAGGAGCACCCCTGGGCGGAGGCCCTGCTGCACTGGGCCAACCCGATCGCGCCGTTCATCATCGCGATCCAGGACGTGCTGTTCTGGGGCGACTGGCCCGTCTGGGGCGACGTGCTGTACTACGGTGGTCGCGGCCGTCGTGATGCTCGCGCGTCGGGCCGGCCGTGTTCCGGCGCCTCGAGCGCGAGATGGCGGTGGAGCTCTGAGTGGCGCCGTCGAGCCCGGGCCGGATCCGCCTGCGCGGGCGTGTCGCGCAGCTTCCGCATCGTCCACGAGCGCAACCTGACGCTGAAGGAGACGGTCCTGCGGCGCCGGCGGACCAACTCCACCGAGCTCTGGGCCGTCCGCGACGTCGACCTCGACGTGGCGCCCGGCGAGGCGATCGGCCTCATCGGCCAGAACGGCTCGGGCAAGAGCACCCTGCTGAAGATGCTGGCCGGGATCATCCCGCCGCACGCCGGGACCGATCGAGATCGGCGGCACGGTGGCGTCGATGCTCGAGCTCGGCGCCGGGTTCCACCCCGACTTCACGGGGCGCGAGAACGTCTACATGAACGGCTCGATCCACGGGCTCTCGGAGCGCGAGGTCGACGACCGGCTGGACGAGATCGTCGCGTTCTCCGAGCTCCCGGACTTCATCGACATGCCCGTGCGCACCTACTCGAGCGGCATGTCGATGCGGCTGGCGTTCGCGATCGCCTCGCACGTCAACCCCGACGTGCTGCTGCTGGACGAGGTCCTGGCCGTCGGCGACGAGGCCTTCCAGCGCAAGTGCTTCGGCCGCATCTTCGACTTCCGCCGCGGCGGCGGCACGCTGGTGTTCGTCTCGCACGACCCCGGCGCCGTCGAGCGGGTCTGCGACCGGGCGGTGCTGCTCGTGGACGGCGACGGATCGTGGCCGACGGCGCCGCCGCCGGACGTCCTGGCCACCTACCACCGCCGCTCCTGGCGGCCGACGGCGAGGGCGCCGGCGCCGAGCGGCCGCGACGCGGACGCCGCGAGTGGGGCAACCGCGGAGGTGGTGATCCGCGGCGCCCGCCTGGTCGGGCGCCGACGGCCCGACGACCGCTTCGTCAGCGGCGAGCCGTTCACGATCGAGATGGACGTCGAGGCGAGCGCGCCGGTGCAGACGCCGATCTTCGGCATCGCCGTGCACACCGTGGACGGCACGCCTGTCTACGGCACCAACACCCGCCTCGACTCGCTCGCAGATCGAGCGAGATCGCGGCCGGGCGCACGCGTGCGCTTCACGATCGCCGCGCTGCCGCTGCACGAGGGGCGCTTCACGGTGAGCGTCGCGGTCGTCGTCGCAGGACGAGAGCGTGGTCTACCACTGGCTCGACCGCTGGCTCGAGTTCAGCGTCTTCCCGAGCGGCACCGGCACCGGGCCGGTGAACATGGCGGGCGCGTGGACATCGCCGACGAGGCCGGCTCGCGCCTGGACGCGCCCCGCTCAGATGACGGGCTCGATGTAGCGGCGGGTGCCCTGGTGCGGCGGGTGGCCCTGCCGCGCAGGAAGTAGTTGGGCGCCCGCACCGGCACGGCGGCCTCCTCGGGGAACGGCGCGGCGAGGTCGGCGCGCACGAAGAAGGCGTTCACGCCGGCGACGTCGGTGTGCACCAGGCGGTAGCCCGCGCCGCCGCGACCCGGCGGCAGCGCCGCCCAGTGACGCGCCGAAGTAGTCCGTGCCGTCCCACGCCATCGCGGGGCTCGAGCGGCTGCGTCAGGGCCGCCGCGGGGTCGAGCGGGCGTTGTACTCGATCACGACCAGCCGCGGGCGGACGGCGGCGATCGCCTGCCAGATCCAGAGGTCGATCCCGTCAACGTCGATCGAGAGCACGTCGAGCTCCTCGGGCATCCCGCCGTCGCGCAGCAGGCCGTCGATGTTCGCCGGGCGCACGCAGCGCGTGGACGGTGCGCACCTCGGGCGGTGGCGGTACTTCCCGTCCAGGTCGGCGAAGTGCGCGGGTCGGCCTCCATGAACAGGCCGCGCCAGCCGAGCACGTCGGCGAGGAAGACGCAGTTGCCCTCGATGCCGCACTCGACGCCGAACTCCACGAAGTCCGCGGGCGATCCCGATGCGGCGCAGGATCTCCTCGATGACGCCGTCCTCGCCGTTCTGCGAGAAGCACCCGCAGCTCGACGGGGTGAGGTCGCCGTGCACGCCCGCGCCCGGCGCGGTGCGTCGCGTACCGCTCGGCGAGGGCGGCGAGGGCCAGGTACGTCGACCCGCGTGTCGGTGCCCATCGGCCTCCTGCGCGGCGCCGGGACCGGCCGGTCCGACGGGCGCGGATGCTAGCCTGGCCCGGTACCGACCTGTCGCACACCCGGGAGCACGCCAGCTGAGCCCTGCCGCCGACGGGCCGGCGATCCTCCGCCGACGCGGAGCCGATCGACGTCGAACGCGCTCATGGACGGACCTGCGCCGACGGGTCGCCGAGAAGAAGGCGCAAGGGCCTCTACGGCGTCGACGCCCTGATGGCAGGCGTCCGTCGAGGACGACGGCGAGCCGTTCGGGCTGGACGACCTGGAGCGGCTGCGCGACGCTCGCGGTGCAGCGCGTCGACATCGAGGTGGCGGCGTCGACCAAGCCGGTGGTGGGCGGCGCCGTCTCGCAGGTCAAGCGCCTGCTGGTGCGCGGCACCAGCCAGCCGATGTACGGCTCTCCGCGCAGCGCGACGGCCTTCAACGCCGCGCTGCTCGCCTACCTGTCCGCGCTGGCGCGCGAGGTCGCCGCGCTGCGAGCGCGCAGGTGCGACGGCGACCGCGCGGCCGCCGACGGCCGCGCGGAGCGAGGTCGGCGGTCTCGCGCGCCGAGCTGGCCGAGCCTCGCGCGTGCGCCGTGGCGCGAGCGCGGCAGGTGGTCGCGCATGGCCGACGCCGCGCTGCCGGAGCGCATCGCGCGCCTGGAGCGCGGCGCGGCGCCCGCCGCCGCCGCCCGCCGGCCGCCGCGCGGGCGCGCCGGCGCGGCGGCGACCCCGTCCGCCTGCGCCTGGAGGCCACCGAGGCGGACGACCCGGGCGCGCCGCGCGGACTCGCGGCCTACGCGCGAGCCGCTGGCGGACGGGGCCGCGGTGCTCCACCTCGGGCGCCGGCAGCGGGCGCGTGCGCTGCCCACGCTCGGCGACGGCGCCGAGGGCGTCGAGGCCGGACGCCGAGCTCGCCGCGGCGGCCGCGGCCGAGGGACGCGCCGTGCGGCACGCCGACCCGGTCGCCTACCTCGCCGCGCCCTCGCCGGGCTCGGTCGACGGGATCCTGGTGACCGACCTCGTCGAGCGGCTCGACGGGCCGGCGCTCGTCGCGCTGGCCGACGCCTCGGCGCACGCCCTCGCGCCGGACGGGCGCGCGATGGTCGAGGGCCTCGCACCCCGCCGGCCTGGGCGATCGGCGGCGAGTTCTGGCGCGACCCCGGCCGGCGCCGGCCGCGTCCACCCCGACGCCGTGCGGATGGCGCTCGAGTCGGCGGGCTGGGCACCTCGCGTCGAGCTTCGACGCTCCGAGGAGCGCGGCGCGCCGGCGCGGGGGACCGGGCGTCGGTGCGGCAACGACGTGCTCTCGGGCCGCGGCGCTACGCCGTGCATGCTGCCCGCTGACGGTCCGCGGGTCGCCTTCGTCGTCCCGCGGTACGGCGCCGGCGTGGTCGGCGGCGCCGAGATGCTCTGCCGTCTGCTGGCCGAGAACCTCGCGGCCGCACGGCACCGACGTCGAGGTGCTGACGACGTGCGCGGTGGACCACTTCACCTGGGCCGACGCGCTACCCCGAGGGGACCGACGGTGGAGAACGGCGTCGCCGGTCCACCGCTTCCGGGTGGATCCGGACCGCGACAACGGGCGGTGGCTGGAGCTGCACACGCGCATCGACCTGCGCGCTGCCCACCGACCGCGCCGACCAGCTCGAGTGGATGGCGCAGTCGGTCTGGTCGCCCGGGCTCCAGGACGCCGTCGAGGACGCGGCCCGCTACGACTGGCTCGTCGCCATGCCGTACCTGTTCGGGACGACCTACTGGGCGGCGGCGGCGCGCCCCGAGCGCACCGCGCTGATCCCGTGCGTGCACGACGAGGCCGCACGCCTGGACGCCCGGTGGTGCGCGAGATGCTCGGCCGCGCGGCCGGGCTGCATGCTCAACTCGCACGGCGAGGGCGAGCTGCTGGCGCGGCTGGCGCCGGACGCGGAGGCCCGCCTGGTGAGCGTCGGCTACGACGACGGCGACCCCGCCCGCCGCGGCGGCGGTCGACGCCGTTCTGCGCGCGCCCGGGGGATCGCGCCCGGGCTACGTCCTGTACGCGGGGCGGCGCGAGGTCGGCGAAGGGCCTGCCCGACGCTCTTCGCGGCATACGCCGAGCTGGTGGCCCGGCGGCCGACGCCCCGCCCCTGGCGCTGATGGGGCCGGCGACCTGCCGCCGCCGCCGGAGATCGCGGACCGGGTGCTCGACCTCGGCTTCGTCCCCGACGAGGACCGCGACGCGCCTACGCCGGCGCGAGCCGTGCTGGTGAACCCCTCGCGCCTCGAGAGCCTCGGGATGGTGGTGCTGGAGGCCTGGCTGGCGGGCACGCCGTCCATCGTGAACGGCCGCTCGCCGGTGCTGCGCGAGCACTGCCGCGCATCGGGCGGCGGCATCTGGTCCTCGGCGGTCCCGACGAGCTGGTGGAGGCGCTGGAGCTGCTGCTGGACGACCCCGCCGCTGCGCGCCGCGGATGGCCGCGGCGGGCGCCGCGCTACACCCGCGACACGTTCTCATGGCCGCGCGGTGCGCGAGCGGTTCGCTCGGCGGCCCTCGAGGCATGGTCGTGAGCGACGGCGTCCACCAGGTCGCGGCCGGCGCCGCGCCGCGGGACGCGATCACCCACCACATGCTGGAGGCGCGCGCGCTGCTGCGGGGCATGGGCCTGCGCTCGGAGATCTTCGTGGAGGCCGACCACATCCACCCGGCGCCTGTGCGGCGAGGTGCATCCCGCCCCGAGCGCTGGGACCGACGTCGCCGCGGCCCGGCGACGCGGCGATCCTCCACTACTCCATCGCGAGCCCGGCGTTCACCCATGTCCTGGAGCGCTGCGGGCGCTGCGCGCTGCACTACCACAACATCACCCCGGCGGAGCTCCTGTGGCGATGGGCGCCGCGGATCGCGCTGGAGTGCGCCATCGGCCGCCGGCGCCTCGGCGGAGCTGGCCGGCCGGGTGGACGCCGTGGGGGCCGACTCCGCGTACAACGCGGCGGAGCTCGTCGAGCTCGGCTTCCGCGAGCCCCACCGTCCTGGGCGTGATGCGCCAGGCGCTGCCCACCCGCGCCGCGGCCTGCCGCAGCCGCACGGGGGCGCCGGCGCGGCTGCTGTTCGTGGGCCGCGGCGTCCCGAACAAGGCACAGCACCACCTGGTCATGGCGAGCGCCGCCCTCGCTCGACGCGGGACTCGACCACCGCTCGTGGCTCGTCGGCGCCTGGGACGGCGGCGCCCGCGTACGAGGCCCACTGCCGGGAGCTGGCCGGCGGCGCTCGGCGTGGACGACCGCGTGCGTTCCGCGGGCTCGGTGACCGAGGCGGAGCTCGGCCGGAGCTACGCCGACGCCGACCTCTTCCTGTGCCTCTCCGACCACGAGGGGTTCTGCGTGCCGCTGCTCGAGGCGATGGCGGCCGGCGCTGCCGATCGTCGCCTACGCGTCGAGCGCGATCCCCGAGACGCTCGGCGGCGCCGGGCTGCTCCTGGACGACAAGACCGCCGTCGCTCGTCGCCGAGGCGGTCGTCGAGGCGCTCGGCAACCAGCGCCTGGCCGCCGCGGCTCGCCGCCGCGCGCCCCGCCCAGCTGCGGCGGTTCGACCGGCCGCGGAGCTGGCAGCCCGCATGGAGCGGTTCGTGGAGGCGATCCCCTGAGCGCGATCGCGCGTCGGCGAGGGCGATCCCCGCGGCGGCCGGCGGCGTGCTGTCGCGGCTGGAGGACGCCCTCCGGAGGACGGGCGTCCTGGATGCCGGCCCGAGGGGCGCCTCGCGCGCCGGCCTCGACGATCCGGGGCTCGCCGCCCGTGCGGGCGCGCCGTTCGCCGTGATGCCGCTGCTGCGCGGGCGGCGCCCGCCGCCGTGGGCGGCGGCGCTCCTCGGGGCGGCCGCAGGTGCTGGTGGTGCTCGACCCGGCCGAGCTGCGCGCCGCTCGGCGTCCGGCCCGAGCTGCCCGTGGTGGTGGCGGGCCTGCCGGCACCGGGCGAGACGGCGCCCGGAACCGGCCTGTCGGCGCGGGCCGGCGCCCGAGCGGCTCGTGGCCGGCTGTGGCGCGCAGGAGGGCGCGGCGGTCCCCACCGGCGGCCCGGGCATCGCCTGGGTGGGCGGGGGCGCCGCCGCCGCGCTGCCGGCGGCGGTGGAGGCGTGGGCCGAGGGCCGCGCGGTGGTCGCGCTGCCCGGGACGACGCCCCACCGGCATGCTGCGCGGACGGGGGTGCGCTGTCGGCCAGCACCACGCTCGAGGCCGTCGAAGCCACCCGGTACCTGTGCGAGAGTCGCGGCCGCTCGCGCGGGCGCTGGCCCGGCGCGGCAGGCGCGTGGCGTCCGCGCTGGACGACCTGGACTGGTGGCGGGGCGCTTCGCCGAGGCCATCGTGATGGCGGGTGAACCCGGATGAACGAACCCCACGCGGACCCCGTCGCCGAGCCGGAGGCGCCGCCGACCGCGATCGACGCCCTCCTGCGCACGGCCCGGCCCCTGCTGGACCGGGCCGCCGCCCCGCCGGCCGCGGGCCGCGCCGGTGCGCCTGCGGAAGATGGTCTCGGGCGTCGTCGCACCGGCGCGCGACCGGATGGTATCGGCGAGCAGCGCGGGTTCGAGGAGCACCTGCGGGCCGCCCTCGTCGAGATCGCGGTGCGGCTGGACGCGGAGCAGGCGGCGCGCGAGGACACCGACGAGGCCGTCCGCGCGCTGGAGCGGTCGGAGCACGAGATCCGGGTCCGCGTCGAGGCGCGGATGGCGGAGGCGGTCGCCGAGGTGCACGACGCCCTCGGGGGCGCTGCTGGAGCGGGTCGCCGCCCTCGAGAACCGGGACCGGGCGGCCGCGCTGGAGCGGATCCGCGCCGACAGCCGCGGCTCGCGGACGGCCCGAGGGAGGCGTCAGCCGGCGGCGGGCATCCCCCCGCTCGACGACTTCGACTACCTCGGCTTCGAGAACCGCTTCCGCGGCCCCGAGGAGACGGTGCGCGAGCGCCAGCGCCACGCACGCGGAGCGGCTCGCCGGGCTGGGGCGTGGTGGCCGACCTCGGGTGCGGGCGCGGTGAGTTCCTCGAGCTGCTGCGGGACGCGGGGTCGAGGCGATGGGCGTGGACGCGTCCGCCGAGATGGTCGGCGCTCGCCCGCGACAAGGGGCTCGACGCCGAGCACGGCGACATGTTCGCGTTCCTCGCCGCGCGGCCCGGGCTCGCTCGGCGGCATCCTGTGCTCCCACGTCGTCGAGCACCTCTGGCCCGCCGACCACATGCGCCTGGCCCGCCTCTGCGGCGGCGGCGCTGCGGCCCGGCGGGGTGCTGATCGTCGAGACGCCCAACCCGAAGTCGCTCATCGCCGGCTCGGTCAACTTCAGCTGCGACCCCACCCATCTGCGGCCGGTCTTCCCCGAGACGCTCGCCTTCATGTTCGAGCGGGCGGGCTTCGCGGAGACGCGAGATCGTGTACCTGTCACCGGTGCCCGACGAGCGCCGCGCGCGGCCGGTCACCGGGGAGCGCGCCGGAGCTGCACGGCGTGGTGGAGCAGGTCAACGAGGCGATGCAGCGCCTCGACGATCTGGTCTTCGGGCGACCAGGACTACGCGCTGGTCGCCCGGCGGGGGTGATCCGGGACCCGCGGCCGGCGGGTCCTCAGGCCGAGCGGCCGAGCCGCTCCAGGTCGGCGTCCACCATCATCCGCACGAGGCCCTCGAAGTCGACCGTCGGCTCCCAGCCGAGCTCGGTCGCGGGCCTTCGTCGCGTCGCCCACCAGCAGGTCGACCTCGGCCGGGCGGATCAGGGCCGGGTCGGTGCGGACGTGGTCGTCGCGGTCGAGGCCGGCGTGCGCGAAGGCCAGCTCCACGAGCCGCTCGACCGTGTTGGTCACGCCGGTGGCCACGACGTAGTCGTCGGGCTCGCTCCTGCTGGAGCATCCGCCACATCGCCTCGACGTAGTCGCCGGCGAAGCCCCAGTCGCGGCGGGCGTCGAGGTTGCCGAGCGTCAGGTGCTCGCTCAGGCCGAGCTTGATGCGCGCCACCCCGTCGGTGACCTTGCGCGTCACGAACTCGAGGCCGCGGCGGGGCGACTCGTGGTTGAAGAGGATCCCCGAGCAGGCGAAGAGGCCGTACGACTCGCGGTAGTTGACGGTGATGTAGTGGCCGTAGGCCTTCGCGACGCCGTAGGGGCTGCGCGGGTAGAACGGGCGTGCGCCTCGTTCTGGGGCGTCTCGACGCACGCGGCCGAACATCTCGCTCGACGACGCCTGGTAGAAGCGGATCGACGGGGTCCACCTGGCGGATCGCCTCGAGCATGCGGGTGACGCCGACGGCGGTGAACTCGGCGGTCAGCACCGGCTGGGTCCACGAGGTGGGCACGAACGACTGGGCGGCGAGGTTGTAGACCTCGTCCGGCTCGGCCTGCCTGGAGGGCCGCGACGAGCGAGGGCTGGTCGAGCAGGTCGGCCTGGGCGAAGCGCAGCCGGTCGCGCAGGTGCTCGATGCGCTCGTACGACTCGGTGGAGGCGCGGCGCACCACGCCCCACACCTCGTAGCCCTTGTCCAGCAGGAGCTCGGCCAGGTACGAGCCGTCCTGGCCGGTGATGCCGGTGATCAGCGCTCGGGGCACCGTCGTCACTCGCGTCCTCGGCGACGACGCGCTCGCGCCACCAGTCGAGGGTGTCGGCCAGCGTCGTCTCGATGGGGATCTCCGGGCGTCCATCCGGTGTCCGCCGCGCAGGCGGTCGGGCGAACCATAGAGGTCGGGCTGCTCGCCCTCGCGCCGCAGGCCGGCGTCGGAGGCGAACGTCACCGGGCATCGCGCGCGAGCGCCGCCGAGGCCCTCGATGAGCTCGCGCACCGGCCGCGAGCGGCCGCGTGCAGGCGAGGTAGACGGCGTCGGGGTCGCCGCGCTCGAGCAGCAGCGAGCTAGGCGCGGACCATGTCGCGCACGTCCGTGAAGTCGCGGCGGGTGTCGACGTTGCCGACGCGCACCTCGACCGCGGCGACGCCGTCGCGCTCGGCCTGGGCGATCTGGCGCGCGACGTTGGGCAGCACGAAGCGCGGGTCCTGCCCGGGGCCGACGTGGTTGAAGGCGCGCACGCGCAGCGCCGGCGAGGCCGTAGGCGGCCCGGTACTGGGCGGCGGCCAGGTCGGCCGCCGCCTTCGACGCGCCGTACGGCGACACCGGGTCGCAGCGGCGTGTCGGCTCCGTGACCGGCAGGTCCTCGAGCGGCACCGCGGCCGTAGATCTCGCCGCTGGTGACCACCAGCGACCCGCGCCGTCGGCGCCGGCCTCGCGCACCGCCTCGAGCAGCGCGAGCGTGCCGCCCAGGTTGACGTCCCAGGTGCCGAGCGGGCTCGGCGAACGAGCGGCCCGACCGACGACGCGCCGGCCAGGTGGGCGACGCGCGTCCGGCGCCGACGTCGCCGCAGCACGGCCGCGACGCTCGGCGGCGTCGCCCAGGTCGGCGGCGTGCGCCGTCGACGCCCGGGACGACCGCGCCCTCGCGGCCCGGGCCGGACCAGGGCGTGCACCTCGTGGCCCCGCGCGGCGCAGTAGGAGGACAGGTGCCGCCCGGCGAATCCGGTGGCACCCGTGATGAGCACGCCGCACGGCGGCGGAGGCTACCAAGCACCGGCCGCCGGAAGTGATGGAATGCGTGCGGCGAACGAGTGTCGGGAGTCGGTCGGCACTTGCCGTGCGCCGCGCGGGCGGACTACCCTCGCGCCATGCCCGTCGCCCCGCCGGCTCGCCGCGCTCTGCGCGCTCATCGCTCGCCGGCTCGCCTGGGTCGGCCGTCGCCGCCGCGCGCCCGCGCCGGCCGGTCTGCCCGTCACTCGAGCGATCTACGCCGACTACGCGGCGACGGCGTCGATCGACGGCAACTACTCCGCCGCCGACCTGCAACCGCGCGCTGACCTGGCCCGCGCCAGGACGGCGCCTCGTTCGGCGACTTCGCCGGCGGCCGTGTCGGACAAGTACGACCGCGACATCCTGGGCCTCGACGGGAGCGGCCCCGGCCGCGCGCCGGACGGCGGCTCCGCTGCTGCCGGTGCCCGGTCGGCCCCCGGCGAGCGCGACCAGCCGCCGTGGCCGTTCCTCGCCCTCACGGCGCTCGCCGCGCGCGCTCGTGCTGACCGGGGCGGGGCAGCTCGATCTACCGCCGGGCCCGCCGCTGACGCGCCCGCGCCGGGCGATAGGCTTCCGCGGCCCGCACCCCGCCGTCCCGGAGCCCGAGGTCGCCTGCGCATGTCCACGCGAACTACAGCCTGACCTTCCGCGCCGTCATCCCCGCGCAGGTGGGGATGCTCGGGCAAGGTGCTCGCCGCCATCGGCGACGCCGACGGCCAGGTGGGCGGCGTGGACATCGTGCGCTCGGCGCAAGGACGACGGTGACGCGCGACATCACGGTCGTACGCCCGCGACGAGGCGCACGGCGAGCGCGATCGCGCGCGGCGCTCGAGGCGATCGAGGGCGTGCGCGTGGAGTCGATGGTCGACCGCGTCTTCCTGTCCCACGCCGGCGGCAAGGTCGGGATGCAGAACCGCGTGCCGGTCGCGAGCCGCGACGACCTGTCGATGGCCTACACGCCCGGCGTCGCCCGCGTGTGCATGGCGATCCACCACGACTTCGAGCAGGCCTGGGACTACACGATCAAGGGCAACAGCGTGATGGTCGTGAGCGACGGCAGCTCGGTCGTGGGCCAGGGCGACCTCGGCCCCGAGGCCTCGCTGCCCGCCCTGGAGGCCAAGTGCGCGTTCCTGCGCAAGCTCGCCGGGCATCGACGCCTTCCCGCTGCCGGTGGACCTGCGCGACCCGGCCGAGATCGCCGAGGCCGTCGCGCTCTGCTCCTCGGTCTTCGCGGGCATCCACCTGAGCGACATCGCGGCGCCGCGCTGCTTCGAGGTCCAGCGCCTGCTGGACGAGCGCCTCGACATCCCGGTGTTCCACGACGACCAGCAGGGCACGGCCGCCGCGGTGCTCGCCGCGCTGACCAACGGCCTGAAGGTCGCCGGGCAAGGCCCTGGCGGACGCGACCGTCGTGGTCGCCGGCCTCGGCCCGGGCGGCCAGGCCGGCGGTGCGGCTGCTGGTGGCGGCCGGCGCCGGCGCCGTGATCGCCTGCGACTCGAAGGGCGCCGTGCACCGCGGGCCGCGGCGACGCCGACGAGCGAGCTGCGCCTGGATCGCCGAGCACACCAACCCGGACGGCGTGACCGGCTCGGCGGCGCGAGGTCGCTCGCGGGGGCGGACGCGTTCGTCGGCATGTCGGCGCCGGGCCTCCTGTCCGCCGACGGACCTCGGCCGCATGGCCGCCGACCCGGTGGTGCTCGCGCTCGCGATGCCCGACCCGGAGATCCTCCCGGAGCAGGCCGCCGGCGTCGCCCGCGTCTACGCGACCGGCCGCCCGGACGTGCCGAACCAGATCAACTCCGGCATCGCGTCGCCGGGCATCTGGCGCGGCGCCCTCGACTGCCGCGCCACGGAGATCAACCAGGCGATGACGCTCGCCGCCGCCACCGCGATCGCCGCAGACGGTGGAGGAGGAGGGCGGCCTGTCGCCGGTCAACGTGGTCCCGTCGATCTTCAGCCACAAGCTGGTGCCGAACGTCGCCGCCGCGGTGCGCGCGGCCGCCGAGGCGACCGGCGTGGCCCGGATCACGGGCATCGCGGCGGCCACCACCCCCGCGGGGTAGCCGTCGGCCGCGGGCCGGTCGTAGGCTCGATCCCACGACAGGCCGCGAGGAGGTGGAAGATGCTCCTTGGACGCGTGACGATCGGTGACTTCGACCAGTTCTGGTCCACGTTCACCAGCGCCGGCGCAGCGCACCGGCGCAAGTACGGCTCATCCGGAGCGCGGGTGTTCCGGAACCTCGACCAGCCGGGCGAGCTGTTCGTGCTCTTCGACTGGTCGAAGGCGGACTACGAGCGCTTCATGGCCGACCCGGAGACGCCGGGGATCATGAAGGCGGCGGGCCTCGCCAGACCGCCCGAGACCGTCGAGGTGGAAGAGGCCGGCGAGGTGGGCTCGTAGGGCTGGGTACGCTGGGCGGGCGTGACCGCCCGCTCAGCCGCCCTCGCCGACGCCGCGAGCATCCTCCTGTTCGCCGCGCTCGGCCGCGCGAGCCATGACGAGGGCTCCGCGGTCGGCGGGACCCTGGAGGTCGCGGCGCCCTTCCTGATCGGCGGCGCCGTGGGCTGGGCCGCCGCGCGCGGGTGGCGGGCGCCGACGTCCCTGGGGACCGGCGCCGCCGCGTGGGCCGGCGCCCTCGTCGTGGGGATGCTGCTGCGCAACCTCGCCTGGGACCGCGGCACGGCGCCGTCGTTCGTGATCGTCACCGCGATCGTCCTCGGGCGTGCTGATGCTCGGCTGGCGCCTCGCCCTGCGGCTCAGGGCGCGACGGGCCTGAGCGGCGCGGCGACGTTCTAGGGTTCCTCGCGCCGCCCGATGGACGCCGCCCGGATGATGACCGCGGCGATGGCGCCGCCCAGCGCGAGGACCGCCGCGCCCGTCGCGAGCGCGCCGCGCCGGCGCGACCGGGCGGCATCGACCGCCGGGGGTGCCGGGTCCGGGGCGCGCCCGTTGTCGTCGTCGCTCACCGGAGCAGTGTCCTCCGTAGGCGCGCCGCAGGGAAGGGGAAGACCGCCAGCAGCATCGCGAGCAGGACCGCGACGTGGGCGACGGTGATCCAGCCCGCGCCGCCCAGGGTGAGCTCGCGGGTCGCGGCGACCAGGTGCGACAGGGGCAGGCACCAGCCGACGACCTGCGCCCACTCCGGCAGGCCCTGGAACGGGAAGAACACCCCGCTGAACAGGAACATCGGGGTGATGATCCCGGTGAAGAGGATGTTGAAGTGCTCGATGTTGCGTGGTGAGGCTCGTGTACGCCATGCCCAGCACCGCGAAGGTCAGCGCGCCGATCAGCGAAGACCGGCGGCAGCAGCAGCGGCCAGCGGCGAGTGCACCAGGCCGAAGCACGCCATCACGACCAGGAAGACCACCCCGTAGAGCACCGCGCGGGTCGCGGCCCACAGGTACTCGCCCACCACCACGTCCGCGAGCGACAGGGGCGTGGTGATCGACCGCCTCGAACACGCGGCGCACGTGGATGCGGATGAACGAGTTGTAGGTCGTCTCGATCACCGCCCCGAACATCACCGTCGACGCCGCGACGCCCGGGCGCGATGAAGTCGACGTAGTCCACGCCGTCCACCGTCGTCAGGTACGGTGCCGAGGCCGAGGCCCATGATCGCCAGGTAGGCGATCGCCTCGAGGAAGCGCGGCGTCAGCGTGACAGCGACGGTCTTGCGCCCGATCGTCGCGTTGCGCTGCCACATGCGCAGCCGCGCCGCGCGGGGGAGAACGCGACGCGTCGCGACCGCCGCCGCGGTCACAGGCCTCGAGGGCGGCCTGGAAGTCGGATGGCCATGCCGGTGTGGCCGTGCTTGAGCGCTCTGGTCGATGCCGGTCAGGTAGGCGTCGGCGGCCTCGTCCACCCGGCCCAGCGCGGTCAGCGCCTCGGCCAGCCGCCCCCACGCGTTGCCCTCGTCCTCGGCCAGGTCGAGGTACGCGCGCAGCTCGGCCACGGCGTCCTCCCGCGCTCCGCGCGCATCAGCTCGTTGGCGTAGCCGAAGCGCGCGCGCGCGACGGTCGGGTCCTCGTCCACGAGTGCGCGAAGTAGTCCAGGCGGTCGATCACGGCGCGCACCGTATCGCCCGGACCCCGCCCGCGCCGTGCGGTGCCGATCGTCACATTGATGCGGCCTCATACGGGGGTTGCTAGCGTGCAGCTCGAAGGATTCCGCCGCTGTAGCGCCCACGTCCGAGAGGCCCGTGGAGCTCTCCGACTATCTGCCGATCCTGATCTACTTCGCCGGCGGCCTCGCCGTGGCCGGCGCGATCTTCGCGCTCGAGCAAGGTGGTCCCGCAGCCAAGCCGAACCCGGCGAAGGTGCTGCCCTACGAGAGCGGCATCCTGCCCGGCGCGCCGGTGCGGCAGCGGTTCTCGATCGACTTCTACCTCACGGCGATGCTGTTCATCGTCTTCGACATCGAGCTGGCGTTCCTGTATCCGATCGCGGTCGTGCTGCGGGACGACGGGGTGCTCGGCGCTGGTGGTGCTCCTCGTCTTCGTCTTCACGGTCGTCGAGGCGCTGATCTACATCTGGAAGAAGGGAGCGCTGGAATGGCGCTGATCCCGCCCGCCCGGGAGCCCGATCGAGCGGGCCCCGCGCACGGACGCAGAGCATCGACCGCGACCTGCGCGAGGTCGAGGAGCCGAGTTCGAGAAGAGCCTCCTGCTGACCACGCTCGACAAGGCCCTCGCCTGGGCGCGCTCCAGCTCGATCTGGCCGGCCACCTTCGGCCTGGCCTGCTGCGCGATCGAGATGATGCACACGGCCACCCCGCGCTACGACATCGCGCGCTTCGGCGCCGAGGTCTTCCGCGCCTCGCCGCGCCAGGCCGACCTGCTGATCGTCTCGGGCCGCGTCGCCCAGAAGATGGCCCCGGTGCTGCGGCGGATCTACGACCAGATGCTCGAGCCCAAGTGGGTGATCTCGATGGGCGCCTGCGCCTCGACCGGCGGCGTCTTCAACAACTACGCGCTGGTGCAGGGCGTCGACAAGGTCGTGCCGGTCGACGTCTACGTGCCCGGCTGCCCGCCCCGCCCCGAGGGCCTGATCGAGGGCATCCTCGTCCTGCAGCGGATGATCGGCGCGAAGGGCCTGCCGAGCGCCGCCGACCTGCGCCGCGAGCGCGAGGCGGCGGCCGCGAGTGAGCGAGGTCCGCGCCACGATCGACGCCGCCGTGCCCGGCGCCGTCCAGGAGCGCCGTGCGCAGGCCGGCGAGACCTCACCATCGAGGTCCGCCGCGGCCGGCTGCTCGAGGTGGCCCGCTTCGTCGAAGGGCCCGCCGCTGTCGTTCGTGCTCCTGTCCGACCTGACCTGCGCCGACTGTCCCGAGCAGCCCGGAGCGCTTCCGGCTCGCCTACCACCTCTTCTCGCTGGAGAGCGGCTCGCGGCTGCGGCTGCGCGTGTGGGCCGGCGAGGAGCCGGAGGTCGACTCGGTGACCGAGCGTGTGGGCGCACCGCCAACTGGCACGAGCGCGAGGTCTACGACATGTTCGGCGTGCGCTTCCGCGGCCACCCGGACCTCGCCCGCATCCTGATGCCGCTCGACTGGGAGGGGCACCCGCTGCGGCGGGACTACCCGCTCGGCGGCGAGGAGGTGGAGTTCACCGATGCGGTCTAGGCGCCGATGAGCACCGACGCCCGGCGCCGACCGCCATCCCCGTCGCCGACGAGGCCCGCGAGGCCTGCGAGGCCGCGCGCCGCGAGGGCCGCGAGCTCACCGAGACCGAGCGCGCCATCGCCGGCGCCGAGGCCCTGACCCCGCAGGAGGCGCTCGCCAGCGATCGAGGCCGGCCGACGAGACGCGACCCCGGCTCGCGCGCGCCGATGGTCATCAACCTCGGCCCCCAGCACCCCTCGACCCACGGCGTGCTGCGCCTGGTGACCGAGCTCGACGGGGAGGTCATCCGCGACCTGCACCCGGTGATCGGCTACCTCCACACCGGCATCGAGAAGCAGTGCGAGAACAAGACCTACTGGCAGGGCATCACGCTGGTCACGCGGATGGACTACCTGGCCTCGTTCTTCAACATCCACGCCTACGCGATGGCGGTCGAGCGCCTGCTCGACCTGGAGGTGCCGGACCGCGCGCAGTACCTGCGCGTGATCATGTCGCGAGCTCAACCGCATCACCAGCCACCTGGTCTGGCTCGGCACGAGCGGCCTCGAGCTCGGCGCGATCACGCTGCTCTTCTACACCTACCGCGAGCGCGAGAAGGCGCTCGACCTGCTGCGAGATGATCGCCGGCGACCGCATGAACACGCGGTACTTCCAGGTGGGCGGCTGCGCCGACGACATGCCGCCCGGCTTCGAGCAGCGGCTGCGCGCCTTCCTCGACGAGATGCCCGGGCGCATCGACGAGTACGAGGAGCTGCTGTCGAGCAACCCGATCTGGCTCGACCGCACCAAGGGCGTCGGCGTGCTGCCGGCCGACCAGCTGATCGACCTCGGCGTCACCGGGCCGGCGCTGCGCGCCGCCGGCGTCGACCTCGACCTGCGCAAGACCACGCCCTACTCGGGCTACGAGCACTTCGACTTCCAGGTGCCGCTGGGCGTGAACGGCGACGCCTACGACCGCTACGCGCTGCGCGTGCGCGAGATGCGCGAGTCGGTGCGGATCATCGGCCAGGCGCTCGACGGCATGCCCGAGGGCCGGCTACATCGCCGACGACCGCAAGGTCGTGCTGCCGCCGCGCGCGGAGCTCGCCGACCTCGATGGAGGCGCTCATCCACCACTTCAAGCTGGTGACCGAGGGCTTCCGCGTGCCCGAGGGCGAGGCCTACGCCGCCGTCGAGAGCCCGCGCGGCGAGCTGGGCTGCTACGTGGTCGCCGACGGGTCGCCCAAGCCGCGCCGGGTGCACGTGCGCGACCCCAGCTTCGTGAACCTGCAGGCGCTGCGGCCCATGGCGCGCGGCGCCTACCTGGCCGACCTGATCACGATGATCGGCTCGCTCGACAACGTGATGGGCGGGGTCGACCGGTGACGGCCGACGAGATCCGCGCCCACATCGACCCGCATGCGGCCCGAGTTCGCCGAGGCGCGCTCGCTGGTGCTGCCGGCGCTCAAGTTCGCCCAGACCGAGAAGGGCCACCTGACGCCAGGAGGACCTCGCCGCCGTCGCCGAGGCCGTGCACCTGACGCCCGCCTACGTCGAGAGCGTCGCCTCGTTCTACGACCGCCTCTACCTGCGGCCCCGTCGGCACGCGGGTCGTGTCGGTGTGCGTGACGCTCTCCTGCATGCTGCGCGGCTCGGACGAGCTGCTGGAGCACATCTGCGAGCGCGAGGGCCTGCCGCACGACGGCGGCACCAGCGAGGACGGCGCGATCACCGTGCAGGAGGCCCAGTGCCTGGGCTACTGCGACCGCGCGCCGTGCGTGCAGGTGGACGCCGAGGAGACGCGCGGCCCGCTGACGCTGGACGACGCCGACCGCCTGCTCGACGAGCTGCGCGCGGCCCCCCGGCCCGAGCGCCTCTGGAGGTAGGGGTGCCCGAGCGAAACGTCATCTACCGCCAGCGCGAGGCGGGGCGGCCCCTCACGGAGCTCGGCGACTACCGCCGCGCCGGCGGCTACGAGTCGCTGCGCAAGGCGCTGCACGAGCTCGACCGCGACGAGGTCGTCTACGCAGTTCGTGCGCTCGGGCCTGCGCGGCCGCGGCGGCGCCGGCTTCCCCATGGGCCGCAAGGCGAGCTTCATCCCGAAGGACTCGGCCCTGCCGGCCTACGTCGTCTGCAACGCCGACGAGAGCGAGCCCGGCACCTTCAAGGACCGCGAGATCATGGAGGACAACCCCTTCCAGCTGCTGGAGGGGATCACCATCGCCGGCTACGCGATCGGCGCCGCGCGCGGCTACATCTACATCCGCGGCGAGTACGAGCACCAGGCGCGCGTGCTCGACGTCGGCGATCGCCCAGGCGCGGGCGGCCGGCGTGCTCGGCACGGGCCGTGATGGGCTCGTCGTTCGACTTCGACATCACCCTCTACCGCGGCGCGGGCGCCTACATCTGCGGCGAGGAGACCGCGCTGCTCGAGAGCCTGGAGGGCAAGCGCGGCCAGCCGCGCCTGAAGCCGCCCTTCCCGGCCGTCGCCGGGCTCTACGCCTCGCCGACGCTGATCAACAACGTCGAGACGCTCGCCGCCCTGCCGCCGATCATCGAGCAGGGCGCCGACTGGTACGCGGGCATCGGCACCGAGAAGAGCACCGGCACCAAGGTCTTCTCGATCTCGGGCCACGTCGTGCGCCCGGGCAACTACGAGATCGTCATGGGCGACACCACGCTGCGCGAGCTGGTCTACGACATCGCGCGGCGGGTTCCGCCCCGGCCGCGACTTCGCCGCCGCCTGGGTCGGCGGGTCGAGCGTGAACGTGGTCGGCCCCGAGGCCCTCGACACGCCCCTCGACTACGAGTCGCTGGCCGCCGCCGGCACCTCGCTCGGCTCGGCCGGGTGCATCGTGATGGACGACTCCGGCTCGATCGTGCGCTCCACGCTGCGCCTCGCCCACTTCTACCGCCACGAGTCGTGCGGCAAGTGCACGCCCTGCCGCGAGGGCACGCTCTGGCTGGAGCGGATCCTGCAGCGGATCGTCGACGGCGAGGGCCGCATGGAGGACCTGGAGCTGATCGAGTCGCTCGCCGGGCGCATCGGCGGCCGGGTGCTCTGCGCCCTGGCCGACACCGGGATCCTCCCGGTGGTGAGCGCGGTGCGGCGCTTCCGCGACGACTTCGTGCGGGCCATCGAGAACGGCGGCGACCCGCGCCCCGAGCCGATGATGGAGGTGCCGTCGGTGGCTGACTACGCCCCGGTCAACCTCGCGGCCGCCGAGCAGGTCGAGTTCGAGCTGAACGGCCGCCGCGTCACCGCGCCGGCCGGGACGATGCTGGTCGACGCCGCGTACGCCCACGGCGTCGAGGTGCCGGTCTTCTGCTACGAGCCGCGCCTCGGCGCGCGCCATCGGCGCCTGCCGCATGTGCCTGGTCGAGGTCGAGGGCATGCGCGGCCTGCAGACCGCCTGCAGCACCCCCGTGCAGCCGGACATGGTGGTGCGCACGAACTCCGAGGTCGCGCGCGACGGCCAGGACGGCGTGCTGGAGTTCCTGCTCGAGAACCACCCCCTCGACTGCCCGGTCTGCGACAAGGGCGGCGAGTGCCCGCTGCAGGACCGCACCTTCCGTTCGGCCCCGGCGCGCACCCGCTTCGTCGAGACCGAAGCGCCACTTCCCGAAGCCGCTCGACCTGTCGTCGCTCATCGCGCTCGACCGCGAGCGCTGCATCTCGTGCTTCCGCTGCGTGCGCTTCAGCCAGGAGGTCGCCGAGGACGGCGCGCTGATCATGGAGGACCGCGGCGCCGGCAGCGAGATCGGCACCTTCACCGGCGACCAGTACGAGGGCCGCTTCACCGGCAACGTCATCGACCTCTGCCCGGTCGGCGCGCTCACCAGCATCCCCTACCGCTTCGTCGCGCGGCCCTGGGACATCACGAACACGCCGTCGGTCTGCGGCCACGACGCCGACCGGCACCAACGTGGAGCTGACCGGCCGCGAGGGCACGTCGCCCGCGTCACCGGCCGCCCGGACGCCGAACTACGAGGTGGAGGAGGGCTGGCTCTCCGACCAGTCGCGCTTCGCGTACACCGGCGACGCGCGCCCGACCGGCTGCGCCACGCCGTCATCCGCGACGCCGGCCGCGTCCGCGACGTCGAGCCTGGAGGAGGCCGTCGACGCGGCGGCGCTGGTGCTGCGCCACGGCGGGCGCGGTCGGGATGCTGGTCGGGCCCGACCGCGACGGTCGAGGAGGGCTTCCTGGCCCAGGAGCTCGCGGCCGGCGCCGCTGCCCGGCGCGATCGTCGCAGCGCCTGGGCATCCCGGGCGACGGCCTCGGCGCGCTCCGCTCCCTGCCGGCCGCCGCAGCTCGCCGACATCGACGCCGCCGACCTGGTGCGTGATCGTGGGCGGCGACCCGGCCAACCAGCAGCCCGATCGTCGAGCTGCGGGTGCGCAAGGCGCGCCGCGCGCGGCGCCCGGGTGGTCTCGGTGGGCGCCGCGCCCGCACGCGCTCGAGGCGCTCGGCACCGCCGTCCGCGCGCGCGCCGGGCGACCTGCGCGCGGCGCTCGCGCGGCCGAGCTGCCCGAGGCCGAGCGGTCGTGGTGCTGTGGGACGAGGCCGACCTGGCCGCCGAGCCGGACGCGGCCGACGCGCTGGCGCCGCCTCGCCGACGGCCTCGGCGCGCGCGCAGATCGAGCTGGGCGCCGACGTCAACGGCGCCGGCCTGCGCGCGCTCGGCATGCCCGCCCCGGGCGTGCTCGAGGCGGCGGCGGCCGGCGAGATCGACATCCTGCTGACGATGCACGCCGACCCACTCGACGGCGCCCGGCGCCGTCGGACTGGGGCTGGGCGCTCGGCCGCGTGCGCGCGCCGCGTGGCGATCGCCACCCACGCCTCCGCGCCTGACCGACTCGGCCACCGTGGTGCTGCCGGCCGCGACCCACTACGAGACCGAGGGCGTCTACGTCGCCGATGAACGGGCGCGCCCAGCGGCTGCGGCCCGGCGCCGCGCCGCCCGAGGGCGCCGCCCCCGGCTGGGAGCTGCTGATCGCGCTGCTGCACCGCCTCGGCGCGCCGCCGCCCTACCGCACCGCCGCGCGGGCCTTCGCCGCGGCCGCCGCGCGCGCGGCCGGCGCTGGCCGGGCTCGAGCTACGACGCGCTCGGCGTCCTGGGCGCCCACGTGCCGCCGCGCCCGCGCCCGTCTCGCCGAACGGCCGCCACGGCCCGCGCGACGCCGGCCGGCGACGGCCTGCCGCTCGTGGCCACCGCGCCGCATCTTCGGCAACGCCGACGCGTACCGCTCCGACGCGCCTCGCCGCGCGTCCGCACCGGCGCCGAGCTGGTGCTGAACCCGGCGAGGCCGCGCGCCTCGGGCTCGCCGACGGCGCCCGCGCCCGCGCTCCGCTCGCCCCACGGCGAGGCGCACGCTGCCGGTGCGGATCGACGCCGCCCACCCGGGGCGCCGCCTTCGTCGCCGCCGGCGTCCCCGGCGCCGGCGTCGAGCGCCTCCTGCCCCCCGACCGCGGCCCCGTGCGGGTCGAGATCGGCGCGCGCCTGATGGACGAGACCTTCCTCGTCATCCTGATCAAGGCCGTGGTCGTGGTCTTCGTGCTGATCACGGCCTTCGCCTACACGCTGCTGTGGGAGCGCAAGCTGATCGGCCGCTTCCAGGCCCGCTACGGCCCCAACCGCGCCGGCCCGGTCGGCTACCTGCAGCCGCTCGCCGACGTGGTGAAGCTGATCTTCAAGGAGGACTTCGTCCCGCAGGGGGCCAACCGGCTCCTCTTCCAGATCGCCCCGATGATCTCGGTGTTCGCCGCGGTCGCGGCGGTCGCGGTGATCCCGTTCGGCGAGCTCGATCGAGCTCTGGGGCCACAACGTCGAGCCGGCTGGGGCACCGACCTGAACATCGGCGTGCTGTTCCTGTTCGCCCTCTCCGGCCTCGGCTTCTACGGCCTGATCCTGGGCGGCTGGGCGAGCGGCAACAAGTACAGCCTGCTCGGCGCGGCGCGCACCGCCGCCCAGCTCGTGTCGTACGAGGTCGCGATGGGCCTGTCGGTGATCGGCGTGATCATGATGGCCCAGAGCCTCTCGCTGGTGGACATCGTCCACGCCCAGGCCGACACGGTCTGGTACATCCTGCTGCAGCCGGTCGGCGTTCGTGATCTTCGCGATCGCCGCGGTGGCCGAGACCAACCGCGCCCCGTTCGACCTGCCCGAGGCCGAGTCGGAGCTGGTCGCCGGCTACCACACCGAGTACGGCGGCCTGAAGTTCGCGATGTTCTTCCTGGCCGAGTACGTGAACATGATCATCATCTCGGCGCTCGGGGCGACGCTCTTCCTGGGCGGCTTCTCCGGCCCGTTCCTGCCGGGCTGGCTGTGGCTGGCGCATCAAGGTCGCCGCGCTGCTGTTCCTCTTCATCTGGCTGCGCGCCACGCTGCCGCGCCTGCGCTACGACCGCCTGATGCAGTTCGGCTGGAAGGTGCTGCTGCCGCTGGCGACCCTCAACCTCGTGGTGACGGCGATCGTCGTCGCCCTCGGCTTCGCCGAACTAGGGACCGGTCCATGGGACTCGACGACTCACTCAAGGGCTTCGCCGTCACGTTCCGGCAGATGCTCCGCAAGCCGGAGACGATCGGCTACCCGGAGCACAAGACGCCGGTCTTCCCGCGCTTCCGCGGCCGCCACCGCCTGTGGCGCCACGACAACGGCCTGGAGAAGTGCGTCGGCTGCTCGCTGTGCGTCGCCGCCTGCCCGGCCGACTGCATCCGGGTGGTGGCCGAGGAGAACACGCCCGAGCACCGCGTCTCGTCGGGCGAGCGCTACGCGCGCATCTACGAGATCAACATGGCGCGCTGCATCTTCTGCGGCTACTGCGAGGTCGCGTGCCCGTTCGACGCGATCACGCTCGAGAACGAGTACGAGATGTCCGAGCGCACCCGCGGCGACCTGCTCTACGACAAGGAGATGCTGCTCGCGCCCCACCCCAAGCCGGTGCCCGTGCGCGCCGAGGTGCCGTGACGGGTAGGGTGCCGCCCCGTGGGTGAGCAGATCGTCTTCGCCTTCGCCGCCGCCGCGGCGATCGTCTGCGCGGTCCTGGTGATCACGCTGAAGGGCCCCTTCCGCGCGACCGTCGCGCTGATCGGCACGCTGCTGTCGCTCGCGGTGCTGTTCGTGCTGCTGATGGCGCCGTTCGTGGCGGCGATCCAGGTGATCGTCTACGCCGGCGCGATCGTGGTGCTGTTCCTGTTCGTGATCGCCTACCTGGGCGAGCGGCCGCTGGCCGAGGTCGGCGACCGCCTGGGCCGCTACGCCGTGTTCGCGTGGATCGCGGTCATCGCGCTCGCGCGTCCAGGGCGTGGTCGTGCTCGCCACCACCCAGCTGCCGGGCTTCCGCGACGACCCGCAAGCCGGTCGGCGACATCGGCAGCCCCGAGGGCGATCGGGCGCTCGTTCATCGACCGCTACATCGTCCCGTTCGAGGCCACCTCGCTGGCGCTGCTGGTCGCGGCCGTCGGCGCGGTGCTGCTGGCCAAGCGCGCCGTGCGGCTCGGAGGGCGGCCGATGATCGGCGAGACGGTCGAGGGCGTGCCCCTCGTCCTCTACATCGGCCTCTCGGGCGCGCTGTTCCTGATCGGCCTGCTCGGCGTGATGACCCGCCGCAACCCGCTGCTGCTGCTGCTGTCGGTCGAGCTGCTGCTGAACTCGGCCAACCTCGCGCTGGTCGCGCTTCAGCCGCTACTGGGACGTCACCGACGGGCAGGTCTTCGCCCTCGTCGTGATGGTCGTCGCGGCCACCGAGGTCGTGATCGGCCTCGGCCTCGTCGTGGCCGTGTTCCGCCAGCGCATCGCGCTGGACGTCGACCAGATGTCGAGCCTGAAGGGCTAGCGGAGCCGCTCTGATCACGCGTCCTCGGCTGGATCGTCCTCGGCCTGCCCCTGCTCGGCTGCGTCGTGCTGTCGCTGTGGCCGGGCGAGCCCGACCGGCGCATCACGCGCGCGGTCGGCGTCGGCCTGCCGGCGATCGGCTTCGTGCTGACGCTGGCGATCTTCTTCACCTACCTCGGCCCGCGACGCGGACGACCGCATCGAGGTCAGCTCGCTCTGGGAGTGGATCCAGGTCGGCGACCTGCGCATCGACCTCGCGGTGCAGATCGACGTGCTGTCGGTCTTCATGATGCTGATCATCACCGGGATCGGGTCGCTGATCCTCCTCTACTCGACCGAGTACATGGGGCACGACCGCGACTACCGGCGCTTCTTCGCGGAGATGAGCTTCTTCGTCTTCGCGATGCTGCTCCTGGTCGAGGCGGCGAACTTCTTCTTCCTGATCGTGGGCTGGGCGCTCGTCGGCCTCGCCTCGTACCTGCTCATCGGCTACTACTACGAGCGCCCCTCGGCGGTCGCGGCCGCCAAGAAGGCCTTCGTCGTCAACGTCGATCGGCGACGTCGGCATGGTGCTCGCGGCGTTCCTCCTGATCCGCGAGCTGGGCACGCTCGACTACGGCCAGGTCTTCGCCTCGGCCCCCGAGGGGCTCGGCCAGGGCACCGGCGTCGCCGAGG
>CAVVMP010000004.1:0-17705 GCA_963749475.1 Miltoncostaeaceae bacterium
GAGGGTACCGACCTCCGGGGTCACCACTCGACCAGCTTCCAGACCTCGGGCTGCATGCCGCCCTCGCCGTCTCCGACCTCGGCGAAGATGGCGACGGCGCGCTTCAGGTGCTCCATCGAGTCGCTCTCGCGGCCCGCCGCGTGGAGGAGATCCGCCAGGTTGTTGTGAAGCGCCGCCTCCCGGTGGCGGTCGCCCTGCTCGGCGCAGAGCTCGAGCGCTCGCGATGTGAGCGCGATCGCCGCGTCGGTCTCGCCCGCGCGGCCGCACGCCAGCGCAAGGTTGTTGAGGGCGGCAACGAGCACGCTGCGGTCGGGGAGCGGCTCGGCGAGCTCGACGCTGCGCTCGAGCTGGGCCCGGTCGCCCGTAAGCATTCCGAGGATGTTGCTGGCCTGGGCGACGGCCTGGCCGTCGCCGGCCGCCTCTCCGAGCGCCAGCGACCGCTGGGCGAGCTCGACCGCTGCGGCGTCGTCCCCCCGCCGGTGCGCCGCCAGGCTGCGGTCGGCCTGCACCTGCGCCGACTCGCCGCCGAGCCGCAGCGCCTCGAGCAGGTGGCGTTCGGCCAGCTCCGGATCGCCGCGGCGGTCGTGGACACGGCCGAGCTTGTGCTCGATGCCCGCCACACCGGCCGGCTCGCCCAACGCCGCCGCCGCCTCGTAGGCCGAGATCGCCGCCGCGTACTCGCCCGTGAGCGTGTGGAGGTCGCCGATCGTCTCGTGCAGAAGCGACGGCTCCGGGTGGCCCAGCGCGATCGCGGAGCGATACGCCTCGAGCGCCTCGCGGTAGGCGTAGACGGCCCGGGCCTGGTCGCCGGATGCCCGGAACGCGTCGGCAGCCTCGGCCTCGAGGCCGGCCGCGAGCAGGTGGCGGGCCGCGAGCGCGGGGTCGCCGTGTCCCGCCGCCAGCCCTTCGGCCACCCGCCGGTGGAGCAGCCGCCTGCGCGCGAGGCCGGTGCGCTCGTAGGCGACCGCCAGCAGCTTGTCATGCGAGAACTCGTACCCCGTCGCGCGTTCCACCAGGAGCCCGCGGCGGGTGAGCTCGTCGAGGCCGGCCGCGGTCTCGTCCTCGCCGCGCCCGGCGGCCGCACGGAGCACGTCGACGTCGAACGACCGGCCGATGACGGCGGCCGCGGTCAGGAGCTGGGTGGCGGCCTCGCCGATCCCGTCCAGCCGGGCGGCGAGCAGCTCGCGGACGCCGCCGGGGAGGTCGCCGTCCTGTGCCGCACCGCCGACGGCCGCCAGATACTCGACCACGAAGAGGGGCAGGCCCTCCGTCTCGTCGAAGACGTGCGGTGCGCGGTCCTCGAGGCCGGCCGCCGCCGCGAGCTCGGCGACATCCGCGCGCGAGAGGCGCCCGGGCCGGATGACGCGACCGGCCGAGCGTCGCAGCACGGCATGCTCGGCCCCGACCTCCTCGGCGCGCCACGCGGCTACGACGAGCATGGGTCGGCCCTCCAGCCGCCGGACGAGGTAGCCGATCATGCCGAGCGACGCCGGGTCCGCGAGCTGGACGTCGTCCAGGAACAGCACGCCCGGCGGCTGCGAGGAGATCAGCGCCGCGAGCACGTTGGCGAGCCCCTCGTACAGACGCTGCTGGGCGGCGAGGCTGTCGCCGGCAGCCGTGGCGTCGACGGTGGCGACCTCGGGCACGAGCCGTGCGGCCTCGGCGCGCCAGTGCGGCGCGACCTGCGCCAGCGGCTCCTCGCCGGCGGCGTCGAGCGCGGCCCGGAGCGCGGCCGCGACGAGGCCGAAGCCGATGCCGGACTCCCCCTCGTGGGAGCGGGCCGCCACGGCGATGTTCCCGTCGCCGCGCGCGACCTCGAGGAGCTCCTCCCCGAGCCGCGTCTTGCCGACGCCCGGCTCGCCCTCGATGACCACCAGCCGCCCATCCGGCTCGCACGCCCGGTGCTCGCCGACGAGCGCCTGCCACTCGCTCTTGCGCCCGACCAGCGGGCGGGCCGACACTGCGGGCGGCGGCTCGGGGGCCGGCTGAGCCGCGGCCGGCGCGGGCAGGCGGCCCTCGTTCACGGCGTTGTACAGCTCCGTCGTCTCGGCGAGCGGCCGGACGCCGAGCTCACGGTCGAGGACGCGCACGCAGTCGCGGTACTGGCTCAGGGCCTCCGCCCGGCGTCCGCTCGCCGCGTAGAGGCGCATCAACGCCCGATGTGCCGGCTCCTGGAGCGGGTCAAGCGCCAGCCGCCGCCGGGCGTGCGGGATGGCTTCGTCCGCGCGCCCGGCCGCCTCCAGCGCCGACACGAGCCGGTCGAGGGCGCGCTCGAGCTCCGCCCGCAGCTCTCCGGCCGCGTCGCGCTGCCAGTCGTCGAAGCGGACGCTGTCGCGCAGGCCAAAGCCGGCGAGGAGGTCGTCACGGTGGAGCGCCACGGCGGTCGAGAGCGGCTCGATCGCGCCGGCCCCGTCTCCGGCGCCGGCCACGAGCCCGCGAAACCGCCCGACATCGACAGCATCCGGGTCGGCGTCGAGCACGACCGCCGTGCGGGTGACGGTGACCCAGCGCTGCCCGAGAGCCGAGCGCAGCGTCGAGAGCGTGCGCCTGAGCGCCGCCCGGCCGCGGTCGGGATCCGCATCGGGCCACAGCAGGTCGACGAGCAGGTCGCGGCTCTGCGGGCCGGCCCGGACGGCGAGGTACGAGAGCAGCGCCACGGCCTTGCGGGTGTCCACCCGCAGCGGCTCGCCGTCCACCTCGATCCGGGGGGTCCCCAGCACGTCGACACGCAGCGGCACCCGCCGAGTATGGCATCCGCCGGCCGTGACGGTGAAGGCGGAGTCATTCGCGCCGTAACGTTTCCGGGACGGACGCCGTCGATGATCTTCGCACCGGCCGCAGGGGCCGGCACACCACGAGGAGGTCACCATGTCCCGCTCCATCCGCACCCTCACTCTCGCCGCCACGGTCGCCTCGGCGCTCACGCTCTCACCGGCCGCGCTGGCCGGCGGCGGCAAGACCTCCGACGACGCCTACCCCGACACAACCGGCGTCGGCCTGATCCACGCCAGCACGGTCAAGGCGCAGGTCGCAAAGGCCCAGAGGGTCGACACCACCGGCGTCGGCCTGATCCACGCCAGCATGGTGAACGCCCAGGTCGCCGAGCGTGCCGCGCTCGCCTCGACGGACACCGGGTTCCGGTGGGAGGACGCCGGTATCGGCGCCGTCGCCGGCTTCGGCATCGCCCTGGCGGGTGCCGGCCTGGCCGCAGGCGTGCGCAGCCGGCGCAGGATCGTCGCGTGAGCGTGGGCGGCACGGTGTTGCCCTCAAGGTCGAGATGGAAGATGCTGAACACGCGATGAACGCCACGAACGTCAGCCTGCGCTCACCGGCCCGGAGGCGGCTGGCGTGGCTCGTCTTCGCCGCGACGGCCGCCCTATGGGTGGTGGCCGTCGTGACGACGTGGCTCACGCGCGACCTCGCCAATCCCGAGTGCTCTCGGAAGCACCGGCGCCGACCTCGTCGTGACGATCGCGACCGGGGTGGTCCTCCTGGCGTTCCCGATCTCCGGGATCGTCATCGCCACCCGCCAGCCTGCCAACGTCATCGGCTGGATCCTGCTCGTGATCGGAGCGGGGTGGGCACTCCTTGCCGCCGCCACGGGCTACGCCGACTACGGAGTCAGGCTCCATCCGGGCTCGCTGCCGGCTGCCGACTTCGCAGCCGTGCTCACACTGACGGTCTGGGCGCTCCCGGTCGGGCTCACGGGAACGTTCCTGCTGCTGCTCTTCCCGGACGGCCGTCTGCCCGGTCCGCGCTGGCGATGGGTTGCATACGTCGGCGCCGCGAGCACGGCGACGTGCGCGATCGACGGCGCTTCTCGACCCGGGGCTCCTGGACGGCAGCGTCTATCAGAACACGCCGAACCCCATGGGCGTCGAGAGCCTGGCCGGGATCGTGGGCGTGCTCGACTACGCGGTCGTCGTTCTGGCGGTCACGATGGTCGCGTCGGCCGCGAGCCTCGTCGTGCGGTTCCGCCGCGCCGGCCCGGTCGAGCGCGAGCAGGTGAAGTGGCTGGCCGCGGCCGCCGGATTCTCGGCGTGGATCTATCTCGTTGACCTCTGTATCAGTGTCGCCGCCGGAGGCGCCGGCCCCGAGCCCGTGTGGCGCAAGCTCATCGACGACACGTTCGTGCTCAGCCTGGGGCTGATCCCGGCCGCGATCGGCGTCGCGATCCTGCGGTACCACCTGTACGAGATCGACGTGATCATCCGCAGGACGCTGGTCTACGCCACCCTCGTCGGCTCTCTCGCGCTCATCTATCTCGCGGGCGTCTACGGCATGCAGGCGGCGGTGCGCTCGGTGAGCGGCCAGTCCGGGACGCTGGCGGTGACGCTCTCGACGCTGCTCGTGGCGGCGGCGTTCCAGCCGCTGCGGGCTCGCATTCAGCGGGCGGTCGACCACCGGTTCTATCGGGCCCGCTACGACGCAGCCCGCACGCTCGACGCGTTCAGCGGCAGGTTGCGCGAGCAGGTCGACATCGAGACGGTGTCGGGCGAGGTGCTGGACGTCGTCCGGCAGACGCTGCAGCCAACGCACGCGACGCTGTGGATCCGACGGCCGGAGGCGGGGAGATGAGGCTGGCGCCGGTGCCGAGGCTCGCGGCCGCCGCCTGGGTGGCGACGCTTCTCCTCCTGCTTCCCACGGGAGTCTTCGTGGGCCTCGTGACCGAGCTGGACGCCGCCAACGTCCTCGACGCCCTGCTCTTCGGAGCCGTGATGCAGGGGATGGCGACGCTGGGCGTCCTGATCGCACGCCGCGAGCCGCGGAATCCGATCGGATGGATCTTCTGCGCCGCCCCGGCGCTCGTTGCGGTCGCCATCGCGTCCGGCGTGTACGCGACGTGGGCGGACGACCACCACCCGGGCGCACCCGGCGCGGCCGCCGCCGACTGGGTTTCCAGCTGGACGTGGGTCGTCGGGCTCGCCGCCTACGCGCTCCTCGTCCCGCTGCTCTTCCCTGACGGCCGGCCTCCGGGGCCGCGATGGCGGCTCGTGGCCGGCGCCGATCTCGCCGCGATCGCGTGGATCGCAGCGCTGGCGGGCCTTTCCGACACGCCTCCGCAGCCGGTTGTCGTGGCAACCGGGGTGCTCGTCGCCGTCCTGATCGCGGCCGGGCTGGCCTCGGCCGTCCTCCGCTACCGGCGGGCGGACGTGACCCAGCGCGTGCAGATCCGCGAGTGCGTCTTCGCGGCCTGCGCCGCCTTCGTCGGCTTCTTCGCCATCTCGGTCATCGCGCCGCACGAGGCGCTCTACGCCCTCGACTACGCGCTCCTGCCGCTGTCGGTCGGCCTGGCGATGCTCCGCTACCGGCTCTACGACGTCGACGTGATCATCCGAAAGACGCTCGTCTACGGATGCCTCGTGGCGGTGCTCGTCGGCGTCTATCTGGCGGGCGCCACGCTGCTGGGCGCGGTGCTTCGGGATCTCACCGGATCGTCGGGGACGGTCGCGGTCACCCTCTCGACGCTCGCCGTGGTGGCTGCGTTCCAGCCGCTGCGGCGCCGGATCGGGCGGGTCGTCGATCGGCGGTTCTTCCGATCGGGCTACGACGCGCCGGGTGCCGTGGCGGCCTTCAGCGCGCGGGCCCGCGAGCAGATCGACCTGGACGCGCTGTGCGGCGAGCTCTTGCAGATCGTCTCGGGGACGGTCCAGCCCGCGCACGCCGGCGTGTGGCTCCGTCCCGTAACGAACCGGGAACGCCCGTCCGGTACAACGGACGTGTCATGAGCTCGGTGGCCCACAGCCTTCGCCGCATCGTCACCCGCGGGCGCACCGCGCCCGCCGTCGCGGCGTCCGTCAACGAGCCCGTCGCCGCCCCCGCGCCGGCAGCGAGCCCCGCGCCGGTCGACATCGCGCCGAACGACCCGATCATCCCGTTCTTCCAGAGCGCGGCCGGCGCCGTCGACATCGAGGCGCTCGAGCTCGAGTCTCCGGCGCTCGAGGCGCTGCGCGCGTCCGGCGTCAAGCTGGTCGTGCCGCTGGTGACCCAGGGCGAGCTGATCGGGCTTCTCAACCTCGGCCCCCGGCTCTCGGACCAGGAGTACTCGGGCGACGACCGCCGGCTGCTCGAGAGCCTGGCCGCGCAGGCCGCGCCGGCCGTGCGCGTCGGCCAGCTCGTGCGCGAGCAGGAGGCCGAGATCCGAAGCCGCGAGCGGCTCGACCAGGAGCTCGCAGTCGCCCGCCTGATCCAGCAGAACTTCCTGCCCCGGGCGCTGCCCGAGGCGCCCGGCTGGGACGTCGCCGCCGACTACCGGCCGGCGCGGGAGGTCGGCGGAGACTTCTACGACTTCATTGAGCTCCCGGACGGCCGCCTCGGGATCGTCGTCGGCGACGTCACCGACAAGGGCGTGCCCGCGGCCCTCGTGATGGCCGCGACCCGAAGCGTGCTCCGCGCCTCCGCGCAGCGCCTGATCGAGCCGGGGGCCGTGCTCGAGCGCGTGAACGAGCACCTCGTGCCCGACATCCCCGAGAACATGTTCGTGACGTGCCTGTACGGGGTGCTCGAGCTCGACACCGGCCGGCTCGTGTTCGCGAACGCGGGCCACAACCTGCCGATGGTCGCCACCGGCGCAGCGGTCACCGAGCTCTACGCCCGCGGGATGCCGCTCGGGCTCATGCCGGGGATGGACTACGAGGAGACCGAGGCCGTGCTCGCGCCCGGCGCGCAGCTCCTGCTGTACTCGGACGGCGTGACGGAGGCCCACGACCCCGCCCGCGAGATGTTCGGCGGCGGCCGCCTGTCAGACTTGATGGCGCGGTCCGGCTCGCGTGACGTGGGGTCGGTGCTGCGCACGCTGCTCGGCGCCGTGCACGAGTTCGCCGGCGCGGCGGCGGAGCAGGAGGACGACATCACCCTGGTTGCGATCCGGCGCGTCTCCGGCGAGCCGCAGACGGCATTCTCGATCGCCAGCGAGGCCGGCAACGAGCGCGAGGCGATCCGCCTGCTCGAGCCGGCGCTTGCCGCCGCCGGGCTCTCGCCTGACCGCCTCGAGCGGATGAAGACCGCGATCGCGGAGGCGGTCATGAACGCGATGGAGCACGGCAACGAGTTCCGCGCAGAGCTTCCCGTCGAGATCCGCGTCGTCCACGAGCCCGGCTCGCTGCGGGTGGACGTCACCGACCAGGGTGGCGCTCGGCCGATCGCGGACGCGCCCGAGCCCGACCTCGAGGCGAAGCTCGCGGGCGAGCAGACGCCGCGCGGCTGGGGGCTCTTCCTGATCCGGAACATGGTGGACGAGCTCGAGGTGGGCGGGGACGAGACCCACCACACCACCCGGCTCGTGATGCACCTGGAAGGAGACACAGATGACGACGGCGCTTGAGGTGAACGTGGACGTGACCGAGGGCGAGGCGACGTTCGTGCTCTCGGGAGACATCGACCGCGACGCCGGCGATGCGCTCGACCGGGCCTACTCCGATGCGGCCGGACGCGGCGCCACGTCGATCAGGCTCGACTTCACCGCGGTGTCCTACATCAACTCGACCGGCATCGCCCTCATCGTGGGGCTGCTGGGACGGGCCCGCGCAGCGGCGGTCCCCGTCTCGGCGTTCGGCCTCACGGACCACTACCGGGAGATCTTCGAGATCACCCGCCTGTCCGACTTCATGACCATCGACGACGCAGGGGCCGCGGCCGACGCCGGCGCCCCGGAGGGGAGCACGTGATGACGGAGGCCACGGTTTCCATGACGGTACGAACGCCGAGCGACCTCACGAGTGTGATCGACATCGACGGTGAGGTGACGGCCGCCAGCGAGGCGGCGCTGATGGACGCCTATGGGCGGGCCAGCGGCGACCGGACCCGCTGGGTCGTCCTGAACTTCTCCGGCCTCGACTACATGAATTCGAGTGGCATCGGCCTCCTGGTGACGCTGCTCGTGCGGGCCAACCGCCAGAAGCAGCGCCTGCTCGCCTTCGGGCTCACCGAGCACTACCGCCAGATCTTCCAGCTGACGCGGCTGGACGAGGCGATCGGCATCCACGGCAGCGAGTCCGAGGCCATCGCCGCGGCCGCCGCCTGACACGCAAAGGAGCACACCATGACCACCAAGCGCGCACAGCGCGACGGCGACGCCTGGGCGAAGCCGGTCGCCCACCTCGAGGTGACGGGCGTGGAGCCCGGAGCTGCGGGGATCAACGTGGCCGGGCGCCGCCCGACCTCACCGGTGCACGGCTTCGGCCGGATGTGGCAGAAGACCTACCGCATCCGCCTCGAGGGGACGGACGCGACCCCGGCGGAGGTCATCGCCGTGTGGAAGCGCGACTTCCCGACGTTCTGGCCGAAGGGGAACCGCTTCTTCGCCCCACTGGCCGGCATCCAGCCGGGAGAGGTGGCCGTGCTCGACCTGGCGATGCCGGGCGGGCTCAAGCTCTCGACCGGCGTCCTCGTCCTCTACGCGGACGACGAGTCGTTCACGCTGATGACCCCGGAGGGCCACATGTTCGCCGGCTGGATCACGTTCAGCGCCTCCGACGACGGCGGCATCAGCGTGGCGCAGGCCCACGTGCTCATGCGCGCCTCGGATCCCCTGTACGAGATGGGGATGACCTTCGGCGGCCACCGCCAGGAGGACCGGCACTGGGCGCACACGCTGCGCGCCCTGGCCGCGGCGCTCGGGGCCGAGGGCGACGACGTGACGACCGAGACGGTCTGCGTCGACCGCCGGCGACAGTGGTCGAAGGTCGGGAACGTATGGCAGAACGCGGGCATCCGTTCGGGTATGTACACGGCGATGGCCCCCATGCGCTTTGCGGCCAGGCCGTTCCGGCGTGCCTGAACCAGAGCTCGATGCGATCGTCGTCGGCTCCGGCCCGAACGGGCTGGCGGCGGCGATCGCGCTTGCCCGGGCCGGCCGCTCGGTGCGCGTGCTCGAGGGGGCGGCCACGATCGGCGGCGGCACGCGCACCGAGGAGCTCACGCTGCCGGGGCACCTGCACGATGTCTGCTCGGCGGTGCACCCGCTCCTGCTCGGCTCGCCGTTCCTGTCGTCGCTCCCGCTCGCGGATCACGGCCTGGAGGTGGTGCACCCCGACCTGCCGCTGGCGCACCCGCTCGACGGCGGCGGCGCGGTCGCGCTGCACCGGTCGCTCGACGAGACGGCGGCGGGGCTCGGAGTCGACGGCCGCGCCTACCGGCGCCTGATCGGCCCGCTCGTACGCGACTGGCCGGAGCTCGCCGGCGTCCTGCTCGGCCCGCCGCTTCGGCCTCCGCGGCACCCGCTGCCGGCCGGCCGGTTCGCGGCGCTCGGCGTGCGCTCGGCGGCGGGGCTCACCCGGCGCCGGTTCGGCGAGGCGCCCGCCCGCGCGCTCCTGGCGGGGAACGCGGCCCACTCGATGCGGCCGCTCACCGCTCCCGGGACGGGGGCGTTCGGCCTCCTCCTTGTGGTGCTCGCGCATGCCGTCGGCTGGCCCGTGGCCGTGGGCGGCTCGCGGGCGATCACGGACGCCATGGCGTCGCTCCTCACGTCGCTCGGCGGTGAGATCGAGACCGGGCGGCCCGTGGCGTCGCTGGCGGAGCTCCCGCCCGCGCGCGCCGTGCTGCTCGACGTCACGCCGCGCGCGCTGCTTCGGATCGCCGGCGACCGGCTGCCGGCGCGGTACCGAAGCGCCCTCGCCCGGTTCCGGTACGGGCCGGGCGTGTTCAAGGTCGACTACGCGCTCAGCGACCCGGTGCCGTGGTCGGCGCCGGAGTGCCGCCGGGCCGGCACGGTGCACGTCGGAGGCACCGTGCGTGAGCTCCAGGAGTCCGAGGCGGACGTCGCCGCCGGCCGCGCTCCGCGCCGCCCGTTCGTGCTCGTCGCCCAGCAGAGCCTCTTCGACCGGAGCCGCGCGCCGGAGGGCGCACACACGCTGTGGGCGTACTGCCACGTCCCGAACGGCTCCGATGTCGACATGACCGACGCGATCGAGCGGCAGATCGAGCGGTTCGCGCCGGGCTTCCGCGAGGTGGTCGTGGCGCGGCACACCGCCGGGCCGGCGCAGGTCGAGGCGGCTAACCCCAATTACGTCGGCGGCGACATCAACGGCGGGCTCGCCGACCTGCGCCAGCTCCTCGCCCGGCCGGTGCTCCGGCCCGATCCGCACGCGACCCCCAACCCGCGGATCTTCCTGTGCTCATCCTCGACCCCGCCGGGCGGCGGCGTGCACGGCATGTGCGGATGGTTCGCCGCCCGGGCGGCGCTTCGGGGCGTCCTGCGCTAGCCAAGCGCGTGCTCAGGCCGGAGGTTGGCGCTTCCGCTTCGCAGCCGGCTTCTGGCCGGGATCCTTGAGCGTATCCGCGGCCTTCTTGGCCTTGTCCATCGCGCTCCCGCGCCCCTCGACGATGTCCTTCAGCTCCTCGGCGTCGCCCTTCAGCGCATCGACGCCGCCGCGCTGGTCGACGAGCTTCTTGGCCTGCTTGGTGAGGCTGTCCAGATCCACGGTGGTTCTCCCTTCGCCTGCGCGGCCGCGTGGCCGCCGCCGCGATAGGTTACAGGCATGAATTCGGCCGACTCGTTCGGCGCGCGGAGCGCGCTCGGCTCGGGGGAGGCGGTCTATCGCCTCGATTCGGTCGCGGACCCGTCGCGGCTTCCGTACACGGTCTGCATCCTGCTCGAGAACCTGGTGCGCCGGGCCGGCACCGAGCACGTCACCGACGCCGACGTGAAGGCGCTCGCCAACTGGCCGGCCCCGGCCGACGGCGCGCAGCTCGCGTTCATGCCGGCGCGGGTGATCATGCAGGACCTGACGGGCGTTCCCGCCGTCGTCGACCTGGCGGCGCTGCGCTCGGCGGTCGCCCGGCGCGGCGGCGACGCCTCGCGCGTCGACCCCCAGGTGCCCGTCGACCTCGTCGTCGACCACTCGGTGCAGGTCGACGCGTTCGGTTCGAGCGGCGCCTACGAGCGCAACATCGAGCACGAGTACGCCCGAAACGGCGAGCGCTACGCGCTCCTGCGATGGGCGCAGGGCGCGTTCGGCAACTTCCGCGTCGTCCCGCCGGGGATGGGGATCGTCCACCAGGTGAACCTCGAGTACCTCGGCACGGTCGTGACCGTTCGCGACGGCGTGGCGCTGCCCGACACGCTGGTCGGCACCGACTCGCACACCACGATGATCAACGCGCTCGGCGTCCTCGGCTGGGGCGTCGGCGGCATCGAGGCCGAGGCGGTCATGCTCGGCCAGCCGATCTACATGATCTCGCCCCAGGTCATCGGCGTGCGCCTCGCGGGCGCCCTGGCGAGCGGCGTCACGGCCACCGACCTGGTGCTCACGATGACCGAGCGGCTGCGCCAGCACGGCGTGGTCGGCAAGTTCATCGAGTTCTTCGGCCCCGGCCTGGGCGCGCTCACGGTGGCCGACCGCGCGACCATCTCCAACATGTCGCCGGAGTTCGGGGCCACCGCGTCGACGTTCCCCGTCGACGGGCAGACGCTGCGGTACCTGCGCGACACCGGCCGCCCGGCCGACCACGTCGACCTGGTCGAGCGCTACACACGCGAGCAGGGCCTCTTCCGCGACGGGTCGGGGCCCGAGCCGGCCTACACCGAGACGATCGACTTCGACCTGTCCGCGGTCGAGCCGAGCCTGGCGGGCCCGCGCCGGCCGCAGGATCGCGTCTCACTGCCCGCGGGTCGGTGACAGCTTCACCGACGCCTTCGGGGCCGGGCGAAACGGCGGCGGCCTGGGCGACGGCTCGGTGGTGATCTCGGCGATCACCTCGTGCACGAACACCTCGAACCCCGCGCTGATGGTGGCGGCCGGCCTTGTCGCCCGCAAGGCCGTCGAGCGCGGGCTCACGACGAAGCCGTGGGTGAAGACGAGCCTCGCCCCCGGGTCGCGCGTCGTCGTCGGGTACCTGCGCCGGGCGGAGCTCATGGAGCCGCTGGAGCAGCTCGGCTTCAACCTCGTCGGCTTCGGCTGCACGACGTGCATCGGGAACTCCGGCCCGCTCCCGGATGACGTGGCCGCCGCGATCGACCGCGACGACCTGAAGGTGGCGGCCGTCCTCTCGGGAAACCGCAACTTCGAGGCCCGCATCCACCCCGCCGTGCGCGCCAACTACCTCGCGTCACCGCCGCTGGTCGTGGCATACGCGCTCGCCGGCACCGTGACCGCCGACCTCACCGCCGAGCCGCTGGGCGAGGGGAGCGACGGGCCCGTGTACCTGCGCGACGTGTGGCCGACTGCGGAGGAGGTCAGCGAGGCGCTGGCGGCGTCGTTCTCTCCCGACCTCTTCACCGACGAGTACGGCCGCATCTTCGAGGGCGACGAGCGCTGGCGCGGCCTGCCCGTCCCCGAGGGGGAGCTCTACGCCTGGGATCCGAATTCCACCTATGTGCGCGAGGCGGCGTTCTTCGCCCATGACGCCGACCTCTCAGACATCGTCGATGCGCGCATCCTGGCGCTCCTCGGCGATTCGGTGACGACCGACCACATCTCTCCCGCCGGCGCGTTCGCGCCGGGGACGCCGGCCGGGACGTGGCTCACCGAGCACGGCGTCGAGCCGCGCGACTTCAACTCCTACGGGGCCCGCCGCGGGAACCACGAGGTGATGGTGCGGGGGACGTTCGCCAACATCCGGCTTCGCAACAGGCTCGTCGAGCGCGAGGGCGGCTACACGCGGCACCTACCGTCGGGCGAGGAGCTTCCCATCTACGACGCCGCCGAGCGGTACCGGGCCGAGGGGGTGCCGCTCGTCGTGATCGCCGGGCGCGAGTACGGCTCCGGGAGCTCGCGCGACTGGGCCGCCAAGGGCTCGGCCCTGCTCGGGGTGCGGGCGGTGATCGCCGAGAGCTACGAGCGCATCCACCGCTCGAACCTGGTCGCGCTCGGCGTGATCCCACTCCAGTTCGCCGAGGGCGAGTCGGCCGAGAGCCTGGGGCTGACCGGGACGGAGACGTTCACCATCCGCGGTCTGGCCGACCTCGACGTGGGCTCGCAGGTGCGAGTCGAGTTGGACGGCGGCGCCCGCTCGTTCAGCTGTCTCGCGCGGCTCGACGCGCCCGCCGACGTGAAGGTGTACCGGGACGGCGGGCTGCTGCAGATGGTCATGCACCAGCTGATGGCGTGAGCCTCGTCGCCGACCTGGAGCGCGCGCTCGGCCCCGAGGGCGTGATCTCGGACGCGGCGGAGCTTCGGACGTACGAGTGCGACGGCCTCACCGGCCACCGGGCGGTGCCGCAGGCGGTCGTCCTGCCGCGATCGACCGAGGAGGTGCAGGCCGCCGTGCGCGTCTGCCGCGAGCACGGCGCGCCGTTCGTTGCCCGCGGCGCCGGCACGGGGCTCTCGGGCGGCGCGGTGCCGGTTGTCGAGGGCATCGTGATCGGCCTGGCGCGCATGAACCGGATCCTCGAGGTCGACGTCCCCAACCGGCGGGTGCGCGTCCAGCCGGGTGTGACGAACCTCGACGTGACGCGCGCGGTCGCGGCCCACGGGCTGTTCTACGCCCCCGACCCCTCGAGCCAGCAGGTGTGCACGATCGGCGGCAACGTCGCCGAGAACTCCGGCGGCGCGCACTGCCTGAAGTACGGGTTCACGTCGACCCATGTCCTCGAGCTCCTGGTCGTCCTGGCGGACGGCGAGGCGGTGCGGCTCGACCGCGACGGCGCACTCGACCTGGCGGGCGCGTTCGTCGGCTCCGAGGGGACGCTCGGCATCGCGACGGAGGTCGTCGTGCGGGTCGTCCCCCGCCCGCAGCGGATCGAGACGCTGCTCGCCGCGTTCCCGACGACGGACGCCGCCGGCGAGGTCGTCTCGGCCATCATCGGGGCGGGCATCGTCCCGGCGGCGGTCGAGATGATGGACGCACTCACGATCCAGGCCGCCGAGGACGCCGTCCACGCCGGCCTGCCGCGCGACGCCGGCGCCGTCCTGCTCGTCGAGCTCGACGGGCCGGCGGTGGAGGTCGGCCTGACCTGTCGGCGCGTGCAGGAGCTGTGCTCGGCCGGCGGCGCCTCCGAGGTGCGGGTCGCGGCCGACGACGACGAGCGGGCGGCGCTCTGGCACGGCCGCAAGGCGGCGTTCGCCGCCATGGGGCGGGTGAGCCCCGACTACTACGTCCAGGACGGCGTCGTCCCGCGCACGCGCCTTCCGCAGACGCTGCGCCGGATCGAGGAGCTCTCGGCCGCCTACGGCCTGCGAGTCGGGAACGTGTTCCACGCCGGCGACGGCAACCTGCACCCGCTCGTGCTCTACGACGCATCGGTCGCGGGCGAGGCGGAGCGCGCGGAGCGGCTGGCGGCCGAGATCCTCGAGGCGTGCGTCGAGGTGGGCGGGTCGCTCACGGGCGAGCACGGGATCGGCGTCGACAAGGTGTGCTCGATGCCGTGGATGTTCTCGGAGGCCGACCTCGCGGCCATGGACCGGCTGCGGCGGGCGTTCGATCCCGCCGGGCTCTGCAACCCGGGGAAGCTCCTGCCGACACCGCGGCTGTGCGGCGAGGTGCCCGGCCCGTACAGGCGCCATCCCCTGGAGCGCGAGGGGGTGTCGCAACGCTTCTGATCGAGCACGAGCCGGGCGACCTGACCGCCGTGGTCGACGGCGCCGTCCCGCTGGGCGAGCTCGGGCGGCGGCTGGCAGCGAACGGCCAGATGTTGGCTCTCGATCCACCGGCCGCCGAGCGGCGGAGCATCGCCGCCGCCTTCGCGGCTGCGGTGACCGGCCCGCGGGCGCACGGCTACGGCGCTCCCCGCGACCTGCTGCTGGGCGTCGCTCTTCGGCTGGCGGACCGGACCGTCGTGCACGGCGGCGGCCGGGTCGTGAAGAACGTCGCCGGCTACGACCTGCCGCGGCTCGTGGTCGGGTCAGAGGGGCGGCTGGGCTCGATCGAGCGGGTCTGCGTGCGCCTCCACCCGCTGCCGGCTGCGACGTCCACCCTCGTCGCCGAGCCGTCCGATCCGCTCGTCCTCGAGCCGCTGGCCCCGGCCTGCGTCGAGTACGCCTGGCCTCCGGGCCAGATGCTCGTCCGCTTCGAGAGCCCGGCCGCGGCCGAGCTCGCCGCGGAGGCCCGCGCGCTGGTGGGCGGCGAGATCGTCGAGGATGACGAGGCGCTGTGGGCCGAGCACCGCGAGGCCGCCGCCGGCCTCCATGTCCATCGCGTGCTCCCGTCCGCCGCTCCGGCCGCCATCGAGGAGCTGCGCGCGGCCGGAGCCACGCGCATCGTCGGCCGCCTGGCGCGCGGCATCCTCCACGCCGACGTGCAACAACGGGGTCAGACCCCAATGTTGCAGCTCGAGCGGCGGGTGGTGGAGGCGTTCGGTGGCTGAGGCCTCGACCCGGGAGCTCGTCGACACCTGCGTGCACTGCGGGTTCTGCCTGCCGGCCTGCCCGACCTACTCGCTCTGGGGCGACGAGTCCGACTCGCCCCGCGGGCGCATCCACCTGATGAGCCTCCTCGACGGCGGCGAGCTGGAGTGGGGGCCGTCGGCGGCGCTGCACTTCGACCGCTGCCTGGGCTGCATGGCCTGCGTCCCCGCCTGCCCGAGCGGCGTGCGCTACGACCTCCTGATCGAGCGCACCCGTGCCGAGCGGCGCTCGAGGGCCCCGCGCGGAGCGTGGGGGAGGGTCATCGACGCCGCCATCTTCGCCACCGTCCCCCGGCCGCGCCTCCTGCGGGCGATCTCCTGGCCGCTCGCGCTCGGCATCCGCCCGTTCGCGCTGGCCCCGCGTGTTCGGCCGGCCGACCTGCGCGCCCGCCCGGAGCGGACGACTCCCGCGATCGGCGAGCGGCGGATGACGGCGGCGCTCCTCGAGGGGTGCGTCCAGCGCGCCCTCTTCGGCCGCGTGAACCAGGCTGCGGCGGTGGCCCTCGCGGCGGACGGGTGCGAGGTGGTCGTGCCGCCCGGCCAGGGGTGCTGCGGCGCGCTCGCCCTCCACGCCGGCCGCGACGATGAGGCGCGCCGGCGGGCGGCGGCGACCGTGGCCGCGTTCGCGGGCCACGACCGGGTCGTCGTGACGGCTGCGGGCTGCGGTTCGGCGATGAAGGGCTACGGTGACCTGCTGGGGACGGACGCGGCCCGCCGCTTCGCGGCGAGCGTGCGCGACGTGACCGAGGTGCTCGCCGAGCTCGGCCCCGCGGCCGCGCGGGCGCCCCTCGCCCCGACCCGCGTCGCCTACCAGGACGCCTGCCACCTGAACCACGCCCAGGGCGTCGCGGCCCAGCCGCGCGCGATCCTCAGCGCGATCCCCGGCGTCGAGCTCGTCGAGATCGAGGACGCCGGGATGTGCTGTGGCTCGGCCGGGATCTACAACCTCGTCCAGCCCCGCGCCGCGCGCGAGCTCGGCGAGCGCAAGGCGCGCGCGATCCTGGCCGCCGAGCCGGACGTCGTCGCCACGGCCAACCCCGGCTGCGCCGTCCAGCTCCAGGCGGCACTTCGCCGCCTCGGGCGCGGCGACCTGCGAATCGCCCATCCGGCCGAGCTGGTCGCCCAGGCCGTCTCGGCGGCCCGGTCGGCTACCCCTGCTCCGGCGCCCTGAGCCAGAGGCTGGTGTGGCGCGGCTGGAAGGTGTGCTCGACCACGCCGGTCAGCTCGCTGCAGAGGGCGTCGAGGTCGACCTCCTCCCGCAGCCGGCCCGAGAAGGCCCGCAACGCCGTCTCGGCGTCGACCGTGCGGCGTGAGAAGCGGCGGTCGATCGCGTGCTGGATCCGCCGCCGCAGCGGCTGGAACGCAAGCGCCACGACCAGCGTGGTGATGGTGGCCGCGACCTCGTTCGACTGGCCCGTCGCCGATACGGAGAGCGAGCCCAGCGCGGCGATCCCGCCCAGATAGACGGCTCCCAGGACGGCGATGAGGCATGCGTAGACCAGGGTCTTGCGGATCACGAGGTCGACGTCGTACAGCCGGTACCGCAGGATCGCGAGGGCCATCACCACGGGGAAGAGGACAATCGACAGCACGAACGGAATGGTCTCGAACCAGCCGATGCCGGCGGCGATGAAGGCGAGGTCGACCGCGAACGTCACGAGCCAGATGAGCACGCCGGCGACGACCCACTTCACCTGCTGCCGCTCGGTGCCGGTCGACCGCCGGAACCGGAGCACCATCGACGCGGCGCCACCGAGGAGCGCGACGATCGTCAGCGGGACGTCCACCGCCAGCGCGATGTCGATGGCGGTCAGCCACGACCCCGAGAGCGCAAGCGGGTTGTGCACCGCCTGGAGCGGCGGCTCGCTTGTGAACGGCTTCCCGCCGGTGGCCATCCCGAGGAGCATCGCCAGGATCGCCACCGCTACGAGCGGGCGCCAGCGGGGGGTCAAGGGGCCGCCCGTCCGGAAAGAGCAGGAGCAGGAGCAGCATGGCGCCGACGTAGAAGGTGTCGAGCGCCGTCGATGCGAACCAGAACGCCGCCGTGCCCGCCGGCCACGAGCCGGGGTCGACGACCAGGGTGTAGACGGCGTAGTTCTGCGCGAGGTTGTGACAGAACGAGAAGAAGAACGCCACGGCGATGAACAGCCAGCCGATGGAATGCGCCCGGTGCCGCCACACGATCAGCGCGCCGATGGTGGCGAACCCGACCGTGACGATCGAGAACATGATCGTGGCGACGAGCGACTGGACGGAACGATCGAGGATGCCGAGCGCAATCGCGGCGAGGTCGATCGCCACGACGAGGCCGACGATCGCCCACACGATCCAGGTCTCAGGGACTCGTCGCAGCACGGCACGCAGCAGTATCCCGGAGCGGGCGTCCCGGGATCGTTACGGGCCTTCGGCGCGCGCCGTCGCT
>CAVVMP010000005.1:0-451479 GCA_963749475.1 Miltoncostaeaceae bacterium
TCGCGCAGCTCGCCAGACCGGACGCGCACGTGGTCGGTCAGCAGCGCCTCGGGCTCGAATCCGAGCGCGCGGAACATCGCGATGAGCGCCTCCTGGTCGGCGATGACCTCGACGACGAGCTTGGCGAGGTCCATCGCGAGCGCCTCGAGGACGGCGTGGCGAGCCAGCGTGCGCCCAACGCCGTGCCCCGCAGGCCGGCGCCACGACCAGGCGCAGCTCGCCGACATGGCTCGACCAGCCGTGCAGCGGGATCACCGCGACGTAGCCGGCGACCTCGCCGTCCTCGCGGATGGCGATCGAGCGCGCGGTGTCCGGCTGCACCCACGCGGCGACGACGGCGGGATCGCCGACGTCCTCCTTCAGGAACGTGCGATCCGCAGCGGGGATCGCGCCGAGGAAGCGCTCGAGTGCGCGCCGGTCGGCGGGCTCGATGCGGCGGACGTCCATCCTGCCTCCTTGGTCTCGGGGTGTTGATCGCTGTGCGCCGTGATCCATCCGGCCAGGCGCGGCATGGTGTGGCGGCGCGCGGCGCTGCCGGCGCCGAAGGTGACGTGGCCGCCCGGCAGCCGCAGCGCATGGCGGCGGGCCGGGTCACCGACCAGCGCCAGCGCGGGCTCCGTCGCCGCGGCGGGGACGACGCTGTCGCGCTCGGCCATCGCGACCAGGACCTCGCCGCGCGCGTCGCCGAGATGCACGACGCGGCCGCCCAGCCGGAGCGATGCCGGTCATCAGCACGTTCTCGCGCACGAGCTGGTCGACGACCTGGCGGAACGCCGCGCCGGGAACGGCACGTGGTCGCGCGTCCACTGCGCCATCGCCTGGTAGGCCTCGACGAACTCGTCGTTCCACAGGTTCTCCAGCAGCGTCGCCTTCTGCGCGATCTCGGTCGTGGGGGCGACATGTAGAAGCCCGTGTACAGCGCGTCGGCGGGAACGTTGCCGGTCTCGTCGAGCAGCTCGTCGGCGCCCAGCCGGCCCTCGCGCAGCGCCGCGACCATCGGCCCCATGGCGTCGAAGTCGATCGGCGTCGCCATCAGGACGAGATTGCGCACCGCGGCGTCCGGTGGCCCGCCGCGTACAACAGCGCCATCAGGCCGCCCAGGCAGTAGCCGGCCAGGGTGACCTCCCGGGTGCCGGTCACGCGCCGCACCGCCGCCAGCGCGCGCGGCAGCGCGTCGTCGACGTAGGTCTCGAGCGTGTTGTCGGCGTCGCGCTCGTCGGGGACGCCCCAGTCGAGCAGGAACACGTCCAGGCCGACACCGACGAGGTGCTCGACGAGGCTGTTGCCCGGCCGCAGGTCGAGGATGTAGCTGCGGCTGACGAGGCTGTGGACGATGACCACCGGCGGGCCGTAGCGGACGCCGGCGCTGCGATAGCGCCACAGCTCCGCGCGGCCGCCGCGCCAGACGACGTCCTTGGGCGTGACGCCGAGCTTGGGCCGGTGGCTGCCCCGCACGTAGCGCACTCCGTTGCGCGCGCGCAGGATCGAGCGCTCGACGTCGCGGTTGACCCGCGCGATGAGGTCCACCGGGTTCACGGCGCTCGTCGTGCAGCTCGTCGATCCGCCGCTCCATCCGCGACAGCTGCTCGCGCACACGGCGCAGGTCGGTGCCGGCCGGGAGGTTGAGCAGGTGCAGGCAGCGGCGCGAAACGCCCTCGACGGCGCCGATCGCCTTGCGGCGCACGCGCATCAGCTCGGCGACGGCGTCGAAGTAGGTGTCGGAGTGCACGGCCGTCTCGACCGGCTCGCCGATCGCGCGCTCGAACTTGTGGACCGCCGTCAGCCACAGCGGCCGGCTCACCGCGCGTCACCGCCTCCCGGCATCGCCCAGCTCGCGCCGCCGTCGACGGTGAGGATCGCGCCGGTCGTGTAGCTCGACGCGTCGCCGGCCAGGTATAGCACGGCGCCGGCGATCTCCTGGGCGACGCCGGCGCGTCGCAGCGGGAAGCGCTCGCGTGCGCTGCGCAGAGCGCCCATGTCCCACGCTGGCGATCGTCGTCAAGAACGGGCCCGGCATGATCGCGTTGACGCGGACCGTCGGCCCCAACGCGTCGGCCAACCCGACAGTCATCGCGTTCAGGCCGGCCTTGGCGGCGGCGTAGGGGACGATGTCCGCGGTGGGCCGGACCGCGCCGGTGCTCGACACGTTGATGATCGAGCCGCCCTCGCCGGTCACCATCCGGTCGCCGACCAGCGCCGCGAGCCGGAACGGGCCCTTGAGGTTGACGGCGATCGTCTTGTCGAAGAGCTCTTCGGTGACCTCGCCCAGCGACCCGTAGACGGGCGCGATGCCGGCGTTGTTGACCAGGACGTCGATACGGCCGAACGCGTCGTAGGCGGTGTCGACGAGGCGTTCGACGTCGTCCCAGCGGCCCATATGACACGGGCACGCGAGCGCGCGGCGCCCGTGGCCTCCAGCTCGGCGGCGATCTCGGCGCAGGCGCCTGGCTTGCGGCTGGCGATGACGAGGTCGGCGCCGGCGGCCGCCAACGCGCGGGCGATCTCGAGCCCGAGGCCGCGCGTGCCGCCGGTGACGAGCGCGACGCGCCCGGTCAGGTCGAACAGGTCTGCACGCCGCGGCTGGCGCGGCGTAAGTCGGGTCAGGGATCGTACACGTCGATCACCCTTGGGGGACGAGGGCGGGGAGTCGGGACGGTGCGCGCGGTCCGCGCGCCGCGGCGGCGGGTCAGCGCGAAGACCGATCGGTCGTCGCCCGCGCCCTCGGCGACCGCGCCGGTGGCGAGCAGCAGCTCGAGGTGGCCGAGGACCTCCCAGACGACGAGCAGCGGCTGCTCGGCGACGGTCCGCGGCACCCACAGCTCGCGGGCGATCTCGTAGGCGCTGCTCGGCCCGTCGTCGAGGATGCCGAGGATGCGCTCGCAGCGGCGCTGGTGCTCGTGCATGCGCGCGGACGAGCCGCTGGCGTGCCCGGTGACGACCGGCCCGTGGCCGGTCAGCAGGCGGCGGCCAGCGGCATTCCGCGGTGCGGCGCAGGCTCTCGAGGTAGCGGAGGCGCGAGCGCGCGCGGCCGTCGGCCGGGACGGTCGGGCGACGAGATCTCGGTGTTGGAGGAGATGCGCGACAGCAGGTGGTCGCCGGTGAAGGCCAGCGCGTCGCGGTCGTCGACGAAGAGCGTGTCGGTCGTGCTGTGACCGGGCCGAGCGACGACGCGCAGCGCGCGGCCCGCCGGCGCGGATCGTGTCGCCGTCGGCCAGCCGGCCGGTCGACGTGCGAACGGCTCGGCGCCGTCGCGCAGGAAGTCCCAGAACGGCTCGTCGGCCGCGACGACCTGCTCGGGCACGCCGTGGTGGCGCATCAGCGGGTGCGAGAAGCGGCGGTCCTCCTCGACCTCGCCGTCGTAGCCGCTGGCGTAGTCGGCCAGCCGGTCCAGCGCCGCGATCGTCGCGCCCGACCGACGCGTGATCGTCGGCCGCGAGGCCGACGTGGTCGACGTGGTGATGGGTCAGCAGCACCAGCTCGAGGTCCTCGATGCGCACGCCCTGCGGCGCAGGCCGTCTTCGAGGGCCGCGAGCGCGGCGTCGTCGCGCGGGCCGGTGTCGACGAGCGTCAGCGGCTCGCCCGGCAGCAGCCAGGCGTTGACCGAGCCGACGTGGGCGAGCGGCAGCGGGATGGGGATCGGTGTCGAGTCATGAAGTGAGTTCAAGTATGGCAGATCGCCGGCAGTTGCCCATGCTCTCGCCGGCCCTGGGGATCGCGCGATCGGGTGACAGGACCTTGCCGGCATCGGCGCCCGCTGATATGATCTCACTTCAGTTCGGTCCGACCGGGCCATGAACGAGGAGCAGCGATGAGCGTCCAGGCAGCGTCGGAGAACGGCCGCCGGGACACCGAGCAGGAGTTCGTCCAGTACGAGGTCGCCGACGGCGTGGCGACGCTCTGGCTGAACCGGCCCGAGGTCAAGAACTGCGTCAACTGGGGGCTGCTGACGCAGCTCGGCGCGGCGCTCGATCGCGCCGAGGACGACGACGACGTGCGCGTCGTGCTGATCCGCGGCCGCGGCCACACGTTCTGCGCCGGGCGCCGACCTCTCAACATGCTCGACGCCGACTTCCTCGGGACGACCGACAACTCGGTGAAGATCGCCCAGGTCTCGGCCCGCACCTTCGACCGCGCGTTCAACCTGGCCAAGCCGACGATCGCCGTCGTCGAGGGCCACGCGGTCGCCGGCGGCTTCGAGCTGCTGATCTCCTGCGACTTCTGCATCGCGGCCGACGACGCCAAGATCGGCGACTTCCACATCCGCCGCGCGCTGTTCGGCGGCGCGGGGCCGATCTACCGCCTCCCCCGCTACATCGGCCTGCGCAAGACCAAGGAGCTGCTGCTGCACCGGCAAGCTGCTGTCCGGCAAGCGAGGCCGCGGAGTGGGGCATGGCCAACGTGAGCGCGCCGACCGAGCGGCTCGACGAGGCGATCGAGGAGTTCATCGCGCCGATGAAGGACAAGAGCGCGTTCACGATGCGCATCACCAAGCTCGCCGCCAACCGCGGCCTGGACGGCGACACCGAGACGCTGATCGCGCTGGAGTCGATGACCTGCAACGTCGCGCACCAGTCCGAGGACGCGCGCGAGGGCGTCCAGGCCTTCCTCGAGAAGCGCGACCCGGTCTGGAAGCACCGCTAGGGATGGACTTCGCGTTCGACAGCACGACGGTCGAGCTGCGCGAGCGCCTGCTCGCGTTCATGGACGAGCACGTCTACCCGGCCGAGGAGCGCTTCCGCGAGGAGGTCGCCGAGGCGACCGACCCGTGGGCACGCCCGCCGGTCATCGAGGAGCTCAAGGGCGAGGCGCGCGCGCGCGGGCTGTGGAACCTGTTCCTGCCCGCCGCGCACGAGCACGGCGCCGGGCTGACGAACCTGCAGTACGCGCCGCTGGCCGAGATCACGGGCCGCAACCCGTGGATCGCGCCCGAGGCGCTCAACTGCTCGGCCCCGGACACCGGCAACATGGAGCTGCTGTCGCTGTTCGGACGCGCCGAGCAGAAGGCGCGCTGGCTCGAGCCGCTGCTGGAGGGCGACGATCCGCTCGGCGTTCTCGATGACCGAGCCGGAGGTCGCGTCCTCGGACGCGACCAACATCGCGACGCGCATCGAGCGCGACGGCGACGACTACGTCATCAACGGGCGCAAGTGGTGGACGTCGGGCGCGATGTCGCCGCGCTGCGAGCTGCTGATCGTGATGGGCGTCACCGACCCCGACGCCGAGCGCCACCGGCGCCAGAGCATGATCCTCGTGCCCGAAGGACACGCCGGGCGTGCAGCGTCGTGCGCTCGACGAGCCTGTTCGGCTACGACGACGGCCCGCACGGCGGCCACGCGGAGATCGTCTACGACAACGTCCGCGTGCCGGCGTCGAACCTGCTCGGCGAGGAGGGCGACGGCTTCCGCCTCGCCCAGGAGCGGCTCGGCCCGGGCCGCATCCACCACGCGATGCGCGCGATCGGCATGGCCGAGCGGGCGCTGGAGATGATGTGCAGCGGACCGCCGAGCGCTCGACGTTCGGGCGGCCGATCATCGACCACGGCGTCGTGCAGCGGTGGATCTCCGAGGCGCGCGTGAAGATCGAGCAGGTCCGGCTGCTCGTCCTGAAGACCGCGTGGCTGATGGACACGGTCGGCAACCGCGGCGCGCGGATCGAGGTGTCGGCGATCAAGGTCGCGGCGCCCGAGGTCGCCACCTGGGTCATCGACCGCGCGATCCAGGCGCACGGCGGCGCCGGCGTCTCGCAGGACCACCTGCTGGCCGAGCTCTACGCGGTCGCGCGGATCCTGCAGATCGCCGACGGGCCCGACGAGGTCCACCACATGGCGATCGCGCGCCGCGAGACGCAGCGCTACCGCGAGCCGGTCGCGGTCTGACCGCGCTTGGCGCCGCGCGCGGCCGCGACGCCTTCTTCGGCGCCCGGCCGCGCGCGCGCGGTCCCGCGGCAGCCCGGCGACCGCGAGGCAGCGCGGGACGTAGAAGCCGCGACGTCGGCGAGCGCGAGGTCGCCGCGCGGCCGGTACCAGTGGAAGACGCTGTTGTAGAGCCCGAGGATCGCGCGGGTCAGCAGGCGCGCGTCGGCCTCGGGGATCGCGCCCTGCTCCATGCCGCGCGTCAGGAACGTCGCCCACGCGAACTCGAGGTCGCGCGTGCGCGCGCGCGCCAGCTGGCGCGCCTCCTCCTCGCGCGCCGACGTCGCGGTGGACGCCGACCAGCACCTGCTCGGAGACCAGCAGCGCGGTTGCGCAGGACCTCCTGCTCGGTGAGGTCGAAGCACGCGCGTGAGCACCGCGACGAGCGCCGTCGTGAAGTCGTCGTGCTCCTGTCGTGATCCGCTCGAACTTCTCGAGCTCGGCCTCCAGCGCCTCGGCCATGATCTCGTAGAGGCAGTGGAGCTTGGACTCGAAGTAGTGGTACAGCGCGGTCGAGCCGATGCCCACCTCGGCGGCCACGTCGGCCCACTTGCTGTGCTCGTAGCCGTCGCGGCCGAAGAGCGCGGTGGCCACCTCGCAGGATCGCGGCGCGCTTGCTGCGCGAGGACGGGGCGCGCGGCTGTCGCGTTCTGTCGTGGTTGCGGCACGGCGAGCCTCCAAGTTGAAGTCGAGTGACCTTAGCAGGGCGGCGGGCGACGCTGCAAGCGGTCAGTTGCGAACGCGATCGTGATGATATTGAACTGAATTCAAATGAGCAACGACGGCACCGATGCGAAGGATCGTGTGGTGATCGTCACCGGCGCCAGCAGCGGCCTCGGCGAGCAGATGGCGCCGGGCGCTGGCCGCGCGCCGGTGCCGTGCCGGTGCTCGCGGCGCGCCGGGCCGAGCGGCTCGCCGCGCTGCGCGAGGAGCTGCCGGGCGCCGACGCCGTCACCTGCGACGTCACCGACGCGGACGACCGCGAGCGGCTGGTCGAGCAGCGTGCTCGAGCGCCACGGCCGGCTCGACGGGCTGGTCAACAACGCCGGCGCCGGCGCCACGGCGCCGGCGCTGAAGACCGAGCACCGAGACCTTCGCCCGCGTGGTCGACCTCAACCTGACCGCGCCGTTCGCGCTGCTCCTGCCTGGCCGCGGCGCGCATGCGCGACGGCGGCGGCGGCGTCGATCGTCAACGTCGCGTCGGTCATGGGCCTGCGCTCGATCGGCGAGATCCCCGACGCGGCCTACGTCGCGTCCAAGGCGGGCATGATCGGGCTGACGCGCGAGCTGGCGTCGCAGTGGGGCCGCTACGGCATCCGCGTCAACGCGCTCGCGCCCGGCTTCTTCGCCTCGGAGATGACCGCCGAGCTCGGCGACGACCCGGAGGCGTTCCCCGGACTTCCTGCTCGCCCGGACGCCGCTCGGCCGCGGCGGCCGCGCCGGCGAGCTCGACGCCGCGGTGCTCTTCCTGCTCGGCGCGCGGCAGCAGCTTCGTCACCGGCCACGTGCTGAGCGTGGACGGCGGCCTCGCCGTGCGTGAGACGAGCGCTCGCCCAGCCGCGACCAGCGGCGCGACCAGCCGCTGCGCCTCGTCGAACCCCGAGCCGAGCATCGCGCCGCCGGCGGCGCGCGCGGCGATGCCCTGGCAGACGACCGCGAGCTTGAAGAACGCGAACGCCTGGTACCAGTCGACGTCGGAGACGTCGAAGCCGGTCCGCGCCGCGTAGCGCGTCGACGACCTCGGCGCGGGTCGGGAAGCCCTCGGCGGCCGTGACCGGCGGCACGATCCGCGCCGCGGCGCGGACGTCGTCGTCGCCCGCCTCGCTCCAGTAGGCCAGCAGCGCGCCGAGGTCGGCGAGCGGGTCGCCGAGCGTGCTCATCTCCCAGTCGAGCACCGCGACGATGCGCCCGGGCTCGCGTCGGGTGCAGGACCGTGTTGTCGAGCCGGTAGTCGCCGTGGACGATCGCCGCGGCGCGCTGCTCGGGGCGCGTGCGCACGAGCTCGTCGCGCAGCTCGTCGAGCGCCGGCAGCTCCTGCGCCTTCGAGCGCGTCCCACTGCTGCGACCAGCGCCGCAGCTGGCGCTCCATGAAGCCGGCCGGCCGGCCGAAGTCGGCCAGGCCGACGGCCGCCGGATCGACGCGTGTGCAGCTCCGCGAGCACGTCGACGAGCGCGTCGCCGATCGCGGCGCGCTGCTCCGGCGTGTCGGCGTAGCCGGGCGGCAGCGCGTTGCGGCAGACGTGCCCGACGACGCGCTCCATCACGTAGAACGGCGCGCCGAGCGGGCCGTCGGCGTCGCCGAGGTGCAGGACGCGCGGCACCGGCACGGGCGGTCCTCGAGCGCCGCCAGGACGCGGTGCTCGCGCGCCATGTCGTGCGCGGTGGGCAGGATGTGGCCGAGCGGCGGCCGGCGCAGCACGACCTCGCCCGCGTCGCGAGCGCGACGCGGTAGGTGAGGTTCGACTTGCCGCCGGCGATCAGCGCGACGTCGCACGCGGCCCAGCGCTCGTCGTGCAGCACCTCGGCGAGCAGCGGCCCGACGACCTCGGGCTCGGCGCCGGTGGTGATCGCCTCCAGCCGCTGGGCGGTCGGGTCGTTGAATCCGGCGCGTCGGTGGTGGTCATCCGCGCCACCGGCTCGACGACCGCGGCGGCGCCAGCGCGCGGCCGAGCGCGCGCTCGTGGTGCGCGGCGTCGCCGAACTGCTGCTCGCGCACGACGATCCGGCGCAGGTACCGGTGCGCCGGGTGCTCGGCGGTGATCGCGATGCCGCCGAAGACCTGGATCGCGCCGTGGGCGACCTCGCGCGCGGCGCGCGAGACGTAGGCCTTGGCGATCGACGCCGTCCGCTGCGCGTCGTCGGCGTCCTCGTCGAGCGCGGCGGCGGCGTAGAGCACCGACGACCACGAGCTCGCCTGCCGGACGTACATGTCGGCGAGCAGGTGGCGCAGCGCCTGGAAGCTGCCGATCGTGCGGCCGAACTGGCGGCGCTCGGCCGCGTACGCGCAGGCGTCGCTCGAGCACGCGGCCGGCCGCGCCGACCGCCTCGGCCGCGGCCAGCAGCGCCGCCGATCGTCGACCAGCCGCGGCAGGCGCCTCGGCCGCCGGCGATCGACCGGGGCTCGACGCGCGACCTCGTCGAAGGCGACGCCGTACAGCGGCGTCGTCGCGTCGAACGCACGGCTGCTCGCTGGTCACGACGCCGCGGCGCCCCGGGGCGACGAGCGCGAGCGCGAGGCCCGTCGGGCCCCGACGCGAGCGACCGCCAGCGAGGTCGCGCCGCGCCGCGTGCTCGACCGCGACCTTGCGCCCGTTCAGCGCGGCGCCGTCGATCGTCGTCGCGCGGCGCTCGAGCCCCCACCCGCCGCCCGGCTCCAGCAGCGCCAGCGCTAGGCGCGAATCGCTCGCCGCCGGCCAGGCTCGGTCGCGAAGCGCACCGCGGCGCTGCCGAGGTAGGGCACCGGCGCGAGGTGCGCGCCCAGCGCCGCGCGCGATCAGGCACAGCTCGACCGCGCCGAGGCCTTCGTCGCCGCCGACGGCTCGAGCGCGCCGAACTCGACGAGCGCTGGCGCCACGTGCCGTCCCGCTGGTCGCTGCCGTGGCGCGCCAGCAGCGCCTCGACCGACTCGCTCAGCCAGCGCTGCTCGTCGCTCAGCTCGAGGTCCATGGATCTACTCCTGGGGAAGGCCGAGGACGCGGTCGGCGATGATGTCGCGCTGGATCTGCTGCGTGCCGCCGTAGATCGGTCGCGGCGCGCGAGTAGAGGTAGGTCTCGTGCCAGAAGGCGTCCTCGGCCTGCTGCTCGGGATCGCCGTGCTGGAGCGTCGGGCCGAGCACCTCGAGCGCGGTCGCGGCGAGGCGCTGCTCGGCCTCGGCCATCAGCAGCTTGACGCTCGAGCTGTCCGGCCCGACGGCGCCGCCGTTGAGGAACTCGCCGACCGTCCGGTAGGCGTGGTGGCGCAGCACCTCGATGCCGATCAGCGCGCGCGCCAGCGCGACCTGCGCCTCGGGGTCGTCGATCAGCGCCGCGCCGTCGAGCCGGCGCTCGCGGCGACGGCGACCGCGCGGTCCAGCCACGTGCGCAGCTTGACCTGGCGCGGCAGCGCCGCGGTCCCGCGCTCGTGGCCGAGCGTGTGCATCGCGATCTTCCAGCCGTCGCCGCGCGCGCCGAGCAGGTTCTCCTTCGGGACGACGACGTCGTCGAGGAACAGCTCGCAGAACTCGGCGTGGCCGGTGATCTGCGTCATCGGCCGCAGCTCGACGCCCGGCGAGCGCATGTCGACGATCAGCATCGAGATGCCGCGGTGCCTGGGCGCGTCGGGCTCGGTGCGCGCCAGCACGCCGCACCAGCGCGCGAACTGCCCCCACGAGACCCACGTCTTCTGGCCGCTGACGACGAAGTGGTCGTCGTGCTCGACCGCGCGCGTGCGCAGCGACGCGAGGTCCGAGCCGGCCTCGGGCTCCGAGAAGCCCTGGCACCAGATCTCGTCGGCCGACAGGATCGGCGGGATGTAGCGGCGGCGCTGCTCGTCGTCGCCGAAGCGCAGCAGCGACGGGCCGAGCACGTCGAGGCCGACGACGTTGACGAACTCCGGCGCGCCGGCGGCGGCCAGCTCCTGGTCGATGACGATCTGCTCGACCGCCGGCGCCCGCCGCCGCCGAACTCGCGCGGCCAGGCGCGGCCCGACGTAGCCGGCCTCGTAGCAGCGCGCCTGCCAGCCGCGCAGCGCCTCGATGCGCTCGTCGAGCGCGTGCGGCAGCCGGCTCGCGTCGAGGCGTCGGCGCCGGCCAGGAACTCGCGCACCTCCTCCTGCAGCCGGCGTTCGGCTTCGGTCGCAGCCAGTCTCATGAACTGAGATCGTATCAGTCTACTGATCTGATATCACTTCAGGCGACGCGTGCGACGCGATGGCGCCTCGGCGAGAATGGGACGACGAGGAGAGAGACGCGCCGATGTCCACGCTGAGCTTCCAGCCGGAGGCCGAGCGCTACTACGCGGAGGGCTACTGGCGCGCCGGCGACCTCTGGAGCGAGTTCGCCGCGCGCGCCGACGAGGCGCCCGACAAGGTCGGCGCTGATCCTCGACGACGGCGACGTCACCTACGACGAGCTGCGCCGCGCCGCGGTCGCCCTCTCGGCGCGCCTGGCCGCGCTCGGCGCCGAGCCCGGCGACGTCGTGATCCTGCTCGGCCGCCACTCGATCGGCCGCGGTCGTCGCGCTGCTCGGCTGCCTGCACCGCGGGCTGGTCGTCGCGCCGCTGCCGCCGATGTTCAGCGTCGCGCAGCTGTCGGCGCTGGGCGCGCCAGATGCGGCGCCAAGGGCGTCGTCGCCTTCGGCGGCGAGCGGGAGATCGCCAAGGCCGCGCGCGTGGCGCGACGAGGTCGACTTCGTGCTCGCGCTCGACGACGCCGCGTGCTCGACGAGCTGTTCGCCGAGCGACGCGCCGGCCGACCGCACCGCGCGCGACCGCCGACGACCGTCACGCTGGTCCTGCACTCCTCGGGCACGACCTCGACGCCGAAGGGCATCGTGCACTCGAGCAACACGCTGCGCTACGCGACCGAGGGCGTCGCCCGGCGCTGGGAGCTCACGCGGCGACGACGTCTCGCTCGTCGTGTGCGAGTTCGGCTTCGTCGGCGCGCTTCGTCTTCGGCTACTTCCCGGTGCTGCTGCTCGGCGGCACCGGCGTGCTGATGACGCGCTGGGACGCCGAGGAGGCGCTGCGCCTCGTCGAGCGCCACCGCTGCACGTACGTGCTGCTGATGCCGACCCACGGCGCCGACACGCTGCAGGCCGCGCAGGCGAGCGAGCGCGACCTGTCCTCGATGCGCGTGCTCGCCGCCCCGGGCCTGACGCCCGAGCGCCGCGCTGGCGATGCGCGAGGCGTTCGGCGTCGCCGCCGCTGGCCGACTACGGCCTGTCCGAGGTGCCCGGCCACGCCGCGCACGGCCTGCGACGAGCCCGAGGCGAAGATGGTCAAGACCGAGGGCCGGCCCTACGACGGCACCGAGATCCGCATCCTCGGCCTCGACGGCGCGCCGCTGCCGCGCGGGCGAGGTCGGCGACGTGGTCGTCAACGGGCCGAGCCGCTTCCTCGGCTTCCTCGGCAACGACGAGCTGACGCGCGAGTCGCTGACCGACTGGGGCGGCTACCGCACCGGCGACCTCGGCTACCTCGACGAGGACGGCCACCTCGTCTACGTCGGGCGCAGCAAGGACATCATCCGCCGCGGCGGCGTGACGATCGTCCCGGCCGAGCTCGAGCCGGTGCTCCTGCGCCACCCGGCGATCCACGAGGTGGCGGTCGTGCCGCTGCCCGACGAGCGCCTCGGCGAGCGCGCGTGCGCCGCGCTCGTCCTCGAGCCGGGCAGCGCCGGCGCCGACGCTCGCGCGAGCTGCAGGAGTTCCTCGAGCAGCGAGGGCGTGGCCAAGTACACGTGGCCGGAGTCGGTCGAGATCTTCGACGAGTTCCCGCGCACGCCGTCGCTGAAGGTCGTCAAGCGCGACGTCGTGCGGGAGATCGAGCGGCCGCGCGGTGCGCTGCCGCCGCGAGCCGCGTCTGACTTGAACTCACCTCAGGTCGTTCGATAGGCTGTCGGGCGATGAGCGCCAAGCGCGACGAGATCCTGGCCGCCGCGACCGAGCGCTTCGGCCGCGACGGCTACGAGGACACGAAGTGGGCCGACATCGCCGCCGACGTCGGCGTCGGGCCGACCGCGCTCTACCACTACTTCGAGTCCAAGCAGCACTGCCTGTACGTGATCATGGACCAGGCGATCGAGGGCTTCCGCGCGCGCTTCGAGGCGCTCACCGCCGACGGCGACGACCCGCTCGAGGCGCTGATCGCCGTCGATCCGACGACTGCTTCGACCTCGACGAGCACGACGTCCAGCGCAACCGCGTGCTCGTCGCCGAGCAGGGCCTGCTCGTCGGGCCGCAGCAGCTCGCCGCGCGAGGAGGAGGCGCGCGCAGGCCGCGCGCGCGCGCACGCGCGACCTCGAGTTCGCCTGGGCGAGCTTCCTCGGCGCGCGCGATGCAGCGCGGCGCGATCCCCGAGAGCGACCCGCGGCTGCTGACGCGCGCGATCCTCGGCCTCTACAACAGCATCTGGCACTGGTACCGGCCCGAACGGGCATCGTCGCGCTGGACCGCGTCGCCGACGTTCTTCACCGACCGCAGCCTCGCGCTGCTCGGCGTGACGCCCGAGGCGGCCGAGGCGCGCGAGGCGGCGGCATGACGTTCTTCGAGCGCTACTTCGCCGCGCTCGACGGGCCCGACCCGCACTCGTCGCTCGAGCTGGTCGCCGACGACGTCGAGTTCACGATCCAGTGGGCCGACGGCGACGGACGCGCGCAGCCGCCAGTTCGTCGGCGGCCGCGAGGAGCTGCGCGCGCTTCATCGACGCCGGCGACATGCGCGGCTGGGCGCACCACGTCCTCTTCGGCGGCAGCGACGGGCGACGTCGAGTTCGCGCTCGGCGAGACGCGCGGACGACAGCGGCGAGCGGATCGGCACGTTCCTCGCCGTCGCGCAGCTCGACGCCGACGGCCGGATGGTCGGTACATGGTCGCGCGCTCGCCCGCGATCGCCTTCGAGGCCCCGGACCGCGTCGATGTCGCAGCAGACTGAGTCGATCAGCCTGCACGACGGCGCTGATCGTCGGCACCGCCGACGCGCCGCAGCTGATCGGCTCGCGCTGCCGGACGCTGCGGCGTCGTCACCTTCCCGCGCCAGGCGTCGTGCGCCGCGTGCACGTCGCGCGACGTCGAGGAGCGGCGCCTCGCCCGCGCGGGCACGCTGTGGACCTGGACGATCCAGTGCTTCGCGCCCAAGTCGCCGCCGTACGCGGGCAGCGCCGACGACTTCGAGCCCTACGGCGTCGGCTACGTCGAGCTGCCGGGCGAGGTCCGCGTCGAGGCGCGGCTGACCGAGTCCGACCCCGAGCGGCTGCGCATCGGGATGCCGATGGAGCTCGTGCTGATCCCGGCGCCCGGGCGCGACGGCGGCCTGACCTACGCCTTCCGCGCCGGCCGAGGACGAGGCGAATGACGCGACGTCGCCATCGTCGGCCTCGGCATCCACCCGTTCGGCCGCCACCCCGGCGTGTCCGGGCCTCGAGATGGCCGCGATCGCCGCGCGCGCCGCGCTCGCCGACGCCGGCATCGGCTGGCAGGACGTCGACTTCGCCGCCGGCGGCTCCGACGCCGCGGGCAACGCCGACACGACCGTGTCGGTCCTCGGGCTGACCGGCGTGCCGTTCATCAACGTCAAGAACGGCTGCGCGACCGGCGGCTCGGCGCTGACGACCGCGCACGCGATGCTCGTCGCCGGCGCGGCCGAGATCGCGCTCGTCGTCGGCTTCGACAAGCACCCGCCGGGCGCGTTCAACCCGCTGCCCGAGGAGTGGGGCCTCGGCTCCTGGTACGGCGAGACCGGGCTGATGCTCACGACGCAGTTCTTCGCGATGAAGATCCAGCGCTACATGGCCGAGCACGGCATCAGCGCAGTCGACGCTCGCCAAGGTCGCCTCCAAGGCCTTCGACAACGGCGCGCGCAACCCGAACGCGTGGCGCCGCCAGCCGCTGTCCGAGGAGGAGGTGCTGGCGTCCAAGATGGTCAACCACCCGCTGACGCAGTACATGTTCTGCTCGCCCGGCGAGGGCGCGGTCGCGCTCGTGCTGGCGCGCGGCGACGCGCGCCAAGGCGCTGGCGCGCACGCCGGTCTACCTGCGCTCGGTCGCGTTCCGCACGCGCCGCTTCGGCTCCTTCGAGGTCTTCAGCCCGTCGATCCCGCTCGAGTCGGCGCCGTCGCCGACGACCGAGGCGGCGGCGGCCGCCTTCGAGCAGGCCGGCATCGGCCCCGACGACGTCGACGTCGCCCAGCTCCAGGACACCGAGTCCGGCGCCGAGGTCATGCACCTCGCCGAGACCGGCCTGTGCGAGCACGGCGAGCAGGAGCAGCTGATCCAGAGCGGCGCCACGCGGCATCGACGGCCGCCTGCCGGTCAACACCGACGGCGGCTGCCTGGCCAACGGCGAGCCGATCGGCGCCTCCGGCCTGCGCCAGGTCCACGAGGTCGTGCTGCAGCTGCGCGGCGAGGCCGGCGACCGCCAGGTCGCCGGGCCCGCGCCGCGTCGGCTTCACGCAGGTCTACGGCGCGCCCGGCGTCAGCGCCTGCACCGTGCTCACACGGTGACCAGGCCGCCGTTGGGGCTCAGCGTCGCGCCGACGTAGTACGCGGCGTCGTCGGAGGCCAGGAACGCGACGGTCGCGGCGACCTCCTCCGGCGTGCCGAGGCGCCCGGCCGGCGTGCGCGCGACCTGCGGATGGCGGCCCGCGTCGAGCGCGCCGCCGGTGTCGATGAAGCCCGGCGCGATCGCGTTGACGCGGATGCCCTGGACGATCAGCTCCTTGGCCGTCGCGCGCGTGAAGCCGAGGATCGCCGCCTTGGCGGCCGAGTAGTGCGGGTGGCCGGTGCAGCCCTCGATCCCGCAGACCGAGGCCATGTTGACGATGACGCCGCTGCCGCGCGGACCCATCGAGCGCGCCGCCGCGCGCGAGCAGTAGAACGTCCCGTCGAGGTGGACGCTCATGACCAGGCGCCACTCCTCGTCGGTCAGGCGCACGAGCGCGTCGAGCGGCGTCGACGCGCGGCCGGTCTGCGCCAGCTCCTCGCGCTGGCGCCTCAGCGCCGGCGCGACGCGGCGCACGTGCTCGATCGCCGCGGCGCCGGCGTTGTTGACGAGGATGTCGACCGGCCCGAGCTCGGCCTCGAGGCGCGCGAAGGCGTCGTCGACGGCGGCGCTGTCGCTGACGTCGGCGGCCAGGGCGAGGCCTGCGCCGAGCGACGTCGATCGTCCGCTGCGCCGCGTCCGGCGACGAGGTCGAGCGCGGCGACGGTCGCGCCGTCGGCGGCGAGCCGGCGGCAGATCGCCGCGCCGATCCCCGCTCCGCCGCCGGTCACCGCCGCGATCTTGCCCTGGAGGTTCATGCTAAAGTGAACTCATATCAGGCACGCAGACGAAGCGGCAAGCGATGAGCACCACGGCCATGGGATCGGCGGAGCGACCTCTTCATCGGGGGCGAGTGGGTCGCGCCGTCCGACGGCGGCCTCGTCGACGTGATCAACCCGACCACCGAGGAGCCCATCGCCCAGGCCGCGCTGGGCGGCCCGATGGACATCGACCGCGCGGTACGCGCAGCCCACGGCGCCTTCGCGGACTGGGCGGGCCGCGGCGTCGGCCGAGCGCGCGGCCGTGCTGCGGCGCGCCGGCGAGCTCATCGACGCGCGCGCCGCGGAGTTCGCGCGCCTGCTCACGCTCGAGGTCGGGCTCGCCGCAACGCGTCGCGGCCGCCCAGACCGCGGCGTGCAGGCTGTTCCTCGACTGGCACGCCGACCAGGCCGCGACGTTCCCCTGGGAGGACGAGCGGACCGGCGTGCGCGGGCCGATCCTGGTCCGCCGCCGGCCGGTCGGCGTGGTCGGCGCGATCGTGCCGTGGAACTACCCGCTCGGCCTCTCGTTCCCGAAGCTCTCCCCGCGCTGCTCACCGGCTGCACCGTCGTCCTCAAGCCGCCGGAGGAGACGCCGCTGTTCGGCTCACTGCTGGCGGAGGTCTTCGCGCAGGCCGGCCTGCCGCCGGGCGTGCTGAACGTCGTCGCCGGCCGACCGGGTCGCCGGCGAGGCGCTGGTCACGCACCCGCTGGTCGACAAGATCAGCTTCACGGGCAGCACGGCGGCGGGGCGGCGCATCGCCGCGCTGTGCGGCGAGCGGCTGAAGCCGTGCACGCTCGAGCTGGGCGGGAAGTCCGCCGCGATCCTGCTCGACGGGATCGACCTCGACGCGGTCGTCGCGGCCCTCGCGCCGAGCACCATGGCCAACAACGGCCAGACCTGCCACAACCAGACGCGCGTGCTCGCGCCTCGCGCGCGCTACGACGAGGTCGTCGACGCGCTGCGCGAGGCGATCGGCGCGTTCGTCGTCGGCGACCCTGCCGACCCCGAGACCGACGTCGGCCCGCTCATCAGCGAGGCGCAGCGCGCGCGCGTCGAGGCGCTACATCGCCACGGGCCGCGGCCGAGGGCGCGCGGCTGGTCCTCGGCGGCGGCCGCGCCGGCCGCGCGCGCGGCTACTTCGTCGAGCCGACGCTCTTCGCCGGCGTCGACAACGCCATGACGATCGCCCGCGAGGAGATCTTCGGCCCGGTGGTCGCCGTGATCCCCTATGACGACGAGGACGACGCCGTGGCGATCGCCAACGACTCGGACTACGGTCTCTCGGGCAGCGTCTGGGGCCCGGACCCCGAGCACGCCAAGGCCGTCGCGCGGCGCATCCGCAGCGGCAACGTCGCCGTCAACCAGCACCGCATCGATCTCGGCGGCCCGTTCGCCGGCGTCAAGCAGTCGGGCCTCGGCCGCGAGTACGGGCTCGAGGGCATCGACGCGTACGTCGAGGTCCAGGCCATCCCGTACTAGGCAGCCCCTTCGCTTACGGGCTGTACGGCGTCTTCGCGAGCACGGTGAGGACCTCTTCCTCGACCTGCTCGGCGAAGCCGCCGACCAGCGGCCCGAACGTCGGGATCGACCGCCAGCTTGCCCAGCACGGTCGGCACCGCGTCGGCGTCGGCGATCTGCCAGAGATGGGTGACCTCGTGGAAGTTGCCGATCACGGTTCCCCACGCGCCGATGAGCTTCCAGCCGTGCCTCTCGACGAGCGGCCGGGCCTTCGTCATCGTGTCCATGAAGGCAGGGACCTGCCCGTACTTCAGCTTGAGCCGGGCCTGGAGGTAGACGGACGTCATCGGACAGCTCCTGTTGTTCGGGGTCAGCTGGAAGGGGCGATCGGACCTGCTCCTCGAGCGCGCCGACCGCGACCAGCCGGTCGACCTCGCCGGGCTCCATGCCGAGCAGCTCGAGGCACACCTCGCGCGTGTGCTCGCCGAGCTCGGGCGCGCGCGACGGCGGCGGCTCGGGGATGCGCTCGGAGCGGAAGGGCACGTTGTCCACCATGATGGGATCCAGCCCGGGCTGCTCGAGCATGCGGAAGAAGTCGCGCGCCTGCAGGTGCGGGTCGTCCGGGTACTCCTCGGCGCGCTGCATGAAGCCGGCCGGCACGCCGGCGGCCTGGAGCGTCGCGGTGACCGCGCGCGGCGCTCGCGCGCGCGTCCACGCCGCCAGCTGCGTCGTCGATCTCCGCGCGCCGCGGGCGATCCGGCCGGCGGTCGTCGCGAGCGCGTCGTCGGCGGCCCACGCCGGATCGCCGAGCGCGGCCCGCAGGCGCCGCCAGTCGTCGTCGTCGCGCACGCAGACCGCGCACCACTCGTCGTCGCCGGCGCACGGGTACACGCCCCAGGGCGCGGCGTGGCGGCCGGCGTTGCCGGCGGGCCCGACGGCGCCGGGCCGCAGGCCCTCCTCGACGAGCAGCGCGCCGAGCTGCATGAGGATCGCCTCGGCCTGCGCGGTCGCGACCACCGCGCCGCGGCCGGACCGGCGCCGCGCCGATCAGCGCCGCCGAGCAGCGCGACGGCGGTCACGCGCGCCGCGTAGTGGTCGGGGTGGATCGTCGTGCCGTCGCCGAAGCCGTCCGGGTCGTCGGGGTAGCGCGACAGGCTCGTCAGCCCAGACGCGCAGCGCACGAGCGGGCCGTAGCCCATCCACGTGCTCCACGGGCCGCTCTCCCCCATCGCGCTGCTGCTCGCGACGACGAGGCGCGGGTTGATCTCGTGCAGCACGTCGGGACCGAGACCGAGCTTCTCCAGCGTGCCGGGCTTGAAGTTGGCCAGCAGGACGTCGGAGCGGGCGATCAGCCGCTTGAGCACCGCGACGCCCTCGGGCTGCGCAGGTTGACGCCGACGCTCCGGCTGCCGCGGTGGCCGACCGCGAAGTGCGGCGGCGAGACGCGCGCGCCGTCGGGGAACGCCGAGCTCTCGATCTTGATGACGTCGGCGCCCTGGTCGCAGAACAGGCGGCCGAGCTCGGCGCCGACCACGATCACGCCGAGGTCGAGGACGCGCAGGCCGGCCAGCGGTCGCCGCGCCGGGCCCGGCGTCGACGCGCTGCGCGGCGCGCGCGCGGCGCGCTCGGCGCAGGACCTCGTCGTCGTGCTCGCCCGGCTGCGGCGCTCGCGACCCGGGCCGCACGCGCCGGCCGTCGATCTCGGCGAACCCGACGGGCGCGTCGGCCTCCAGGCCGGCGGCGAGCTCGACCGGCGCGATCGCCCCGCGGCGCGCGGAAGTGGTCGGCCGCGAGGACGTCGGCGGGCGTCAGCACGGGCGCGATCGGCACGCCGCGCGCCTGGCCCTCGAGCGTCAGCTCGTGCTTGCCGCGGTCGCGGAAGTGCTCCTCGAAGACCGCGTGCAGCAGGTCGGCGGCGTCCGGCGCGCCCCTTGATGGTGTCCAGCGCGGGGTCCTGCAGCTCGTCGGGCTCGCCGAGCCAGGCGCGCATCGCGTGCCACTGGCGCGGCGCCAGCAGCACGAGCCGGACGTGACCGTCGCGGCAGCGGAAGATCGGGTACGGGCCGGGCGCCGGCCGGTCGCGCGTGCGCTCGTAGCCGGCGGCCTGCGCGGTGCCGACCGTGCCGAGCACCGGGTCGACGACCTGGGCGGTCGCCTCGTAGCAGCGAGAAGTCGATGTGGTCGCCGGCGCCGGACTCCAGCGCGTTCCAGTAGGCGACCAGCGCCGCCCACGCGGCCTGCATCGCCGTGGCCTGCAGGGCCAGCTCGCCCGGCGGCATCAGCGGCTCGCGGCCCGGCAGGCCGGAGCGGCTCAGCACGCCGCCCATGGCCAGGAGCGTCGCGTCGGTCGCCACCCAGTCGCGGTAGGGGCCGGTGCGGCCGAAGTCGGTGATCGAGACCACGACGAGGCGCGGGTTGCGCGCGCGGACGTCGTCGGGGCCGAGCCCGAGCGGCCTCCAGCGCGCCCGGCCGGCTGGTCTCGATCCAGATGTCCGCGCCGTCGAGCAGCCGCCGCAGCCGGTCGCGCCCTGCGGCGGTCGTCGAGGTCGGCGACGACGCTGCGCTTGCCCAGGTTGTTGATCGGCGAACGGCAGGCTGACGCCCTCGTGCAGCGGCGCCTGTCCGCGCGACGCCGCGCCGCCCGGCGGCTCGACGCGCACCACGTCGGCGCCCAGGTCGGCGAGGTAGCGCCCGCACATCTCGCCGCGGCCCTCGGCCATGTCGATCACGCGCACGCCCGCGAGCGGTGTCGGGCGCGGCGCGCTCATCCGCCCAGCACCAGCTCCGCGGCCTGGCGCAGCCGCTGCTGCGGGCCGGCGACGAGGATCGTCGTGACCGGGCGACGCGCGCCAGGCCTCGAGGTCGTGGCGGATCTTGTCCGAGCGGCCCGATCAGCGCGAGCTGCTCGATGAGCTTCGTCGGCACGGCCGCGGCCGCCTCGTCCTTCTTGCCGTCCAGGTACAGGTCCTGGATCCTGCGCGCGACGTCGCCGTAGCCCATGCGGATGACGACCTGCTGGTGGAAGTTCATGTCGCGCGCGCCCATCCCGCCGAAGTACAAGGCGTACATCGGCCGCAGCGTGTCGGCGGCGCGCTCGACGTCGTCGTCGACGATGAACGGCACCGACGGCGCGATCTCGAACTCCGCCGGCGCGCCGCCGCGCCGCGCGAAGCCCTCCTCGAGGCACGGCCGGTACAGCTCGGCGTCGTGGTACGGGCGAGTAGTACAGCGGCAGCCAGCCGTCGCCGATCTCGGCCGCCAAGGCGATGTTCTTGGGTCCCTGGGCGGCGAGGAACGTCGGGATGCGCTCGCGCAGCGGATGCAGGATCGACTTCAGCGGCTTGCCGAGGCCGGTGGTGCCGGCACGGTCGCCGTCGAGCGGCAGCGGGTAGTGCGGGCCATCGGAGCCGACCGGCGCGCGCCGGGCGACCACGTCGCGCACGATGCCGACGTACTCGCGCGTGCGGGCCAGCGGCTTGGCGAACGGCTCGCCGTACCAGCCCTCGACGACCTGCGGCCCGGACACGCCGAGCCCGAGCATGAAGCGCCCGCCGCTGAGGTGGTCCATGGTCATCGCCGCCATCGCCGTCGCGGTCGGGCGCCGCGCGCTCATCTGGATGATCGTCGTGCCGAGCTTGACGCGCTCGGTCTGCGAGCCCCACCAGGCCAGCGGCGTCAGCGCGTCGCTGCCGTAGGTCTCCGACGACCAGATCGAGTCGAAGCCGAGGCGCTCGGCCTCCTGCACCCACGCCAGGCCGTCGGACAGCAGGGCGGGGCCGGTGAGCAGGCCGGTGCTCAGGCCGAGCTTGAGCGTCACGCCGTCACCGCCCCGTCCAGGCCGGCGGCCGCTTCTCGGCGAACGCCTTCGGTCCCTCGACGTAGTCCTGCGGAGGCGAGCATCCGCGGGATGCGCTCGTCCCAGTCGCGCGCGATCGCCTCGTCGACCGGCAGCCCGAAGCCGGCCTGCGCCGCCTCCTTGGTGAGCGCCAGCAGCAGCGGCGAGCACTCGAGCATCGCGCCCGCCCAGCGCTCCGCCGCGGCCGGCAGCTCGGCCGCCGGGACGACCTCGTTGACGAAGCCGAGCCGGTGGCCCTCGTCGGCCGGCACCAGGCGCCCGGTCAGCAACATGCCCATCGCCTGCTTGAGCGGGATCTGGCGGGTCAGCCGGTGGATGCCGCCGGCGCCGGCGATCAGGCCGACGCGCGGCTCGGGCAGGCCGAAGCGCGCGCTGTCGGCGGCGATCACGACGTCGCAGGCCAGCGCGATCTCGAAGCCGCCGCCCGCCGCCACGCCGTTGACGGCGGCGATCAGCGGCTTGGGGCAGTCGTAGCCGCGCGTGATCGCGGCGAAGCGCGCGCCCGGCCCGACGCGCCGCTCGCCGTTGGCCGACGCCTGGGCCGTCGCCTTGAGGTCGTTGCCGGCGCAGAACGCGCGGTCGCCGGCGCCGGTGATGATGGCCACCCAGGCGTCGTCGTCGGGCTCGAAGTCGTCGAAGATCTCGATGAGCTCGGCGTGCGAGTGCGCGTCCAGCGCGTTCATCCGCTCGGGCCGGTTGAGCGTCACGTAGGCGACGTGGCCGCGCTTCTCGTAGATGACGTGGTCGTAGCTCATGGCGCCGGCCGGAACTTGGGAACGGCGACCGTCTCGCTGCACCCGCTCGAAGACGACCTCGAGCGCCATCCCGATCTCGCAGCGCCTCGTTGGGGCAGTCGACGACCTGGCTGGTGAGCCGCACGCCCTCCTCGGTCTCGACGACGGCGATGTTGTAGGGGATGTCCGCGGCGAACGCCTCGTCGTAGAGCTGGTGCATGATCACGAAGCTGTAGAGCGTCGCCCGGCCGCTGGAGGGCGCCCACTCGAGGTCGCCGGAGAAGCAGGTCACGCAGCGCGGCCGGACCGGCGCGCCGATGCCGGCGATCGGCGACATGAAGGTGTTGCACGCGCGGCAGCGCCGCAGCATCAGCGTGCCGTCCAGCGCGCCGTCGAAGAACGGCGCGCTCGGCTCGTCGGGGACGGGCACCGGCTTGGCCGGCGCGGCGATCGAGGTGGTCATGTCAGGCGCCTCCCTCGTGCGGGCTGAGGATCGTCGTGGAGTGGAACGTCAGGACGCCGCCGTTGCCGGAGACGAGGACGTGGTCGTGCTTGGCGACCTGCCGCTCGCCGGCCTGGCCGCGCGCCTGGATCACGCCCTCGGACAGCGGCGTGAAGCCCCACATGTAGTACGAGGACAGCTGGCCGCCGCCGGTGTTGCAGGGCAGCGCGCCGCCCGGGCCGAGCTTGCCGTCGGCGACGAAGTCGCCGCCCTCGCCCTTGGCGCAGTACCCGTAGTCCTCGAGCGTGACGAGGACGGTGTAGGTGTAGCAGTCGTACAGCTCGAGCACGTCGACGTCGGCCAGCTCGATGCCGGCCTGGCGCAGCGCCGTCGCGCCCGCCTTCGTGGCGCCCGTGTGGACGCCCGGATCGCGGTCGCCGCGCCCGGTGTCGCCGGGCGCGCACTGGCCGAAGCCGCGCAGGTAGACCGGCGGCTGGCGCAGGTCGCGCGCCCGCTGCGCCGAGGTGACGATCACGGCGACGCCGCCGTTGGAGACCAGGCAGCAGTCGAAGAGGTGCAGCGGCTCCACGACCCAGCGGGAGGCGTGGTAGTCGTCGATGCGTCATCGGCTTGCGCATCTGCGCGTGCGGGTTCAGTTGCGGCCCACGCGCGCTGGCCGACCGCGATCGTGCCGAGCTGCTCGTGGGTCGTGCCGAAGAGGTGCATGTGCCGGCGCAGCGCCATCGCGTAGCCGGAGTTGGCCGGCCCGTAGTCGCCGTAGGCGAAGCGCAGCCCGGCCAGGCCTGGGGCGTCGAAGCGCCGGCCGCTGTAGCCCGACTGCGAGATCGAGCCGCCTTCGCGCAGCGGCGCGTCGGCGTACAGGCAGGCGACGACGCTCGCCTGGCCCGTCGCGATCGCGTGCGCCGCGTACTGGAGCATCGTCCCGGCCGTCGAGCCGAAGGCGCTCATCACGTTGACGAGCGTCAGGTCGGTCAGCCCGAGCGAGAACTGCAGCGTCGGCACCATCTCGGCCGACTGGTTGCCGTTGATCAGCAGCCCGTCGACGTCGCCGGCCTGCAAGGCCGGCGTCGTCGAGCGCCAGGGCGAGCGCCTCGCCGGCGAAGTCCGACGCCGTGCGCCCGTAGACCTTGCCCATCTCGGTGATGCCGAGGCCGGCGATCGCGGCGCTCACTGCTGATCCTCTCCGACGTCCTGTCGAGCGGGGACCGGCGCGAACCGGTCCCCGCCCGGGAGGACATCGATCGAGTCCTACGCCTTGCCCCAGAGCTGCATGGAACTGGGACTCGAAGTCCTCCACGTTCGGGAACATCTTCGTGTAGTCGCTCGGGCAGGTTGTCCTTGGTCACGAGCCACCGCGGCGGCGGCGTCTGCTCGACCTTCACGCCGGCGAAGTGCCGCGCGAGCGCGTCGACCATCTGGTAGTCGACGTTGTAGTAGTCGAACGGCACGAGCCCCAGGATCTGACCCTGGGCGACCGCCTGGAAGGCCGTCGGGTCGCCGCCCTGGCCGACGATCTTGACCTTCGTCAGGCCGGCGGCCTTCAGCGCGGCCGGGCAGGCCCGTGCCGAGCGCGTCGGTCACCGAGAGCGCGACGTAGTTGACCTTCGGATGGCTGCGCAGGTACGAGACGATGATGTTGCGGCGAGTCCGCCAGGCGCGGCAGCGGCACGTCGATCTTCGCGTAATCGCAGCCCGGGCAGTACGTGGCGTAGTCCTGCTTGAGCGACGTGCCGAGCGAGGCGAGGATCGTGAACGCCGGGATGTCGACGTACAGGGTGTTGGCCTTGGCGCCGCTGTCGCTGGCGATCAGCGGCCGCGAGGTACTTGCCGATGTCCGCGCGTTCTGCTCGGGCGTGCTCGTGTTGTAGAGGTAGTCCGGCCCGACCTTCTCGGTCGAGCAGCAGCCGACGAAGGCCACCTTCTTGGCCTGTGCCGCCTTGAGCTGCTTGGCGATCGCGGCGCGAGTCGCGGCGTTGAGGATGATGCCGTCGGCGCCGCTGCGCAGCGCGGTGTCGAAGCCGCTCTGGATCTGCTGCGGCGAGCCGTCGGTGGCGATCGTCTTCGACGTCCAGCCGAGCTTGGACGGCCGCCTCGGCGACGATCTTGCCCTGCGCCTGACACGCCGCGGCGCCGCAGCTGATGAACACGAGCTTCTTGCCCGTCGGAATGTCCTTGCCGACCGGCGTCGTCACGGTGATGTCGGTCGGCCGCTTGGTCGCCTGTGCCAGGACCGCCTTGGCCTGCGCGAGCGTCGCGTTTGCTGCTGCTCTGGGACGCGACGATCCCGAGCTACCGGAGCCGGAGCTGCTTGTCGTTCGAACCACAACCTGCGGCGACGACGAGCGCCATCGCAACGGCCACGACGCCGGCGCCGCGCCGGTACCTGCTCCACGCCGATGTGAGCGGGGACATGTGCATCCTCCTTGGTGACTCTCTTGTGGGTCGGTGACCTGGTGTGCGTGCTGGTGCGACCGCTGGGTCAGCCGGCCGTGCTGGGGCGCAGTCGGCCCCACGTACGCTTGGCGCCGGCGCTTCGGCTGGCGCGCCGCTGGATGCCGGTGACGGCGAGCGCGGCGATCAACACCACGCCGACGAACATGTTGGCCGCCCACTGCGGGGCGCTGGCCAGGCCGAGGCCGGTGGTCCCGGTGCCGAGCAGCAGGACCGCGATGATCGTGCCCCAGGCGTTGAAGCGGCCGTGCTTGAGCTGGGTCGCGCCGAGGAAGGCGGCGGCGAAGGCCGGCAGCAGGAACGGCGCGCCGGCCGACGGCGAGCCCGACTGCAGCGTCGAGGCGAGCACCACGCCGGCGACGCCGGCCAGCACGCCCGAGGCGATCAGCGACACGAACCGCAGCCGCTCGACCCGGACGCCGGCCAGCCGCGCCGCCTCGGGGTTGAACCCGGTGGCGTACAGGCGACGGCCGGTCGCCGTGTGCTCGAGCAGGTACCAGATCGCGAACGCGAAGACGATCGCGTAGAGGACCGGCAGCGTGATGCCGTTGATGTCGGTCTGGCCGATCTTCGAGAAGCCGCCCGACAGCTTGATGCTCTGGATCGGCGTGTCGCCGGTGGCCATCGTGATGAACGACTGCGATCAGCGATCCAGTCGCGAGCGTCGCGATGAACGAGTCGATGCGCATCGTCACGACGACGAACGCGTTGACCAGGCCGATCGCCATCCCGACCAGGATCCCCAGCAGGACAGCCAGCGCGAGCGGCGTGCCGACGGCGACGAAGTGCGCGGCTGTGACGCCGCTGAGCGTCATCGTGAACGCGAACGACAGGTCGAACGTGCGCGTCGCCAGCGGCACGATGACGGCCAGCGCGGCCAGCGCGGTGATCGCGTTGGCGTTGAGGATCTGCTTGGCGGTGGCGACGTTCGCGAACTCGTTGGGCACCCAGACCGCGAAGACGACGCAGATGAGCAGCCACACGTACACGGCGCCGATGCGATCGACGCCCAGGCCGCGCACGAGCCGCGCGGCCGACGGCGCAGCCGCGTGCGCGCGCACCGCCTCCGGGATGGCACTGCGGTCGGCCGTCGGCACGATCACCTCAGACTGCGTCATGGACACGTTCCTCTCCCTCCATTGCGCGCACGAGCGCGTGTTCGGTCAGTCCCTCGGCCCCGAGCTCAGCGGCGACGTGGCCGTTGCGCAGGACCACGATGCGGGTGCACATGGCCAGCAGGTCGCCGACGTCGGATGACGACACGACGACGGTCAGGCCGTCGCGGGCCAGCCCCGCGATCAGGTCGTAGATCGCGACGCGGGTGCCGATGTCGACGCCCGCGGTCGGTTCGCTGAGCACGAGCAGCTCCGGGTCGCGCGCCAGGCAGCGGCCCAGCACGACCTTCTGCTGGTTGCCGCCGCTCAGCGTCGAGATGAGCGCCGCCGGACTGCTCGCCTTGACCTCCAGGCGCCCGCGTCCAGCGCCCGACGAGCGCGCCCTCGGCGCCGTGGCTGAGCTTGCCGCGCGAGCCGAGCCGGCCCAGGACCGAGAGCGACAGGTTCTCGGCGACCGAGAACTCGGCGACGATGCCCTCGCGGCCGCGGTCGGCGGGCACGAGCGGGATGTCGAGCCGTTCGGCGTCGGCGATCTCGCAGCCACTCGGGCGCGCGCTCGCGGCAGCCGGATGCGGCCGCTGACGGTGCTCGGCGCCTTGCCGGCCAGGGCGTAGGCCAGCTCCTGCATGCCGCTGCCGGCCAGGCCCGCGATGCCGAGGATCTCGCCCTCGTGCACGTCGAGGTCGACGCCGCGCAGGCGCGTGCCGGTGACCTCGCGGGCCTCCAGGACGACCGGCGCGGCGGGCCGCGTCGGCGACGGGCGCGCGGTAGTCGGGGTCGACGTCGGCGCCGACCATCAGGCCGGCCAGCCCGCGTGCGTCGGTCTCGTCGACCGGCAGCGTCGTCACCACGCGCCCGCCGCGCAGGACGGTGACGCGGTCGGCGATCTCGAAGATCTCGTCGAGGCGGTGCGACACGTACAGCACGCTCGTGCCGGCGCGCTGCGACCTCGCGCACCATCGCGAACAGCCGCTCGACCTCCTCGTGCGGCAGCACGGCGGTCGGCTCGTCGAGGACGAGGACGCCGCTGCCGCCGTGCCAGTCCTGCAGCGCCGCGGCGATCGCGACGACGGTCCGCTGCACGGGCGTCGCCTGCGCGAGCGGCCGGTGGATGTCCAGGTCGACGTCGAAGCGCTCGAGGACCCGATGGGTCAGCTGCTCCTGCTCGCGCCAGCGGACGCGGCCGCCGGCGCCGCGGGCGAAGCCGCCGCGCAGCGCGAGGTTGTCCATGGTGTTGAGCTCGAGGACGAGGCCGAGGTCCTGGTGGACGAAGTGCAGGCCCGCCGGGACCTCGTGGCCCAGGGCGAACGGCTCGCCGCCGAGCTCGGCCGTCGCGCCGGCGTCGGGCGCGTGGTAGCCGGCCAGCGTCTTGATGAGCGTGGACTTGCCCGAGCCGTTCTGACCGACGAGCGCGTGGACCTCGCCGGGGCGGATGTCGAGCGACGCGTCGATGAGCGCCTGCGTCGCCGGCGAAGGTCTTCGAAAGGCGCGTGACGCGTAGGGCGTCGCGCACGGCAGTGGGCGTCGCGGGGGACATGGTCCGGCTCTCTCTCCTCCTGGATCGGGGGCGGCAATCGCGCCTCCCCAAGCAACGATGGCGGACGCTAGCTCATTCCTGAACTGATGTCAATACAGTTTCGTGAAATTCGTGTCTCTGACCGCTGCAGCTGCACAGTCACGCGTGGCTGAATCCGAGCTCATGTTGGTACTGCTTGTGCGGCGTTAACGCACAACCGCCCGGCGCAAGGGCCGGGCGGCGAGGGAGCGCGGTGTCGCTGCGTGTGCGGCGCTACTCGACCTTCATCCACACGCTCTTGATCTGCGTGAGCTCCTCGATCGACGCGCGGCCGAGCGCCTTGCCGTGACCCGAGAGCTTGAAGCCGCCGTAGGGCACCGACGGGTAGACCATCTGGTACGTGTTGACCCACACGGTCCCGACGCGCAGCGCGCGGCCGGCGCGGTGGGCGCGCGCGAGGTCGCTCGTCCACACGCCGGCGGCGAGCCCGTACTCGGTGTCGTTGGCGATCCGCGTAGGCCTCCTCCTCGGAGGCGAACGGCAGCACCGACATCACCGGCCCGAAGATCTCCTCCTGGGCGATGCGCATGTCGTTGCGCACGCCGGTGAAGACGGTCGGCTCGTGGAAGAACCCGACGTCGCCGTGGCGCTCGCCGCCGAGGGCGAGCTCGGCGCCCTCGTCGCGGCCGATCGCGACGTAGCGCTGGATGCGCTCGAGCTGCTCGGCCGAGACCAGCGGGCCCATCTGCGTCCCCGGGTCGAAGCCGGAGCCGAGCCGCATGTCGCGCGAGGCGCCGACGATGCGCTCGACGACCTCGTCGTGGATGTCGCGGTGCAGCAGCACGCGCGTGCCGGCGGTGCAGACCTGGCCCGACGCGCCCCAGACGCCCATCGTGGCCGCGGCGACCGCGGCGTCGAGGTCGGCGTCGGGGAAGACGATGAAGGCGCTCTTGCCGCCGAGCTCGAGGCCGACGCGCTTGACGCGCTTGGCCGCCGCGGCCTGGATCGCGCTGCCCGTGGCGCACCGAGCCGGTGAACGAGATCATGTCGGTCTCGCGCGAGTCGACGAGCGCCGCGCCCGACGACCTCGCCGACGCCCTGCACGACGTTGAAGACGCCGGGCGGGATGCCGGCCTCGAGCGCCAGCTCGGCCATGAGCACCGCGGCCATCGGCGTCTGCTCGGCGGGCTTGAGCACGACGCAGTTGCCGGTGGCCAGCGCGCCGGCGACGAAGCCGAGCACGACGGTCGGGCCGTTCCACGGCGTGATGAGGCCGATGACGCCGACCGGCTCGCGCACCTCGGAGACCGCGAACTCCGGCGGCGTCGCGGGGATCGTGCCCTCGAGCTTCGTCGGCCAGCCCGCGTAGTACTCGATGCTCGAGACGGCCGCCTCGACGATGAAGGTCGTGTACCAGCGCAGCAGGCCGGCGTCGAGGACGTCGAGCTCGCCGAACAGCGTCGCCGCTGCTCGGCGAGCAGGTCGGCGAGCCGGCGCAGCCGGCGCTCCTTCTCGAGCGGCGGCAGGTGGCGCCAGCGGCCGTCGTCGAACGCGGCGCGCGCGGAGCGCACGGCCCGCGCGACGTCGGCGGCCGAGCCGGACGCCGCGGTGGCGATCTGCTCGCCGGTGGCCGGATCGATCACCGGCATCGTCGCGCCGTCGAGCGACGGCACGGTCTCGCCGTCGATCACGTGGCCGAAGAGCTCGCGCTCGAGCGCCCGTGGCGGTCGCCGTCGAAATGGGATGGGTCGTGGCTACGTCGGTCATCGTTTCTCCTCCGTGGTTGTCTGACCTGAGCTCATTCGTATCGGCGCGGAAGCAAGCGCCTCGCTGGTGCTGTCACGCGGCGTCGTCGAGCAGGAAGCCCTCGTAGCCCGCGGGCGGCGACGCCGTCGCAGATCTTGCGGTACTCCCCCACGCCGCCGATGTAGGGCATGTACACGCGCGGCTTGCCCGGGATGTTCGCGCCGTTGTACCAGCTGTTCGGCCGCGCCGTGGAGCGTGTACTCGGCGACCTGCGCGACGTGCGCGACCCAGCCGTCCTCGGCCTCCGGCGTCGCCTCGATCGACGTCATGCCGCCGCGCGCGCAGGTGCGCGATGCAGTCGGCGATCCACTCGACGTGCTGCTCGATCGACAGCACCATGTTGCTCAGCACCGAGGGGCTGCCGGGGCCGGTCACGATGAAGAGGTTGGGGAAGCCGGCGGTGGCGAGGCCGAGGTAGCGTCCGCGGGCCGGCGGCCCACTTGTCCCGCAGCGACTCGCCGTCCCGGCCGCGCACGTCGATGCTCAGCAGCGCGCCGGTCATCGCGTCGAAGCCGGTGGCGAACACGAGGACGTCGAGCTCGTACTCGGCGTCGGCGGTCCGCACGCCCGCGCGGCGTGATCGCCTCGATCGGCGCCTCGCGCACGTCGACGAGCGTGACGTTGTCGCGGTTGAAGATCTCGAAGTAGCCGGTGTCGACGCAGAGGCGCTTGGTCCCGATCGCGTAGCCGCGCGGCTGCAGCCGCTCGGCGACCGCGGCGTCCTTCACCGTCGCGCGGATCTTGGAGCGCACGAACTCCGCGGCGTGCTCGTTGGCCTCGGCGTTGATCGAGCAGGTCGTTGAACGCGCTCATGAGGTTGAGCCCGCCCTGCTGCCAGCGCGTCTCGAACGCCTGCGCCCGCTCCTGCGTCGGTCGCCTCGACCGCCGCCGCGTCGGCGAGCGTCGACGGGCACGCCGATGAACGACTCGCGCGCCTGGCGCCGGCGCTCGCCGTACGTCGACCTTGATCGCCTCGGCCTCGTCCGCCGGCAGCGGCCGGTTCTGCGCCGGCAGGCTGTAGTTCGGCGTGCGCTGGAAGACGAACAGGTGGCTCGGCCTGCTCGGCGATCGTGGTCGCGGCCTGGATCCCGGTGGACCCGGTGCCGACGATGCCGACGCGCTGGCCGGCGAGGTCGACGCCGCCCTCGCGGCCAGCGCGCGGTGTGGAACCACTCGCCCTCGAAGTCGTCGACGCCCGGGAAGTCGGGACGCTTGAGCACCGAGAGCATCCCGGTCGCCATGACGCAGTAGGACGCCGAGAAGCTGCTCGCCGTCCTGCGTGTCGATCGGCCAGCGGCCGGCGACCTCGTCGTAGCGGGCCGTCGGTGACGCGCGTGTCGAGCTGGATGTCGCGGCGCAGGTCGAAGCGATCGGCCACGTGCTCGAGGTAGCGCCGCAGCTCCGGCTGCGCCGGATAGCGCTCGCTCCACGTCCACTCCTGCTGGAGCTCGTCGTCGAACGAGTAGGAGTAGTCCACGCTCTCGATGTCGCAGCGCGCGCCGGGGTAGCGGTTCCAGTACCACGTGCCCCCGACGCCGCCGCCGGCCTCCAGCACGCGCACCGACAGCCCAAGGCCGCGCAGGCGGTGCAGCGCGTACAGGCCGGAGAAGCCCGCGCCGACGACGATGACGTCGTAGCGTCGCCTCGGACATGCGTGCCGCGCTCAGCCGACGGTGCCCTGCAGCGCGGGCACGTCGAGGTTGAACAGCTTGGCGGCGTTGAGGCCGAGGATGTTGCGCTTGGCCTGCTCGTCGAGGAACGGCAGGTCCAGGAAGATGCTCGGCAGGTCGAAGTCCCAGTGCGGCCAGTCCGACGCGTACACCAGCTGGGTCTCGGCGTTGATCGCGTTCAGCGTCGACTCGAGCAGGCCGAGATCGTCCATCTCCATGGGCTGCGACGTGTAGAACATCTCGCGCATGTAGTCGCTCGGCTTGCGCTTGAGCAGCGGCGCCTCGGAGGTCCGCTTGAGGTACTCGTGATCGAGGCGCTGCATGAGGAACGGCACCCACGCCAGGCCGCTCTCGACCCAGATGACCTTGAGCTTCGGGAAGCGCTCCGGCAGCCCGTTCATCAGCCAGTTGGTCATGTGGACGATGTTGCAGTGCACGAACGAGATCGCGTGCATCGACGAGAAGCGGTTCATCGTCTTCATCCAGTCGTCCTCCCACGTCGGACCGGCGTGGAAGGCGAGCGGCAGCCCGGTCTCCTCGATCTCCGCGTACAGGCGCATGTACTTGTTGTCGTGCACCGGGTCGTAGCGGATGCTGGTGCACGAGGAAGCCGCACACGCTGGGGTTCGAGGCGAACTCGCGCACCATCCGGATGCACATGTCCGGGTCCTTGAACGGCAGGAACGGGAGGAACTTCAGGCGCTCGTCGCGGCTGCAGAACTCCTCGACCATCCACTTGTTGTAGGCGTAGGCGACCTGCGACTCGCCCATCGGCATGGGCGACATGCCCAGCGACAGCAGCGAGGTCGGGAACACGACCTGCACGTCGATGCTCATCGCGTCCATCGCGCGGCGGCAGAGCTCGACGTCACGGGGCACGTCGATCGGCCCGAGGTCCTCGCGCGTGAGCTCCTGATGGGGCACGCGGCCGTGCATGGCCTGGAACATGAAGCCGCGACCGCCCGGCGTGGGCACGAACTGCGTGTGCCCCATCGCCTCGTAGTCGTGCTGGGAGTTGAAGCGCATGACCGGGTTCTCCATGTAGCGGAGCACCTCGGGCCAGGCGGACGTCGGGTCCCGGTGCGAGTCGACGTCGACGACGAAGTAGTCGTCGAGGCCCAGCTCGTCCGCCTGCTGGCGGGCGTGGGCGAGCATCTCCCGCTCCGAGGTGAAGCGGTCGTGCATCGGGACGAGCGGGGTCACACGCGGATCAACGGGCATGGGTGTCTACCTCCCGGCGGTGGCGAACCACACGGAGAACTCGAAGGGGGTCAGCGACTGGGAATGCAGCAGCGCCGAGGCAACGATGCACGCCTCGGTCGGCGTGACGGTGAGGCCGGCCAGCGCCTCGTCGCCATAGGGCTCGGGCGACAGCGCGGTGTACAGCTTGATGGCGGCGCTCAACAGCGCGGAGAGATCGGCCTGCGACACCGACGTCTGGTCGCTGAGCAGGGCTCGCGCCGCCTCGACGGCCTCAGAAGCTGACAAGGATCTCGCCTTCCCGCTCCTCGACCTCGACGCGGCGCAGCCGCGCGCCCGGGTCGCTGGGGTGGCGGCCCGTGCGGACGTTGTACTCGTAGCCGTGCCAGGGGCAGACGATGTGCAGCTCGTCGGAGAAGTCGTCGCCGAGGCTGCGCTTCTCGTCGTCGAGACGCTCGACGACCCGGTTCATCAGCACGCCCTGGCACACCGGCCCGCCGGCGTGCGCGCAGCGGTTCTCCCAGGCAAAGAGCTGGCCGTCCAGGCGGAAGATCCCGACCTCGGTGCCGTCCACGTCGACGACGACACGGCCGCCTTCCAGAACGTCCTCGGTCAATGCGACGACGATGGCTGTCTCCATGGCGCGAGTCTACGACTTCAAACGCTCTGAGTCAAACTGAACTCAGGTTGATTTTCTGCATCAGTGCAGATAGCCGACAGGGACGCCGATAGCCTTGATTTCAAGGTATGACCGCAGTGCCTCTGGCCCCCACTCGCGCCCGAAGCCACTTCGCTTGAAGCCGCCGAACGGCACGTCGACGCCGAGCGCCGCGCCGTTGATCGAGCAGCGGCCGGTGCGAACCGCCCGCGCGGCGGCCAGGCCGCGCTCGACATCGGCGGTCCACACCGATCCGCCCAGCCCGTAGTCCGAGTCGTTGGCGATGGCGATGGCCTCCTCGTCGTTCGCCGCCGGGATCACGCAGACCACCGGGCCGAAGATCTCCTCGCGCGCGGCGCGCATGTCGTTGCGGGCGTCGGCGATCACCGTCGGCTCGATGAACCAGCCGCGCTGCACGCCCGAGGGGCGCTTGCCGCCGGCGACGACGCGGGCGCCGTCCTCGCGCGCCGACGAGATGTAGGACTCGACGCGGGCGCGCTGCTGCGCGGTGGCCAGCGGCCCGACGTCGGTGCCGGGCTCGCGCGGGTCGCCGACGTTCAGCGAGCGGGCGAGCTCGGCGAGGCCGTCGACGACGTCGTCGTAGCGCTCGCGGTGCACGACGAAGCGGGTCTGCGCCACGCACGCCTGGCCCGCGTTGGCGAACGCCGACATGCGCGCCGCAGCGACGGCGGCTGGGACGTCGGCGTCCTCGAGCACGATCGCGGCCGACTTCCCGCCGAGCTCGAGCGTGACGCGGCGGACGTCCTGACCGCAGAGCGCGGCGATCCGGCTGCCGGCCGCGGTCGAGCCGGTGAAGCTCACCTTGTCGACGTCCGGCCGGGTGACCAGGTGCTCGCCCGCCTCGGCGCCGGCGGGAACGATGTTGACGACGCCGTCCGGCAGTCCTGCCTCCGCGCAGGCCTCGGCCAGGATGTAGGAGTCCAGCGCCGTCTGCGGCGCCGGCTTGAGCACGACGGTGCAGCCGGCCGCCAGCGCGGGCCCCAGCTTCATCATGGTGATCATCTGCGGGAAGTTCCACGGGACGATCGCGGCGACCACGCCGACCGGCTCCTCCACCACCAGTGCGCCACCGTCGCTGCGCACCTGCTCGAAGCTCGCGCCGGCCGCCAGGGCGCGGTAGTAGTCGAGGGTCTTGACAGCGAAGCCCGCCTGTACGGCACGCGAGAACGAGATGGTGGAGCCCATCTCGTCGGTGATGAGCTCCGCGAGCGCATCGGCACGCTCGGTCAGGCTCTCGACGAGGCGGGCCATGACCGCGGCGCGCTCTCCCGGCGCCAGACGCGGCCACGGGCCGCGATCGAACGCCGCCCGCGCCGCCGCGACCGCCCGGTCGACGTCGGCGGGGCTCGCGTGGGGCGAGACGCCGATCGGCTCCTCGGTGATCGGCGAGATGGTCTCGAAGATCTCGGTGCTCGCCGGCGCGACCCACTCGCCGCCGATGAACAGGCGGTCCCGCGTCATGCCATGACCATCACGCTGCGGATGACCTCGCCGCTCTCGACGAGGTCGAGGCCCTCGTTGACCTGGTCGAGCGTGAGCCGCCGGGTGACCATCGAGCCGAGGTCGAGCAGGCCGGCCTCGACGAGCCGCACGAGGCGCGGGAAGTCGCGGCGCACCTGCGCGCCACCGTAGAGGCTGCCGACGACCCGCTTGCCGCTCAGCAGCTGCTCGCGCATCCCCCAGGGCGGCATCGCATCGGGCGGCTGCAGGCCGACGAGCACCAGCGTGCCGCCGCGGCGCACCAGGCTGTAGGACTGCTTGGCCGCGGCCGGATGGCCCGACGCCTCGAAGGCGTAGTCGGCGCCGCGGCCGCCGGTGAGCGCCGCCACCTCCTCGACGGCGTCGGTGGCCGTCGGGTCGATGGCGTGCGTCGCCCCGAGCTCGATCGCAGCGGCGCGCTTCATCGCCACGGGGTCGATCGCGACGATCGTCGCCGCTCCGGCGATCCGCGCACCCTGGATGACGGACTGGCCGACGCCGCCCAGGCCGCTGACGGCGACCGAAGCGCCGGGCGTCACCGCCGCCGCGTTGAAGACGGCGCAGACGCCGGTGGTCACGCCGCAGCCGATGAGCGCGAGCTGCTCGTCGGGCAGGTCGGTGGCGACCGCGACCAGCGCGCGCTCGTCGACGATCATCGCGTCGGCAAACGTGCCGAGCGTCCCCATGCCCGACTGGACGACGGTCCCGTCGTCGCGACGGAAGCGCGGCACGGCCGGGTGGGGCCACTCCGCACACGTCTCCGTCTGGCCACCGATGCACCAGTAGCAGTGCTCGCAGGGGGCCACCCAGCTGGCGACGACGCGGTCCCCGGGCCGCAGCGTCGACACGCTCGAGCCGATGGTGTCGACGACGCCGGCGCCCTCGTGGCCCAGGACCGTTGGGCCCGACGTCGCCGAGCGCGCCGCGCGCGGGACCGAGGTCGCTGTGGCAGATGCCGCTGGCGGTGACCCGGACCAGGACGTCGGTCGGACCGAGCGCCAGCGGCGCGACGGCCTCGATTGTCAGGGGCGAACCGGGCTTGTCGAAGATGGCAGCGCGCATAGTCGGGTGACTATACTAAACCGATCTCAGTTCAGTACAGCACTTCGCTTGTCGGCCGCGAGGTCCACCTCCAGGCCTATCCGCGCGGCCCGGTGCGGACGACTGACTTCGAGGTCGTCGAGGCGCCGGTGCCCGCACCCGGCCAAGGCGAGGTGCTCGTGCGCAACACGTGGACGTCGGTCGATCCCGGGCTGCGGCTGCGCCTGACCGAGACGGGGCCCGCCGGCTACTTCGCCGCCTTCGCGCTCGACGCGCCGATGGACGGGATCATGACCGTCGGCGAGATCGTCGCCTCGCGCGCGGAGGGCTTCGCGGCAGGCGACACCGTCTGGCACGCCGCCGGTTGGCGCGACTATGCGGTCGTGCGCGCCGGCGAGCCGGCCCTCGGCGGCCTCGCCACGCTCACGCGGCTGGACGTCGGCGCCGCGGCACCGCAGAGCTACCTGGGAGCGCTCGGCGGGATGGGCCTCACCGCCTACGCCGGGCTGCTGGAGGCGGCGGCGCTGCGCGCCGGCGACGTGGTCTGGGTCTCCGCGGCGGCAGGCGCGGTGGGCAGCCTCGCCGCGCAGATCGCCAAGCTACGCGGCCACCGGGTCATCGGCAGCGCCGGCTCGGACGAGAAGGTCGCCTTCCTGCTCGACGAGCTCGGTCTCGATGCGGCGTTCAACTACAGGTCAGGCGACGTCGGTGAGCTCTTGCGCGCCGCCGCGCCCGAAGGTATCGACGTGTACTTCGACAGCGTCGGCGGCGACCACCTCGAGGCGGCGCTCGCGGCGCTGCGCCGCGGTGGCCGCGTGGCGCTGTGCGGCGCGATCTCCGGCTACGAGCGCGTGGAGCCGGGGCCGGGGCCGCGCAACCTCTTCCTCGCCACGGCCAAGGACCTGACGCTGCGCGGCTTTCGCGGCAGCGCCCACGTGCACCGCATGGCCGAGATGCAACGTGAACTCGGTGCGTGGCTGCGCGACGGGCTCCTGCACTGCCCCGAGTCCGTCGTCGACGGGCTGGATCGCGCGCCCGAGGCCCTCGTCCGCCTGCTGGCCGGCGAGACCGTCGGCAAGACGCTCGTGCGGATCTGACTAGCTGAGCGCCAGCGCGGGCCGCGCGGTCTCGGTGTTGACGACGCGGTCGCCGCCGATCGCCCGCGCGACGGCGCGACCCTCGGAGATCGCGTGCATGGCCTTGCGCGGGACGATCGCGTCGCCGATCACGCGCGTCGTGGCACCGGCGGGAACGAGCGCGCCCCAGTCGCGCGCGACCCGCTCGCCCACGACGACGACGCTGTCGGCGGCCACCGTCTCGGTGGCTCCGGACATGACGTTGCGCAGCTGGACGCCGCCGTCGCCGATCGCATCGAGCGCCGTGAACGCGCGCACCTCGAGCGGGGCGCCGCGAAGGCGACCGATCAGCTGAACGCGCCCCTCCGGGGGCAGCGTCGCGCCGAACGCGGCGCCCGGCGTGACCACCGTGATCGCGTCGAAACCAGCACGCACACCGAGCTCCACGGCGCTCGCGCACAGCCACCATCCGAACCCGTCGTCGACGACGACGAGCCGCGACCGGCCACGGAGCACATCCGCGCCCGCGGCAATTGCCGCCGACGCCGCGATCGCGCGCTCGATGCCGGGCAGCGCCGGCAGGACCTCTTCGCTGCCGATCGCAAGGACGACCTCCTCGAAGCCGTCGAGGTCCTCGCGGCCGGCCTCGATCCCGAGGCGCACGTCGACGCCCGCGGCGCGCTCCAGCGCGTTCGCGTAGAAGTCCAGCAGCGCGGTCCACCCCGGGCGGTTCGGCGCAGAGGCGGCGACCGCGAGCTCGCCGCCGAGCGCCGGGCGCCGGTCGAAGAGGACGACGGGCCGCACGCCGGCCAGCGCGGTGGCGCACTCCAGGCCGGCCGGTCCGGCGCCGACGATCGCCACCGGCCCCGCGCCCCCGTCGCGGCCCCCGCGGGCCACGACCAGCGGCACCGCGGGCCGCGGCCCGTCGGCGGTCGGCCCGAGGTCGGGGTTGACCGTGCACATGAGGGCGGGGTCGAACGCCCGGCACTCCTCGTTGCAGCTCACGCACGGCCGGACCTCCTCGGCGCGGCCTGTGAGCAGCTTGCGCGGCATGTCGGGATCGGCGATCAGCGGCCGCGCCATGCCGACGAGGTCGGCGCCGGCGGCGAGCGCCGCCTCGATCGCCTCACCGGTGCGGAACGCCTGCGAGATCAGCAGCGGCCGCTCGACGAGCGAGCGCAGCGTCTCGACGTGCTCGAGCAGCGGCGGCGCCGGCGTCCCCATGTCGCGCACGTACGTCGTGCGGACGCCCACGGTGATGTTGACGTAGTCGACGAGCGGATCGACATGCCCCAGCAGCTCGCACAGCCCCTCCAGCGTGAAGCCCGCCTCCTCACCGCCGTCGATCGACAGCCGGATGCCCAGGACGACCTCCGGCGCCGACGCGCGGATCGCTTCGGCGATGCGCGCCACGAGGCGCAGACGGCCGGCGGGACCCTCCTCGCCCGGCCGCAGGTTGGTCATCGGCGACAGGAACTGCGCGAGCAGGTAGCCGTGTGCGGCGTGGAGCTCGACGACCTGGTAGCCGGCTTGGGCCGCGTGCACGGCCGAGAGCCGGAAGCCCTCGACGATGACGTCGAGGTCGCTCTCGGTCAGCGGCCGCGGCCGCGTCGGCTCGCGCGGCGAGCGCACCGGCGACGGACCGACCGGGTGATACCAGGTGTCCAGGCCCAGGGTCTCGCGACCGAGGTGGACGATCTGCGCCGCGGCGACCGCTCCCTCCGAGCGGATCCCCTGCGCGCGCGCGGCGAACCCCGGCACCGTCTCGGGGCGCCACGCCTCGCTGGTGTTCCGCCGGCGCCACGTCGACTCCGGGGCCGTCACGGTCCCGCCGACGGTGATCATCGCCGCGCCGCCTGCCGCCCGGCGGCGCCAGTATTCGGCGTCGTCGGGGAGCGCCAGCCCGTTCGCGCCCAGGCCGCGGCCGTGAGCGGTCCCGACGATCCGGTTGCGCAGCGACCAGCCCGGCGAGGTCGAACGGGCGCGCGGCGTGTTCGAGCGTCGCGCTCATCGACGCGTCACAGCTGGGGCCCGCGGCCCCCGACGGCCTCGAGGTAGCCCTTGTCGGCCTTCTCCTCGGCCCACAGGATCTCGAGCAGAAGCTTGCTGATCTTCCAGCCGTCTGCCTCCCGGCGCAGCTCGTTGGTGTAGCGGCCCACGAGCACCTTCGGCGAGTCCGGCTCGGCGCCGAACAGCTGATGCGACGTGTGGTAGACGAGCGCGCTCGCGTGGTCGCCGTCGATCTCCACGTGGTAGACGCTCAGGAAGTGGTGCTGCCAGACCACGTCGGCGCAGAACTCGGAGATCCAGGCGGCGACCGCGGCGCCGCCCTCGACGGGGTCGGCGTTCCCGTACTGCCCGACGAGGTCGTCGGCGAGCGTCGACCGCAGGCCGTCCCAGTCGAAGCGGTCGATCGTCGACGCGTAGCGGTACAGCACGTCGGTGATGTCGAGGCGGTCCTGGATCGCGCGGAGCGCGGGGTCGGCCGCCGGCAACGTCGTCATCTCAGTCATGGCTCTCTCCTTGTGTTGATCATGGCACCGCAACAGCCCGCCCGACCACCTCGCCGCGCTGCAGGCGCCGGTAGCCGTCGAGCGTCTCGTCCAGGTCCAGGCGCTGGACCTCCGTGTGGATGGCGCCGGCGCGCGCGAGCGCGACGACCTCCGCAAGCTCGCTGATCGTGCCCCAGCTCGGCACGTAGACCGAGCACTCGAACGGGAGGTCGCCGGGCCGCACCGTCAGCCTGCCGCCGCCGCGCCCCACGTAGACGATGTCGCCGCCCGGCCGGACGACGCCCGCCGCGAGGCGCGAGCGTCTCGTCGGACGCGACGCAGTCGAGCACGAGCGTCGCACCGGGCCCGCCGACCTCCTGCGCGCAGCGCCTCGGCAGTGAGCCCGGCGGCCGGCACCGCGGCGTGCGCGCCGGCCGCGCGCGCGAGCGCCAACGCCTCCTCGCGCACGTCGACGGCGACGACGCGCACCTCGCTCAGCGCCCGTAGAAGCTGGACCGCCATGTGCCCGATGCCGCCGACGCCGATGACCACCGCGGCGCCGTTGGGCCGCAGCTGGTGCGGCGAGCGCTGGATCGCGTGGTACGGCGTGAGAGCCGCGTCGCTGAGCGGGGCCGCGGCCACGGGATCGAGGCCGTCGATCCCGACGAGGTAGCGCGTCGACGGGACGAGCACGTACTCGGCCAGACCGCCGTCGCGACCGATGCCGCCGCCGTAGCCGCCGAGCTCCTGGATCGAGCGCTCGCACAGGTTCTCCCGGCCCTGGACGCACTGCCAGCACGCGCCGCAGCCCCAGCGCGAGTAGACCAGCACGCGCTGGCCCTCCGCGACGCCGGTGGCGCCCGGGCCGAGCCCGGCGACCGTGCCGGCCGTCTCGTGCCCGAGCGTGAACGGCAGGTCGACGGGGAAGACGCCAGGCGGCGCCTCGATCATGTGCAACATCGCTGTGGCACAGACCGGCCGCGTCGACCTTGACCAGGACCTCGCCCGGCCCGGGCTCCGGCATGGGCACGTCGCGGAGCACGGGCTCGCGCTGCCAGCCCTCCAGGCGCACGGCGAGCATCAGCGACGGCTCATTCGTCGAAGAGCGAGATGGCTTCTTCCGGACAGGTCGCGACCACCTCTTCGGCGGCCGCGACCAGATCGTCCGGGACCGCGAACAGCTCGTCGCGGATCGTTGGGAAGCCCTCGTCGTCGTACGTCACGAGGTCCGGCGCGATCGTGTAGCAGCGGCCGTGGCCCATGCAGACGTCGCTGTCGATGCGCAGCTTCATGTCGCGACCTCCCACGCGAGCGGAAGCGACAGGAGCGTCATCATCGAGCCGCCGCCGCGCTCGGTCAGCTGCTCCTCGGTCGCGATCTCGAAGTCGGGGATCAGCCGCAGCCACTCCTCGACGGCGATCTTCATCTCGCGCCGGGCGAGGTGCATGCCGAGACAGCGGTGCGGGCCGTTGGCGAAGCCCATGTGGTTGTTGCGCTGGCGGTCGATGACGAACTCCTCGCCGCGCTCCCAGTGGTCGGGGTCGCGGTTGGCCGCCGACACCAACCCGTAGACCATCTCGCCCTGCTTGAGCTCGACGCCGTGGAACTCGACGTCGCGCGTGACCTTGCGGCCGTCGCCGAAGATGATCGTGTAGAAGCGCAGGACCTCCTCGACCGCGAGCGGGATGAGCTCCGGCTCCTCGATGAGCCGTCGCCGCTGCTCGGGATGCTCGGCCAGATGGCGGAACATGTAGCCGAGCTCGGCGCGCGTGGTGTCGAGGCCCGCGAGTACGAGCACCGTCAGCATGTCGAGCATCTCGGTGTCCGTCAGCGGGCGGTCGTCGAACGTCGAGTGCAGCAGGTGCGAGGCCAGATCGCCGGGCCGCGGCTCGGCCTCGCCGCGGCGCTCGTCCAGCGCTGCGGCCCAGTAGGCCTGGATGCCCTGGAGGGCGTTGGTCATCCGCGCGAGCCCGGCCGGGATCACCGCCGAAGCCGGCGAAGAAGTCCTCGACCCACGTCACGAACAGGTCCGCGTCCTTCGGCGGGATGCCGATGACCTGCAGGAAACCCTCGGTCGGGTAGCGCAGCGCGAACTCCGAGACGAAGTCGGTGGCGCCCTTCGACGCGACCTCCTCGACGAGGCTGCGACAGAGCGCGCGCAGGTCGTCCTCGGCCGCTTCCATGGCCCGCGGCGAGAACCAGGGGTTGAGGATCCGCCGGTACTTGATGTGGTCGGGCGCGTCGATCTGCGTCGGGACGAACCGGTAGATCGGCTCCGGGTCCCAGGGCGTGAAGGATTCGCTCGAGAACAGCTCGGGCGTCTTGTAGATGTCCTTCACGGCGTCGTGGCGCGTGAAGATCCAGTAGCCCTGGGCGAAGGTGTTGAAGTAGACGGGGCTGCCGTCGCGCAGCTCCTTCGCGAGGTCCCAGTAGCAGCCGGCGGGCCCGGGCGGCGCGAAGTCTCGGTGCATCACGGGGCAACCGCCGACGTCGCGCTGCGGCGTCTGCGGTGACGTGGCCATTTCTGTCATTCCTGGCTCTCCTCGGAGGGACTGACCTGAAGTGAGTTCACACTATCAGGTGGATATGGCGCTGTCGAGTACGTATTCTACGATTCTTGAACTGACCTCAGTTGGACGAGAACGGATATCGCGATGACGATGCTGGACACGGTGGTGCAGACACAGCACGGAGCCCTCCGCGGACGGACCGCGAACGGCGTCACGGCGTTCAAGGGCGTGCCGTACGCGGCGCCGCCATTCGGCGCGCGGCGGCTGGCGGCGCCTCAGCAGCCGGAGCGACTGGGACGGCGTCCGGGACGCTGCCGCGTTCGGTCCGACGGCGCCGCACGCCGGATATGCGCCGCCGTACGACGTGCTTCTGCCCGATCCGGTGCTGCCCGGCGAGGATTGCCTGAACCTGAACGTGTGGACGCCGGATCCCGGCGCCGCCGGCCTGCCCGTGATGGTGTGGATCCACGGTGGCGCGTTCGTCAACGGCTCGGGCGCCGTGCCGACGTACGACGGGACTGCGTTCGCGCGTGACGGCGTGGTGCTCGTGACGATCAACTACCGGTTGGGCGCCGAGGGGTTCCTCTGGCTCGAGGACGGCGTCAACAACCGCGGCCTGCTCGATCAGCTGGCCGCGCTCGAGTGGGTGCACGAGAACATCGCGGCGTTCGGCGGCGACCCGGGCAACGTCACGGTGTTCGGCGAGTCGGCGGGCGCCATGAGCATCGGCGCGCTGCTCGCCACGGAGCGCTCCGAGGGCCTGTTTCGCCGCGCGATCCTCCAGAGCGGCGCGGGCCACCACGCGATCACGCCGGCGACCGCACGGCTCGTCGCGGCGGAGGTTCGCGCGCGACTCGGCGTGGCACCGTCGCGGCCGACGGCGTTCGCGACGATCGCGCCCGACGAACTGCTTGCGGCCCAGGTCGCGGTGATGCAGGACGCACAGCTCAACCCGGACCCCGCGCGGTGGGGCGAGGTCGCCGCCAACATGATGGCCTTCGAGCCCGTCGTCGACGGTGAGCTGCTCACCGACCTGCCGATCCGGCTGCTCGCCGCCGGCGCCGCGCCGGACGTCGACATCCTCGCCGGCACCACGACGGACGAGCACCGGCTCTTCCTCGTCCCCAGCGGGGTGGCGGACGCGACGACCGACGAGGCGCTGCCGGTCGTGGCGGCGATGTACGGCCTCGACCCGGCGACGGCGCTGGCGGCCTACCGCGCCGCGCGGCCCGGGGCGAGCGCCGGTGAGCTGCTCGTCCGACGTGCTCACGGACTGGTTCTTCCGCATCCCGGCGATCCGGGTGTCCGAGGCGCGGCCGGCGGCGGGCACCCGGAGGTCGTGGCAGTACGAGTTCGCCTGGTGCTCGCCGCAGCTCGGCGGCCGGCTGGGCGCCTGCCACGCGATCGAGGTCGCCTTCGCGTTCGACACGCTTGCTGACGAGTCCGGCATCCCGCTGCTCGGCGAGCAGCCGCCGCAGCAGGTCGCCGACGAGGTCCACGGCGCGTGGGTCGCATTCGCGACGGGCGGGGATCCCGGCTGGCCGGCCTACGATCTCGAGCGCCGCGCGGTCATGCGGTTCGACGAGGCATCGACCGTTGTCGACGACCCACATGCCCAGCGGCGTGTGCTGTGGGACGGCGTGCGGTAGAGCCCACGGCCTACTCGTGGTGGCGTGTGCCCCAGGCGAGCTGGCCGCCGTCGACGAGATACAGGGCGCCCGTGATGAACGAGGCCGCGTCGGAGGCGAGAAAGCAGACGAGCTTCGCGACCTCCTCGGGCTGGCCGAGGCGATCGATGATCTGGGGCGCGACGAGTGACCGCTCGGCGGCCACCGGGTCCCCGGCGGACTCGAAGTGCTTGCGCGCCAGCGGGGTCTCGATGACGCCGGGGCAGTAGGCGTTGCAGCGCACGTGCGGCCCGAGGTCGACGGCCGTCACCTTCGTCAGCTGCGCGACGCCGCCTTTGGTCGTGCAGTAGGCGGGGCCCAGCGGAAAGCCGACGAACGACGAGACCGAGCCCGCGTTGACGATGTTCGGCCCGCGCGTCGAGCGTCTCAGGTGCGGAGCGGCGTACTTCGTCGCCAGCCACGGGGCGCGCAGGTTCGTCTCGTAGACCGCGTCCCACACGTCCTCGGGCAGCGAGTCGACGGCGCAGTCCGCGGTGAGCTGGCTCTCGATGATCCCGGCGTTGTTCACGAGCACATCCAGGCCTCCGAACCGCTCGACGGTCGTGTCGACCATCGCGCGGATCTGCGCCGCGTCGCGCAGGTCGCAGGTGATCGGCTCGGCCTCCGCGCCCAGATCGCGCACCAGCTCGGCTGACTCGGCGACCGTGTCCGGGTTGCGATCCACCACCGCGACGGCGCGCGCGCCCTGCTGTGCCATCTCGAGGGCGATCGCGCGGCCCAGTCCCTGTCCCGCCCCGGTCACGATGGCGATCTTCGTCTCCAGCATGTGCGTCCTTTCAGATCGCGGTGTAGCCGCCGTCGACGGGCACCGCCGCGCCGGTCATGAACGAGGCGCCGTCCGAGCACAGGAAGGCGACAACGGCGGCGATCTCCATCGGATCGGCGCTGCGCTCCATCGGGCGGCGGATGCGGTCAGATGGCGCGTCGCCGGCGGGCGAAAGCGGGCCATAGAGGTCGCGGCTGTTGCGCCCCAGCGGCGTATCGACGATGCCCGGGCAGACGCAGTTGGCGCGGATGTTGTCGTCGACGTACTCGGTCGCGATCAGCCGCGTGAGCGCGAGCACGCCGCCCTTGGAGGCGTCGTAGCTGGCGGCATTGCCCGCAGCCACGAGCGACGCGACGGAGCCGATCGTCACGATCGATCCGCCGCCGCCATCGCTGAGCACGCCGAGGGTGTGCTTCAGCGTCAGGAAGACGCCCGTGAGGTTGATGCGCAGGACCGTGTCCCACTCCTCGAGCGCGAGCTCGTGCGTCCGTCCGCGGCGCGCGATCCCGGCGGCAGCGACGACGGTGTCCAAGCCGCCGAGGCGGTCGACCGCCTCCGCGACGCCATCGCGGACACTCGGCTCGCTGCCGACGTCGCAGCGCACGCCGACCGTCCGCGCGTCGATGGCCTCGATCTCTGCGACCGCGTCGTTCAGGGCTTCGTCACGGACATCGAGGATCGCCACCGCGGCGCCGTGCTGCGCGAGCAGCCGCGCGCAGGCGCGCCCGATGCCGCTGCCCGCTCCGGTGACGAGCGCCCGCCGGCCGGCCAGAGGACCGCTCACTCCGGGATCAGCGAGATGGCTTCCTCCGGGCACGTGCCCGCGGTGACCCGACATAGTTCCTGAACTTATCTCAGTTCATGAACTGATGCAAGCGCCTGGATGTCGTGGAACGGTCGGCGAGACGAGGCGGAGGGGGAGGGATTCGAACCCTCGGTACGGCGAAGCCGCACAACGGTTTTCGAGACCGCCCCGTTCAACCACTCCGGCACCCCTCCTGGGACCCGTCACGGGACCGCCGGAAGGGTAGAGGAATCAGCCCGGCGCTACCGGGCGCCGGGCGGATGGGAACGCCGATCGAAGTAGACGGTCCAGTCGACGCTCGTATCGATGGGGTACTTGGCCGTGATGTACGGGGGCGGCAGCGTCGTCATCGCGGCGAACGGGTCGTCCTTCCAGGCGTCGTGCCAGTGGATCTTGAAGTGCTTCTTCGTCCCGAAGAGCAGCGAAAGCGGCAGCGACGCAGGGCCGGCGTAGGCGGGCGTTGCGTTGCCGATGTAGGGCGCCCAGACGCCGCCGAGCAGGTCGTCGCCCGTGACGCCGGGGCAGAACTTGAACGGCATCCCCGCCCACGTCCTGCTGGCGGGCCCGACAAGCACGAGCGACATCTGCTTGGGATGGCCCGGGTAGCGGTAGCTCGACCAGGTCCCGGGCGCGACGTACTCCAGCCCGATCTGCGCGTCGTCCGGAAGGGTCAGCATTCCGCAGTCGTCCTGCGGCGGATCGGACTTCGGGCAGTAGCCGCGTGGGCGTTCCCGAGGTCGTGCCGCTCAGATATCCGCTCCGGGTGAGCGTCCCGATTGCGCGGGCGGGGCCGAGCCTGCCCTCGAACTGGATCGTCGCCACATTCTGGTTGGCCACCCGCTTCGCCTCGACCCACTGCTTGGGCCCGGTGGCGAACGTCAGGTCGGCGGTGCCGCTGCCGCCCTGGGTGCCCGTGGTGCCCCCGCAGCCGTGGAACACGGTGTCCTTTGCCCACGTCACCTGCTGGGTCGCGGCGATATGGACGTCGAAGTACGCCTTCTTCGCGAGCTTGGCGCCGGCGGGCGCCGCGGCGCCCACCAACGCCACGGCGCTCGCGGCCACCACCGTGAGCGTTCGCCGCATCACGACTCCCTCCTCACGGTGCGTCGCACGGCGCGCAGACAGGCAGCGCGACCGTGGCGCTTGGCGCGGCACTGGCGCTGGACGATCTTCACCGCGTGGCGGATGCAGGACTTCAGCGTCTTCCCCGAGAGCAGCGCGCGGCAGCTGCGGATCGACGCGGTCAGCGGATCGACCTTCTTGACGGGGTGGGTGGGGCCGGCGTTCGAGCTGCTCGCAGGTGGTCGCGCCCGGGATGTCGCGGATCACGTCGATCCTGTCGATCACCGCGTGGTCGTCCGCGACGCCGCAGGAGACGAGGTCGCGCTCGCCGTCGCGCGCGCGGATCTCGTCGGCGCCGCCGATGCACGCCATCAGCGTTCGAGCAGCCGATCGCGTACTCGCCGTAGATGTTGTCCTGGCCCGGGCCGCCGTCGACGAGGTCGTCGCCGTGGCCGCCGGCGACGGTGTCCGCGCCGCCCTGGCCGAGCACGGTGTCGTTGCCCATCGTGCCGTCGAGCGTGTCGTCGCCCGCGCCGCCGTCGATGGTGTCGTTGCCGTCGGCGCCGACGAGCACGTTGGCGCCGGCGTTGCCGGTCATCGTGTCGCCGGCCTGGCCGCCGTCGACCTCTTCGATGTCGTTGTCGATCAGGTCGTTCTCGCCGGGCGCGCCGTCGTTGGCCTGGCCGTCCATCGTGATCGTCAGCGGATCGGTGCGCTGGCCGTAGCCGAGCGATGTCGCTGTCGGGGCCGCCGTGCAGCTCGTCGGTGCCGGCCGTGTCGTTCGGGCCGGCCTCCTGCATGACCGAGTAGCCGCCGGGCTGGTACTCGAGCATGTCGTTGCCCGGGCCCGCGTCGAGCACGTCGTCGCCGGGGCCGCCGACGAGGTCGTCGTTGCCGTCACCGCCGGTCAGTCGGTCGTTGCCGCCGTTGCCGAAGATCGTGTCGTCGCCGGAGCCGCCGTCGATCGTCGACGGGCCGTTCCAGTCCAGCGCGGCGTCGTTGCGGTCGCCGAGGTGCATGACGATCGAGTTGGGCTGCGGGCAGACGACCGCGGAGTCGTAGAAGCCGCCCTGCTCGCAGCCGGCCGGCGGCGCGATCGCGTAGGAGTCGCTCACCCACAGGCACGGGGTGGCGAGGCCGCCGCAGTCGTTGCTGGCATAGGCGAGCACGTAGTTCTGCTCGCCGGGCGAGGCGTCGAAGGTGAGCGTGTCGCCGGTGAAGCTCACGGTCCCGGCGGAGGCCGCGGCCGGGACCGCGAGCGCGGCGATGAGGAGGAGGAGCGCAGTGGTGGTTTTCACGGTGCGCGACCGTACGGAGGGGCCTTGAACGAATCGTTGACGCGGCCTCCCGGCCGTAGGAACCTCCCTGCGTGCCAGTCGCCACTCCGGGCCGGATCGCCCGTCCCGCGCTCGCGCGCGGGATCGGGGATGCACTCGACGCCGGCTCGGTTCTGCTCGTCGCCGGCGCCGGCTACGGCAAGACGATGGCGCTCGAGGAGGCGATCGCCTACAGCGGCCGCGCCGCACGGTCTGGATCAGCTGCCGCGACGCGGGCGGCGAGGCCGGGCGCGCTGCTCATGGGCACCGTCGACGGGCTGCGCGCGACCGTCCCCGGGCTGATCGACGTCGTCGGCGAGCGCTTCGGCGCGTCCAGCGAGCCGATCGACGTGCGCACGGCGGCGGGCGCGCTGCTCGGGGAGGTCGAGCGGCTGCTCGTCGAGCCGCTGACGATCGTCTTCGACGACGCCGAGGAGATCGCCGACTCCGACGGCGCGCTCGCGCTGCTCGACCGCATGCTCGACGCCCGCGTGGCGCCGCTGTCGCTGGCGATCGCCACGCGCCGGCCGCTGCCGCTCAAGCTGGCGAAGCTGCGCGCCGCCGGGCGCCTGACCGAGCTCGGGCCGGCCGAGCTGAGCTTCACCGCGGGCGAGTGCGAGGAGCTGCTGCGGCTGCGCCGCGGGCCGCGGCGTGACCGACGAGGACGTCGCCGCCGCGATCACCGCGAGCGAGGGCTGGCCGATGGGCGTCGCCGGGCGCCGTCTCGCGCGAGACGCTCTTCGACTACCTCGCCGAGGAGGTCCTCGACCGCCTCGACGAGCCCGCGCGGCTGGCGCTGGTCGACTCGGCCGTCCCGGCCACGCTGCTGCCCGAGGACGCCGACGCGCTCGACGCCGGACCTGCTCGGCAGCCTGCCTGCGCACCGACCCGTCGGGCACGCGCTCGTACCACCCGCTGTTCCGCGCGTTCCTGCTCGAGCGGCTGCGCGAGCTGCGCTCCGACGCGCGAGCGCGCCGAGCTGCACGCGCGCGCCGCGGCGCACCTCGCCGTCGTCGGGCCGCCAGGCGGACGCGATCGAGCACTGGATCGAGGCGGGCGAGTTCCGCGCGGCGCTGTGGACGCTCGCCGAGCACGCGCACGAGCTGGTGCGGACCTCGCCGCGGCGCGGTCGGCGACTGGCTCGCGCGCCTGCCGCCCGAGTTCGCACGACGATCCCGAGCGCCTGCTGCTCGAAGGCCAGCTCCTGTGGGGCGCCGGCCGCCACGAGCACGCCGTCGAGCCGCTGCGCGCCGCGATGGCCGGCTACCGCGCGGCGGGCGCGCTCGAGCGCGAGTGGCTCGCGCGGCTGCTGCTGGCCGACACCCTGATCTCGGCGGGCGCGTTCGACCAGGTCGCGGAGCTCGCGCGAGGGCTGGGACTAGGTCGGCGGCGGCGCCGCCGAGCTCCGCCGCCGGGCGTCGCCTGGTACCAGGTGATCGGGCTGGCGGCGGCCGGCCACATGGACGAGGCCGACGCGCTCGCCGCGCGGCTGCACCGACGATCCCGCGACGGCCGAGCACTTCCGCGTCCTGGAGGACATCGCGCACGTCGGGGTCGACCCGGGCGCGGGCCGCGCGCGCGAGACGCTCGAGCGGCTGAACGACGACGATCGGCGGCTCTGTGAGCTCGACGGCGACCCGCACGGGCGCCTCCCGTACACGATGGAGATGGTCGTGCTGGTCCTGCGCGACCTCGGCGAGCGCGCGCAGGCGCTCGAGTGGCTCGACCGCTGCGAGCGCGAGTCCGAGCGCGTCGGGCTCGGCTTCGTCGCGCGCGACTGCCAGCTGCAGCGCGCGCTGCTGCTCGCGCAGGCGGGCGAGCTGTCGCGCGCGGAGCTCGAGCTGTCGCGCGCCGGCCACCAGCGCGGCACCGGCTGGCGCGGCGTGCACCGCCCGCAGGCCGAGGCGCGAGGTGGCGAGCCTGCGCGGCGACTGCGACCGAGGCGATCGCCGCCGCGCAGCGCGCGCTCGCGCGCGTCGCCCCGGGCGCCGTCGTGCTTCCGCGTCTGGGCCGCGGTCGACATGGCGCCGCTGCTGGCCGCCAACGGCGCGCCGGAGCTCGCCCGCGACGCGATCGCGACGACGCTCGCGACGCTCGACGAGCGCTGTTCCCGGGCGAGCGCGGCCGCGTGCACCGCGCCCGGCTGCTGGCGACGCGCGCGTGCCTGCAGTTCGACGCGGGCGAGCCTCGGAGGCCGCCTGCGAGAGCGTGCGCGAGCTGCTTCGACGAGGCCGGGCGAGGCGGCGATCAGGTCGTGCGCGCGCACTGGCCCGGGCATGCGCCCGGTCCTCTGGCACGCGCTGGCCGAGCAGGCGGTCACCGCCGACGCGGTGCTCCCCGCGATGCAGCAGCGCGCTGCCGGGCGGCGAGGCGCTCGTCGCGATGGTCGACCACCCGGACGCCGCGGTCCGCCGCGCCGCGCTGTCGGCCGCGCTCGCGGCGGACCACCCCGCGGTGCTCGACCGGCTGGCGCAGCTCGCCAAGGACGCCGACGAACAGGTGGCGCCGCGGCGGCCGCGGCGACTGCCGAGCGGCTGCGGACCGACTCGCCGCCGCTGCGCTTCGAGCTGCTCGGCGGCTTCCGCGTGCTGCGCGCGGGCTGGGAGCTCGACGAGGCGGCCTGGACCCGGCCGATGGCGGCCCGCGTCGTGCGCTTCCTGCTGACCGCAGGGGCCCAGCGCCGTCCCGGAGGACGTGCTGTTCGAGGCGTTCTGGTCCGACCGCCCGGCCGACACGCGCGCGCCAGCACCTGGCCGTCGCGGTCTCGCGCGCGCGCAAGGTGCTCGACCTGCCGGGCGCCGAGCAGAGCGTGATCGAGGCGCGCGAGCGCACGTTCCGGCTGCGGCTGCGCGACCAGGACAGCGTCGACGTCGACGAGTTCGAGCGGGCGGCGGTCGAAGCGCTCGCTCGCGCGGACCGCCGGCAGGCCGCGCTCGAGCGCGCCGCCGCGCTGTGGACCGGCGAGCCGCTGCCCGAGGACCGCTACGCCGCGTGGTCGCTGCCGTGGCGCGAGCGGCTCACCGAGACCTACGCGCAGGTGCTCGGCGCGCTCGTCGAGGCCAGCGAGGCCGCCGGCCGCCACCAGGACGCGATCCGCGCGGCGCAGGCGCTGCTCGCGCGTCGACCCGCTCGACGAGGCGCGCCCACCGCCGGCTGATGACCGCCTACGCGCGCACCGGCCGGACGAGCCACGCGCTGCGCCAGTACCTCGAGTGCCGCCATGCGCTCGTCGACGCAGCTCGGCGTCGAGCCCTCGGCCCAGACCTCGGCGGTGCAGGCCCGCATCCTCGCCGGCGAGCGGGTCTGAACCGGTGGGTGCCCAGTCCGAGCTCGCCGCGTACCTTGGCGGTGGCCCCGCTTCGACGATGCCGTCACGGCGTTCGCCCGAGCACAGGCCGGCGTCTAGTCCTTGGCCTTCGGCGAGAGCGCGGCGCTGCCGCGAACCAGCCGATCGCGACGCCGAGGACGATGCAGGCGACGATCACGAAGATCATCCGCGGATGGCCGGTGCCGAAGACGTAGTTGACCTCGGCGTGGTCGAGGTTCTCGCACGGCGAACACCGTGCCGAGATCGTGCAGCACGATCACGACCGCCAGGCGCGACTCCTCGCGGCCGCTGCGCTTCGGCTGCTTCTCGTCGGTCGGCTCGACGTCGTCGTGCTCGGCCATGGGCGTTCGGCAGCCGTCAGCCGGTGACGCGCGCGGCGAGCACCGGGTACCGCACGCCGCGCAGCTCCAGGCGCGACGCGTTCGACACGTTGCCCTCGACCGTGGCGACCCGCCCGTTGCGCGGGCCGGCCGCGCACGATCGCGAAGTGCGAGGCGAGCAGCCCCGGGCGGAAGGCGAAGAACAGGAGGTCGCCGCGGCGCACGCTGCGGATCGGGATCGCGCGCAGGTGGCGGCGGTGCGCCTGCGCGTCACGGTAGGAGCGGTCGGGGTCGATCAGCCGGGCGCTGAGCCGCAGGCCGGCGCGCAGGAACGCCTGATGCACGAACGCGCCGCACCACGGCTGGCCGATGCGGATGCCCATGTCGCGCTCCCAGCGGTCGATCTGCGGCGAGCGGTTGGTCGTGCCGCGCTCGTGCAGGCCGGCATGCGCGATGGCCCAGCTCACCGCGCGCGCACGAACGCTGCCCATGTCGCGCGCGGACGCGGTCGCGGGAACGGCCGCGGCGCAGGCGGCGAGGAGAGCGATGGCGGTGACGCGCTTCGTCATGCCCGGCCAGGTACCCAGCCGGTGGGGAACGCACCCGCGGGGATCTCGCCCTCGCGGCCGGGGAACCACCGCTCGGCCAGTCGCCCGGCGGGGCGGCCCGCCAGGAGCGGCTGCAGGTCGCCGACGCAGCGGAGGACCTCCAGCGTCGCCCCGATCTGCAGGTCCGCGGCGTTGGGCTGATCGCCGCCGATCACGCCGTCGGCGATCAGCGCGTCGACGTGGTCGAGCTTTGCCGGCAGCGCCTGGAGGTCGTCGTAGAGCCGTTGCGCCGTGATCTTGTGGTACTTCCACAACGCGCGCAGCGTGCGGATCGCAAAGTCCGTCCCGGCCGCGTCGAGCATCCCCGCGCCGCCGAACGTCCCCAGCGCCTCGGGCCGGAAGTGCATCGCGCCCCAGGGCATCTGGCGCCCGTAGTCCTGCAACTCCTCGTCGCCCCAGCGCTCGGCCTCGCGCACCGCCTCGTCCGGGTACAGCGACGGGTCGGGCACGAGTTCCTCGAGCCGCGCCAGGATCGCTCGCGAGCCGTGGACAGGCTCGCCGTCGACGAGCATCCCGGGCACCGTGTGGGCACCGTAGATCTTCGTCATCTCCTCGGCGTGCTCGCCGAACCCGAAATCGACCTGCTCGAACTCGAGGCCCTTGAGCTCGAGCGCCTTGATCGCGGTCCGGCACGGATGCGACGGCGGAAGGACGTGGAGGGTGATCGCCGGCGCGGTCATCGGCGGGAGGCGAAGAAGTCTGTCAGCAGCGCGGCGCACTCCAGCGCCAGCAGGCCGCCGTCCACCTGCGGGCGGTGGTTCAGGCGCGGCTCGGCGAGCACGTCGAGGACGGAGCCCGCCGCGCCCGCCTTGGGGTCGACGGTGCCGTAGACCACCCGCGGCACGCCGGGCGAGCACGATCGCGCCCGCGCACATCGCGCACGGCTCGAGCGTGACGTAGAGCGACGCTGTCCAGGACGCGCCAGGAGCCGAGCGCCCGCGCCGCCTCGCGCAGCGCCAGCACCTCGGCGTGGGCGGTCGGGTCCGAGCGCAGCTCACGCTCGTTGCGCCCGGCGCCGATGACCTCCCCATCGCTGCACGACGACGGCGCCGATCGGGACGTCGTCGTGCTCGAGGGCCCGCTCGGCCTCGCGGATGGCGAGGCGCATGAAGTACTCGTCCTTCGCGAAGAACACGTGCTGACGTGCCACGATAAAGCCGCACAACTTCCGGCCACGGCGGAGGTTGAACGGGTAGTCCCTCGCATGGCTCTCCGCCCGCCTCACGTCCCTTGCCCTTGCGGCCGCGTTGCTCGCGGCCGCGCCCGTTGCGCGCGCCGACAAGGTCGTCGTGAAGTACCGCGCGGGCGCCCACGGGCTCAAGGCGAGCGCGGCGACGCACCCTCGCCTCCCACACCCGCGTCCTGCACGTCCGCGACGCGGCGAGCACGCTGCGGCGCCTGCGCACCCGCCGCGACGTCGTCTACGCGGTGCCCGACGTGAAGGCCCATGCCTCGGCGTTCGTGCCCAACGATCCCGGCCGCGGAACGACGCCCGGCGGCTGGGCCGCCGTCCAGTGGAACTTCACCGGTCCGTTCAGCGTGAACGCCCCCGACGCGTGGCAGAACGCCATCGACGCCGGCGTCCCCGGCGGGCGCGGCGTGACGATCGCGGTGCTCGACACCGGCGTCGCCTACGACAGGCGCGGCACGTTCCGCAAGTCGCCCGACCTGATCGAACCGCCACTTCGTCAAGGGCTACGACTTCGTCTCCCACGACAGCTACGCCAACGACCGCAACGGCCACGGGACGCACGTCGCGTCGACCATCGCGGAGGCGACGAACAACGGGATCGGGCTCACCGGCCTGGCCTACGGGGCGACGATCATGCCCGTGCGCGTCCTCGACGACCACGGCGAGGGCGACGCGTCGGACATCGCCGCCGGCGTGCGCTTCGCCGTTCGCCACGGCGCGCAGGTGATCAACCTCAGCCTCGAGTTCTCGACCGACGTGACGGCGTCGGAGATCCCGGAGCTCGTCGACGCGCTCGACCTACGCCCACCGGCACGGGGCGTTCCTGGTCGGCGCCTCGGGCAACGAGGCGCACCGGTCGGTCGCCTACCCCGCGCGCGCCCGCTACGTCGTGTCCGTCGGCGCCACGACCGAGCACGGCTGCCTGAGCGACTTCTCCAACCAGGGCACGGGCCTGGACATCTCGGCCCCGGGCGGCGGCGCCGACGCGGTGATCGACGACCGATCCGGATTGTCACCCCGCCGACCGGCCCGGCCGCGACATCTACCAGGTGACGCTCCAGGGCAGCCCGAACAACCGCCGCTTCGGCATCCCCGGCGGCTACGAGGGCACGAGCATGGCTGCACCGCACGTCGCGGCGGCCGCTGCGCTGGTGATCGCCACACGCGTCATCGGCGCGCACCCGACGCCGGGCGCGATCGAGCAGCGGCTGAAGGAGACGGCGCGCGACCTCGGCGACCCGGGCCCCGACACGCGCTACGGCGCGGGCCTGCTCGACGCGGCCGCCGCGACTGCGCCGGCGACGGCGGCGCCGGGCGCCACCAAGGCCCCTGAGTAGATCTACGTCGTCCTGATGATCAGGACGGAGCAGGGCGCGTGATGGCTGACCCGGTTGGGGACCGACCCGAGCAGGAAGCGCTTGGCGCCGGTCATGCCCTTGTTGCCGACGACGATCAGGTCGGCGTCGCGCTCCTCGGCGACGTCGAGGATCGCGTCGGCCGGGTCGCCCTGGCGCTGGAAGGTCTGGGCGGCGACGCCCGCCTCCTCGGCGGCCCTGGCCGCCTCCGACAGCAGCGTCGCGACGTCCTCGCGCGCGCTGACCATCCACTGCACGTCCTCGGGCGTCTGCGCCGCCTCGCGGTTGGCGCTGACGCGCGCCACCGGCTGGTAGGCGCTCACAAGCAGCAGCTCGGCGCCGAGCGACTTCGCCAGCTCGATCGCCTGGCGCACTGCCTCCTTGGCGGTGTCCGACCCGTCGGTCCCCACCACGATCGAGCCGAACATAGGCGAGACTCTAGTCCGTGATCGATCTGCACTGCCATGTGCTGCCGGGCATCGACGACGGCCCGGAGACGCTCGCCGACAGCCTCGAGCTGTGCCGCGCGGCGGTTGCCGCGGGCACGCAGACGATCGTCGCGACGCCCCACGTCAGCTGGGACTGGCCGGGGGTGACGTCGCAGGTGGTCGCCGAGGGCGTCGAACGCGTGAACGACGCGCTGCGCGCCGAGGGCATCGATCTGGAGGTCCGCACCGGAGCGGAGATCGCGATGACGCGCGTCGGCGACCTGGCCGACGAGGAGCTCGTGGCGCTGCGGCTCGGCGGCGGGCCGTACCTGCTCGTCGAGTGCCCGTACTCGCCGGCGTCCGCGGGCTTCGACGGGATCCTGCACGCGCTCGTCCGAGCGCGGGCACCGGATCGTGCTCGCCCACCCCGAGCGCTGCCCGGCGTTCCTGCGCGACCCCGCGCAGCTTCGGGGCTTCGTCGACGCCGGCATGCTGACGTCGATCACCGCCGGGTCGCTTCGCCGGGCGCTTCGGGCGCGACGTCGAGCGGTTCGCGCGGCGGCTGCTCGACGCAGGGCTCGTCCACGACATCGCCTCCGACGGCCACGGCGCCGGCGCTGCGCCGCCCGCCGAGCATCGGGCCCGAGCTCGAGGAGGCCGGCTTCGGCGAGAGCGCGGACTGGCACGCGCGCGCGGTGCCGCTCGCGATCCTGGACGGGACGCCGCTGCCGCCGGCGCCGCCACGCCGCCGCCGGCGCCGCGCAAGCGCGGGCTGCTGGGCCGGCTCAGGCGAGCTTGACGATCGCGATCACGATCGCCGACGAGCACGAAGACCACGATCGCCGCCTGCGTCCAGATCCAGAACGGCGACATGCAGGGCACGATAGTCGGCGCGTCCTGTGCGAGGATCGCCGCGCGATGGACGCCGATCCCGACCGCTCGCCTGATGACGGTCCTCGACGCGGTCGCCGCGCGCGCCGACGAGGCACGCGCCCGGCTCGACGCCTGACGGCGCGGCTGGACGAGCTCGGCGACGGCCGCCCTGCGCAGCCGCCTCGCCCCCCGACCCCGCCGACCCGATCCGCCTGGCCGCGATCGAGCTGGCCGTGGCCGGCTCGGACCGCGCCGGACCACGATCGCGCCTGCACGACCGCTACCCGGACGCCGACCTCGACCCGGTCCTCGACGACGTCTTCGGCTAGCTAGCCGTGCAGCTTGTTGTTGAGCTGCCGCGATCGTCGCGTTGAGCTGCGAGTTGACGCGCTCGATGTCCTTCGAGAGGTCGACCTTCGCCGTGCAGGATCTGCGCGGGCTGCCTGAGCGATAGGCGTCGGCCGCCTTCTGGAAGGCCGCGACCAGGCCCTGGGCCTCCTGACGAGGTTCGCGTGGAGCGTCTTGACGTTGCCCGGCGGCTTGATCGCGCGCAGCTCAACGACGACCTTCGCCGCGGCGGCGCGGATCATGTCCAGCTGCGTCGCCGTCTCCTTGTTGCTGGCGTTGCCCTGGATCCGCGACTCGGAGTCGTCGACGACGGCGACGAAGTCCGACTGCGCCTTGTTGACCTGCGTCGACGTAGGCGTTCTTCGACTTCGTGTCGCCGCCGCAGGCCCCGACGGCGACGGCGAGGGCCAGGGCGACCGCCAGGACGCCGCGCAGCGCTCCACGCATCGCCGGGACCCTACAGTCATGAAGCGATGGCGCCACCGCTCGGCATCTACATCATCCATTATTCACAGTGCACTACAGGTATCCATTCACGTACACATCTCCACCCAGACACAATTCATTCTGTTTTGTTTTGTTTTGTTTTGTTTTGTTTTGTTTTGTTTTGTTTTGTTTTGTTTTGTTTTGTTTTGTTTTTTTTTTTTTTTTTTTTTTTTTTTTTTTTTTTTTTTTTTTTTGAGACGAAGCTGGTCTCGGCGATCGGGAGGGCTTCGGCTTAGGCTAGCGTTCGGCTTCGTTCTGTTTGTATGTTTCGCTAAGTATCCTCTGCTTCCTTACACAGAAGCCCCGGACCGCCTCTCATAATCCCTGGGTCGCAGGTTCGAGTCCTGCCGCGCCCACTTCCCGACCCCCTCAGATCGACCCGTTCGGAGATTCGACGGGTCGCACCCAGCGGCCGGTCAGGGCCTCGGCATGCTCCGCATGGGGGCGGTCATCGGCAGCTGCGGACCCGGTGGCCGGGCGCCCGGTGGGGCCGGTATCCGCGTCATGCCGCCCGGCCCGCTCTTGTCGAGGCCGGGGGGAGCCGTGAGCGGCGCCGAGAAGATGCGCGAGGCATCCTCGCCGCACTCCGGGCAAGGAGCACTCGCCGGCGCGGTGCCGAGCGGCAGCGTCAGCTCGAACAGGCCGTCGCGCTCGCATCGGTAGTCGTAGCTCGCCATGGCGACAGCCTACCCTCCAGTCGCGTTGCCCGCCGATTGCCGTCAGCTCCCCTCGGTGGCGTCCCCCCGCGCCTGGGCCGCGGCCTCGAGGTCGAGGAGGACGTCCATCGCGCAGTCCATCGCCGGGTGGGCCTCGGCGGGGTGGGCGCGGTTGACGAGGGACCCGGTCCGGCCCCCGATGCTCCAGCGCCACGTGACGCGGGCGGGATCATGGAGGTCCGGCGGCGTCTCGATGTCGGCGGCGCTCGTCACGCCGCAGTCGTCGAGCGCCCGCTGCGCGCGGGCGATGTCGTCCGGGCTGAAGCTGCAGGGGACGTACCACTCCGTCGCCGTCGAAGACACGCACCCGGCCGTCGCGCTCGTAGACGCGCCAGGTGACGAGGCGCCGCGGCGGGTCCTCGTAGCGGATCGACAGGTACGCGGCGGAGAGGTCGGGCGTGGTCACTTCGGGATCGTCCACTGCTTGGCGGTGACCGACTCGAGGCCTTGGAGGAAGGGCACGTAGTGGCCGCGCTCGACGCGACTCCCGACGGACATCATGCTGCCGCTGTCGCCCGCCAGCAGGTCGTTGGCGGCGTCGGTGCCGAGCTCCGACTCCACGTCGCCGAAGTGCCTCGGCTGGTCGCCGGTGAGGCGGTGCGCCTCCTTGTCCTCGTACTCGTCGCCGAGCCCGAACATGTGGCCGGCCTCGTGCGCGGCGGTGTTCTGCGTGACGGTGCCGCCGCCCCCGCCGGCGAGGTTGACGACCTCGACGTCCACCCGCTGGAACCGGGCCTCGTCCGTGGCGTCCTCCTCCCCGACCCCGCGGGCCTGGCCCTGGGGGGCCCAGCCCATCTTGGACTCGACGTACTGCTCGGCGTTCTTCGCCCGCTCCGTCGCGAGCTTCTTGTTGGCGCTCCGGGTGCCGGGCGTGCTGGCGCGCCCGCGGAAGACGGTGGGGAGGTCCTCGCCGAGGCCGTGATCCTGCTTGCCGGGCTGCTGCAGGGGGCGAAGCTCGCCGACGATCGTGTCGAGCTGGCCGGTGAGGTCCGCCGTGAGGTCCGCGTGCCCGAGCTCGAACGGCCCCACCTGCCGCACGAACTGGGGCTTGGTGACCGTGTTCTCCTCGGTCTCCGACGGGTCGCGGATGTCGAGCGTCAACGTGTCGCCCTGGACGAACGAGCGGAACCGGGGGGCGCCGCGCGGGATCTTGAGGGCCGTGACCTTGTTGTGGGCCTTGGATGCATCGGGGGCCATCTCGACCACCACCCGGACACCGGCCGACAGCTCCTCGAACCCCGGGGACGTGCATTGCATGCGGTGCTTCACGCTCCACGCGTCCTGGATGCTGCTGATCATGTCGCGGCTGAACTTCGCCCGCTCGTCGTCGGTCCAGTTGAAGTCGGCGAGCTGGGCGCGGGTGAACCGGTGGGTGTTGTACGGCGGCTGGCGGCGGAGCGTCCGGTCGAAGTTCTTGAAGGTGACGTGGAGCCGGAGCGTCACCGTGACGTCGCCGGAGATCGGCCGCTGGTCCTTCGGCGTGCCGCCCGTCGGGTTGTAGGTGAGATCGAAGCGCGACCCGCCGAGGGTGAAGTTCGTGCCGAGGAACCGGTCGAGCTCGGGGTTCGCGGGGGCGGGGGCGGGGGCGGGGTCGGGGGGCGTGGGCTGGCGCAGGAGCATCCCCTGCACGGCCCGGTTGCCGGCCGCGCGCTGCAGCGCCAGGAAGTCTGCGGGCCCCATCTGCCGCGGGCGCTCGAGCGCCGCCCCCGCCAGCGCCTCCGGCGGCTCGGCGAGCGGGCCGCGACCGGCCTCGGCCTCCCGCCGGCCCGCGGTCGCGGGGGGAGCCGCCGAGGTCGCGTGCTCGGACACCGCGCTCACTCTATGTCGATCCGAGAAGCCGCCGCTACGCTGGCCCCGTGACCCAGTTCGCGGCGTTCCTGGTCCTGGCGGCCGTGGTCGTGGTGATCCCCGGGCCGGCGACGACGCTGGTGATGAAGAACGCGGTCGTCCGGGGGTTCGGCTCCGCGGTGATGACGGCCGGCGGGATCCTCGTGGCCGACCTGCTCTGGATGGTGGCGTCGGTCGCCGGGGTCACCGCGATCCTCGTGGCCTCGGAGCCCGCGTTCGCGGCCGTCCGCGTCGCGGGGGCGGTCTACCTCACCTGGCTGGGCCTGCGACTGCTGCTGGGGCGCGGCGAGGTGTTCGGCGAGCCCGACCGGGCCGTCGCCCGGCGCCCCGCCCCCACCCGGAGGGCGTTCGGCGAGGGCGTCCTGTGCGACCTGAGCAACCCGAAGACGCTGATCGTGTTCACCAGCGTCATCCCGCAGTTCGCCCCGGCGGACGCGGGCGCCGGCGGGCTGGTGGCGTACGGCGTCACGTTCGCCCTGCTGGGTCTCGTCTCCCTGGTGATCTACGCGGCCGTCTTCGCCCAGGTGCGGCGGGCGGCGGCCCACGTCCGCGTGCGGCGCGCGCTGCTGCGGTGCGCCGGGGTCGCGCTCATCGCCTTCGGGCTGCGGGTGGCCACCGAGCCCGCCCCGTGAACCGCCGAGTCGCGCCCGCCGGGGGTGCCTGGTCAGACCGGGCCGGGGGTCCGGTTCGGCGCCGCGGCGGAACGCGTCGCCTTCGGGTCGGCGGATGTGGCGCCACTCGACCAGCCGTCTCCGCATGGCCGGCGGCCCGGTGTTGCCGCCGCGGCCCCGGCGCGGCGGGATCGAGTTCGGGCGTTGGACAGCTCCGACATCGAACCGTCGGCGGTGGGAAGGGCGGCCTACGCCGGCGGAGCGACCTCCGGCTCGCCCAGCGGCAGCGCGACCTCGAAGCGTTCCCCTGGCGCGAGCATGTGCAGCTCACCGAGGATCTCGACGGGCACGGGGGCTTCGCCACCCTGCTCGACGTACAGCAGGAACCGATCCCGTTCCACCGTGACGCCGTACCACCGCCCCCGGTGCCGGACCTGCGCCCGCATCGAGCGCAGCGTCTCGGGCAGGCGCGGGCGGAAGGCGATCACATCGCCGGTGGCGTCGAGCCCGATGAAATGGCGGAACACGATGTCGACCGTGCCGCCGATGGCGCCGAGGTGGATCCCCTCCCGCGTCGTGCCCCCCTGGATGTCCTCGACGTCGCCCCTGAGGGCCTCGGTGAACATCGCCCAGGCGGCGTCGTCCTCGATGAGGTCCAGCACCGAGGCGTGCACCACGTAGCTGAGCGTCGAGCCGTGGCTCGTGCGGGGCAGGTAGCACTCGACCGTCCGCCGCAGCGTGTCCTCCGCGAACGGATAGCCGAGCTGCTCGAGGAGCCGGCGCACCTCCTCCGGCCGGAACAGGTAGAACAGCATCAGCACGTCAGCCTGCTTGGACAGCTTGTAGCGGTCGGGCGAGTCGCCCTCGGCCTTCAGGATCCGGTCCAGACGCGTGATGTTCCCGTACCGCTGCCGGTAGCCGTCCCAGTCGAACTCGGGCAGGCTCTCGTAGCCTTCGAACTGGCTGATGATCCCCTCGCCGTGAAAGGGCACGGTCATGCGGCGGGTGATGTCGCGCCAGCGCTCCGGTTCCTCGGGGGCGAGACCGATCTGCTCGGCGATCTCCGTGACGCGGCGCGGCGGCAGCAGGTCCATCACCTCGAGGGCGCGCTCCAGCACCCAGACGGCCATCAGGTTGGTGTAGGCGTTGTTGCGCAGGCCGGGCTCCGTCGAGTCCGGGTGCTTCTCCGAGTACTCGTCCGGGCCCATCACCCCGTGGATCTCGTAGCGCCCCGAGGCGTCGTTCAACGTCGTCAGGGAGTCGAAGAAGCGGGCGATCTCGAGCAGCATCTCGGCGCCGTAGTGCGTGAGGAAGTCGCGGTCCCGGGTGACGGCGTAGTACTGCCAGAGGTTGTAGGCGATGGCGGCGTTCACGTGCCGCTGGCGGCGGCTGAGGTCGGCTCCCCACGTGCCGTCGATGGGGTTGTAGTGCACCTCCTGCGTCTCCTCCCGTCCGCTGCTGCCGCTCTGCCACGGGAACATCGCGCCCCGATACCCCTCCACGCGCGCCGCCCTGCGGGCGGCGTTCAGGCGGCGGTAGCGGTAGAGGAGCAGCGACCGGGTGATCATCGCGAAGCGGAGGTTGAAGAACGGGAACACGAACAGCTCGTCCCAGAAGATGTGCCCGCGGTAGGCCTCCCCGTGCCAGCCCCTGGCCGGGACGCTGACGTCGCGGCCGATCGAGTGCAGGCTGGCCGTCTGGAGCAGGTGGAAGATGTGCAGGCGCAGGATGCGCTGCTCGTCGGCGGCGGGGTCGAGCCGGATGTCGCAGCGCCGCCAGAGCGCCCTCCACGCGAGCGCGTGCGAGCGCAGGAGCTCCTCGAAGCGCCCGGCGTGCGCGAGGGCCTCCCGGGCCTCGAGCTCCGCCTCGCTGATCCCCGGGTCGCGCGACGTGTAGAGCGCCACCACCTTCTCGATCGCGACCGTCTCGCCCTGCTCGATGTCGAAGCTCAACTCCGTGCCGATGCGCTCGGGCTCGTCCACGAGGCGCCGCTCGACCTCGACCTCCTCGTCGCCGCGCCAGGCGAGCGTCCGCGCCGACAGTCCGACCTCGAGCCGCGACTGCGCGGTGCGCACGAGAAGCCAGTCGCCGAGGACCTCGTGGCCCGCGTCCACGATCTGGAGGTGCTTCGACGCCAGGTCCTTGTAGCGGGGCACGCCGGCGTTGACCACCGATCCGTCGAGGAGCGAGCGCACCTCGACGCGGCCGGCCCAGTTCTGGGGCGTGATCGAGTACTCGATCGCCGCGAGGTTCGGCTGCTCCATGTGCACGATGCGGCGGGTCCTGACCTGTGTCTCGCGTCCGGCGTCGTCGCGCACGACGAGCTCCCGGGTGAGCGTGCCCTCGCGCATGTCGAGGACCTGCCGGTACTCGAGGAGCTCCCCGACCCCCGGGGCGAACCAGTCACCGCCCTCGGGCCGGAAGGTGAGCGGCAGCCAGTTGGGGAAGTTGACCAGGTTCTCGTTGACGATCGGGCGGCCGCCGATCTCCGTGACCAGGCGGTCGTAGCCGCCCGCGACGTACGTCCCCGGGGTAGTGGACGTCGTCGGCCTGCGACTCCTCCGCGGCGCCGCGCGTGACGAAGGCGCCGTTGCCGAGCACGCAGAGCGCCTCGCGCCGCCCCTCCTCCTCCGGGTCGAAGCCGTCGTAGACGAGCAACCAGTCGCTGGTCTGGGTCATTCGCGGACGTCCTCCAGGTGCGCGGGCGAGTCCCACGAGGAACTCCCGCACCTCGTCCGGGTCCCGCAGCCGGTAGACCGCCACCGAGGGGCGAGGCGCCTCCGCGACGAGTACGCCGTCGCCACGGCCGGCAAGCGCCCGGAAGGCGTCCTCGTCGGTGACGTCGTCGCCGAGATACAGGGGCAGCACCTCTGCGCCCTCGAGCCCCAGGGCCTCGAGCAGCCACAGCACGGCGCGTCCCTTGTCCCAGTCGATGCGCGGCCGGATCTCGAAGACCATCTTGCCGTGGTGCTTTCGCAGCCGGGGCGCATCGGCGAGGGCGGCGTCGACCACCGCCTCGACGCCCGCGACGCGCTCCTCGGGGGTCTGGCGGTAGTGGACAGAGAGCGAGTGGACCTTGTCCTCCACCCATGCGCCGGGGATGGGCTCGACGCCCTGCCCCACCACCTCCCGGACCTGGGCCACGTCCTCCAGGAACTCCTGGCCGACCTCGTACGACAGCTCCGTGCCGCCCGGGCCCAGGATCTCGAAGCCGTGGTTGCCCGCGTAGACGATGTCGTCGAGCCCCACCAGCGCACGCACGCTCGCCAGGGCCCGTCCGCTGACCACGGCGACCGTCGCCACGCTCGCCAGACGCCGCAGCGCGTCGCGCGCCTCGGGCGCCAGCACGGCGAGGTCGGGGTGCGCGACGATCGGCGTGAGCGTGCCGTCGTAGTCCAGGAACACGACGGCGCGGCGCCCGGCGAGGCGTCGGGCAAGATCGGGCAGGCGCTCGAGCGCCGACGGCAGGTCCGCCCGCGGGGTCAGGATCTCCTCGGCGCTGAGCTCGGCGAGGTCGTTCACCACGACGTCGGCGCCGCCCTGCTCGAGGGCCTCGCGGTTGGCCCCGCGATCGACCCCGATCACCAGCCCGAAACCCCCGGCGCGCCCCGCCTGGACCCCGGAGAGCGCGTCCTCGACGACGGCCGCGCGCGCCGGCGCGACGTCGAGCCGGGATGCCGCCTCCAGGAAGAGATCCGGATTCGGCTTGCCCTTGAGGCCCAGGGTCTCGATGTCGTTGCCGTCGAGCTGCGCGTCGAAGATGTCCCCGAGGCCGGCGAGCTCGATGACCTCGCGACCGTGCTTGCTGGACGTGACGAGCGCGGTGCTCGCACCCAGGGAGCGCAGCTCTCGCACGCGTTCCACGGTGCCCCCGAAGACCTCGACCCCGTCCGCGTGGAGCCGCTCCGCGAAGTAGGCGTCCTTGCGGTTGCCCAGCCCGACGACGGTGGAGGCCTCCGGCCCGTCCTCGGGGCCTCCCTCGGGAAGCTCGATGCGGCGTGACCTCAGGAAGCTCCGCACGCCCTCGTAGCGAGGCTTGCCGTTGACGTAGTCGAGGTAGTCCCGGACGGCGTCGAACGGCTCGAACGGTGCCCCGGTCTTCGCGCTCCGCTCCTCGAGGAAGGCGTCGAAGAGGCGCTTCCAGGCGCGGGCGTGGACACCCGCCGTGTCGGTCACCACGCCATCCATGTCGAGGATCACCGCCTCGAGGCGGGCGACGCGGTCCATATCTCCCTCCGGTCAACTGGAGATCGGACTGGGTGGACTGCGATGTGAGGAACCAGCGTCAGGATGTCGGCTCGGGTGAACGTCGGTCAAGTCTCGAGGACCTCCCGGGGCCGTGCGCGCCCCGGTTGCGTCCCCCCGGGGCGCCCTGAGAGCCTGCCCTCGTGGCGCGCTGGAGGCCCGAGCACCCCTCGGCGAGGGAACCCCGGCAGGCGGTCGGGACGCCTGAGCCCGACGACGCGCTCATGACGGACACGGCCGCGGCGGTGGTCGAGCGCACCGCCGAGGGCTGGACGCCGCAGGACGTCCTGTCGATGCAGCACGCGGTCGGCAACGGCGCCGTCTCGCGGCTGGTCGCCGGAGGAGGCGCGGGTGCCCCGGCGCCGCTCCAGCGCCAGCCCGCCCCGCCGAACGGCACGGGCAGCGACTACCTCGACGCGCGCGACGCCAAGGAGCGCTGGCAGGCCGAGGGCGTCCGCGGCCCGATGAAGCACGACCGGGGCGGGTTCCAGGTCGCCTACGTCCCGATGGGTGCCGGCGGGGCCCTCAACATCGCGCTCAAGGGCGGCGTCGACTTCGAGGACGGCATCGAGCTCAGGGACCTCTTCGGCTTCAAATTCGCCGTCAACAATCAGGGCACCGCCCAGGTGCAGGCGGCGGCCAACGCGATCAACAGCCTGCCGCTCGGCCGGCGCGAGGCGGCGGTCGCCGACTGGCGCTGGGGCGAGGCCGAGAAGGGGAAGTTCCTCCAGGACTTCGAGAAGGCGATCGAGGACGCCTGGGAGCGGCGCTACCAGTTCCACTGCACGAAGCAGCATTGGACCGACCTGGGCGTCGACGTCAACGTGCGCGTCGAGGTCCATGAGGGCGCGCGCGCGGGCCAGGAGCACATGCAGGTGACCACCTACAAGGTCGCGCCCGGCGCCGCGGCGGGCCAGATCGGCGTGGTGCGGCGCACCGGCTCGGGCCCGGACGACGTCGAGATGCGGCTCAACTCCAGCGACGCCACCCCGCGCACCGACATCCTGCTGAAGACGTCCGCCTCGTTCGGCGCCGGCACCGACGTCCTCGACACCGCGGGCAAGAACACCGCGAAGGGCTTCGCCGGCTGGTGGGCGGGCGGCGGCGCCCCGATCTGCCCCGCGTGCTCCAAGGAGGTCACCGAGCTCGCGAGCAGCCCGATCAACCTGCACGTCCAGGGGTCCGGGCCCGACCCCGAGAAGCAGGCGGACGCGCGCTTCACGAACGTCGTGGCGGACCTCCTCGCCGGCGGCATGACCGACGCGGTCGCCCGGTGCGTGTTCCACTACGACGGCGAGGGCGACCAGGTGCGGTTCGTGGTCGGCAACGGCGAGCCCCAGACCGTGGCCGCGCACGAGGCCGGCCACATGTTCGGCTTCGACGACGAGTACCAGAAGTCCAACACCCCCGGTGATCCGCTCGCGACCGGCGCCCCGGTGGATCCCGGCCTCGCGCAGGCGCAGGGGCTGCCCGGCGCGGTGCGGGAGCACAGCGACTCGATCATGTCGGTCGGGAACGCCGTGAAGCCCCAGCACTACGCCACGTTCCTGGCCGCGCTGAAGCTGGTGACCGGGATGGACGACTGGGCGTTCGGGCCCGCCCCCGGCGCCATCGCGCCGGGCGTGGACGGGCCCGTCCCGCGTCCCGGCGGGAAGGATCCCTTGGAACCGAAGACCGCCATTGCCTGACGTGCTCGTCGAGCAGCGGATCGACGCGCCGGAGCGCGAGCGCTGGGGCCGGCGCGTGCTCGGCGACGGTCAGGTGGAGGAGTGCTCGGGGGAGACCGCCGCCTTCGTCGATGGCGAGTGGCGCTTCGGCACGCAGGAGCGGCGCTGGCGTACGCTCGCCGCGCTCCCACCCGGGGCGGTCGAGCAGTTGCGCAACGTCATCCGCGAGAGCGGCGTGATGGAGCTGCCGGCGGAGGTCGCGCCGGCGGGGACGGTGATCGGGGGGACCGAGCAGACCTGGACGTTCGCGATCGACGGCCGGCTGCGGCAGGTGACGCTCCTCGGCGTCCGTCCCGATCGCGTCCCGCCACTGGCGGCCCTCGACATGGCGGTCCAGCTCGCCGTGGCCGAGGCGCTCACGCGTCGCCGTTGAACCCATCGCCCCAGGCCAGGCCCTCTCACGCTGATCCAGAGGAGCGACCGTGAACCGTCAGACCATCTGCATCTCACATGCGACCGGAGCCGATGGCGGGGCCGTCGGCCGCGCCGTGACGGAGCGCACGGGGTTCCGCTACGTCGACAGCGAGGTCATCGCGGAGGCCGCCGACTGGGCTGAGCTCGACTCGGCCGTCGTGGCGGATGCCGAACGCCGGAAGCCGCTCGTCGAGCGTGTCCTCGGTGGTCTGGCGGTGGCCGGGCCCGGCGCGGAGCTCGGCCCACCCGAGGCGTGGGGGTGGGCGACGATGGGGCCGGCCGAGCCTGGTGTGCGCGCCCTCATCATCGAGGTCCTCCACGCCTTCGCCGACCGCGGCTCGGTCGTGATCGTCTCGCACGCAGCGTCGTTCGCGCTGGCCGATCGTGAGACGCTACGGGTCCTCGTGACGGCGTCACCCGAGACGCGCGCACGACGCGTGTCGGAGGCGAGCGGCACCGCGCTGCGCGACGCGGAACGACAGGTGAAGACGGAGGACGGCGCGCGCGCGGACTACCTCAAGCGCTTCTACCGCGTCGCCCGTGAGCTGCCCACGCACTACGACCTCGTCGTCAACACGGACGTCCTGACCGCGGACGACGCCGCGGAGATCATCGCGGTGGCCGCCACCTAGCGGGTCGGCGCGCCCGTCGATCTCGCAGCGCTGCGACGACTGGCGTCCGCCCTAGCCCGGGCGGGGAGGGGGGTCGGGCTCGGGGGCGGCGCCCGCGTCGCGCGCCATGATCGCGACGTGCAGCTCGGTGAGGGCGGCCGGGTCGGAGAGGTCCAGGCCGAGGGCGTCCTCGACGGCGGCGATGCGGCGGTAGAGGGACTGGCGCGCGATGCCCAGGGCGCGGGCCGCGTCGGCGCGCCGCCCGCCGGCGGCGCAGAGGGCGCGGGCGGTGTCGCGCAGGGTCCGCGCGCGGGCGGTGTCGGCGTCGAGGGGGCCCAGGCGGCGGCGGGTGAAGGAGCGCAGGCGCGGGTCGGCCGCCAGGCCGGCGAGGAGGCGCGGGAGGCTCGGGCGCGACGCGTCGATCCATCCCTCCGGGGGCGGCGGGATCGTCGAGCGCGTCCACGGCGTCGCCGAGGGCCTCGGCCACCCCGTCCCAGCCCGCCGACGGCGGCGCCCGCCGCCACGGTGACCGCGGGCGCGGCCGTGGCGTCGCCCTCGCGCAGCGCCTCGGCCACCTGCTGCATCAGCGCCTCGCGCGACGCCTCGCCCCGGCGGCTGACGACGCCGAGCAGGTCCCCCTGCGCCGAACGGGTGCCCACCATCCCGCCACCCGCGTGGGCCAGCACCGGCCGCACCCGCTGCTCCAGCGCGGCCCACGCCTCCAGCGCGGCGTCCGGCGGGTCGCCGTCGCGCCGGGCGATCCGGGCGGCGAACGGCACCAGGCGCCACGGCGGGCGCATGCCCAGCTCGGCCGCGCGCCGGGCCGCGACGTCCGGCGCCACCGCGCCGTCCATCAGTCCCGCCAGCAGGGCTCCGCGCTCGCGGAGGCCGAGCACCCGCTCCTGGTGCGCCCGCGCCGCGACGATCGCGATGAGGCCGGCCGCCCGCTCCAGCATCGCCCGCTCCGCCAGGTCCAGGCGGCGCGACGCGGGCACCCGCACCAGGCGCGCCCCCTCCAGCGGGCCGTCGGCCGCCACGGCCACCGCGCCCGGCGCCCCGCCGGCGGGGGCGGCGGGCGGCGCGCCGCCCGCCGTGTGGAGCGCGGACCCGTCCGCGAGCACCAGGGCCACGGGCGCGCCGACGTGCGCGGCGGCGACCTCCACGACCGCGTGGACCCCCTCGCCGGCCTGGAGCAGGCCCGTGAGCCGGCGCTCCATCGCCTCGGCCCGCCGCAGCGCCGCGAGCTGGCGGTTCACGATGCGCCCGTGGATCTCCTCGGTCACCGCCACGAACCGCACCGGGCGGTCCAGCGTCACGAGCGGGAGCCCGGCCTGGGCGGCCGCGCGGACGGCGGCCGCCGGCACGCGCGGCAGGTGGGGGCCGAGCTCGACGATCACGCCCGCCACGTCCTCGCGGGCCAGCCCGCGGATCCAGCGCGCCGCCGCCGCGGCGCCCGCGCGCATGCTGATGCCCGTGGTGAGGATGAGCTCCCCGCCCAGCAGCAGGTCGGCGACGTCCTCGGTCTCGGCCACGTGCACCCACCGGATCGGGCGCTCGAGGCCGTCGGCGCCGGCCAGCGTCCGCGGCCCGGCCCGGGCCAGCTCCGGGAGGGCGATCACCTCGCTGATGCGGACGACGTCGGCGCAGGTGGTCGTGCGGCGGAGTGTCACCCATCGCGTCACAGAGTACGACGATGTGTCGCTTGCCGCGCGGGCGGCGCGCGGCCATCATCGGGGGATCGCCACCCCGAGACGGTAGGTCCGATGACGCCACCCGTGGATGCACCCCCCGCCCCGCGCACGCTGAGGAACCACGTGGGAGGAGCCTGGGAGAGCCCCGGCGCCCGCGAGGAGCTCGTGACGCGCAACCCCGCGACGGGCGAGGAGCTCGCCCGCGTGCCCCTCTCCAGCGCCGACGACGTCGCGCGCGCCGTGGCCGCCGCGCGCGCCGCGCAGCCCGGCTGGGCCGCGACGCCGATCACGGTCCGCGCGCGCGCCCTGATGGACCTGCGCACGTCGCTCGTCGCCCATCAGGACGAGCTGGCGCGCCTGCTCGCCACCGACATGGGCAAGACCATCCCCGACGCCTCCGCCGAGGTGGGACGCGGCATCGAGTCGGTCGAGGCCGCCATCGCCGCGCCGCACCTCCTCAAGGGCCAGGTGCTCGAGGGCGTCTCGCGCGGCATCGACGTGGAGATGGTGCACCAGCCGGTGGGCGTCATCGGCGTGATCACCCCGTTCAACTTCCCGGTGATGCTGCCGCTCTGGTTCATCCCGTTCGCGCTCGCCTGCGGCAACGCCGTCGTGCTGAAGCCCTCCGAGCAGGATCCGCTCTGCCCCGAGCGCATCGTCGAGCTCATCGCCGAGATCGACGCGATCCCGCCGGGGCTGGTCAACCTGGTCCACGGCGCGCACGACGCGGTCAACGCCCTCCTCGACTCCGAGGGCGTCGACGCGATCTCGTTCGTCGGCTCGGCCGCGACCGCCCGCTACGTGGCGTCGCGCGCGATCGCCACCGGCAAGCGCGTCCAGGCGCTCGGCGGCGCGAAGAACTCCATGATCGTGGCGCCCGACGCGGACCGGACGCTGATGGTGTCCGGCGTGCTGTCGTCGGCCTTCGGCGGCGCCGGGCAGCGGTGCCTGGCCGGGTCGGTGGCGGTCCTCGTGGGCACGGCCGAGGAGCAGGACGCGGCGCTCGGCGCGATCGTCGAGGGGGCGCGGGCGCTGAAGGTCGGCGCCGGCCTGGACGAGGCGACCGACGTCTGCCCCGTGGTCTCGCCGGCCGTCCGCGAGCGCCTGGAGGGCGACATCGCGCAGGCCGAGGAGGAGGGCGCGCGCGTCCTGCTCGACGGCCGCGGCGACGGCGGCGCCGGCGGCTGCCAGCTCGGCCCGACGGTGCTCGACCTGGCCGACACCGAGTCGCAGGGCGGCCCGCGAGGAGCTGTTCGGGCCCGTCCTGTCGGTCGTGCGCGTGCCCGACCTCGACGCCGCCATCGACTGGAGCAACGGCTCGACGCTACGGCAACTCCGCGATCCTCTTCACGTCGTCCGGTGGCGCGGCGCAGCGGTTCCGCCAGCGGATCGAGGCCGGGATGCTCGGCGTGAACATCGGGGTCGCCGCCCCGGTCGCCTGGTTCCCCTTCGCCGGCTGGAAGGACTCCATGGTCGGCGACCTCCACGCCAACGGCGACGACGCCTTCACCTTCTACACCCGCCGGAAGGTGGTGACCTCGCGATGGGCATGACCCGCACGCACGAGGAGCTCCAGGAGCTCGGATACGACCACCTGCTCCAGCAGTTCGCCCGCAACGGCGCCTTCGCGCCCGGCGGGGCTCTGGAGCTGCCGGTCCTGGTCCGCGGCGAGGGCGCCTGCCGGGTCACCGACACGCGCGGCGTCGAGCACCTGGACGCCCTCTCGGGGATGTTCTGCATGCAGCTCGGCTACGACCACGGCGAGGAGATCGCCGAGGCCGCCGCCGAGCAGCTGCGGACGATGCCGTACACCACCAACTGGTCGACCGCGACGCCCACGGCGATCGAGCTGGCCACCGAGCTGGCCCGGCGCGCGCCGGGCGACATCAGCCACGCGTTCTTCTGCGGCGGCGGCTCGGAGGCGGTGGAGTCGGCCTGGAAGATCGTGCGCCAGCACTTCGTCCAGAAGGGCGAGCCGCAGCGGCACAAGGTCATCGCCCGGCGCGTCGCCTACCACGGCGTGAACCTGGGGGCGCTCGCCATCTCCGGGGTCGCCACCTACAAGGCGCCCGTTCGGCCCGCCGGCCCTCGAGGTGCGGCACGTGGCCACCACCAACCGGTACCGCCAGCCCGAGGGCGACGACGACGCGGCCTTCAGCGCCCGCCTGCTCGCCGAGATCGAGGCCGTCATCCAGGAGGAGGGCCCCGAGACCATCGCGATGATCTCGGTGGAGCCGATCCAGAACGCCGGCGGCTGCTTCACGCCCCCCGAGGGCTACTGGCCGGGGCTGCGCGAGATCTGCGACCGCCACGGCATCGTGCTGCACGCCGACGAGGTCATCTCGGGCTTCGGCCGCCTCGGCGAGATCTACGGCGTCACCCGCTACGGCGGCGAGCCCGACGTGATCACGCTCGCGAAGGGCCTGACCTCCGGCCACGTCCCCATGGGCGCGGTGATGCTCTCGGAGCGGATCGTGGACGTGCTCCGCGAGCCCGGCTGCACCCTGATGCACGGCCTCACCTTCGGCGGGCACCCGGTGTGCGCCGCGGTCGCGATGAAGTCGCTCGAGATCTACGACCGCGAGGGCGTGCTCGAGGGCGTCCGCTCGCGCATCCCGTTCATCGGCGAGCTGATGCGCGGCCTCCTCGAGATCCCCGCCGTCGGCGACGTGCGGGGCGACGGGTTCTTCTGGGCCGCGGAGATCGTGGCCGACGAGGAGGGCTCGCCGCTCGTGGGCGACGAGAAGGCGCGCTTCGTCGCCGAGGTCATGCCGCGGCACCTGCGCGACCAGCGGCTCATCGCCCGCGGCGACGGCCGCGGCGACGCGGTCGTCCAGATCGCGCCCGCCCTGGTGGCGGAGGACGCCGTGATCGAGGAGATCGTGGAGCGCCTCGGGCGCGCCATCGAGGGCGCGACCGAGGAGATGCGGCTGCCCTACGCCTCGGCGAAGGCGGGGATCACCTCGGCCCCGTAGGCCTCGAGCGTCCGGTCGGGCGCGTCGTGCATGAGGTAGATCGCGAACTGGTCCATGCCCGCGTCGCGCAGCTCTTCGAGCTTCGCGACGTGGGCGGCCGGCTCGCCCAGGATGCAGAAGCGGTCGACGATCTCGTCGGGGACGAACTCGGTGTCCGGGTTCCCGGCGCGGCCGTGGTGCGTGTAGTCGTAGCCCTTGCGCGCCGCGACGTAGTCGGTGAGCGCGGCGGGCACCTCGCTGTGGCTGCCGTACCGCTCGACGATCTCGGCGACGTGGTTGCCGACCATGCCGCCGAACCAGCGGCACTGGTCGCGCGCGTGGGCGATGTCGTCGCCCACGTAGGCCGGCGCGCACACGAGCACGGTGATGTCGTCGGGGTCGCGCCCCGCCTCCTCCGCGGCCTCGCGGACGTGGGCGAGGGTCCAGCGCAGGATCTCGGGGTCGGCCACCTGGAGCACGAAGCCGTCGGCGCAGCGGCCGACGACCGACAGGGCCTTGGGGCCGTAGGCGGCCATCCAGACCTCCAGGCGCCCGTCGCGGACCCACGGGATGCGCACCTCGGCGCCGTTGGACCCCTGGATCGCGCGCCCCTCGGCGAGCTCGCGGATCTCGTGGATCGCCCGCTCGGTCTGGGCGAGCGTCGTGGGCTTGCGCCCCAGCACCCGCAGGGCCGAGTCGCCGCGCCCGATGGCGCAGACCGTGCGGTTGCCGAACATGTCGTTGAGCGTCGCGAACACCGAGGCGGTGACCGTGGGGTCGCGCGACGCCGGGTTGGTGACGAGGGGGCCGACCATCATCCGCTCGGTCGCGGAGAGCACCTGCGAGTGGATGACGTAGGGCTCCTGCCACAGGATGTGGGAGTCGAACGTCCAGGCGTGGGTGAAGCCGAGCGTCTCGGCCTTCTTGAAGAGCCCGATCAGCCGGCTGGCGGGCGGGTCGGTCTGGAGCGTCAGGCCGAAGTCCACGGAGCCCCCTTCACGATGTCCCCGCGGCCCAGTCCATGGTCCGCAGCGTCAGCTCGTGCATCGCGCGGACCGACAGCTCCAGGTCCTCCTCCGACGAGTCCTCGTCCTTCGTGTGGCTCACCCCGCCGATGCTGCGGACGAACACCATCACGGACGGCACCACGCGCGCCATCTCCGCGGCGTCGTGCAGGGGGCCGCTCGGCAGGCGGGGCGACGTCTCGCCCGTGAGGTCCGCGATGACGCCGGCGGCGATCTCGACCAGCTCCGGCGCGAAGAACACCGGCTCCTGGGCGAACTGCGGGATCCACTCGACGGTGGTGCCCTCCTCGGCGGCGATGCGCTCCGACGCCTCGCGCGCCTCGTCGACCATCTCGGCGAGGACCCCGGCGTCGAACGCCCGCTGGTCGAGGGAGAACTCGCACATCCCGTTGAACGCGGTGACGATCCCCGGCGCCACCGCGACGGTCCCGGTGGTGGCGCGCGTGTCCTCCCGGCGCTCGGCGCCCTCGCGGGCGGCGAGCGCCGCGCGCGCCGCGGTCAGGAAGGCGTCGCGGCGCAGGTGCATCGGCGTGGCCCCGGCGTGGGCGTGGGCGCCGCGGACCACCACGCGGTGGCGCTGGAGGCCGAAGACGCCGCTCACCACGCCGAGCGGCCGGTCGATGCTCTCCAGCACGGGCCCCTGCTCGATGTGCAGCTCGAGGTAGGCGGCCACACCGTCCAGCTCGGCGCCGGCCTCGAGCATCCGGTCGAGCTCCACGCCGCGGGCGGCGAGGGCGTCCGGCAGCGCGACGCCGTCGCGGTCGCGCAGGCCGCGGAGGGACTCGGGGTCGAGGGTCCCGGCGGCGGCGCTCGAGCCGACGAGGGAGCGCCCGAAGCGGGCGCCCTCCTCGTCGGCCCAGTCCACCAGCCGCAGGGTGAGCGGCGGGCGCGGCCCCGCCGCGACGGCGCGCATCACCGACAGGGCGGCGACCACGTTCAGCACGCCGTCGAGCCAGCCGCCGTCGGGCACCGAGTCGGTGTGGCCCCCGACGACGACGCTCCGCTCGCTCTCGCCCGGCAGCGCCGCCCAGATGTTGCCGGCCGGGTCGGTGTGGACCTCGACGCCCGGGATCTCGGCGAGGCGCTCCCGCAGCCAGTCGCGCGCCCGGGTGTGGGTGTCGCTCCAGGCGACCCGCTGCGCGCCGTCGGCGTCCCCGGTCAGCTCGGCCAGGTCGCGCAGCCACCGGACCGCGAGCGGCGGGTCGAGCGCGGTCACGCGGCGACCGCCTCCTCGCGGGTGCGGAGGGACCGCGGCAGGAACTCGCCGGACCCGGGCTCGGCCACGACGTCGCCGTCGACGTAGGCGAGCGTCCCGCGCACGTACACCCGCTCGGGCGCGCCGACCAGCTCCTGGCCCTCGTAGGGCGTGTAGTCGTTCGCGTTGTGCCGGTTGGCGTGGGTGATGGTGAGCGGCAGCTCGGGGTCCCACACCACGATGTCCGCGTCGGCGCCGGGGGCGATGAGGCCCTTGCGCGGCAGCAGCCCGTGCACCCGCGCCTGGTTGGTGGACAGCACGGCCACGAAGGTCTCGGGGCTGATGCGCCCGGTGCGCACGCCGTGGGTCCAGAGGATCGGCGCGCGCTCCTCGACCCCGGGCATGCCGTTCGGGATCTTCGTGAAGTCGCCCCTGCCGAGCTCCTTCTGGCCCGCGAAGTCGAACGCGCAGTGGTCCGAGCCGACGAGCACCAGCTCGCCGGTCGCCAGCGCGCGCCAGAGCTGGTCGTGGTTGGAGGCGTCGCGCAGCGGCGGGGAGCAGACGTACTTCGCGCCCTCGAACTCGGGCTTGTTCAGGTCGTCGATCGTCATCACCAGGTACTGGGGGCACGTCTCGCCGTGCACGACCTGGCCGCGGTCGCGGGCGCGGCGGATCTCGTCGGCGGCGCCCCCGCAGGTCACGTGGACGACGCCCAGGACCGTGTCGGCGATCTCGGCGAGGCGGATCGCGCGACCGGTCGCCTCGGCCTCCACCGCCTCGGGGCGGGTGTGGGCGTGCCAGATCGGGTCCACGTCGCCCGCGCGCGAGCGCCTGCTCCTGGAGCTTGGCCACGGCGTCGCCGTTCTCGGCGTGCACCATCACCATGCACGCCCGAGTCGCGGGCGATCTGCATGATCTCGAGCAGGCCCTCGTCCGGGCGTGAAGAGCGGCGTGCCCTTGTAGGCCATGAAGACCTTCACGGTGCAGACGCCGTGCTTGTTGCAGCTCGGGGATCTCGGCCTTCACGGCGTCGTTCAGGTCGCAGACGGCGACGTGCAGGCCGTAGTCGATCCGCGTCCGCCCCGTCGCCTTGGCCTGCCACGTGCCGATGGCGTCCACCAGGCCGGCGCCGATGTCCTGGAGGGCGAAGTCGACGAGCACCGTCGTCCCGCCCGCGACGGCCGCCGCGGTGCCGGAGTCCCAGTCGTCGGCGGTGATCGTCCCCCCGAACGGCATGTCCATGTGCGTGTGGGCGTCGATGAACCCCGGCATCAGGAGCCGTCCCCCGACGTCGAGCGTCTCGACGCCGTCGTCCGGCGACCGTGGTCCCGACCGCCGCGATCCTGCCGCCGCGGACCGCGACGTCCGCGCGGAAGGACGCCTCGGCCGTCACGACGGTACCGCCGCGCAGGTTCAGATCGGTCACCGCGAACCCCCTTTCGGAGCAGGGGAACCTATCCGATGCGGCGCTCCGGGGGACCGGGGAGGACGCACGAGATCGACCCGTCGCGCCGCGCCTCGTCGAAGATCCGGCGCAGGCCGGCGTTGACCAGGGGCACGTCGGCCTCCAGCCTCCGGAAGCGGGGGACGACGCTCGTCGTGATCCATCGCCAGCGGTCGTCGTTGGACGAGCTGACGATCCGGACGCGCCGCCGCGACGGGACGCTTCGCGCGCCGGTCACGATCTGGATGGTCCGCCTGGGCGACGAGCTGTACGTCCGCTCGGTGAACGGGGCGTCGGCATCCTGGTTCCGGGGCACGCGCACGCGCCACGAGGGTCGCATCTCGGCGGGCGGCGTCGAGCGCGACGTCAACCTGGTGGACGTGACCGGCATGGACGACGCGATCGACGACGCGTACCGCACGAAGTACCGCCGCTCTGCGGCGAGCATCATCGACCACATCACGAGTCCCGGGGCGCGCGCGGCGACCCTCCGGCTCGTGCCGCACACGGACGATCGAGGGGGCGCCTGATGGAGACGCGACGACTGGGAGGCACCGGCCTGGAGGTCTCGGCCCTCGGACTCGGCTGCATGGGGATGAGCCACGCGTACGGCCCCGCGCCCGACCGGGCGGAGATGACCGCGCTGCTGCGGACGGCCGTCGACCGCGGTGTCACCTTCTTCGACACCGCGCAGGCGTACGGCCCTTACGCCAACGAGGAGCTGGTGGGCGAGGCGCTCGCGCCCGTCCGGGAACGGGTCGTGATCGCGACCAAGTTCGGCTTCCGATTCGGGCCGAACGGTGAGCAGATCCTCGACAGCCACCCCGACTGGATCCGCGAGGGCCTCGAAGGCTCGCTGCGCCGGCTGCGCGTCGAGACGATCGATCTGCTCTACCAGCACCGGGTGGACCCGGACGTGCCGATCGAGGAGGTCGCCGGCACCGTCCGTGACCTGATCCAGGAGGGGAAGGTCCGCCACTTCGGCCTCTCGGAGGCGGGGGTGGGGACCATCCGCCGGGCGCACGCGGTCCAGCCGGTGGCCGCGGTGCAGAACGAGTACTCCCTCTGGTGGCGCGCCCCCGAGCGGGAGCTGCTGCCGGCGCTGGAGGAGCTCGGGATCGGGCTCGTCCCGTTCAGCCCCCTCGGGAAGGGGTTCCTGACCGGTGCGATCGACGAGCGGACGACGTTCGATGCATCCGACTTCCGTCAGATCATCCCCCGCTTCACGCCCGACGCCCGCCGGGCGAACCAGGCGCTGGTCGACGTCCTGGCCGGCATCGCGACGCAGAAGGGCGCCACCCCGGCGCAGCTGGCGCTCGCCTGGCTGCTGGCGCAGCGACCGTGGATCGCCCCGATCCCGGGGACGACGAAGCGGCACCGCCTCGAGGAGAACCTCGCCGCCGCGGACATGACGCTCACCCCGGACGAGCTGGCACGGATCGACCGGGCGACGTCCCAGATCACCGTCGAAGGCGCGCGGTACCCGGAGGAGCTGGAAGCCCGGACGGGTCGGTAGCGGTGAGGTCGGCGACGCAGCAGCTGCAGCCCTCGCCGCGCCACGCCTCGGCGCCCTCCTTCACCGCGACGGCCGCGATGAGGAGGCCGATGACGGGGTCGAGCCACCAGGCGCCCACGGCCGCGTTGGCCACGAGGCCGATCAGCAGCGCGCCCGCGAGGTAGGCGCACAACATGTTCTGGCGGCCCTCGCCCTTCGTCGCCGGGGACCCCAGCCGGTCGGCGAGGCGGCTCTTCGCGACGCCGAGGAACGGCATCACCACGAGGCTCGACGCGCTCAGGGCGATGCCGAGCGGGCTCACCTCGGCGTGGTGGCCGCCGACGAGGGCGCGGACCGACTCGACCGCGACGTACGGCGCCAGCAGGAAGAACTGCGCCGCCACGAGCTTCTGCGCACGCGTCTCGGCGGCGTCGCTCAGGATCCGGTGCCCGGTGAAGCGCCACACGATGATCGCGCTCGCGAAGCCCTCGATCGCCGAGTCGATGCCGAACCCGATCAGCGCGATCGAGCCCGCCAGCACGCCGGCCAGGATCGCGATGGCGCCCTCGGCCGCCATGTAGCCGAGGCTCACCCACGACAGCAGGCGCACCCGGGCCGCGAGGCGGTGGCGCTCCTCCAGGCCGAGCGGCGGCGGCCCCGTGCGAAGTGGGACGGGCCGGGTCGTCATCGCGGTTCCGATGGGACGCGTGGCAGGTGCCACGTCCTCACTCTAACGGGCGTCGTGGCGGCCGGCGGTGGCGGGTGCTGAACCCCCGTCGATGTGACGCGCGGCTCCCGACCCGCTGGTTGACGCCCTCCGAAGGGGTTGGGGAGGATGCGTACGCATGGCTCGTGCAGCGTCACGACGGGTGCCGCTCCGCCACGGGTGTAACGCGCCCGCCGCTCCGGAGACGGACTGGCACGGCGCCGGAGCCCGCGGCGCCGCCATCCGACCTGAAGGGGGTTCCGAATGGCGTACGAATGGAAGTGCAACGACTGCGACGAGACCTACCGCGAGGACACCGCGGCCGGATTGATCAAGCGCGCCGCCGCCCACAACCACGAGCATCACGGCGGGCCCGCGGAGATCACGCCTGAGCTCGAGGCGGCGCTGCGGTCCCAGATGGCCGAGGTCTGACCCGAGCGCGCCGCAGGCCCTCGAGCTGATCGGGGGTCTGCGGCCGCGCGGCTGTGGGAGGATCGCCGCGATGGACGATGCCCCCGAGGTGCGGCTCCGGACCATCCTGCACCCCCGCGGACCGGCGGCGGCCGTGGTGCTGGACGACGACCAGGTGCGCCTGCTCGGCGGGGGCCGGAAGACCTTCCCGGTGCGGGTGACGGTGAACGGCCACACGTTTCCCGGGCGGCTCGCGCGGATGGGCGGCGAGAACCTGATCGGGCTCAGCCGGGCGGTGCGGGAGGCGTGCGGGGTCGAGCCCGGCGACGAGGCCGACGTCGTGATCGTGCCCGACGACGCCCCGCGGGAGGTGGAGGTCCCCGACGCGCTCGCGGTCGCGCTCGATGCGGACGCGGACGCCCGGCGGGCCTTCGATGCGCTCTCGTACACCCACCGCAAGGAATTCGCACGGTGGGTGGCCGAGGCGAAGCGGCCGCAGACGCGCGAGCGCCGGGTGGCCGAGACGCTCGGGATGCTGCGGGAGGGCAGGACCCGCTGAGCGCGGGGGCCGCGGGCTACGCCGCGCCCACCTCGATGATCTGGGCGGCCTCGTCCGTGGACAGGACGTCCGTGTTGACGACCACGTCGTAGTGGGTGGGCAGCTCGCGCTCGACGCCGTAGAAGCGCTTCAGGTAGTCGGCGCGGGCCTCGTCCTCCGTGCGGATCTGCCGTTGGCCGTCGGCCTCGGCGGTGCCGTTGGCCTGCGCGACGCGCGCCGCGCGCGTCGCCGGCGATGCCGTGACCAGCACCCGCAGGACCTCGCCGCCGGCGAGGGCGAACGACGCCGCGTGCGCCGAGATCACCACCGACCCGCGGTCGGCGAACCGCCGCAGCACCGCCTGGATGAGGGCGCGCAGCTCCGCGTCGCCCGGCAGGACGCGTGACCGCTCGCCGGTGGGCAGGCGCTCCCCGCCGCCGCTCCAGCCCCCCAGGAGGCGGTGGACGAACGGCTTGCGGCGCTCGACGTCCGCCACCAGGGCGGGATCGAGCTCGGCCCACTCGGCGGCCTCCGAGATGACCTCGTGGTTGACGTACTGGAAGCCCAGGCGCTGGGCGACGGCGCGGCCCACGTCCGCGCCGCCGGCGCCCGTGGCGTGCGAGATGCAGACGACCTGACGAGTCAAGAGGCCCCTCCCCGGGAGTCGGTGCGCGCGATCCTATGCGTTCGGGTCCGGACGCCGAAAGCCCGGACGTCGAACGCGATCAGCCCGGCGCCGCCGCGGCTCCGAGCGCATCGAGGGCCAGGGCCCCGCGGTCCGAGGCCCGCTCCGGGGACGGGTGTAACGCCGCGGCCACCGCCGGGACGGCAGGGGCACGATGGATCTCTCGTTCAGCGGACTCGTCGTGGTGGCCGCGGTGGCGCTCGCGGCCCCGCTGGCGATCGGCCTGGTCCCCGGCCTGCGGCTGCCGTCGGCGGTCCTCGAGATCGTCGCCGGCATCGTCGTGGGTCCCGCCGTCCTCGGCTGGGCGGAGATGGACGACGTCATCCGGGTGTTCTCGCTGTTCGGGCTGGCCTTCCTGCTGTTCCTCGCCGGTCTCGAGATCGACTTCGACCGGCTTCGCGGCCGCCCGCTGCGGCTCGCCTCCGCCGCCTTCGCGGTCTCGCTGGCCATCGCGCTGGCGGTCGGCGCGGCCCTGGCCGCGACCGGCCAGGTGGAGGACGGGCTGATCGTGGCGATCATCCTCTCGGCCACCTCGCTCGGCGTGGTGGTCCCCGTTCTGAAGGACGCCGGCGAGGCCGGCAGCCCGTTCGGCCAGCTGCTGATCGCGGCCGCCTCGATCGCGGACTTCGCGACGATCATCCTGCTGACCCTGTTCTTCTCCCGCGAGGCGACCGGGACGGGGACCAAGCTGCTGCTGCTGGCCGGGTTCGTCGTGGCGGGCGCCGTCGCCATCGCCGGCCTGCTGGGGCTGGAGCGATGGCGGCGGCTGTCGGCGACCCTGGTCCGCCTGCAGGACACCACCGCCCAGGTGCGCGTGCGCGGGGCGTTCCTGCTGCTGGCGGGGTTCGTCGCGCTCGCCGAGCGCCTCGGCCTGGAGGTGATCCTCGGCGCCTTCACCGCCGGGGTGATCCTGTCGCTCATCGACCGCGACGCGCTGATGACGCACCCCCACTTCCGCACCAAGCTGGAGGGCGCCGGGTTCGGCGTGTTCATCCCGGTCTTCTTCGTCGGCGTCGGCCTCACGTTCGACCTCGACGCCCTCACATCGAGCACGGCGACCCTGCTGCGCCTGCCGCTGTTCCTGGCCGCGCTGCTGCTGGTGCGGGGCCTGCCGGCGCTCCTCTACCGAGGGTTCGTCGGGGACCGCCGCGCCGCCGCGGCGGGCCTCCTGCAGGCGACGTCACTGCCGTTCATCGTCGCCGCGTCGATGATCGGCGTCGAGCTCGGCGTGATCGGCGAGGCGACGAGCGCCGCCCTGATCGGCGCCGGGCTCCTCTCCGTGATCGTGTTCCCCCTGGTCGCGGCGACCCTCATCGGCGCCGGCGCGGCCGGAACCGAGGTGCCCGCCGCGCCGTCGCCCACACCGGCGAGCGCCGGCGTGGTCAGTCGTCCCACGTCACGACCTGGATCATCCGGGTGATGCGCCCCGCCTCGTCCAGCTGGCAGATGACGCTGCCCACCACGCGGGTGCCGTCCGGGTAGCGGCAGTGCACCATGTACGCCAGCCGGTCGCCGCCGGCGACCATGTCCCGCACCTCGTGGGTCATGTCGCGGGCGAAGACGTCGCGCATCTCGGCCTCGATCGCCGGCTTGCCCGACGTCACGCGCGCCTCGGCGCCGCCGCGGTCGAACGTGACCAGCTCGGCGTCGTCGGCGAGCAGGTCCAGCAGCGGCTCCGGCTCGCGCCGGTGGTGGGCGCGGTTGATGATGTCGATCGCGCTCTGCCTGGTGGTGGTCATGGCGGCCTCCTCGGTCGGGATGTGCCGATGGGTCACGCCTGGTCGCGGCGCGTTACGCGTGGGAGGATCGCCGCGATGGACGACGCCCGCCTGGTCGCGGCGCTCCGGGCGGGCGACGAGGGCGCCTTCACGGACGTCGTCGCGCGCTGGTCGCCCGGCCTGCTGCGCCTCGCGCGGCTGCACGTGCCGTCCCAGGAGGTCGCGGAGGAGGTCCTCCAGGAGACGTGGCTGGCGGTGCTCCGCGGCATCGACGGCTTCGAGGGCCGGGCGAGCCTGCGGTCGTGGGTGATCGGCATCCTCCTCAACCAGGCGCGCCGCCACGGACGCCGGGAGCGGCGCTCGCTGCCGTTCGCCGCCCTGCGGCGGGCGCGCGAGGATGGCCGCGACGAGCCCGCCGTCGCCGCGGCCGCCTTCCAGGGGCGTAACGGCCGGCACCCCGGTGGCTGGGTGGTGCCGCCGGCGCGCCCCGAGGCTCCGGGGGAGCGGCTCGACGCCGACGCCCTCCGGGGCGCGATCACCGCCGCGATCGCCGCGCTGCCGCCGCGCCAGCGCGACGTGCTGGCGATGCGCGACGTCCTGGGCCTCGGAGCGGACGAGGTTTGTACCGTGCTCGGGGTGACCGACGGCAACCAGCGCGTGCTGCTGCACCGCGCGCGCTCACGGGTGCGCCGCGAGGTGGAGGGGTATCTCACCGGGCAGGTGCCGACGTGAGCCGCCCCCCGCTGACATGCCAGCAGCTCGTGGAGCTGGTGACCGACTACCTCGAGGACCGGCTGCCCGCCGCCGAGCGCCGGCGGTTCGACGCGCACCTCGAGCTGTGCGAGGGCTGCGTGGCGTACGTGGAGCAGATGCGCGCGCTGATCGCCGAGCTGGGCCGCCTGCCGCAGGTCGACCTGCCGCCGGCCGTCGAGACGGACCTGCTCGCCGCGTTCCGGGACTGGCGCTCCGGCCGCTCCTGAGACGGTGCCGCCCGGGACCACCACGCTCGGCGCGACCGGCCTGGAGATCACCCGGGTCGGCCTCGGCGCGTGGGCGATGGGCGGCGGCGGCTGGGACTGGGCGTGGGGCGGCCAGGACGACGCGGAGTCGGTCGCCGCGATCCACCGGGCGCTCGAGCTCGGCGTCAACTGGATCGACACCGCCGCGCAGTACGGGTTCGGCCACTCCGAGGAGGTCGTGGGGCGCGCGATCGCCGGCGTGGCCCCGCGCCCGTACGTGTTCACCAAGTGCGGCCAACCCGAGGGGCCGGGCCGGACGACGGTGCACTCGCTGCGCCGCGACTCCATCCTCCGCGAGCTCGAGGGCAGCCTGGCGCGGCTCCGGGTGGACGCGATCGACCTGTACCAGATCCACTTCCCGATCCCCGACGACGAGATGGAGGAGGGGTGGGCGACCCTCGCCGAGGCGAAGGCGCAGGGGCTCGTCCGCCACATCGGCGTCTCCAACTTCGACGTCGCCCAGCTGCGGCGGGCGCAGGCGATCGCCCCGGTGGAGACGCTCCAGCCGCAGTACTCGCTGATCGCCCGCGACGTGGAGGACGCGATCCTGCCCTACGCGGAGCGCGAGGGCATCGGGGTGGTCGTCTACTCGCCGATGGGGTCCGGGATGCTCACCGGGCGGATGACGCGGGAGCGGATCGCGGGCCTCCCCGACGACGACTGGCGCCGCCACGATCCGCGGTTCCACGAGCCGCAGCTCACCGGGAACCTCGCGCTGGTGGAGCGCCTCGAGACGGTGGCGACCCGGCACGGCGTGACGCCCGCCGCCGTCGCCATCGCCTGGACCCTCCGGAACCCGGCCGTGGACGGCGCGATCGTCGGCGTCCGCCGCCCGGATCAGGTGGACCCCGTCGTCGCGGCCGCGGACCTCCTCCTGGACGACGGCGACATGGCGCTGATCGCCGGGGCCGACGGCGGGCCGATGGGCAGCGCGTCCCCGTAACCTCACCCGGTCAGCGCTGACGCCGGGGCCGCCCGGTGATTGGATGGCGACACCGGAGCAGCGGACGGGACCGGGCGACGATGCTCGATGCGGGCGGACAGCGGACGAGGGTGCTCCTCGTCGACGACCACGCGATCATGCGCTCCGCGCTCAGGCTCGTCCTGGAGCGGGCGGGGGGCATCGCGGTGGTGGGCGAGGCCGGGTCGGCGGAGGACGCCCTCGCCGCCATCCCCGCGCTCGCGCCGGACGTCGTGCTCATGGACGTCCGGATGCCCGGGCTCGGCGGCATCGACGGCACCCTGGCCGTGAAGGAACTCGTGCCCGGGACGCGGGTGGTGGTGCTCTCGATGCTCGTCGACGAGGCGACCGTGCGGCGCGCGATGGCCGCCGGCGCCGACGGGTACGTCCCCGAAGACGGCGACCGAGGACGACCTGGTGCGTGCGATCCGGGCGGTGCGCGCCGGCGAGCGCGCCGTCCACGCCTCGCTCGACGACATCCTCGAGCGGCCGGCGCCGCCCGACCCGCTGGACGCCCTGACGCCGCACGAGCTGGAGGTCGCACGGCTCGTCGCGCTCGGGTACACCACCGCCGAGATCGGCGCGCAGCTCGGCACCGGCCCGCGGGCCGTCGAGCACGTGCGGGCCGTGGCGCTCTACAAGCTCGGCGCGCGCACCCGCGCCGAGCTCGTGACCGCGTTCCGGGAGGCGGGCCGCTTCGGGCGCGGCGCGCTGACGGTCAGCCCGTCCCCAGCCCCTGCTCGATCGCCGTCCGGATGAGCTCCTGGCCCTCCGGCGGGACCACCTCGTAGTCGAGGTCGGCGCCGCCGTTCGACCAGTTCGTCCACCCGCGCGGTGAGCAGGTCGGCCGACGCCTCGTCGGCGAGGACCACGAGCGCCGCCTCGCGGCCCTCCAGCAGGTCGCCGAGCCGCTCGAGCATCGCGTCGTCGATCCCGTGGTCCCGCCACTTCGCGGCGATCGCGCCCACGCCGGCGCCGGCGGCCGCGGCCAGGACGACGGCCGGCGCCGCGATGATGCCCACCGCCAACCCCACCAGCCCGCCACGCAGGGCGCCGGTGCCGGCGCCCGCGTCGCGGGTCTGGTGGAGCGTCACCGAGCCGTCGGGGTCCCGGGAGACGAGGGCGGCGTCCTCCACGTCGAGGCGCCCCTCGTCCTGCGCCGCCCGGAGCCGGTCGAGGGCCTCGAGGCCCACCGGCCGCGACGGCACCGACACGATGACCAGCCGCATCCCCTCGCCCCGCCGGCCCATGCGATCACCGGTCCGTGAGGTCCATCTTCGCCTCGCCCCACCGCGCGGTCAGCGCGAACAGCACGACGACGTCCAGCGACAGGGCGATCAGGCTCCACAGCGGGTAGGCCGGGAACCAGGCGAGCTGCACGATCGTGTTGACGAGGACGACGGCGAATGCGAACCAGCGGCCCCACTCCTTCAGGCTGAAGAGGGCGCCCGCGCCGAGCATCAGCACGACGCCCCAGATGATGAGGGTCCAGCCCCACGCGGTGTAGTCGGTCGTGACGAGAAGCCCGGATTCGGCGACGAGGTACACCTCGTCCTTCGCGAGGGCGGCGATGCCCTGGATGATGTCGAGCGCGCCGATCGTGAACATGACGGCGGCGGCGAAGATCACCCACCCGCCCCAGGCGGACGAGTAGTCGCCGGGACTGCGTTGCGTGCTCATGACGAAACCTCCGATGCCGCGCCGCGCACCCGCGCGGCGCCGAATGATGATGTGGCGCGACCGTAGATCCGACCCGCGGGGGAGCCCTCCACCGGGGGAGGGGTCACCCGGGTGAAACCCGGCCGGTACCGTGGCGGGCGCGCGACAGCGGTGAGGATCGGCCACGGGCCGCGACGGCGGCGGACATGAGACGGGAGGGGCGGCGGATGCCCATCGGGAAGCCCACCGGGATGTTCGAACGCTCGATGGGCAAGATGCTCGACCACATCCAGGAGAACCCGTTCCGCGGGGCTTGGCGCGCGACCGCGATCGTCACCGTCTCGGCCACCATCGTGAGCGGCCTCCTGATGCGGCTGACCGACCCCGACGACTTCAGCTCGGTCTGGCAAGGCCTCTGGTGGTCGGCGCAGACCGTCTCGACCGTCGGCTACGGCGACGAGGTGCCGACATCGGTGGCCGGCCGCCTGCTGGCGGTCCTGACGATGATGCTCGGCGTCACGTTCATCACGGTCACCAGCGCGGCCATCGCCAGCGCGTTCGTCGAGGCCGGCCGGCGGCGCCGGCTGGAGCAGAAGCTGGACGACGGGACCGAGGCGGGACTCGCCGACGAGGTGCGGGCGCTCGCCGCTGAGGTGCGGCGCCTGCGTCAGGAGCTGGAGGCCGCCGGCGTGACCCGGCCCCCGGAGCCCTAGGCCGGGCGGGGCGGGGGCGGAGCCGAGGCGGGTGCGTCGTCCGCGCCGGCGCCCTCCTCCAGCACCTGCCGGCGCAGCGCCTCGGTGCCCGCCATCGCGCCGGCCAGGATCACGACCGTGCCGAGCAGTGCCCGCGGCGCGCCGATCGGCCCCCAGAGCAGCAGCAGGACGAACACCAGGAGCACGGCGCCGAACGCCAGCACCGGGCGGTCGCGCAGCGTCGGGGCGATGAGACCGCGGATCCACGTGCCCACCCGGGTGCCGCCGGCGATCAGCGCCCACAGCAGCCCGATGAGGCCGATCGTCACGAGCCCGAGCCCCAGGTCGCGCATGACGGTGGTCGACAGCGTCCACACCTCGCGCGCCGCGGGCTGGCCCTCGGGCGTCGCGAGCGCGTCGACCACCGCGTTGCCCACGAGCCGGCGCACGACGAGCAGGATCAGCCCGACCGCCAGGAGCCCCCACGCCGCCGCCCGGACCACCTCACGGCGTGACCCGGCCGCCAGCCAGATCGCCAGCACCAGGAGCGCGACGACGATGATCGCCGCGAACACGGAGACGACCTTGATCACCCGGACGTAGGTCTGCGCCGCATCCAGTTCGTCGGACTGCGCGATCGTGATCGAGGCGTCCTCCGGGATGCGCTGCGTGCCCGTGAGCCCGAGCTCCGACCGCAGGCTGGGACACGATCTGGCCGACCTGGAGCTCCACATCGCCGCCGCCGGTGGTCACGACGCCGCCCTCGTTGCCCTCGAGTATGGCGACCAGGCGGGAGTGGGCGACGCGGTTCGCCTCCTTCCAGAGCTTCTGGACCGCCGGGCGCTCCAGGAGCGCGTCGGCGGCGTTGACCGCCGCGGGGCGCAATGCGCCGGCGATCTGCGGGGCCAGGCTCTGGAGCCTCGGCGGGAGGCGGTCCGCGAGGCGGGCCTCGACGTCGCCCTGGCTGTAGGCCGCGTTCGACCAACCGCAGCGCGAGCGCGTGGCGGACGTCGTCGTTCTGCAGCATCTGCTCGCTCTGGTCGACCCAGACGTCGGTGTCGAGCAGCTGCTTGTTGACCCAGACGCTCATCGACACGACCAGCGTCAGGAGGCAGGCGAGCGCCACCAGCCCGTACGCGATCCCGCGCCGGTGCGCCCTGATCCACCCCCCGAAGCCGCCTCGGGCGGCCTCGGTCTCGGCCCCTGTGCTCACGGGCCGAGCATCCACCGGCGGCGTGGGACGCAGCGGCCCGCCGGGGCGCATCACCCGGGTGAGCGGAGGGATGAGGCGATGGCGCGCGGGCCGGCGCCGCATACGGTCTGGGGCGTCCACGATCCGCGAGGAGGACGCGCGATGGCCACGACCCTGACGGTCTGGAAGTACGGGACGCCGGAGGGCGCCGAGGAGGCGCTGGGCGTACTGGAGCAACTGAAGAAGGAACAGCTGATCGAGATCCACGACGCGGCGGTCGTGAGCTGGCCGCCCGACAAGAAGAAGCCGAAGACGAAGGAACTGAACAGCCTGACCGGGGCCGGCGCGCTGGGCGGCGCCTTCTGGGGCCTCCTGTTCGGCCTGATCTTCTTCGTCCCGCTGCTCGGGCTGGCGATCGGTGCCGCGATGGGCGGCCTGGCCGGCTCGCTGACCGACGTCGGCATCGACGACAACTTCATCAAGAAGGTGCGCGACGAGGTCACGCCGGGCACCTCCGCGCTGTTCCTGATGACCTCCGGCGCGGTCATGGACAAGGTTCTGGACCGCTTCGAGGGCCGCGACAAGCCCGAGCTGATCCAGACGAACCTCTCCGAGGAGGACGAGGCGGCCCTCCGGCACGCCTTCTCCGAGCAGGCCTGACGACCATCGCGCCCGTCCCGCGGGGAGCTCCTCCCCGCGGGTCGTGGGCGTGACCCGCGTTCCGCGGGTTTCCACAATATTCGGTGCGGGTTTCCCGCAACGGGAATACGTGTTCCTCCACTATCCGCCGCGCCCCGCGGCGGAGTTCAATGGTGCGAATGGGCGTGAACGCGGACGAGCGCCCGGCCGCCCCTGCCACGCGGGGCCGCCGGATCGCGCCCGAGACGGCGGTGGGGACCACGGTCCTCCGTTCGAAGCTCACCCCGCCGCGCCTCGACCCGGACCGCGTGCGGCGGCCCCGGCTCCTCGCGCGGCTGGACGCGGCGAGCGCGCTCCCGCTGACCGTCGTGTCGGCGCCGCCGGGGTTCGGGAAGACCACCCTGCTGTCGCAGTGGGTCGCCGCGCGCCCCGTCGGGGGCGACCGCCTGGGTGACGCTCGACGATGACGACAACGACCCCGTCCGCCTCTGGACCCACGTCTGCGCGGCCCTGGGCGTGGAGGGACCGCTGCCCGAGGACCCGCCCGACCGCCCGGCCGCGTCCGTGGTGCTGGTGGCGGCGGCGCTGAACGACGCCGGCGCGCGCGGCGAGGACCGGGTCCTGGTGCTCGACGACTACCACCATGTGACCAACGCGGCGTGCCACGAGCGGGTGCGGTTCCTGGTGGAGCACCTGCCCGGGCGGCTGCGCGTGGTCATCGCCAGCCGGCGGGACCCGCCGCTCCCCCTGGCCCGAATGCGGGCATCGGGCTCGCTCGGCGAGGTGCGGGCGCGCGACCTGCGGATGCTGCGGGAGGAGTCGCGCCAGCTCATCGACCGGAACGGCGTGACCCTGTCGGCCCAGGACGTGGGCCGCCTGCACGACAAGACCGAGGGGTGGGCGGCGGGGCTCTACCTGGCGGTGCTGTCGCTGCGCGGCCGGGACGACGTCGCCGCGTTCATGGACGCCTTCAGCGGGTCCAACCGGCACATCGTCGACTACCTCACGTCGGAGGTGCTCGCCGCCGAGTCGCCCGAGACGACGGACTTCCTGCTCCGGACCTCGGTTCTGGACCGAATGTCGGGACAGCTCTGCGACTCCGTGCTCGAGACCACCGGCTCCACCGCCCGGCTCCGCGAGCTGGAGCGGCGCAACGTCCTGGTGTGGGCGATCGACGACGACCTGCTCTGGTTCCGCTACCACCCCCTGCTGCGCGACGTGCTGAGCTTCATGCTCGCCGAGCAGCGGCCCGACGAGGTCGTGGCACTCCACCTGCGCGCCGCGAGCTGGTGGGAGGGGTCCGGCGATGCCGAGCGCGCGGTGGAGCACACGCTGTCGGCGCGGGACGCGCGGCGCGCGGCGCGCCTGGTGGGCGCCCACTGGCTCGAGCTGGCCGGCACGCGCGGCGCCGCCCCCGTCATCGACCGCTGGCTGGAGCGGCTGCCCCAGGCGATCGTGCTCGCCGACCCGGGGCTGTGCCTGACGCGGGCCGTCCTGGAGGAGGCCCGCGGGGCCCCGCGGCGCGTGGTGGAGCGGTGGCTCGAGGCGGCCGAGCGTCACCCCGACCGCCCGCCGGACGGGACGCCGCTGCCGTTCGGGACCGACTCGGTGCTGCTGGAGTCGGCGCTCGTGCGCGCCGCCTCCGACGGACAGGACGTGGGCCGCCGCCTCAGCAGCGCCACCCGGGCGGCCCGGCTCGCCCGCGACGTCGGCCCGTTCGCCCGCGCCCTGGCCGGCACCCACCTCGCGTACGCCCAGTGGCAGGCGGGCCGCCACGCCGACGCTCTCGAGACCGCCCACGCGGCGATGGGGGAGGACGGCGCCCGGGCGCTTCCGCTGCTCACCGCCATCCTCCACGCCGTCTGCTCGCTCTCCATGGCGTCGCTCAGCGACGACGCCGGGGCCGACGAGGAGGCGCGGGCCGCGTTCGCGCGGATGAAGGCGAACGGGCACCAGGACACCGCGCAGGCGACCATCGTCTGGCTCGCGCACGGCACCGCGTGCGCGCGGCGGGGCATGCTGGAGCCGGCCGAGGAGGCGCTCCGCCGCGCGGTGGCGCTGGCGGAGGGGCCGAACCTGGCGCTCGACCGGGCGCACGCGCTGCTCGCACTGGCGGCGGTGCTGAAGGCGCGGTCGGACGTCGGCTCGGCGGCGATCGCCGTCGCCCAGGCGCGCCGGATCGTGAGCGGCACGGTCGACCCCGGCCCGCTGCGCCGGCTGGCCGCGGCGTCGCGGACCCGCGGCGACGCCGTCCTGGCCGAGCCGATCAGCGACGGGGAGATGCGCATCCTGCGGCTGCTGCCGTCCGAGCTCACCCTGCGGCAGATCGGCGAGCGGCTGTTCCTCTCCGTGAACACGGTGAAGTCGCACACGCGGCTCCTGTACCGCAAGCTCGACGCGAGCTCCCGCGAGGAGGCCGTGTCGCGGGCGCGCGAGCTCAGCCTGATCTGAGGCCGCCCGGCGCGTCACGCCGCGTTTCAGGCCCGTGAAGTCGCCCGGGTGAACGGCCTCGGCGGCCCGACACCCACCCCATGCGGGATGGGAGGCTGCGGCTCCCCACGAGAGGCGAGGTGGTGGCGCGATACCGGGTCGAGGTCGCGGGGCACGTGGCGTCCCGTTTCACGGACACGTTCGACGTCGTGCTGGTCGAGATGCGTCGCGGACACACCATCCTGACGGTGGACCTGCAGGACCAGGCCGCCCTGCATGGCCTGATGGAGATGCTCGAGAGCGGGGGGATCGAGCTGGTCGCGGTCAATCGGACGGACGCCGTCGACGCACCGGGGGCCTCACCCGGGTGAGCCGCGGCCGCACGTGCGGTCAGATCCCGGCGGAACCGCCGGGGGCGAGGACGCGGACCTCGACGCCCGGCGCGAGCCGTGCGGCCGCCCGCGCGAGGTCCTCGCCCGCCGACCGGAGATACCCCGCGGAGCGCGGCACCCCCACCGGGGCGTAGGTGCCCCAGTGGACCGGGACCGCCAGCCGCGGCCGCATGACGGCCAGGGCGCGCGCGGCGCGCTCGGCGTCCAGGTGGCCGGGTCCGAGCGTGGGGCCCCAGCCGCCGACGGGGATCAGCGCCGCGTCGAGACCGGCCGCCGCGATGTCGGCCATGCCGGGGAAGAGGTCGGTGTCGCCGGCGAACCATACCCGGACGGCGCCCTCCACCACATAGCCGAGGGCCGTGACGTGCGCCGCGCGCCGCACCCGGGGACCGCGCGACACGGCGCCGCCGTCGTGCTCGGCGTGCGTCGCCCGGATCGTCAGCCCGCCGACGGTCGTGGTCACGCCGGGCGCCATCTCCACCACCGCCCGCCGCCCCGCGCGCCGCAGCACCGCCGCCGCGCCGGCCGGCGCGAGCACCGGCACCTCCGGGTCGATCAGCCGCAACGTGGGCACGTCGAGGTGGTCGCGGTGCATGTGGGAGATCAGGACGGCCGACAGGCCCTCGGTGATCCCGTCCGGGACCGGGACCAGGCGCCGCAGGTGCGCGACACGGCGGGCGAGCACCGGGTCGGTCAGCACCGCCCGGTCGCCGATCGCGATCCGGACGGTGGCGTGGCCCGCCCAGGTCAGGCGTCCCGCGTCCACCGGGGCTCCTCGGGTGGCGGCGCGTCCCCGTCTCCGTCCCCGTGCTTGCGGGCCAGCTCCGCGTTCAGCACGGCCGCCCCCACCACGAGCCGGGCGACGAGGTAGAGCCAGACCAGGATGACCAGCGCCGTCCCGATGGCCCCGTAGGTGGACTGCGCCCGCGCCGCCCGGTCCACCAGGTACCAGACGGTGAACAGGTGGATCGCCTCGACGCCGACCGCCACGAGCAGCGCGCCGGGCACCAGCTGGGTCCAATGGCCACGCCGGTGGGGAAGCCGGACCTGGACGAACATCCACACCACGAAGTAGAGGACCCCCACGAGCAGGGTCGCGACGATCCCCGGGCCCTCATGGACCTCGCGCAACCACGTCGCCAGCAGCGTCACGACGATGAGGAGCAGCACGGTCCCGGTGAAGCCGAGCGTGGCGCGCACGGGGCTCCGGGCCTTCCCGCGGGGCAGGCCCCACGCGGCGGAGTGGCTGATGCGCACCGCCTTCTCGGCGCCCACCCCGGCGTACAGGGTCGCGCAGAGGCCGATGATCATGGCGATCCACCAGCCCTTCTGCTCCGCCCCCTTGCTCACGGACTCCGCCAGGGCGCCGTGCAGGCCGAGGTTCTCGGAGACCTCTGCCGGCGTCCCGTCGTCCAGGCTCGTGAGGGCCCCGAGCAGCCCCATGGCGAACAGGGCGAAGGGCAGCAGCCAGAGGAACAGGCGGTAGGCCAGCGCCCCGGCGAGGAGGCCGCCGAGGCGCTCGGCGTCCCGGTCCGCCACGTCGAACGCGCGCCGGACGATCGGGAAGCGCCGTCGGGCGTCCTCGACCTTCTCGCGCGCAGCGGCGGAGGCCACCTCGGCGCGGTGGCGCGCGCTCGCGACGCGGCCTGCGGCCTCCTCCTCTCCTCCGGGGGGCGGCTCCGGGCCGGCGGCGCCCACGTCAGCCCGCGGGGCCGTCCCGGGCGCCGGCGTCGACCTCGCCGCCGGCGGCCGCGGTGCCCTGGGCCCGCCGCGCGGCGGCGACGTCCGCCGCGATGTGCGTCGCGGCCGAGGTGAGCGGCGCCGCCAGGACCAGCCCGACCATGCCGAACAGCGACCCGCCGGCGATGGTCACGATCAGGACCACCAGCGGGTTCAGCCCGAGGGTGGCGCCGAACGCGATCGGCTGCACCATCTGCTGCAGCGCCCCGTTGGCGAGGATCACCACGACGAGCATGATCAGCGCCGTCTCGCGTCCCCTGGTCGGCGAGGGCCAGCAGCACGGCGAAGAAGCCGGCGACGAACGCCCCGATGAACGGGATGTAGGCGGTCACGAACGTGACGACCGCGATCGTCCCGGCCAGCGGGACGCCCAGGATCCACGCGGCACCGCCGACGACGACGGCGTTGAACGCCGCGACGATCGTGACGCCCAGGAAGTACCGCTGCAGCGACGTGACGACCCGGCCGGTCACGATGGTCGCGACCGGCCGCGGGATCCCGAGATGCCGGTCGACGAACCGGCGGAACACCGGCCCGTCCTTCAGCAGGAAGAACGTCGAGAAGATCAGGAACGACAGGAAGAAGGCCACCGACGTGAGGCCCGAGATCCCGTCGGCCAGGCCGTTCAGGAGCGTGGAGCCGATGTCCGGGACGGCCGACTTCACGTCCTCGGTGGTCGACTCCGCCCCCGACGCCCCGACGCCCGCGTCCTGCGCCCAGCCCTGGATCTTGTCGGCGCCGCGGCTCAGCGCGTCGGAGATCTGGTCGCTCTGGGCGACGATGCCGCCGATCACCAGCAGGGCCAGCAGCACGCCGAGCACCAGGAGCCCCAGCAGCACCAGGCCGGCGCCGGCCGCGCGGGGGACGTGGTACCGGCGCCCGAGCCACGCGACCGCGGGGCTCGCGACGGCCGCGAGGACGCCAGCCGACCATGACCGGCTCCACGATCGTGGCCGTGGCGCCCAGCAGCCACACCATCCCCACCAGCACCAGGCCGAGGCCCACCAGGTACCACGCCTGGCGGCCCAGGTCGCGGAGCCACCGCGGCGACGCGAACATCGCCACGAGCTCGCCGGCCTCCAGCTCGAGGGGCGGGACCTCCGGCGCCTCGTCGGCGCCCTCCTTGCGGTGCCGCGGAGCCGCAGCCGCCGGGTGCTCATCCTCGCGCCGCCATCGTCGCGGGCACGGGCCGTGCGTCCGCGCGCGTGCGCGGCATGAACGCGCCGGCCACCAGCCCGATCAGCCCGACGCCGGCCAGCACCGCCATCGCGACCGCGTAGGAGCCGTTCCCGTCCGCCAGGCCGGAGACCAGGATCGTGCCGGCGATGGCGGTGCCGAAGGACGACCCGAGGTTCGAGATGCTGCGGGACAAGCCGGAGATCTCACCCTGGCGCGCCTCCCCGAAGCTCGACTGCACCACGTTCACGGACGGCGTCAGCATCGCGCCCAGCCCGAGGCCGATCAGAAGCAGGCCGGGCACGAAGGCGATGATCCGGTCCGTCGAGACGACCAGCGCGATCAGCAGGCCGACCCCCACGACCGTCACGACGAAGCCCGCCAGGATCAGCGTCCGCTGCGGGCGGCGCTTCGCGAGCCGCTCCGCCGCGAGGGACGAGACCAGGATGCCCACGGTCGCCGCGGTGAAGATCACGCCGGTCTCGATGGCGTTGTAGCCGCGCCCCACCTGCAGGAACGTCGCGACGGTGAACGAGGTGCCCATGAGGATCAGCCACTGGGCGTTCTGGGTCACGAGGCCGAGGTTGGCCACGCGGTTGCGGAAGACGGCGGTGGAGAGGAGCGGCGTCCGCCCGCGGCGCTCGCTACGGCGGATGTGGACGGCGAAGGCGGCGAGCAGAACCGCTCCGGCCGCGAGGAACGCCACCATCAGGCGGGCGTCGTTGTCGGCGAGCAGGATCCCGAAGACGACGAGGAACATGCCCGCGCCCAACAGCACGGCCCCAACCCCGTCGAAGGGCTTGGAGGGGTCGGCGGGGAGCGGGTCATGGATCCGCCGGCCGAGGAACAGGATCACCACGACCACGAGCGCCTGGAACACGAACGCCGCGCGCCAGCTGATCGCCTCCGTGATCACGCCGCCGATCAGCGGGCCGGCGGCCGCGCCGATGCCGCCCATCCCGCTGATGACGCCGAACGCCTTGGCCCGCGACGTCACGTCGTCGAAGGCGAGGGTGGCGAGGATGTAGACCGGCGGGATCAGCAACGCGGTCCCGACGCCCTCCAGCACCGAGTTGCCGAGGATCAGCACGCCGATCCCGGGGGCCACCGCGCTGATCAGGGCGCCGGCGCCGTAGAGCAGCAGGCCGAGCTGGAAGCAGCGCTGCCGGCCCCAGCGGTCGGTGAGCGTGCTGCAGGGGATCATGAACACGGCCATGATCAGCAGGAACAGCGTGATCGCCGCCTGGACGCCGCTCACCGTGGTGTCCAGGTCGTCGCTGATGTCCGTGATCATCACGTTCATGTTCGAGCCGGCGAAGCTGCAGATGAACTGCGCCAGCGCGAGCGGCAACAGGATCTGGCGCGCCGTCATGCGACGACGCTAGGACGCGGCCCGTCGCGCCGGACGACGCGCCCGGCGGTCACCCGGGTGAAGCCGCCACCCTCCGCGACACCGGGCGGGGGCCCGACGTACCGTCGGCCCGTGGATCCCGCGCCCCTCCGCACCCACCCGATCCGGCTGGTGGCCCGGTGGCTCGTGGCGGCCGCCGCGCTGTTCGCCGCGGCCGGCCTGGTGCCCGGCGTCTCGAGGTGAACGGGTTCTGGGGCGCCCTGGTCGCCGCCCTGCTGATCGCGGTCATCAACGCCGTGCTGCCGCCCCTGCTGGCGGCGCTGCCGATCCCGTGGACGCTGGTCATCACGCTGCTGCTGACGCTGGTCCTGGACGCGCTGATGATCCAGGCGGCGTCCGCGATCGCGCCGGACGCGCTCACGGTCGACTCGTTCGGCGACGCGCTGCTCGCGGCGCTGGTGATGTCGGCGATCGCGGTGGTGCTCGAGGCGATCCTCGGCACGGACGACGACGACACCTACACGCTGCGCGTCACGCGCCGGATGGCGGCGCGTGCCGGACGACACCGTCCGCACGGACGTCCCCGGCATCGTCTTCCTCGAGATCGACGGGCTGGCGCTGCCCGTGCTGCAGCGCGCCATGCGCGACGGCAGCGCCCCGACGATGGCGAAGTGGCTCGCCTCGGGCAGCCACGAGCTGGCCGCGTGGGAGACGGATCTGTCGTCCCAGACCGGCGCGTCGCAGGCGGGGATCCTGTTCGGGTCGAACGAGGACATCCCGGCGTTCCGGTGGGTCGAGAAGGAGACCGGGCGGGTCATGACGTGCTCGGCGCCCGCGGACTGCGCGGAGATCGAGCGCCGCATCTCGACCGGGCGGGGTCTGCTGTCCGACGGCGGGGCCAGCCGCGGCAGCCTGCTGTCGGGCGACGCCGACCACGTGATCCTGACGGTCAGCCGCATGGACGCCGAGAAGGGCGCGAACCCCGGCTACCGGGCCTTCTTCGCGAACGGCTTCAACGTGACGCGCCTGCTCGTGCTGTTCGTGTGGGAGGTCGTGCTCGAGGTGAGCGCGGCCCTCCGCGCGCGGCGCCGCGACGTGCGCCCCCGCGGCCACCGCGGCGGCACGTACCCGTTCCTGCGCGCCGCGATGTGCGTCGCGGTCCGCGACCTCATCACCTACGGGGTGCTCTCCGACCTGATGCGCGGGCGCCCCGCCGTCTACGCCACGTACGCGGCCTACGACGAGGTGGCGCACCACTCCGGGCTGGAGCGCGCCGACACGCTCGAGGCGCTGCGCAAGCTCGACAAGCAGTTCGCGCGCATCGAGCGCGCCCTGCCGTACGCCCCGCGCCCCTACCTGCTGGTGGTCCTCTCGGACCACGGGCAGACCCAGGGCGCCACGTTCCTGCAGCGCAACGACTACACGCTCGAGGATCTGGTGGAGCGGTCGCTGGAGGGCGGCGCGGTGGCGCGGGTGGAGGCGGGCGACGAGAACGAGACCGCCGTGGGCACGGCGCTGGACGAGGCCACCGGCGGCACGATCGGCGACGCCCCCGAGGGCGGGGCCGACGCCCCCGACCACCCCGTGGTGGTCATGGGCTCGGGCAACCTCGGGCTCATCTACCTCATGTCGGAGCCGCGCCGGCTCACGATGGAGGAGATCGACGCGGCGCACCCGCGGTTGCTGCCCGCGCTCCGCACGCACCCGCACGTGGGCTGGATCATGGTCCGCTCCGCGGCCGACGGCCCGGTGGCCCTCGGCGCCACCGGCCGCCACGTGCTGCGGACCGGCGTGGTGGAAGGGGACGACCCGCTCGCGCCGTTCGGGCCGAACGCCGCCGTCCACCTGCTGCGCAACGACGGCTTCACGCACTGCCCCGACGTCTACGTCGGCAGCTTCTACGACCCGTCCCTCGACGAGGGGTGCGCGTTCGAGGAGCTCATCTCGTTCCACGGGGGGATCGGCGGCGCCCAGACGCACGCCTTCATCCTCCATCCCGCAGAGTTGACCCTGCCGCCGGAACCCCTCGTGGGCGCGGCCTCCGTGTACCGCACCCTCCTCGGGTGGCGGCACGGCCTGCAGGGGGAGCCCGCGCCGGCCGGCGTGGAGCTGACCGCATGAAGGGAGAGGTCCATGTCCGCGAAGTCCGCGAAGCCCGCGAAGCCCGCGAAGGCCGCGAAGGCAGGGAACGACCGGCTGATCGGCGACAAGCTCGCCGAGCTCCTCGCGCTGCTCGGCGACGTCAACTCGGTCGAGCTGAAGGTGACGGTGCCGGACTCGCTGCGCCGCTCCGCGGTGAACGCGCTGGAGCTGGATCCCCTGGAGGGGCAGCTGCGGCAGGTCTGGTTCTTCGACACCCCCGAGCTGGCGCTGGAGCGCGCCGGCCTGGTGGTCCGCGCGCGCCGGACGCAGGGGCGCGGCGACGACTCGGTCGTGAAGCTCCGCCCCGTGGTGCCGGCCGAGCTCCCGGAGGAGCTGCGGGCGTCGCCCGCCTTCAAGACCGAGGTCAACGTGCTGCCCGGCGGTTTCGTGTGCTCCGGCTCGCTGCGCGCCGAGCACAAGGGCTCGCGCGTGCGGGAGGCCCTCATGGGCCAGAGGCCCCTCAAGGACGTGTGGACGAAGGAGCAGCGGCGCTTCTACAAGGAGCACGCGCCCGCGGGGATCGCGATCGAGGATCTCATCCCGCTGGGCCCCGTCAACGTGTTCAAGCTCAAGTGGACGCCCACGGCGTACGACCGCCGGCTCGTGGCGGAGCTGTGGTTCTACCCCGACGGCAGCCGCATCCTGGAGCTGTCGACCAAGTGCCTCCCGTCGGAGGCGCTGACGGTCGGGATGAGCGCGCGGGCGTTCCTGGAGTCGCGCGGCCTGGACCTGTCCGGCGAGCAGCAGACCAAGACCCACACCGCCCTGGAGCTGTTCGCCTCCGAACTGGCGGCGGCCTGACCGTGGCCGACGCGGAGCGTGGGCGGCTCGACGCGGACCGAGCCGCCTGGCTCCGCTGGGGGCCCTATGTCAGCGAGCGCGCCTGGGGGACGGTGCGCGAGGACTACAGCCCCGGCGGCACCGCGTGGGAGTACCTGCCGCACGACCACGCGCGCTCGCGCGCGTACCGCTGGAGCGAGGACGGCCTGGGCGGCATCTGCGACGAGTCGCAGCGGCTGTGCTTCGCGTGGGCGTTCTGGAACGGCCGCGACCCGATCCTGAAGGAGCGGATCTTCGGGCTGACGGGCAACGAGGGCAACCACGGCGAGGACGCCAAGGAGTACTGGTGGTACCTCGACTCGACGCCCACGCACTCGTGGATGCGGTGGCGCTACGCGTATCCGCAGGGCCCGTTCCCGTACGAGGACCTGCTGCAGGAGAACCGGCGCCGCGGCCGTGAGGGCTTCGAGTACGAGCTGCTCGACACCGGCGCGTTCGACGACGACCGCTACTGGGACATCGAGGCCGCCTACGCGAAGGCGGCGCCCGACGACATCTGCATCCGGCTCCGCGTCCGCAACGCCGGGCCCGAGGCGGCCGAGCTGCACGTCCTGCCGACGCTGTGGTTCCGCAACCGCTGGTCGTGGACGGCGGGCGCGTCGCGCCCGCAGCTGCGCGCGGCGCAGGCCGCGCTGCGCTGCGAGGAGGAGCGCCTCGGCACGATGGTCCTGCGCGGCGAGGGGTCGCCGGAGCCGCTCGTGTGCGACAACGACACCAACACGGCCCGCCTCTTCGGCATCGGGGGGCCCGCGTACCCGAAGGACGGCATCAACGACCACGTGATCGGCGGCGCGCCGACCGTGAGCCCCGGCGGGACGGGCACCAAGGGCGCGCTGTGGTACCGGCTGCGGGTGGAGGCGGGGGAGACGCGCGAGCTGCGGCTGCGGCTGTCGCCGGACGGCGCCGGCGCCGACCTGGGCGCGGGCTGGGAGGCGGCGATGGCGGCCCGCGAGGCCGAGGCCGACGCCTTCCACGCCACGATCGCGCCCGAGGCGACCGAGGACGAGGCCCGGGTGATGCGCCAGGCGTTCGCCGGGATGCTCTGGAGCAAGCAGTTCTTCAACTACGACGTGGCCCGCTGGCTGGACGGCGACCCGGCGCAGCCGCCCCCGCCGCCCGGGCGGGCCGCGGGCCGCAACCACGAGTGGCGGCACCTGCACGCCCACGACGTGATCTCCATGCCGGACAAGTGGGAGTACCCCTGGTTCGCGGCGTGGGACCTCGCGTTCCACACGGTGGCGCTCGCGCACATGGACCCCGAGTTCGCGAAGGAGCAGCTCGTCCTGATGTGCCGCGAGTGGTACATGCACCCGAACGGCGGGCTGCCGGCCTACGAGTGGGCGTTCTCCGACGTCAACCCGCCCGTCCACGCCTGGGCGGCGCTGCGGGTGTTCCGGATCGACGGATCGCGCGACCGGGTGTTCCTGGAGCGCATCTTCCAGAAGCTGCTGCTGAGCTTCGCGTGGTGGACCAACCGCAAGGACGTGGAGGGCGACTTCCTGTTCGCCGGAGGGTTCCTCGGCCTGGACAACATCGGCCCGTTCGACCGCTCGGCGCCGCTGCCGGAGGGCGTCCGCCTGGAGCAGGCGGACGGCACCGGGTGGATGGCGATGTTCGCCCTGAACATGCTCGAGATGGCCCTGGTCCTGGCCGCCGAGGACCCGGCGTACGAGGACATGGCGATCAAGTTCTTCGTCCACTTCGGCCTGATCGCGCGGGCGCTGGCCACCCAGGGGCTGTGGGACGAGGAGGACGGGTTCCTCTACGACCGGCTCGCGCGGCCCGCCGACGGCACCACGCTTCCCGTCCGCGCCCGGTCCATGACGGGCCTCATCCCGCTCTGCGCCGTCGCCGTCGGCCACGGGGAGGTGCGCGCCCTGCCGAACCTCTGGCCCATGGTCGAGGATGCGCTCGATCACCGGCCCGACCTGTTCCGGTCCGTCCGCCTCCGACCCGCCGGGGCGGGCGGCATCGTCTCGGTCCTGGACGAGGACCGCCTGCGGCGGGTGCTGTCGCGGGTCCTGGACGAGCAGGAGTTCCTGTCGCCCTACGGGCTGCGGGCCCTGTCGGCCGCCTACCGCGACCACCCGTACGCGCTCGAGATCGACGGGCGGACGATCGGGACCCTCGACTACGAGCCGGCCGAGTCGCGCAGCGGCATGTTCGGCGGCAACTCCAACTGGCGCGGGCCGGTCTGGTTCCCCGTCAACTACCTCGTGATCGAGGCGCTCGACCGCTACGGCGACTTCTTCGGCGACGCGCTGACCGTCGAGCACCCCACCGGCTCCGGCCGCCAGGCGACGCTCGCGGAGGTGGCCGACGACCTGCGCCGCCGGCTCGTCGAGATCTTCCTGCTCGACGACCGGGGGCGGCGCCCGTGCTTCGGCGACGTCCCCCGCTTCCGCGACGACCCGACGTGGCGCGACGCGCTGCTGTTCAACGAGTACTTCCACGGCGACCTCGGCTGCGGGCTCGGGGCCTCCCACCAGACGGGGTGGACGGGGCTCGTGGCCGACCTGATCGTGACGCGGGCGGGGGCCCGGGGATGACGCCCGCGGCCGGCCGCCAGGTCCTGGGCGACCTCGCGGAGTCGGCCGCACGCGAGTGGCTCGTGGCCGACGGCCTCGGCGGCTTCGCGATGGGCACCGCCGGCCTGCTCGAGGCGCGGCGCTACCACGGCCTGCTGTGCGTGTCGGCCGGCTCGCCGGGGCGCCGGATGATGGGGCTGGTCGCGCTCGACCCGGTGCTGGTCCGGGGCGACGCGCGCGTGCCGCTCGCCACCCACGAGTGGGGCGACGGGACGGTCGCGCCCGCCGGGCACGTCCACCTGGAGGCGTTCGCGATCGTGGACGGCGTGCCGTGCTGGCGGTGGCGCGTCGGCGACGTCGTGATCGAGCGCCGCGTCGCGATGGCCCACGGCCGGCCGGCGGTGGCGGTGGTCCACCGCCTGGTGCACGCCGACGGGCCGGTCCGGCTGGAGCTGGAGCCGCTCTGCACGTGGCGCGACGCCCACGGCGAGCGGACCGGGCCGGCGCCGCCCGCAGTGGAGACGGTGGACGGCGGGTTCGCGTTCGAGGGCGCGTACCGCGTCGCGGGACCCGGCTGGACGCCCGGCGGCGCCTGGTACGTGGGGCTGCGGCACCGCGAGGAGGCGGCCCGCGGCCTCCAGGACCGTGAGGACCTGTGGAGCGCCGGGCGGTTCGCCGCCGAGCTCCGGCCGGGCGAGGAGGCCGCCGTGACCGCCTGGGCCGGCGATCCGGGCGACGTCCCGCCCCCCGGCGCGGCGATCGTGGCGGCGGCGGCCGCGCGGGCGCGGTCCGTCGCGGCGGCGGCGGACCCCGACGACGACGTCGACCGCCTGCTGGCCGTCGCGGCGGACGCCTTCGTGGTCGCCGGCCCGACGGTCGTGGCCGGGTACCCCTGGTTCGGCGAGTGGTCGCGGGACGCGCTGACCTCCTACGCCGGCCTGTTCCTGGAGACGGGACGGGCGGAGGAGGGCCGCCTCCTGCTGGAGCGCTCGGCGTCGCTGCTCTCCGAGGGGATGCTCGCCAACACCACCGACAGCGGCAGCCCCCAGTACAACACGGTGGACGGGACCCTCTGGTTCGCCCACGCGCTGGGGCGGCACGTGCGGGCCACCGGCGACGCCGACCTGGCGGCGCTCGCGGCGCCGGCGCTGCGCGCGGTGATCGACGCGCACGTCGCCGGGACCCGGTTCGGGATCCGCGTCGATCCCGCCGACGGCCTCCTGACCCAGGGCGCGCCCGGCGTGGCGCTCACGTGGATGGACGCCCGCATCGACGGGGCGCCGGTGACGCCGCGGGCGGGGAAGCCGGTGGAGGTCAACGCGCTGTGGATCGAGGCGCTCGCGGTCGCGCAGGAGCTCGGGGCGGGCGACCCCGGCCTGGTCGCGGACGCCGCCGGCCTGGAGGCGCGGGCGCGCGCGTCGTTCGCGGCGCGGTTCGTGCGCGACGGCGGGGTCCTGGACGTGGTGGACGGTCCCGGCGGCGACGACGCCGCGGTGCGTCCCAACGCGCTGCTGGCCGTCGCCCTGCCGCACGGTCCGCTGCGCGACGCGACGCCGGTCCGCGTGGCCCGCGAGCGCCTGCTGACGTCGCTCGGCCTGCGGTCGCTGGCGCCGGGCGAGCCCGGCTACCGCGGCCGCCACCGCGGTGGCCCCGCCGAGCGCGACGCGGCGTACCACCAGGGCACCGTGTGGCCGTGGCTCATCGGGCCGTTCGTCGAGGCCTCGCTCCGGGCCGGCGAGCCGGTGGACGGCGTCGTCGACGGACTGGAGGCCCACCTGTCCGACTGGGGCCTCGGATCCGTGTCCGAGACCGCGGACGGCGACGCGCCGCACGGTGCGACGGGTTGCCCGTTCCAGGCCTGGTCGGTCGCCGAGGTGCTCCGCGCGCGCCGGTTGGCCCGCGGCCGTGCGGCCGCGGGCCAGGTGTGACCGGCTCCGCTCCCGCCTAGGTCGCGAGCGCCTTCTGCTTGAGCTGCTGGAACTCGGCGTCGTCGATGACGCCCTGATCCAGCATCTCCTTGGCCTTCGCGATCTCGTCGGCCGGCGTTCCCGGCGCGGCCATGCCCTGCGCCCTTCTGATCTGGTCCGCCCGGTCGAGCTGCTCCTGTGCAGCGCGCTCGGCCATGTGACGGCCGCGGACGCCGATGTAGATGAGCAGGCCGATGAGGGGCAGGATCACGAGCAGGATCAGCCACCCCGCCTTCGCCCAGCCCGTCAGGTCGTGACTGCGGAAGATGTCGATGACGACCTGGAAGAAAATGACGAGGACGGCGATCCAGCAGAAGAACACGAAGCTCGTCCAGATCACGTCCCAGACACTCCAGTCCATGACGCTCCTTTCGTACGGTACCGGTTGACCCCATCGGAGCACGGGGCGCCGGGGGCCGATGGGCCGGGGGGACCCCTCACCCGGGTGAACGCCGACGGCCGCGGGGGCCGCGGCCGGGGGTCAGTCGGGACGCACCACCAGCACGGGGCAGTGGGCGTGCTCGAGCACCTCGCGGGACGTGCTGCCCAGGAACAGCCGCTCCATGCGCCCGTAGCGGTGGGCGCCGACGACGATCGCGACGGCCCCCCGGTCGCGGGCGACCCGCACCAGCGTCTCGCCGATGCCGCGCTCGTCCACGGCGACGAGCGGCTCCGCCTGGAAGCCGTGCTCGCGGGCGATCTCGGCGCCGCGCGCGGCGCGTACCCGCGCCCCCTCCATGAGCGCCTCGTCCGCCTGCGCCGTGACGGCGTAGTCGATCGGCACCGCCTGGATGTCCATCCCCACCTGCGCCTGGAAGGCGATGCCCGCCTCGTGCACCGCCACCACCAGGGCGGGGCCGGGGCGCATGACCGCCGCGGCGGCGCGGATGGCCGCCTCCGACACCTCTGTCCCGTCGAACCCGATGACCACCGGACCGTCCACGTCGTCTCCTCTATTCCTCGGGGGGATCCATACCGGCCAGCGTCGCACCGACCGCCGCCTCGCTCACCGGCTCGGGCTTGGCCGCGACGCGCCACGAGCGCCGCATGCGCCACACCAGCAGCGCGACCGCGCCCATGATGATCGGCCCCGCGTAGGTGAGACCGCGGAACAGGATCACGCCCGCCACGATCTCCGACTGGTAGTCGCCGCCGGTCACGATCAGGAACGCCCCGGTGTAGAGCGCCTCCACCACGCCGACGCCGCCGGGGGTGACGTTCACGATCGTCAGCAGGCGCACGACCGTGTAGACGACCAGGACCGCGCCGACCGGGATCTCGTCGATGCCGAGGCCCACGGCCCGCATCGAGACGGCCAGGATCAGCCCGTTGCCCACGTAGACGGCCACGACGGCGGCCACGATCTTGCCGCCGTTGTGCGACCACAGCTCGATGACCCCGTCGCGGAAGCGCACCGCCGCATCGGCGAAGTCGCGCTGGCTGGGCCGCCGGTGCGTGATGCCGGCCGCCCACCGCATCAGCCGGCCGCCGAGCGAGCCGACCTTGTACGCGAACGTCGCCTTGCGGACCATCAGGCCCACGATCACGATCGCCGTGACCGACAGCGCCGTCGCCACCAGCCCCAGCAGCAGCAGCTGCCAGGAGGCGTCGCCGATCGCGATGGCGATCAGGACGCCGAGGATCGGGCCGGCGATCACCATGAAGTTGGTGAGGGAGCTGGTGAACAGCCAGCTGCGCGCGAACTCCTCGGTGTAGAAGCCCCAGGACCGCAGCATCCCCAGGCGGGTGGCGGTGCCCGACGGGCCGGGGACCGTGTTCGACACGGCCGTGGAGCCCTCCACCGCCACGAACCCCCGCACGATCCCGAGGCCCGGCACCGTGAGCGCCCACTGGGTCGCGATCAGGAGCTGCACCGCGAGCACCATCAGGATCAGGAGGATCCCGGCCTCGCGCGAGACGCCCTTCAGCGCCTCGCCGACCGCTTCGAGGTCGCTGACGTTGCCCAGCAGGATCCAGCTGATCAGGCCGATCAGCAGCAACGTCAAGACGGCGCGCACGATGATCTCGGACGGCCGCGTGCGCGGTGCGCCGGTCTTCGTGACCTGCTGCTCTGTGTCGTCGCGCGCCATCGGCCTCCTGGTGGCCATGCGAGTCCACACGCCGGGCGGGCCGGCGCCTGGGCGGGGCGCGGGGGTCACCCGGGTGAACCCCGCCCGCGGAAGCCTATGCGCCGGGGAGGCCCAGGCCGAGGGCCACCGCGGCGGCCACCGTGCCGAGCACGGCCGCGGGCCCCAGGACCAGCAGGTGACGCCGCCCCCCCATGCGCGCGCCCTGCCCGGCCCGCTCGATCGCCAGCAGGGTGGCCACCGAGCCGTGGCGGGTGGCCACCGACCCCACCGCGAGGCCCGTCAGGCTCGCCGTGGCGGTGAGGGGGTGCGCCGACAGCAGCCCGGCGGCGACGATGCCGGCCGGCAGGTTGTTCACGGCGCAGGCCGCGACGGCCACCCCCAGCGCGAGGGCGACCGCCGAGACGACGGAGCCCGCCATGAGCGGCGGCGTCCCCACCGCCGCGGCCGCCGCGCCCACCGCCACCGACAGCGCCGCGACCTGCACGCAGACCCGGGCCGGCACGGCGACCCGGGGGCGCGCGATCCCGGCCCGCCAGGCCACGAGCGCCGTGGCCCCGGCGACCACGGTGAGCGGCGCCCACGGGGGCAGGCCCGCCCACGGCGACGCCATGCCCAGCACGGCCGCGGCGCCCAGGGCGCCGGCCGCCAGCCGCTCCCCGGCGGTCCACGGGCCGGCGGCCGCATCGCCCGAGGGCGCGAGGCGGCCGGACAGCGCGCGGCGCTCGGCCGCCGCCACGACGGCCGCCGCCACCACCGTCGCGAGGGCGGCCGGGCCGATCAGCGCGGCCGCGAAGGCCGCGGGTCCCAGGCCGAGTCGCTCCATCACGATCAGGTTCACGGGGTTGCCCTGCGGGACGGCGATCGAGAAGGCGTTGGCCACGACGATCGTCGCGCCGAGGAGCGGCCGCACGAGCCGGTCCCCCAGCGGGGCGAGCGCCAGGATCACCGGCGCCATCAGCACCACCGCGCCGTCCAGCGAGACGGCCACGGTCAGCGCGGCGCAGCACAGGCACACCAGCGCGAAGAGCGCCCGCGGCGACCCGCCCGCCAGCCGGGCCAGGGCGCCGGCCAGCCGGCGGGCCAGGCCGCTCGCCGCGGCGAGGTCGCTCAGCCAGATCGCCGCCGCCAGGAACACCGCGAGGGGCGCCACCGCGGCCGCGGCGTCGCGGATCACGGACGCGTCGGGGGCCAGGACGAGCGCGGCGGCGGCGAGCGCGCACGCGGCGACCGCCGGCGCCCAGGCCCGCGGGCGCAGCGCGACCGCCGCCACGGCGGCGGCTGCGAGGGGTATGGTCAGGTCGCTAAGCATCATGAACAGTAAAGCTCTCTAAACTATTAGATGCCCCCGAAGCGGTCGTCCGCAACCCGGGTGGGTGCCGCGCTCAGCCGGCTGGCGCCCGCGCTGACGCGCTGGATCGAGCGCACGCTGGCGGCGCACGACCCGCCGTTGACGGTGGTGCAGCTCCAGACCCTGCGGGCGATCGCGGGAGGGCGCGGCCTGGGCGCCGACATCGCCAGGGCCGCCGGGATCACGCAGGCGGCCGTCTCGCAGGTGGTGGGCGTCCTGGAGCGGGCGGGGTTCGTCGTGCGCGGCGACCGTGACCCCGAGGACCGGCGGCGCCAGGCGCTCGCGCTCACCCCGGACGGCCGGCAGGCCCTCGCGTCGGCGGAGGCGCTCGTGGCCGGCCGGCTGGAGGCGCTGATCGGCGACCTGCCGGGTCCGGAGCTCGACGCGCTCGACCGGTCCCTGTCGCGCGTGGCCGACGCGATCGCCGGCGTCCCGCCGCCGCGGGCGCCGGCCCCGCCTCCGCCGCGGCGACCCGGGCCGGCGAGGAAGCGGGCGTGACCGAGACGGGGGTGCGCCTCCCGTGGTCGCGGTCCGGGCGCCCGGTGCCGCGGCGGGTGCTGCGCCCGATCCGGCAGTTCACGCAACTGGAGATCGCCGGCGGCGTGGTGCTGCTGGCGGCCTCGGTCATCGCGCTGATCTGGGCGAACGCCGCCCCGGGGTCCTACACGGACTTCTGGGGGACGGAGCTGACCGTCACCCTCGGCGACCACTCGATCACCGAGGACCTCCTGCACGTCGTGAACGACGGCCTCATGACGATCTTCTTCCTCGTCATCGGCCTGGAGGTGAAGCGCGAGCTCGTGCTCGGGGAGCTGTTCGACCCGCCAGGCCGCGCTGCTGCCCATGTTCGCGGCGCTGGGCGGCGTCGTGGTCCCGGCCCTGATCTTCACGTCCATGACGGTGGGGGACGGCCTGGCGGAGGGGTGGGGGATCCCGATCGCGACCGACGTCGCGTTCGCGCTGGCCGCGCTCGCGGCGCTCGGCCGGCGGGTCCCGTCGTCGCTCATGGCGTTCCTGCTCGGTGTCGCGGTGGTCGACGACATCGTCGCGATCGTGGTGATCGCGTTCGCCTACACCGACGGGCTCTCGCTCGCGTGGCTCGCGGCCGCGGCCGTGGGGCTCGCCGCGATGTGGGGCGTCCGGGAGCTCGGCGTGCGCCACATCGGCGTGTACCTGGTGCTGGGCGTCGCGGTGTGGTTCGCGGTGTTCGAGTCGGGCGTCCACGCCACCATCGCCGGCGTCGCGATCGCGATGATCACGCCGACGCGGCCGTTCCAGGCGCCGGCGGCGGTGAGCCGCGAGGCGGTGCTGACGGCGGAGCGCACCGACGACCACCCCGCCGTGCCGGACGGCGACGCCCACCAGTGGCGGCGGCTGTCGTGGCTCTCGCGCGAGGCGGTGTCGCCGCTGACCCGCCTGGAGCACGCGCTGCACCCGTGGTCGAGCTTCGTGGTGCTGCCGGTCTTCGCGCTGGCGAACGCCGGGATCGTGCTGGACCGCGCGGCGTTCGACGCGGCCGCCGAGACCCCGGTGACGGCGGCGGTGGTGGTCGCCCTGGTCGTGGGGAAGGCCGTCGGGCTCACGGCCGGAACGGCGCTCGCCGTGCGCCTGGGGCTGAGCCGCCTGCCGTCGGGGGTGCGCTGGGCGCACATCGCCGGCGTGGGCCTGCTCGCGGGGATCGGCTTCACGGTGTCGCTGTTCATCACCGAGCTCGCCTACTCCGACCAGGACCTGGTGGACGCCGCGAAGCTCGGCGTCCTGGCCGGATCGGTGGTCGCGGCGATCGCCGGGACCGTGACGCTCCGGCTGGTGCGCCGGTGACCGGCCCCGAGCACCACCGTTTCGCGGACGGCGGCGCGATCCCGAACTCCCGCCTGCCGGTGCTCGTGTACCACGGCGTCCCCGGCATCGGGACCCCCGGCGAGTGCATCGGCGTGTTCGCCGCGAACGGCTGGCTCGGGGCCTGGGTGGACGGCATCTACCCCTTCCACCACTTCCACTCGACGGCCCACGAGGTGCTCGGCATCGTCGCCGGGTCCGCGTCCGTGACGCTCGGCGGCCCCGGCGGCCGCACGTTCGCGGTGGGCGCCGGCGACGTCCTGGTCCTCCCCGCCGGGACGGGCCACTTCAACGCCGGCGCGGACGCCGGCCTGGTGGTCGTGGGCGCCTACCCGGGCGGCATGTGGTGCGACCTGCGCCGCGGCGACCCCGCCGAGCGCCAGGAGGTGCTGGCCAACATCGCCGCCGTCCCCATCCCGGACACGGACCCGGTCCACGGCCCCGGCGGCCCCCTCACGGAGGCCTGGCTCCCGCAGGGCTGAGCCGGCCCCGCTCCGGCGTCAGGTCCGGGCCGCCCCCAGCGCGTCGTGCAGGGGACGGGGGCGGCCGATGAAGTGGCCCTGGGCGAAGTCGACGCCGAAGCCGGCCAGCAGCACGAGCGTCTCGTGGTTCTCGACGCCCTCGGCGATCGTCCGCTGCCCGAACGCGCGCGCCAGGCTCACCACGGCCTCCACCACGTGGCGGCTCGCGCGGCTGGTGGGCAGGTCGCGGACGAAATCCGCGTCGATCTTCAGGATGTCCACCGGCAGCGTCTTGAGGTGGCGGAAGCCGCCGTAGCCCGTCCCGAAGTCGTCGAGGGCGATGCGGCAGCCCAGCGCGCGCATCTGCGCCAGGAACGCGGACGCCGCCGCCTCGTTGCGGATCACGGCCGTCTCGGTGACCTCGATCACCACGTCGCCGGGATCGGCGCCCGCCACCATCAGGGCGTCCTCCACGGCCGTCGCGAGGCCGGCGTCGGCGAGCGACGCCGCCGAGAGGTTGACCTGCACGGGGTGGCCGGCCCCGGCGAGCACCGCCGCCCGGCGGATCACCCAGCCGTCGATCGCGCGCACCAGGCCGTGCTCCTCGGCCACCGGCAGGAAGTCGCCGGGCAGGGCCAGCCCGCCGTCGGGCATCGCCATCCGCAGCAGCAGCTCGTGCTGGACGACGTCCGCCGAGGTGAGGTCAAGCACCGGCTGCGCGTGGAGCACGAACTGGTCCTCGTCCAGGGCGCGGCGGATGCGGGAGACCTGGGAGCGCGCCTCGTCGTCCCGCCGCAGGCGCTCCTCCAGGGCGACGGCCGCCGAGCGGTCCGAGGCGACCGCCAGCCATCCGCCGCCGCCGTTCTCGCCGAGGGGCGTCCCCACCAGCGCGACCGGCACCACGGCGCCGTCGGCCCGGACGAGCGCCTCGTCCTCGAGCCGCACCGACTCCCCCAGGCGGCGGCTCCGCGCGAGGGGGCACTCCGCGCGCGGGTCGCCGCCGCCGCCGTCGAGGCCGCAACCGTGGACGGTGTCGTGGAAGTCGACGCCGAGCAGGTCGCGGGACTCGCGGCCCACCAGCCGCGCGCCCGCCGGATTGGCGGCGCGCACCCGGCCGCTGCCGTCCAGCACGAAGACGGCGTCGTTGACGCTCCCGAGCAGCGCCGCGAGCAGGTCGGTCATGGAGCGGGCGCCGGCGCGGGCGCAGCCGTGGTCATCTTCGCATCGGGCACCCGATCGATGATCGGCCCCGCGGCCGCTCCGGTCGATACCGCATCCGCGTGAACTTGGCCGCCCGGGGGGGCGCCGCCGCTCAGGCGGTGGGCGAGAGCACCCGTCGTGCCAGGGCGATGGCCACGAGCTGGGCGCGCGTCCGCGCCTCGGTCTTGCCCATGGCGTTGCGCACGTGGGTCCGGACGGTCTCGTGCGACAAGATCATCTCGTCGGCGATCTGACGGCTCGTCAGCCCCATCGCGAGGCGTCGCACGATCTCGTGCTCGCGGGACGTCAGCGGCGCGTCGGCCGGCCCCTCCGCGGCCAGGGGGTCCTCCTCGTCGACCACGGTGACGACCACCAGGACGAGCGGCCGTCCCCGGATGAGTCCCGCCTGCGCGGCGAATTCCACGTCGACGCGTGCGCCGTCCGACCGCACGACGACGGCCTCCCCGGTGCCCGCGCCGCGGGCCGCGACCTCGTCCCACGTGGGCACCGTGTCGGGCAGTTGCCCGCCGAGCAGCATGCCGTCCACCCGCTCCCCGATCAGCCGCTCGCGTTCGACGCCGTACAGCGCGCAGGTCGCCGGGTTCACGTCGACGCGCACCAGCGCCTCGTCGATGAGGGTCATGGGGTTGCCGGACCGGTCGAAGACGGTCCGGAAGAAGGACTCCCAGTCGTCGATCCCGGCACTCCTCGGTCGGGGACCCCGACGCTCGCCCGGCGCCCGGCTCCGGTCAATGCCGCGACGGCGCCGCCGGGCACGACCACCCGGGTGAAGCGACCTTCCCGTCGAGCCCGGCCGCCCGTGCCGGACACCGTTCCCCACCGCGCCCAAGCGCCGGAAATACGGTGTTGCGCTGGCGGAACGCCGCCCGGTGGAGGCAGGGGGGGTTGCCCGCCGCGACGCCGCCCGCGTAGCGTGACGGGGTGCCCGAGGACCGAACCTCCGAGCTGCGGCTGCGCATCGCCCGCGCGGCCGGCGTCTTCGCCGTGACCGGGACCGGCTTCTACCGCGAGAACCTCGCCCGCGCGATGCGCCGGGCCCTTGCGGCGGGCCTCCCGGCCGACGAGGTGATCGCCCTCTCGGTGCTCCCGCGCACCGAGGCCGAGCAGCTCATCGCCATCCCCTAGACGACGGTCAGACGTCCGCCTCGGCGCCGACGCGCCCGGTGGCCGCGAGCCGCTGCTCCTCCAGCCACGCCCGCTGGTCCCGCGCCCGCGCCAGCAGCTCGTCGTAGTCCGTCCCGCGGGGCGCCGGCACGGTCGCGCTGAGCGTCCGCAGGCCCTCCCACAGGCAGCACTTGCCCTCCACGCCGACGGAGAGCATCTCGAACGCGCGGAGCTCCCCCAGGGGGTCGGTCTCGCCGGAGCGGGTCGCCATCGCCGGGCGCGCCGCACGCTCCGTGACCCACCCCACCAGGCGCTTCACCGGGCTCCGGCGGGCGCCGACGCGCGCCATGATCGCCTCGAGGGTGTCGCGGTCCTCCGCGATCTCCCGCGCCACCCGCGCCATCTCCGGCCCGGAGGGCGTCCCGGCGCGGCGTTCCGCGAGCGTGCGGGCCAGGTCCCGGCCCATGGTCGCCCCGGCGAGGTGGTCGTTCAGGTACGTGTGGAGGGGGTCGGCCATGCCGGGTGGTTCCCGCCCGCGCCAGCCGGCGAACGCGCGGCGGTGTCCGGGACCACCAGCCAGGGCGCCGGCCCGGCGGTCCGCTTCCGGGGTGAGGCCCGGCGGCCCGGGGGCGCTAGCGTCCGTCCCATGAGGTGGACGGTCCCAGGGATCCCGCTGCCCGTGGCCGGGCTCGTCGCCGGGCTCGGCGGCGTCGCGCTGGTGACGTGGCTGATCGACGCGATCGGCGACGACGTCAACGAGTTGTCGCTGACGGTCTGCTACCCGCTGCTGGTCCTGGCGGTGAGCGGGCTGTCGGGCGTGTGGCCCGGGCTGGCCACGGCGGTCGCGTCGGCGGTGGCGGTGAACTGGTTCTTCATCGCGCCCGTCCACACCCTGACCGTGAACGACGGGCGCGACTGGGTGTCGCTGGGCGTGTTCGCCGCGACCGCCGTCATCACCGGCCACCTCGCCGCCGGGTTCCGCCGCCAGCGGGCCGAGGCGGAGGAGCGCCGGCGCGACGCCGAGCTGCTGGCCGAGATGTCCGCGGCCGTCCTGGGCGAGATCGGTCCGCGGGCCCGCCCGGTCCCGTCGTGGCGGAGGCGGCCGCCCGGGCGCTCGGCGTGGAGTGGTGCCGCATCGAGCTCGGCGGGGACGGCGCAGAGACGGGGGCGCCGGTGGCGCGTGGTGCCGTCCGCGCGGGGCTTCACCGTGCCGATGGTGGGCGGCGGCCGGCCGCTGGGCCTGCTGGAGGTGGGCCCCGCCCGCCCGGGCGCCGAGCCGCGCTGGGCCACGCCGGGGTTCGCGGAGGCCGTCGCCGGGCTGGCCGCGGTGGCCGTCGGAGCGCGGGCGCCTGCTGTCGGCCGCACTCGAGGCGGAGAGCCTGCGGCGCAGCGACGAGCTGAAGACGGCGCTGCTGCACGGCGTCTCGCACGAGTTCCGCACCCCGCTCACGGCCATCCGGACGGCCGCGCACGCCCTGGCCGACCACCGGTCCGCGGGACGGGGCCACCGAGCTGCTGGCCGTGCTGGCGGAGGAGACCGCGCGCCTCGACCGCCTGGTGGCGAACCTGCTCGACCTGTCGCGCCTCGAGGCCGGCGCGCTGGTGGCCCGCATGGACTGGTGCGCGCCCGCCGAGATCGCCGCGGGCGCCGTCGAGGCCGCCGCCCCGCTGCTCGGCGGGGCCGAGGTGGTGCTCGACGTCGCCGACACGCTGCCGCTGGTGCGCGCCGACCCGGTCCTGTGCGAGCGGATCCTCGTGAACCTGCTCCACAACGCCGCCCGCCACGGCCGCCCGCCGATCCGGGTGACGGGCGAGGTGCGCGGGCGAGCGCACGGAGATCGCGGTGAGCGACGCCGGCCCCGGCCTGCGGGCGGCGGTCGCGCCCGTGGTGCTCGACCCCTTCACGTCGGCGGGCCCCGAGCGGCGGCACGGGCGTGGGCCTGGCGCTGGCGCGCGGCCTGGCCGACGCCCAGGGGGCGGCGCTGCGCGCGCCCGGCGGCGGGCGGGTCGCGGTTCGTGCTGTCGCTTCCCGCTGGCCCCGGTGCCGCAGGTGGCCTGATCGGCGCCGCCCGGATCCTGGTGGTCGACGACGAGCCGCAGGTGCTGCGCGGCCTGTCGGCGGCGCTGACCGCGGCGGGCTACGAGCCGGCGACGGCCACCACCGCCGCCGAGGCGGTCGAGGCGGCGGCGCTGCGGCCGCCCGACGCGGTGGTGCTCGACCTGCGCCTGCCCGACGGTCCGGCGTGGAGGTGTGCCGGCGCCTGCGCGAGTGGACCCAGGTGCCGATCGTGGTGGTGTCGGCGGTCGACGAGGAGACCGAGAAGATCGCCGCCCTCGACGCCGGCGCCGACGACTACGTCACCAAGCCGTACGCCGTCGGCGAGCTGCTGGCGCGGCTGCGGGCGGCGCTGCGCCGCGCCGCCGCGCCCGCCGGGGGAGTCGCCGGCGGTGCGCTTCGGCGACGTGGAGGTCGACCTGGCCCTGCGCGAGGTCCGCCGCGGCGGCGAGGTCGTGCACCTGACGCCCGCACGAGTACGGGCTGCTCGCCGAGCTCGCCCGCCACCCCGGCCGGGTGCTCACCCACCGCGCGCTCCTCGCCGCGGTGTGGGGGCCGGGGTACGCCGACGAGACGCACTACCTGCGCGTCTACATGGCCAACCTGCGCCGCAAGCTGGAGGACGACCCGGCGCGGCCGCGGCACCTGGTGACCGAGACGGGGGTGGGGTACCGCCTCCGCCTGGAGGCCTCTTGACGAGATCTTGACGCCGGCCGGGGGGACCTTGAGGCCGGGTTGACGCGGCGGCTCCTAGCGTCGGCGGCATGGGAGATCTCGCCGCAATCGCCATCGCGCTCGCGCTGTTCGCGCTCCTCGCGGTCGCCATCCCGCTGATCGGGAAGGTCCGTTGATGGGCGCCGGGGACATCGCCGCGCTCGTCGTCGCAACCGCCGTCTTCGTCTACCTGCTGCTACGCCCTCTTCCGGGCGGAGCGCTTCTGATGACCGGGAACGACGTCGCCCAGATCGTCGTCTTCCTGCTCGTCGTCGACGGCGTTCACGCCGCTGCTCGGCGCCTACCTGTACCGGGTGATCGAGCGCAAGCCGATCCCGGGGGTGTCCCGCGTCCTCGGACCCGTGGAGCGCGGCGCGTACCGCCTGCTGCGCATCGACCCGGACCGGGAGCAGGGGTGGAAGGCCTACGCCGGTGCCGTGATCGCGTTCAGCGCCGCGAGCTTCGCGGTGCTCTACGTGATCCTGCGCCTCCAGGGCCACCTGCCGCTCAACCCGCGCGGACTACCCGGGCATGAGCTGGGACGTCGCGTTCAACACGGCGATCAGCTTCGTGACGAACACGAACTGGCAGTTCTACGCCGGCGAGGCGACCCTCTCGTACCTGAGCCAGATGGCCGGCCTGGCCGTGCAGAACTTCGCGTCGGCGGCCGTCGGCATCGCGGTGATGGCCGCGGTCGTCCGCGGGTTCGCCCGGCGCGGGACCGACAACGCTCGGCAACTTCTGGAGCCGACCTGGTCCGCATCACGCTGTACGTCCTCGTGCCCGCTCGCCGTGGTCGTGGGGATCGTGCTCGGCTCGCAGGGCGTCATGCAGACGTTCGACGACCCGGTCACGTACCAGACCCTCGAGGCGCGGACGCTCGGCGCGACCGGCGACGGACGGCGCGCCCGTCACCCAGACGCTCTACCGCGGCCCGGTCGCGTCGCAGATCGCGATCAAGCAGGCCGGCACCAACGGCGGCGGCTACTACAACGCCAACTCGGCGGTGCCCGTCGAGAACCCGAGCCCCGTCTGACCAACTATCGTGGAGCTGTGGGCCGAGCTCGTGATCGCGTTCGCGCTCACCTACACCTTCGGCCTGATGGTGGGCTCGCGCCGCCAGGGCTGGGCGATCTTCGCGGCGATGATGGTCGATCCTCGTCGTGGCGATCGCGGTGATGGTGCCGTTCGAGAACCACGGCGGGCGAGGTGCTCCAGTCGAGCGGCGTCGAGCTGCAGGCGGGCGACGGCCAGTCGGGCGGGAACATGACCGACAAGGAGGTCCGCTTCGGCCCCGGCCCCACCGCCCTGTGGGCCGCCGTCACCACCGGCACCTCGACCGGCGCCGTCAACGGCGGCCACGACGCGCTGACCGGCGGCGCCGGCGCGGTGACGCTCGCCCTGATGACGATCGGGGAGGTCGCGCCCGGCGGCGTGGGCTCGGGGCATCTACGGGATGCTGCTGTTCGTCGTCGTCGCGGTGTTCATCGCCGGGCTGATGGTGGGCCGCACCCCCGAGTACCTGGGCAAGAAGATCGGCGGCCCGCGAGATCAAGCTCACGATGATCGGCGTGCTGGTCATGCCGATCGGGCTCCTGCTGATGCTCGCGGTCGCGGTCACCACGGGCGCCGGGACGGCGTCGATCTTCAACGCCGGGCCACAGGGCTTCTCCGAGGCCTTCTACGCCTACGCGTCCCAGTGGAACAACAACGGCAGCGCGTTCGCCGGCTACGGCGTGACGGACCTGTCGGCGACCCTCGGCGGCGTCGCCATGGGGCTCGGCCGCTTCGTCTCGATGCTCGCCGTGCTCGCCCTCGCGGGCGCGCTCGTCCGGCGGCCGGTGGCGCCGTTCAGCGCCGGCACGCTGCGGACGACGACGCCGACGTTCGTGGTGACGCTGATCTTCGTGATCCTGCTCGTCGCCGCCCTCAACTTCATCCCGGCGCTCGCCCTCGGGCCGATCGCCACGGAGCTCTCGGGGAGGCCCTTCTGATGACGCGCGTCCTGCGTCCCCTCGGCACGCGGCCTCGCGATGGTCCTGCTCATGACCGTCCGTCCTCGGGATGCTGTACCCGGTCGCCATGACCGGCGTCGCTCCAGGGGCTGTTCCCGGACAAGGCCGACGGCAGCCTGGTGAAGGTCGACGGCAGCGTCGTCGGCACCGAGCTCGCGGGCCAGGACTTCACCTCGCCGGCCTGTACTTCCACTCCCGGCCGTCGGCCGACGACGCCGCCGTACAACCCGTCGGCGACGACGTTCGCCAACCTCGGGCCGAACACGGTGGCCCTGAAGGACGCCGTGCGACGGATACATCGCCGACGCCCTGAAGCTCGAGCGGCCCTTCAACCCGGGCCTGCACCGCGCGGGACCTGCCGGTGGACATGGTCACGACGTCCGGCTCGGGCATCGACCCGGACATCTCCGCCGGCCAACGCCCGCCTGCAGGCGAACCGCATCGCCGCGGTCCGCCGCGTGCCGCACGGCGCGGGTGCTGCGACCTCGATCGACGACAACACCGACGGCCGCTCGCTCGGCTTCCTGGGCGAGGCCGCGCGTCAACGTCCTCCTGCTCAACCTCGACCTGGACCGGCTCGCCGGTCCGCCCGGAGGCGCGCATGACCACGCGATCCCGCCGCCAGCTGTTCACGCGGGAGATCGTCGTCCCGGCGCTCTGGGCCTCGCTCCGCAAGCTCGACCCGCGGGTGCAGGTGCGCAACCCGGTGATGTTCGTGGTGGAGATCGGCAGCGCCATCACGACCGGGATCTTCCTGGCCGACCTCGTTCCGCGGCCGCACCGACGAGCCTCTGGTTCACCGGGGTCGTCGCCGTCTGGCTCTGGCTGACGGTGGTGTTCGCGAACCTCGCCGAGGCCGTCGCCGAGGGCCGGGGCAAGGCCCAGGCGGACGCGCTGCGCGCCACCCGCGGCGAGATGACGGCGCGGCGGCTCGGCCGGACGGCGGCGCGAGGAGCGGGTGCCCGCCGTCCGAGCTGCGCCCGGGGGACCTGGTCGTCTGCGAGGCGGGCGACCTGATCCCGGGCGACGGCGACGTCGTGGAGGGCGTCGCGTCGGTGGACGAGTCGGCGATCACCGGCGAGTCGGCCCCGGTCATCCGCGAGTCGGGCGGCGACCGCAGCGCGGTCACCGGCGGCACGCGGGTGCTGTCGGACCGGATCGTGGTGCGGATCACCCAGGAGCCGGGGCGAGCTTCCTCGACCGGATGATCGCCCTGGTCGAGGGCACCGTCGCGGCGCAAGACGCCGAACGAGATCGCGCTCAACATCCTGATCGCGGGCCTGACGATCGTGTTCCTGGTCGTCACCGCGACCCTGCGCCCGATGGTCGACGTACGCCGGCAGCGAGGTGTCGCTGACCGTGCTGATCGCCCTGCTGGTGGCGCTCATCCCCACCACGATCGGGGCGCTGCTGTCGGCGATCGGGATCGCCGGCATGGACCGCCTCGTGCAGCGCAACGTGCTGGCCATGAGCGGCCGCGCGGTCGAGGCGGCCGGCGACGTTGACACGCTCCTGCTCGACAAGACCGGCACCATCACGCTCGGCAACCGCCAGGCCACCGAGTTCATCCCGGCGGGCGCGCGTGAGCGAGCGCGACCTGGCGGAGGCGGCCCAGCTCTCCTCGCTGGCCGACGAGACGCCCGAGGGGCGCTCGATCGTGGTGCTGGCCAAGGAGCGCTTCGACCTGCGCGAGCGGGAGGAGGTGGCCCGCGGCCTGCGACTTCGTGCCCGTTCAGCGCCGAGACGCGCATGAGCGGCGTGCGACTCAACGGCACCGCGATCCGCAAGGGGGCGGCCGACGCGATCGGCGGCGTGGGTCACCGGCCGCGGCGGCGCCGTGCCGCCGACGGCGCTCACGGCCGACGTCGAGCGCATCGCCCGCGCCGGCGGCACCCCGCTGGTCGTGGCCCGCGACGGCGACACGCTCGGCGTGATCCACCTGAAGGACGTCGTCAAGGAGGGCATGACCCAGCGCTTCACCGAGCTGCGCCGGCCATGGGCATCCGCACGGTGATGATCACGGGCGACAACCGCCTCACCGCCGCCGCGATCGCCGCCGAGGCCGGGGTCGACGACTTCCTGGCCCAGGCGACGCCCGAGGACAAGATGGCCCTGATCCGGGAGGAGCAGGGCAAGGGCCACCTGGTGGCGATGACCGGCGACGGCACCAACGACGCGCCCGCCCTGGCCCAGGCCGACGTCGGGCGTGGCGATGAACACCGGCACCTCGGCCGCCAAGGAGGCCGGGAACATGGTCGACCTCGACTCGGACCCGACGAAGCTGATCGAGATCGTCGAGGTCGGCAAGCAGCTGCTGATCACCCGCGGCGCGCTGACCACGTTCTCGATCGCGAACGACATCGCCAAGTACTTCGCGATCCTGCCGGCGATCTTCGTCGGGGCGCTACGCGCCGAGGAGGGCGGGAAGGGCCCGCTCGACGCGCTGAACGTCATGGACCTCGGGACGCCGCGCAGCGCGATCATCTCGGCGATCGTGTTCAACGCGCTCGATCATCCCGGCGCTGGTGCCGCTGGCGCTGCGGGGGGTGCGCTACCGGGCGATCGGCGCGACGCGGCTGCTGCGGCGCAACCTCCTGATCTACGGCCTCGGCGGCGTGATCGCGCCCTTCGTCGGCATCAAGCTGATCGACCTGCTCATCCACAACGTCTTCGGGGCGTAGCCGACGCCCGGGACGCTCAAGGTGTACGTGGGCATGGCCGGCGGGCGTCGGCAAGACGTACGCGATGCTCGAGGAGGCCCAGGAGCTGCGGCGCGAGGGCCACGACGTCGTCATCGGCTGGCTCGAGCCGCACGGCCGCGCCGAGACCGTCGGCGATGGCGGAGGGGATCGAGGTCGTGCCCGCCGCGTCGAGGCTCGACCACCGCGGCATCGCCCTGCGCGACATGGACGTCGCGGGCGTCCGTGATCGCGCGCGCGCCCGAGGTCGCGCTGGTGGACGAGCTCGCCCACACCAACGCCCCGGGGATGGCCCACGAGAAGCGCTTCGAGGACGTGGCCGGACCTGCTCGGCTCGCCGGGATCGACGTGCTCTCGACCGTCAACGTCCAGCACCTCGAGAGCCTCAACGACCGGGTCTTCGAGCTGACCGGCGTCCGCGTCCGCGAGACGATCCCCGACCGGCTGCTGCTCGACGCCGACGACGTCGTGCTCGTCGACCTGACCCCGGAGGAGCTCCAGGCGCGCCTGCGCGCCGGCAAGGTCTACCCCGGCGAGCGGGTGGAGGCCGCCCTGCTCAACTTCTTCACCACCCCCAACCTCGAGACCCTCCGCGAGGTGGCGCTCCGCGAGGTGGCCGACGTCGGTCGACGAGCACATGCGCGCGACACCCCGGCCGGGCGTCCGCAGGGGCCGGATCGCCGAGCGGGTGATGGTGGTCGCGCACGCCCCGCGCCGGGGGCCCAGCGCCTGGTGCGGAACGCCTGGCGGGCCGCCCGGCGCCTCGGCGCCGAGCTGGACGTGGTGTGCCCGGAGGGGCGGCTCGACGACGACGCCGCGCGCCAGCGCGACCTGATGCGCGAGCTGACCGTGACGCTGGGCGCGCACTTCATCCCGGTGGCGGGCGAGGCGCTGGCCGAGACGGTCGTCGCGCTCGCCCGGGAGCGCGGGCGTGACCCGCCTCGCGATGGCCGCGCCGCGGGCGCGGGGACTGCTGACCCGGCTGCGCGGCGACCTGCTCAGCGCGGTCCTGAACGAACTGGAGGGGGTTGACGTGCTGCTGGTCGCGGACCGGCCCGAGCCGGACGGGGAGCGGGAGCGGGACGGGAGCCGGGAGCGGACCGATGAGCGGCCCGCGCGTGCTGGTGGCGTCGCAGCGCGCGCTGCCCGGAGACGGCCCTCCACCACGCCGCCGCCTTCGCGGGCCGCGACGGCGAGGTGGTGCTGGCCTCCGTGGTGGTGGTCCCCCACGGCCAGCCGCTGGGGGCGACGCTCGACCGCGCGGTGGACGACGCGTGCGCGGCGTTGGACGCCGGCGAGCGCGCCGCCGTGGACGCCCGATCGTTCGACACGCGCCTCGTTCGCGGGCGCTCCTTCGCGGACGCGGTCCTCGGCCTGGCCGAGGAGGAGCACTTCGACGTGATCCTGCTCGAGGACGGCCCCGCCTCGCCCTTCAACGACGACCGGGCGCAGATCGGGGCCGTCATGGAGCGGGCGCCCGCGACGGTGGTGCTGGTGCGCCCCGCTACATCCTCCCGTTCCCCGTCCATGGCCCGGTGATCGCGAACACGATCCCCGGGTCCTGGATGTTGGCGAACAGCCACCTGCGGTCGTAGGAGAAGTTGGGGCCGGTGAACTCCGAGTTCTCCTCGGCGTCGTCGTTGCGGGCGAAGAAGAACGTGCGGCCGCGCTCGTCGGCGCCGACCAGGTGCTGCACGCCCTCCCCGTCCTCGGCCACGATCACCCCGCCGTAGGCGGAGACGGTGATGTTGTCGGGGCCGTCGGGGTCCCTGTCCTGGTCCTTCGGCGTGTACGCGAAGTGCAGCTTCAGCTCGATCGTGTCGCGCGCCGGGTCGAGGAACCACACCTGGCCGTCGTGCTGGGCGGCGCTGCCGTCCTCGTTGCGCGCGTAGGACGCGACGAAGTACGCGCCGCCGTCGCCCCACCACATGCCCTCGAGCTTGCGGCTGCGGGTGATCCTGTCGAACTGGTTGCGGATCGACGTGCTCGTCGCGTCGCGGTCCGGCACCGCCACCCACTCGGCCGTGTACGTCGTGCCGGGCTTCTTCGCGACGGAGAGGTCCGGCACGAACGCGCCCTTGGTCGTGTACGCGCGGAGCGCCTCGAGCTCCCCGGCGTCCGCCGCGAGCGACTTCAGCACGCCCTTGCCGAGCGGGAGGGCCGACGCGGGCGGCGTCCAGCGGTAGAAGAGCCCGTTCGGCTCGTCGGCGTCCTCGGTGAGGTAGATGCGGAAGTCGTCGGGGTCGATCGCGAGCGACTCGTGGGCGAAGCGGCCGAGGCACGTGATCGGCTTCGGGTCCCGGTTCGCCGCCGGGTCGTGCGGGTCCACCTCGAACACGTAGCCGTGCGGCTTGCCGGCGGCGTCCTCGGTCTCCTCGCAGGTGAGCCACGTGCCCCACGGGCTGCGGCCGCCCGCGCAGTTGTCGGAGGTGCCGGCCAGGCTCACGTACTCGCGGATCCGGTTGCCGTCGGCGTCCACCTCGATGGTGGTGGTGCCGCCGCGGGCCTTCGTGACCAGGGGGCTCGATCGTCGTGGGGGCAGCCGTGGTTGTTCACCGCACGTGTCGGCGGGCCGGGGATGGCGGACGCGGTGCCGAACAGCCCGGTCGAGCGGCCGCCTGCGAGCAGCACGCCCGGCGCCGCCGGCGGCGCTTCGCGTCAGGAAGGCGCGGCGCGAGAAGCCGTCGGGATCGGTCGGGTCGGGGACGGGCGGGCGCGATGCGGCGGTCATCGATCCTCCGTGCGTTGGGTTGTCGCGGCCGCAACGCACCCTTAACGCCCCGGGAACCCGCTTGGTGACGCCGTTGTGAATCCCTTCTGAGAGCGGTGATACGGCGGATGTTGCGATCCGATTAACGTCCTGCGCAGCCCGGCGTACGGTGGCGAAACGCGGCGCCCGTAGCCTCTCTATCGGCGGCTTCCCGGACCCGGAGGTGCGACATGGAGATGTCGGTCATGGTGCGTCGGACTCGCGAGCGGCGCGAGACGCCGCGACAGGACCCCGGGTGGCCGACCCCGCATGAGCTCCGCGCGTTCCTGATCCTGGCCGACGAGCTGCACTTCGGGCGGGCCGCCGCCGCCCTGGGCGTCGCCCAGTCGTCGCTCTCGGAGCTGATCCGCCGCCTCGAGGCGAAGGTTGACGCCGTGCTGCTGGACCGCACGTCGCGGCGTGTGGCCCTCACGCCCGAGGGGAGCCGGATGCTGGCGCCGGCGCGCCGGGTGCTGGCCGAGCTGACCGCGATGCGGTCGGACGTCAGGCCGTTGCGCTGACCCTTCGCCCGCCGGCGTCCCGCAGGCGGCGCAGCAGGTCGCGGGTGCCGGTGGAGGGCTCCAGCCCGATCTCGGCGAGCGAGGCGGCGCACTCCGCGTAGACGGGCACCGCCGCGGCGTGGCCGTCGGCCGCCGCCGCCGCGCGCATCAGCAGGCACCACCCGTCCTCGCGCAATGGCTCCGCCGTGACCGCCGCACGGGCCGTCGCGACGGCCTCGGTGGCGCGCCCGGTGGCCAGCAGCAGGCGCGCGTACTCGCGACGCGCCTCCGCCACCGCCCCGGCGAGGTCCGCGCGCAGCTCGCTGGCCGCGACGGTGTCGGCGGCCGTGACCAGCGCGCCGTGGTCGGCCAGCTCGAGCGCCGCCGCCAGGGTGCGCAGCCGCATGTCGCCGGTCTCGCGGCCCACCTGGGCGAGCAGCGCCCGGAGGACGTCGTCCTCGGTGACCACCGCGCCCGCCGGCGTCCAGCGCAGCAGGCCGTCATCCGACGTCAGCTCGACCCCCTCGGGGGCGAGACGGCGCAGCCGGTGGACCACCTGGCGGAGGTAGTTCTGGGCGTTGACGCTGTGCTCCGCGAGCAGCTCCACCAGGTCGGCGCGCGGCACGCCGCGCCAGCCCGCCCGGGCCACCTCCGCCGCGATGTCGATCGCCCGCGACGGGTTCACGTCGCGCTCCGTCCCATCGACCGCGACGCGCAGGCGGCCGAGCGTGCCGATCACGATCCGGGCCTCGGCGGTGGTGCTCGACGCGTGCGACGCCTCGCCGGCGCGGGCCAGGCGGCGCCAGTCGGCCTCCCGCGCGCCGCCGGCGTCGATGCACCGCGCCAGCACGTCGGGGGCGTCGGCCAGGGCCGCGACGAGCGGGCCGAACGAGCCCATGTGCTCCGCGACCTCGAGGGCCCGGTGGGCCGCGTCGTCGTGGGCGTCGTCGTCGCCGGCGCGCCACCGCGCCTCCGCCAGGAACACCTGGGCCGCCGGCTGCTCCAGCCGCCGGTCCGCCCGCTCCATGCCGTCGATCGCCTCGTGCAGCAGCTCGGCGACGGCGTCCGGGTGCTCCTCCTGCGCGAGGCGCGCCGCGGCGAGCCAGGTGGCCGCCTCCTCCCAGAAGCAGGGCAGGCCGCGGGCGCGCGACCACGCCATGGCCTCGCGCAGGCGCTCCGCCGCCTCGTCGACCCGGCCCAGGCGGACGAGCATCTTGCCCTCGGTGACCGCGAAGATCGCCCGGTCCGCGGGCTGGTGGGCGCGGGCCCGGGCCATCGCGCGCGCCTCGCGCACCATCGCCAGCCCACCCTCGCGGTCGCCCTCGGCGAACACCAGCTCGCCCTCCATGTGGAGCCAGAACTCGCGCCACTCGGAGACCGTCGCGGAGGGGCGCGCCAGCTCCAGCAGCGTCCGGGCGTCGCCCAGGCGCCCGCGTTCGCGGAGGCTGGCGATGTAGTACACGGACGTCCGCGCGGCCACGCCCTCGTCGTCGCGCCGCATCTCGTCGATGTCGTCGAAGCGGCCCTGGAAGTACCGGCCGCACTCGACCAGGCCGATCTGGGTGCGGTCCGCCGGCATCTCGTGGAGGGGCCAGGGGCGCGGCGGCACGTCCGCGGCCCCCACGTCCAGCACGTAGCGGGTGGCGCGCACGACCGGGTCGGTCCCGTCCGGGGGCAGCATGCGGCTCGCCCGCCGCCAGTCGCCCGTGAGGTGGACGCCGAACGCGGCGGTGGCGGCGGCCTCCGGGGCCTCCTCCGCCAGGCGCGCGTACTCGCCGCTCGCCAGGAGGCGCGTCGCAAGGGCGGGCAGGTCGGGGCGCCGGCCGGCCACCACCGCCCCGAGCTGCACGCCCCGCAGGGCCGGCCGCCGGGAGAGGACCACCTCGCCCAGTCGCGCGCACCAGCGGTCGGCCTTCTCCCAGTCGCCGCGCACCAGCAGGGCGCGCCCGGCGGCCTCGACGCACGCGGCCGCCTCCTCGTACGCGCCCGCCTCCAGGAAGCGGTCGGCGGCCTCCTCCACCTGGTCCTCGTCGCGCAGGCGCCGGGCGTCGCGGATCAGGAGCGCCCGCTTCCCCGCGGGGTCGCGGTCGAGCAGGCTCAGCAGGAACTCGCGGAAGCGCGGGTGGTAGCGCAGGCCCTCGGGCTCGATCGTCGCCGGCAGGTGCTGGCGGCGGATCTCCAGGTAGAGGGCGTCGGCCGACGGGACGTCCAGCAGGGTGGCCAGGCCGTGCGGCTCCACGATCTCCAGGACGGCGCTGCGGACCACGGCGGCCCGCACGTCCGGCGCGATCGGCGCCAGGACCTCGGCGCCCAGGTACTCGAAGAAGGGGTCGTCGGCCGCCGTGCCCGGCGCGGCGCGCCGCCCGCGGACGGCGTCGAACACGATGCCCGCCGCCCAGCCGCCGGACGCGTCCGCCACCTCGGCCGGCTCGGCGTCCACGTCGTGCGCCTCGAGCAGCGCGCCCACCTCCTCGCTGGTGAACGCGAGCGACCCCCCGGGCATGCGGCCGGCGGCGCCGGTCAGCACCGAGCGGCTCAGCTCGGCGTGGATGGACCGCCGCGACACCAGCACCACCAGGGCGCCGGGCGCCACCGTGGCCGCCAGCGCCCGCAGCACGGCGAGCACCGTCGGGCGGTCCTCGATGTGGTGGAGGTCGTCGATGACCAGCGTCGCGCCCTCGGGGAGCGCCTCGGCGAGCATTGCGGCGCAGTCGGCGGGGGAGACGCCGGCGGCCAGGCGCGCCTGGGTCTGCTCCGACGCGGACGGCACGATGTCGTCGAGGGCCGCGGCCAGGTAGGTCACGAACCGGCCGGGGCTGCCGTCGGCCTCGCCCAGCGTCAGCCAGGCCCGCGGGCCGCGCCGGGAGGTCAAAAACTGGACGACCGCCGTGGTCTTGCCGGATCCCGCCGAGGCGACCACCTCGAGGATGCGGTGCCCCTCCGCGGCGCGCGCCAGCGTCCCCACGACCCGCTCCCGCGCGATGACCACTTGCGCGAGGGCGGGGATCCGGGTCTTCGATCTGATGAGGTGTGGCGGTCCGGGTGCCACGGGACGGATCATTCACCACCGCGGCACCTCGCGCCACCCGCCGATATCTGGGAAACCGCTTCATGTGAACGATCTCATCGTCCGTCCGATGTCCCGCCCCGAGCTGGATCTGCTGGTGGACTGGGCCGCCGCGGAGGGGTGGAATCCGGGTGTGAGCGACGCGGACATGTTCTGGGAGACCGATCCGGAGGGCTTCGTGGCGGCCGAGTCCGGCGGCGAGCTGGTCGGCGGGGGCTCGATCGTGTCCTACGACGGACGCTTCGGGTTCATGGGGTTCTTCATCGTCGCGCCGGATCACCGGGGGCGCGGGCTGGGGCGCCGGCTGTGGATCCACCGCCGCGACGCGCTGCTCGCGCGGCTGCGCCCCGGGGCGGCGATCGGCATGGACGGCGTGTTCGGGATGCAGCCGTTCTACGCGCGCGGTGGGTTCGCGTTCGCCGGCCGCGACCTGCGGATGGAGGGCGTCGGCGCACCCGCCGCGCGCGCCCCGGGGCTGGTCGACGCCCGGGAGGTCCCGCCCGCGGACCTCGCCGCGTACGACGCCGGCCGCTTCCCGGCCCCGCGGCCGGGGTTCGTCGCGCGCTGGATCGCCCAGCCGGGCGCGCGGGCGCTGGCGGCGGTCGCGGGCGGCGCCGTCCGCGGGTACGGGGTGGTCCGGCCGTGCCGGCGCGGCTTCAAGGTCGGCCCCCTGTTCGCCGCCGACGCGGCGGTGGCGGAGGACCTGTTCCGCGGGCTCGGCGACCACGCCGCCGGCGCGCCGCTGTTCCTGGACGTGCCCGAGGGCAACGCCGCGGCGATGGCGCTGGCCCGCCGCCACGGGATGCGCGAGGTGTTCGGCTGCGCGCGGATGTACCTGGGCCCGCCGCCGGACGTCCCGGAGCACGAGGTGTTCGGCGTGACCACCTTCGAGCTGGGCTGAGGCGGCCGTGAGCGACTGGTACCCGAGGGACCTGCGCGGCCACGGCCGCCGGCGGCCCCATGCGCGCTGGCCGGGCGACGCCCGCGTGGCCGTGAGCCTGGTGCTGAACGTGGAGGAGGGCGGCGAGCGGTCGCCGCAGGACGGCGACCCGACCCACGAGACGTACCTCCACGACCTGTCGGCGGCCGAGCCGCGGCCGGGCGTGCGTCACGCGGGCGTGGAGAGCCTGTTCGACTACGGCGCCCGGGCGGGGGTGTGGCGGTTGCTCCGCATGTTCGAGGAGCGCGCCCTGCCGGTCACGGTCTTCGCCGTCGGGCAGGCGATCGCCCGCAACCCGGAGCTGGGGGCGGCACTCGCGGAGCTCGGGCACGAGGTGGCCGGGCACGGCTGGCGCTGGGTGGACCACCGCGACCTGCCCGAGAGCGTGGAGCGGGCGGAGATCCGGCGGACGGTCACGGCGATCGAGGCGGCCACGGGGCGGCGCCCGGTGGGCTGGTACACGGGCCGGGTGGGCGTCAACACGCGGCGCCTGCTGATCGAGGAGGGCGGGTTCCGCTACGACTCCGACTCGTACGCCGACGACCTGCCGTTCTGGGTCCGCGTCGGCGCGCGCGCCCAGCTGGTGGTGCCGTACTCGCTCGTCACCAACGACATGCGCCTGGTGACCGGCTCCGGGCTCGGCACCGGCGAGGACCTGTACCGCCTGCTCCGTGACGCGTTCGACGTGCTGTGGGACGAGGGCGCCACCGCGCCGGCGATGATGAGCGTGGGCCTGCACCCGCGCATCTCCGGGCACCCGGCGCGGGCGGCGGGCGTCGCCCGGTTCCTCGACCACGTCGCCGCCCGCGGCGGGGCCTGGGTGTGCCGCCGCGAGGAGATCGCCGACCACTGGCTCCGGACGCACCCCGCGAGCGGGTGATCGGCCTACGCTGGTGGTCTTCGAACCCGAGGAGGGAGCCACGATGGAGATCACGCGCGGCGGCGCCGCCACCATGGCCGGCCCGGCGGACTGGTTCACCGGCTCGGTGCTCATCGACGCGGTCGCCGCCCCGGCGGACGGCTCGGACCTGGCGGCGGCGAACGTCCACTTCGCGCCGGGCGCCCGGACCGCGTGGCACACCCACCCCCACGGCCAGACGATCTGGGTCACCGAGGGCGAGGGGCGTGCGCAGCGCCGCGGCGGGCCGGTCGAGGTGATCCGCGCCGGGGACCGCGTGTTCTTCGCCCCCGGCGAGGACCACTGGCATGGCGCCGCCCCCGACCGCTTCATGACCCACCTGGCGATGCACCAGGTCGGCGACGACGGCTCCGCGGTGGCGTGGGGCGACCATGTGACCGACGCGGAGTACGGGGGCTAGCGAGCGGCGCCCGCCCGATCACCACCGTCCCGTCGCCGCGGCGCAGCAGCGCGACGTGGTCCAGCACCAGCGGCTCGCCGGGCGCGAACGGCGGCGGCCCGGCGTCGCGGCGGGGCATCGAGACGTGCGGCGTGAAGGCGTCGCGCACGTGCCGGGCGTGGCCGAGGTTGACGCCCGCGTCCAGGAGGGCGTCCATCAGGGCCTCGTGCAGGGCGCGGAGCCCGTCGTGCGGCGCGACGAGCACCACGGGGACGTCCCGCCGCGGACCGAGACGCGCCGTCTCCGCCGCGGCCGCCGCCACCGGCAGGCGCCCCGCGACGGCCCCGCGGACCACGTCGAGGACGACGTCCTCGTCGCCCGCGAAGGGGGGCACCAGCGTCAGGTGCAGCGGCGCGCGCGGGCGGCGCTCGCCGTCGGCCACCGGCTCGGCGAGCCACGCCAGGTAGAGCGGGTGCGGCGGGGGCACCGGCTCAGGATCCCACGGCCCCGGCTGCGGTGACGCGGGGGGCTCGGAACGGTCTCAATTGAGACTCGCGAGCGGTCTCGAGTGAGACTCTCGGGCTGACGTCCCACTCGGGACGCGCCGGCCGTCCCGATTGGCCGTCCCCCGGGACGCGCCCTCGTCCCGCCGCCCGGATTGAGACGACAACTGGGGCGACGCGTGTGCGGTGGGCCGGGCCCCGGTCGCCGGCGCGGGGAGCGGGCCGGGATCTGAAATCGAGATCCGAGGCTCGTCTCGATCGAGACGCGCCGGTCTCAATTGAGACCCGCCCCGCTCAGCCGACGGCACCCCCCTCCACGAGCCGCTTCAGCCGGGCGAGGTCCCGCCGGTTGGCGCGCCGGACGGCCGGGCCCATGACGAGTCCCGCGAGGCGGCCGAAGCCCGTCGGCTCGCCGCGGTTGCGCAGGGTCATGCGGGTGCCGCCGCGCCCGTCGTCCTCCCAGAGGTAGGTCGTCTCCATCGGGAACGGGCCGTCGGCGGTGCGCATCACCATCCGCTGCGGAAGTTGGAGCTCGACCACGTCGTAGGCGTACGCCAGCCGCCGGCCCAGGAAGCGCGCGCGGAACGCCAGGCGCGTGCCCGCCGCGAGCGGCGGCGGGGTGAGCCAGTTGACCCGCTCGATGTTCGCGTACCACTCCCGCACGCGGTTCGGATCCGCGGCGACGGCCGCGACCGCCTCCGGCGGGGCGTGGATGACGGCCTCGGTGCGGACGTTGACCGGCACGCCCCCGTCCTACACCCGGGCCCGCCACGTGGCCAGCGTGAGCGCCGGCGATCCGGGGGATCAGGGGGCATGCGCTGGACGCGGCATCCGCTCGACCGCTATGACGGCCGGATGGCCCCGGACCCCGATGCCCGAGTCGCACCGCCGGCCCAGGGCCCCCCGGCCGGGGCGCCCGCGCGGGAGGAGGGCGACGGCGGTATTCCTGCGGTCAACCGCCGGACCGCGCTCCTCACCACTGCAGCGGCGGTCGTCCTGGCCCTGGGGACCTTCGCCATCGTCGGACACGTGGCCGACTGGGACCGCGTGGAGGAGGCGGTGCGGCAGGCCGACAAGGGGTGGCTGCCGCTCTGCCTCGTCGGGCTGGTCGCGGCATACGCCGGGTACGTGATGGCCTACCGCGACGTCGCCCGCACGGAGGACGGCCCGTGCCTGCCCCTGCCGGTCGTGACCCGGGTGGTGATGATCGGCAGCGGCGCGACCGTGGTCGGCGCCACGGCGGGCGGGCTGGCCGTCGACTTCTGGGCGCTCCATCGCGCGGGCGAGCCGGGGCACGACGCCGCCCGCCGCGTCCTGGCGTTCAACACGCTCGAGTGGGCCGTGTTCGCGCTCGGGGCGAGCGTGGCGGGGATCGCCGCGCTGCTGGGGCTGGTCGACGACGTCCCCACCGGGATGGCGATCGGCTGGCCGACCGTGACCGCCTGCTGCGTGCTCGCCGCGGTGTGGGTCAGCCACGGCGCCCGCGGCGAGCGGCTCGCGTCGCCGCCCCGCGAGCGGCCGTCGGTGCATCGCCACCCGCGGACGTGGCTGCCGTGGCTGGGCCCGCTGGCCCGCGCCGGCCTGGCCGACGCCATCGGCGGCCTGCGCCTGATGGGGCGGGTGATCGCCGCGCCGCACCGGCACGTCGCCGGCCTGGCCGGGTTCCCCGTCTACTGGGGCGGCAACCTGCTGTGCCTGTACGCGGCCCTGCGGGCGTTCGGGGCGGACCCGCCCGTCCTGGCGCTGCTGATCGCCTACGCCACCGCCTACGTCGCCACCGCGCTGCCGCTGCCGGCCGGCGGGGCGGGGGGCATCGAGGCGTCGCTGGCCTTCTCGCTCACGGCGATCGAGGTGCCGCTGGCGTCGGCGGTCCTCGCGACGCTCGTCTTCCGCTTCGTCACGTTCTGGCTCCCGCTGCCGCTGGCGGCGATCGCCCTCGCGGGCGCCCGGCGCCTGGACGACGCGCTCGGGGCGATCGCCGACGCCCGCGCGCCCGCGCCTGCCGCGGCAGGCGTCCTCAGCCGATCAGCGCCGCGTTGATCGCATAGGCGATCCCGCCGGCGAGCGCGGCGGCGCCGGCCACGGCCAGGGGGCTCGCAGCCCGCCGCCCGCGCGGCACCCGCCCGTGCACCAGGCGCGCGCCGGCGATCCCGATCGCGGCGCACCCGGCGCCCACCGCGATGTCCGCGACGAAGTGGTTGCCGGTCCCGACCACCACCGTCGCGACGAGGGCGGGGTAGAGGACGGTGGCCCACGCCAGCGGCGACCGTGGACGCGCCCAGATCGCCGACGCCGCGATCAGCACGGGGATCCCCACGTGCAGGCTCACCGCGGCGGCCGTCGAGTTGCGCAGGTCGCCGCCGATGTCGAACGCCGGCGGCGCGCCGAACGGCATCCGCGGCACCCAGCGCGGCGGCGCCGCGGGGAACGCGGCCACCACGATGATCGCGGGGAGGTGCGTGATCGCGAACGCGGTGCGCATCGCTGCGAACCGCACCGGCTCGATCAGCCGGAGGGCGGCGTACGCGCCGAAGACGAGGGTCTCGTCCATGTGCGAGTAGAACCAGTTGGCGGCGTCCAGGAGGGCCGGGTGCGCGGCGAACGCCCGGATCGCGCGCGGCTCCACCAGCACACCGAGGGTCTGCTCCGCATCGATCAGCCGGTCGCTGTTCGCGATCGCCGCGGCGACGGACGACTCGAACGGCACCCGCGCGAACTGCCAGACCAGCACCACCGCCGCCAGCAGCAGCATCTCCACCGGCAGGGAGTGCGTGCGGCGGACCGCCTCCAGGGCGCGCGTCCGCGTCACGGTCGCGACCTCACGTGCCGGCTCGTCGCCGTCCGCGCGCGCCGAGGCGCGGGCCGCGGCGCAGCCATAGAGTCGCCCCATGAATGCCGTTCATCATCCGCCGGGCGACGGCGAGCGGCACCGCATGGGACCCGCATCCGAAACCGTCATCAAAGCGGGGGCGGATGAGACCGCCGGCTCGTTCTTCCTCTCGGAGAGCGTGATCGAGCCCGGTTTCCCCGGGCCGCCGCCGCACCGTCATGAGCGGCTGCACGACATGTTCTTCGTCCTGGAAGGAACGCTCACCATGCGGCTGGGTGAGGACACGCTCGCCCTGCCGCCGCGCAGCTTCGTCTGCGTGCCGCCGGGAGTCGTCCACACCTTCAGCAATCCGAGCGAGGAGCCGGTGCGGTTCCTCAACTTCAACACCCCCTCCGGGTGGGAGGACTACATGCGCGACCTCGCCCAGGCGGCGACGTGCGCCCCCCTCACGCCGCAGGTGATCGCCCGGATCGCATCGCGATACGACTTCCACGTCGTGGCGGACTGAGTCCTCACGGCGCGGGCCGAGGAGGGGGTGGCCTGCGGGGAGTTGCGGAGCGGCGTAGGAACCGAACCTAACCTGCAAATAGGCATGTTCTACGTCCCGGTGTACCCACCGGTGTACCCACGCCGACGCCACGCTGATGAGGCCAAGCTAGTCTCCCTCGATGGCCTCCGAGACTCCACAGCCGGGCGGCGCGACCGCTGGGGGCATCGGGCCTCGCATCCTGATGCGCAACTACTTCTCCAGCTACCTCTTGTGGAGCTCGCTGGACGCGACCGCAAGGGCGCGAAGGATAGAAGAGAGCCACGGGCCGCCGGCAGCCTCCCGAGGAGCCCCCGGCGGTGCACTGGCGGGAGTGCCGGTCGAGGGACTGGTAGATGGGCAGTAACACCTCGACGTAAAGGCGCCTCGAGCTAGGCGGCGAGGGGCTCCGCTACCCGCAGCCGGAACGTCTCGCCGGGCCGGCACGTCGGCGTGTCGGTGTAGCCGGCGGCCCGGACCAGCCCGTCGCGGTCGACGACGACGTACCGGCGTGGCACGCACCGCCCCCCGGGCCCGCAGCTCGAGGGGGACGTCCCAACCCTGGAAGGGGACCCGCCACAACTCGAACCCGGGCTCCAGCCCGTCCGGGGCGAGGAGGTCGCCGGTCACGATCAGGACGGGGTCGAGAAGGGGGCGGGTCAGGCGCAGGGCCATGGGCGCGGGATCGTACCCGCCGCGCAGGTCGGCCTCATCCGCCCGCGGACCACCCCATGAACCGGCGTACCCGCTCAACGTGTTCCCTGACGGGGCGATGCCAGCCTCGCCCGCCGGCGACATCTACGCGATGACCGACCCGGTTAGGATGATTGCGCCGCCTGGATGGGTACTTTTCCACCGCGCCGCGGAGAGGCCACTTGGCCGGAGCATTCCGCGCTGTTGGCCTCTTCGGGCGCGACTGTCGCTTCAACCGCCTACCGGCCCGCGCCTTGGCGGGGCGAGGCAGCCGTGAGCAACGCAGAACGCGACGTGTGCTCCTACACGATCGGCGAACTCCTCGGCATGTCAGGGCGTGAACTCGCCGCTCTAGCGATGCGGGCTGAGGAAGAGTCGTCGGCGTTGTGGCGCGAGCACACGGACGCTTCGGGCGAGGTCCCGCGGGACGTCGAGACACGGTCGCGGCATTTGTCGGCGGTCAGCGACGCGCTCGCCGACCTGGCCCGCAGAAATGCCGGCAGCTAGCAGAGGTCGTCCACGTTCCGGCGTCCGGGCTGCCAGTACCCGAGGCGCCGCTGGCGGTGCGGCACCGTCCCCGGGATCGCGCCGGACGCCCCACCGATCATCGGGATGCCCCTGAGCGCCCGCTCGTCGCCCGCCGCCGACCGACCGCCGATCCGTCGGCCCACCCCCTCGAGCTCACCCTCCCTGAGGGCGTCGGCGACGAGCCGGTGAACGTCAGCCTGGACGTGCAGGCGCAGCGCCATGGGTCCATCCCCGGGGGGCGGTGTTGTGGGGGCCCATCGTACGCCCGGCGCGTTGAGTGCTCGGGATTACCCCCGGAGCCCACGTCACCGAGCTCCCGCGACCGTGGCTCCAGAACCATCCGGGGAGGGCCCACGTCTGCCATCCTCACCGCGACGGGGAGACCAGCCCGCCGGGCGAGCACCACCAGCCCCCCCGCCCCCGGTCGCCAAGTCTCTCCCCGACGGTCAGACCATCGCATCCTCGACGATGAGCCCCGCGGCGGCGAAGGACTCGCAATGCAGCGAGCAGAAGCGGTGGTGCTCGCCCATTGCCAGGGTGCGCGTTTCGTGTCGCACGCCGTCGAAGAACATCGCGCCGCAGTTCGCGCAGGTGTCTTCGGTTGGCCCGCAGAGGTCACAGAGGACGAAACCGTCCATCCGCCAGCGTATGGCGAGCCTCGGTATCACCTCTGCGCAGTTGTCGCACGTCGGGCCAACGTGCCGGTCAGCAGCGCTCATGTCGGTGCCTCCCTCGGGCTCAGGAATCACCCGGGGCGGTTGCGTCACGCCCGAAGCGTCCGGTCCCACACTACTCCTGCCGGGTTTTCTGGAGACAGGGCCCGGCGCCTAACCATTGCTGTACCGCCTCACCAGCACAGGGCATGTCATCCCCGCATCCACGCCGAGGCACCTCGACCCGGCCCGAGCGTGGCGCACCACGATGCGGTGGCGGCGGCTCAGAGAAGCGCAGATCGCACGCTCACCACGCTGCGTTGCCTGCGGCACAACCCGCCAGTTGACCGCCGACCACATCATCCCCGCCAGCCGCGGTGGCGCACTCTGGGACATGGCGAACCTCCAAACCCTGTTGCAGCACTCACAACCGGGCGAAGGGCGTGTCGTGAGCAAGGGGGGGACGTGCCAGTGACGCTTCGCGAAAGCCGCACCTCGCCAACTGGATGTGAGGAACATTTTTCGCTCGCGAGGAGGGATGGTTGATCCCTTGACGCGCGCAACGGCCAGGACACGTTCGACGGGCTGAAGCCCTGTTCCAGGTGCGGCGGCCGCCTCCCGCTCGACGACTTCCCGCCGAACGCGCAGACGCGCTCGAGGCGTTCGTCGTGGTGCCGTGCCTGCCACGTCGAGGCGACGCGGCGTTGGCGGGCTGAGCGGCGGGCCCAGGTCGCCGGCTGAACCCTCCGAGTTCTGAAGCCGAGCGTCAGCGACGCGGAAACTGAACGGAGACTTTGCCGAGCGGCCCGTCGATCAGCACCCGAGCCGACAGGCGATGCACGAGGAACATCCCCCGCTGGCCGAGCCGCGCCGCCTCCGGCAGGGCGGTGCTGACGTCGGCGGGGATGCCTCGCCCGTTGTCGCACACCGTGACGCTCACGCAGTCCTCGTAGAGGCGGGCCGACACCTCGATGCGATTGTCTTCGGAGAGCCCCGCATGAAGGACGGCGTTCGTCACCAGCTCGCTGACCACGATCTCCAGATCCTCTGCCGCCTTTGGCGGCAGATGCGGCCGAAGCCAACCGATCCACCTCCGCGCGCGCGATGGCGCCTCGACGGTAGGGGGCAGGGCCGCCCTGTCCTCCGCGATTGGTCTCCGGGACGAAGGTCCCACGGTTCCGATCTCCCCGGGCGTCCTCGCTGGCTCACCAGGCTCGTGCTGTGCGAACCCACACCGCGGACAGATCCGACGTTCCTTGTCGCTACTCGATGTTCAGCAGTTCTGTCCGCCGCGGTGACCTCGATCACGCGTGCCACGATCGGCGCGCACGTTCCGCAGCACCAGCCGGCGCTGCTCGGAGTCCATGGCGTCGTGCAGCTGCAGAAGGGTCCGAAGGCCGCACGAACCCATGAACTCCAGATCGCCGAGGTCAAGGATCACGTCCTTCCGCGCGAGCCCGGCCAACTCCAGCACTCGCGCGCGCAGCGGGTCAGCGCTCGCCACATCCAGCTCGCCGGCGAGGTGCAGTTCCACGTAGCCGTCCAAGTGCGCGACGCGGCATCGCAGCATCCCGTATGGATCCACCTGCTCGGGATAGAGCATTGCCCGATTCCTTATGCAGCGACCGGGGGGAAGGGGTCGCGATTTCTTCTAACGGGTGCAGGTTGGTGGCGCACGCGGCGTGCGCCTGATTGCCTCTGTGCGAACGGGGTCTGGGTTGGCACGGAGGCCGTCGGACGTTCCGACTAGAGGTATTCTTGCCACAGCCTCCAGAGGGAGTCCAGAGCCCCGGCCTGGAGCGTCTGCGCTGGCCGTCCGGAGCCCTCCGCCGACCTGGTAGTCCCCGCGTGCGGGACGGAACGGCGGGTGTTTGCCGAGGGGATCCGCGGGAACAAACCGGCGACCTCCGGCGGGCGCTGATGCTGCCGGAGGCCGGTGACGCTGGACACGTCACCACAGGAGCGCCGTTGGGCACACGGCGCCCTGAGCGTTGAGGGGGGTGTCCATAAGGGACGCCCCTCCGCCGCTGTTCGGTGAGCCCCACGAAGCGGCCCGGGCGACGATGGCGGCCCAGGGAGCGCGTCAGGAGGACTGCTCGCCATGGGCCAGGATGCCGAGGGACCTACTCGCATGAGGGGGCGTGTCCTCATCGCGAATCAGTTCCGCGCCGACTGGGAAGGGATTGTGGAACCGATTCTTTCGGAGGATCACGATGCCGGAGAAGCCGACTCTGTTCGTTTGCCACGGAGACGACGGCGGTCCGCGGTTCCACCCGTGTCGGCGCGTTCAAGAAGCGCTTCGAGCCGCAGGAATCGAATACGAGAAAGTCATCGCCGGACAGGGCAGTCCGATTCCGTTCCTGCGTCGAGGCTCCCGCGATCAGCTATTTGCTGCGACCGGGACGAAGAAGCTACCGACGCTCAGACTCCCCGACGACACCATCATCAGTCATTCCAGGGCAATTCTGGCATGGGTGCGCGAACAACGCGGGAGCGAGGAGGCGCAGCTGAAGCGAGCCGCGTGAGCGCAAGGGGGTGACATTCCCGAGCGCTCGCCTGGGCGAGGCTCACTCCCCCGGCCGGCACGCGACCACCGCCGACGGCCGGGGGTACCGGGGGATGGTCCACGCGACGTGCAACCGTGCCGAGGGTGGCCGGCAGGGGGAACGTCGTGCTGCGGCGGCGGCGGGCCGCCTCCGGCGTGTCTTGGCGGTGAACACTCACCCCCGCCCTGAGGGTTAGGCTCACCCCATTCGGTGATCATCGGCGGACGGGCGGGGATGCGGCAACGACGGTGGCGGGTCCGGAGCAAATCAGGATCACGACCGCGAGGATGAAGATCGCGAGGGGGTCCATCAGCCGCGGCCCGGTGTACCCACCGGTGTACCCATGAGGGCGGCATTCACCGCATTCCTCGCACCCGGTGACAAGCGTGTTTGCAGGGAAAGCGCTTGGCGCCCGGGTGTGGCGGAGCGGCGTAGGAATCGAACCTACCGGGCGGGGTCCACCCGCCCCCGCTCGTTTTGAAGACGAGGCGGGCCACCAGGCCCCGGCCGCTCCCCGCGGCGCAGGATACGCACGTCGTCCCGGCGGACCGTGAGCCCGCGTTCGTCCAGGTGGGCGGCGATGGCGAGCGCCCCGCGGCGGCCCACGCCCCACAGGTCGCGCAGCTCCGCGACGCCCATGGGACGCTCGGCCAGCGCCTCGCGGGCACGCGCGGCCGCCCCGTCGAGGGCCGTGGACGCGAACCAGCGGTCGCCGGCCGGCGCCGCCCGGCCGGCGGCGCGCAGACGGCCGAGGGCGGCTCGCAGCTCCGCCGGCGCCAGCCCGGCGTCCTCGCCGAGCTGGCGGGGGGTCGGCGGGTGCAGTCCGGCGTCCTCGAGCAGCCGGGCCAGCGCCTCCAGCGCCGGCTCCAGGTCGCCATCGCCACGGAGCGTCAACGCGTCCTCCGCGACGAGGCCGTCAACGAGCGCGGCCGCGGCACGCGGCGGGAGGCCGCTCGCCGCCCGCGCGGCCGCCGGCGTCGGCGCGCCCGGCGCGGCCGCCGTCCGCACCGCGGCCCGGGCGTCCTCCACGACCGCCGGGTCGAAGGCGCGGCCGCCGAGCACCACGCCCCGGCCGGTCTCCAGCGCCGCCGGATCCAGGCCGTCGCGACCCGCGTCCCGCAGCCGCAGCGCATCGCGCTCGCCCGGGGTGCCGTCGGCCAGGGTGCGCAGCCGTGCGGCCCGGTCGGCCCGGCGGGCGCGGCGCGGGGGCTCCGCGTCGACGACCTCCCCGCCGCCCAGCGTCCGGCCGCCGGCGCGCAGCACCACCCGGTCGCCGGGCCGGGCCGGCACCGGCCGCTCCAGGCGCACCGCCACCAGGCCCTCGGCGCCGGGCGGCAGGCGCGGCGGGTCGAGCGGCATGCACGTCGCCGGGACCTCGGCGGTGCCGAGGAAGAGCTGCAGGCGGCGCCCGTCGGCCAGGTCGCCGCCCGCGTCCGCGAGCCAGCGCAGGCGCGCGCCCAGCCGGTCGGCGGTGCGCCACCCGTCGTCGTCGCGCACAACGCACGACCCGCGCGGCGCGGCGTCGCGCGGCACGCCCGCCAGCGCGAGCGCCACGCGCCCGCCGTCAGCCCGGTCGGCGGGCCGGTCGTGGGCCTGCACGCTCCGCACGCGCCCCGCCGCGCCGGACGGCAGCACCGTCACGCGGTCGCCCGGCGCGACCGGCGCGCCCCAGTGGGTGCCGGTCACGACCGTGCCGGCGCCGGCGACCGCGAACGACGCGGTCCACGAACAGGCGCGCCGGCCCGGTCGCGCGGCGAGGGACCAGGCGGGTGGCCAGGCGGCCCAGCGCCGCCCGCAGCTCCGGGATCCCCGCCCCGGTGGGCGCGCAGACGGGGATCACCTCGGTCGCGGGCGCCACCAGCGGGCGGACGGCCGCCGCCGCGGCCGCCGGGTCGGCCAGGTCGGCCCGCGTGACCGCGACGACGCCGTCGCGGACGCCGAGCAGGCCCAGCACCGCCAGGTGCTCCCGGGTCTGGGGCATGACCCCGTCGTCGGCGGCGACGCACAGCAGGAACCCGTCCACCCCCGACGCCCCCGCGACCATGTGGCGCACGAAGCGCTCGTGGCCCGGGACGTCGATCAGGCTCACCGTCCGCCCCTCCGGCAGCGCCAGCGGCGCGAAGCCGAGCGCGATCGAGATCCCCCGGGCCTTCTCGGCCGGCAGCCGGTCGGTGTCGCGGCCCGTCAGGGCCAGCACGAGCGCCGTCTTGCCGTGGTCGACGTGCCCGGCGGTGCCGAGCGCCAGGGCGCGGCGGCCGGTCACGGCACGAGCCCGGACCGGGCGAGCCGGACGGCGAGTACCTGGTCGGCGTCCACGGTGCCGAGATCCTCGCATCCGGCCCGCCCGCGGGCCCCGGGCGTCCTACGGCTGCGTCGCGAGCGGCCCCTCGCCGCCGGGGTAGCAGAACGACGCCGACGGCGAGTAGAAGCCCCAGGTCACCTCGAGGGGGTCGGCGGGCCGAAGGGCGCTGACCGGGTGGTCCGGCTCGAGGAACTCGAGGCTCGTGACCTGCCAGCCGTCGGCCAGCGGCGCGTGGAACGGGTACAGGCCGCTCACCAGCTCGCCGCCGATCTCCGTGACGTAGCGCAGCTGGCCGCGGCCCACCACGGCGATGCCGTCGCCGACCGTCGCCGTGGTGCGGATCACCGGCACGCCGTCCGCCTCGGTGGTCGCGGTCAGCACGCCGTCCTCGAGCACCAGGGTGGTGGTGCCGGGGGTGGCGGGGACGCCGCGGGCCGACGCGTAGTCGCGCATGTCCGCGTTCGAGTTGAAGTAGTGGGTCCACCACCGTCCCGGGACCGCGCCGTCGGGGGTGTCGTGGCCGGCCAGGTCGGCGCCGGCGTAGGTGAGCGAGTAGGCCTCGAACGCCGACGTCTGATCGGTCGAATCGACGACGTACTGGTTGATGAAGCACTGGCTGTTGGGGAGCAGCTCCAGCTCCTCCGGCACCAGGGCGCGGACCGCGTCGGGGTCGGCGGGCACCCAGGTGAAGTAGAGCATCCGGCTGGCGGTGACCAGCTGCGGGGCCTCGAGCACGGGCATGGAGGACCTCCGGGGAGGGATCGCAGGGCGCGCCGCCGGGCGGCGCCGCCGTCACACTAACCGGTTAGTCAGGCCAGCGGCAAGGTGGCCGGCGGCGGGCCGGTGGTGCGGCGGATCGCGATCGCGGTCGGCAGGTCCGGCGCCGGCGCCGGCGCGTCGCCGGCCAGGAGGGACATCAGGGCGTCGCCGGCGCGCTCGCCCAGCGAGCGGTACGGGACGAGCGCGGTGGTGAGGCCGGCGGCGTCGGAGCCGGGAAGGTCGTCCAGGCCCGCCACCGAGACGTCGTCCGGCACCCGCAGGCCCATCCAGTGCGCCACCTCCAGCACGCTCAGCGCCAGGGTGTCGCCCAGCGCCAGCACGGCCGTCGGGCGAGGGTCGCGCGACAGGGCGGCCCGGGCCAGCGCCTCGCCGGCCGCCCGGCCCGACCCGAGGTCGTCGCGCTCGCCGGGGCCGTCCGGCGGCGCCTCCACCCGGTACACGCGCGGCGGCGGGCCGCGCCATCCGTCCTCGACGCCCACGAGGCGGTCCTCGGCGCCGGGCCAGGCCAGAACGGCCAGCTCGCGGTGCCCCAGGTCGTGGAGGTGCGCAGCCAGGGCCGCGGCGGCGCCGCGCACGTCGGCCCGCACGGCGTGCCCCGCGCCGGGGCCGGCCGGGCCGTCAACGACCACCGCCGGCACCCGCGCGTCGGTCTCGGGCACCGACCGGAAGAACACGCGGCCGTCGGCGATCGGCGCCGCCGACGCGCCCGCCAGCACGAGGGGGTACCCCGCCCAGCTGCACGCCGTCAGCAGGCCGCGGGTCACGAGCGCCGCCGCGGGGTCGCTGAGCAGCAGGTCGGCGTCGCCCGGCGCCACCACCGCGATCATCCCCGTGCGGCCGCGGGCCAGCGAGCGGGCGCCCGGGTGGGGACCCCCGTAGCCGAGCTCCCGCGCCGCCGCCAGCACGCGCTGACGAGTGGCCTCCGAGACGCGCGCCGGGTTGCCGTACGTGTTCGACGCCGTCCAGATCGACACCCCGGCCGCGGCGGCCACGTCGCGGAGGGTGACCTCGCGCGCGGGGCGCGGCGCTCTGCGGTGCTCCACCCAGCCCTCCGGGTTCGCGGGACGCGGGCCGATCCTACCCCCGCTGCCGCCGCCGGCCGGAGCCACGCCATTTTCTGGAGCAATCAAGGATCTCCGATCGCGTCGTCCCGATGAATCGACCGTATTCGGCGGAACTGGTTGAGAATTTTGCGCTCACGCCTTGCCGACCCCGTCAGCGCGTCCCGAGGATCCCACGTGACATGCGTCACGAAAAGGACGGGGGAGGTGTCCGCATGACCGGACAGCGACGACCAGGCAGGAGGGTCCTGATCGCGGTCGCCGCGATGGCGGCGGTCGCGGCGATGGCGGTGGGGGCGGCGCTCGGCATCGGTGCGCAGTCGGCGCCCAAGGGACCGCCGGAGTGGCGGCTGCCGAACGCCGACCTGCAGAACCACCGGGTCGCCGACTCGGCGATCCGCGCGTCGAATGTCGCAGGCTTGGAGGTGGCGTGGACGAAGGACGTGACCGCCACCACGCGCTACGGCTCGTTCGCGTCGATGCCGATCATCGCGGACGGCACCGTCTACCTGCAGGACCTGGCGTCGAACGTGACGGCGGTCAACCTGGCCACGGGTGCGACGAAGTGGACGCGCGCCTACGACGAGCCGGTCATCGGGCCGAACGGCCTGAACCTGCAGGGCGGCACGCTCTACGGGGTGACCGCCTCGTCGGTGTTCGCGCTGAACGCCGCGGACGGGACCGAGGTCTGGAAGGTGAAGCCGGTGACCGGGGCGCCGCTCACGGGCGCGCCCGCCGTGCACGGCGGGCAGGTGTACGCCGGCACGATCACCCGGGCCGGCGGCGGCCTGGTGTTCGCCCTCGACCAGAAGACGGGCGCCACGAAGTGGACCTTCAACACGCTGAAGGACGCGTCGGTCATCCCGCCGCAGAACCCGGCCGGTGGGATCTGGAACACGCCGCTCATCGACCCGAGGGGCGACGTCTACTTCGGCACGGGCAACGCGTACACCACGCCGCGCTTCCTGCTCGAGCACCCGACGCCGCTGCTCTACACCAACAGCCTGCTGAAGATCGGCAGCCGCAGCGGCGCGCTGCGCTGGTATTACCAGGCGGTCCCGAACGACTTCTACGACTGGGACCTCCAGTTGTCGCCCATGTGGATCCCGGGCAAGCGGCCGATGATCGTGACCTCCGGGAAGAACGGCTACATCCACGCGGTCAACCCGGCCACCGGCAAGCTGATCTGGAAGATCCCGGTCGGCGACCACAACGGCCGTGACAACGACTCCCGCAAGGCCCTGGCGAACCCGGGCAGCGTGACGATCACGCCGCCCATCGAGGTGGAGCCCGGCGTCTACGGCGGGGTCGAGACGAACATGGCCTACAAGGACGGCGTGGTCTACGCGGCGATCGCGAACCTGGCGACGACGCTGAGCGACCTCGACGTCAACTACGGCGGCGCCACCGGCACGTTCGACTACGAGGGCAACGAGGGCGAGATGGTGGCGATCGACGTCGCCTCCGGCCGCGTGCTCTGGACCACGACGCTGCCGGCGATGGCGCTGGGCGCGGCGACGATCTCGAACGACCTGGTGTTCACCACCACGTTCGACGGCACCGTCGTGGCGCTGTCCCGGAAGGACGGCTCCATCGTGTGGCGGGGCACCCTGCCCGCCCGCACGAACGCCCCGCTGACCATCGCGGGCGACATGCTGATCACGGCCGCGAGCTACCCGGCGGAGGCCGGGCAGCGCGCGCAGATCGTGGCCTACCGCCTCACCGGGGAGGGGTAGCCCGCGCGGCCCCGCGCCCGGGCCGGATGCCCGGGCGCGCGGTGCGCCCGCGCCCGCCGGACACGCTCGCGGAACAATCCTTATAAACTCACTCGGAAATCGACCCACCACGAGGGAGGCGGGCGTGCCGGGTGAGCTGAGCGACGAGCGGGAGTACCACGAGGAGCGCCGCGAGCGGCTGGCGCACGACGCCCGGCACGGCGTCTCGCGCCGCCGGCTCCTGCAGATGGCGGCGGCCGGCGTGCCGCTCATCGGATCGCTGGGAGCTGCCGGGCGCGCCGTCGCCGGCCCGGGCGACCCGGCGCCGCCGACCCCGATCCGCAAGCCCACGCCGCCGGAGTGGTTCGTGGACTACGGGACCAACGCCGAGATGCGCTGGGACGCCGTCGGGGACCTGGGGTACGCGATCCCCAACGAGCGCTTCTTCGTGCGCAACCACACCTCCACGCCCACGATCGACGCGGCCACCTGGCGGCTGCGCATCGAGGGCGCCGCGCTGCGGAAGGGGCCGGTGGAGTTCACCTATCCGGACCTGCTCCGCCTGCCGAGCCGCGAGATCACCGCGTTCGTGGAGTGCGCCGGCAACGGGCGCAGCTTCTTCGCCGGCCAGCAGGGCACCCCCGCCGCCGGGACGGCGTGGGGCCTCGGGGCGATCGGCGTCGCGCGCTGGCGCGGGGTTCCGCTGTCGGTCCTCCTCGACCGCGCGCGCGTCAACCCGAAGAGCGCGGTGGACGTCATGCCGGAGGGCCTCGACGCCACCGTCGTGGCGAACGGGGTCGATCAGGGCCACGTGCGCCGGCCGCTGTCGATCGGCAAGGCCCTGGACGACGCGCTCGTGGCCCTCGAGATGAACGGCGAGCCGCTGCCGCCCGACCACGGATTCCCGGCGCGCTTGGTGGTCCCGGGGTGGATCGGGGTGGCCAGCATCAAGTGGCTCGGCCGCATCCTGGTGTCCGACGCGCCGCTCACCTCGTACTGGAACACGGTCCAGTACCGCTTCGTCGGCGGCGACTACCCGGCCGACTCCCGGCCACTCACCGAGCAGGTGGTCAAGAGCGCATGGGAGCTCCCCGGCCGGCGACGCTCGCGGCCGGCGCGCCGGTCACGCTGCGCGGGCGCTCGTGGTCCGGCCACGGCCGCATCCGCCGGGTGGAGGTGTCCAACGACGGCGGGAAGACGTGGCACCGTGCCCGACTGCACGGGCCGGACCACCGGCTGGCGTGGGTGCGGTGGAGCATCCCGTGGCGCGATCCCCAGGCGGGGGCCTACGAGCTCCTCGCCCGGGCCACCGACGACCGCGGCAACACCCAGCCCGACACGGTGCCGTTCAACGCGAACGGCTACCTGTTCGGCGCGGTGGTGCGCCACCCGCTGACGGTGGCGTGAGCGCGTGACGGCGCTCGCCGTGGTCATCGGCAGCGCCACGCCCCCGGGGCGCCTGCACCGCGCGCTGGGCGAGGCGGCGGCGCGCGCGGCCGACCGGCACGGCCTGGCCGTCCGCACGCTCGACCACGTGCCGGTCGAGGCGCTGCGCGGCACGCCCACCGGCATCGCGGCGATGGGCGGCAGCCTCCACCACCACCTGGGGGCGGAGCGGCACCTCCGGGACGTGCTCGCGTTCTTCGGCGCGCTCGTGGCGCCCACCGCCGCGTACGTCACGTCCGCCGACTTCACCGACGGGGCGCCGGGGCACGCCGCCGAGGCCCAGTTCGACGCCCTCCTGGACGCCCTGGTGGTGCTTGCGGAGCGCCTCGGCGAGGCCCCGCAGCTGGGGCCGCCGCCCCTGTTCGCGCGGCCGGGCTGACGCCTCCGGCCGCGGGGGTCGGCATGATGCGGCCATGCGGATCTCGGCGAAGGCCGACTACGGCATCCGGGCCCTGATCGAGCTGGCCGCGCTCGAGGAGGAGCGGGACGGCCCGGTGAAGCGGGACCACATCGGCCAGGCCCAGGAGATCCCGGTGGCCTTCCTGGAGAACATCCTCCTGGAGCTGAAGCGGGCGGGGATCGTCCGGAGCGTCCGCGGCCAGGCCGGCGGGTTCCGCCTGGCCCGGGAGCCGGACCGCATCACCCTGGCCGAGATCATCCGCGCCCTCGACGGCCCGCTGGCGAGCGTGCGCGGCACGCGCCCCGAGGCGCTGAGCTACACGGGACGTGCGGCGCCCCTCCGCGACGTGTGGATCGCCGTGCGCGGCAGCGTGCGGGCGGTGCTGGAGGAGACGACGCTGGCCGACCTCCTGGCCGGGGAGCTGCCGCCGCCCGTGCGGGCGCTGGTCGACGCGCCGGAGGCCTGGGAGCCCCACTAGCGCCGCGGGCCCCCGGCGGGCCCGTCTGACCCGACATCCTGCTTATGGGAGTGATAAGAATCACCCCCGGTGAACGCAGGCTTCGACACCGGGGGCGACCCCGCGGGCGCCCTGACGGCGATCGAGGTGCGGACCCTCCTCGCCGTGGTCCTGGACATGGCCGACGACTTCGGGTTCGACTGCGCCGTCGCGGTCGTGGACGGCGCGGGAGCCCTCCGCGGGGCCGAGCGGCCCGGCACCCTGCCGGTGGCCCACCTCGACGCGGCGCTGGAGGCGGCGCGCGCCGCGGTGCGCGACGGCGTCGAGGCCGGCGGCCCGGCCGCGGGTGCGGTCGCGCTCGGGGACGGCGCGGTGCGCGGGGCGATCGCCGTGTCGGGCGGCCCCGAGGGGTTCGGGCTGGAGGCCTGCCGGGAGGCGGCCGGGGCGCTCGGCCTGCGCCGCGCCGCCTGACCGCCGCGGCGGGCCCGCCCCGGGGGGCGGGCCCGGTCGGGCTACTTGCCCGGCTGCGGGACGACCCGCATGTAGGGCTTCGGCTCCTTCCAGCCCTCCGGCCAGATCTCCTTGGCCTGCTCGTTGCTGACCGACCCGGCGATGATCACGTCCTCGCCCTGCTGCCACTGCGCCGGCGTCAACACCTTGTGGTTCGCCGTGAGCTGCAGCGAGTCGATGACGCGGAGCACCTCGTCGAAGTTCCTGCCCGTCGTCATGGGGTAGACGAGGATCAGCTTGATCTTCTTGTCCGGGCCGATCACGAAGACGTTGCGGACCGTCTGGTTGTCCGCGGGCGTTCGGCCCAGCGGGTCGCCGTCCACGTCCGCCGACAGCATCCCGTAGGCCTTCGCGACCGTGAACTCCGTGTCGGCGATGATCGGGTAGTTGGGCGCCGTGCCCACGATCTCCTCGATGTCCCTCGACCACTCGTCGTGGCGGTCGAGCGGGTCGATCGAGAGCCCGATGATCTTGGCGCCGCGCTTGTCGAACTCGGGCTTGATGCTCGCCATGTAGCCGAGCTCGGTGGAGCAGACGGGCGTGAAGTCCTTCGGGTGCGAGAACAGCACGGCCCAGGAGTCGCCGATCCACTCGTGGAAGCTGATCGGGCCCTCGGTCGTCTCGGCCTGGAAGTCCGGGGCCGTGTCGTTGAGCTGCAGTGCCATGCCAACCTCTCCGAGCGTGGTGTGTGGGAGCGGGGGCGGGCCAGGGCTCGCGCCCTGAACCCTCCATAACCGCATCTTATCCCGGGTTTCGGTTCCGGGGCCTGTCGGGGGCCGAATCGCCGCCCGTCAGGAGGACGCGCGGGCCTCCGCGAGCAGCGAGCCGTCGAACGGCCAGGCGGCGCGGCGGTACCGGGCCAGGGCGTCGTCGAGGGCCGCGAGCGCGTGGCTCAGGAGGCCCGGCGGGTAGCCCATGGTGCGCCGGCGCTCCGCGAACTCGGCGAGGTCCTCCACCCGCGCCTCGCCGTCCGCGATCTCGAGGTCCAGGTCGATGTCCACGAACGCGAACACGTCCCGCCGGCGCTCCTCGTCGCCGACCGTCGCGTCGACCTCGTAGCGGACGAGCGCACCGTCGCCGGCGACGACGGCGGTCACGATCCACCCGGCGCCCCCCGAGCCGGAGACCTCCAGGCACCGGGTCACCTCGACGTCGCCGCGCCGCGGCCGCTCGCGGCGGGTGCCGGGCGGCGTGACGAACACGATGCGCCCGTCGTCCCGGCGCAGCTCCGCCTCCCAGCGGGCCGTCACCGAGCCGTCCCACTTGCGCTTCTCGATGAGCACCGGCCGATGCTACCCACGGAGCCGGTTCCTCCGCCGGGCGGGTGGCCGGTCCCCCGATCGAGGGAGCGCGCCCGCCCTCCGGCGTCGCCCCGGCTGGGGGATGGCGCGCAGGGTGCGCCGGTGCGAGCGTCCCCCGCGTGGACGAGCTGGCCAGGCACGCGCTGCCGCCCGAGGCGGATTCCCAGGCGAGCGCCCGTCGGCTGCTGGCCGACTGCACCGCGGGCATGGTCGCCGCCGGGGCGCTCGACGCGCGGGGGCTTGGCGACCTGCAGCTCATGGCCAGCGAGCTCATCGCCAACGCGATCGTCCACGGGCACCCGACGGCGGCCATCGACCTGGTGGTCCACGCCGACGCGGGGCGGGTGCGCGTGGCGGTCCACGACCGCGGGCCCGGCTTCGACCTCGCCGCCGTGGACACGTCGATGCCCCACGCGCTCCAGCCCGGCGGGCGCGGCCTGCCGCTCGTCGATGCGCTGGCGTCGGTGTGGGGCGCGGAGCGCGCCGGCGCGATGGTCGTGTGGTGCGAGGTCGCCCTGAGCGTCCCCGCCCGCGCGCCCGCCTAACGCCTCCGGCGGAGCGCCAGGAGCGCCCGGTCGTCGGTGGCCCCGGGGGCCATGACGGCCACCACGGCGTCGAGGAGGCCCTCCAGGGGAAGGCCGGCGGCGCGGTCGACGACCTCCCGGAGCCGGTCCAGGCCCGCGTCGATCCCGCGGCCGCGGCGCTCGACCACGCCGTCGGTGTAGAGCACCAGCACATCGTCATGGGCGAACGGCGCGACGGCGGCGGCGAAGCGGTACAGGCCCATCCCGAGCGGCGTGCTGCGCCCCTCCATGAGGTAGCGCGCCGGTCCGTCCCGCGGCACCAGCAGCGGCGGCGGGTGCCCCGCGCAGGCGTACGCGACCGTGTCGTCGGCCAGCACGTCCAGGCAGGCGGCCGTCGCGGCGGCGGCGCCCTCGACGTCCCTGGCGAACCGGTCCAGGTGCTCGAGCGCGCGCCCGGGGACCACGCCGAGCTGCTGGAGGATGCGCCAGGAGGAGCGCAGCTGGCCCATCGCCGAGGCCGCCTCCACGCCGTGGCCCACCACGTCGCCCACGATGACGCCGACGACGCCGTCGGGTCGCACCACGCAGTCGTAGAAGTCGCCGCCCGCCAGGCCCTCCTCGGCCGGCAGGTAGCGCACGGCGATCTCCATGCCCGGCGGATCGGGCAGGCCCGCCGGGAGCAGGCGGCGCTGGAGGAGCTCGGCGGCGGAGCGCTGCACGTCGAACAGCCGGGCGCGGTCGAGGGCCTGGGCGCAGAACTCCGCGAGCGTCTCCACCAGCCGCCGCTCGCCGCTGGTGAACCGCCGCTCCTCGCCGGCGAACCGGAAGGCGATCGCACCGATCACCCGGCCCTCGACGATCAGCGGCACCCCGACCCCCACGGGGCCGAGGCCGCTGGAGGGGGCGTCGAAGTCGCGGAGCCAGTCGTCGCGGGTCTCCAGCCAGCGCGGCTCCCCCGTGCGGAGCACCCACGGCAGGGGCAGGCGCCCGTCCAGGGCGATGCGCGAGCCGACGCGGAGGACGTCGGCGGGGTACCCGCGGGAGGCCGCCACGCGTGCGGTCGTCCCGTCCTGGACGGCCACCACGCCGGCCAGCGCCCCGAGCGCCGCCATGCAGTCGTCGACGATGACGTCGGCGACCTCCTCGGCGGTGACCGCGCGCGACAACGCGGCCGTGACCCGCCGCAGCACCTCCTCGCGCGCCCGGGCGTGCTCGACCGCGGCGCCCATCGCACGCTCGCCCTCGAACAGGCGCGCGTTCTCGATCGCGAGGCCGGCGCGCCGCCCGATGTCCTCCGCCAACGCGAGCATCCCCGCGTCGTAGGGCGGCCGGCCGGCTCGGCGCTGGAGCGACAGACAGCCGATCACCTGGCCCCGCGCCGCGAGGGGGACGCACAGCCACGAGCGGTTCGCCAGTGCGCGCACGTCGGCGAGCGCCTCGGCGTCCGGCGCCCACCGCACCCACGCCTCGTCGGGGACCTCCGCGACCATCTCGGGCTCGCCGCGCGCGATGACGCGCTCGGGCCCCGGCGCCTCGGGGCCGGCGCAGCACCGCCCGTACAAGCGAGCCGCCACCCGCTCCAGCTCCGGGTCGCGGTGGGCCGCCGCGGCCAGGCGCGAGCGGCCCCCGCCGGGGACGCGCATCCGCACCGTCGCCAGGTCGGCGAGGTCGGGCACCAGCAGCTGCATGAGACGGCGCAGCCGCTCGTCGGCGCCGAGCGTCTGGTCGAGCTCCAGCGACACCGCGCCCAGCAGCCGGACGCGGGCGTCCTCCTCGCGCCCGCGGCGGGCGAGCCGGGCGCGGTGGAGGGCCCCCGCCGCGACGTCGGCGATCCCGCGGAGCAGGGCGGCCTCCGCCGGGGACGGCGCGCGGGGCGGGTCCCAGCCGAGCACGAGCGTGCCGACCGCCTCGCCCCCGGATGTGAGCGGCAGGGCCAGCCCGCCGGGCGCGGCGGCCGCGCCGGGGGCCGCGATCGCGGCCCACGCGGCGCCGGCGGCGCGCGCGTGCGCCACCGCAACCCGCTCGACCTCCTCCTGACCGGCTGCCGCGGCCAGGTCGCGGGCCAGATGGGCGAGGGGGTCGGCGGACGCCGGCGGCGACGGACTGAGAAACGCCATCATGGTGTGATCCGAACCCGGCGGACCCCCGCGCCGCAACCCCGGCGGCCCGCGAGGTTGCGTTTCGCCCGCAGGGCGTCCGAGATCCGCCGCACGGGGTATGTCGCGTCAGCATGTTCACCCCGGGCGACAAGGCCATCGTCACGCGCCGTACGCGCATGCGCGCCGGCAGCATCTCCGTGCTCGCGCCCGGCGACGAGGTGGAGGTGGTGAAGGTCGGCGAGCGCCACTGCGCCGTAGAGCTCCTCGGGTCCGTGTTCGTCGTCCCCACCGACGCCCTCGCCCCGGTCGCGTCCGAGCGGGGCGAGCAGGCCGCGCCGCTCTCCGACGAGGACGAGTGGTGGAACTTCTGAGCGGCGGTCAGCCCGCCGCGGCCACGCCCTCCCCGCGGACGACCGCGTCGAGGTGCGCCGCCAGGTGCTCCGTCACGTCGCGGGCGTCGGCGTCCGCGCCGTCGATGAGCGTCGACTTGCGGCGGCGCAGGAACGGCATCCCCATCAGGTAGAGGCCGGGGACGCGCGTCACGCCGCCGTCGTGGATCAGGCGGCCGCGCGGGTTGAGGATCGGCGCCTCGAGCCAGGCGAGCTCGGCCCGGTAGCCCGTGGCCCACAGCACGCTGCGGATGCCGTCCCGCTCCAGGTGCAGCTCGACCGGCGGGTCGTCCGGCACCGCCGTCTGCGGCAGGCGCTCCGGGGGCGGCGCGTCGATGCCCGCCCGGTCCGCCCACGCGTCGAGCGTGTCGAGCAGCCGGTCGAGCTTCAGGTCGGCCAGCCGGCAGACGTTGCGCAGCGAGCCGGAGAAGAGCAGCCGGCGGTCGCGGATCGCCTGGAGCCGTCCCACCAGGCGGGCGCCCCGCGCCGTGAGGGAGTTCAGGTCGAGCGTCGCGCCGCCGCCGGTGAGCTGCATGGACGGGATGCTGCGGGCCCGGACCAGGTCGTCCATCTCGGTCCACGGCTCGCCGAGCACGCCGGCCTCCTCCATCCACCAGAGGATGTCGGCGCCCCGGTAGCGGCGCGGCACCCGGACGTGCTCTCCCACCGCGATCGTCACGTCGCGGCCGTCGCGCAGCAGCTCGTCGGCGATCTGGATGCCGCTGGCTGCGGCCCCCACCACCAGGACGCCCCCCTCGGGCACCTGGCCGGGGTTCCGGTACTCCCACGCCGTGAGCGAGGGCATCCCGGCCGGCAGCTCCGCCGCGACCGCCGGCAGCGCCGGCGCGTTGCAGGCCCCGGAGGCCACGACGACGGCGTCGGCCGTCCACGACCCCCCATCGGTCTCGACCGCGAACCCGCGGCGGGCCGGGCGGACGGTGCGGACCGTCGTGTTCGTCTGCACCGGGGCGCCGTCGGCGGCGTACGCGGCGATGTAGTCGACGACCTCCGCGACGCTCATGTAGCCGTCCGGGTCGTCCCCGGCGTAGGCCCACCCCGGCAGCCGGCTGAGCCAGTTGGGCGTCAGCAGCCGCAGGGAGTCCCAGCGCTCCGTGCGCCACGAGTTCGCCACCTCGCCGCGCTCGAGGACCACGTGGTCGATCGAGCGCGCCGCGAGGTGGCGGCTCACGGCCAGGCCGCAGTGCCCGGCGCCGACGACGGCGACGGGGACGTGCGGCGCGCCTGCCGGTGCGGTGCTCAGTTGACCTGGACGGAGATGTTCGTCGGGTTGGTGAGCACGTCGAACACCGCGGAGCGCTTCTGCGACTGCGCGACGAGCGCCTCGAGGGCCTGCTGGTCGCCCTCGGCGTCGATGTCGAACTTGACGTCGATCTTGCTGAAGCCGTTCCGGACGTCGGGGTCGGCGCCGAGGATGCCGTGGAGGTCCATCTCCGCCTCGATCGTCGCGCTCACCGAGTTGAGCTTGATCTTGCGCTGCTGCGCGATCGCGGCGACGCCGGCGGTCAGGCAGCTGCCGAGCGCGACGAGCACGAACTCGACGGGCGTCGCGCCGTTGTCCTCGGCCGCGAACGCGAGCGGGTGGTCCGCGTCGTAGGTGAACGACGCCTTGTGCTGCTGCTCGTCGCCGAAGCCGTAGAACGACTCGATGCTCGACTGGCTGTGCGTGCCGTGCACCCAGGAGGTGGTGGCGCGCCACTGGAACTGCGCGATGTCGGGGGTGTCCGCGAGGGCCTCGCGAACGCCGAGCAGGGCGCCGACGTTGACGCCGTTGTTGACCGGGATCTCAGCCGTGGACACTGATCCGCTCCTATTCGTGGAAAAAGGTGACAGTAATCGCGGGATTACGGTCGTCGCATCCTATACGCGAGGGTCGCGGCGAGTCTCCACCCCTGGTCGGGGCCGCGTGGGAAGCTCCGCGCGTGCTCGCTCGCCGCCTCCGCGGACCGCTGACCGCGGCCCTGATCGCGCTCGCATCCGTCGCCCTCCTCGCCGTCCCCGCCGCCGCCCAGGACGGCGCGGCCCGCGAGCCGGCCGAGCGCTACGCCCCGGTCGTGGTGGTGCGCGACCAGGACGCCCCCTGCGACACGGACGGCGAGCCCTACCGGCCGGTGCCCGTGGAGACCGTCCTGGACGCGCAGGGCGTGCTGCTGCGCGACGGGACCGGCGCGGTGGTGAAGGAGGCCCCGGGGATGGCCGACATCGCGGGCCGCGGGCCGGAGACGTCCCTGGACTTCAACGGGAACCCCCGCAGACCGGGGTGCACGTTCGAGCAGGACTTCGACCGGCTGGGCGCCGGGCGGCCCGACGTGGCCTACGCCCACGTCGCGACCGATCCCGCGGCGCCGGGCCGCCTGGCCCTCCAGTACTGGTTCTTCTGGTACTTCGACGACTACGTCAACACGCACGAGGGCGACTGGGAGTTCGTCCAGCTCGTCTGGGACGCGCCGACGGCGGAGGAGGCGCTGCGCACCGCCCCGGTGGAGGCCGGCTACTCGCAGCACTCGGGCGGGGAGCGCGCCGACTGGGACGGCGGCAGGCTCGAGCGGCGCGGCGACCACCCCGTCGTCTACGCGGCGGCCGGCTCGCACGCGAACTTCTACACCGCGGACCTCTTCCTCGGCCGCAATGCCGACGAGGGCTTCGGGTGCGACGACGCCCGCCCGCCGGGCACCGCGCTGCAGACGCAGGCGCGGCTGCTGCCGTCGGGCGAGGTTCGACCCGCAGGGGCCGGACGCGTGGCTGCTGTTCCAGGGGCGCTGGGGCGAGTTCCAGAAGCCCCCGTACGACGCGCCGCCGGGGCCGCGCACCAAGGAGGAGTGGAGCGAGCCGATCGCCTGGCAGGAGTCGCTGCGCGACGGCAGCGTCGCCGTCCCGAGCGGCACGACCCTGGGGCCGACGGCGACCGGCGCGTTCTGCGCGGTGGTCGACGCCGGCGGGAAGATCTACACGGCGATCACGTCGCCCCTTGTGCTGGTGCTGATCGTCGTGGGCCTGGTGATGACGGGGACGGCGGCGGCGCGCAGCACCGTCTGGGCGCCCCACGTGCCGCACCCGCTGCGGCGCACGCGGGCGGCCGGGCAGATGCTGGGCGCGGCGCGCGGCGTGTATCGCGAGCGACGACGTGTGCTGCTGCCCATCGGGCTGCTGTTCCTGCCCGCGGCGGTCCTGCGAGGTCGCCCTCCAGCAGGTGGTGCTGGAGCTGACGCCCCTGGGCGATCTCACCGCGGTGGCGGGGCGCAGCAGCCTGGTGTCGATCGCGCTGGCGCTCTTCGTCGCCGGGGCGGGCCACGTCCTGGCGGCGACCGTCGTGGTGGGCGGCGTGGCCCTCGTGATGGACGCGGCCGAGCGCGGAGGGGGCGTCGACATCCGCGAGGCCTTCCGACTGACCGCCCGGGCGGCGCCCCGCCTGCTGCGGACCGCGATCCGCGCGGGCGCCATCGTCGTGCTGCTCGCCGTGACCGTCGTGGGGATCCCGCTGGCCGTCTGGACCCTCGGCCGCTGGGCCGTCGCGGTCCAGGTCTCGGCGCTGGAGGGGGTGCCGCCCCGCGAGGCCCTTGCGCGCAGCCGCGCGCTGGTGCGCGGCCGCTGGTGGCGCACCGCGTCGATCGCCACGACCGTGAACGTGGTCGCGGCGGTGAGCGGCCCGGCGGTGGGCATCGCCATGATGTTCCTCACCCCGCTGCCGCTCGCCACGATCAACGCCGTCAGCTCGGCGGTGTTCGTGTTCGTGATGCCGTTCGCGGGGGCGGCGCTCGCCTTCCTCTACGGCGACCTGGCGGCCCGCCGCCCGGCCGTCAGTCGCCGGCCAGCAGCTCCGTGACGCCGATCAGGTCCAGCAGGCGCCGCACGTCGGGCGACAGGCTGCGGACGCGCATCGTGCGGCCCGACGAGACCGCCGCCTCGTGCAGGCGCAGCAGCGCGCGGACGCCGGAGGAGTCGATGAACGCGACCTGCGCCATGTCGATCTCGATGGGGCCCGAGGTCGCCGCCGCCAGCTCCGTGACCCGCCGCACCAGCGACTCGCCGCCCGCCATGTCCAGCTCGCCCTTCAGGGCGTAGCGGGCCCTCCCGTCCTGCAGGGTCTCTCCGCCCCGGAGGGCGCCGCTGAGCACATCGGGGTGGGGCGTGGCGGGGAGCCTACGGAGCACCCCGGGGTCGCGGCAAGCGGTGCGCGCGGGCGTGAGCGGGTACGACCCCGGCATGGTCGGGCGGGCGCACGGGCGGGGTGTGAGGGGCGGCGGCGCAGCAGGTGGTCGCCCACGCGCCCGGGCGCGCCAACATCCTGGGCGAGCACACCGACCATCAGCGCGGCCTGGTGATGCCGTTCGCGCTGGCCCGCGGCATCACGGTGACGGGCGTGCGGACGGGCGCCCGCTCGGCGGAGGTGCTGGCGCTGGACGTCGGCGCGGAGGACCGCTTCCCGCTCGACGCGGTGCCCGGCGCGGGCCCCGGCGACTGGCGCGCCTACGTCCGCGGTGCGCTGGCGGAGATGGAGCGGTCGGCCGGCCCGCTGCCGGGGATGCGCCTGACCGTGACCGGCGACCTGCCGATGGGGGCGGGGCTGTCGTCGTCGGCGGCGCTCGGCTCGGCGGTGGCCCTGGCGGCGCTCGCGCTGGCGGGGGCGGAGGAGATGGAGCGGTTCCTGCTCGCGGCCGTCCTGCGGCGCGTCGAGTGGGAGTGGGCCGGCGTGCGCACCGGGCTCATGGACCAGCTCGCCGTGCTGGTGAGCCGCGAGGGCCACGCCCTGCTGGCCGACATGGCGACCCTCGACACCCGCGACGTCCCGCTGGGGACCGCCCGGTTCGCGGGTCGCGACACGGGGCGGCGCAGCGTGGCCGACGGCCGCTACCAGGAGCGCATCGAGGAGTGCGCCGAGGCCGCCCGCCGGCTGGGGCTGCCCGACCTGCACGCCGCGGTCGCCGCCGACGCCGAGCGCCTGCCGCCCGCCCTGGCCTCCCGCGTGCGGCACGTGCTGTCGGAGAACGCGCGCGTGCGGGCCGGCGCCGCAGCCCTGGAGCGTGGCGACCTGCGCACGCTCGGCGCGCTGCTGGACGCGTCGCACCGGTCGCTGCGCGACGACTTCGCGGTGTCGACGCCGGCGATCGAGGAGGCGCGGGAGGCGGCCCACCGGGCGGGCGCGCTGGGCGCGCGGATCATGGGCGCCGGCTTCGGCGGAACCGTGATCGCGCTGTGGGACGGGCCGCCGCCGGACGGCTGGACGCCACTCGATCCGGGTCGCCCCGCATGGGCCGAGGTGGTGCGGTAGCGTGCGTCCGCTATGGCGGAAGAGGGCATCGACCCCACATCGCCGCGCGCGCGGCGCATGCGTGAGAACGAGGAGCTCATGGAGGAGCTCAACCGGCGCATGGAGCAGACGCTCGAGGAGATCCGGGAGGAGCAGGACGACGACCCCGACGCGCCGATCGCGTTCCTGTGCGAGTGCTCGCGCCTCGACTGCCGCGAGCGCATCCACCTGACGCCGTCGCGGTTCGACCGCATCCACCGCGACCCCGATGTGTTCGTCCTGGTCCCGGGCCACGAGATGCCGGACATCGAGCGGATCGTGGACCAGGAGGGGGACTACCTGATCGTCCGCAAGCTGGTCTGAGCCCGCCCGGGCCGTTTCCGCGCCAGGGGGCGCGGGTACCGGCGGCATCGTGACGACGACGACCGCCGCGCCGCCGCCCCGCCGGCTCGCCGGCCTTGCGGCACGCATCGAGGGCGCCCGGGCACTGGACCCGGCGGTCGCCGCGGGGCTGCGGGCCACCGCGGCCCTCGGCCGTCACCCCGGCCTGGATGCGGCGATGCGGGGCAGCTGGCTCGGCCACGCGGCCCACCCGATGCTGACCGACGTGCCGATCGGGTCGTGGACGAGCGCGAACCTGGTCGACCTGGCGGGCGGGCGGCGCGGGCGGCCGTTCGCCACCGGCCTCCTCGCCGTGGGCTGTGCCGCGGCGCTGCCGACGATCGCCACGGGCGTCGCCGAATGGCGTGCGGCGCCCCTCGAAGACCGGCGCACCGGGCTGGTGCACGCGGCGCTCAACGCTGTGGCGCTCGGGCTCTACCTGGCCTCCCTCGTCTGCCGCCTGCGGCGCCGCCACGGGCGCGGGGTGGCGCTGGCGGCCGGCGGGACGGCGGTCGCGACGGCCGGGGGGTACCTGGGCGGGCACATGGCCGTCGCCCGCAGGGTCGGGACGGTGTGGTCGTGACCCCCGCCGGCACGACGGGGCGGGTGCTGAACGACGTGGGCCTGGCGCTTTGGCTCGCCGCGGCCACCGCCCCGGCGGCGCCCACCGCGTCCGACGGGGCCCGGCCTGCGTGGCCCGTGTGGACGTGGCCCGCGGTCGCCGCCCATGTCGCGGGCGCGGCCGTGGTGACGGCCGACAACCGGGGCCGGCTCGTGGCCCAGCGGGGCGTGGCGTCCGTGGCCGCCGCCAAGGCGGTCCTGACCCTCGCCGCCCTGGCGACCACGGCGTGGGGCACGGCGGGTCGCGGCCGCGGGGCGCGCGCGGCGACCGCGTTGCTGACGGCCGCGATCGCGGCGCTCAACGCCGTGCTCGGCGAGCAGCAGCGGCCGGCGAGCGTCGCGCGGGGCGTCCTCCGGAGGCTCGCCCGAACGTGAGCCGCCCACCGTCCCGGTCGACCGAGATCCGCGCCTACCCGGACGGACCGCTGCTGGTGCGCGGCCCGTTCGTGCTGCGGGACGCCGACGGCTCCACCATCGCGGTGCGCCGGCGGACGGTGGCGCTATGCCGCTGCGGCCGCTCCCGCGGGCTGCCCTTCTGCGACGGGACCCATAAGGCCGCGGGGTTCACGACGTCGTGCGCGCCCGCAGGCGCCGGGCCGGCGTCGCCGCCCGCCGCATGACGACGTCGCCGTAGGGGACCCCGCCTCGCAGGAGGCGCACGCCGACCGCGAGCCATGCGCACGCTGCGCGCTCCGCCACCCAGGCCGGCGCCGCGAGCGCGGTCCGCGCCGGGAACACCCGCCGGCCGCCGGCCCGCCGCCGCCCCGCCTCGGCCGCCGCCGCCGACAGCAGCGCCAGCGCCCCCGCGGCGCGCGCGGGACGCGGGCTCAGCGCCACGGCGGGCGCCACCGCGAGCGCCGCCGCCATCCGTCCGGGGCGGGCGCGACGGTCCCGGGGGACCCGGAAGTGGAGTCCGCTCCCGGCCGGGCGGGGAGCCTCAGGACATGGATACCTCCCGCACCACCGACCGCCGAGTCGCGCGGATCCCGTGCGGGATGGGGGCGCCGGCGGAGGCACGCCGATGGGCGGCGTGGCTCCGGGGCACCGTGGAGCCGGCGACCCTGGAGGCGATCATGGTCGTCGTGAGCGAGCTGGTGACGAACGCGGTCCGCCACGCCGGGCTGGCGGCCGGCGCACCCATCGAGGTCTCCGGAGAGGTGCGCCGTGGCCGCGTGACGCTCATGGTGCGCGACCGAGGCATCGGCCTGCCGGCCATGGCCCCGCCGTCCGCTCCGCCACCCACCTCGGCCGGCTCACGTGGCCTGTACCTGGTGGGGCGCCTGTCCACGCGGGTGCTGATGGACCCGCCGGCCGGCGCCGTGACCTGCGACTTCGCGCGCTGACCGGCGCCGCGGGGCGCGTCGGCGGCGTCAGGCGCGCGTGACGTCCACCGGGTCGGCCGCCGGCTCCTCCGCCCGTGACGGGAGGTCGCGCTCCACCAGGCGGGCGAGCAACTCGGCCTCGCGGGCCAGCCGCGCCGACCGGAGGCCGATCACCACGACGTACAGCAGCAGCGCGAACAGGATCACGCCGTAGGCGGCGTAGACGTACTCATCGCCACTCATCGTGCCTCCCGAGGGTGGGGCGGGCCGGCGCTCACGGCCCCGCCTGCTGGAACGAGACCGAGTCCATCGCCGTCAGCAGCGTCCCCGCCGAGCGGCCCAGGCGCGTCCGCGCGCCGAGGTCGCGCGTGCGCCGCAGGGCGGCGCGCGCGGCCGCCGCGTCACCGGCGTACAGCGCCACCCACGCCTGGTTGAAGCCCACGAGCTGGCTCTGCGGGTCGCTGGCCGCCAGCCGCTGCAGCGCGGCGGCGGCGTCGTCGAGCCGCGACGGGTCGCCGGTGACGGGCGCCACGGCCAGCCCGACGCGCGCGGGCAGGTCGCCCGGCTTGGCCTTGAGCGCCGACCGGTACGCGAACTCGGCGCTCTGGACGTCGCCCAGCACCTGGAGCACGGAGCCGAGCTCCACCAGCGTCACCGGGTCGTTCGTCGCCATGGCGCGCACCCGGAGCTGCTCCGCCTGCCCGGCGGGGTTCAGCCCGGAGACGCCGTCCGGCAGCCGGTGGTCCAGCACCATCGCGAACGGCGGGAGCTGCACGGTGTCCGCGCGCGCCGGCGCGCCGCCGGTCGCCGGGCCCTGGGACGCGGCGCCGCCGCCCATCGTGCCGTCCGTCTGGTCCCCCTGGGCGACACCGGAGGCGGGCGCCTCGGACACCGCGACGGCGGCGGGCTGCGCGCGGTCCGGGGCACCGGCCCCGACGGGCTGGTCCATCGCGTTCGCCAGCAGCACGGCGCCGCCGGTGAGCACCACCCAGATGCCGGCCAGGGCCGCCAGGCGACGGCCCGACACGCGCCGGATCCGCCCCCGGGTCCCGGCGCGCGCGGGGTGCGGCGCAGTGCTCACCCGTCACCCGCCGCGCGGGACGGATGGCCGTGCGGTGATTCCGGCGCCTCTGATAGAACGGACCCGGTTCCCGGCTGTCGTGACGGGCGCGTGGATGCGGAGGATGGGGTGGACGACGGCGACATGAGGGTGCGCCTCCGGACCCTGGGGGAGACGCTCCGCGCCATCCGGGTGGAGCGGGGGTTCTCGCTCGGGGAGGTCGCCGAGGGGACCGACCTCTCCACGTCGTTCCTGTCCCTCGTCGAGAACGGGCGCAGCGACATCAGCACCGGCCGCCTGTTCCGCGTCGCGCGGTTCCTGGGCGTCGGCCTGGGCGAACTGCTGGACGTGGTGCCCCTCGGGGAGGTCACCGTCGTGCGCGCCGCCGACCGCCGCGCCGCCGGCCCTGCCCGCCGACGGCGTGGCGTTCCACCCGGTGGTGGGGGACGCGCACGACGTCACGATGGCGCCGGTCATCTGCGAGTACGAGGCGGGCGCGGTGGTGTCGGGCGGCACCCGGTCGGAGACCGCGCAGCACTTCATCTTCGTGGTCCGCGGCGAGGTCGAGCTCACCCGGAAGGACGACGAGCCGCTGATCCTCGAGGAGGGCGACTGCGCGTACTTCCGCTCCGAGCACGAGTGCATCCTGCGAACGCCGCGGACGGGCGCTCCACGCTCGTGTGGGTCTCCAGCCCGCCGGCTTCCGGCGGGCCCGCACGCTGAGGTATCGGGCCCGCCGGTCGCATCGTCCTACTTGAAGGTCACGGCAGCGGAGCTCGCCTGGGCGAGGCCCTTGCCGGGCAGCAGCGTCACCCGGTACCTGCCGGCCTTCGGCGCCTTCACCGTCGCCTTGCCGCTCGCGCGCGACCGTGAACTGCTTCACCTTCGACCACTTGAAGGTGTCGAGGTTGATGCGCTCCAGGTTCGCCTTGCCGCCGGTCTTCGGCGTGACCGTGACGGTGAGCGTCAGCTTCACGCCCTTCGTTCTTCTTCGCGACCACCTTCGGCGCGACCGGGATCTCGAGCGTCGGGCTGACCTCGGTGCCGGCCACCGCGCGCAGCTGGGTGCCGCCGGTGAGCGCCGGCGTGGTGAACGTGTAGGTCCCGTCCGCCGCGAGCGTCGTGGAGGCGATCGGGGTCCATGTGGCGCCGGTCAAGCGCTCCAGGCGACCACCGGCGTCCCAGCCGGGGTGCCCGGCGCGGTGCCGCGCACCGTCGCGGTCTTGCCCACCAGGACCTGCTTGGGGCCCGTGAGCGTGAGCGTCGAGACCGTGACGGTCCCGTGCATGAACGCGTGGAACTGGCAGTGGTAGGCGTAGACGCCGGACGCCGCGGGGGCCGCCAGGTCGAACGTGTTGTTCTTGTTCAGCGTGCCCGAGTCGAACGCGCCGGTGTCGGACGTGACCGTGTGCGGGTTCACGCCCATGTTCGTGAACATCACGTGCTGGCCGGGCGCCACCACCATCTCGGCGGGGTTGTACCCGGCGTCGTTGATGGTGACCGCGTGCTCACCCGCCGCGCCGCCGGCCGGGTGGGGCATCTGTCCGATGACCGGGGCGGCGCCCGCGAGGGTCGCCGCCGTCGCGATCGTGGCTGCGATGAGCGTTCGAGAGGAGGTCATGAGGTCACCTTGTAGAGGCCGATCATCCCGTTCATCTGGTGGGACTCGACGTGGCAGTGGTAGAACCACGTGCCCGGCGCGTCCTCCTTCCAGCGGATCGTGAACGATCCGCCCGGTCCGATCTCCTGGTTGTCGATTGGCACGCCCCCCGGGCCGATCCAGCGATGCCCGTGCGGGTGGAACGTGTGGAACTGCTCGCCGAGGGCGATGACGTCCCACTCCACCGTGTCGCCCACCTTGGCGTGGAACGTGGGCGTGTTCCCGATGAACGCGCGCCCGTTGATGGTGTTGAAGCCGAGGTGCTCGCTGAACGCCACGACGAAGCGGCGGTCCGGCGGCTTCTCGTGCTTGCGGTAGATCCGGAGGACGCCGTAGAGCCCCTGCGGGATGCTCTCGTGCATCGTTGACGAGTGGTCGTGGTACGGCCAGGTGCCGAAGCTCTGCGGGCCGGCGACCAGCCTGTACGTGAACGACTTGCCGACCGGCACGTTGCCGCCTCGTCCCGCTGATCTGCGGGATGAAGGCGCCGTCGCTGTCCGGCTTGTACGTGAACGCGTGGAAGTGCATCGAGTGCTGCAGCTTGTGCACCCGGTCCTCGTTCTTGAAGTGCACGAAGCACCTTGTCGCCCACGCGGGCCTCGATGACCGGGCCGGGGATGCCGTCGTTGTCGCCGACGCGGCCCGGTTGGGCAGCGGCTTCTTCCAGCCGGGCGTGTAGGCGCGGTAGACGACGGCGTCGAGCGTCCGCTCGCCGAGGGTGATCGGGCGCTTCATGATCACGTCCTGGCCGTTGGGGACGACGTCCCACTTCACGTTGACGGCCTTGATCCAGTACTCGCGCGTCGCCGCGTCGGCGTGGGGCGCCCGCAGCGCCGGCGACGGCGAGCAGGGCGATCGGGGCGCGCCCGGCCAGGACGGCCAGCGGCGGCGGCGCGGTCGGGGCTGGGTCACGGGCATCGGGTCCGGGTCGAGGGTGGTGGCGGGCCCGCGCTGCGGGCGGCACAACGGCGGCGCGAGACACGTCACGGTTGTGACGTTCCCGGAGGCCGATGGTGGAGACGGGGTGGACGACCGTCAAGAGCGCGTACCCAAATATTCGCGTCCGACCGATAGTTGCCAGCGACTCCCTGCGTTATGCACGCATTAATCGCCAGAAGTGTCCCGTTCGGTGGGAACCACGTCCAGAAAAATCGGAATCCGTACCTTGCGACTGCCCGGGACGCTTGGTTAGCGTGCCGTTAAGTTCGTAACGTTGCGTACAAGGGGGGACGGGACCTTGAATCGCAAGCTCACGGCCATCCTCGCCGCGGTGCCCGTGGCAGCTGCGGGCGCGTTCGTCGCGATGGCCGTCACCGGACAAGGGGCTGCGGCCAAGGCGCCGCCCGCCGATTACATCCAGGGCACGGTCACCTCCGGCAAGTCCACGGCGGAGGCCGGTGTCTGGGTCATCGCCGAGGCCAAACCGGCCGGCACGAAGATGCGAAAGATCGTGGTGACCGACGGCAAGGGCCGCTTCGTGCTGCCGCAGCTGCCGGACGCGAAGTGGTCGGTGTGGGTCCGCGGCTACGGCCTCGCGGACTCGGGCAAGATCAGCGCCCGGCCCGGCGCAGACCTGGACCTCCATGTCAGGAAGGCGAAGTCGAAGCGGGCGGCGGCGCAGATCTACCCCGCCAACTACTGGCTCTCGCTGTTCAACCCGCCGGACCCGACCGCCGCATGGGCGATCAGCTTCAAGGGGTCCTGCATGCTCTGCCACCAGATCGGTAGCAAGCCGACGCGCTCGCTCTTCTCGCGCGACGCCTACGACTCGGGCACCAAGAAGGCCCGGACGATGTACCAGAGCTCGGTCAGCCTCGGGCGCGACAAGCTGCTGGACCAGCTGGCCGACTGGAGCCGGCGCATCGCCGCGGGTGAGATGCCGCCGGCGCCCCCGCGCCCCAAGGGCAAGGAGCGGAACCTGGTCATCACCCAGTGGAACTGGGGTGACAAGTTCACCTACGCCCACGACGAGGTGGCGACCGACCGGAACAACCCCCGCCGGAACGCGAACGGCCCGGTGTGGGGCGTTGACCTCGGGAACGATTACCTGCTCAGGACCGACCCGGTGAAGAACACCTCGACGCGGATCAAGATCCCGACCGTCGGGGGCTTCAACACCGCGTGGTGCGACCAGCGGAGCCCGGCGGCGCTGACCGCCTCCGAGCCCGATGGCTTCGCGACCCTCGGCTGCCCGGCGGCCGCCGTCGGCGGCGTCAGCGGCTACCTCGGCAAGTACCACAACCCGGCGAACCCCCACAACCCGATGATGGACGCGAAGGGGCGCGTGTGGATCACCACCCAGATCCGCCGAGAGCTCCCCGAGGACATGCCGGCGTTCTGCAAGGCGGACCCGCAGATCTGTCGCGACGTCCCACCACCGGCAGCTCGGCTACTACGACCCGAAGACGAAGAAGTTCCAGCTCATCGACACGTGCTACGGCACGCACCACCTGCAGTTCGACAAGAAGGGCCGGCTGTGGGTGAGCGGCGACTCGTTCGTCTTCGGCTGGTTCGACCCTGCCAAGTACGACCCGGCCCACCCCGAGACGGCGCAGACCGCTCAGGGCTGGTCGCGGATGACCATCGACACGAACGGCGACGGCGTCGCCGACACGCCGATCACCGGCTTCAACTACGGGATCATCCCGAACGACAAGGACGGCAGCGTCTGGTCCGGCTGCTCCCGGCTCCCCGGGCTCGATCGTCCGCTACGACCCGGCCACGAACAAGTTCGAGCGCTATCGGCCGGATATCACCAAGGGTGGGGGCCCCCGCGGCGTTGACAGCGACTCCAAGGGGATCATCTGGGTCGGCCTGACGAGCGGCCACCTGGCCAGCTTCGACCGCTCCAAGTGCACGCAGACCTGGGGCGACGGCACGCAGTGCGCCGAGGGCTGGACCTACTACAAGAGCCCCGGTCCGTACTTCCGGACCCCCGGCGGCGCGGTGAACGCCGACTTCCACTACTACGTGTGGGTTGACAAGTACAACACCCTCGGGATGGGCAAGGACACGCCCATCCTGAACGGCACGGCGTCCGACTCGCTGCTGGCCTTCGACCGGAAGACGAAGAAGTTCGTCGTCATCCGGATCCCGTACCCGCTCAACGCGTACCAGCGCGGGCTCGACGGCCGCATCGACAACCCCAACACCGGATGGAAGGGCCGCGGACTCTGGGTCGACAACGGCCTCGACCCGATCATCCACAACGAGGTGCAGCAGGGCTGGATCGCTCACGTGCAGCTGAGGCCCACCCCGCTCGCTCGCTGACGGACCGTCTGCCGCCCGCCCTCCGGCCAGCCGGAGGGCGGGCTTCGGCCTGTCGGCAAATATTCGCGCTTCTCGGATCAGCGCCGATGAACTGAACCCGCAATGAAATGGCGATCATTCGCGGCTGGGATCCATCGCTCCCTCCCGATGGTTCAAAAAAGAGGACGAACCGGGCTTCCCGCGCGCGGGAAGGACGATTAGGTTCCGCGGAGTTCGTAACGTTGTTCACAAGGGGGGTGCTCGCGTGAAACGCAGATTGGTGGCAGGACTCGCCGCGATCGGCGTCGCCGGTGCGACGGCGTTCGCGGTGACGGCCGTCACCGGCCAGGGGGTCGCGCAGAAGTCGCCGCCCCCGGACTACATCGAGGGCACGGTCACCTCGGGCAAGAGCACGGCTGAGGCCGGCGTGTGGGTCATCGCCGTCGCCAAGCCGGGCGGCAAGGTCATGCGCAAGATCGTGGTGACCGACGGCAAGGGCCGCTTCGTGCTGCCCGAGATGCCCGACGCCAAGTGGTCGGTGTGGGTCCGCGGCTACGGCATCCTCGACTCCGGCAAGACGCCGGCCCGGCCGGGCGCGAACCTGTCGCTCAAGGTCAAGAAGACGAGCACCCCCGTCCAGCGGGCGAGGGTCTACCCGGCCAACTACTGGCTGTCGATGCTGAACCTGCCGACCAACATCGCGACCCCGATGGGCATGAGCGGGATGAAGCTCGGCTGCATGCTCTGCCACCAGATCGGCATCAAGCAGACGCGGTCGCTCGTGACCCGCGAGGCCTACGACGCGGGCACCAAGAAGGCCGGCACCATGTACGCCACCAGCGTCGGCCTGGGCCGCGAGGCGCTCCTCGACTCGCTTGCCGACTGGAGCGGCCGGATCTCCAAGGGCGAGACGCCCAAGACGACGCCGCCGCGCCCGAAGGGCATGGAGCGGAACATCGTCATCACCCAGTGGAACTGGGGCGACAAGTTCGCCTACGCCCACGACGAGGTCGCCACGGACAAGCGGAACCCGACGCTCAACGCCGACGGGAAGGTCTGGGGCGTCAACATCGGCAACGACCGGCTCCTCTGGGTCGACCCGGTGAAGAACACGACGGGCTTCGTCAAGATCCCGACGCGCAACGGGTACGACACCTCGTGGTGCGAGGCGACCAGCGGGCCCGGACGCGCGCCCGGCTCGGGCGGCTTCCAGACGCTCGGCTGCCCCGCCAGCGCGGTGGGCGGCGTGAGCGCCTACCTCGGCCTGTACCACAACCCGGCGAACCCCCACAACCCGATGATGGACGCCAAGGGGAACGTCTGGATGACCACGCAGATCCGGCGTGAGTGGCCCGAGGACATCCCGGCCTACTGCCGGACCGCCCCGGGCATCGCCGGCCGCTCCCACCACCGCCAGCTGGGGTACTGGGACCCGAAGGCGAAGAAGTTCAACCTGATCGACACCTGCTACGGCACGCACCACCTCCAGTTCGACAAGAACGGGGTGCTGTGGTCGAGCGGTGACTCCTACGTCCTCGGGTGGTTCGACCCGGCCAAGTACGACCCGGCCCGGCCCGAGACGGAGCAGACGGCGGGTGGCTTCGCCGAGGTCAAGGTCAACACGAACGGCGACAACGTCGCCGACCAGTCGATCGTCGGCTTCAACTACGGGATCATCCCGAACGACACGGATGGCAGCATCTGGACGGCGCAGCCGAGCTCGCCGGGTCAGATCATCCGCTACGACCCGCCCACCGGGAAGTTCGAGCGATACTCGCCGCCGGCGCCGGGCTCCGGCCCCCGCGGCGTGGACGTCAACTCGAAGGGGATCATCTGGGCCGCGATGGGCGGCTCGGGGCACCTGGGCCGGTTCGACCGCTCCAAGTGCACCCAGACCTGGGGCGACGGCAAGCAGTGCGCCGAGGGCTGGACGTTCTACAAGCCCCCGGGCCCGCTGATGTCCCAGTCCAACCCGGCCTCGGAGACGACCGCCGACCTGCACTACTACATCTGGGTTGACCGGCACAACGCCTCGGGCCTGGGCAAGGACACGGTCATCCTCAACGGGACCAACTCCGACTCGCTCCAGATCTTCAACCAGAAGACGGAGAAGTGGATCACGATGCGCGTCCCGTACCCGCTCAACGCCTACCAGCGTGGGCTCGACGGCCGCATCGACAACGCGAAGACCGGCTGGAAGGGCCGCGGCCTGTGGTTCAACGACGGCCTCGACCCGATCATCCACAACGAGGTCCAGCACGGCTGGCTCGGCCACGCGCAGTTCCGGCCGAACCCGCTCGCCCGGTAAACCACGACGGTGGTGTCCCCGCCCTCCGGGATTCCCGGAGGGCGGGGGACGCCCCACCCCCGGAGGCCCCGGCATGGCCACCACGATCGGCAGCATCCCCACCGTCGCGCCCCACCGCGACGCCGCCCGCGACCTGATCGCAGCGCTCCGCGACCGGGCCGAGGCGATCCGCCGCGAGGAGCTCAGGCGCCTCGACGGCCGCTGGGACGGGCTCTGCCCCGACGACCGCCACCGCCTCGAGCTGCTGACGCGGTCGATCGTCGAGGCGCTGCTGCGCGAGCCCACGGCACGCCTGCGCGCCGGATCGCGCGACGGCGGCGCGGACGTCGACAGCGCGCGCTTCCTCTTCGCCCTCGAGGCCCTCGAGGACGCCGCCGCCTAGTCCAGGGCGTCCGCCCGCGGGCGGACGGCTCAGCGCGGTCGCCGCCCCCGGCGGTCGGTGAGCGCCTTCGCCGCGAGCCAGACGATTCCGACCCAGGCGGCGACGTAGACGCCGGCCATCCAGATCGTCGGCCACCACTCCATCGCCATCCACCGCATCGGGTGCCTCCCCTCGCGCGCCGTCGTCACCGCGATCATCCGGCCGCGGGGCGCGGACGGCGTCCGTCGCGCCGCGGATGCGCGGCGCGGGCGACTACGGATCTGCCGGAGCCCGGACGACAGGGAGGCGCACCGGCGGCACCGCAACCGCGTGCACCTCGGCGAGCGGCGGCGCGGCGCGCCCGCCGGGACCGAGGCGCGCGTGGACGGTCACAGCGCGGCGGCCTCCCTGCGGGAGGGTCCCGAGCGCCAGGGCCAGGGCACGACCGCGACGGACGGCGCCGGCCGGCAGCGGCGCGACCGGCAGGGCGCCGCAGCACAGCAGCACCCGGAGCCGCACGCCGGCGGCCCGCACCCCGGACGCGTTGCGGACGTGGACCGTCCAGGCCACCCGGCGCGGTCTGATGCGCCGGCCGGCGACGGCCCCGGTGAGCCGGGGCCGCGGCGCGTCGTCGAACGCCGCCGCGAGCACGGTCCGCCCGGTGCCCGAGCGGCCGACCGCCGCGGTGAGGACCAGGACGTCGCCGCCGGGGCCCACCGCGGCAGCCGGCGCGGGGACGTCCTCGCCCACCGGCTGGAGCGCGGTCCGCCATGGCGCGCCCGGCGCGCCCGGCGCGCCCGTCGCCATGCCCGCCGTCGCGGCCCCCGGGCCCGGGTCCTCGATCCACGTCACCGCCGCGCGTCCGGCGCCGCCGGCCGCGACCACCGGCGGCCGGCCGTCGGCCGGCGCGCCCGGGGCGGCGAGGCCCGCGGGCGCCCCCGGGGCGGCCGGGCCGCGGACGAGCGCGGCGAGGCCACCGGCGGGCGGCGTCCACGCCACGGCGAGGCCACCGCCCGCAGGTGCTCCGACCTGGGCGCCGGACCCCGGCGCCACGTCTTCGGCGGCGCCGAAGGACCCCGCGCGGAGGTCGGCCGAGGCGACGCGGACGACCGGGTCGCCGCCGCCGGTGCTCCACGCCACCCGGACCGTCCCGCCGGCGCCGGCCGCCGCGGACGGGGCGCCGCCCGTCCCGTCGAGGACGACGGCAGGGCCCCAGCCGTCACCGGCGGGCCGCAGCGCGGCCCGGACCGCCCCGGGTCCCGGCTGCGGGCCCCAGGCCACCGCGGCGCCGCCGTCGGGCGCGAGGCCGAGCGACGGCATCCCGGCGCCCGGGTCGAGCATCAGCGCGGGCGTCGCGCGCCAGACCCTCCGCGCGCCCGAGCGGGCGGCGCCGCGGACGACCCACCCCGGCGCCTCGCGCGCCGCCCACACCGCCGCGGCCGAGCCGTCGGCGCCCGCGGCGACCCGTGGCGACGCGAATGCCGCCGGGCCGGCGGCGGCGGGACCCGACGGCACGGCTGCGACGCGCCATGCACCACGCCGGCCGACGCGCACGGCGACGTGCACGCGCCCGCCCGCGGCCCGCCACGCGACGGCCGCCGACCCACCCGGGGCCATCGCCGCCGCCAGGCCGCCCGCACCGGCGGGGACCGGCCCGGAGAGGAGCTCGCGCCGCCACGGTGCCAGACGCCCGTGGCGCGCCCGCACCTCGACGCGCACGGCCTGCCCGTCGTCGGCGCTGACCGTCCACGCCCCGATCGCGTCCCCGCCCGCGCCCAGCGCGGCGGCGGGCGCCCCCAGCCCGACGCGGTCGGGCGCGATCGGCAGACCGGTGTGCCAGGCGGGCGCCGCCGCGCCGCCCGCGGGGAGGAGCGCCGCCCCGGCGAGCAGCGCGGCGGCGGACGCCGCGCGCAGCAACGGCGCTAGCCGCGCCGGCGCATCACGGAGCCGTGGACCCAGCGGGCCCACTCGGCCAGGCCGTCGTCGCCGGCGCCCTGCCCCACGACGAACACGCGGACGCCGGGGAACCGCTCGCCGCACGCGGCCGCCGCGGCCTCCGCCTCGTCCGACGTCGCCTCCTCGGCGTGCGTCAGCACGATCGCCTGCGCGTCCCGGAGGTGCGCGGTGGGCACCCGGCCCATGTCGAGCGCGTTGATGACCGCCACCTGGACGTCCTCGCCGATGCCGCGCGACAGGTCCGGGTCCTCGTCCCGGTCCTCGACCAGGATCAGCTGCGCGTCCTGCAGCCGCGCGACGGCGCGGCCGAGGCCGGCCCGCCAGTGCGCCGAGCCGTCGACCACCTCGCGGGCCTCGCCCGCCGACGCCGGACCGGTGGGCTCGTTGACCTGCAGCACGACCGCGTCGAGCCCCGACAGCTGGGCCAGGGTGCGCATGATCAGCGTCGTCTTGCCGGTGCCGCGCGCGCCGGCGACGCGGATGACCGTCGGCTGGGGGTGCCGCTTGCCGACCCCGCGCCCCAGCGCCGTGCGCAGGATCGCGAGGGCGTCGGCGCGGGTCAGGATGCCGCTCGGCAGACCCTCGTCGCGCACCAGGACCACCTCGGCGTCGCGCATCAGCGCGGACATCGCCTGATCGGCCTCGGCCTCGGCGGAAAGCTCGATCACGCGGTCGCCACCGAGCAGGAACACCGAGCCGTCCTCGCCCTGGGCCCACACCCCGACGAGCTCGTCGCCGTCGACGACGGGCACGTGGTGGATGTCGGCGTCCTCCATGAGCTGCCGGACGCGGTCGCGGTCGGCATCGCGCGCCGTGGCCAGCACGGGGTGCGCGGTCATCACGTCGCGGACCTTCATCGGTGGACCTCCGTCGTCGTGGCGGTACACCCCGACGGTACGGCGGCGCCGTCTCGCGGGAACCGGGGACGGCACGGTCCCGCGCTTCGGGTTGCCCGCACGGCGCCCCGGGGCGAGGATCGGGCATGGCGTTCCGCGATCGGGCGGATGCGGGCCGCCGCCTGGCGGCGCTGCTCGGCGACCTGGCGGGGGAGGGCGCCGTGGTGCTCGGCGTGCCCCGCGGGGGGGTGCCGGTGGCGGCGGAGGTCGCGCGCGCCCTGGGGGCGCCGCTCGACGTCGCGGTGGTGCGCAAGATCGGGGCACCCATCCAGCCGGAGCTCGCGATCGGCGCGGTCGCCGAGGGCGGCGTGGCCCTGGTGGACCGCGGGGCCGCCGCGCGCGTCGGCGTGTCGCCCGCCGAGCTCGAGCGGCTCGTCGCGGCGCGCCGCGCGGAGGTGGAGGCGCGGGTCCGCGCCCTCCGCGGCGACGCCCCGCCGCCGGATCTGCGCGGCGCCACGGTGGTCATCGTCGACGACGGCCTGGCCACCGGGCTCAGCGACCTGGCGGCCGTCGCGTCGGCACGCGAGCGCGGGGCCGCGCGGGTGGTGGTGGCCGCGCCCGTCGGGTCCGAGCAGGCCGTCGCGATGCTGGCCGCGGAGGCCGGTGACTGCGTGTGCGCGGTGGTCCCGCGACGGTTCGGCAGCGTGGGTCGCTGGTACCTCGACTTCGGTGCGGTGTCCGACGACGAGGTCCGCGCGCTCCTGGCCGACGCCGGGGCGGCGCCCTGACGCCGGCCCCGGACGATCAGGTCCCGATGTCGCGGCGCTCCACCGCGACCAGCGCGGCCACCGTGCCGGCGACGGAGAGCACCAGGAGCGCCGACAGGTGCGGGAGGGAGACGCCGGCGCGCAGGGGCTCGGGCACCGCGTAGTGGTGGAACGGCGTGATCGGGCCGAGGTCGTGGAGCCAGGGCACCAGCGCGCCGAGGGAGTCCACCAGGTACGCGGCCAGCGCGAGCGCGGCGGCGGCCCCCGTCGCGACCGCGCGACGGCCGGTCGCCGCGCCGACGGCCATCGCGACGGCCCCGAAGCCCACCGCGAGCAGGACGGCGGTCACGACCGCCGCCGCCAGGTGGCCGGAGGCGATGTGCATCCCGGCGAGCGGCGCGCCTACGAGCAGGGCGACCAGCAGGACCGCGCCGAGCGTCACGACCTCGGCGGCCATGGCCGCGAGTCCCTCCAGCACGACGCGGCGACGGCCCACCGGCAGGGACAGGATCGTCTCCAGATGCCCCTGCTCCTCCTCGCCGGCGAACGCGCGGGCCCCCGCGGAGACCGCCACGATGATCAGGAGCAACGGCACGAGCAGCCCGAAGAGCTCGGCGCCGAGGTAGCCGGCGGCGGACGTGTAGTCGAAGTCCGCGCCCCCGAAGCCGAACAGCTCCTTCAGGGCGTCCGGGTAGTCGCGCACCAGGTCGCTCAGCCCGGACTCGTCGCGGACCGTGGGGTACACGCCCAGCTGGAGCGCCGTGAGCGCCACCAGGCCGAGCGCCCACCACGCCATGCCGCGGCGCAGCCGGCGGAGCGCGTCGAGGGCGAGGCTACCCGGCATCCTCGTACCGCTCCAGGAAGACGTCCTCGAGGTCCGCCTCCCGGCTGTCGAGGTGCACCACCTCGAACGCCGTCAGCCGTTTCAGCAGCGGGTCGAACGCGCCCGCCACCGCCAGGCGGACCAGGTGGCCGCGGTGGTCGAGCACCCGCACCCCCGGCAGATCGTCGAACGCGCCGGGCGGCGGCGGCGTCCGGAACGTGACCTCGACGCGCTGGGCGGCGCGGGCGCGCAGGTCCTCGACCGAACCGAGCAGCGCCAGGCGGCCCTCGCGGATCAGGGCGACGCGGTCCGCCAGGCGCTGAACCTCGGAGAGGACGTGCGACGAGAGGAACACGCTGCCGCCGCGGCCCGTCGCCTCGCGGCAGAGCTCCGCGAACTCCTGCTGCACGAGCGGGTCGAGCCCGGACGTCGGCTCGTCCAGCACCAACAGCTCCGGCCCGTGCATGAACGCCATCACCAGGCCCACCTTCTGCCGGTTCCCGCGCGAGAGCGCGCCGAGGGGGCGCCCGAGGTCCAGGCCCAGGCGCTCGGCGAGGGCGGGCGCGTCGCCGGTCCCCCGCATCCGCCGCACGCGCGCGGCCAGGCGGACGTGGTCGGCGCCGGTCATCCGCCCGTCCAGGCGCAGGTCACCCGGCAGGTAGCCGACCCGCGCCCGCAGCATGGGGCCGAAGGCGCGCACGTCGCAGCCGAGCAGCGACACCCGGCCGGCCGTCGGCCGGATCAGGTCGAGCATCACCCGGATGAGCGTCGACTTGCCGGCCCCGTTCGGACCGAGGACGCCGAACACCTCACCCCGCCAGACGCGGAGGTCCAGCCCGTCGATGCCGCGCGCCCCGCCGCGATAGGTCTTCGTCAGGCCCACGGTCTCGACGGCCGGGGCGACCGGGGTCGCCTCGCGCACCCGGGCGCGCCCGGGAAGCGCCGTGGTCACCGGAACGTCGCCGCGTCGATCGTCGCGTGGAAGAACTCGCGCACCCCGCCGTCCTGGTCACGCCACCCGGCGCGCATCGTCTGCGGGATCGTGATGCCCATGTGCGAGATGCCGCCCTCGCACGCCACGTGGAAGAGGTGCATGCCGTAGCCCTCGCCGCGCGGGTCGCCCCACCGCGGCAGCTCCGCCGCGACGAGGCCGCCGCCGCCGTCCACCGTGACCGTCACCTCGTGGTCCCACGACCCCACCCGCAGGCGGAAGGTCGCGTGATCGGCGTCCGCGCCGGGCTCCCAGCGCACGCGCGGATCCAGGGCGAAGGCCGGCGAGAGGACCGTCTCGCCGGCCAGCCGCCCCGCCGCGCTGCGCGCGACGTCCTCGCCGGAGGCGCGCATCACGGGGATGCCGAGCACCGTCCAGCGCATCGCCCCGTCGCCCTCGGCGTACCGGTCCCAGCCGCGGATCGCGAGCGGGCCGCGGCCCGCGGTCGCCGCCCAGGTGAAGCCGTCGCCGGCGTCGATCTCCTGGTGCGCCCGGAACGGCCGCCACCGGCCGACGAGGATCTCGCCGTGCATCAGCAGCTCGGCGTGACGCAGCTCCTCCGAGCCGGGCCGCACGGCGTGCGCGAGCCATCGCTCCGCCGCCGCCGGCAGGCCGTCGCGGCGGTCCCGCGACGAAAGGGGCGCGTGCGCGCCCGCCGTGTGGGTGCGCTCCATGACGCCAGCATCACCGCGGACCCCGGCCCGTGACACCGGGCGCGCGCGGACCGGCGCTGCGGCGTTTCACGGAGGCGGGCTCACCGGCGACCCTCATGACCGGAGGACCCGGCCGGCGCAGTCTGGACCGGTATCGCCCGGCCGGGGCGCGAGACGGAGGCGTCGCATGAGCACGCAGGAGACCAGCACGGCGGCCATGCCGGCGGTGAGGTGGCAGGAGGATGGCTTCGGCCGCGTCGTCTGCGGGGTCGACGGCCGCCGCCTGGGTTTCGCGGCCGTGCGGCAGGCCGCCCGCCTCACGTCGCCCGCGGGGCGCCTGACCCTGGTGGGCGTGGTCGAGACGTTCGCCGCCCTGTCGGGGCGCTGGGGCGACGAGCCGGCGCGACGGCGCCTGGAGGCGTCCGAGCGCCACACCACGGACGAGTGCGTCGCCGAGCTCACCGAGCGGGTCCGCGCGTCCCTCGCGTGGGCGGAGATGCAGGTGGAGGGCCCGGCGGAGCTGCTGAGCCGCGTGGTGCGGGGCGAGGTGTACGACGGCCTCCTCGACGCGGCCCGCGACGAGGAGGCCGACCTGGTGGCGGTGGGCGCCCACGGCGGCCGGCGCCTCGTGGGGGCGGCGCTCGCCGACGCCGCGGCGATCGTGCTGCACGACGCCCCGTGCTCGGTGCTGGTGGCGCGGCACGGCTTCGACCCCGGGCGCTTCCCGTGCCGGGTGGTGGTGGGCGTCGACGGGTCGCCCGAGTCCCAGGCGGCCCTCGCCGCCGCGGCCGGGATCCGCCGGCGGGCGGGCGGCACGCTCACCGTGGTCACGGCCGGCCACGACCAGGAGGAGGCGGTCGCCGCGCTCGACGGCTTCGCGGAGCCCCACGATCGCGTCGTGACCCCCAACCGTCCCGTCGAGGCGCTCGTGACGGCGGGCCTCACGGCCGACCTGACCGTGGTGGGGTCGCGGGGGCTGCACGGCCGGCACGCGCTCGGCAGCGTGAGCGAGCGCGTCGCGTTCCGGGCGGGGTCGTCCGTCCTGGTCGTCCGGCCTGGCGAGCACTAGCCGGCGGTGCGGCAAGTCCGCATCCCGCCCGCCGCGATCCCCGGATGGCGCGGGCGGCGTCCGGCGGGAGGCTGAGGTCGACGGCGGCGAGCGGCGCCGCCCAGGTCCATGGAGGTCCGTCATGAGGAAGCCGTACCGGGCGATCGGATGTTGCATCGACCGCGACGAGATGAAGGACGCCGTCCTGGCGGAGGGTGTCCGCCTGGCCGACGGTGACCTCACGCGCCTCCGGATCGTCCACGTCGTGCCGCCGCCGCGGGCGATCATCTCCGGCGCGTTCGCCTATGTCACGCCCCTCTGGGAGGCGGTCGACGACGGCCGGGCCTGGGTCGGGGAGATCGCCGCGAAGTACCCGGGCGCGACGCCGGTGCTCCTCGAGGGGCCGCCGGTCCGGGTCGTCTCCGAGTGGGTGCAGCGCGAGGGCGTTGACGTCATCGTCGCGGCCGCCAGCCGCAGCCCGATGGAGCGCGCCCTGCTGGGCGGCTTCGCCTCGCACCTGGCGTACCACGCGCCCTGCTCGGTGCTGTTCGTCCACCCCGAGGCGTCGGCGCAGGGCGCCGAGTCATCCGGCGCGGCCTCCGCCGCGTCCTGACCCACGACCAGGGGAGGTCACGCCATGTCCACCGCGATCGACGCCTACCCCGTGCGGGTGGAGGGTCACGTCGAGCCCGGCCTGTCCCGCTGGCTCTGGCTCGTGAAGTGGTTCCTCCTGATCCCGCACTACGTCGTGCTCGCCCTGCTCTGGGTGGGCTTCGTCCTCCTGAGCGCCGCGGCGATGGTGGCGATCGTCGCCACCCGGCGCTACCCGCGGCGCATCTTCGACTGGAACGTCGGCATCCTGCGCTGGACGTGGCGGGTCACCCTCTACGGGTTCGGCGCCAACGGCACCGACCGGTACCCGCCGTTCACGCTGCGCGACGTCGCGGACTACCCGGCGCGCCTCGACGTGGCGTACCCGGGCGAGCTGTCGCGCGGGAAGGCCCTGGTGAAGTGGTGGCTGCTCGCGCTGCCGCAGTACCTGATCGTCGGGATCCTCATCGGCGGTTCGTGGAGCGGCCCCGGGCTGATCGGCGTGCTCACGTTCATCGGCGCCGTCGCGCTGCTGTTCACCGGCCGGTTCCCGACCGGCATCCACGAGCTGGTGCTCGGCCTGAACCGGTGGGTGCTGCGCGTCGCCGCGTACGCCGGGCTGATGACCGACGCGTACCCGCCGTTCCGCCTCGACCCGGGCGAGCACGAGCCCGCCGCGCCCGTGGGTGCGGCCCCCGCGATGCACGGAGGTGCGTGATGCCCGCAGTCCTGCTCGCCCACTACGAGGTCTCCGACCGTGAGCGGTTCATCGAGGTGTTCGACGCCTTCGAGGACGAGCGCGGGCGTGCCGGCGCCGTCGCCAAGGCCCTGCTGGCGTCCGGGGACGACCCCGGGACGCTCGTCGCGGTGATCGAGTTCCCGACGCGCGAGGCGGCGCAGGCGTTCGCCGGCAGCCCGGCCCGCGCCGAGGCGCTGGAGCGCGCGACGGTCGTCGACCGCGCCGACGAGATCCTCGACGTGGAGCGGCCCCGCACCGCCGTCGCGCGCTAGGCGCCGTGGCCGCCGCCACCCGCCCGCGCCCGGCGGAGGTCCGGGTCCCGGTCCAGCCGCTCGAGCGCTTCCGCGACGTCGTCGACGAGGAGGCGTTCGACGGCTGGCGGATGCGGATCGACGCGGCCGCCGGGGCGCTGCGCGGCCCGCGTGGTCTGGAACGTCAACTCGACGGCTCACGGCGGCGGCGTGGCCGAGATGCTCGCGACGCTGGTGGCCTAGGCGCGCGACGCCGGGATCGACGCCCGCTGGATGGTGATCGGGGGGTCCCCGACGTTCTTCGCCGTCACCAAGCGGATCCACAACGACCTGCACGGCGACGAGGGCGACGGCGGGCCGCTCGGCGCCGGGGAGCGCGCGTCGTCGAGGGCGTGCTGCGCGACAACGCCGACGAGCTGGCGGCGCTGGTCCGCCGCGGCGACGTCGTGGTGCTGCACGACCCGCAGACCGCCGGGCTGCGCCCGGCCTGCGCCGCCGCGGCGCCATCGTGGTGTGGCGCTGCCACATCGGCCACGAGGACCACCGCGATGGTGGCGCGGCCTGGGCGTTCCTGCCCCGTACGTGCGCGAGGCCGACGGCGACGGTCTTCTCGCGCGCGCGCCTACGTGCCGCCGGGGCTCCCGGGCGGCCGTCGCCGTGATCGTCCGCCGTCGATCGACCCCTTCTCGGCCAAGAACCAGGAGCTCCCGGACGAGGTCGTCGACGCGATCCTCGTCCCCGGCGGGCATCGTCGAGGGCCGGCCCGACGGGACGTGCCGCGCGTTCCGCCGCGCCGACGGCTCGCCGGCGCGCGTCGACCGCGGCGCCGACATCCTGCGGGTCGGGCCGCGCGCCCGACGCCGGACGTCCCGCTGGTCGTGCAGGTGTCGCGCTGGGACCGGCTGAAGGACCACGATCGGCGTGATGCGGGCTTCGCCGACCTGGCGGCCGCCGAGGCCGCGGCGCCCACCTCGTGCTGGCCGGGCCGACCGTGACCGCGGTCGCCGACGATCCGGAGGGCGCCGCGGTGCTCGCCGAGGTGCTACGAGCCGCCTGGCGCGCCCTGCCGCACGACGCGCGGCGCGCGGATCCACCTCGCGTGCCTGCCGATGGCCGACCCGAGGAGAACGCGGCGATCGTGAACGCGCTCCAGCGGCACGCCGCCGTCGTCGTGCAGAAGAGCCTGCGACGAGGGCTTCGGCCTGACGGTCACCGAGGCCATGTGGAAGGGGCGGGCGGTCGTCGCGAGCGCCGTCGGCGGCATCGGCGACCAGATCGACGACGGCGTCGACGGCCTGCTGGTCGGCGACCCGCGCGACCTCGCCGCGCTGGACGATCGCTGGTCCGCCTCCTGGGCGACGCCGCCGAGCGGGCGCGACTCGGGGCCGCCGCCCGGGCGCGGGTGCGCGCCGACGGGATGGGGATGCGGCTGCTGGCGGAGGACGCCGGCCTGCAGCGCGACCTGGTCGCCTGATCCGCCGCGGGGCGGATCAGCCTGCGAGCGCCCCACCTGGTCGAGGCGCACGCAGCGCGGCGACGACGTCCGGGCAGAACCGCGTGCCGGCCGCGGCCGTCAGTTCCTCCAGCGCCTCCTCCCGGGAGCGCGCGCGCCCGCCGTCCGGGCGGTCGTGCAGCAGCGCGTCCCAGGCGTCCGCGACCGCCAGGATCCGCGCCTCCACCGGCAGGCGCGACCCGTCGCGCCCGTCCGGGTAGCCCGAGCCGTCCATGTGCCCGTGGTGCGCGCGGATCCAGTCCGCCTGCTCGGGGCTGAGGATGCCGTGGGCCATCTTGGCGCCGAGGAGGGTGTGGTCGCGCGGGTCGCCGCCCGCCACCTCGCCCACGTCGTGCACCAGCGCGGCGTCGCGGAGCATCACGGCCCGCTCCACGGGACGGCTGAGCGCCGTGCTGAGCGCCACGGCCAGGTCGCCGACGCGCTCCGAGTGCCCGCGGGTGCCGGGGTGGCGCGCGTCCACCGCCCGGGCCAGGGCCCGGAGCGCCACGTGGGCCTGGAGGCGCTCCGTCCGGGCCGTCTGCGCCGCCCTCCGGTGAACGCCGATGCCCGGCGCGAAGCGGAGGCACACGTTGCGGCCCTCCGCCTTCGCGGCGTACAGGGCCTGGTCCGCCGCGGTGTAGAGGCCGGCCGCGTCGGCGGCGTCGGAGGCGTCCGCCACGCCCGCCGACACCGTGAGCCGCCCCACCTGGGGGAACGGCGTCCGCGCGATGGTGTCGCGCGCACGCTCGGCGGCGGCCCACGCGTCGGCGGCGTCCGCCTCCGGCAGGATCCACGCGAACTCCTCGCCGCCGACGCGGGCGAGCAGGTCGCCCGGTCGCGCCTCCCGGCGCAGGCGGCGGGCGACCTCGCGCAGCACCGCGTCCCCGACGTCGTGGCCGTGCCGGTCGTTCACGGCCTTGAAGCGGTCGAGGTCGAGCATCGCGAGCGCGACGCTGCGTTGGTGGCGGCGCGCCCGCTCGAACTCGTTCGCCAGGCCCTCGTCGAAGCTCCGCTTGTTCGCCAGGCCGGTGAGGGCGTCGCTGGCGGCCCGGCTCTCGAGCTCGGCGAGGCGCGAGGCGTTGCGCACCGCCAGGTCCACGAGCTCCGCGAAGCGGACCAGGCGCTCCTCGGCGTCCCCGGGGATCGCGTGCGGGCGTGGGCTGAGCGCCACCACGGCACCCCACACCCGGCCCTCGAAGCGGACCGGCGCCCCGACCGAGCTCCGGATCGAGAAGGGCTGCACGATCCGCGACACCTCGCCGCTCAGCTCCGCGTAGTCCTCGATGCGCGCGGGCCCGCCGGTGCGGTGGATCGCCCCGAGCAGGCCGTCCATGCCGAGGGGCACGCTGCCCACGTCGCCGCCCGAGCGCAGGCCGGACCCCGCCCGCGTCCACCCCGCCATCAGCTGTACGCGGTCGCGGTCGAACCGGGCGACGGTGCCGACCTCGAGCCCGAGCAGCGTCGCCACCTCCTCCGCCACCAGGGCCAGGACCTCCCCCGGCGGCGCGGCGGCCGCCACGCGGCGCGCGACGCGCGCGAACGCGATGTGCTCGTCCACGCCGGCTGCCGAGCCGCCGGATCGTCGCATCGTCGGCGACGAGACGGCTCACGAGCCGCGCCGCCTCCATGGCGCGCCGCTCGACACCCGCGGCCGCGGCCGCGGGCACGCCGACCAGCATCAGGACGCCCCACTGCCCGCCGTCGCCGTCGACCGGGACGCCGACGTCAACCGCGGTGCCCCGGACCGCGCGCACGAGCGCCCCCTCGCGGGCCACGCGCGCGGCGAGCCCCGCCGCGGCCGCCAGGCCGCCGGTGGCCACGTCACCGTCCGGCCCGCGCGCCACCACCAGTGCGGGCGGACCATCGCCGGCCAGGCGGAAGAGGCCAGCGGCGCGCGCTCCGGCGGCCGCCGCGGCGAGCGCGGCCGCGGCCGACAGGGTCGCGTCCGGGGTGCCCGCCCCGGAGGGGGAGAGGCCGCTCACGCCTCCGCGTGGCGCACGACGAGGACCGCGCACGGCGCGTGGTCAACCACGTGCCGCGTGACCGGCCCGAGCACGGACATCCCCCAGCGACCCGGGTGACGCGAGGCCACCACCAGCAGGTCGGCGCCCGCGACCTCCGCCCAGCGGCAGATCGCGGGTCCGGGCGCGCCCTGCAGGATCGCGTGCTCCGCGCCGGGGGCGGCCGCCGCGGCCTGCGCCACCAGGCTCCGCGCCGGATCGACCCCACCGGGATCGACCTGCGCACCGGCACCTTCGACCGGGCTCGACGGCCGTCCACGGGCGACGTGCACCACGCTCAGCCGGCTGTCCGGGCCGGCGAGGCCGCGCGCGACCTCGACGGCCACCGCGTCGCCCGGGGCCCCATCGACGCAGCAGGCGACGTGGCGGAAGTGCCCCGTGCCACGGGTCCCCGCCGCCCCCGGCGCCGCTGTCGTACCCCGCTGCATGGCCGGAGCGTATGACGGCGGCGCGGCCGCGACACCGGGGTTCCCCCGGGCGGGCGTGCGGGTCACCCGCAGGCGGCCTCGTCGCGCTGCCTGGCGCCCGGAACGAGATCGAGCGCGGCGCCCAGCACGGCGTCGGGGTGGGGAAGCGTGTCGAACCCTCGACGCCTCCGGCCACGGATCGGCCACGGCGCGCATGGCGTGGGCGACCGCGGGTCCGGCGTCCGACGGGTCGCCGCCCGCGCGCCGGCGCTCCTCCATCCGGGCGTCCGCCACGTCCCGGGGCAGCTCGCAGCGCAGCTCCACGAGGTCGGCGGCGCGCTCGATGCCCGTGTGCCGCGCGGCGCGCCGCGCGGCGGCCGAGCTCCAGGAGGCGTCGAGGACCACGGTCTCGCCCTGGGCGAGCCTCGGGCCGGCCTCCGCCAGGAGGTCGTCGTAGACGTGGGCCGTCTCGTCCGGGTGGTAGATGCCCTCCTGCCACGGCGCGCCCGCGCCCACGCCGGCCGGGATCCGCGCCCGTCGCTTGCGGACGACGTCCGAGCGCAGCACGCGGGCGCCGAGCGCCCGCCCGAGTCCCTCGGCGAGCGTCAACTTGCCGCTCCCCGGCGGGCCGCCGACCAGGATCAGCCGCACGCGCGACCGCTCCAGCCGCTCGACCGCGAAGCGGTGCAGGCTCCTGGCGCGGTCCCGGCCCCCGGGGTCGCCCTGCTCGGCCCGGAGGGCCGACACCTTCGACCGCACGTGGGCGCGGTAGGCGACGTAGTGGTCGAGCAGGGACCGGGGGTGCGTCTCGCCGAGGGCGGCGCCCCACTCGTTGACCAGCGCGTCGGCCAGGCCGGGGTGGCCGCGCGTCGCCAGGTCCATGGACAGGAACGCCACGTCCAGCAGCACGTCGCCGTGCCGCAGGCGCGGCGCGAAGGCCAGGCAGTCGAGGATCCGGGGGCCGTCGTCCAGCAGGTACACGTCGTCGGCGAGCAGGTCGCCGTGGCCGTCGCGGACCCACCCCTCCGCGACGCGGCGCTCGAACAGCGGCCGGCGGCCGCGCACGTACGCGTGCGCCAGCGCCCGGGCGCGCGCGACGGCGTCGCCGGGCACCACGCCCGGCGCGTCGCGCTCCAGGGCGTCGAGGCCCTCGTCCCACAGCGCCGCGACGTACGCCGGCAGGCCCGCGCGCGAGATGGCGTGACCCGTCGGGGCGCGCTCGTGGATGCCGGCGACGGCGCGCGCGACCTCGCGGACGAGCCCGTCCGCGTCCGGGTCGGCGAGCAGGCGGCCGAGCGCCCGGCCGGCGGGCATCCGCCGCATCGCGATGAGGTGGTCAACGGGCGCGCCGCCCTCGTCGGCGACATCGAGCACGCCGAGGTACACGTCGGGGGCGAACCGCCGGTTGACCTCCGTCTCGCGCAGGCACGCGGCCCGCCGCGCCTCACGCCGCCGGTGGTCCAGGAACCCGAGCTCCACGGGCTTCAGCAGCTTGTAGGCCCGGTCGCCGATCATCGCGACGACCGAGATGTGCGTCTCGCGCAGCTCTGCCGCAGCGAGGGGGTTCACGACACGCGGACCCCGTCGACCACGAGCACGGCGCAGGGCGCCCGCTCCAGGAGCTGGCCGACCAGCCTGCCGGCCGTCAGGCCCGGCGGCCGGCCTGCGCCGGCGCCGACCACGATCACGTCGGCCGCCTCGCGGTGCGCCCAGTCGCAGATCGCGTCGCCCTCGTCCCCGGTGAGGAAGACGGGCTCGGCCCCCGGCAGCTCGCCGCCCCGCCCGCGGAGCCAGTCGTCGCGCAGCCCCGCCGCGTCGCGGGTCTCCGAGGGACCTGTCGCGTGCAGCAGGCTCAGACGGCCGTTCGCGTCAGCCCACAGCTCCACGGCCGTGGCCAGCGCGGCGGCGCCGGACGCGGTGCCGTCCACCCAGCAGCCGATGTGGCCGAAGGGGTGGGTCACTCGTGCTCGCGGAACGCCATCGCGCTCGCGACGATCGCCCCGATCGCCAGGACCGCCCAGATGCCGTACAGGAACATGATGCCGACCATCGTCGCCTCCTCGCGTGTGCCCGACGTATGAGTCCATGGTCGGATCCCGGGGCGCGCGCGGCATGAGGGCGCCGACCGATCCGGCGCGTCGGGTTTCCCGCGTCCGGCATGCGGGCGGCGCCGGAGGGGACGGCCGACCCGGCGGAGGATGATGCCGGGACATGGTCCGACGGCTGCCCCGCCGCCCGCGCCGGCCACCGCCCGGCCGGACGGCCGCGCACCGGCTCCACCACCTGCGCCTGGCGCGGCCGGCGGGCATCGTCGGCCTGCTCGCGGTGCTGGGCCCCGGGCTCCTGGCCGGACTGTCCGACGACGACCCGGCCGGGATCACCACCTACTCGATCCTCGGCGCCGAGGAGGGCTACGCCCTGCTGTGGGTGATCGTCGTGTCCACGGCGGCCCTCATCGTGTTCCACGAGCTCGCCGCCCGCACGGGGTGGTCACCGGACGCGGGATGGTGGCGCTCGTGGGGGACCGTCTGGGGCGGCGGACCGCGGCGATGGTGACCGCCGCGCTGGTCCTCGGCAACCTCGGCACGCTGTGCGCCGAGATGGCGGGGATCGCGCTCGGCGCCGAGGTCCTCGGCGTGAGCCGGTACGCCGCGGTGCCGGTCGCCGCCCTCGCCGTGTCGGTGCTGGTGCTCGCGAGCGGCTTCCACCGCGTCGAGCACGTCCTGCTGGCCCTCAGCCTGGCGCTCGTCGCCTACATCGTGGCGGGCGTCCTGGCGGGTCCCGACTGGCCCGCCGCCGGGCGCGGCCTGGTGGAGCCCGCGCTGCCGTCGTCGTCCGCGGGTGTCGCGATCGCCGTGGCCACCATCGGCACCACCCTCGCGCCATGGGGGCTGTCGTTCATGCAGAGCTACGCGGTGGACAAGCGCCTCACGACCGGCCAGCTCCGGGACGAGCGGATCGACGTGGTCACCGGCGCGGTCCTGACGGGCGTGATCGGCGTGTTCGTGGCGGTCGCCTGCGCGGCCACGCTGCACCCCGCGGGCATCAGCATCGAGTCGGGCGACGACGCCGCCCGGGCGCTCGAGCCGCTCGCCGGCTCCGCGGCCTCCCTGCTGTTCGGCCTGGGGATCGTGGGGGCCGGGCTGCTCGCGGCGGCCGTCGTGCCGCTCGCGACGGCGTACTCCGTGTGCGAGTTCGGCGGGCGGCCCGCGGGGCTCGACCGCCGGCCCCGCGCGACGCCCGCCTTCTACGGCACCTACGTCGCGGCGATGGCCGCCGCCGCGGCCACGATCCTGATCCCCGGGGTGCCGCTCGTCCCGGTGCTCGCGGGGACGCAGGTGCTGAACGCGGTGCTGCTGCTCGCGGTGCTGCCGGTCATGGTGGTGCTGGGGCGCGACGCGGCGGTGCTGGGCGAGCACCGGCTCCGGCGCGGCGGGACGGCGGTCTGCGTCGTGGCGATCGCCGGTATCGCGGCGGCCTGCCTCCTCCTGGCCGTCGCGACCCTCCGGTGACGTTCCGTAGTCGACCGCAGCAGGTCGGCGGGTCTTCACGGTCAACGCGGACCCCGGGGCCTGCGCAGACTGACGGTGGCGACGAGGAAGGTGAGCGCGGTGGCGACGGGCCGGGAGGTCCGCACGGACGCGTCTCCGGAGGAGATGCGCTCCTCGCTGCGCCTTCTGCGACTCCGCGGCTCCCTCACCCTCGTCTGCCGGGCGTGCCGCACGCCGATCCGCATCGCGATCGGCGCGCGGACGCCCGTGGGCTGCCCGGAGTGCGGGGCGGCCGACCCCCAGCCCGGCCTCAGGGCGCCGGGTCTGTGGCGGGCGGTCGCGCGGCGGGCTCCGGAGGGTCAGCGCCCTCGCGCCGCGCGAGCCACGGGATCCTCCGGACCCCCAGCAGGACGGCGATCCCCGCGAGCAGGGTGAGCCCCACGGCCCACCACACCTCGCCGGAGGGCCGGACGAGCGCGAAGTAGTCGCGGAAGAACGGCACCCGGAGGCCCAGGACGAGGGCGAGCGCGAAGGCCGCGACCATCGCCCACACCCACGGCCGGATCCTCCGCCGCTCCAGCCCCCGCTCGACCTCCACGACGATCGCGAGGCCCATGCCCGTGGTGATGAGCACCGCGGCGGTGCGGCCCTCGTCCACCGGCGCGTCGAGCGGGCCGCGCACGATCAGGTAGCCGGCGACGATCGTGGCGGCCGTGACGACGCCCGCGGGAACGACGAACGCGAGCAGGCTGCGCATGAACCCCTCCCGCCGCACCGGCCCCTCCGACGGGGCGAGCGCCAGGAAGAACGCGGGCACCCCGATGGTGAGGGTGGACGCGATGGTGATCTGGCGCGCCAGGAAGGGGTAGGCGATCGGCGCCAGGCCGAGCGTCGCCAGCACCAGCGCGGAGTAGACCGACTTCGCGACGAAGAGCTTCGCCACGCGATGGGTGTTGCGGATGATCCGCCGACCCTCCGCCACCGCCCGCGGCACCGTGGCGAACGAGTTCGACAGCAGCACGAGGCCGGCGACGCCCTTCGCGATCTGGCTGCCCTGGCCCATCGCGATGCCGAGGCGCGCCTCCTTCAGGGCCAGGACGTCGTTCACGCCGTCGCCGGTCATCGCCACGTAGCGGCCGCGGGCCGTCATCGCCTGCACCAGCGACCGCTTCTGTTCCGGGGTGATGCGGCCGAACACGGCGGTCGACTCCGCCGCGTCCGCGAGCCCGTCCGGGTCGTCCGGGAGGTCGGCGCCCGACATCGCGGGGCCGTCGGCCCCGGGCACGCCGGCCGCGAGCGCGACGGCGCGCACCGTGTCGGGCGCGTCGCCCGAGATCACCCGCGTCCGCACGCCCTCGCGGGTCAGGAAGGCCACGGTCTCCGCCGCCTCGGGCCGCATCGCCTCGGCCAGCACCACGATCCCGAGCGGATCGAGGCCCGCCGGCAGCGCCTCACCGTCGACCCCCGCCGCGGTCCGCGCGACCAGGATCACCCGGCGCCCGGTCGCCGCGAGCTCGGCGACCCGCGCGTCCATGCCGTCGCCGAGCGGCACGCCGGCGCGGGCCAGCACGTCCGGCGCGCCCATCACCACGGTCCCCCGGTCCGCCACCTGGACGGCGCTCCACTTGCGCGCCGACGAGAACGGCACCTCGCCCGCCACCGTCACCTCCGCGGGCGGAACCTCGTCGGCGATCGCCCGCAGCGTCGCGTTCAGCACCGCCGACCCGCCCGCCAGGTCGGCGAGCGCGCCGCGCAGGTCCGCGTCCGGCCCGCCGCCGGAGGCCTCAACCGACTCCACCCGCAGGCGGTTGTCGGTGAGCGTGCCCGTCTTGTCGAGGCAGAGCGTGTCCACCGACGCCAGGCTCTCGATGGCGCTGAGGCGCTGCGCCAGCGTCCCGAGCCGGGCCAGCCGCACCGCCGCCACGGCGAACGTGAGGCTGGTCAGCAGCACGAGCCCCTCCGGCACCAGCGGCACCAGCGCGGCGACCACCCTCGACGCCATCTCCGAGCCCGTGGTCCCGCGGATCGCGAGCGTCGTGGCGAGCGCGGCGGCGAGCGGGACCATCGCGGCGACGGTCAGCCGCAGGATGCGGTTCACGTCCTGCTGGAGGGGGCTGAGTTCCTCGCGGGTGCCGCGGGCCTCCTGCGCGAGCCGCTGGGCGAAGCTGTCGACGCCGACGGCATCGACGCGCAGCTCGCCGGCGCCCGCCACGCAGTAGGCCCCCGACAGCACCTGGTCGCCGGGGCCGCGCGCCACCGGCTCGCTCTCGCCGGTCAGCACCGACTCGTCCATCGACAGCCCGCGCGAGGCGGTGACCACACCGTCGGCCACCAGCTGGTCCCCCGGCTCCAGGCGCAGCACGTCGCCGGCCGCCACGCCGGCGACCGGCACGAGCTCGACGACCCCGTCGCGGAGCCGCCGCGCCTGCGGCGCCACCAGCACCGCCAGGCGGTCCAGCACGCGCTTCGCGCGGATCTCCTGGACGATGCCGATGGCGCTGTTGGCCACGATCACGCCCCCGAAGAGCGCGTCGCGGGGGTCCCCGAGCGTCAGCGTCAGCACCAGCAGCCCGCCGAGCACCAGGTTGAACAGCGTGAAGACGTTGGAGGCGACGATCTCCGCGTAGGAGCGGCTGCCGCCCGCCTCCCGGCGACGCCTGCGGCGGATTACCGACACGCGGGTCGGCGCGGTCCCGGATGGCGGCCGCGCGCCGGGGCCGGAGGATGGGGACCAACGCGAGAGGAGGCCCCATGACCGAGATGACCGCCGACGCGGCGACGCGCTTTCGCGAGACCCGCGTGCGCGACGTCATGACCGCGGAGATCGTGACCTGCACGCCCGACGTGCCCCTGGCGGAGGTCGCGGACCTGATGGTCGCCCACCGCATCCACAGCGTGGTGGTGCTCGCCCCGCCGGCCGGCGACCCCGGCGGCGAGACCGCCGAGTGGAGCATGCTGTCCGACCTGGACCTGGTCGCCGCGGCGCCGTGGAGCGACGCCCTGGCCGGGGCCGGGACCATCGCCGCGTCCCCCCGCGTGGTGGTCCACCCGGACGACAGCCTGGCCGCCGCAGCCCTCGCGATGGCCGAGAACGCGACCGCCCACGTGCTGGTGGTGGGGGACGCGGGGGACGAGCCGCTGGGGATCCTCTCGGCGCTCGACGTGGCGGGCGCCCTGGCGCCGGAGGGCGCCCCGGAGCCGCCGTCGCGCCCCGGCCGCGTGCGCCCCGGCGACCGCCTCGTGATCGCGGCCCACCAGCAGGGCGGACGGCCTCGGGACGCGGAGGTCCTCGAGGTGCGGGGAGCGGCCGGCGGCCCGCCGTACCTGGTCCGGTGGGAGGACACCGGTCGGGTGTCGCTGCACTATCCCGGGTCGGACGCCCGGGTCGAGCCACTGGTGACGCGCCGCTAGCGCTCCTCGTCCAGCAGGCCCGCGTCGAGCGCGGCCCGCACCAGCCCCGCCCGCGTGGTGACCCGCAGCTTGGCCATCACGTGGGCGCGGTGGCTCTCGACGGTCCGCACGCTGACGATGAGGCGACTCGGCGATCTCCTGGTTGGTGTGCCCCAGCGCCAGGAGCCGCAGGACCTCCCGCTCGCGGGAGGTCAGCTCGCCCAGAGGGCCCTCCGACGGCGGTGGAGGCGAGCACCGCGCCGAGGGACGGGTGGACGTACCGCTCGCCGCTCGCGACGGCCCGGACGGCGCGCACGAGGTCCTCGTCCGCGGCCGACTTGAGCAGGTAGCCGTCGGCGCCCGCGTCGAACGCCTGGCGCACGTCGCGCGCCTGGTCGTGCATCGACAGGAACAGGATCCGCGCGTCGGGAGCCCGTTCCCGGATCTTCGCGGCTCCCGCCAGGCCGCCCATCCCGGGCATCTCGATGTCGATCACGACGACGTCGGGCCGCAGCGCGCGGGAGCGCGCGGATCGCGTCCTCGGCCGTCGCCGGCCTCGCCGACGGGCTCGAGGCCCTCCTCGCGCTCCAGCAGGAGCCGCAGCCCCGAGCGGAGCACGGCGTGGTCGTCGACGAGCATGATGCGGATGGGTTCCGGGTCGGTGCTCATTCGACCTCCAGGTCGACGACGACGGCGGTCCCGCTGCCGGGCGACGACTCGATGCGCAGCGCGCCGCCGAGCATCTCCACGCGCTCGCGGATGCCGGCCAGGCCGAAGCGGGATGTCGGCGCCGACGGGTCGAAGCCCGTGCCGTCGTCCTCGACCACGAGGCGGACCCGTACCCTCGTGGACGCTCACCACCACGCTGGCGTGCGTGGCCTGGCTGTGGCGCGCGACGTTGGTCATGCACTCCTGCGCCGACCCGGAAGATCACGGTCTGCACCTCCTCGGGGAGGGGAGGCGTCGAGGCCGCGGAGCTCCACGTCGACCGCCAAGCCCGGTCCGGCGCAGGCGGGCCGCCTGCTCCTCGATCGCGTCGGCCAGGCCGTGCTCGTCGATCGCCGTCGGCCGGAGCCGGGTGGTCAGCTCGCGGAGGCCCACCGAGGCCTCGGCCAGCGAGCGGCGCATCTCTGCGATCCGGTCCTGGATCTCGCCGGGCCCCACGTCAGCCTCGAGCGCGCGCAGGTGGACGGCGAGGGCGGTGAGCACCTGGCCGGACTCGTCGTGCAGCTCGCGCGCGACCCGCGCCCGCTCGGCCTCCTGCGCCTCGACGCGCGCCTGCGGAGGCTCTCGGCCTGCCGCGCGCTCGCGGATCTTCTGCGGCCTCCCGCTGGGCCGCCTCCAGCAGGCTCTCGCGCTCGCCCGCCACCGCCCGCGCGTTGACGAGGGCCACGGCCACCTGGCTCGAGAAGGTCTCCAGCAGCCGCCGGGCGCCCTCGTCGAACGGGCCGCCACCCCACCGCGACGAGCGCGCCGGCGGTGACGCCGCCCACGCTCGAGCGCGCACACCTGCACCTCGGGCGCGCCGAGCGAGGTCCGCAGCAGGCTCGGCGAGGGCGTCCGGGTCGGAGCGGGCCGCGGCTGCCCTCCATGCCGAGGGCGTCGAACGCCGTGCGCGTACCGGAACACGAGCTCGTCGCCGTCGCGCACCGCCACGCCGACCGTCTCGGCGCCGGTCAGGCGCCGCGCGCGCCGGGCGACGAGCGGGCAGGAGCGCGTCGATGTCGAGCGTCGTACAGCACGGCGCGCGCCGACCTCCAGGACGCTCTCGATCTCGTCCGCGCGCAGTCGCTCGGCCTCGTAGCCGGCGGACGTTGTCGACCGCGACGGCCGCCTGGGCCGCCAGCGTCATCGCCAGCTGCTCGTCCTCCTCGGTGAACGGGGCGCCGCCGGCCTTGTCGGTGAGGTAGAGGTTGCCGAAGGCCTGGCCGCGCAGGGCGACCGGGACGCCGAGGAACGACTGTCATCGGCGGATGGTTCGGCGGGAAGCCCGCCGAGCGCGGGTCGTCCCCCAGGCCGCTCGAGCCGCAGGGGGCGCGCGTCGCGGATCAGCACGCCCAGGATGCCGCGCCCGCGGGGCAGGGGACCGATCGCGGTCGCGCTGCTCCTCCGTCAGCCCGGCCGTGACGAACTGGGCCAGCTCCGTGCCGGTGGAGTCCAGGACGCCCAAGCGCCGCGTAGCGCGCGCCGAGCACGGTGCGCGCCGACTGGACGATCTGGGTGAGCAGGTCGTCGAGGGCCAGCTCGCGACCGAGCGACAGCCCCGCGTCCACGAGGCTCGCCATCCGGGCCCGGTCGTCCTCGGCGCGCCGGCGCGCGCCCTCGAGCGCGATGCTCGACGCCAGGAGGCCGGCGAACGCGTCGATCGCCCGCGCGCTCGACTCCATCGTGACGCCCCGGTCGGCGACGAAGTCGCCGACGATCAGGGCGTCGACGCCCTCTTCCACCGGCGCGACCGCCGTCACCACGGCCCCGGCCGGCGCACCGATGCGCGACAGGATGTCGGCGGGATCGGCGGACGGCGGGAGCTCGAGTCCCCCGTGATCCTCCGGCCACGAGGTGCGCAGGACCGTCCCCGTCGCGTCGCGCACCATGAGGGCGACGGCGTCCAACGCGGCGATCTCCGCCACGAGGCCCAGGAGGCCCGCGTCGAGCGTTCCCTGTCCGGCTCCGGGGCTGGCCGAATCTTGATCCGTGCCCACTTCCGACCCAGCTTAATCCAGTGGGCCGCGTCGTGGGGTCCCCGCTCACTCCAGGGCTCTGCGATGCCGCGGCGCGCGCCCGGGCGGCTGGCGGGGCGGCGGCAGATCGGGCGCCGGGGGGATCGGCCGGGCGACGGTCCGCTCGACGGTCACGCGCTCGCCCCAGTGGACGAGCTCGAGCGGGGCGTCGCCGGGGTCGAGGGTGTAGCGGGCCTCGTGCGGGAGCACCTCGACGAACAGCCGCCGGCCCCGGAACATGAGGGGCATCGACAGCCGCGTCAGCGCGCGGGGCAGGCGCGGGCGGAACGAGAGGCCCTCCCGCGTGCGGCGCAGCCCCCCGAACCCGGCGGCCGCCGCGAGCAGGGCGCCCGCCAGCGAGGCCATGTGGAGCCCGTCCCGGCTGTCGCCGGTCAGGTCGTCGAGGTCGGTGAAGGCCGCCTCGCACAGGTAGTCGTAGGCCAGGTCCAGGTGGCCCACCTCCGCGGCGATGATCCCCTGCATGCTGGCCGACAGGGACGAGTCGCGGACGGTGAGCTCCTCGTAGTAGTCGAAGTTGCGCCGCTTCTCCTCGTCGGTGAAGGCGTCCGGGCAGGTGAACATCGCCATCACGAGGTCCGCCTGCTTCACGACCTGGCGGCGGTAGATCTCGAGGTAGTGGTGGTGCAGGAAGAGGGGATAGGCATCCTGGGCGGTCGCGGCGAAGTCCCAGCGCTCGCGCTCCGTGAAGCCCTGGCTCTGCTGGTGCACCCCGAGGCGCTCGTCGTAGGGGAGCGTCATCGCTGCGGCCGCGCGCCGCCAGGCGGCGACCTCCTCCGCGTCCACGCCGAGCTCGGCCGCCTCGGCCGGGTGGCGCTCGGCCGCGGCCGCGGCCCAGCGCATGTTGTCGCGGGCCAGGAGGTTCGTGTAGGCGTTGTTGTCCTCGAGCGCCGAGTACTCGTCCGGGCCGGTGACGCCGTCGATGCGGAAGCGCCCGCCGGCGTCGTGATACCCGTGACTGGCCCACAGCCGCGCCGTCTCGACGAGCAGATCGAGCCCCTCCGCGCGGTCGAACTCCTCGTCCAGGGTCACGTCCACGTAGAGCTGGACGGCGCGCGCGATGTCGGCGTTGACGTGGAGGGCGGCGGTCCCCGCGGGCCAGTAGCTGGAGCACTCCTCGCCCCGGATCGTCCTCCACGGGAACAGGGCGCCGCGCAACCCCAGCTGGCGGGCGCGGTCGCGCGCCATGTCGAGGATGGAGTGGCGCCAGCGCAGCGCGTCGCGGGCCAGGCGCGGCTGGGAGTAGGCGAGCACCGGGAGGACGTAGCCCTCCGTGTCCCAGAAGGCGTGGCCGTCGTAGCCCGGGCCCGTGAGCCCCTTCGCGGGGATCGCGCGGCCGTCGGCGCGCGTGGCGGCCTGCACGAGCTGGAACTGCGCGAAGCGCAGGGCGCGCTCGAGCTCGGGGTCGCCGTCCAGCTCGAGCTTGGCGTTCCTCCAGTAGCCGTCCAGGTGCTCGCGTTGCATCGCCGCGAGGCCCTCCCAGCCCTCGGCGAGCGCGTTCTGGAGGCTCGCGTCCACCTGGTCCCGCAGCCACTCGATCGACTGGTGGGCCGACCAGTGGTAGGCGAGGAGCTTCGTCATGCGCAGCGGCCGCTCCGGGTGCAGGAGGGCCGACACGGTGAGGCGCCCCAGGTCGGGCTCGCACGCCGTCAGGGTGAGCGGCTCCACCTCGCACTCGATGGCGTGCTCCATGCCCGCCGCCAGCGACAGGCCGCTGCGCCGGGTGGTGTGGGCCAGGACCACGCGCAGGCCCTCGTGGACGTTGAGGCGGGGCACCAGGACGGCGCCCAGGGCCGCCGCCCGCCGCGGGTCCGTCTCCTCCGTCGCGTCGATCCGGTTGGCGAGGAGGTTGGACTGGAGGGCGACGCGCACCGGCCGGTTGACCGCCTCCACCTCGTAGCTGATCGCCGCGACGCTCCGCATGCGCAGCGAGACGAGACGCCGGCTGGTGACGCGCACCGCGCGTCCCGCCCGTGTCGTCCAGAGCAGCCGCCGCTCGAGGATGCCCGTGCGCATGTCGAGCGTGCGTTCATGATGCTCGAGCTCGCCGCGGGTGACGTCGAGGGGCTCGTCCTCGATCAGCAGCCGGATCAGCTTCCCGTCGGTCACGTTGACCACGGTCTGGCCGTCCTCGGGATAGCCGTACCCGCGCTCCCCGTAGCCCAGGGGAAGGGTCTCGTGGAAGCCGTTCAGGTACGTCCCGCCGATGGCCCGCGGCTCGCCCTCGTCCAGGTTGCCCCGCAGCCCGAGGTGGCCGTTGGAGAGCGCGAAGACCGACTCGGCGAACCCGAGGCGGGCGAGGTCGAGCCGATCCTCCCGGATGACCCAGCGCGAGTCGGGGTCGGCGCGGGGGCCGGCCGGGCGGTCGCCGGCGGCCGGGCTCACATCGGGTCCGCCTGCGCGGGGCTCCAGTGCCACTCCACCACGTCGGGGTGGTCCTCGCCGGTCGCGCGGGTCCAGGCGCGGCACGCGAGGCGCCGGTCGACCATCTCCTGGCGCAGCTCCGCCGCGCGCTGCCCGAGCCCCGGCACCCGGTCGATGACGTCGATGACCAGGTGGAACCGGTCGAGGTCGTTCATCATCACCATGTCGAAGGGCGTCGTCGTCGTCCCCTCCTCCTTGTAGCCGCGCACGTGCACGTTGGCGTGGTTCGTCCGCCGGTACGTCAGGCGGTGGATGAGCCACGGGTAGCCGTGGTAGGCGAAGACGACGGGCTTGTCGGTGGTGAACACGCCGTCGAACTCCCGGTCGGACATCCCGTGCGGGTGCTCGCTCGTGGGCTGCAGCCGCATCAGGTCGACCACGTTCACCACGCGCACCGCCAGGTCGGGCAGATGCTCGTTCAGCAGGCGGGCGGCGGCGAGCGTCTCCAGGGTCGGCACGTCGCCGGCGCAGGCCAGCACCACGTCGGGGTCGCCGTTCCCGCCGCCGGTGGAGGCCCACGGCCAGATCCCGACGCCGCGGGTGCAGTGGAGGATCGCCTCGTCCATCGTCAGCCACTGGGGCGCCGGCTGCTTGCCGGCCACGATCACGTTGACGTACTGGCGCGACCGCAGGCAGTGGTCGGCCACCGACAGCAGGGTGTTCGCGTCGGGCGGCAGGTACACCCGCACGATCTCCGCCTTCTTGTTGACCACGTGGTCGATGAAGCCGGGGTCCTGGTGCGAGAACCCGTTGTGGTCCTGGCGCCACACGTGCGACGTGAGCAGGTAGTTGAGCGACGCGATCGGCCGCCGCCACGGGATCTCGCGGCTCGTCTTCAGCCACTTCGCGTGCTGGTTGAACATCGAGTCGATGATGTGGATGAACGCCTCGTAGCAGTTGAAGACGCCGTGCCGGCCGGTGAGCAGGTAGCCCTCCAGCCACCCCTGGCAGAGGTGCTCGGACAGGACCTCCATCACCCGGCCGTCGGGTGCCAGGTGGTCGTCGGTCGGGAGGATCTCCGCGTCCCAGGCGCGGGCGGTGACGTCGAAGACGTCCTGCAGCCGGTTCGACGCCGTCTCGTCGGGCCCCATGATCCGGAAGTTGCGGTGGGCCGCGTTCAGCGCCATCACGTCGCGCAGGAAGCCGCCCAGCACGGTGGTGGCGGACGCCGTCGCGTCGCCCGGCGCGTCCACCGCGACGGCGTGGTCGCGCATGTCGGGCATCGCGAGCGGCCGCAGCAGGCCGCCGCCGTTGGCGTGCGGGCTGGCGCTCATCCGGCGCGGCCCCTCCGGGGCGGGGGCCAGCAGGTCGTCGCGCGGGCGCCCGTCCTCGTCGAAGAGCTCCTCCGGGCGGTACGAGCGCATCCACGTCTCGAGCAGCGCGAGGTGGTCGGGCCGGCCCGCCATGGCCGCCAGCGGCACCTGGTGGGAGCGCCACGTCCCCTCGGTGGGCTTGCCGTCCACCTCCTTCGGGCCGGTCCAGCCCTTCGGCGTGCGCAGCACGATCATGGGCCACACCGGCCGGGTCCCCGCGCCCCCGCCGTCCCGGGCGGCGGCCTGGATCGCCGCGATCGCGTCGAGGGCCTCGTCGAGCGCCTCGGCCATGCGCACGTGGACGGCGGCGGGGTCGTCGCCCTCCACGTGGATCGGCCAGTGGCCGTAGCCGCGCAGCAGGGCGTCGAGCTCCTCGCGGGGGATCCGCGCGAGCACCGTGGGGTTGGCGATCTTGTAGCCGTTCAGGTGCAGCACCGGCAGCACCGCCCCGTCGCCGGCGGGGTCCAGGAACTTGTTGGAGTGCCAGCTCGCCGCGAGCGGGCCGGTCTCGGCCTCGCCGTCGCCCACGACGCAGCACACCACCAGGTCCGGGTTGTCGAGCGCCGCCCCGTAGGCGTGGGTCAGGGCGTACCCGAGCTCGCCGCCCTCGTGGATGGAGCCGGGCGTCTCGGGCGCCACGTGGCTGGGGATCCCGCCCGGGAACGAGAACTGGCGGAACAGCCGGCGCATGCCCGCGCCGTCGCGCGTGACCTCCGGGTAGACCTCGCTGTAGGTGCCCGTCCAGCCACGCGCTGGCCACGAGCGCCGGCCCGCCGTGGCCGGGGCCCGTGACGTACAGCGCGTCGACGTCGCGCGCCCGGATCGCGCGGTTCATGTGGGCGTAGACCAGGTTCAGCCCCGGCGAGGTGCCCCAGTGCCCCAGCAGGCGCGGCTTGACGTGCTCGATGCGCAGCGGTTCGCGGAGGAGCGGGTTGTCCAGCAGGTAGATCTGGCCCACCGACAGGTAGTTCGCGGCCCTCCACCAGGCGTCCAGCCGCCCCAGCTCGTCCGGCGTCGTCACGTCATCCCCCTCCGTCGAGCACGGCCCACACGGACCGCGCGATCACCAGGTCCTCCCGGGAGCCCACCACCAGCGTCCGCACCCGGGCGCCGGGGGCGGACACGTCGCGGTCCCCCGCGCCCCCGTCCCCGTCAGGGTCCACCGCCACCCCCAGGAACGCGAGCCGGCGGGCGGCCTCGGCGCGGGTGCGCCCCGAGCCCTCGCCGACGCCGCCCGTGAAGGCCAGCGCGTCCATCCCGCCGAGCGCGGCCGCCATCGCCGCCACGGCGGCCGCCAGGCGGTGGTCGTGCACGGCCAGCGCCAGCGCCGCGCGGTCGTCGCCGCGGGCCGCGGCCGCCTCGACCTCACGCATGTCGCCGGTCCCCGCCAGGGCCCGCAGGCCGCTGTCCTCGTTCAGCGCCCGCTCCACCTCCGCCGCAGGGACCCCGTGGCGCAGCACCAGGTGCAGCGGCACGTCCGGGTTGACCGAGCCGGAGCGGGTGGCCATCACCACGCCCCTCGAGGGGGCCGAAGCCCATCGTCGTGTCCACCGAGCGCCCGGCGCGCACCGCGGTGACCGACGCGCCGCCGCCCAGGTGGCACACCACCAGGCGCAGGTCGTCGCGGCCGAGCATCGCCGCCGCACGCTCCGCCGCCCACCCGACCGACAGGCCGTGGAAGCCGTAGCGGCGCACGCCCCACTCCTCGCGCCAGCGGGCGGGGACCGCGTAGGTCGTCGCCTCCGCCGGCATCGTCGTGTGGAAGGCGGTGTCCGGCACCAGCACGTGGGGGACGTCGGGCAGCGCCCGCCGCGCCTCCGCGATCGCGTCGATCGCCGGCCGGTCGTGCAGCGGCGCGAGGGCCGCGGCCTCCCGGAGCCCGGCGGCCGTGTCGTCGTCCAGCAGCGCGGGGGCGGTCAGGCGGGGCCCGCCGTGGACGATGCGGTGCCCCACGGCGACGACGCCGGGCGGGACCTCCTCCAGCGACGGGACGTCCTCGTGACGCGCCCGCGGGGTCCACCAGCCGCAGCTTCAGGCTGGTGGACCCCGCGTTCACGGTCAGGACCGGTCCGGTCGGCACCCCGTCCTTACTTCACGACGAACGGGGTGATCATGCCCGCGTCGGTGCCGTTCGGGCCAGTCACGTGGCCCAGGATGTGACAGTGGAAGAGCCAGGTGCCGGGCTCGTCGGGCGTGAATTCGATCGTGAAGGACTCGCCGGGCGCCACGTTCTGGGTGTAGACCGCGTGGCGGGCGGCCTCCGGGATCGCGCCGCCGTCCTGCGCGACGACGGTGAAGAGGAACCCGTGCAGGTGCATGGGGTGGTCCATCTCCCCGAGGTTCACGATGTGGACGCGGACCTTCTGGCCCACCTTCACCGGGTACGCGTCGGTGGAGGGGAAGCTCTTGCCGTTGATCAGGAACTGGCCGCCGCCCTCGGACAGGACCTGGAACGCCTCGAGCACGTTCGGGTCGGGGGCCTCGGCCGGGTCCACGATGAGCACGCCGTACAGGCCCTTGGTCTGCTGGGCCAGCGTGTTGAAGTGGGGGTGGTACATCGCGAGCCCCGGCGCCTTCAGGTCGAACTCGTACGTGAAGCTCTTCCCGGGGGCGATCGGGTCCTGCGAGATGCCGGGGACGCCGTCCTGGCTGATCGGCAGGGCGACGCCGTGCCAGTGGATGGTCGTCGCCTCGGGCAGGTGGTTGGTCACCACGATCCGGATGCGGTCGCCGACCTTCGCGCGGATGACGGGTCCGGGGACCTGCCCGTTGTAGGCCCACGCCTGCATCGTGTGGGTGTCGTCGACGCGCCACGCCACGGGCGCCGCGGTGAGGCGGAACACCTTCACGTTCCCGTCCATCGTGTACTTCAGCGGCCGGGTGCCGTAGGGCTCGGCCCGGTTGGCGGGCTCGGCCGGCGCGTCGGCCGCCGCGGTCGTCGCCGCCGCGGTCGTGGAGGTGCCGCCCATGTCCATGCCGGAGTGGTCGCCGCCCGCCGGCGCGCTGGCGGACGCCGGCGCGGTGGCGGCGGGCGCGGCCGCGACGTCCTCCTCGACCGAGGAGCCGACGGACGCCGCCCCCATGCCGACGAGCACCCCGCCGAGCGCGAGGCCGGCCACGAACAGTCCCACCACGAGCCGGAAGGTGTGCTTGGGCCGGATCCGGTACCGGCGGTCGTCGTCGTCGCTGTCGCTCATCGGAGGACCTCTCTCGTCGGTGCGGTGGTGACCCGGAGAGGATCGGCGCCGGCGACCCGCGGGCACCATCCGGGGGTGCGCGGGATCGACCGCGCGAGCCCGCCGCACGCGGCCTGCGGCAAGTCCGCAGCGCGGAACCCGGCCCGCCCTGATGGTCCGCGGACGGAGGCGGCCGACACTCCCCGGTGTGACCGGACCCCACACCGCGCCGCACCGCGTCCTCGTCGCCGGCGGCGGCATCGCCGGCCTCGAGACCGCGCTCGCCCTGCGCGAGTTCGCCGGCGACGCGGTCGACGTGACCGTCGTCGACCCCGGCCGCCGCTTCACCGTCCCCGGGACGGCGACGGCGCGCGCCTTCGGGCTCGGGACCGCCGTCGACCTGCGCCTCGCCGACGTCGTCCATCGCGCCGGCGCGACGCTCCTGCCGGGACGCATCGCGACGGTGGAGCCCGCCAGGCACGTCGTGGTGCTCGAGGGCGGCGAGGTGCTGACCTATGACGCGCTCGTGGTCGCCGTCGGCGCCACGCCGGTCGCGGCGGTGCCGGGGGCCCTGACGTTCCGGGGCCAGGAGGACGTGGAAGCCGTTCGCGGGATGGTCGACGACGTGAGCCACCGCGGGCTGCGCGGCGCCGGCGTGGAGATGGCCATCGTGGTGCCGGCCGGCTGTGGCTGGCCGCTCGCCGCCTACGAGCTCGCGCTCATGACCCGCGAGCACCTCGTGGGGCAGGGTGGCGGGGAATCGGTGGCGATCAGCGTGATCACGTCCGAGGAGACGCCCGCTCGGGCTCTTCGGGCCCGACGCCAGCGCGGCGGTGCAGGGCACGCTGGCCCGCTCGCGCATCGAGGTGCGCACGGGCGCCGCCGCCCGCGCCTGGAACGCGGGCTGCCTGCTGCTCGCCGACGGGTCCACGGTGTGGGCCGACCGCGCGATCGCCCTCCCCGTGTACCGCGGGCCGGCGATCGAGGGCCTCCCGGCCGACGGACACGGGTTCATCCCCGTGGGGTCCGACGCCCGGGTGTCCGGCCTCCCGGACGTCTGGGCGGTGGGAGACGGCACCGACCAACCCGGTGAAGCAGGGCGGCATCGCGTGCCAGCAGGCGGACGTCGCAGCCGGCCAGATCGCGGCGGCGGCCGCCGGCGCGCTCCCGGACGGCGTCCCGGGGCCGCCGTCGTTGTCCGGCTGGATGTGGGACGGCCGGCGCGGACGGGCCCTGCCGTCCGGCGCCCAGCAGCCCGCCGAGGGCGCCGCCGACCCCACGCCCGCGTGGCCGGTCGCGAAGGTGGGCGGGCGCTTCCTGGCGCCGTTCCTGCGCGAGATGGTCGTCGACGGCCGCGCCGGCCGGCGGCATCGTCGGCGTGCCGGCGTGAGCGGGCGGATGCCGGCGTCGCTCCTCCCCGCCGCCGGGTAGCCCTCCACAGCTGGCAGGCTGTGCGCATCGTGCCCCTGCCGCGCCGCGCCCACGCCGAGCGTCACCTCAGCGGCGCGCAGCAACTGGCTGCGGGCGGCCGTCCTCGGCGCCAACGACGGGCTCGTCTCCGTCTCGAGCCTGCTGCTCGGCGTGGTCGCCGGCGGGGCGTCCCACAGCGCGGCGCTCGTCGCCGGGTTCGCCGGCCTGGCCGCCGGCGCGCTGTCGATGGCCGCCGGCGAGTACGTGTCCGTCTCGTCGCAGCGCGACGCCGAGAACGCCGACCTGGACCTGGAGCGCCGCGAGCTCCGCGCCGACCCGGAGGGGGAGCTGGAGGAGCTCGCCGGGATCTACGAGCGCCGGGGGCTCCCCTCCGAGCTGGCGCACCGCGTCGCGGCGGCGCTCACCGCGCGGGACGCCCTCGGCGCCCACGCCCGCGACGAGCTGGGCCTGGCGGAGGAGCGGATGGCGCGGCCGTGGCAGGCGGCCTGGGCGTCGGCGATCGCGTTCACCGCGGGGGCGACGGTCCCCGTCGCGGCCGCCGCCGTCCCCGGGGGCGCGCCGGTGCGGGTGGCGCTGGTCGTGGGCCTCACGATCGTCGCGCTCGCGGGCCTCGGCGCGATCGGCGCCGCGCTGGGCGGCGCGCCGCGCTGGCCGGCGGTGGCCCGGGTGACGCTGTGGGGCGCGGCGGCGATGGGGCTCACCGCCGCGGTCGGCAGCCTGGTCGGCGCCGCCGTCTAGGACGGCGGCCCGGGGATCTCAGTCCGCGTCCGGGAACTCCGCGCCGCACCACTCGCAGTGCGTGCCGGCGGGCGCCGCGTGCTCAGGCGCGGGCGGCACCGGCAGCGGCGGGACGGGCGCGTCGTGCGGCGCCCCGCACGCTGCACATCGGTCCGGTGCGGTGGGTGTCACGGGGGTCTCGCCGGCGCTCATCATCGCCTCCGCTCGAGGGCGTCCAGCACGGCCGAGAGCGCGCTCGTCCGGGGGGGCTCCACGACGTGGCCGCGGGCGACCCGCCCACGCGCCGCGCGGTCGGGGTTCACGCCGCGGCCCGCCTGCGACCGCGCCGCCACCCGCACCACGGCCGCCTCGTCCGGCGTCAGCCGGGTGTCGCCGGACTCGTCGTCCGGCCAGCCGAGCCGGTCGAGCAGCCGCACCGCGGCGCGGAGCTCATCGACCGCCCCGTGGGCGTCGTGGCCCTCCGCGAGCTCGTGGACCATGCGCCCCGCCGCGGGCACCAGCACCCACGCGAAGACGGCCCGGCCGGCGATGTCCGACTCGCCGGCCGCGAGGTGCGCGGGTGCATCCCGCATCGGCGTCTCCGTTCCCATGATGGCTCCTCCGTCGCGGTCCGTCTCCAATGCTGCGACCAGGATCCCGCCCGGAGCGGGTCGGGCCATCGGCGTCGGCGCGGCCCCGCGGTTCGGGTTTACCGCGCGGCGGCGACGGGCTCGGAGCGCACACGGATGCGGCCGTCCCGGAGCTCCAGGATCCGGTCGAACGCGTCCAGGCCGATCCGCGAGTGCGTGATGAGCAGGATCGCGCGGCCGGCCGTCGCGTCCAGCAGGTCGCGGATCAGCGCGCGAGCTCCAGCGCCGTCACGGCTCGACGGGGGCGGAGGCGGCCCGGACCGACGCCGCCAGGGCGCGGAGGTCCTCGCGCAGGGTCTCGACCTCACGCTCCAGCGCGCCGACGCGCTCCTCGAGCGCGGCGGTGCGGACCTCGGCGGACCCCAGGATCGATTCGCTCATGGCTGCTCCCGTCCTCGTGGGCGGCCGACCACCGGCCGCCGACGCGAGCCTCCCGCGACGGGGTCGCCACGGCCATCGGGGCGCCGCCCGGCCGCCGGTGCGGGGGACTACGGAGGCGGTTCTCGGGTCTCCGCCCGGCGGATGCGGGCGTCCACGGCGACGAGCCGCCCGTCGGCCGCCGCGCGCACCGGGTTCAGGTCCATCTCGGCGACCCCCGGCAGGTCGGACATGAGCCAGCCCACTCGCGCGGTGAGCTCGGCGAGGGCGTCGCGGGACACCGGGGGCAGGCCGCGCCAGCCGTCGAGGAGCGCCGCGCCGCGCAGGTGGTGCCAGATCTCGTGGGCCGACGCCGGGCCCACGGGGGCGAGCGCCACGCGGCGGTCCCGCCACACCTCGGCGTCGGCGCCGCCGATGCCGGCGAGGACGCACGGCCCGAACAGCGGGTCCTGGAGCCCGCCCACGATGAGGTCGGTCCCGGCGGGGGCCATCTCCTGCACCAGCAGGCCCTCCATCTGCGCCCCGAGCCCGCGTCGCCGCAACGCGTCGGCGATCCGCTCGGCCGCGGCCGCGGCCTCGTCGGGCGTGCGGAGGCCGAGCACCACGCCCCCCACGTCCGACTTGTGGGTGAGCGTGCCGCTCACGAGCTTCACCGCGACGGGGCCGCCGATGGCGGCCTGCGCCGCCGCGACGCCGGCGGCGTCGGCAGCATGGACTGCGCGGAGCACCGGAATGCCGTAGGCCGCGAGCACCCGCTCGACGGCCTCGGGGCCGAGCCACGCGCCGGGCGCCGCTTCGGCGAGCGCGGCCCGGGCCGCGGCGGCGTCGGCGCCGGCGGGCGCCACGGGCGGGTCGTCGGGGCGGTTGCTCGCCTGCGCCGCTCGCCAGGCTCCAGCCAGCGACCGCGCTGCGCCCTCCGGCATCGTCAACCAGGGGATGGGCGGCTCGCCCGCGGGCGGCTCCGGACGCGGGCCCACCACGCAGCCCACCACGGGGATGCGATCGTTCGCTCAGCGCCTCCGCCGCCCGGATCATCGCCTCGTGGTCGCTGCTGCGCACTGGCGTGACCAGGACGAGCAGGGCGTCGACCTCCCCGGAGGCGAGGATCGTGCGCCCCGCCCGCTCCAGGGCGTCGGCGCCCGCGCCGGCCCCGAGGTCCACCGGGTTGCCGGCGGCGGCGGGTGCCGTGCGCATCGACGTGAGCAGCGCGCGCAGGACGTCGCCGAACAGCGGCACCTCCAGACCGAGCGCCTCCGCGGCGTCGGCTGCGAGGATCGCCGGTCCCCCGGCGTTGGACACGATGCCGAGGCGCGGCCCGGCGGGGAGCGGCTGGGAGGCGAGCACCTCGCCCGTCTCGAGCAGCTCCTCCAGCGTGTCCGCGCGCACGACGCCCGCCAGGTCGAACAGCGCCTCGGTCATCGGCTCGCCGCCGGCCAGGGCGGCGGTGTGCGAGCCGGCTGCGCGCCGCCCGGCGCCTCCGCGGCCGCCCTTGAGGGCGACGACGGGGGTCCCCCGCGAGACGCGCCGGGCGATCCTGGCGAACCGCCGCGGGTCGCCGGCGCCCTCCAGGTACAGCAGCGCGGCACGGGTGTCGGGGTCGGCGTCCCACCAGGCGAGCAGGTCCTCCGGGGCGACGTCGGCGCCGTTGCCGAGGCTCACGAACGCGGACGTGCCGATCCCCCGCGCCGCGCAGTGCGCGAGCGCCGCCACCCCGAGGCCGCCGCTCTGGGAGGCCAGCGCGATCCGTCCCCGGCGGGCCGGCAGCGGGCCGAAGGTGGCGTCGAACGGCGCCGGCCCGGCGCTCACCGAGACGCCGAGGCAGTTGGGGCCCACCAGGCGGACTCCCGCGGTGCGGCACACGTGGACGAGCTCGGCCTGGAGCTCGGCGCCGTGCGCGTCCTGCTCGGCGAACCCGGCCGACAGCACGACGAGGGCGCGGGCGCCGCACGCCGCGGCCTCCCGGGCCACGGCCGGCACCCCCTCCGCCGGCACGGCCGCCACGACCAGGTCAACCGGACCCGGCAGCAGGGCGAGCGAGCGGTACGCGCGGCGTCCCGCCACGACGTCGGCGGCCCGGTTGACCGCGTAGACGGGCGTCGCCCGGCCGCCCTCGAGGAGCGCGCGCAGCACGGCGCCGCCCGGCGCGCCGGCGTCGCGCGAGGCGCCCACGACCGCGATCCCCTCGGGCCGCATCAGGGGGCGCAGCGACGCGGCCGCGGCCGCGGCGTCCCGCGCGCCGAGGACGTCGTCGCGGGCCGCGTCGTGGTGCACGGAGATGCGGGCGAGGATGCCGTCGCGGGTCCGCTCCACCGTCACGGGGCCGCCGAGTCCGTCGAGGACGCTCCGCATCCGCCGGTTGTCGGTGCGCATCCAGGCCCAGAAGGCGTCGATGCCGTGGGCGGCGGCGTGGTCGCACAGGCGCTCGACGAGGGCCGTCCCCAGGCCGAGGCCCTGCCAGCGGTCGGCCACGGCGGCGGCGAGCTCCGCGTCGGCCGCCCCCTCGGCCCGGTGGTAGCGGGCCACGGCCACGATCCGCTCGCCCTCCCCGCCCGCCACGGCCACCACGCCGGCGCCCAGCGGCCCCGGTCCCGCCGCCATGTCCGCGGCCTCGCGTGCGGTGAGCCCGCCGCGCGCGGCGCCGAACCGCATCGCCCGGGCATCGGGCGACATCCCGGCGATCATCGCGGCGATGCCGTCGGCGTCGTCCTCGCGGCACAGCCGCACGGCGACGCTGCGCCCGTCGCGCAGCAGCACCCGGTCGCCGCCGGGATCCGTCGCCCGCAGGGCCCGTGCGGGGTGTCCCGCCGAGGTCGCGGGTCTCACGGGCGCCCCCGCGCCCTGCGGGCGATCCCGCGCAGCATCCGCCGATCCATCGTCGAACCCGACGGGCTCGAGCAGGGCCGGGCCCATGGCGAGGCGCGTGCGCAGGTCGTCCGAGCAGGCGCACCGGTAGCGGCTCACGATCCGGGTGCGGCCGTGGGCGAGGGGCTCGGCGGCCAGCAGCCAGCTCGCGGCCGCCCAGGGCCGCCCGGCGGCGCGCGCCGCCGGGTCGGCCGGGCCGTGGGCGACCATGTGGCGCCCCTCGGCGACCTCGGCGATCGTCAGGGGCGGCGCCTCGGGGTGGAGCACCAAGCGGTCGCCGGGCCGCGCCTGCCACTCGGGGTGGATGCGCTCGGCGTCGCGGATGCCGCAGCCGGCCAGGTTCTCGAGCCACGTGTAGCTGTAGAACCCGGCCCGGTCGGCGCCGATCTGGGCGATCCACGGCCACACGTCGGCAGCGGGGGCGTCGACGGTGACCGCGTGCGTCCACCCCCACCGTGGCGCGGGGACGAGGTCGTCGCCCGGGTGCCGGCGCGCGGCGAGGGCCGGACCGGCGCCCCAGGTGGCCCGGCGGTCGCGCCGGTGGGGCGTCGCCAGGGCCGCCGCGATGCGGCCGGCGCCGGCGAGCCCGGTGGCCACGTCGCGCCAGCCCGTGCCGGCGCGGCCCTCCGCGCGGCGCGCCAGGTTCCACAGCTGAACGCGCTGCATCACGGCGTGCGCCCGGACCCACGCGGTCCCGACGGCGCCGGAGGCCGGGCGCGCGACACGCGCCCGCACGCGCAGGCGCGTCCGGCCGCAGCCCGCCGGCTCCAGCGCGAAGGCCCACGTCGCCCGCCAGTGGCGCGGCGGCCGGGGCCCCGCGAACGGGACGTTGCGCCGGGCGTCGGCGTCCCAGAGCGCGCCGAGCACCAGGGCCCGCGGCTCCTCCGCCTCCAGCACCTCGAAGTGGCCGCCCCGCTCGTCGGCCGGGACGCGGTCGCCGGCGCGCACCGTCGCCCACTCGGGGTGGATCTCGCGGGCGCTCGGGCGGCCGCGGTTGTCGACCGCGTCCAGCGCGTAGAAGCCGGCGCGGCCGACCCCCATCTGGGCGAGCCACGGCCACACCCGCTCGGGCGGGGCCGCGATCGTGGCCGCGTGCGTCGCCGCTGCGGCCGCGTCGGGCAGCAGGTCGTCGCCCGGCATCGCCGGGCCGCCCAGGTCGCGGGCGGGGCCGCGCAGCGGCGCGCGGCGGACGAGCCGGGAGGCGTGTGCGGCGATTCCCCTCATCGCGCCCGAGGCTAGGCGCCCGGGGGCGGCGCGCCCACCGGGTCCCCACGGACGCGCTCGCGGATGATCCCGCGACGCGGCTGCGGGTCGTCCCCCGGCCGTCAGGCGGTGGCCGCCCGCACGTCGACGCGGCGCAGGCGCCGGCGCCGGCGCGCCGCGTCCGCCGCCCACACCAGCACCGGGAACGCCGGCAGCATCAGGAGCGATGGGAGTGTCGGCACGGCCGTCCCGAAGAGCTCCTGGAGGGGCGGGACGGTCACGATCAGGGCCGACAGCGCCAGCTCGAAGGCGATGCCCCACAGCAGCAGCCGGTTGGCGAGCAGGGCGGGGCGCGTGCGCGCGCCGTCGTCGGTGCGCGCCGCCATCGCGGTGCCCACCTGGCAGGCCACGATCCCCAGGAACGACATCGTCGTCGCCTGCACCCACGCGCCGTGCAGGGGGCTGCCCTCGCCGGTGGGATCGCCCGGCGACCAGCCGGCCGCCACCAGCTCGCCCAGGAACGCGAACATCACCAGCGCCGCCGACGCGAGCCCCATCGCGCCCCAGGCGCGGCCGAGGAGGGCGCGGTCCACCAGGCGGGCGCCGGCGGACCGTGGCGGCCGCTCCATCACGTCGGGGTCGGCCGGCTCGCGGCCGAGCGCGAGCGCGGGAAGCGTCTCCGTGCCGAGGTCGACCGCCAGGATCTGCATCACGGTCAGCGGCAGGGGGATCGCGCCGCCGGAGAGGGCGAACGCCAGGAAGGGGACGACCTCCGGCGGGGAGTGGGCCAGGATGTAGAGCACGAACCGGCGGACGTTGGCGTAGACGCGCCGCCCCTCCTCGACGGCGGCGACGATCGTCGCGAAGTCGTCATCGGTCAGGATCATCGTGGCCGCCTCGCGGGCGACGTCGGTGCCGGACCGCCCCATCGCGACGCCGATGTCCGCGTGGCGCAGGGCGGGCGCGTCGTTCACGCCGTCCCCCGTCATCGCGACGACGTTGCCCCCCGCCCGGAGGGCCTCGGCGATCCGCAGCTTCGCCTCCGGCTCGGTGCGGGCGAAGATCAGCCCGTCCGGCTCGGCCAGCACGGCCGTCAGCTCGGCGTCGCCCATCGCCGCAAGCTCCGTGCCGGTCACCACCCGCGCGGCGCCGCGGACGATGCCGACCTCGCGGGCGACCGCGGCCGCGGTGAGCCCGTTGTCGCCGGTCACCACCACTATCCGGATGCCGGCGCGCCGGCACCGCTCCACCGCGGCGGGCACCGCCTCCCGCGGCGGGTCGTGCATCGCCACGAGTCCCACGAGGCAGAGATCGCGTTCGGCGTCCTCCCGGTCCGCCGGCGCCGCGTCCGCCGCGGAGCGGGCGGTCCGCGACCGCCAGCACGCGGAGGCCGCGAGCGGCCATCCCCTCGACCGCGCTCGCCACCCGGCGGCGATCGTCCGCGGTCATGGGGCGCTCGGCGCCGTCGGCGCCGACGATCCGGGCGGCGAGGGCCCCGATCGTCTCCGGGGCGCCCTTCACGCTCACCCACCGGCCGTCGTCGCCGTCATCGACCGTCGCCATGGTGCGCCGGACGGCGTCGAAGCGGAACACGGCGCGCCGGCCGGCCTCGCGCCGCCCGGCGTTAACGTCCGCCCCGAGCGCCGCCGCCGCCTCGAGCATGGCCACCTCCGTGGGGTCCCCGGACGGCGGCCCGGCGCCGGACGGGTTGACGACGGCCGTGCTGCACGCGGCGGCCCGCCGGGCGAGCCGGCCGAGCGCGGGCGTCTCCTCGTCCGCCCCGGCCGGCAGGGCGACCTCGCCGGCCGCCGACCAGGCGGCCACGGGCCGCATCCGGTTCTCGGTGAGCGTCCCGGTCTTGTCCGTGCAGATCACCGTCGCCGCGCCGAGCGTCTCGACGGCCGACAGCCGCTTCACCAGCGCCCCCCGCCGGCTGAGCGCCCGGACGCACACCGCCAGGGCGAGGGTGATGGTGGGGAGGAGGCCCTCCGGCACGTTCGCCACGAGCAGGCCGATCGCGAACTTCAGCGCGTCCGCCACGGGCAGGCCCGCCGCGAGGAGCCCCAGCGCCATGAACACGAGGCCCGCGGCGACCGCGACCGCGGCGATCAGCCACGCCACGCGCCGCACCTCGCGCTCGAGCGGACTCGGCTCCCGGGCGCCCCGCTGCGACAGCGCCGCGATCCGCCCGAGCTCGGTGCGCATCCCCGTGGCCCGGACGAGGCCGACGGCCTCACCGCCGGTGCACAGCGTCCCGCTGAACACGGTGTCCCGCGCCTGGAGCGGCGACGGGTGCGCGTCCTCCAGGCCGGCGGCGCGCTGCACGGGCGCCGACTCGCCGCTCAGCGCGGACATGTCCACCTCGACGGCGCCGGACACCAGCCGCGCGTCCGCCGAGACGCGGTCGCCCTCCTCCAGCAGGAGCACGTCGCCGGTCACGAGCTCCCGCGCTGGGACCGCGCAGCGGACGCCGTCCCGCAGCACCGTCGCCTGTGGTGGGAGGAACTGGCGCAGCGCGTCGATGGCGCGCTCGGCCTGCCGCTCCTGGATCACCGCGACGGCCGCGTTCAGCACCACGACGCAGACGATCGCGATCGCGAGCGTCCCGGTGCCGGCGAGGGCCGCCAGGCCGGCGGCCGCCCAGAGCAGCAGCGCGAGGGGGTGGACGATCTGGGCCGCCACCTGCCGGGGCCAGGCGGCGCCCCCGCGGCGCTCCAGCTCGTTCGGGCCGTGGGCCTGGAGCCGGCGGGCGGCCTCCCGCGACGTCAGCCCGGACGGGTCCGAGCGGAGGTCGCGGAAGAGCCGCTCGACCGGCTCCAGCGGCGGCCCGGAGCTCACCGCCCGGCGACCGTCCCGCCGCTGCGCCGCGTCGGCAGGCCGATGACGCCGCCCGGCTCGAAGGCGCCCGTGTGGTCGAACTCGCGTGCGGCCGCCGCCGTGCTGCCGCGGCGGGCCGGCGCCCCGGCGTCGGCCACCGGCACCGGCCACAGCACGGTGCGCGCGGTGCCGGCGGTCCCGTCCAGCACCGACTCGATCGCCGCGTTGACGTCGTCCAGCGGCACCTCGGCCCGCTCAACGGTGGTCTTGCCGCGGGCGTGCAGCGCGAACACCTCCTCCAGGTCGTGGTGCGTGCCGACGATCGAGCCGATGACGGAGAGGCCGCCCAGCACGGTCTCGAAGATCGGCAGGCGCATCGCGTTCTCGGCCGGGAGGCCCACGCACACCAGGCGGCCGCCCCGGGCGAGCGACGCGAACGCCTGCTCGAACGCGGAGGGCTGTACGGCGGTGCTGATCGCCGCCTGCGCGCCGCCGAGGCGGCGGATCGCCGCGACCGGGTCCTGCTCGCCGGCGTGCACCACCACCTCGGCGCCGAGGCGCCGGGCGGTGCGCAGGCGCTCCTCGTTCACGTCCACCGCCACGACACGGGCGCCGGTGATGGCGGCGTACTGCACGGCGAGGTGGCCGAGGCCGCCGACGCCGAACACGGCGATCAGGTCGGCCGACGAGGCGCCGGCCACCTTGACGGCCTTGTAGGTGGTCACGCCGGCGCACGTCAGCGGCGAGGCGTCGGCGGGCAGGATCTCCCGCGGGACCCGGACGACGTGGCGGGCAAAGGCGACCGCGTACTCCGCGAACGCGCCGTTCATGCCGTAGCCGGTGTTCAACTGGCGCTCGCAGAGCGTCTCGCGGCCGCTGTTGCAGTGGGCGCAGTCGCCGCAGGCGTACCCCAGCCACGGGAGCGCGACGCGCATGCCGCGCTCGATGCCGTGGGTGTTGCCGGTGCCGAGGCGCTCGACGATCCCGACGCCCTCGTGCCCCGGGATGAACGGCAGCGTGGGCTTGACGGGCCAGTCGCCGCGGGCGGCGTGGATGTCGGTGTGGCACAGGCCGCAGGTCTCGATGCGGACGAGCACCTGCTCCGGGCCGGGTTCCGGGATGGGGACGTCCTCGATCGCCAGCGGCTGGTCGAATCGGTGGACGACGGCGGCCTTCATGATTCCTCCGTTCCTCTGACGTTGCGGCCGGGTTCAGCCGGTCACCGGGATGTGGGCCGGCGCGACGCGCAAGGGGACCACGACGCGCGTGATGGCGTGGGCCCTGACGGTCGCGGCGTTGGCCGCGGACGCCCGCGCCTCGTTGCGCACCCGCCGGGCCGACAGGACGTCGGCGCGCAGGCGCAGGTGGACGGTCACGGTCGCGCCGGGGGCCAGGTCGCCGAGGTGCCACACCACGGCGCCGCCGTCCAGCTGTGCGCGGACGGGCAACCGCCCGAGGGAGGCGCCCTCCGGGACCGGGTCGCGCACCATCACGTCGCGCGCCGTGACGGCGGACGGGTTCGTGACCGTCAGCGTGTAGCGGATCGCGTGCGCGAACACGGCGCGCGCCGGGCCGGTCTTGCCCAGCCGCAGGCGCGCGGGCCGCGCGGCGCTCACCGGGACGGCGGACGGCGCCACCACGGCGGGGGGTGCGACGGCCGGCGTGCTGACCGTGAGCGACGCGTGGGCCGCGAGCGGCTGGGGCAGCACCAGGCCCATGTCCTGCGGGGCGGTCGCGCCCGAGAGGTGGGCGGCGCGGATCAGGGCCCCGCCCCGGGCGGAGGCGTCGACCGTCACCGTCCCGGTCGCGGACGGCGTCAGGTTAACGGCTGCGGTCCCCGCCGGGCCGATGCCCACGTGGGTCGCGGTGAGCAGCCCGGCGCCGGCCCCGACCCGCAGGTCGACCTCGGCGCCCGGCGTGCCCGACACGACGAGCCCGGCGGGCGAGCCGGGCGCGACGGCGCCGGGGGGCGCCTGCAGGGCCAGGGCGGTGGCCGGCGTCTTGCCGCCGGCCAGCGTCCGGAGGGCGTCGGCGCGGCCGTTCAGGGCGGAGTCGGAGGTGACCTGCCACACGTCGGCCGCCTGGCCGGTCAGACGCCACACGGCCACCTGGATGGCGGCGGCCTCTGCGCCCCGGTTCGTGGCGCGCGCCATGAGCCCGTCGGCCTCGCCCATCAGCCATGCCGCGGCCTGCATGCCCGGCGACCTGAGGGCGGGGGTGTCGGACGGCGTCTGGACGTCGACCGCGTAGTTCACGTCCTCGGCGATCCGGCGCGTGCGGTCGACGCACCACGCCTCGGAGGCGAGCCGGCTGCCGTCGGCGGAGGTGAGGGTCGCCGTGCGGACCCCGGGGTCGGCGGTGAACGCCCCTCCGCCCGGGGTCGCGATCGGGATCGCGCGACCGTAGGACGGGCCCTCGTCGGTCACGCGCAGGGTGCCCGGCGTGGCGGTCGCCACGGCGGCGGGCAGGAGCAGGGCGGCCCCGGCGAGCGGGATGAGGGTGGCGCGCAGCATCCGGGCGCGTGCGCCCCGGTGCCGGGCTGCGGTCGGTCAACGGGGGGCCATGACGGGGTCCTCTCAGAGGGAAGGCGTTCCCACCGAGTGTCCGGCCGGCCGGCCGGCGCGGAATCGGGGACCGCGACGCACCGGCTGCGGGGTTCTGCGGACACGGCGTGCATGTGCCCCGCCTGATGCGGCGGGGCGGACCTGGGCCGGCCCCGCGGGGCCGCCGGCCGCTAGGCGGCGGCGCGCTCCGGCGCGGGCGCGGGCGCCGGGTGGCCGGCCTCGAGCGACCAGCGGCCGGCCAGGCCGGGGGCGAGCCAGGCGAGGGCGGCGGCGCCGACCGTGAGCGACGCGACGAGCGCGGTGCCCTGGACGGCGATGCTGAACGCGAGCGCCTCGTCGCCCGGCATGCCGTAGGCGAGGGCCAGGGCGGGGACCAGGACGAGCTCCCGGGTGCCCGCGCCGCCGGGCGCGGCGGGGACGATGCCCGCCAGCACGATCACGCAGAAGGCGAGCGCTGCGGCCTGCGGCGGCGCGCCCAGCGCGGCGAGCAGGGCGGCCAGGCTCAGCAGGCGCGCCACGATCGCACCGAGCCCGAGGACCGCGGCGGTCCGGGCGACCTGGGGCGAGCCGAGCACGGCGGCGCCCTCGCCCAACCGCCCGAGGGCGGCGTGGGCGCGGCCCGGCAGCAGCGCGAGAAGGGGCCGCAGGGCGCCGAGCCGCCAGGCGACGGCGACGGCGAGGACGACGGCGACCGCTCCGGCGGCCGTCCACCGCAGGCCGGCCGCCGGCCCCGGAAGCGGCACGACGAGCGCCATCGCCAGGACGGCGAGGCCGGTCACGACTGCGTCCACGGCCTTGTATCCCACCAGCCCGCCGGTGATCCGCAGCCCGCCGGCGCCCGCGCCCGCCGGATGGCGCCGCACCAGGCCGACGCGCGCCGCCTCACCGAGGCTCGCCGGCAGCAGCTCGCAGGCCGCGCGGGCCACCCAGTGCATGCCGAGCGCGGTGCCGACCGGCAGCCGGCGCACGCCGCCGGCGGCCTGGCACACCGCCCACATGCCGCCCGAGATCGTCTGGCCGACCACATACAGGGCGACCGCGGCGGCGAGCAGCTCGGGGTCTGCACCCTCGAGCGCGGTGGCGGCGGCGCCCAGGTCCATCGTCATCGCGCCGGCCACCGCCAGCGCCGCCAGCGCGAGGACGGCAACCGCCGCGGCGAGGCGTCGCACGATGACGCGCCGACGCGGTGCGGCGGGTGGTGCGGCGGAGGTGATCAGCAGCGATCCGGCACGTGATCTGCACCGACGGTAGCAGCGCGGCGCGGCGCGGGCATCGCGGATGAGGCGCGACGTGGGTGCGGGGATCCCCGATGCCCGCCCCGGCCGGGGGCCGAGCATCGGGGCATGGCGATCGCAGAGCGTGGGCGGCGGGCCGCCCCGAGGGTCGATCCGGCCCCCCCGCCGCACCGGCCGGGGTTCCCCGGCTGGCGGCCGCTGCTGGTGCAGTGCCTGCTCGTCGCCGGGGGGGCGGTCTGCTACTTCGCGGTGCGCGGCTTCACCCAGTCCAGCCTCGGTCCCGCCCAGGACAACGGGCGGGCCCTCGTGCGGCTGGAGCGGCGCATCGGACTCGACTGGGAGCACGCCGCCCAGGCCCTCGTGATCGACCACGCGACGCTGGTCCGCATCGTCAACGCGATCTACATGTACGGCCACTGGCCGGTCATCGCGCTGACGCTCGGCGTGCTGTTCACCCGCGCGCCGGACCACTTCCGCCTGCTGCGCAACGCCATGTTCGTGTCGGGGGCGATCGGGCTGGTGATCTTCGCCCTGATCCCGGTGGCGCCGCCCCGGCTCGGGGTGCTGGATCTCGTCAACACCGTCACGGAGGGGACCGGCGAGTACCGGACCCTCCAGCCGCCGGGCCTCATCAACCGCTACGCGGCCCTGCCCAGCCTCCACTTCGGGTGGAACCTGCTGGTCGGCATCGTCGTGTGGCGGGCGACGCGCCTCCCCCTCCTCCGGGTGGCGGCCGTCGTCGTGCCCGTGGCGATGGCGTTCGCGGTGGTGGCGACCGCCAACCACTACGTCGTGGACGTCCTCCTCGGCGGCGTCGTCGCGTTGATCGGGCTGCTCGTCGCGAGCCGCCTGCCGGCCACCCTGCCCGCGCCCCGGTGGGCGGGCCGCCGGGCGTGACCCTCCCCGGGCTCGTGGTGGCGCACCGGGCGGCGAACCTGCCGGGGGACATCCCCCCGGCGGTCGCTGCGGGCGCGGACGTGGTCGAAGGGGACGTCCACCTCTTCCGCCGCCGCCTCGAGGTCCGCCACGGCAAGACCCTGGGCCCGTTCCCGCGGCTGTGGGAGAAGTGGCACCTGCTCGACCGGGACGCGCCGCGCCCCCCGCTCGAGGTCGTCCTCGCGGCCGTGCCCGCGGGCACCGGCCTGCTGCTGGACCTGAAGGGGCCCGACCCCCGGCTGGTGGCCGCGGTGCTCCGCGCCCTCGCCGCCGCGCCGCCCGTCGGCGGCGTGCGCGTCTGCGGACGCTGGTGGGCGAGCCTGGAGCGCCTCCGGGGCGCCCCCGGCGTGCGGACGATGCACTCGGCGGGCAGCCGCGTCCAGCTCCGCCTGCTCCTGCGGCGGCGGCCCGGCGCCCTGGAGGGCGCGTCGGTCCGGCGCGACCTCCTCGCGCCCGGGGTGGTCGCGGCGCTGCGCGAGCGCGCGGACGAGGTGTGGACCTGGCCGGTGCCGGACCGCGCGGCGGCTGAGGAGCTCGCCGCGTGGGGCGTGACGGGGTTCATCACCGACGACCCGGCGCGCCTCCGCGACTGAGACGGCGCCGGGTCAGCGCGGCGCGGCTTGCGCGCCCGCGTCGAGCAGGGCGCCGAGCTCCGCGACGTGGCGGCGGAGGCCGCCGCAGACCTGCTCGCAGAGCGCCATGACGGAGGGGTCCGAGATCCGGCACCGCACGGCGTTGCCCTCCTTCTCCCGGGCGACGATCCCGGCGCGCGCCAGCACACCGATGTGCTTGGACACGTTCTGCTGGCTGGTCCCGAGGGCGTCGGCGAGCTCGCCGACGGTGGCGTCGCCCTCGCGCAGCCGGTCGAGCAGCCGGATGCGCATCGGCTCGCCCAGTATGCGGAACCGCTCGGCGACCAGGTCCACGAGCGCGTCGGGCATCGGGTGCGGCATCTCCATGACCGGAGTGTACTAGACAACTATGTAGTTGTTTAGTGGTAGAGTTGCCGTCACCGAATCTGGAGGACGCCGTGACCACCGCCACATCCACCATCGAGCGCCGCCGGCCCTGGACCCTCGAGCGCACCCTGTTCGCGATGGCGGGCTCCGTCACGCTCGCGGGGGTGGCCCTCGGGGTGCTGGTGAGCCCGTGGTTCCTCGCGCTGCCGGTCGTGACGGGGCTCAGCCAGTGGAGCTACGTGCTGGCCGGCGACTGCCCGGCCTCGCTGGTGCTGCGGCGGTTCACCGGCCTGAGGGGCTGCGACCGATGAGCGCCCTCGGCCCCGTCGGGCGCCTGGGACGCTGGTCGGCGGCGCACCGCCGCGCCGTCCTCGTCGGGTGGGCGGTGGTCGCGCTCGCCCTCGGCGTCCTCGCGCCCCGGGTCGAGACCGCGCTGTCCGGCGCCGGGTGGGAGGACTCCGGCTCGGAGTCGGTGGCCGCGCGGGCCCAGGCGGAGCGCGGCTTCGCGGGGGCCTCCAGCTCCGCGCTCATGGTGGCGGTCCACTCGGACACGCTCACGATCGCCGACCCCGCGTTCGCGGCGGCGATCCGGCGGACGGAGCGCATCCTCGCCGCCGACCCCCGCGTGTCGTCCGTGCAGCCGCCGCGTCCCGGCGCGACCATCTCCACCGACGGCCGCACCGCGATCGTCATGGGCGGCGCGGCGGCGAGCCCGGCGGCGATGGTCCGGGCGGCCGACGACCTGAAGGGCGCGCTGCGCGACGCGGCGCCGCCCGGCGTGCGGATCGACCTGACCGGCGCGTCCGGCATGTGGTCGGACTTCAACGCGGCCAACCGCGACGCGATGATGCGTTCCGAGCTCCTCAGCTGGCCGGTCACCCTCGCGATCCTGCTCCTGGCGTTCGGCGCGCTCGTAGCGGCCGGGCTGCCCCTGCTGCTCACGATCGTGGGCCTGATCGCGTCGGCCGGGGCCCTGGTGCTGGCCGCCCAGGCCTTCGACGTGTCGATCTGGGCGATGAACTTCGCGCTGATGTTCGCGCTGGCGCTCGGCATCGACTACGCGCTGTTCATCGTCGTCCGGTTCCGGGCGGCGTTGTTCGGCTCCCGCCGGGACGTCCCGGCCGCGGTGGCGGAGACGATGGACACGGCGGGCACCGCGGTCCTGTTCTCCGGGCTGACCGTGCTGGTGTCGCTCACGGCGGTCATGCTCGTCCCGAGCCCGGCGTTCCGCTCGATGGCGCTCGGCATCATGGTGTCGGTCGCGTTCGTGCTCGCCGCGACGCTCACCCTGCTGCCCGCGATGCTCGGGTGGCTGGGTCCGCGCGTCGACCGCCTGGCCCTGCCGTGGGTCCACGCGGGCGAGCACCGCTCGCCGCGCTTCGCCGCGTGGGGGGAGCGCCTCTGGCGCCAGCCGTTGCGGTGGGGCGTCCCCGCCCTGATCGTCCTGCTGGCCCTCGCGATCCCGGTCCTCAACCTCCAGACCGGCATGCCGTCGATCGCGGTCGTCCCGCACGGCGACGGCTCCCGCCAGGGCTACGAGGCGGTGGCGTCCGCCTTCGGCCCGGGCGCGCCCGGCACCCTCCAGCTCGTGGGCCCGGCGGAGGCGATGGACGAGGCCGCGGCGACCGCCGCGGCCGACCCGGGCGTCGCCCGCGTCCTCCAGCCGCAGCCCGGCGCCGGCGGGCTGGCGCTCGTCCAGGCCGTCCCCACCACCGACCCGTCGGCCACGGCGACCGCCGACACGATCGCCAGGCTTCGCGACGCGCTCCCCGGCCCGGTGCTCGTGGGGGGCGCGGCGGCCGAGACCCACGACCTGGCGGACACCCTCACCCGGTACACGCCCATCGTCGTCGGCGTCGTCCTGGCGCTCGGGTTCGTGCTGCTGCTGGTGGCGCTCCAGGCGCCACTGGCGGCCGCGATCGGCGTCGTGACCAGCCTGCTCGCCACGGGGGCAGCCTTCGGCGTCGCGAAGCTCCTGTTCCAGGACGGCCACCTGTCCGGGCTGCTCGGGTTCGAGTCACAGGGCTTCCTGGACGCGTGGGGACCGGTGTTCTTCTTCGCGATGATCTTCGCGATCTCGATGGACTACACGGTCTTCCTGCTCGCGTCCGCGAAGGAGCACCTGGACCGGTCCGGCGACCCGCGCGAGGCGGCGATCGGCGGGCTGGCGCACTCCGGCCGCGTCATCCTGGCGGCGGCGGCCGTCATGGTCGCGGTGTTCTTCACCTTCGCGCTGTCAGGCCCGCTGCCTCCGAAGGAGATGGGCATCATCCTGGGCGTCGCGGTGCTCCTCGACGCCCTCCTGGTGCGCCTGCTCCTGGTGCCCGTGGCGCTGCGACTGGCGGGCTCCGCCGCCTGGTGGCGCCCGTCGTGGCTGCACCGGGTGCTCCCCGACGTGCGGTTCGGGCATTGAGCAGCCGCCTCGACATCCGCCGCGCGTCGCCGGAGGCTCGCCGCGCGCTGGGGGCCCTCAGCCGCGCCGCGACCCTCGACCACCCCCTGGCGGAGCTGGTGAAGGTGCGGATCTCGCAGATGAACGGATGCGCCTACTGCGTCGATCTGCACGCGCGTCTGGCGCGCGAGGCGGGGGAGCACGACCGTCGCCTTCTCGCGCTCGTCGTGTGGCGCGAGGCGCCGTTGTTCGACGCACGCGAGCGCGCCGCCCTCGCCCTGGCGGAGGCGCTGACGGATCTGACCCGCGGCCCGGTGGCGGAGGAGGTGTGGGAGGAGGCGGCGCGGCGGCTGACCGAGCAGGACCTGGCCGCGCTCCTCGTCACGATCACCGGCATCAACGCGTGGAACCGGGTGATGATCGCCGCGGGCGAGGCGCCGCCGCCCATCGCCGACGGAGCGGATCGGGCCGGCTGACCGCCCCGGTCCTCCCCCGGACGTGCGTCCGCCCCGCCGCCGGTCCGGAGCGACGGGGCGGACGCGGTGGCGCTCAGCCCTCGCCGAGCGCGATCCTGCGCGGCTCCGGGGCGGTCGCCTTCGGCACCGTGATCTTCAGGACCCCGTAGGCGATGCCGGCGGTGATGTCCTCCTCCCTCACGCCGGGCGGCAGCGGGAATCGGCGCTCGAAGCCCCCGTACGAGCGCTCGAGCCGGTCGCTGAGGTCGTCCGTGAGCTCCTCCTGCAGCCGGCGCTCTTCGTGATGCGGAGCACGTCCCTCGTCTCGTCACGCATGCGTTGCGCGGGTCCCCCGCGGGCGGCCGCGGTCGCCGATGCGCACGCGCAGCTGTCCCTCCAGCCACTGGGCCCACTCGTGCAGGCCCCGGTCGTCGTGGCCGGGCGCCAGGACGAACACCGGCACGTGCGGCCGGCGCTGCCGCATGGCGGCGACGGCCGCGTCGATCGCGGCGGGGTCGGCCTGGTCGGCGTGGCAGATCGCGACCGCCGCCGCATGGCTCAGCCGCCGCTCTTCGCGGGCGCCGAGGTCGCGGGCGTCGAGCACGACGATCTGGAGGTCCTCGCCGGCGCTCATCTCCGGGTCGACCGGGCCGTCGAGGTCCTCCGCCAGGATCAGCTCGGCGCCGGCGAGGCGCGTGACGGCCCGCTTCAGGCCGCTGCGCCAGTGCGCCTGCGGGGCGTCCACCGAGCGGGCGCCGACGAGCTCGACGGGCGGACCGTCTGCGGTCGCGTTGCCCTGGACGACGCCGATCTCGACGCCGCTCAGCAGCGACAGCGTCCGCGTCAGCAGGGTCGTCTTGCCCGAGCCGGACGGGCCGCAGATCAATGCCACCACCGGCGCGCCGTGGCGGCGCCCCGTGTGGGCGCGCAGGGCGTCGCGCACCAAGGCTCGGAGGTCGCTGGGGGTCACGATGCCGGCCGGGATCCCGGAGTCCCACACCAGCACGGCCTCCGAGTCCTCGATCAGCGAGGTCATCGCCTCCTCGGCATCGGCCTCCGGGACCGTCTGGTCCACGTGCTCGGGGCCCAGGAGGATCAGGGGGCCCTCGCGCGTGGCGAGCCACACGCCGGCGACCCTGCCGTCGTCGATGACCGGGATGTGGTGCACCCCGGCGGTCTCCATCAGCCGGCGCACGGACTCCCGACGGCTGTCCGAGCTGACGACGATCGGCCGCGCCGACATCACCTCGCTCACCTTCATGACCCACCTCCTCCCGGGGATCTTCCTGACCCGAGGCTCGCGCCTCCCGCACGCAGGGCCATCGGGGCGTGCCCGGCGGCGCTTGCGGGTTTGGCGCAGCGGCGCTCAGGCCGCGGGGAGCACGATCTCGAACCGGGTGGGAGCCGTTCCCGCGAGGGCCAGGCGGCCGCCGCCCGCCTCGAGGAGCGCGCGGGCGAGCGGCAATCCGATGCCGTGCCCGTCGGGGCGCGGCGCGAACGCGGCTGCGGCGTCGTCGTCGCCCATCCGGCCGGCGTCCGCGACCGCGACGTGGACGAAGCCGTCGCGCGTCGCCGTGCTCACCGCCACGTCGCCGGCGCCGTGGCGGAGCGCGTTGTCCAGCAGGACGTCGAGGGCCTGCTCGACGGCGGCCCGCGACGCGAGGGCCGACGCCGCGTCCGCCGGCGGCGCCCACCGCAGCCGCCGCCCGGCGCCCTCCGCCGCCGGCGACCACGCCTCGACCCGGTCGGCGGCGACGGCCGCCGCGTCGAGGGGCGCGAGCACCCCGGCGTCGCCGCGGCGCGCGAGGGCGAGCAGGTCGTCGGTGGTCCGCCGCAGCCGCTCCGTCTGGTCGAGGGCCGCCAGCGCCTCACGGCGCACGTCGGGGTCGGCGGACGCGGCGAGCTCCTCCAGCCGCATGTCCAGGGCGGTGAGCGGCGACCGGAGCTGGTGGGCGACGTTCGCCGAGAAGGCGCGCTCGCGCTCCGCGCGCCGGGCGATCTCCTCGGCGCTGTGGTCCAGCGCCCGGGCGACGGCGTCCACCTCCGGCACGTCCTGGGGGCCGGCCCGCGCGGCGAGGTCGCCGCGGCCGAGCCGCCGCGACACCTCGGCGAGCCGCTCCAGGGGCCGGGCGAGGCGCCCGGCCTGCCAGGCGGAGAGCCCCGCCGCCAGGGCGAGGCCGCCGGCGCCGGCCGCGGCGATCAGCAGCCACAGCTGGTGGACGCGGTGCTCCGCCAGGTCGCCGGGCTCGGAGATCGTCACGCGCACGGAGCCGAGCACCGTCGTCGCCCGGCGGACCTCGTCGCCGGGGGAGGGGCCCGCCTCCACCACCGCGCCCCCGGGGCCCTCGACCCGCACGTGGCGCCCCGCCGCCACCAGCGCGGCGAGCCGGTCCGGGGTGGGCAACCGGCCGGTGTCGGCCTGCTCGTCGATGGCGCCCGCCACGGCCGCCGCCTCCCGGGCCAGCCGGTTGTGCGCCTGCTCGTTCAGGAGCCGCTCGCCGACCACGGCGAGGGGGATGCCGAGCGCCAGGACCGCGACGAGGGCGATCGCCAGCGCGAAGGCGATCAGCCGCGCCCGCAGGGTCATTCGGCCTCGAAGCGCAGCCCCACCCCGCGGACGGTGGTGATGAGCCGCGGCGCGGCCGGGTCGTCGCCGAGCTTGCGGCGCAGACCGGACACGTGGACGTCGAGGGTCTTGGTGGATCCCGACCAGTTCGCGTCCCACACCTCGTGCATGATCCGCTCCCGCCGCACCACGCGGCCCGCCTCGCGGCAGAGGAGGGCCAGCAGGTCGAACTCCCGCGGGGTCAGGGCCAGCTCCCGGTCGCCGGTCCACGCGCGCCGGGCCGCCTCGTCCACCCGGACGCCGCCCGCCGGCACGGCCGCGGGCGACCGCCGGGTCATGGCGCGCACCCGCGCCATCAGCTCCGCGAGCCGGAAGGGCTTCGCCTGGTAGTCGTCGGCCCCGGCGTCGAGGCCGACGATCGCGTCGATCTCGTCGCTGCGGGCGGTGAGCATCATGATCGGGACCTCCGGCCGCGCGGCGCGGATCCGCCGGCACACCTCGATGCCGTCGATGTCCGGCAGCCCGAGGTCCAGGATCACCACGTCGTGGGCACCGTGCGCGCCCGCGGCGGCGCCGCCGACGCCATCGCCGCGGTGCTCCACGTCGTGACCCTCGCGCGTGAGGGCCCGGGCGAGGGGCTCCGCGATCGCCATGTCGTCCTCGACCAGCAGCACGGAGGCCACGCCGGCGAGTGTAGGGCGGGGCGCCGCCCTTTCCCAGGCCGCGCTCAGCGCGCGGCCGTGGCGTCCCGGGCGGCGACGTCGTGCCAGGCGGCCTTCGCGCCGATGTGGCCGGCGCGGATCGTCCAGGCCGTCGCCGCCACGGACGTCGCGAGCAGCACGACGCTCACCGCGACCGCGGCGGCGGGGCGGCCGAGGGCCCCCGCGACTCCCGCGAGGTTGCGCGGGAGCCGGTCGCGCCACTCGCGGACGGCGAACGCCACGGCGGCCAGGAAGACGATGATCGCGAGCGTCCGGGCGCCCTCGCCGAGGTCGGCGTGCTGGTGGATGACGGAGGAGCGGGGGATCTGCTCCTCGAGCGACTCGCCGCTCATGGTCGCGAGCTGCGCGCCCAGCATGCCGACCACGGCGGCGCCGAGGCAGACGAGGCTCAGCTCGCGGCGGCGGGCGCGCCACGCCACGGCGGCGACGGCGGCGAGGAGGGTGAGGGGGATGAAGACGACGGGGATGTGGACGATCAGCGGGTGGGCCGGGAGTCCGGCGATGGTGTCGAGGCTCATGCGGCGCATGCTGCGGCACGCCGGGTGAGGGCCCGGTGCCCGGATGGCAAGCGTTCGGCAATGGCGCCCTCAGCCGGGGACGGGGGACAGGCCCAGGGGGAGCCGTCCGGCGAGCCACCGCAGGAGCTGGGCCCGCTGGTGGTCGTCGAGCCAGTCGCGGAGCGCACGCTCCAGCTGCTCGATGACGGGCAGCGCCCGGACCGGCGCCGGGTCGCGACCGGTGCGCCAGGCGAGCCACCCGACGAGGCGCTCGGCGTCGTCCTCGGAGACGTAGAGGCGGGCCAGGCGCAGGAGCTCGGCGACGTGGTCGGGGGGCATCGGGGTCCGACAGCCTAGGCGAACACATGTTCGATCACCAGCCCCGGCCACCGAGGGCGGACATGGCCCGGCCGGGACGCCATAGGCTGGTCGGGTGACCCGCCCCGGGCCCCAGGCGATCGTGGTCTTCGGCGCGCGCGGCGACCTCGCGCGGCGCAAGCTGCTGCCGGGCCTGCTGCGGCTGGAGCGCGCGGGCCACCTCCCGGAGGACTACCGGGTGATCGGCTCCGGGCGGCACGAGCCGGACGGCCCGTGGGCCGACGAGGTCCGGTCGCGGCTGTCCGACGACGGCGCCGAGGTCGGCGACGCGGCGTGGGAGCGCTTCGGCGGCCGCCTGTCGTTCACGGCGTCGTCGGCGGACGACGGCGAGGCGCTGGCGGCGGCGGTCCGCGACGCCCGGCGCGAGCTGGGCGGCGACGCCGGCGTGCTGCTCTACATGTCGGTGCCGCCGACGGCGATGCGGCCGATGGTGGGGATGCTGGGCGCGACGGGGCTGGCCGCCGACCCGGCGCGGGTGGTGATGGAGAAGCCGTTCGGCCGCGACCTGGCGTCGGCGCGCGCGCTGAACGACGCCCTGCACGAGCACTTCCCGGAGGAGCGGATCTTCCGCATCGACCACTTCCTCGGGAAGGAGGCGGTGCAGGGCATCCTGGCGCTGCGGCTGGCGAACGGCGTGTTCGAGCCGGTGTGGAACCGCGACCACATCGCGTCGGTGCAGATCGACGTGCCGGAGGAGCTCGGCCTGGAGGGCCGCGCGGGCTTCTACGAGGAGACGGGCGCGTTCCGCGACATGGTGGTGACGCACCTGGCGCAGGTGCTGGGGTTCCTCGCGATGGACCGCCCGGCGAGCCTGGACGCCGCGGCGCTGCAGAACGCGAAGGCGGCGGTGTTCGCCGATCTGCGCCGGCTCGACCCCGGGCAGGTGGTGTACGGGCAGTACGAGGGCTTCCGGGACGAGGAGGGGATCGACGCGGCGTCGCGGACGGAGACGTTCGTGGCGCTCCGCGCGGAGATCGACGCCGACCGCTGGCGGGGCGTCCCGTTCCTGCTGCGCACGGGGAAGGCGTTGGCGGAGGGGCGGCGGGTGGTGACGGTGACGTTCCGCGATCCCGGCGTGGTGCTGGTGCCGCCGGCGGGGGACGGCGACGGCGCGCCGGACGTGCTGGTGATGGAGCTGTCGGAGGACCCGCGCATCACGCTGGAGCTGCGGGTCAAGCGCCCGGGCCCGGAGCTGGTGGCCGCGCGGGCGCGGATGGAGCTGGACGTGGAGGAGGCGCTGCACGCGCATGGGCTGGAGGCGTACGAGCGCCTGCTGCTGGACGTGATGCGCGGCGACCATCTGCTGTTCACCCGCGCGGACGAGATCGAGATGCTGTGGGAGCGCAGCGCCGACCTGCTGACGTCCCCGCCGGAGCCGAAGCCGTATCCGCGCGGCGGGTGGGGGCCGCAGGAGGCGATCGAGCTCGCCGGCGCAGGGGGCTGGCGGCTCCCGGACGGGCGATGACCGCGGCGCCCGCGCACTACAAGCGACCGGGCTGGGTCACCAGGCACGTGATGAACCCGGCGGTCGCCGGCCTGGTGCGGCTGGGCGTGAGCGTGTGGGGCGCCCGCATCCTCGAGGTGCCGGGGCGCCGCTCGGGGGAGCCGCGCCGGAACCCGGTGAACCTGCTGGAGCTGGACGGCGCCCGCTACCTCGTGTCCCCGCGCGGCCACACGCAGTGGGTGCGGAACCTGCGGGTCAGCGGGCAGGGCGCGCTGCTCCTGGGCCGGCGGAGGGAGCCGTTCCGCGCGACGGAGGTCCCCCTGGACGACACCCCGCCGATCATGCGCGCCTACCTGCGCCGCTGGCGCGCCGAGGTGGGCGTCTTCTTCGACGGCGTCGGCCCGGACTCGTCCGACGACGACCTCCGCCGCATCGCCCCCGACCACCCGGTGTTCCGCCTGGGCTAGAGCCCCGGCTCCGGGGTCCGCATGCCCTTGGCGGCGCGCTGGCCGGCCAGGTGGTCGCCGATGGCGTCCAGGGCGGCCAGCTCGGCGGGGGTGGGTGCGGGTCCGAGGGGCTCGGCGGCGGGGCCGAGGTGCTCCGCCAGCCAGGCGTCGATGACCCCGGCGGGGCCGCCGCCCTGGCGGCGGGCGACCACCTCGCCGTCGACGAGCAGCGCCATCGCCGGGACCGACGCCCGGCTCACGTGGATCCCCCGCGGCCACAGCAGCCGCTCCCGGGCGTCCCAGTCCCCGGGCGACGCGAACTCGGCGATCGCCACCGTCACGTCCGGGCGGGCGCGGCGCACCTCCGCCAGCGACGCCGGCAGCAGCATGCACGCCGAGCACCGCGGCATCGTCAGGCCCAGCACCGCCCGCGGCGCCGCCTCGACGAGCGCGAGCGCCTGCCCGGGTGTGACGACCGCCACCACGGCGACAGCGTAGAGCCCCGGGCCCCGCGCTTGCGAACATACGCAACCGTATGTTAGACATACTCATGCGTATGGACGGTCGGACGACAGCACCCCGCCCCCGGACGCGCTCCCTCGGGGCGGACGACTGGATCGACGCGGCGATGGCCGTGCTGGTGGAGGACGGCGTCGCCGCCGTCGCCGTCGAGCCGCTCGCCGCCCGGGTCGGGGCGACCAAGGGCAGCTTCTACCACCACTTCAGGAACCGGGACGCGCTCATCACGGCCGCCCTGGAGCGCTGGGAGCGGCGCGACACCACCGACGTGCGCGAGCACCTGCGCCGGATCGCCGACCCCCGCGCCCGCATCCACGCCGTGATGACCGCCGCCATCACGGACCGGGAGGGCGGCGTCCGCGACGCGGCCCTCCTCGCCTCCGGCGGCCACCCGATCGTCGGCCCCGTCGTGCGCCGCGCGACGGCCGAGCGGATCCGCTACCTCACCGAGACCTACGTGGAGCTCGGCCTGCCGCGGGCCCGCGCCCGCCGCCGCGCCATGCTCACCAGCGCCGCCTACGTCGGCCTGATGGAGCTCATCCGCACCGGCGGGGCCTCCGTGACCGACGCGGACCTGCGCGCGTACGCGCAGGAGGCGCTCGCCGTGCTCCTGCCACCCGCGGAGGCGGCGCCGTGAGGGTCACCGTCTTCGGCGCCACCGGCCGCACCGGCCGTGAGGTCGTGGCCCGGGCACTGGCCGAGGGGATGGACGTGACCGCCTTCGTCCGCGACCCCGCCCGGCTGCCCACCGCCGCCGGCGCCGCCGTCGTGACCGGGGCGCTCGACGACGACGCCCGCCTGGCCGAGGCCCTCGCCGGCCGCGACGCCGCCGTCAGCGCCCTCGGCGTCGGCCGGCCGCTGCGGACCGACCCGGCGGTGGTCGACGGCGTCCGCCGGATCGTCGCCGCGATGGCCGCGGCCGGCGTCCCGCGCCTGGTGTACCTCTCGTTCGTCGGCGTGGGCGACAGCCGCCCGCGGTCCGGGCCCGTCATCCGCCACGTGCTGTCGCGCGTCGTCCGCAACGAGGCCGCCGACCATGAGCGCAAGGAGGCGATCGTGCGGGCGAGCGGGCTCGACTGGACCATCGTGCGCCCGCCGCTCCTCACGTCCGGGCCCGGGCGGCGCCGCGCTGCGCGCCGGCGAGGACGTCGCCGCCGCGGGGCCCCTCCCGCGGGTCTCGCGGGCCGACGTCGCCGCCTACCTCGTCAACCAGATCACCGCGACGGACCAGATCCGCCGCGCCCCCAGCCTCCTGCCGTAGGGGTCGCGATGCGCGTCCTCCTCACCGCCTATCCGCTCCACGGCCACGTCAACGCGATGCTGCCCATCGCCCGCGCCGCGCGCGACGCCGGCCACCGGGCGGCGTTCGCCACCGGCCCCGACATGACCGGGCACCTGACCGCCCACGGCCTCGACACGTGGGCGGCCGGGCCCACCCACGAGAGGACGGCCGCCGCCGCGCCGCCCTCCGCCCGCTGGTTCGCCCTCTGCGCGGGGCCCCGCGCCGCCGAGCTCGCCCCGCGCGCCGCCGCCTGGCGTCCCGACCTGGTGATCGCCGACGAGTTCGACCTGGCCGGCCCCGTCGCCGCCCGGGCGCTCGGCGTGCCCTACGTCGTCCACGGCCTCGGCGTCATGCCGCCCATGCCGATCTGGGAGGGCCTGCGCTCCGCGATCGACGAGCTCCACGCCGCGTGGGGCCTGGCGGACGGGGTCCGCCACGTGCGCGACGCCCCCTACCTCGAGGCGGTGCCCGCGGCGCTGCAGCCGGCGGGGGAGCGGATGTGGCGCCGGACGCGGCCCCTGCGTCCCGAGCCCGGGCTCCCGGCTGCGGGGGAGGGGCTGCCCGCCGCCCTCGACGCGCTGCCCCACGCCCGCACCGCCCACCTCACCATGGGGACCCTGTTCCACCGGATGCCCGGGGTGCTCGCGACGGCGATCGAGGGGCTCCGCGCCCTGCCGGTCAACGTCGTCGTCACCTGCGGCCCGGGCGTCGACCCGGCCGCCTTCGGGCCGCAGCCGGACCACGTCCTGATCGCGCCCTACCTGCCGCACGCCCTGCTGCTGCCGCGGTGCGACCTCGTGGTGTCGCAGGGCGGCGCCGGGATCATGCTCGGCGCCCTGATGCACGGCATCCCGCAGGTCATGCTGCCGCAGGGCGCCGACCAGTTCATCAACGCCGACGCGTGCATCCGCGCGGGGGCCGCCCTCGCCGTGCCCCCGGACGCCTTCGACGCGGCCGCCGTCCGTGCCGCCGCCGCCCGGCTGCTGACCGAGCCGGCGTTCGCCGCGGCCGCCGGCGTCCTGGGCGCGCAGGTGCGGGCGATGCCCGCCGCGGACCGGGTGCTCGCGGACCTGCTCGCGGCGCCCGAGCGGCACGCCGTGAGCGCCGGCCGCTAGCTGAGCATTCCGTAGACGTTGTTCACCCGGGCCCGGCCTGGAAGATCGGGGTTGTCGAAGCTCCGATCGGAAAGGCGGGCCCGGATGAGGCTCCACGCTAACGCGCGCACGTGCCCCACGCCGGGCGTTGATCAGCAGCCCGAGCGATCCGCGATGGTGGGCGGTGGCGGCCGCCGCCGCCGCCGGGGTCAGCGGCGATCGCCACAAGGGCCGGCCCGCTACCGAGCCGAGGGTGAGGCCGGCCCTTGGGATCGCTCCTCGCGGCCCACCCGCAGCCCCCGCGCCACCCGCCCTGAGCGGGTGGCGGCGGTGCTCGCCAGCTCCAGCGGCGTCGCGGCGCGGTGGCGACTGGGTTCGGGTCGCGACGTGCCGAGCATCCGGACGCGGCGGGGCTCTGCTCCGGCGACGCCTCGGGGAGCCATGGCGGCAGGCGAGCTGTCCCGGCGCCGGAGATCAGCGTCGGGTCGATTCGCCGGCTGCATCCACGAGAATCGCCGGGCGGCGTCCTCGACCGGCGCAACATGACCGATATTGCGCCGGATCTGCTCCTTGCCCGGAAGTGGGCGGGATGCTCGCTCGGGACTCCGCCTACGAACCTCGCGGCGAGGCACTAGCGACCGGGTCCGCGGGCCTCCGGGGTACGCTTCCCGCGTGCCGTGGGAATGGCCGATCGGCGCGCTGCTCGCCGCACTGATCGCCTTCGTCACCACCCCGGCGGGCGTCTCAGGCGCCGTGCTGCTGCTGCCCGTGCAGGTGAGCGTGCTCGGCGTCCCGAGCCCGTCCGTCACCCCCACGAACCTCCTGTTCAACGTCGCGGCGATCCCCGGCGGGCTGCTGCGCTTCGGCCGCGAGGGCCGCCTGTTCGGTCCGCTCACCTGGCTCCTGGTGGCCGGGACGCTGCCCGGGGTGGTGGCCGGCGCCGTCATCCGGGTGGAGCTGCTGCCGGGGGACCGGGCGACGGCCATCGTGGCCGCGGCGGTGCTGCTGCCGCTGGGCGTGTGGCTGCTGGCCGGCGCCCGGCCGCGGGAGCCCCGGCGCGGTCCGCCCGGGCGGACCGCCCGCCGGCTGATCCCCGCGATCGCGCTCCTGGTGGGCGTGGTGGGCGGCGTCTACGGCATCGGCGGCGGCTCGCTGCTGGCGCCGATCCTGCTCGCCGCCGGGATGTCGGCCTACGAGGTGGCCCCGGCGACCCTGGCGGCCACGTTCATGACCTCCGTCGCCGGGATCGCGACGTTCGAGGCGCTCCAGCTCGCGCAGGGCGGCGTGGTGGGGCCGGACTGGGCGCTGGGCCTGTTCCTGGGCGCCGGCGGCTTCGCCGGCAGCTACGCGGGCGCCCGCATGCAGCGGCACCTGCCGGAGACCGCCCTGCGGCGGCTGCTCGGCGTCATCGCCTGCGCCGTCGCGGTGCGGTACATCGTCGTCGCGGCGACCTCCGACGCGCCGGTGCGGACGGCGGCCGCCGCGGCGGTCGCCGCCCCGGGCTATGGGAGCCGGCGCGCCCCGCGCGGCGCGACCCGGGTGGGCTCGCGCGCGGACATCTGGTCCTGCTCGTTGTACTCGGCACCCGGCGGCGGCGGCACCGGCCCGTCCAGCAGCGGGTCGTCGGTGTCGCGCATCCAGGCCTCGAGGCGGGTGCGAAGGTCGGCCGCCACCGACGCGTGGTCCTCGCGGGCGATCAGGTTGTGCTGCTCCTGGGGGTCGAACACCAGGTCGTAGAGCTGCTCGCCGGCCAGCTCGTGCTCGGCCCACCCGTGCCGCAGCCAGAGGTCCTTGCCCGGGCTGTCGTCGGTGTTCGCCAGCACGGGGGTGGGGCGGTCGTCGAAGCGGCGGATGTACTTCCACCGGTCGGTGCGGATCGCCCGCTGCGGCTCGTAGGCGGCGTGGTACGTCCCCTCGGCGAACACCTCGTCGCGCACGGCGGCGGCGCCGTCCATCGAGCGGCAGGACCGACACGCCCTGCAGGAACTCCGGCCGCGGGACGCCGGCGAGGTCGCAGATGGTGGGGTAGAGGTCGATGTGGGACACCAGCGCGTCGCTCACCTCGCCCCCCGTGAAGCCTCCGGGGCCGCGCAGGATCAGGAACACGCCGATGCCGCGGTCGGTGAGCGTGGTCTTCGCGCCGGGGAACGCCATCCCGTGGTCGGTGGTGCAGATCACGAGGGTGTCGTCGCGCAGCCCGAGGGCGTCGATCTCGTCGAGCACCGCGCCCACCCCGGCGTCCAGGGAGCGGGCGCTGGCGTTGAACGCCGCCATGTCGCGGCGCGTCTCGGGCGTGTCGGGCAGGTTCGGCGGCGGCGCGACGTAGCGGTCCTCGCCGTCCGGCGGCCGGAAGAACTCGCGGTGGGTCTCGAAGAAGCCGACCGACAGGAAGAACGGCCGGTCGATCGCGCGCAGCACGTCGATCGTGACGGGGGCGACGTCGGTGGCCCGCGTCGTCGCGATCTTCACCACCTCGTCGTAGCCGATCACGTCCGGCTCCTTCGAGATGTGCTGCTCGCCGATCAGCACCGAGTGGTAGCCCGCGGTGCGGAGCGTGTGGACGAGGTGCCACTCGTAGTCGTCCAGCGACCAGCCGCGGTGGGCCAGGCCGAGCATCCCGTTGCTGTGGGCGTACCGGCCGGTGAGCAGGCAGGCGCGGCTGGCCGAGCAGGTGGAGGCGGCGCAGAACGCCTTCCGGAACAGCACGCCCTCCTCCGCGAGCGCCTGGATCCGCGGCGTGCTCACGGCGGCGCCCATCGGCTGGACGTGCCGGCCGGTGTCGTGCGAGTGGAGGTACAGGATGTTCGGCGGGCGGCGGCTCACGCGGGCCCACCCGCCTCGACGGCGCGGGCGTCCTGGGCGTAGCGCGCGGCCCACTCCTCCGAGAGCGTGTCGGCCTGGCGCCGGATCGTCGGGCTGGGCAGGGCCCACTCCTCCTCGAAGGGGATCTCCAGGTGGCGCAGGACGGCGCGGACGGCGCGGTCGTGCTGGCCGGCGAACTCCTCGTAGTGGATCACGAGCGGGCGGACGCCGGCCCGGTCGAAGTAGTCGTCCCACCACGCCTCCTCGGCGAGGAGGCCCTGGCGCAGGCGGTCGAGCGCGGGGAAGCTGTACCGCAGGCCGTGCCCCGCGGCGGCGGCGACGGCGCCGGGCGCGGCGTCCTCGCGCCACTGCCACGTCTGGATCGCCCGCCACAGCGACACCGCCTGCTTCACCTTGTCCGAGCGCACCAGGCGCACGTAGCGCAGGCGCGGGAGCGCGGCGGCCAGCACCTCGTGGGTCGCCCCGGGCGCCCCGTCGCCGAGCGCGTCGCGCAGCCCCTCGGCCAGGCCCTCGACGTAGGCGGACATGATCTTGGCGCCGAACACGCCGTTGCTGGTGGTGGCGGTGCCGATGACCCACGTCGCGTAGTCGCCGAACGACGCGAAGCGCCGCGGGTCGAACATCAGCTCGACGCGGAAGTCCCCGTCGGGCGCGCCGAACGCCTCAGGCAGCTCATCCGCCACGATCTCGTCGCCGAGGTAGTCGACCGGCCGGCGCTGCAGCCCGGTGTCGGCGAGCTGCTGGAAGTACTCCTCCGGGCGCCCCGCCACCCCGGTGCTGGCGAGCGCCTCCGACAGGAAGGTGCTGCCGCTGCGCGGCGTGGTGCAGATGAGATAGGAGGATGTCGGAGAGCCATAGAGATACCTGATGCGAGCCATAAGGACCAGTATATCCATCAGGTCTGTCGTCTAGTCGGCGTCCCCGCCCCGCAGCAGCACGGTCCCCGCGCGTGACACCACCCAGGTCGCGTCCTCGGCGATGGGGTAGGGGACGGTCATCCGGACCGTCGCCTCGCCCGTCCCCGTGGTGAACGTGCCGCAGCGCCACATCCCGCCCCGGGGCCGCGCGACGCCGAGCGCGTAGACGGCGCCGCGACCCTCCGGCAGGCCGCGCACGTCGAGCTCGAGCGCCCGGTTGCCGTGGCCGTCGGGGGCCGCCAGCCGCAGCTCGCCCGCGGCGCCGCCCGGCCCGGCCGCCGCGGGGGCCAGGGCGACGGAGGCCTCGGCGTCGAACCCGTCGCCGGAGCGCAGCACGGCCCCCGCCGCGAAGGCCAGCGCCACGGCGATCACCGCGGCCACGGCCAGCGCCGCGATCCGCACCGGCCGGCGGCGCCGGGGCTCGAGCGGCCGCACGTCGGCCCGCGGCGGCGGGGCCGGCACGCTGCGCATCATGGCGTCCACCTCGCGCAGGCGCTCCAGCTCCTCCGGGGGGACGTCGCCGCCGAGGCGCTCGTGCAGATCGTCGTGACCGCTCACGCCCTCAGCTCCTCCAGCAGCCCGGCCATCCGCGCCAGGCCGGCGCGGGTGCGGGTCTTGACCGTGCCGAGCGGGACGTCCAGGTAGCTCGCGATCTCCGACTGCGACAGGTCGCTCCAGTACGCCAGCTCCAGCACGGCGCGCTCCGGCTCCGGCAGCCGCTCGAGCGCGGCGTGGACGCGCCACGCGCGCCACGCCAGCTCGGCGTCCTCGTGGGGGTCGGCGGCGGCGTCCGCCTCGTCCGGCAGCTCCGCCGTGTCGGCGACGGGGAAGCGCCGCCGGCCCAGCTCGGTGAGGACCGCGTTGCGGGCCACGGCGAACAACCACGACGACGCCCGCCCGCGCTCCGGGCGGAAGCTGCGGGCCGAGCGCCAGACGGCGGCGAACGTCTCCTGGACGACCTCCTCGGCCCGCCCGGCGTCCCGGAGCTGGCGCAGCGCCAGCCCGCGCACCGGCCGGGCGAAGCGCCCGTACAGCTGCTCGAAGGCCACGCCGTCGCCGGCCGCGGCCAGCTGGATGAGCCGCGCGTCGCTCGCGCCGTCCGGATCGAACCCGATGCCGTCCTCCTCTCCAGAGGGTGATACCGCCCCGGCGCGCGATCGGATTGCCCCGCCGTCAATCCGATCGGGGGCGCCGCCGGTACCGCAGGTTGACGACGGGCCCCACGACGAAGGAGGCGACATGGCGCACATGGGTGTCAAGGTGATGATGGTGACGGCCCCGGCGATGGCGCTGGCCCTGCTGGTGGCCGGCTGCGGCGGCGACGACAACGGGTCGGCCGGCGGCGGGCGCGTACGGCGGGTCCCCGGCGACGACGACCAGCGCGTCGCCCGCGACGACCGCGGCCGCCGGGGCGCCGGCCGCCGGCGGCACCGACGTGGCCGGCAAGTCGTCCGTGGACATCGTGATGCGCGACGACATGTTCGTCCCGTCCGTCCTGACGGGCACGCCGGGCCAGACGGTGACGGTGAAGCTCGACAACACCGGGATGCACGAGCACAACTTCACGATCGACTCGCAGAAGGTTGACACCGACGTGGAGCCGGGGGAGAAGGCCTCCGTGAAGATCACCTTCCCGGCGAGCGGCACGATGCAGTTCGAGTGCGAGTACCACAAGTCGCTCGGGATGACCGGGTCGCTGGAGGTCCCCGCCTCCTAGAGGTGGGGCCGCGGGACGCGCGGCCGGGGGTCGGGGCCCGGCCGCGCGCCGCCCCCGTGAGAAAGACAACTTTTCTTATTGAGTTACTCGTTTATGCTGCCCCGCCATGACCTCGACCGCACCGCACCTCGACGTCCTGCACGCGCCGGGGGTCGCCCCGGCGCTGCTGCGCCGGACCTGGGGCACTTCGCCACCGGCGGAAGTACCACCACGTCGGCGCCCACCTGCTCTCCGGCGCCCTCCCGCCGAATCACGGCCAGATCTGAGGCGAGCCGGGGCCCATCTCCTCCACGGCGGCGGCGATGGCGCGCACGGCCTCCTCGAACCGGGACGCGTCGGGGCCCGAGTAGTTGAGTCGCAGGAACGCGGCGGGCGGCTCGGCGGGGAACCACTCGTCCCCCGGCGAGACGCCCACGCCGCGGCGGGCGCAGCGCTCCGCGAGATCCCGGGCCGACGCAACCCGAAGCCTCAACCAGAGGTTGAGTCCACCGGCCGGGAGGGGACCGAGGGCGTCCTCCGGCAGGTGGCGGCGGACGGCCTCCACCAGTGCGTCGCGCCGGGCGCGGAGCGCCTCGCGCGTGCCGCGCAGGTGGGCCGCCCGGCCGGGCGCGGTCAGCACGTCCAGCGCCGCGCGCTGGAGCACCGCGCTCACGTAGAGCTCGTTGACGGTCCGGTCGGCGGCGATCCGTGCCCGCGCCGGCCCGCGGGCCGTGACGCCCGCCACCCGGAGGGCGGGGGAGACGCTCTTGGTGATGGAGCGGATGTGGACGACGTGGCCGTCGCGGTCGCGGGCGGCCAGCGGGGCGGTGGGGCCGTCGAAGGCGAGGTCGTGACCCCAGTCGTCCTCCACCAGGAACGCCCCGTGCGCCCCGACCACGTCGAGCAGGGCGTCGCCCTCCACGCGGCTCCACGTCTCGCCGGACGGGTTCGCGATGTGCGGCTGCGCGTAGAACAGCCGCGCCCGGCTCGACGCGAGCGCCTCGTCCAGCGCGGCGGGCGTCACGGCGCTCCCCTCCCGCGCGATCGGCACGATCCGCAGTCCCGCGTGGCGGGCGGCGGCGATCGCGCCCCAGTAGGTGGGCGACTCCATCACCACCGCGTCGCCCGGCGCGGCGAGCGCCCGGAAGATCGACGCCAGCGCGCTCTGGCCGCCCGACACCACCACCGCGTCGGTGCCGGTGGGCGCCGCGACGCCGGCGGGCGCGGCCGCCGCGAGCTCGCGGGCGAACCACTCGCGCAGCTCCGGGATCCCCGCCGGCGGCGGCCGCTCGACCGCGGCCGCCGACCGCGCGGCCCGCGCGAGCGCCGCCCGGACCGCACGCGCCGGCAGCAGCTCCTCGGCGGGGTAGCTGCCGTGCAGGTTCACCCCGTCCTCCGGCGTGGGCCGGAGCGTCCAGCCGTAGGCGCTCGTGTCGGCGCGCCCCGGGCCGAGGGCGGTGGTCTGCCACCCGAGGTCCACCGGCGCCGCCGGCCGCGCGCGGCGGACGAAGTTCCCCGCCCCGGGGCGCGTCTCCACCAGTCCCTCGGCAACCAGCCGGGCGATCGCGCGCTGCACCGTCACCGGGCTCACCCGCCACCGCCGCGCGATCTCCCGTGTGGAGGGCAGGCGCCCGCCCGCCGGCGCGCCCGCCAGCACCTCGGCCTCGAGCGCATCGCGGAGGCGTGCCGGACTGCTATCGTTCGTCATGAGAGATCACGATAGCGCTACTCAGACTTCAGCGGCGCCGCTTCCTTCACGCCGCCGCCGCGAGACCCGCGAGCAGACGATCGCCCGCGTGGTCGCCGAGCAGGCCCGCCTGGACCCGGCGCCCGGTCTACACCGCGCGGTCGAAGCGCCTCCTGCGCATCTACCTGGTCGCGATCGTGCCGATCAGCCTCCTGCTGGGGTGGGTCGCCGGCCTGGCGTTCGGCTGGAGCCCCCTGGAGTGGACCGGCTTCGGCGTCGGCCTGATCCTGGCGCTCGCGTACATCGGCTATGTCCTGATCACCGAGCGCGACGACGGCCGCATCCACGACAACGTGAGGCGGATGGTGGACGGCGACGGGATCTAGAGCGGCTCGCCGATCCCGATGAGGTTGCCCTCGCTGTCGCGGAACCAGGCGGCGCGCTCGCCGCTGCCGCCGCGGGACGGGTAGTTGCCCTCCACCCGCGCGATGCCGTTGACCGTGCGGAGGCCGGGGATGTCGTACTCCTCGAACACGACGCCGCGGCCGCGGAGCGTCGCGACGACGGCCTCGAGGTCCTCGACCTCCCAGCCCATCTGGGTGTGCGCCCCGCTGGGCGCCCCGGCGGAGGCGAACAGCGCGAAGCGGGTGGGGCCGAAGTCGTAGGCCAGGCCGCCGGGGCGCTCCTCGGACGGCTCCAGCCCGAGCTTCTCGGCGTACCAGCGCGCGGGCGCGCTCCAGGTCCTGGCAGGGGAGCCGCGCGGCGACGCTCGAGCCGGCGAAGACGTTGTCGGCGTCCGGGGCCATCAGGATCACGCTTCCCGCGGCGCGCATCCTGGGAAACCCGCCGAGGCCTGATCGGCCCCGGGCGATCGTTTGCCGCCGCCGGGGTCCCGGCGGGGATCCGGGGCTAGTTTCGTGGCGATCGTCACGAAAGCGATACTGGAGGTGGAGACGATGTCGGTCCGCGCTCCGTCGTCGCGACGGCTCCTGATCGGGCTGGCCGCGGCGCTTCTCGGGTTGGGGTGCGCACTCGCGGTCCTGGCGGCCGGTCACGCGGAGGCCGCGAAGGCGCCGGCGGCGTCGAAGCCGCCGCCGGTCCCGTCGTTCACGCGCGACACGGCATGGCCGAAGGCCCTGCCGAACAACTGGGTGTTCGGCGGCGCCGACTCCGTCGCGTCGGACAGGCACGGGAACATCTGGGTGCTCAGCCGGCCCGCCGGCGTGCCGGCCGCCGAGCTCGCGGCGGGGAAGATCGCCGCCCCGCCCGTCCTGGAGCTGAACAGGGACGGCGAGTTCGTGCGCGGCTGGGGCGGCCCGCAGTGGGTGCAGCCGTGGTTCGCCACCGCCGTCCCGCTGCCGGACTACCCGACGGGCACGCCCGCCGAGCACGGCATCACGGTGGATGACCAGGACAACGTGTGGGTCACGGGCAGTGGCCACGTCGTCCTGAAGTTCACGACCGCCGGCAAGCTGCTGCTGCAGATCGGGACGTTCAACCAGACGGGCGGCAGCAACAGCACCACGCTGCTCGGCAACCCGACGGACGTCGCGGTCGACACGGCGCGCCACGAGGTCTACGTCGCCGACGGCTACCTCAACCGTCGCGTGATCGTGTTCGACTCGGAGACCGGGGCCTACAAGCGGCACTGGGGCGCCTACGGGAACGTCCCGAACGACGACCCGCCGGAGCTGTACGAGACCGGCAAGCCGCTCCCGAAGCAGTTCTTCATCGTCCACGGGATCCAGCTGTCGCGGGACGGGCTCCTCTACGTGTCGGACCGCCAGCGCGACCGCATCCAGGTCTTCCGCCGCGACGGCACGTTCGTCCGTGAGGCCCTCGTCGATCCGGAGGCCCCGGCCGGCGGCGGCATCACCGAGAAGGGCGTGTTCACCGACCCGCGGGTCGCGGGCGCCGGCTTCGGCTCGGTCACCCGAACCGCCTTCTCGGCGGACAAGGCCCAGACCTACCTGTACGCGGCGTCCCTCCGCGGGACCGTGTTCATCTTCCGCCGGAAGGACATGACGCCGGTGGGCTCGTTCCCGGCGACGGGGCTGCACCACATCGCCTCGGACCCGTCCGGGAACCTCTACATCTCCGACGGCCGGGCGCCCCAGAAGTTCACGCTCGACCGCCCCGCCAAGAAGTAGGCGGACGGCCCGGCGGGGGCGGCGCGCGCCGCCCCCGCCCCGGGCTACGGGATCAGGACGATCTTCCCGCGGGTGTGCCCGCGCTCCAGCTCGCGATAGGCGTCCCGGACGCGGTCGAGGGGATAGGTGGCGCTGACCGGCAGGTCCAGGCGGCCGTCGGCGACGCGGGCGGCGAGCTCGGCGATCACCTCGGGCCGGGCGCCGACGGCGTTCCCGTCGGTCCTGACCCCGGTCCGCTCGGCGGCCGCGAAGTCGATGATCGTGTCGATCCGCTCCGTCGCCACGCCGAGGGCGAGGGCCAGGTCGACGTAGCCGTCGCCGTGGGTGTCGATGAACGCGTCGACGCCCTCCGGGGCCGCGGCCCGGATGCGCTCCTCCACGCCGTCGCCGTAGGCGACGGGCAGGACGCCGTGCGCGGTGAGCCACTCGTGGTTCGGCGGGCTCGCCAGGCCGATGACCCGGGCGCCCCGGGCGGCGGCGAGCTGGACGGCCAGCGACCCGACGCCGCCGGCGGCGCCCGACACCGCCACCACGTCACCGTCGCCGGCGCCGACCGCCTCCACGGCCGCCCACGCCGTCGCGCCGGTCACGTGGAGGGCGCCGGCCTGCTCCCACGCGATCCCCTCGGGCTTGCGGACCAGCTGCCCGATCGGGACGACCACCAGCTCGGCCTGGGAGGAGCGGTCGTCCACCCAGCCGACCACCTCGTCCCCCGGGGCCCACCCGGTCACGCCCGGGCCGAGCGCATCCACCACCCCGGCCAGGTCGCTCCCCTGCCCGGACGGGAACGTGCTGGGCCACCGCTCCGCGTAGACGCCCTCGCGGATCTTCGACTCGCCCGGGTTCGCGCCCGCCGCCCGCACCGCGACCAGCACCTCGTCGGGGCCCGGGACCGGCGGGTCGACCTCCCGCACCTCGAGCTCGTCGATCCCGCCGTACCGGTCGTACCGCACCGCCCGCATGCGTCACCTCTGCGTCGTCAGGGCCTCCGGTGGATGATGAGCGGAAGCACCTTCGCGGCGCCCGCCTCGCGGAGGGTGGCGGTGGCGACGGTCACGGGCCAGAGGCGTCGACGTGGCGTCGACGACCAGCAGCACCACGCGGTCGCGGACCTCGGCGGGCATCGCCTCCGGGGGGCCGAGGACGTCGCGCCAGTGGGCGGCCTCGTCGGCGGAGGTCGGGTCGGTGGCGGCGGGCGGCCGCGCCGGGAGCATCAGCGACGGGAGGCGACCGGCCGCGGCGATGTGGCCCACCACGCTGCCCGTCAGCTCCGGGAACCCGGCGGCGGGGAGGCCCACCACCACCTCGGGCCGCGCCGGCCACTCGCCGCGCCAGGCGCTCAGCAGGTCCACCACCGCGTCCAGGAGCTCCGGGGCCGCGGGGGCGTCGCCGGGCGAAGGCGCGCGTCGATCAGCTCCCGCCACTCGGGGGCGTCCGCGAAGGCCAGGGCGCGGCCCTTCGCCGCCTGCCGGTCCGGCGGGATCCGCTTGCGCGAGCCGAACGCGCCGCCCGGCCACTGGAGCCGCGGGTCGACGACGTGGTGGCCGCGGCGGAGCAGCGTCGCCACCGAGCGGGTGACCGCGTCCGACGGCCGGGCGGGCACGCCGTCGGGCAGGCGGCCCAGGCACGCGGAGCAGCGCCCGCACGGCGCGGCGGACGGATCGTCCAGCGCCTCCTGGAGCAGCTGCATCAGGCACCGCTCGCCCCGGACGTAGCGGCGCATGATGTCCGCCTCCCGGCGGCGGGTGGCCACCACGCCCTCGTAGTGCTCGCGGGCGAACACCCACGGCTCGCCCGTCGCCACCCAGCCGGAGCCGGCGCGCTCCGCCGCGCCGTCCACGGCCAGCTGCTTCAGCATCCCGTCCACCCGCGACCGCCGGATGCTGGTGAGCGCCTCCAGCGCCACCGCGCTGGCGGCCTGCTCGCCGCGGGGCGGGAGGGCGTCCAGGAGCCGCCGCATCCGGTCCGGGTCGGGGATCGTCGCGGTGGCGAAGTACTCCCACACGCCGGCGTCGGCCTCCGAGTGGAGCAGCACGACCGGCGCCCGGTCGATGCCGCGGCCGGCGCGCCCCACCTGCTGGTAGTACGACACCGGCGACGGCGGCGCGCCCACGTGGACGCAGAAGCCCAGGTCCGGCTTGTCGTAGCCCATCCCCAGCGCCGACGTCGCCACCAGCGCCTTCAGCCGGTTCGCCAGCAGCGCCGCCTCGCGCTCCTCCCGGTCCGGGGTGTCGCCCGTGTACGACGCGACGGGGACGGCGTCGCCGTGGTGGCCGGCGATCGCCGCCGTCAGGCGCTCCGCGTCGGCCTTCGTGAGCGTGTAGACGATCCCGGATCCCGGCAGCGCCGGCAGGTGCTCCACCACCCACGCGAACCGCTCGAGCGGCGACAGCCCGTCGATCACCGCCAGCTGCAGGCTGCTCCGCGCCAGCGGGCCGCGCAGCACCAGCGTGTCCGTCCCCAGCTGGGCGGCGACGTCGTCGGTGACGCGGGCGTTCGCCGTCGCCGTGGTCGCCAGCACGGGCGTGGCCGGGTCGAGCCGCTCCACGGTCGCGGCGATGCGCCGGTAGTCCGGCCGGAAGTCGTGACCCCAGTCCGAGATCGCGTGCGCCTCGTCGATCACCAGCAGCCCGAGCCGCCCGGCGACGGCGTCCAGCACCCGCCCGCCGAACCCGGGGTTCGCGAGCCGCTCGGGCGACACCAGCACCACGTCCAGCGCGCCGGCCAGCAGGTCGGCCTCCACCGGCGCCCAGTCCTCGACGTTCGAGGAGTTGAGCGTCGCCGCCCGCAGCCCCGCCCCCTCCGCCGCCGCCACCTGGTCGCGCATGAGCGACAGCAGCGGCGAGATCACCAGCGTCGGCCCGGCGCCCTCGGCGCGGCGGACCGCGGTCGCCGCCCAGTACACGGCCGACTTCCCCCAGCCGGTCGCCTGCACCACCAGCACGCGGGCGCCCGCGTCGCACAGGGCCCCCACGGCGGTGGCCTGGTCGTCGCGCAGCGTCGCCCCCGGACCCGCGACGCTCGCGATCACCCCCTCGGCGGTGGCGCGGCGCGCGCCGGTCAGGTCGGTCATCGCACCGACGATAGGAGAGGGGATGGCCACCACGAAGCTCATCCGCCGACGCTTCTACGCGGCGACGGCGGCGGCCGGCGCGATCGCGGCCGTCCTGAGCGTCGCCCCCCTCACCGCCGACCGCACCACCACGGAGGGCGCGCCGGAGGCGTTCCTCAACCAGAACGAGGGCTCCGGGTTCGACCACAACCAGGCGCACCGGGTCCCGACCGCGGCCGCGATCGCGGAGGCGCGCGCCGACCTCCAGGCGTGCTCGACGGCGGCGCCGGACTCCGCCGTTCTGCCCCGACCCGCCGGCGAGCACCGCCACCATCGCGGCCGCCCGCACCGCCGGCGCGCTCACCCCCAGCGAGTCCGCCGAGCCCGACGGCCTGTGGGGTCCGCTCCTCAGCATCCCCACCACCGCCATCCACGCGATCGTGCTGCCGACCGGCAAGGTGCTGTTCCTCTCCCACCCGCGGTACCCGACGGAGACGGAGAGCCAGGGCGGCAACGCCCATGTCTGGGACCCGGCCACCAACACGTTCACCGCCGTCCCGCCGCCGGTCGTGGACTGGCCCACGGGGCCCGACCGGCCCGCCAACCTGTGGTGCGGCGGCCAGGTGCAGCTCGCCGACGGGCGCGTCCTGGTCGTCGGCGGGAACCTCGCGTACGCGACGAACGCGGGCGTCGGCGCGGGCAACGGCTTCAAGGGCGGGAAGTGGGTCATGACGTTCGACCCCTGGACCGAGACCTGGACCCGTTACCAGGACATGGAGCACGGCCGCTGGTACCCGAGCCTGGTCGAGCTGCCGGACGGGCGGGTGCTGATCCTCGGCGGCTGGGACGAGACCGGCGGGGTGGACAACGGCGGCGCGTCGTACCCGCCGCTGATGGTGAACAACAAGGACGTCGAGGTCTTCGACCCCGCGACCCCCGCGGGCGGCGACGGCCACCACGGTCGTCAGCCGGCTGCCGCCCGAGGCCGCGAACCAGCCGAAGCCGTGGCCGAACCACGAGGGGCTGGCCCTGTACCCCCACCTGTTCGTGCTCCCGAGCACGTCGGCGCTGGGCGCCGGCGGGAACAAGGTGCTGGTCGCCGGACCCAACAAGTACGACTCGGCGGTCATCGACACCGACACCTGGGTCTGGAAGGACGTCGTCGACAAGCCCGACGTCGGGCAGCCGCGGATCGCCGAGGACCGCTCGTGGGGCACCGCGTGGATCGCCCCGTCCGGCGTGGACGGCGCGAAGCGGGTCGTGCTGCTCGGCGGCAGCGACGCCGACGGCGCGACCGCCCCCGGCCCGGGCGAGGCGCAGCCGCCGAAGGCCACCGCCGAGGTCCTCGACCTGGACGCCGCGGACGACGGGTGGCGCCTCGGCGCGTTCCCGAGCCTCAACATCGGCCGCTCGCACTTCAACACCGTGCTGCTGCCCGACGGCGGGATCTTCAGCAACGGCGGCGGCTACGGCCGCAAGGACGACACCCTCTACGCCGACCCCGTCTACCAGGCGGAGCTGCTCCGCCCGGGCGACGACGGCATGGGAGACCGTCGGCGCGAGGCGGACGCCCGCACCTACCACTCGGTGTCGGTGCTCCTGCCCGACGGCCGGGTGGCGTCCGCCGGCGACGACCGGGACATCGCGCGCCCACTCCGCGTCACCCGCCGGAGAAGCGGACGGCGCAGATCTGGAGCCCGCCCTACCTCTTCGACGGGCCCCGGCCGGTGGTGACGTTCGCGCCGGACTCCGTCGGCTACGGCACCACCTTCCGCGTCGCCGTCCAGGGGGACCCGTCGGCCATCACCGGCGCGGCACTCGTCCGCCCCGCCGCCGTCACCCACTCGGTGGACATGGCCCAGCGGATGATCACGCTCGACGTGACCGCCCAGCCCGACGGCCTCACGCTCACCACGCCGCGCGACGCCACCGTCGCGCCGCCCGGCTACTACATGCTCTTCGTGCTCGACGCGGACGGGGTCCCCTCGGTCGCCTCGTGGGTGCGGGTGCACGGCGACGCCCCCGTCGCGCCGCCGATCCCCGCCACCCCGGCGCCGGCGCCGTCCACGCCCGGGTCGCCGACGCCGCCGACCACCGCGACGCCGCCCGGTCCGTTCCGGGTGCGCACGCTCGCGGCGTCGCTCGCCGGGCATGGCCAGCGGGTGATCCTGTCGGTGCGCGTGAAGACCACCGCCGCGGCGTCCGCCCGCATCACGCTGCTGCGCGGCGGCCGTGCCGTCGCCGCCCGCACGGTGCCGCTGCGCGCCGGGCGCACCGCCGCGCCCCACGTGGCCATCCGCCGCGCCGCCCTGCGGGGCGCGAGGACGGTGACGCTGCAGGTCGCGATCACCCATGGCGGCCGCGTGACCACCGCCCAGCGCACCCTGAGGGTCCCGACGCCCCGCTAGGGCGCGCCCCGCGCTCAGCCCTTCGGCGCCAGCGCGTGCACCACGATCCCCGAGCTGAACACGGAGGTGTCGAGGAGCCGGAAGTGGGTGAGGTCGATGCCCGGCAGCAGCCGGTCGCCGGCCCCCGCGACGACGGGGAACACCCACAGGTGCAGCTCGTCGAGGAGTCCCGCCGCGATGAGCGCGGCGTCCACCTCGCCGGTGCCGTACTTGACGATCGTCCCGCCGTCCTGCGCCTTCAGGGCGCGGACGCCCTCGACCAGGTCGCCGGGGATCACCGTCGCGTTCCAGGTCGTCTCGGTGAGGGTGCGGGACGCGACGTGCTTCGGCATCGCGTTGAACTTGTCGGTGAACGGGTCGCCGCCGCGCTGCGGCCACGCCTCGGCGAAGCCCTCGTAGGTCTTCCGGCCCAGGAGCATGGCGTCGGCGGGCTCCAGCAGCCGCGAGGCGTACCCGAAGTGCTCCTCGTCCCAGTAGGGCGGGCCCCAGACCTGGGGGTCGGAGATGACCCCGTCGAGCGTGATGAACGTTGATCCGACGAGCGTGCGCATGGCGTCCTCCGGGTGGTGGTGATCGGTGCCGTCGACCACGCGACGAACGGGGCGGCGCCGGATCGACATCGCCTGCGCGGTGGTCGTCAGCCGCGGCGCAGCAGGGCCCAGCTGAACGGCTGCGCCGTTCCGCCCGGGGTGCGATGCACGGTCCGGCGGCCCTCGACGAGCGCCAGGCCCAGCTCGCCGGCGATCCCCTCCGGCGTCCACCGCGACACCGCGAGCCCGGAGCAGCGCGGGGGACCGTCCGGCGCGAAGGCGCCCACCACGGCGTGGCCGCCCGGCCGCAGCGCCGACGCGAGGGTGGCGGCGTAGCGGCGCCGGTCGCCCTCGGCGGTCAGGAAGTGGAGCACCGCCCGGTCGTGCCACACGGCGTAGCGCCGCGGCGGCACCCACGTCAGGACGTCCGCCGCGATCCACGAGACGCGGCCCGCCGCGTCGCCCAGCCGCTCGCCCGCGGCGGCGAGGGCGCGGGGCGACAGGTCGAGGACCGTCACGTCGCGGAAGCCGGCGTCCAGCGCGCAGCCCGCCAGCCGCGACGCCCCGCCGCCGACGTCGATGATCGGGTCGTCCGGGGCGGCGCCCGCGCGGCGGATCAGCCTCATCGACGCCGCCGGGGTCGCCTCGAACCAGCTGACCCCCTCGGTGCCCCGCGCCGCGTAGGCGGCGTCCCAGTGCGCCGCGAGCCCGGCCTCCCCGGGGCGCTCGACCGGCAGGCCGGCGGCCCGCCACGCGACGAAGCCGCCCGCCATGTCCGTCGCGTCCGCCAAGGCCCAGGTCCTGGAGCGTCGCGGCGGCGAGGCTCGACGCGAAGCCCTCGGCGCACATCAGCACCACCGGCCCGGACGCCTCCGCGATGCGCGGGTCGCGGTCGGGGGAGACGGGGTCGGCGCGCCACTCCAGCACGTTCCGCGGCACCACCAGCGCCCCCGGCACCAGGCCGTCGGCGGCGCGCTGCGCGTCGGCGCGGATGTCCACGATCACCCCGCCCGCCGCCTGCGCGGCGGCGGCCTCGGACGGGCTCAGCCGCCGCAGCCGCGCCCGTGCGGTACGCAGGAGGTCGTCGACCGGCGGCATCGTCGTCCCCTCACCCCTCGGGCGCGACCAGCCCGGTCTCGTAGGCCAGCACCACGGCCTGCACGCGGTCGCGCAGGCCGAGCTTGCCCAGGACGCGGGCGACATGCGTCTTCACGGTGTTCTCGCCCAGCACCAGCTCGCGGGCGATCTCGGCGTTCGACAGGCCCCGGGCGACGAGGCGCAGCACGTCCAGCTCGCGGGCCGTGAGGGGGGCGAGCGCCGCGGGGACGCCGTCGGGCGCGGGGCGGGCCGCGTGGGCGAACCGCTCGATGAGCCGGCGGGTGATCGACGGCGCCAGCAGGGCGTCGCCCGAGGCCGCCACCCGGATCGCGTCGAGCAGGCGGTCGGCGGGCGTGTCCTTCAGCAGGAAGCCGCTGGCCCCGATCCGCAGCGCCTCGTAGACGTACTCGTCGCGATCGAAGGTGGTCAGCATCACGACGGCGCTGGGGACGTCCGGGTCATCCAGGATCCGCCGCGCCGCCGAGAGGCCGTCGAGCTCCGGCATCCGGATGTCCATGAGCACCACGTCGGGGCGGCGGCGGCGCACCACGTCGACCGCCGCCTCGCCGTCCGGGGCCTCCCCGACCACCCGCATGTCCGGCTCGCTGTCCAGGATCACCCGGAAGCCGGTGCGCAGCAGCCGCTGGTCGTCGGCGATCACCACCGTGATCTCCCCGCCCGCCGCGGGGTCCGCCGCCGGGGCGGCCTCCTCGTCGTCCTCCGCGCGCCAGCGCACCTCCGCCACCGCCACCCGCTCGGGCACGCCCGGCAGCCGCAGCGCCCCCGCGGGCTGGACCAGGCCGGCGGACCGCGGGCCCGGCGATCTGGCGCACCACGTCGGTCGCGACGATCGCCCCCGGCGCGGCGGTCTCGCAGAGCCGGCGGGCCACCTCGACCGGCGTTCCGTAGAGCTCGTCCCCGTCGGCGGCCGGCTCGCCCGCCGCCAGCCCGATCCGCGCGGGCGCGTCCGGGTCGGCGCCGGTGGTGGCGCGCTGCATGTCCACCGCGCACCGCACGGCCGCACCCGCCCCGGTGAACGCCACGGTCAGGCCGTCGCCGGCGGCGCGCACCTCGCGGCCGCCGTGCTCGGCGGCCACGGCCCGCAGGGTCGCGAAGCCCGCGCGGCGGGCGGCCGCGGCGCCGTCGTCGCGACGCGCCGCGCAGGCGCCCGGCGGCGCCCGCGAGGTCGGCGATCAGCAGCGTCACGAACGGCCCGTCCACGTCGCCAGCATCCTCCCCCGGCCCCGGGGGCGGCGTCACCCCCGTGGATGAGGGCGCGGTCGCACGTTCACCCCGGCGGATGACGCGCCCGGCCCGGGGCCCGGCGGATCCTGCCGCCATCCCCGGTACTGCACCGCCTTTACGAACGGAGGTCGTTCGAACCATGATCCGCTCCATGACCGCCAACCCCGCGCGCATCGGCTGGCTCGACATCGCGGTCGCGACCGTCGCCGTCGGCCTCGCGGCGTTCTACATGTCCATGTCACCGACCGACGCGAACCTGCCCGACGCCTCATGGTGGGCGGTGCCGTTCTTCGCGCTGATCGCCGTGCCGCTGCTCTGGCGGCGCGTCTCCCCGCTCCTCGCCGCCGGCGCGTGCGCCGCCCTCGCCGGCCTGCACGTCGCCCTCTTCAACGACACCGTCATCCGCTGCGGGATCCTGATCCCCCTCTGCTTCATCCTGGCGTTCGCCGTCGGCGCCCGGCTCGACATGAACCAGGCGCTCCTGGGCCTGGGCTTCTCACTGGCGGTCGGGTTCTTCGGGTGCGCGTTCGACGGGCCCACCGGCGCCGATGTCTGGGCCATGACGTTCGTGGCCCCGGTGGCCGTCGCGGTGTGGGTCGTCGGGCGGATCGTCCGTTCGCGCGGCCGCATGGTCGGCGAGCTCCAGAAGCGCACCGAGGAGCTGCGGACCGCGCGCGACGAGCGCGCCCGCCTGGAGGTCGCCGACGACCGCGCCCGCCTGTCCACCGAGCTCGACGGCCTGCTCCAGCGCCGCCTGGCCGTGCTGGCCGAGCTGGCCGACGGCGGCGACGCCGCCGACCCGGACGCGGCCGCCGCGACGCTCGCCCGCATCGAGACCGAGAGCCGCAGCACCCTGGAGGAGATGCGCGCGATGGTCGGCGTGCTGCGCGACGACGCCACGGACGCCGAGATCGCGTCGCAGCCGGCCCTGACCCAGCTCGAGGGCCTGCTGGTGCGGGCCAAGGGCGCCGGCGCCCGCCTGACGGTGGAGGGCAACCCGCGCGCGCTCCCCGCCGGCGTGGAGCTGTCGGCCTACCGCGTGGTGGAGCACCTGCTGGACGCCGTCCAGGACGCCCCCGGGGTCGAGGTGGGCGTGCGCTTCGCCGACCAGGCGCTCGAGCTGCGGGTGACCGGGCCGATGCGCCGCCGCGGCGCCGCCGCCATCGAGCGGGCCCGCGAGCGGGCCGCCCTCGAGCACGGCCGCCTGGAGGCGACGCTGGACGGCGGCCGCGCCGAGGCCGTCGTCTCCCTCCCCATCCTGGCCGCCGTCTAGGCGATGGGCTTCCGGCGGTCCGATGGGTGGATCGCGCTGGGCGGCGGCGCCGTGGGCGCCGCCGCCTCGCTCGTCTGGGGCTGGCCGACCGCCGCCGAGATCGCGGCCGCCGTCGCGCTGGGCCTGCTGCTCGGGCTCGGCCGGGTGGCGCCGACCGTCACCTGGGCCCTCGCGTCGGCGCTGATGTTCGCGGCCGCGGCGCTCGACGTGATGCCGGGCGGCGACGCCTTCGCGATCATCCTGCTGATCGCCGCGCACGGGTTCGTGGCCGGGCGCTTCGACGGGAAGTGGTGGGGAATCGCCGGCGTGGTGGTCCTGGCCGGGGCCTCGGTGACCGCTGCGGCGATCCTCGGCGACTCGCCGGCGCCGTACCTGTTCATCCCCGTCGCCGGCTGGGGGGCGGGGCGGGGGTTGCGCGAGCGCGCCGTGGTGGCCGACCAGCTGGCGGCCCGGGCCCGGGAGCTCGAGGCGGAGCGCGAGGCCTACGCCGCGCTGTCGGTGCGCTACGAGCGGGCCCGGATCGCGTCGGAGCTGCACGACATCGTGGCGCACGCGATCAGCGTGATGGTGGTCCAGGCGACCGCCGGCCAGCGCCTGGCGCCGCACGACCCGGAGGCGACCGCCGAGACGTTCGAGGCGATCGCCGGCGCCGCCCGCCAGGCCGAGCACGAGATGGCCCTGCTGGTGGAGCTGCTCGCCGACGAGCGTGCGGCGGGCGCCGACGCCGACATCGCGCTGGTCGAGGACCTGGTGGCCCGGGCGGCCGGGAGCGGCCTGGACGTGACCCTGGCGCTGGAGGGCGACCGCGGCGGCATGGCGCCCGAGACCGCCCGCCTCGCGTACCGGGTGGTGCAGGAGGGCCTCACCAACGCGCTGCGCTACGCGGCCGGCGCGCCCGTGGAGGTCCGCCTGGCGGGCGAGGCCGCCGCGCTGCGGGTGGAGGTCGCCAACGGTCCGGTGAAGGGCGAGCCGTCGCTGGCCGGGGTCGGCACCGGCAACGGCCTGCGCGGCCTGCGCGAGCGGGTGGAGGCGGCCGGCGGGACGCTCGAGGCGGGTCCGGAGGGCGGCGGGTGGCGGCTCGGGGTCCGCCTGCCGCGGATCCCCGGCCGCCCCCTGCCGGCGCCTCAGGCGACCGGGCGGAACGCCAGGTAGAGCACCCCGTTCGCGTACTGCCGCGACCGCTCCAGCTCGAGCGTCCGGGGCGGCGCCCCCTCGGGGAACAGGCGCGGCCCCTCGCCTCGGGTCAGGGGGAAGACGAACAGGTGCAGGCCGTCGATCAGACCGTCGGCCAGCATCGCCCGGACGAGCGTCCCGCTGCCGGCCACGAACACGTCGCCGTCCGTCTCGTCGCGCAGCCGGGCGATGGCGTCCGGGTCGTACGGGCCCAGCACGCTGGAGTTCCGCCAGGTGGTGTCCCGGAGCGTTGACGAGACGACGTGCTTCGGCGTGTCGTTGAAGAACGGCGCGCCCGGGTCGTCCTCGGCGGTGCGGGTCGACCAGGCCGGCTCGAACATCTCGTAGGTCACCCGGCCGAGGAGGATCGCGCGGCTGGCGCCGGTGACCGCCCCGAGGTCCTCGCCCTGGCCCTCGTCGAAGCCGTAGTCGAACGACCAGACCGGGGCGTCGATGACGCCGTCGAGGCTCATGAACTCGTGCACGTGGATCCCCACGGTCAGCTCCCTTCCGTTGTCGTGTCCGGCCGGTCCATGTCGGCGGCGCGCGCCAGCAGCAGGTCGCGCTCCCGGGTGTTGCGGGTCATCCCGGCGGCGCGCGTCGAACTCGTCGCGGGCCTCGGCTCGCGGCGGCCGAGGCGGGCCAGCAGGTCGCCCCGGACGCTCGGCAGGAAGTGGTAGCCCTGCAGGGCCGGTTCCTCCGTGAGCTGGTCGACCACGTGGAGGCCGGCCTCCGGGCCGAACGCCATGGACAACGCCACGGCCCGGTTGAGCTCGACGACCGGCGACGGCTGCAGCTGGGCCAGCGCGTCGTAGAGGGCGGCGATCCGCTCCCAGTCGGTGTCCTCCGCGCGCAGGGCCCTCGCGTGGCACGCGGCGATGGCGGCCTGGAGGGCGTAGGGGCCGAGCGGCCCCAGCTCCTGGGCGCGCGCGAGGGCGTCCAGCCCCCGGCGGATCAGGATCCGGTCCCAGCGCGCGCGGTCCTGGTCGAGCAGCAGGACCGGCGCGCCGTCCGGGCCCACGCGGGCGCGGCTGCGGGACGCCTGGATCTCCATGAGCGCCACCAGGCCGTGCACCTCCGGCTCCTGCGGCGCGAGCCCGGCCAGGACCCGCCCCAGGCGCAGGGCGTCCTCGCACAGCGCGGGGCGCAGCCAGTCGTCGCCGGCGGTGGCGGAGTACCCCTCGTTGAAGATCAGGTAGACGACCTCCAGCACCGCCGCGAGGCGCGTGGAGAGCTCGGGGCCGGAGGGGGTCTCGAACGGCACGTTCGCCTCGCCCAGCGTCCGCTTGGCGCGGACGATCCGCTGGGCCAGGGTCGACTCGGGGACGAGGAAGGCGCGGGCGATCTCGTCGGTGGTGAGCCCGCCCAGCATCCGCAGCGTCAGGGCCACCCGGGCGTCGGTGGACAGCACCGGGTGGCACGTCGTGAAGATGAGGGCGAGCAGGTCGTCGCCGATCTGGTCGTCCATCGCCCCCTCGAGATCGGGCGGTGTCATCTGCTGCTCCTCGAGGTCGCGCCCGAGCTCCTCCGTCTTGCGGCGGAGGTTGGCGTCGCGGCGCATCCCGTCGATGGCGCGGTGCTTCGCGGTGGCCATGAGCCAGGCGCCCGGGTTGTCCGGCACGCCCGACCCGGGCCACTTCTCCAGCGCGACGACCAGCGCGTCCTGGGCGAGGTCCTCGGCCCGGCCGATGTCGCCCGTCATCCGGGCGAGGCCGGCGATGAGCCGGGGCGACTCGATCCGCCAGACGGCGTCGATCGTGCTGTTCACATCGCGCGCCATCGCCGGCTACCGACCGTGCTGCTCCTCGATCCTCGCGCGCAGCTCCTCCTCGGCGGCGCGCGCCTCGGGCGTGAACTCCTCGCCGAAGTCCTCGGCCTCGAAGAACGGCCGGAGCTCGATCGTGTCGCCCGGGGCGAACGGGGCGCGGCGCATCCACTCCACCGCCTCGTCCAGGGACCTCACCTCGAGGATCCAGAAGCCGGCGACCAGCTCCTTGGTCTCGGCGAAGGGGCCGTCGGTGGCCGAGGCCGTGCCGCCGCCCTCGTACGTGATGCGGACGCCGTCCTTGCTCGGGCGCAGGCCGTCGCCGGCCAGCATGATCCCGGCGTTCACCAGCTCGGTGTTGAACCTCCCCATCGCGTTCAGCTCCTCGGCGGTGGGCATCTCGCCCGCCTCGGACCGCTCGCTCGCCTTCACGATGACCATGACCCGCATGTCGTCCTCCTCGTCGGGCGGGGCCGCCCCCCGCCATTCACCCACGCGACGAACGGCGCGGCGCCGGATCGACATCCTCGCGGAGAAATCTCCGCGGGGTCCGCGGCGCGGTCAGTCCTCGGGCTTGCGCGTCCGCTGCTCGGGCACCCAGAGGCCGCGGATGAACCCCAGGATCTCCGCCCAGATCCCGGGCCCGGGCGGCCCGGTGCCGGGCTCCTCGGTGCGGACGCCGCGCCACTCCGCGGCGAACGCCGCGGACAGCAGCACGATGTTGGCCGCCAGGTAGACGAAGAAGAGGAACACGACGATCGCGGCCAGTGACCCGTACACGACGTTGTAGCGGCCGAACGCGTCGATGAACGACGCGAACCCCACCGACAGGCCCCACAGCAGGATGGACCCGACGAGCGCGGCGGGCCAGATGTCCTTCGTGCGCGGGGCGCCGGACGGGGCGTAGCGCAGCAGCAGGATGAGCAGCCCCGTGCCGACGGCGATCGGCACCAGCTCCCGCGCCACGTCGTAGAGGAGCCCGGAGAACCCGACCGAGTCCTGCACCTCCCCCCGGGCGACCCGCGTCGCGACGGTGAGGCCCGCGGAGGCGCTCAGCAGCACCGCGGCACCGGCGAGCATGATCAGGTCGACGATCTTCCCCCGGGCGAACGGCCGGGGCGGGGTCTCGGGGTCGATCGAGTCGAGGCTTCCGCGGATCGCGCCCATCATCCCGCTGGCCGTCCACAGGAGCGTGATGAGGCTGATGAGCCCGATCGTCCCGGCGTTCGCGCTCACGCCCTTCAGCGCCGCTCTCGATCTCGTTCGCGCCCGACTGCGTCACGGGCAGGGCGTCCGCGAGCGCGGATACGAAGTCGGCCCGCAGCCCCTCGTCGCGCAGCACCAGGCCGGCGACGGAGGCGAGGAACAGGATGAGCGGGAACAGCGACAGCAGCACGTAGTACGCGATCGCCGCCGCCTGCCGCGACCCGGCGACGTGGGCGAAGCGGCTCAGCGACCGCCGGGTCCACTCGACCATGAGGCCCCCGGCGCGGCCGGCGTCTATGCGCAACGAAGCACCGCCGCCCCGGCGACCTCGCCGCGCGCGAGCCGTGCCAGCGCCGTGTTGGCCTCCTCGAGGGGGTGGACCTCCGTCTCGGTCCGGACCGGGATCGCGAGGGCCAGGTCCAGGAACTCGCGCGCGTCGCGGCGGGCGACGTTGGCGACGCTCCGCAGCTCGCGCTCCCACCACAGCAGGTCGTAGTCGAACTCCGGCACCCGGTCGAGGTGGATCGCGTTGACCACGACGACGCCGCCGCGGTCGAGCGCCCCGAGCGCCGTCACCACCACGTCGCCGGCGGGCGCGAACGTGATGGCGGCGTCCAATGCGGGCGGCGGCGGGTCGTCGTACGCGCCGGCCGACGCGGCGCCGAGGGCACGGGCCCGCTCCTGCTCGCGCGCCGACCGGGTGCGCACGTGGACCTCGCACCCCAGGTGGACCGCCTCCTGGATCACGCAGAGGGCGGAGGCCCCGAACCCGTACAGCCCCAGGCGCGAGCCCGCGCCCGCGCCGGTGAGCCGCAGCGCCCGGTGGCCGATCACGCCGCCGCACAGCAGGGGCGCGACGGCGACGGCGTCCGCGTCGGCCGGCAGGCGGGCGGCGAAGCCGGCCCGCACCACCATCCGGTCGGCGTAGCCGCCGTCGCGGTCCCAGCCGTGGAACGTGGCGCGCTCGCACAGGTTCTCCCGGCCGGCGCGGCAGTGGCGGCACGTCCCGTCGGCCCCCGCGAGCCAGTAGGCCCCGGCGCGGTCGCCCTCGCGCCATCCCTCCACCCCGGGCCCGACCCTCGCCACGGTCCCCACCGCCTGGTGGCCGGGAACGCGCGGCAGGCCGCGGGCCGGGAGGTCCCCCTCAGCCAGCTGGAGGTCGGTGCGGCACACGGCGCACGCCTCCACCGCCAGGAGCAGCTCGCCGTCCCCGGGGACGGGATCGTCGCGCTCCTCCATGACGAGCGGCCCGGCGCCGTCCGCCGGCCCGGGCCGCGTGAGGACCATCGCCCGCATCAGCCGGCGCTCTGCACCGGCTTCCAGACGACCGTGAGCACGACGTTCATCGGGCGGTTGCTGCTGTTGCGCAGCCGGATGTTCCACGAGTGGCCGGGGGGCGTGACCGGCGTGGTGATGTTGGTGCACACGAACGTTCCGGCGGCGCCCTGACAGGCGTCCGACGCGGCGCCGCTCGGGAGCTGCAACACGGTGAACCGGGATCCGTTGTCGCGCTTCTGCGACAACCGCAGGGTCTTCGGCCCGTCGCTCGAGACCTTCAGGCCGAACGCGAACTGCCCCTTCGGAACCGTGCCGAAGGTCAGGTTGAGCGACGAGCCGGCGGGCACGAGGGCCCCGACCTGGTGGCGATTGGGCTGGGCCTGCGCCAGCGCCGGCACCGCGAGGGCGGCGGCGACGGCGGCGACGACGATCGTCCGGACGCGCATGGTGGGTCTCCTTCCGGACCGGTGGATGCCGCGAGCGTAACCCCATGGCAGTCTGGCGGGCGATGCCCTCCCCGTTGCGCCTCGCGATCGTCGGCCTCGGCCGGATCGCGACCGCGCACGTCGCGGCGATCGAGCGCGCCGGCGGCGTGGTGGTCGTGGCGGGCGCCGACCCGGACCCCGCCGCCCGGCTCGTGTTCCGCGGCCGGGACCTGCCGGTGGTCCGCGACCCCGCCGGCCTGCCGCCGGTCGACGCCGCCGTGGTGACCGTGCCGACCGGCGCCCACCTCGCCGTGCTGCGCGAGCTCGCGCGTGCCGGCGTGCCCGAGGTGCTGATGGAGAAGCCCCTGGTGGCGACCCGGGAGGAGCTCGCGTCTGCTCGACGATGCCCGTGGCGGTGCCCGCGTGTGGCCGCTCCTGCACTTCGCGCTGGCCGACGAGGTGCGGTGGGCGGCGGAGCGGATCGGGGCGTGGACGGCGGCGCACGGGCCCGTGGCCGAGGTGCTCCAGATCTTCCAGGACCCCTACCTGCCGCACCTCGGTGAGCGGCTCCGCAGCCTCCATTCGAGCTGGCTCGACTCGGGGGTCAACGCCCTGAGCGTGGCCGCGCGCCTCGCGCCGCTCGGCGCCGTGCGGGCCGCCCGGCCCCTCGGCGAGCCGGCGGGCACGGGCGCCGCGGTGGAGCTCGACCTGGAGGGCGGGGGACGGCGGCCGTGGTCACGTCGTGGCACGCGCGGCGCACCAGCAAGGGCACGCACCTGCGCCTGGCCGACGGCGCCCGGGTGCTGATCGACCACACCGCCGGATCGGGCCTGCTGCTCGAGCCGGGCGGCGGTCCCGCCGAGCGGTTCCTGCCCGCCGACGACGGCCTGGACAGCATGACGGGCCACTACGTCGCGGTGTACGGCGACTGGCGGGCGAACCGCGCCGCCGCCGAGGCCCGGCTGGACGCCGGGCGCGGGCTGGTGGCCCGCGTCCTGGACGCCCAGGCGATGCTCGAGGACGGGCTGGCGACGTTCTGACCGGCCGGGATAGGGTCGCGCGATGCCCGCCCCCGGCATCCTCCGGATCACGCGCCTCTGGCCTGCCGCCGCCGCCGCGGCCGGGGCGCTGATCGCCGCCGGGCCGGCCCTCGCGGCGCCGCCGCAGGTGGGGCTGCTCGTGACCCACGACCGCATCGCGACGCAGGGGTCGGCCCTCTTCCCCCAGTACGTGCCGGCGGTCGCCTTCCTGGTGAACCGGGGCGGGCCGCTCGACGTCGCCGTCCGCCGCACCCCGGGGACCGACAGCTGGAGCGCCCTGCAGACGGTCGACGGCGTCGCCGCGCCCGCGCCGCCGGGCGTGCCCGTCGGCCCGCGCGGCCTCGGGCGGGCGGTCGTGGTGACCGTCCTCGACGGCGGCCGCCGCGTGGTGCGCCGGGGGGCGGTCGACGTCTGTCCCGGCGCGGGCGCGCTGCGCCTCGGCGTCCGGGGCCCCGCCCGGAGCACCTTCCCGGCGGGCTGCTCGGACCACCCGTTCGCGCGCGGCGTGCGGCTCGGCCTGGACACCGACTACGGCGTGCCGATCGACCTGAGCCCCATCGCCGGGGTCGGCCTGCGGCCGGGCCGGTACACGGTCCGGCTGCGGATGCGGCCGGCGACCGCGGCCTGGCTGGGGATGCGCCCCTCCGCCCGCGCGGCCACGTTGCGCCTGCGCGTGCGGCGCGAGCGGGACGGGGGCCGGGGCGTCGACCGGATCGAGGTCGTGCTGCCGGCCGGCCCGGTCCCGTCGGTCGGCCCGGTGGTCCACACCCCGTCCCGCGACCCCTCGCGGATCCCGCGCCCCGCGCGCCGTGCGCCGGTGCCGCCGGCCGACGTCGTGCCGCCGGCGGACGCGCTGCCGAACCTGGTCGCGCTCCCGGCGTTCGGCCTCGGTGTGCGGAGCGAGCTCGGCCGCGACCTGCTCGACTTCGCGGCGACCACCTGGAACGCCGGGCCGGGACCGCTGATCGTGGAGGGCTACCGGCGCAGCGCCGCGCCGCGGATGGACGCGTTCCAGTTCTTCCGCCGCGGCGAGGAGGACGTCGCCGCGGTGCCGGTCGGCGGGCTCGACTACGACGCCCGCCAGGGCCACGACCACTGGCACTTCCGCGACTTCGCCCGCTACTCCCTCGTCCGGGTCGACGGGTCGCCCGTCCGGACGAGCCCGAAGGAGGCGTGGTGCCTCGCGCCGACGGACCAGATCGACCAGCTCGTCCCGGGCGCGGCCCTGCAGCCCGGCGACCCGTTCCTGGAGAGCGCGTGCGGCCAGGCCGACGCCGTCCAGGTGCGCGAGGTGCTGGAGGTCGGCGCGGGCGACACCTACGGCGCGGGGACCCCCGGCCAGGCGATCGACGTGACCCGGGTCCCGAACGGCGCCTACCTGCTCAGGAACGAGGCGAACCCCGCGGGCGCGCTGCGCGAGACGACGCGGGAGGACGACGTCGCGCTGCGCCGCATCGTGCTGGGCGGGCGCCCGGGCCACCGGACGGTCGCCGCGCCGCCCGCCGACGGGGTGGACACCGACGGCTGGGCCCGCCGACGCCGGTAGGTGCGGCGGATCCGCAGGCCGTGGCCGTGCCGGCACGCAGGCGGGACGGCCGACGCGTGTGGGACGATCGATCGAGACCGAGGAACCGGGAGGCATCCAATGGCGCGACACGTCTTCGACATCAGCGAGACCGCGACGCACGCGCTCGTCGCCCGCCAGCTGCGCGACCTGGCCGACCAGTTCGCGCGCGGCCGCATCGACCTGGCCTACGACGAGTGGCACGACCCGACGGTCATCACCGATCCGGTGGACGTCACCATCGATCTGACCACGCGGCACCGCCACGTCGACCTCGTCGTGCGCATCGGCTGGAGGGTCGCCGAGCCCGCCCCGGCCTAGGCTGCGCCCGGATCGGCACTAACCGCACGGGCGGGTCGCGCGGGTGTCGTCCGCCGTCCTACCTCGACTAGACTCCCTCGGCACGGGTCACAACCGGGAAGGGGAACATGGGGGCATTCGAGGAGGAGATCGATCAGGTTCGCGAGTTCCAGAACCAGGATCGATTCCGCGAGATCACCCGTCTCTACTCACCGCGACAGGTCGTCGAGCAGAACGGCACGCTGCCGCAGGACTACACGGTGGCGCGCGAGGCCGCCGAGGGGTTCTACGCCCGCCTCCGCGAGCTGTTCGGCGAGAAGAAGTCGATCACCAGCTTCGGGCCGTACTCGCCCGGCCAGGTGGTCCAGATGAAGCGGTCCGGCATCGAGGGCATCTACCTCGGCGGCTGGGCCACGTCGGCCAAGGGGTCCACCACCGAGGACCCGGGCCCGGACCTGGCGAGCTACCCCCTGAGCCAGGTGCCGGACGAGGCCGCCGGCCTCGTACGCGCCCTCCTCACGGCGGACAAGAACCAGAAGTTCGCGCGCGCCCGCATGAGCCAGGCCGAGCGCGACTCCACTCCCGAGGTGGACTTCCGCCCCTGGATCATCGCCGACGCCGACACCGGCCACGGCGGTGACGCCCACGTGCGCAACCTCGTGCGCCGCTTCGTCGAGGTGGGCGTCCCCGGCTACCACATCGAGGACCAGAAGCCCGGCGCCAAGAAGTGCGGCCACCAGGGCGGCAAGGTGCTCGTGCCCTCCAGCGAGCAGGTGCAGCGCCTCAACGCCGCCCGCTTCCAGCTCGACATCATGCGCGTGCCCGGGATCATCGTGGCCCGCACCGACGCCGAGGCGGCCAACCTCATCGACGGCAGCGGCGACGAGCGGGACCAGCCGTTCATCCTCGGTGCCACCAACGTGTCGGTCCCGTCCTACAAGACGGCGTTCCTCGCGGCGGTCCGGCAGCTCAACACCGAGGGCGTCGACGAGATCAACGGCCACCTGCTCCACGCGATCAGCGACCTGGAGTACGAGGAGGCCGACGCCTGGCTCAAGAGCTCGGGCGTGGCGGCCGAGATCTCCTCGATCGCCAGCGCCTACAAGAACGGCGAGGCCACGGCGAACGAGGCGCTCGACGCCGCCGGCGACGCGTTCCTGGCGGAGTGGCAGACCGAGGCCGGCCTGAAGACGCTGGCCGAGGCGATCGCCGACCAGATCGAGTTCCGCCGCGACGAGGAGTCCGCCCCGGACATCGCCCGCGAGGACTGGCTGGCGTTCGCGTCCCGCGCGTCCTGGTACGAGATCCGCGCCCGCGCCCGCGAGCTGGGCGTCGACGTGGTGTGGGACGCCGAGCTGGCCCAGACCCCGGAGGGCTACTACCAGGTGCAGGGCGGCATCCCGTACGCCGTCGCCAAGTCGCTGGCGGCCGCGCCGTACGCCGACCTGCTCTGGATGGAGACCAAGACGGCCGACCTGGCGGACGCGAAGGAGTTCGCCGACGCGATCCACGCCGTCTACCCGGACAAGATGCTCGCCTACAACCTGTCGCCGTCCTTCAACTGGGACACGACGGGCATGAGCGAGGACGAGATGCGCAACTTCCCGGCGGAGATCGGGAAGCTGGGCTTCGTGTTCAACTTCATGACGTACGGCGGCCACCAGATCGACGGCCTCGCCGGCGGAGGAGTTCACCACCGCCCTCCGCGAGGACGGCATGCTGGCGCTCGCGCGCCTGCAGCGGAAGCTCCGCCTGCTCGAGTCGCCGTACCGCTTCCCGCAGACCCTGGTCGGCGGGCCGCGGGCCGACGCGGCGCTCGAGGCGGCCTCCGGCCGCACCGCGACGACGAAGGCCATGGGCGAGGGCTCCACCCAGGCCCAGCACCGCGTCCAGACCGAGGTGCCGCCGAAGGTCCTGGCGGACTGGCTCGAGAAGTGGGCCGAGCACCACGGCGTCGACAAGCAGCTGCGCGTGCGCCTGCGCCCGCACACCGCCGGCGGCGACCTGCTCGAGCTCGGCGTGTTCGACGCCGACGACGAGAAGCTGGCGGACATCGTGTTCGCGACGCTCCAGGACCGGCGCGGCCGGCAGATCCTGTCGGTGCGCGACCAGAACACGTACGACACGTCGCTGCGCCGCAAGCGCCTCATGACGCTGCTGCACCTGTTCCTCATCCACCGCTACAAGGCGGCGGCGATCCACTACCTGACCCCGACCGAGGACAACCAGCGCCAGTCGGAGAGCCTCCTCAAGATGGGCCTCTTCGACACCGTCCACGACGAGGTCGGCGAGATCATCGTGGCCGACATCAACCCGCAGAAGGTGGCCGAGCTGGTGGCCTCCGAGAGCCAGGAGCGCGAGCGCCTGATCGCGAAGGCCTAGCCTCCCGCTCCACCTGATCGTCCCGAGGGGGCGCGCCGGATCCCCGGCGCGCCCCCTCGTCGTTCTGGCACCCTCGACGGCCGTGCCCGAGGGCCACACCATCCACCGGGCCGCGCGGCGCCAGAACGCGGTGCTCGCCGGTCACGCGCTTCGCGTGTCGTCGCCGCAGGGGCGGTTCGCCGCGGGTGCGGCGGCGCTCGACGGGCGGGTGCTCCTGGGGGTCGAGGCCGTCGGCAAGCACCTGTTCCAGCGGTGGGAGGGCGACGAGGTGCTCCACGTCCACCTCGGCCTGTTCGGGCGCTTCCGCGAGCAGCCGTCCCCGCCGGAACCGCCGCGCGGCGCGGTGCGGCTGCGGGTGGAGGCGCCCGAGGTCACGATGGACCTGTCCGGCCCCACCGCCTGCGAGCTGGTGGGGGAGGAGGGGATGGCCCGGATCGTCGACCGCCTCGGCCAGGACCCGCTGCGCGGCGACGCCGACCCGGACCGCGCCATCGCCGACCTCGCGCGCCGCCGCCTGCCGATCGGCGCGGCCCTGCTCGACCAGCGGATCATCGCCGGCCTCGGCAACGTGTTCCGCGCCGAGGCCCTCTTCGTGTGCGGCGTCGCGCCGGAGCGTGAGGCGCGGTCGCTGACGCCCGAGGAGCTCCGCTGCGTCTGGGACGCCTCCGCCCGGATGCTCCGCGACGGCGTGCGACGGGGCCGGATCGTCACCACCGACCCGCAGGAGATCGGCCGCCCGCGTCCCGGATGCGCCGCGCCGAGCGCACCTACGTCTACGGCCAGGAGATCTGCCGGCGCTGCAGGTCGGACATCCGGCGGGTCACCCTCGCCGCGCGCCCCTGCTGGTGGTGCCCTGTGTGCCAGACGTAGGTCGTGCCGATGGGGGCCGGCGCCGCGGCCGGAGTGCGCGCGCCCGCTAGGCCAGGCGCGCCCCGATGTGGTCGCCCACGCGGATGGCGTTGGCGATGGCGGTGAGCGCCGGGTTCACCGCGCCGATGCTCGGGAAGAAGCTCGTGTCGGCGACGTAGAGGTTGTCGAGCTCGTGGGCCTTGCAGTCCGGGTCGAGCACCGACGTCGCCGGGTCCGTCCCGAACCGGCACGTGCCGGCCTGGTGGCCGACGCCGGCGATCCCGATGTCCTGCTTGAGGTAGTAGTTCTTGTCCAGGACGTGGTGCTGCGCCAGCCCGGCGTGGTTGAGGATCGTCCGGAGCTCGCGGTACAGCCCGTCGGCCTCGTGGTCGTTCGTCGAGCGGTAGGCGAGGTGGACGGCGCCGTCCCGGTCGAGGGTGACGCGGTTCTCCGGCAGGGGCAGGTCCTCGGTGGTGAGCCAGAAGTCGACGGCGTGCTTCGAGAAGTCGTCGAGGCCGAACCCCGGTGCCAGCATCGTCATCTTCGGCCGCTCGGCCCGGTACATCGCCGGCTGCGACTTGCCCACCATCTGGATGTTGCCGAGCGGCCACTCGCTCCGGTCGCCGGCGAGGTAGAAGTCGTTCAGCCCGAGGGTCTTCTGGTAGACGGTCTCGTTCGGCTCCTTCGACAGCGCGATCACGGCCCGGCTGTTGTGGAACATGTAGTTGCGGCCGACCTGGTCCGATCCGTTGGCCAGGCCGTTCGGGTGCGCGTCGCCGCCCGACCGGAGCAGGATCTTGGCCGTGTTCGTGGCCCCCGCGGCGAGCACCACCACGTCCGCCGCGTACTCCTCCGCGGCGCCGTCCCGCGACACGTGCACCCGGCTCACCGTGCGGCCGGTCCCGTCCGTCTCGAGCCGCAGCACCTCGGCGTCGACCAGCAGGGTGACGTTCGGCTGGTCCAGCAGCGGCCGGATCGTCATCGTCTCGGCGTCCGCCTTCGCGTGGACGAGGCACGGGTACCCGTCGCACCAGGTGCAGCGGATGCAGGTGCTGCGGGGGCGGTCGGCCTCGTCCAGGAGGATGCCGCACGGCGAGTGGAACGGGTGGTAGCCGGCGCGCTGCAGGTCGCCGAAGATCTGCTCGATCCGGGGCTCGTGCGACACCGCGGGGTGCGGGTACGGCTTGCTCCACGGACCCTCCGTCGGGTCCTCGCCGTGGTTGCCGCGCACCTGGTAGAGCCACTCGGCCCGCGTGTACCACGGCTCGAGCTCGTCGTAGCCGATCGGCCAGGCCGGCGACAGGCCGTCGACGTGCGCCAGGTCCTCGAAGTCCTGCGGGCGCAGCCGGTAGAGCGCCGCGCCGTAGATCTTGGTGGCGCCCCCGACGAAGTAGTGCACCTGCGGCTGGAACGGGTGGCCGTCGGCGTCGTACCAGGTGTCCTCGGAGATGTACCGGTTGTTCTCGAAGACCTCCTCGACGTCCCAGTTGGCGCATCTCCCGCGGCAGGAAGTTCCCGCGCTCCAGGATCAGGATCCGCGCGCCCGTGGGGGCGAGCGTGTGCGCGACCGCGCCTCCGCCCGCGCCGCTGCCGATCACGATGACGTCGTAGTGCTCAGGCATCTCGCCGGTCCTCTCGTCAGTCGATGCGCGTGCCGGTCAGCGCCCGCTCGCCGCGGCCGCGGCCGACGAAGCTCAGGAACCAGTGCAGCGCCGTGGTGAAGCGGTTCTTGAAGCCGGTCATGAACGTGAGGTGCACCAGCAGCCACATGAGCCATCCCAGGAACCCGGACAGGCGCATGCCCTTGAAGCTCACGATGGCCCGCCGCCGGGAGACCGCGGCCATGCTGCCGAGGTCGCGGTAGCGGAACGGCGTCGCCTCGTCCGACCCGCCCAGCCGCCGCTTGATCGTCCGGGCGGCGTGCAGCCCCGACTGCATCGCCACCTCCGCCACGCCCGGCAGGTCGTCGAGGGCCATCATGTCGCCGATGGCGAACACCTCGGGATGCCCGGGGATCGTGCAGTCCGGCAGCACCTTGATCCGTCCCGCCCGGTCGCTCTCGGCACCGGACGCCTCGGCCAGCATCCCCGCGAGCGGCGACGCCGCGACCCCGGCGGCCCAGATCTTGGTCTTGGCGGCGTAGCGCGTCACCGAGTCGTCGGCGCCCTTCACGTCGACGCCGTCGGCGTCGACGTGGGTCACGATCGACCGCGCGTGGATCTCGACGCCGGTGCGCTCCAGCTCCTTGGTGCCGATCGCGGAGAGCTTGTCGCCGAACGTGGCGAGGATCGCGGGCCCCCGTCGAACAGGATCACGCGGACCTCGGAGGGGTCGAAGCGGCGGAAGTTGCGCGAGAGCGCGCGGCGGGACAGCTCGGCGATCTGGCCGGCGATCTCGACCCCCGTCGGCCCGCCGCCCACGACGACGAAGGTCAGCCACGCCTGGCGCTCCTCATCGTCCTCCGTGAGCTCGGCCATCTCGAACGCGCCGAAGATGCGCCGGCGCTGGTGCGAGGGCGTCCGCGAGCGTCTTCATCCCGGGCGCCCACTCGGCGAACTCGTCGTGGCCGAAGTACGACTGGCCGGCGCCGGCGGCGACGATCAGGCTGTCGTACGGGTGCGTGCCGGCAACCCCGTCGGGCCGCACCGCGGTCACCTCCCGGGCCGCCAGGTCGAACCCGGTGACCTCACCGAGCTCCACCCGCACGTTCTCGTGCTTGCGCAGCACGTCGCGCGTCGCCGGCGCGATCTGACCCTCCGACAGGATGCCGGTCGCCACCTGGTAGAGGAGCGGCTGGAACAGGTGGTGGTTGGTCCGGTCGATCACCGTCACCTGCACGGGGGCCCGGCGCAGGAACTTCGCCGCGAACAGGCCTCCGAAGCCGGCGCCGACGATGACGACGCGGTGCGACGCGGGCTCCGCCGGTCGCCGGTCGGCGTTCACACCCCGTACTCCGGGCCCCAGTCCATCACGATGACGCGCGCGGCGGCCTCGATCAGCGCGAGGTGCGAGAAGGCCTGCGGGAAGTTCCCGAGGTGCCGCGCCGTCTCGGTCTCGAACTCCTCGGCGTAGAGGCCCAGGGGCGAGGCGACCCGGAGCAGGCGCTCCATCAGGTCGCGGGCGCGCTGGTCCTCGTCCACGATGGCGAGCGCGGAGACCAGCCAGAACGAGCAGATCAGGAACGTGCCCTCCTTCCCGGAGAGCCCGTCGTCCGTCTCGTCGGTGCGGTAGCGCAGCACGAAGCCGTTCTCGGTGAGCTCGTCGGCGATCGCCAGCACGCTCGCGCGCAGCCGCTCGTCGGACCCCGGCAGGAAGCCGAAGAGCGCCGCCAGGAGGTTGGAGGCGTCGAGCGCGTCGGTCTCGTAGTGCTGGCGCAGCACCCCGCGGTCGCTGACGCCGTGCGCCAGGATGTCCTCGCGGATCTCGTCCGCGGTCGCCCGCCAGGCCGCTCCAGGCCCGGGTCGCCCCGCAGGGCGGCGAGGCTCGACGCGCGGTCCAGGGCGACCCAGCACATCAGCTTCGACGAGACGTAGTGCTGCGGCGCGCCCGCGGGCCTCCCAGATGCCCTGGTCGGGGTTGCTTCCAGACGCCCGGTGGCGCACTCCGCCTGGGCCTGCACGATCGGCCAGAGCCGGCGGGGGAGCCGCTGGCTGCGCCGGGTGTGCAGCAGGATCGAGTCGAGCGACGGCGCCGTAGACGTCGTTCTGCCGCTGGTCGTAGGCGCCGTTGCCCACCCGCACCGGGCTGGCGCCGGCGTAGCCGGTGAGGTGGTCGAGCGTCAGCTCCGTCAGGTCGCGGCGGCCGTCGATCCCGTACATGATCTGCAGCCCGCCGTCATCGACCGGCTCGAGGTCGGCCACGAACTGCATGAACTCGTCGGCCTCCCAGTCGAGGTTCAGCCAGTGGAGCGCCTGGAGCGTGAAGGTGGAGTCGCGGATCCAGGTGAACCGGTAGTCCCAGTTGCGCTCGCCGCCCGGGGTCTCCGGCAGCGACGTCGTGAGCGCGGCCACCGTCGCGCCCGTCGGCATGTAGGTGAGGCCCTTGATCGTGAGGGCGGAGCGCTGGATCGGCCGCGCGCAGCCGGTGGTCGGGGATGCGCGCGCCTCGCCAGCCACCGGCGCCAGAACTGGGCCGTGGCGGTGATCCGCGCGGCCGCCTCGTCCACGTCCTGCGGGGCGGCCGCGCCCTCGGCCCACGACAGCACGCAGTACGCCCGCTCGCCCTCCTCGAGCGTGTGGCGGGCGCGCACGGTGCCGCCCTCGATGCCGATCCCGAGGTCCGTCCGGAGGCGCATCGTCACGCCGGCCGCCGGTCGCGTCGGCCGTGTGCCTGCCGTCGGCGAGCGTCCACGTGGCCGTCTCCCGGCCGTAGTCGAAGACGGGCTCGCAGACGATCTCCATCTCGACGCGGCCCGCGATGCACTCGACGGTGCGCACGAGCATGTGGTCGGCGTCGTCGTCCGCGGGGGGGCGGGTGTGCGGCGTGACCGTGTCCTCCTGGCTCCACGCCCCGATCGTCAGCGCGTCGCGCACGACCACCCAGCCGGACGGCGTCTTCCAGGTCGTCACGAGCACGTTGGTGCCCGGGTCGTAGAAGCGCTCGGTGGGATGGTTCATGCCGAACGGCTTGAAGCGGAAGTAGCCCGCCTGCCGGTCGAGCAGGCTGCCGAACACGCTCGGCGCGTCGAAGCGCGGCACGCACAGCCAGTCGATCGAGCCGTTCGGCGCGACCAGCGCCCCCGTGTGGCAGTCGGACAGGAAGGCGTACTCCGCGATGGGCGGGAACGGCGACGGCGCGGCCGCGCTCTGCGGTGCCGAGTCGGTGGTCACGAGTCCATCCACGGCTCGTGCCAGCCGCCGTGCTCGGTGACCAGGGCGTCGGCGGCGTCCGGGCCCCAGGTCCCCGGGGCGTACGGATGGACCGGCGGCGGCGCCTCCAGCAGCGGCGCCATGATCCGCCACGTCTCCTCGACGCCGTCCTGGCGGGTGAACCGCGTGCTGTTGCCGACGAGCGCGGCGTGCAGCAGCACCTCGTAGGGGGTGGCGCCCTCGCCGCCCTGCTGGGCGAACTCCATGTCGAGCGTGATCGGCTCGGGCTCGCGGTCGGCGCCGGCCCTGTGGGCGCCGACGCGGAACCGGATCCCGGTGGTCGGGTCGAGCTTGATCACGATCTGGTTGCGGTCCGGGGGGTGTGCGAACCCGAACCCGAGGCGGGGCGGGCGGCGGAACACCACCCGGATCTCCGTCTGCGTCGCCGGCAGCAGCTTCCCGGTGCGGATGAAGAACGGCACGCCCGACCACCGCCAGTTGTCGATGTCCAGGCGGAGCGCGGCGTAGGTCTCGGTGGTGGACGCTGGGGTCGACGCCGTCGATCGCCCGGTAGCCGTGGTACTGCCCGCGGACGTAGTGCGCCGGGTCGGCGTCCTGCACCGAGCGGTAGAGCTCCACGATGTGGTTCTTCAGCGTCGTCGGCGTCACCGCGCGACGGCGGCTCCATCGCCGCCGCGCCCACCACCTGCATCAGGTGGTTGACCACGACGTCCCTGAGCGCGCCGACCGGGTCGTAGAAGTGCCCGCGGTCCTCGACGCCGAAGTCCTCCGCCATCGTGATCTGGACGCACTCGACGTGGTTCCGGTTCCACACCGGCTCGAGCATCGTGTTCGCGAAGCGCAGGTAGAGGATCTCCTCCAGGCCCATCTTCCCCAGGAAGTGGTCGATCCGGTAGAGCTGCGACTCGTCGAGGTACTGGTGCAGCTCCTCCGCGAGCGCGGTGGCGGACGCGAGGTCGTGGCCGAACGGCTTCTCCACCACGACCCGGCCCGACCCGGTCAGGCCCGCGCCAGCCAGCCCCTCGACCACCCGCCCGAACAGGAACGGCGGGATCTCGAGGTAGAAGACCGGGTTGGCGGCCCCTCCGACGGCGTCGGCCACCCGGGTGTAGGTGGCGGCAGTCCCCGAAGTCGCCGGCGACGTACGAGAGCCGTGCCGCGAACCGCGCGAACACGTCGTCGTCGATCTCCTCGCCGGTCCCGGCGATGCATTCGCGTGCGTGCGTCCGCAGGTGCTCGTCCGACCAGTCGTCGACCGCGACGCCCACGATCGGGCAGTCGAGCAGGCCGCGCCGTTCCAGCCGGTACAGGGACCGGAAGGTCATCACGCGTGCGAGGTCCCCGGTGATCCCGAAGACCACCAGGACGTCCGCGGGCTGCTGCGCCTGCGCGGCTGGGGCCATGTCGTCGCTCCTTGGGACGCGGATGAGGGGCGTCCCATCGACCCTAGGTCCGGCCCGGGGCCGGGGTCATCATCCAAAGGGGACGAAGCGGGCGGCGATGCCGTCCAGCAGCAGCTCCAGGCCGAACTCGAACAGGGCGTCGTCGGTGGCGGGGTCGTCCATCGAGCGCATCAGCTCGCCCACGAGCGGCCGCTCCTGCGCCAGCGCCGCCAGCTCCTCCTCGGCGACCGGGGCGGGCGCGGCGTCGGCGGCGCGGTCGATCAGGCTGGCCCCCAGCACGAAGCGGACGATGGTGCGCTGGGCGAAGATCGCCGACGCCCGGTCGAGCCCCGCGGCGCGCAGCCGCGCGATCGTCTCCTCCGCCACGCCGGCGCCGACCACGTAGGCGCGGCCCGGGCCCTGCGCCAGCAGGGGGAACGCCCGCGGGTGGTCGCGCCCCACCGCGCGGTATGCGCGGGCGAACGCGGCGAGGTCCTCGCGCCAGTCGCCCACCGGACCGTCGGGGAGGCGGGCGGCGAAGTCCTGGATCAGCAGGGCGCGGATGCCGTCGAGGATCGCCTCCTTGCCCTCCACGTGCTTGTAGAGCGACATCGCCTCCACGCCGAGGACCGCGCCGAGCCGCCGCATCGACAGCGCCTCCGGGCCCTGCTCGTCCACGATGGCCATCGCGGCGCGGACGATCCGCTCGCGCGTGAGTGGTTGTCGCGGCTCGGGGGCTGTTGACACCGGGCGCCGGCTCCTTCTAGCGTGGGATTACAGTGTAAGCCACCTGGGGGAGCGCGTCGATGGCAGAGGTGCAGGCAGGTCCGCCGCCCGCGGCGGAGATCCCGGACGTCCCCGTGCTGCGGGCCCTCGGCAATCGCCGCAGCATCCGGTACTTCGACGAGGCGAAGACGGTCGAGCCCTGGAAGATCGAGACGATGTTGCAGGCCGCGCGCTTCGCGTCGTGCCAGGGCAACATCAACTGCACCGAGGCGATCGTCGTCCGGCGGGACGAGTGCGATGTGTGGGACGAGCTGGAGGAGTGCGTCTCCGGCTTCAACGTCCAGATCATCAACCAGGCGTCCCACCTGATCATCTGGCTCACGAACCTCAACGCCTGGTACGGGCGGGCGGTCAACGGCATCTCCACCGTGAGCCTGGCCGTCGCGATGTCCAAGTACCACGGGTGGAACTACGAGTTCTCGATGACCCAGACGATCCCGCGGCTCATGAGCTTCCCCACCGAGCGCACCGAGAACCTGCTGCGCTTCGAGACCGGCCAGGCCGTCGGCAACGCCACCGCCGCCGCGGTCGGGCTCGGCCTCGGGACGATCCTGATCGCGTTCGGCCGCAAGCCCGGTGGGGTGGAGAAGGCGTTCGGCCTGCCGCCGCACTACCGCTTCACGTGGGGCCAGGCGGTCGGCTACCCCCTCGAGTCGGCCGACGCCGGCGGCCAGCGTCCCCGCCTGAAGTACGAGCGGCTCTTCCACGACAACGCATTCGGGGTGCCGCTCGAGTCCGACGCGGCCACCGTCGAGATGCTGACGGAGAAGGGCCTCATCCAGGAGCAGGCGCCCTTGCCCGGCCGTCTGGAGGAGGTCGTGGGCATCGCGGAGCGTCACGGCCGCGACCCGGGGATGCTCTACTTCCCGGCCCGCGAGATCCGCCGCCTGCTGGCCGACGACGACTGGGACCTGGGTCCGCGCCTGCGCGCCCACGCGGAGCACGTCCTGGCCACCGAGGACCTCCCGGACTACCCGGACGAGATGCGCCAGACGTTCCAGAAGCTCATGGAGGAGCACGGCATCGACGCCGCCAAGTTCCTCCCGGCCGAGTAGGGGGCGGCCGGGTGCCGTTCGAGGACATCCGCTACGAGGTCGGCGGGGGCCGGGCGACGATCACGATCGACCGGCCCGACCGCCTGAACGCGTTCCGCGGGCAGACGATGCTCGAGCTGTGCGAGGCGTTCGAGGCGGCGGCCGACGACGAGGCCGTCGGGGTGATCGTGTTCACGGGCGCCGGCGAGCGCGCGTTCTGCGTGGGCGGCGACGTCCGCGAGCCCACCCGGACGATGCGCGAGAAGCGCGCGGGCCACATCATCGGCCCGCGCCTGGCGAGCGCGATGCGCAACAACGGGAAGCCGATCATCTGCCGCGTCCGGGGCTGGTGCATCGGCGGCGGGAACGAGCTGAACATGGTCTCGGACCTCACCATCACCGACACCACCGGCCGCTTCGGGCAGGCGGGGCCCAAGATCGGGAGCGCGCCGCTGTGGTGGGGCTGCCAGCTGATCCCCGCGGTGGTGGGGGAGAAGAAGGCGCGGGAGATCCTGTTCCTCACGCGCTGGTACACGGCGCAGGAGGCGCTCGCGATGGGCCTCGTGAACGCGGTCGTCGAGCCGGAGGAGCTCGACGCGGAGGTCGACCGCTGGTGCGCCCAGATCCTGCGCCGCTCGCCGCAGGGGCTGCGCCTGGCGAAGATCGCGCTGAACGCCGCCACCGACGCCCTCTACTCCTCCACGAACCACGGGATGGAGCTGATGGCGCTGAACCACGTGTACGGCACGGAGCCCCAGGAGGGGATCGCGTCGTTCCAGGAGAAGCGGCCCGCCGACTGGCGGAAGTTCCGCGAGGGGCAGGGACCGGAGCCGGAGGAGGCCGCCCCATGACCGAGTGGACCGACTGGTACGCCCGCGAGGACCCCACGCGCTGGGTGCTCCCGGAGATCCTGCGCGAGCGGGCGCAGGCGCACCCGGACCGCGAGTACCTGCGGTTCGGGGAGGGCCCATGGCTGAGCTACGGCGCGGTCAACGCCGACGCGAACCGCGTGGCGAACGGCCTGATCGCCCGCGGCGTGCGGCACGGCGAGTCGGTGAGCGTGCTGCTGCCGAACTGCGCCGAGTTCCTGCCGGTGTGGTTCGGGATCCTGAAGGCGGGCGCCGTGATGAGCCCGATCAACACCGCGTACAAGGGCGACTTCCTGTCATGGACGGTCAACCTCGTCGAGTCGCGGGTGCTGGTGATCGCCGACGTGTTCCTCGACCGGCTCGCGTTCGTGGCCGGCGCGCTGCCCCTGCTGGAGCGCGTCGTGGTGCTGCCGACGGGGGCCGACGACCCGCCGGCGCCCTCCCTGCCGCACGAGACCCTGGCCGAGCTGATGGACGCGCCCGACGCGGAGCCGGACGGCGTGGCGCACGCGTGGACGGACGACGCCCGGATCATGTTCACGTCCGGCACCACGGGCCGCTCGAAGGGCGTCATCAAGCAGCACGCCGCCGACTACTTCTCCGCGCGGAGCGCGATCGAGGCGATGGCGACCCTGCGCGGCGTCGCGCCGGAGGACCTCCGCGACGAGACGTACTTCTCGTGCCTGCCGCTCTTCCACTCCAACGCGCAGGTCCTGTGCGCCTACCCGGCGCTGCTGGCGGGCGCCCGCGTGGCGTACGTGGAGCGCTTCTCCGGCACGCGGTTCTGGCAGCAGGCGATCGACGCGGGCGCCACCACCTTCAACGGGATCGGGGCGATCCTCTACTTCCTGTGGAACCAGCCGCCGTCGGAGCTGGACCGCGCGCACCGCGTCCACACGATCTCCGCGGCCCCGGCGCCGAAGGACATCTACCACGAGTTCGAGGAGCGCTTCGGCGTGCGCCTCACGGAGGGCTACGGCCTGACCGAGACGGGGGTGGCGACGATGATGGACCCCACCCGGCCGCCGCGCCTGGGGTCGTGTGGCGTCGCGAACCCGGGCTACGAGGTCACGATCGTGGAGCCCGGCACGGACCTGCCGCTGCCGGCGGACACCCCCGGCGAGATCGTGGTGGACCAGAAGATCCCGAACATCGTGATGCGCGCCTACTACGGGATGCCGGAGAAGACGGCGGAGGACTTCCGCAACCTGAAGCTCCACACCGGCGACCTGGGGCGGATGGACGCCGACGGCTACGTCTACTTCATGGACCGGGTGAAGGACTACATCCGCCGCCGCGGCGAGAACGTCTCGTCGATGGAGGTCGAGAAGCAGGTCTCCGACCACCCCGGGGTGCGCGAGGCGGCCGCGATCGGGGTGAAGGCCGGCGAGGGGGCCTCCTCCGAGGACGAGATCATGATCGTCTGCGTCGCCGAGGGCTCGGCCCCCGATCCGGTCGAGCTGACGCATTGGATGGCGGAGCGGATGCCGTACTTCATGGTCCCGCGCTACATCCGGTTCGTCGACGACGCTCCCCAAGACGCCGACCGAGCGGGTCCAGAAGGTGAAGCTGCGCGACGAGGGCGTCACACCGGACACGTTCGACCGCGAGGCGGCGGGCATTACGATCGCCCGGTGACCCGATTCCTCGCCGCCGCCGCCGCCGCCGCCGTCCTGCTCCTGCCGGCGGCGGCGACCGCGTCCGCGGCGGTCACCGTGGCGCCCGGGTGGCCGCGGACGGTGCCGGGCGGGACGGTCCACGCCGGCCCGGGCGGCGGCGTGGTGGTCGTGACCGACCTCGCCCGGAGCGCCACCGTCCGGGCGTTCACGATCCGCGGGCAGCGGCTGTGGCGGCAGTCGAGCACCTTCGGCTGCGGCAACTGCGACGACGGGCGCCAGCCGGAGGCGCTCCAGCCGGACGGGACGTACGGCCCGATCGGCGTGGAGGGCGACGACTTCTGGGCGGTCGACGCGCGGGGACGGCGGGTGGCGGGCTGCGGCGGCGTGGTGTCGCCGGACGGCGGCTGCGTGGCGGCCCTCCCCAGCGGGTCGATCGACCCCCACCCGGGCTTCACGGCCAGGCCCGCGACCGGCGCGCCGTGGCGCGTCGACGACCCGCGGTGGCGCTGGTTCCCCGAGAACGGCGTGCCGCCGATGGCCGTCGGCGACGCTGACGGGGTCGTCTACGCAGCCTTCCGGTTCTCCGTGGAGATCGCGACGGGACGGGTCGCCGACGGCGTGTTCATGGCGCTCGACCCGGCCACGCGGACGATCCTGTGGCAGCGCGAGGGCCCGGAGGAGGCGCTCGCCGCGCTCCCGTCGGGCGTCCTGGTCGCGGAGGACGGTGGCGTGACTGCCTACGGCCGCGACGGCGCGGTCCTCTGGCGCCGCGGCGTCACGGCCGGCCAGGCCGTCACGCCCCGCGACACCGTGGTGGACGGCGGACGGGGACGGATCTACCTCGGCCGCGTCGGAGCGGGGGCGCCGGGCGTCACCGCGATCGATGCCCGGACGGGCGCGCAGCTCTGGAGGACGCGTCCCTCCGATCGCGCCCGCCTGCTGTCCGTGGGCCGCGGCGGGCGGGTCTACGTCGCGGTCGACGCCACCGGCCGGCGCGCGGTCCGCGGGCTGCGGCTCGCCACCGGGGCCACCGCCTGGGAGCGGCGCACCAGCCTCCCGGTCCGGGGGGCGCGCGAGCTCGCGGGCGGGCGCGTCGCTGTGTCGGCCGGGCAGCAGTTCCGCCCCACGACGTCCGACCGCCTGACCGTGCTCGTTCCCGGGTAGCTTCGGGCCACAACCAGCGAGGAGGCCCGTGATGAACGTGCGCGACGCGATGGCGGCGGACGTGCGGTCGGTGACGACGGACGACAGCGTGGCGGCGGCGGCGCGGGCGATGCGGGACGCCGGCACCGGGTTCCTGCCGGTGCTCGAGGGCGGCTCGCCCGTCGGGGTGGTGACCGACCGCGACCTGGTGGTCCGGTTCCTGGCCGAGGGCGGCAACGACCCGGAGGGCACCCAGGTGGGCGAGGTGATGAGCCGCGACCTCACGACGATCGGGCCCGACGAGGACCTGGCCGCGGCGGGTGAGGCGATGCGCGACCGCGAGGTGCGGCGCCTCGTGGTGGTCGACGGCGACGCCGTGGTGGGCGTCCTCAGCCACGGCGCCCTGGTGCAGGCGACCGACGGCGACGGCGCCGGCCGCCAGGCCACCCTCGGCGTGACCGAGGGCGCCCAGCGCTGAGTCGGGCGGCGTCCCCGGCGCCTAGCCGGGGATCAGCCCCTCGCCGTCGTCGTCGTGGTAGGCGGCGGCGTCCTCCAGGGTGGTGTCCCGGTCGGGGACGATCACGTCGGAGGGCATGAACTGGTCGTCCGCCACCGGCTCCCCGGTGCGCTGGATGGTGTCGACCAGGCCGTTCAGGGCCGCGGTGAAGGCGTCGCCGTCGTGCGCGGCGATCGCCGCCTCGACGGCGTCGTCGGCCTTCTCGACCTCGGCGATGTCGGCGTCGTCGAGCGTGTACTGCCCGACCCCGAGGATCCGGACGATCACGACCCACCCCCGGTGATCTGGCCGGCGGGCGGGGAGCCGGAGCCCAGCTCGCCCTTCAGCCGCGCCAGGTCGGCCTCGACGGCGCTCTGCGACGCGATCTGGGTGAGCTCGCGGTCGACGACGTCACCGCTCACGCTCAGGTCGTCGAGGGCCCCCGACTCGAGCAGCTCGTCGATGGCGCCGGCGCGGGCCTGCATGGTCTCGACCTTGTTCTCGGCGCGGTCCATCGCCATGCCGACGTCGGCCATGTCCTCGGAGATGCCGCTGAACGCCTCGCCGATCTTCGTCTGCGCCTCGGCGGCCGTGTACTGCGCCTTGATCGTCTCCTTGCGCACGCGGAAGGACTCGATCTTGGTGGTCAGCTTCTGCTCGGCCGCGACGAGCTTGTCCTGCTCCGCCTGCAGCTGCTCCTTCTGGGCGTTGATGCCGTCGAGCTGCGCCTGGACGCCCGCCTTGCGCTCCAGTGCGGTGCGCGCCAGGTCCTCGCGGCCGGCCCTGAGGGCCTCGCCCGCCTGGGACTCGAGCTTGGCGGCGCTCGCCTGGAGCTTCTCGCCCTGCAGCTCGAGGCGCTTCTTGCTCGTCGCCACGTCGGCCACGCCACGCCGGACCTGCGTGAGCAGCTCCGTCTGCTTCTCGAAGGAGTAATCCAGCATCTCGCGCGGATCCTCCGCCGAGTCGAGGGCCTTGTTGGCCTTCGCCTGGAATATCGCCTTCAGCCGGCTGAAGAAGGACACGCCACCCTCCCGTTCGCGATCACTCCGCGCGACGCTACCCCCTCCGAACCCGTACCGAAAGGGGGTTCCCGGAGCCGTTGCCCCGGTGTCACCGGCGTGCGACGCTCGCGCGGTGATCCGCCCGCGCCACCTCCTGGTCGTCCTGCTGGTGGCGACGGCGTGGCTCCTGCCCGCGGCGGTCGCGACCGCCCTCGTGGCGGTGGAGGACGTGGCGGCGACCGCCGTGGCGGTGGAGGACGGCGCGCAGCTGTCCGCCGCCGACCGGCAGCAGCTGCAGGCGTCGGCGCGGGAGCTGAACGCCGCCGGGACACCGGTCAAGTACGTGGTGCTGAAGCAGCGGCCCGCCGACCCGCAGGGCTACGCGGTGGGCCTGGGACAGCGGCTCGGGTACCGCGGCGACATCCTGGTGCTGTCGCCGGGGAACCTGGCGATCGGGTCGCGCCTGCCCGCGGGGACGGTGCAGGAGGCCTTCGAGTCCCAACGCGCAGCACTCCGCCGCGACCCCGTGGCGGGGACGATCGCGGTGGCGCGGGGGTTGTCGCAGGCGCGGCTGTCGGGGGTGGCCCCCGCGGGCGGGTCCTCCGGCTCGTCCGGCTCCGGCTCCGGGTCGTCGAGCGACGACGGGTCCGGCGTCTCCGGTGGGTTCGTCCTGTTCCTGATCCTGGCGGTGGGCGCGCTCATCGTGGTGGGGGTGCTGACCCTGCGCCGCCGGTCCCGCCAGAGCGCGGTGGCGACGGCCGGCCCGGAGTCGCTCGACCCCCTGGTCGACGGCCTCGCCGCGCAGATCGCCGACCTGGACGACGACATGCAGGTGCCGGGTCCGCTCACCCAGGAGGCGCGGCCCCACTACGACCAGGCCGTCCTGTCGTACGGCGAGGCCCGTGAGCTGCTGGAGAAGCCCAAGCCGGGCGTCGCCGACGTCACGGCCGCGGGCGCGGCGCTGGAGAAGGGCCTGCGGGCGGCCCGGCGCACCCGCGCGGTGCTGGAGGGGCGCGCGATCGCGGAGGCCGACAGCGAGCCGCTGCTCGAGGGGATGTGCGCGTTCGACCCGAAGCACGGGAAGGCCACCACCGAGGTCACGATCCGCACCCCGAGCGGCGACCGCGCCACCCTGCCGGCCTGCGCGAACTGTGCGGCGCAGATGGAGCGCGGCGAGGAGCCGCAGTTCCGCGAGGTGCAGCAGGGCGGCCGCCGCGTGCCCTACTGGCAGACCGGGCCGATGGGGATGGGCGGCGGAGGCGGCTTCGGCGGCGGTGGCGGCGGGTTCGGGCCGGTCCTGGGCGGCGCGCTGGCCGGGGTCATCCTGGGCGGCATGCTCGGCGGCGGCGACGCCCAGGCCTCACCGGGCGACAGCGGCTGGAGCAGCGGCGGCGGCGACGGCGGCGGCTGGACCGGCGGGGGCGGCGACTTCGGAGGGGGCGGCGACTCCGGCGGGGGAGGGGACTTCGGCGGCGGCGGCGACTTCGGGGGCGGGGGCGGGGACTTCTAGCCCGGCCGCCGCGCGATTGACCGCCGCCCCTGCTCAGGCGGATCGGGCCGCGCCGAGTTCGGCGAGCCGCGCTGCGCTCTCGGGGTCCATCGGCAGGAAGGTCTCGATCGCGAGGCTCGCCGCCGTGACGTCGAGCGGGGCGCCGAGCGTGGCGATGACCGTGAACAGCTCGACCTCGCCGAGGGGCGTCTGCAGCCTGAGCGAGACCACCGGCTGCGTCGCCGGTCCGGCCGGCGGCTCGGCGGGGAGGTAGGCCGCGACCTCCTCGACGAGCTCGGCGAGGGCGGGATCGTGGTCCTCGCGGCTCCTCCGCCTGAGTCGGTTGATGAGCGGCGCGTTGCAGGCGGCGGTCATCGACGAGATCCGCGGCAGGCCGCCCGGGTGGACGCCGAGGCGGAGCAGGTTGATCGGTGGCTCCAGGAGCTCCGGGTCAACCCCGTCCCAGAGCAGCGACGCGGCGCTGTTGGACTCGATCAGATTCCAGAGCCCGTCGACGATCAACGCCGGGTTCGGCTCGTGCGCCTCGAGCAGCCGCGCGAGCGACTCCCGGAGCGGCTGCATCATCTCCCCGTCGTAGGGCAGCGCCAGATAGGGCGGCGCGAAGCCTCCCGCGAGCAGCAGTCGATTGCGGTCGCCGACGGGCAGATCGAGGTGCTGGGCCAGGTGGACGAGGAGCTGGCGACTCGGGGTGGACCGGCCGGTCTCGACGAAGCTCAGGTGCTTGGTCGAGACGTTGGCGTCCAGGGACAGCTGCAGTTGGCTCAGGCCACGTCGCGTTCGCCAGAAGCGGACCAGCTCGCCCGCGGTCCGGGGCTCCTGCTCAGTCCGGGCAGCCACCCGATCGACGCTATCGGGGGCCGGGTCAGGTGCCAATTCCCGGTGTGTGGACCGACCGGCATTACACGGGAGGTAATCGACCCTCGGCCCCTCGTCGGACACCGTTGAGGGCGAGGCGAACGGCGATCAACGGAGGTGACCGAATGACCCCGACACAGGAGCTCGTCGAGATCCCAGCCCGGAGCGCGGCCGAGTTGGCCAGGACGTACGTCGCGCTGTGGAACGAGCCCGATGCCGACCGGCGGCGGCGGATGATCGCCAGGCTCTGGGCCGAGGACGGGAGGCATGTCCTCCAGCCGCCGCAGGAGATCGTCGAGATCGCGGCGCAACCCGGGATCGCCATGACGGCGATCCTCGAGGCACAGGGACACGAGGCGATCGAGGCTCGCGCGTCGAGCGTCTACGAGCACTGGGTCGGCTCCGAGGGCCTCAGCTTCCGGGGGCGCGACGACGCCGATCGGCTCGGTGACGTCGTGAAGCTCCACTGGGAGGCAGTCGCCAGGGACGGCACGGTCTTCGCCGTCGGGCTCAGCGTCCTGATCCTCGCCGCGGACGGCCGGATCACGCGCGACTACACGTTCATCGTCGCGTAGATGCCGATGGCCGGTCATTCCAGATCCCGGAGGACCCGGAATGACCGGCCGTCACCTCACGCGGCGGGGATGCGGCTCCCGCGCTTCACCCGGTTGCGCTTCGGGGCGTCGGCCTCCGGGCCGGAGCGGACCGAGGCGGGGCGGGGCGCCGGCGAGAAGGCCGAGGCGCGGCCGCGGCGCGAGCCGTAGACCTGCCGCGGCGCTGCGAGCGCGAAGCCCGAGTCGGTCCACGTGTCCCCCAGGCCGAGCGTCACGGCCATGCGGGCCATCGCGTCGGTCTGGTCGGGGGAGACGAGGGTGATCGCGCGGCCGGTGCGGCCGGCGCGGGCGGTGCGCCCGACCCGGTGGGTGTAGCCGTCGGCGTCGTCCGGCGGGTCGTAGTTCACGACCAGCCCGATGTCGTCCAGGTCGATCCCGCGGGCGGCGACGTCGGTCGCCACCAGCACCCGGGTGGTGCCCTTCGCGAAGCGGCGCAGGGCCTTCTCGCGGGCGGACTGCGTCAGGTCGCCGTGCATCGCCTCGGCGGGGACGCCCAGGCGGTCGAGCCGCTCCGCCAGCTTGCCGGCGCCGCGGCGGGTGCGGCAGAACACGAGGACCAGGTCGTCCTCGTCGCCGATCAGCTGGACGAGCCGCTCGTTGCGGTCGGTCGTCGCGCAGGCCACGAACCCGTGGTCCAGGCGCTCCGACAACGTCTCCCCGGTCTCGGAGGACGTCTCGCGCATCCGCAGCCGGTCGGCGTCCGTCGTGAACTCCTCGGCGATCGTGCCGACCGCGCCGTCGAGCGTGGCGGAGAAGAACATCGTGTGCCGCTGTGCCGGGAGCTGGCGCACGATCGCCTTGACCTGCGGCAGGAAGCCCATGTCGAGCATCCGGTCGGCCTCGTCCAGCACGAGGGCGGTGACGCCCTTCAGGCTCACGCGGCGCTGGCGCGCCAGGTCGAGGAGCCGGCCGGGGGTGGCGACCAGGATGTGGGCGTTCGCGGCCTTGCGCGCCTGTTGCTCGAAGCCGACGCCGCCGTAGGCGACGGCCACGGTCAGGCCGCGGGCGGCGGCGAGGGGCCGCAGCTCCAGGTCGATCTGCGAGGCGAGCTCGCGGGTGGGTGCCAGCACGAGCGCGGCGGGGCGCGTCACGTCGGGGTCGAGCCGCTCGATGAGCGGCAGGCCGAACGCGAGCGTCTTGCCCGAGCCGGTCGGGGAGCTGACGAGGACATCGCGGCCGGTCAGGGCGACCGGGATCACGAGGTCCTGCACCGGGAAGGGGTGCATGATGCCGCGCTGCGCGAGCGCGGCGGACACGGACTGGCTCACGCCGAGTCCGGCGAAGGTGGATCTGTTCAACGGTTCTCCTTGCGGCCACCGGCCGCGGGTCGACGGGAGAGTGGGACTCGACCGTCTTCACGATGGAGAACGCTCTCCCACGGGCGGCGCTCCGCCGCCCAACCTCTGATGAGGCGCATCTGGGACGGACGTGAGTGTAGCGGGGACTGCGGCGGCCACCGAACCCGGGCCCGTCCGGGGGATCGCCGGGTACGCTGCGCCCGATGGAGAGCGTCACCGAGCGCGAGTTCCGCGACACGCTCGCCCGCTGGGCCAGCGGCGTCACCGTGGTCACCGCGTGTCACGAGGGCGAGCCAGTGGGCATGACGGCCGCGTCGTTCTCGTCGCTGTCGCTCGACCCGCCGCTGGTGCTGGTGTGCATCGCCCACTCGGCCTCCTCGCACGAGGGCCTCGTGGCGGCGCCGGGCTTCGCGATCCACATCCTCGGCGCCGAGCAGGACGACATGTCGTCGCTGTTCTCGCAGCCGGGCCCCGACAAGTTCGCGGGCTTCCCCGACGAGCGCGGCCCCTACGACGTGCCGCTGCTGCCGTTCGGCGTCGCGCGGCTGGTCTGCGCGCCCCACGAGACGCTGCAGGGCGGCGACCACACGATCATGATCGGGCGCGTCGTGCGCACCGAGCTCGCGGGCACCGACCCGCTGGTCTACTGCAACCGCACCTACGGCCGGCTCACCCCGGGGGTCACCTCCGCCACTTGATGGTGCAGCCGACGGCCGCCGTCTCGGCCGTCGCCGGGGCGTCGCCGCCCAGCACCGCGTCGAGGGCGTTGCGCAGCCAGGCCTCGCGCACGCCGCCGGCGTCCCGGTTGTCGTCGATCGCGCCGTGGTACCGGATGCGCCGCGCGTCGTCGAGGACGTAGACCTCCGGCGTGCGCTCGGCGCCGTACGCGCGGGCCACGTCCTGCCCCTCGTCCTGGGCGTACGCGAACACGTACCCCTGCTCGGCGGCGCGCTCGGTCATCGCCGCGAACGAGTCGCCGGGGTAGGCCTCGGCGTCGTTCGCGCAGATCGCGACGGTCGCCACGCCGCGGTCCGAGTACTCCCGCGCGATCGCGTTGAACCGCTCCTCCCACGCCCGCACGTATGGGCAGTGGTTGCACCAGAACGCCACCACCACCGCCGGCGCGTCGCCCAGCTCGTCGAGCGACGACACGCCGCCGTCGGTGTTGGGCAGCGCGAAGCCGGGGGCGACGTCCCCCAGGGCCGCGCTCACGCGGCGGCCCCCGCCACCAGCGCCGCCTCGAGCGCTTCGCGCGCGGGCAGCGGGCCCATCCGGCCGTCCGAGGTGCGGTACGCCCGGCACGCGTCGCATCGGAACGCGTGGGCCGGGCCCTCCGGCGCGAACGGGTCGTCGCCGCCCACCAGGTAGGTGGGCGAGCCGGGGAAGCGCAGGCGCTCGGCCTGCGCGTCGTCCTGCACCTCGACCGCCTCCACCTCCACGTCCACACCCGCGGTCGCGGCGGCGGCGCGCAGCAGGTCGAGGCCCTCGTCGTGCGAGGGGCATGCGCGGCTGAAGAGGTAGGTCACCGTCACGGGCGGGCTCATGCCCTTATCGTACCGGGGTGCCCGTCAACCGCCGTCTCGTGACCCTGACGGCTGAGGACGGCGAAGTCCACGACGCCCTCTTCGAGATCGACGTCCGCGCCGCGCGGGGCCGCGCCCGCCACACCGGCCGCCGCACCGCCCTCGTCCACATCCACGGGATCATGGGCAACTTCCTGGTGGGGACGCTGCGCTTCTACCCGTCGCCCCTCGCCCGGGCGGGCTTCCCCGTGCTGGTGCTGGAGACGCGGATGGGCAACGTCGGCCAGCTCTTCGGCCAGGCGATCTTCCAGGAGGCGATCCGCGACGTCGACGCCGCGGTGCGCTGGCTGCGCGACGAGGGGTTCGACACGATCATCCTGTCGGGCTACTCGAGCGGCGCGACGCTCGCCACCCGGTACGCGGCGACCCACCACGTCCCGGACCTGCGCGGGCTGGTGTGCCTCGGCAACCCGTGGGGGCTGCCGCAGTCGATGAAGCGGCGCGCCGACGAGTACGGCGCCCGGCCCGACTACGCCGACCTGACGGCGCTGGTGCGGCGCGCGATCGGCGCCGACCCCGACGCGCCCGAGGACGACCGCCTGGTGATCGTCGAGCAGAGCCGCGGCCCCACCGCCCGGCCGGCCGACAGCGAGGTCTACACGTACCGCACGTGGTGGCACTCCCGCGGCCCGGCGGCGACCGCGGCGATGGCCTTCCGCCAGATCGGCCAGGTGTGGGCGCCGATCCTGCTGGTGCAGGGCACCGAGGACGAGGTCGTGTACTTCGAGGAGGCCGTCGCCCTGGCCGGCATCGCCCGGTCGGCCGGCAACACCGACGTGACCGTGATGCGGATCGACGGGGCCGACCACTCCTTCAAGGGCCACGACATCGCGACGCTCGACGCCGTGCTGTCGTGGCTCCGCCAGCGCGTCTGAGGAGCGGACCGGTGCCCCACGTCCCCTACCGCGCGCGCCGCCGCCCCCAGTTCGGGCGCGACGACCGCGACCTGGCCATCGACCTGGTGGTGACCAAGACGGAGGACGGCCAGAGCTGGGACGGGATGATCTACACGCCGCGCCAGGGCGAGGACCCCCGGCGCCGGCGGCTCGCCGTGCTGGTGATCCACGGGTCGGTCGGCAACTACCTGACCGGCGTGCCGCGGCGGATCTCGTTCGGGCTCGCGAACGCCGGCTTCACCGTGATGTCGGTGAACACGCGGATGGCCAACTACGGCGTCATCTTCGGCGGGGGCCTGATGCACCGCACGCCCCTCGACCTGGACGCCGCGCTCGACGTCCTGCGCCGCCGCGGCTTCCGCCGGGTGGTGCTGCTCGGCTTCAGCCTGGGTGCGACGGTGGTGACGCACTACCAGGCGCTGCGGCAGCCGGCGGAGGTGGTGGGGGTCGCCACGCTCGCGCACCCGGCGTCGCTCCCCGCGGCGCTGCGGCTGCGCTGGGACCACTTCGGCGCCGACCCCGGGTACGAGGAGGTCGCCGACCTCGTCCACACGCACCTCGCCCCCGACTTCGAGGACGCCCGCCGCGACCGCATCTTCCTGGTGCGCCGCGCCCGCGGCATCGGTGAGCGCCCCCTGGACGGCGAGGTGTGGACGTACCGCACGTGGTGGTGGTCGCGGGGGCCGCGGGCGCCGCACGCCGAGTCGCGGCTGCGGATCGGCCACGTGACCGTGCCGATCGCGATCGTCCAGGCGGGGGAGGACGAGCTGGTGCACGACGCGGAGGGCTCGGAGCTCGAGGCGATCGCCCGCCAGGGCGACTGCCCCAGCGTGCACCGCACCACGATCGCCGGGGCCGACCACGTCTTCACCGGCCGGGAGGCCGAGCTGACCGAGGCCGTCGTCGAGTGGCTCGACGGCCGGCTGGGGGCCTGAGGGCTACTGCAGCGGGATGTCCTGGCCGCGCTCGCCCTCGGGTCGCGGACCGAAGATCCGCCGCTCGTTCTCCTCGATCCGCACGTCGTTGATCGAGGCCTCGCGCCGTCGCATGTAGCCGAGCTCGTCGAACTCCCACAGCTCGTTGCCGTAGGAGCGCCACCACTGCCCGGCGGCGTCGTGCGACTCGTACTGGTACCGCACCGCGATGCGGTCGCCCTCGAACGCCCACAGCGACTTGCGGAGCGCATAGTCCAGCTCCCGCTCCCACTTGCTGGTGAGCAGCGCGGCGATCTCGGCGCGGCCCACGACGAAGTCCCCGCGGTTGCGCCAGCGCGAGTCCTCGGAGTAGGCCAGCGCGACGCGCTCCGGGTCGCGGGTGTTCCAGGCGTCCTCGGCGGCCTGGACCTTCTGGGCGGCGGTCTCGCGGGTGAACGGCGGGACGGGCGGGCGGGGGTCCACGGTGCCTCCTCGATCGGTGGGCCGCCAGTCTAGAGAACGATCGTTCTCGCTGTGCGAGCATGGTGGCCATGACCGACGACGCGGCCCGCGAGCGGCTCCTCGATGCGGCCGAGGGCCTCTTCTACGCCCGCGGCATCCAGGCGGTCGGGATGGACGCCGTCCGCGAGGGCTCCGGCCTGCCGCTCAAGCGGCTCTACGCCCTCTACCCGGGGAAGGCGGCGCTGGTGGAAGCGGTGCTGATCCGCCGCGACGTGCGCTGGCGCGGCCGGCTGATGGCCCGCGTCATGGAGGAGGACGACCGCCGTGAGCGCGTGCTGGCCGTCTTCGACTGGCTGGAGGACTGGTTCGGCGAGCTGGGGTTCCGCGGCTGCGCGTGGATCAACGCGTCCGGGGAGCTCGGCGCCACGCTCCCCGTGGTGGCCGAGCAGGCGAGGCTCCACAAGGCCGCGTTCCGCGCCGACCTCCTGGGCCTGGTCCGCGACGCCGGCCTCGACGACGGCGTGGCGGACGCCGTCCTGCTCCTGGCCGAGGGCGCGATGGTCACGGCCGGTATCTTCGGGACCACCGCGCCCGCCCGGGAGGCGAGGACGGCCGCGGCATCCATCATCGACGCACGTGGGGACCACCCGTCATGAGCAAGGGGAAGAGCGGACCCAGATACGAGGCGTTCCTGCGCGCCGCCGAGCCGTGGCAGGACGAGCTGGAGCAGCTGCGGCGCATCGTCCTGGAGTGCGGGCTCACCGAGGAGGTGAAGTGGGGCGCCCCCTGCTTCACGGCCGACGGCGGCAACGTGGTGATCCTGGGGGTCCTCAACGACCTCTGCTGCCTCTCGTTCTTCAAGGGCGTCCTGCTGACGGACCCGGAGGGGATCCTGCAGGCGCCGGGGGAGAACAGCCGGTCGGGCCGCCTGATCCCGTTCACCGAGGTCGCCCAGATCCTGGAGATGGAGCCGGTGCTGAAGGCGTACGTGCGGGAGGCCGCCGAGCTGGAGCGCGCCGGCGCGAAGGTCAACTTCGCGAAGGACCGGGAGGACCTCTCGGTCCCCGCCGAGCTCCAGGCCCGGTTCGACGAGGACCCGGCCTTCCGAGCCGCCTTCGAGGCGCTGACCCCGGGGCGCCGGCGCGGGTGGATCCTGCACTTCTCCGGCGCGAAGCAGTCGGCCACGCGGGCGTCGCGGATCGCGAAGGCGGCGCCCCGCATCCTCGACGGCAAGGGGATGCACGACCGGTGAGGCCGGGCGGGGACGCGGCCGCCGGTTGACACCGCCGCGGCCGCGTGGATCTGATGGGCCGTGGACAGGATGCGCCGACGCCGGCCATGGCCCCGGGCGCTCGCCGGGTTCGCGGCGGCGCTGGCGATCGGCGGCGTGGCGCCTGCGGCGGCGTTCGGCTTCGGCGCCATCACCAGCTGGGGCGGGCCGGGGAGCGGACCGGGGCAGTTCGGCGAGGGCTCGGACGTGTCGGTCGGGCCCGACTTCGACGTCTACGTCACCGACCGCTTCAACAACCGGGTCCAGGTCTTCTCGCCGCTCGGCGTCTTCAAGCGCGCCTTCCCGACGCCCGAGTCGTTCGGGCTGAAGGTCGTCGGCGGCACCGTCTTCGTCACCGACTTCAGCGACGCGGTGCAGGTCTTCACCACCCAGGGGACGTTCATCCGCAAGTTCGGCTCGTCCGGGACCCGCACCGACCAGGGGCAGCCGCGCTTCTCCGAGCCCTGGGGGATCGACGTGAGTCCCGAGGGGACGGTCTACATCGCCGACTCGGTGAACAACCGGATCGTCGTCACGGATCAGAACGGCGTCTTCCTCGGCGAGCGGGGCGTCGGCATGCTCGCCGGGCCCTTCGGCGTCGCGGCGCCGGGTGGCGGGTCGATCTTCGTCGCCGACCGGGGCAACAACCGGATCATCAGGTTGGACGAGGGCGGCAGCTTCTTCCCCTTCGGGAGCACCGGGTCGGGGAACGGCCAGTTCAACGACCCGTGGGATCTCGCCTTCGACCCCAACGGGGATCTGCTGGTCGTGGACCGTGGGAACGACCGTGTCCAGCGGCTGACCACGGGCGGCCAGTTCCTCGCCAAGTTCGGCGGCACCGGCGGCGGGCAGGGTCAGCTCCAGGCGCCCGAGGGGCTCGCCGTGGATGCCGCCGGCAACGTCTACGTCGCGGACGCCGGCAACACCCGCATCGTGCGGTTCGGGGACAAGGCCGACCTGTCGGCGGCGGTGACGTCGCTCGTGCCCGGCCGGCTGAAGGCGGGGGAGACGGCGACGCTGACGGGCCGCGTCGCCAACCAGGGCCCGGACGCGACGCGCCTCGCCACGGTCCGCGTCGACGTGCCGGCGGGCGCGGCCGCGGTCGCTGCCACGGCGACGCAGGGCGGCTGCACGCTCGGCCGGCCGGTCACCTGCGCGGTCGGCACGATCCCGGCGGGCGCGGCGGTGGGGGTCACCGTGGCGCTGCGCCCGACCGTCGCGGGGACCCTCGCGACGGGGGTCGGCATCGGCGGCCCGACCTACGACCCCGACCCGACCAACAACGCGGCCGCCGCCTCGGCCGCGGTCAACCCGGGCGCCGTGATCGCGGGGCCGAGCCTCCGGGTGACCTTCGCGAAGTTCCACGCAAAGTGGCGGCGGAGCCGCTCCTCCGGGACGCTCGAGGTGACCGTCAACACGCCGCGCGCCGCCCGGGCGCGGGTGGAACTGCTTCGGACGGCGAAGCCGGCGCAGGCCTGGGGCCTGGCGCTGGGACGCGCCGGCCAGGTGACGCGGCGCCTGCCGCTGGCCGCGAACCTGCTCCCCGGCCGGTACACGGTGCGCGTGCGGGAGGTGGGCACGCCGCCCGGAGGCCGGCTGCCCGGCGGGACGCTCCTCGCGCCGCTGCCCGCGCCGCCCGAGGGGGTGGTCTCCAGCGCGTTCATCAGCCGGGGCGTCGGCGGCAGGGGCGTGACGCGCGTCACCGGGCGGATCCCCGGCTTCATCTTCGCCAATTTCCGGATCGCCGCCCGACCGCGCAAGGCCGGCAACCTGCGGGTGCTCTGGTTCTGGAGCGGCAGCTCCGGACCCATCGCCTCCAAGGCGGTGCGCCCCGTCCGCGGATTCGCCGTGAGCCCGCTCCGCAACTCCCACGGGGCGCTGCCGGCGGGCCGCTACCGGGCGGAGCTGCGCTACAAGGGCACGTTGGTCGCGACCGCCGGGGTGTCGCTGGGCTGACCTAGGGGAGGAAGAGGCTCCTCGCCGCGCTGATCGTCTCCCACGCCTGCGCGTCCCCCCGGGCGCGCATGGCCTCGTCGACCGTGAACGGCGTGTCGCCGAGGAGGGTGGGGGTGAAGTCCATGCCGGCCCGCTCGCGGGCCATGGCGAGCCACCCGGCGGGGACCTCGTCCGGCAGGTCCACGTCCAGCATCGCCGACAGCTGCATCGCCCACAGCCGGGCGAGCAGGTCGATGTTGTAGCCGCCGCCCGTCACCACCAGCCAGCGCCCCTGCGCGGCGTCGAACGCCATGTCGCGCATCAGCCCGTACAGCGCGGGGAAGGCCGCCGTGGTCACCTGGAGGTGGGCCATCGGGTCGGTGTGGTGGGGGTCGACGCCGGTCATCGTCACCACCACGTCCGGGCGGAAGCGCCGCACGACGGGGGCGACGATCTCCTCGATCGCCTTCAGGTACGGCCCGTCGCCGGCGAACGGCGGCAGCGGCACGTTCACGGAGGTGCCCTCGGCGCCGTCCACGCCCCGCTCCGCCAGGCCGCCGGTGCCGGGGTAGAGGTAGCGGCCGCTCTCGTGGACCGACACGGTGAGCACCCGGGGGTCCTCGTAGAAGATCCACTGCACGCCGTTGCCGTGGTGGGCGTCGATGTCGACGTAGGCGATCCGCTCGGCGCCGCGCTCCAGCAGCGCGCGGATCGCCACGGCCGCGTCGTTGTAGATGCACATGCCGGTCGCGCGGTTCGCCATCGCGTGGTGCAGGCCGGCCGGCGCGGGACAGAACGCCTGCATCGCGCGCCCCTCCCAGATCTCCAGGGCGCCGGTGATCGCCGATCCGCAGACGGCGGCGGCCGCCTCGTGCATCCCCTCCTGGGCGATCGTGTCGCCGTCCTGGAATCCCCACCCGCGCGCCTCGGGCTCCGAGGCGAGCGACGGGTCGGCGCTGTAGCGCTTCACCGCGGCGATGTAGTCCGGCGAGTGGGCGCCCATCAGCTCGGCCTCGGTCGCGACGCGCGGGTCGTGGCGCGTCACGTCCGGGTGGTCGAGCAGCCCGTACGCCCCCAGCAGCTCGATGCCGAGCTCGCGGCGCAGCACGCGCTCGGTGTCGCCGCTCGGGTTGTAGGCCTGAAGATGCGGGCCGTAGACGAACGCGGTCGCGGGCACCGCGGGAATCTATCCTCCGGACCGTGTCCGTCGTGCGCCTCCTGGTGACCGCCAGGCTCTCCGACCCGGCAGCCGTCGAGCGCCTGCGGGAGGCGGGCCACGACGTGGTGGAGCGGGACGACGTCCGCCCGGCCGACGCGGACGAGCTCCGCCGCCTTGCGGGCGACCGGGACGGGTTGCTCTGCCTGCCGGCCGACCGGATCGACGCGGAGTTCCTCGACGCGTGCCCGTCCGTCCGGTTCGTCGCCAACCACGCGGTCGGGACCGACAACATCGATCTCGCGGCGACCGCCGCCCGCGGCGTCCTGGTGACGAACACCCCCGGGGTGCTGGACGAGGCGGTCGCGGACCACTGCGTGGGCCTGGTGCTGGCGGCCGGGCGCCGCATCGTCGAGGGCGACCGGCTCGTCCGCGACGGGGGCTGGACGGGCTTCTCGACCGACCTGCTGCTCGGCCTCGACCTGGCCGGTGCGACGGCCGGGCTCGTCGGCGTCGGGGGCGTCGGGCGCGCGGTGGCGGCGCGCCTGGTGCAGGGCTTCGGGATGCGGGGCGTCTACCTCGCGCGGCGGCGGCATCCCGAGCTGGAGGAGCGGCTCGGCATCGTGCCCGCCACCCTCGACGCGCTGCTGGAGCAGGCCGACGTGGTCACGGTCCACGTGCCCCTCAGCGCCGAGACCCGGGGGATGATCGGGGCCGCCGAGCTCGGGCGCATGCGCCCCGGGGCCGTGCTGGTCAACGTCTCGCGAGGGCCCGTCGTGGACCAGGACGCCCTCGTGGAGGCCCTCGGCGAGGGCCGGATCTCCGCGGGCCTGGACGTCTTCGCGGAGGAGCCGCTCCCCGCCGGGCATCCGCTGACCGCCCTGCCGAACGCGGTGCTGACGCCGCACATCGCCAGCGCGGGCCGCGTCACCCGCCGGCGGATGGCGCACCTCGCGGTGGACAACCTCCTCGCCATGGCCGCCGGCCGGACCCCGCCCTCGCCGGTGCGCGGCCCCTGAGCCGCCGGGCGGTCCGGGGCGCGCCGCGGGACCCGTCACCTACGCTCGTCGCAGTGCCCGCCCGGATCGACGCGACGCTGTACACCGACCCCGGCTGCCCGTGGGCGTACTCGGCGCTACCGGCGCTGCGGGTGCTGGAGTGGCGCTACGACGCGTCGCTGCGCTGGCGCCTGGTGGTGATCGGGCTGGCGGAGACGTCCGAACAGTACGTCGCGCGTGGCTACACCACCGCCGACCGCGCGGTCGGGTGGACGGACTTCCGCGACCGCTTCGGGATGCCGTTCGCGCCCGCGCCGAAGGCCCGCGTGTCGGCCACCGCCCGGGCGTGCCGGGCGATCGTCGCCGCCCGCATCCTCGCCCCCGACAGCGAGTGGGCGGTGCTCCGCGCGCTCCAGCTCGCGAACTTCACCTCGCCGCTCCTGCTCGACGATGACGACGGGTTGCGCGGCGTGCTGGCGGGCGTCCCCGGGGTGGACGCCGGCGCCGTGGTGGCGCGCCTCGACGCCCCCGACGTGAGCGAGGCGTACGAGCGCGACCGCGCCGAGGCCCGCACCGCCGCCGGCTCGCCGACCGAGCTCCAGGGCAAGACCGCCACCACCGACGGGCCGGTGCGCTACACCGCGCCCTCCGTGGTGTTCACCCGCGACGGCCGGAGCCTCGAGGCGGGCGGGTGGCAGACGATCGAGGCCTACGACGTGGTCGTCGCCAACCTCGCCCCCGACATCGACCGCCGCGACGCGCCCGACGGCGTGGCCCCGCTGCTGGAGCGGTTCCCGGAGGGGCTCACCACCCAGGAGGTCGCGGCGCTCCTGGTGCGCGGCAACGACGCCCCCGACCGGGAGGCCGCGGAGCGGCTCCTGGTCCGGGCCGTGGGCGACGGGATCGCGACGCGCGCCCCCCTCGGCGGCGACGCCCTCTGGCGTCCCGCCGCCTGAGCCTCAGACGATCGCGCGGACCACGCCGCCGTCCACAGGGACCGCCGCGCCGGTGGTGGCCGACGCCTGCTCGGAGGCGAGGTAGACGACCATGTTCGCGACCTCCTCCGGGGTCGCCGGCCGCCCGAGCAGCGAGGTGGGGCGGTGCTCGGCGATGAACGCCCGGCCCGCGGCGTCCAGGGCGGCGTCGTCCAAGGGGCCGCCGGCCTGTGCCTGGAGCATCTCGCGCAGGCCCTCGGTCATCGTCGGGCCGGGGAGCACCGCGTTGACCGTCACGCCGCGGCCCGGGAACGCCTCGGCGAAGCCGCGCGCCACCGCGAGCTGGGCGGTCTTGGTCATGCCGTACTGGACCATCTCCGCCGGGATCTGGATGGCCGACTCGCTGGAGATGAACGTCACGCGGCCCCAGCCGCGGTCGAGCATGCCCGGCAGGTAGGCCCGGGTGAGCCGCACGCCCGACATGACGTTGACCTCGAAGTGGCGGGTCCAGTCCTCGTCCGGGATCTCGAGGACGGGGGTGGGGACGAAGATGCCGGCGTTGTTCACCAGCACGTCCACGTCAGGGACGGCCGCGACGACGGCGGCGCAGCCCTCCGGGGTGCCCACGTCGCCGGGCGCAGGCCGCCCGCCGAGGCGCTCCGCGGCGGCCGCCGTGCGCTCCGGGTCGCGGCCGTTCACCCACACCGTCGCGCCGGCGTCGCGCAGCCCGGCGGCGATCGCGGCGCCGATGCCGCCGGTCGAGCCCGTCACCAGCGCCGTCCGGGCGGTCAGGTCGATCCGCACCGGCTCAGCCCGCCGCGTCGAGGGCGGCGACCACCTCGGCCATCTGCACCCCCGCCCGGCCGTGGAGCCGCACCGATGCCCGGTCGTCCCACGGGGTCTCGCTCTCGGTCAGGATCGCGAGCGTCCCGCCGTTGTCGAGCGTCACCCCCGGGAGATGGCTGACCGGGGCCACCACCAGCGAGCTGCCGATCACGAGCATCACGTCGGCGCGCTGCGCGTGGTCGAACGCGGCCTCGATCGCGTCGGCGGGCAGCGGCTCGCCGAACAGGATGACCCCGCTCTTCATCGGGAAGCCGCACTGCGTGCAGCGGGGCACGCCGTCCTCGGCGTCGTCCGCCCGGGCCACCAGCTCGTCGCCGCTGATCCGGGCGTCGCAGCGCAGGCACACCCCGCGGTCGAGCGAGCCGTGCACCTCGATCAGCCGCTGCGACCCGGCGCGCGCGTGCAGCCGGTCGATGTTCTGGGTGATCACCGCCTTCACGATCCCCCGGCGCTCCAGCTCGGCCACCGCCTCGTGGGCCGGGTTCGGGTCGCGCCCGCGGAGCATGTCGATGCGCGGCCGGTGGAACGACCAGAAGCGCTCCGGCTCCGTCAGGAACACCGACAGCGTGGCGACCTTCATCGGGTCGGTCTCCGTCCAGGTGCCCCCGCGGGAGCGGAAGTCGGGGATGCCGCTCTCGGTGGAGACCCCCGCCCCGGTCAGCACGACGGCGTGCTCGGCGCCCGCCAGGAGGTCGGCGAGGTCGTGCGGTGAGTCGGCCATCCGCACGACCCTACTAAGCTCCCCTCGATGCGCGCCGACGGACGGACCGACGACCAGCTCCGCCCCGTCGGGATCCTCCCCGGGTTCATCGAGACCGCCGACGGCAGCGCCCTGATCTCGGTCGGCACGACCCGCGTGATCTGCACCGCATCGGTGGAGGAGAGCGTCCCCGCCTGGATGCGCGGCCGGGGCCGCGGGTGGGTGACGGCCGAGTACGCGATGCTCCCCGCCTCCACCGGCGACCGCAAGGCGCGCGACATCTCCCGCGGCAAGCTCGACGGCCGCACCACCGAGATCCAGCGCCTCATCGGCCGCTCGCTGCGGGCGGTGGTCGACATGGAGGCGCTCGGCGAGCGGACCGTGTGGCTCGACTGCGACGTCCTCCAGGCCGACGGCGGCACCCGCTGCGCCAGCATCTGCGGCGCCTGGGTCGCGCTGCGCCTGGCGCTCGGTTCGCTCGTGGAGTCGGGGGGCCTGGAGCGGCTCCCCCTCACCGACTCGATCGCCGCCGTCAGCGTCGGCATGGTCGACGGGCGGCCGCTCCTGGACCTCGCCTACGTGGAGGACTCGCGGGCCGAGTCGGACATGAACGTGGTCATGACGGGGGGCGGGCGGCTGGTCGAGGTGCAGGCCACCGCCGAGGGCAGCACGTTCTCGCGGGCCGAGCTCGACGGCCTGCTCGACCTGGCCGAGGGGGGCATCCGCGACCTGACGGTGGCCCAGGCGGCGGCGGTCGGAGCGTGAGGATCGTCCTGGCGACCGCCAACCGCGACAAGGTGGCCGAGCTCAGCGAGATGTTCCCGGGCGTCGACGTGGGCGCGGCGCCCGACGGCTTCGACGTGGAGGAGACCGGGGTCACGCTGCTGCAGAACGCCTGGATCAAGGCGGCGGCGCTCCGGGGCGAGATCGCCGACGACGCCTGGGTGGTGGCCGACGACTCCGGCCTCGTGGTCCACGCCCTCGGAGGCCGTCCCGGCGTGTTCAGCTCCCGGTACGCCGGGCCCGACGCCACCTACGCCGACAACTGCCGCCGCCTCCTCGACGAGCTGGAGGGGGTCGAGGACCGGTCCGCGGCGTTCGTCTGCGTCCTCGTCGGGCTCGACGCCCACGGCGGGATGCTCGTCGCCTGCGGCACCGCGCCCGGCACGATCGCGCCGGCCATGCGCGGTGGCGAGGGCTTCGGCTACGACCCCGTGTTCCTGCCCGTGGGCGGCGAGCGGTCCATGGCGGAGATGACCCGCGACGAGAAGGCCGCGATCTCCCATCGCGGCCGCGCCGCCCGGCGGCTGGCCGCCGTGCTCGGGTCTCCGACCCCGACGGGCTAAGGTCCCGGCGATGGCGGAGCGCGCGTGACCACCGAACCCATGCCCGGACCACCAGCCTCGCGCGTCCTCTCGTGGCTGGTCGCGTGCGTCCTGATCGGCTGGCTGGTCGTCTACAACCTGCTGCGGATCGGCGGGGACAGCCCGGAGCAGGCGGCGATGCCGTCGCTCGGGATCGGCGCCGTCTGCGGCCTCGTGGTGTTCGGCGCCGGGGTGCTCGTAGTGCGCCGCCTCCACTCGTCGGGACGCCGCCTGCGGGTGCCGCCGTCGGAGATCCCGCCGCCGTCGGCGATGGACCAGGCCCAGCGCGACGCCGTGCAGCTCGCGTGGGCGCCGCTCGCCGTGCTGGCCGTCGGGGCGATCGCGATGGGCGTCTGGATCGGCGCGGACTGGCTGGGCACCGACAGCGCCGACCGCGGCTACGGCACCGCCCTGCTCGCGGCGTGGAACCTGCTGGTGGGGCTGTGGATGGGCGACGAGGCGATCCGCCTGCGCCGCGGCGAGGCCGAGGGGATCGAGTCCATCGTGCTCGGCTGCTCGCTGACCGCGGTGCTCGCCGGCGTCGGCATCTCGCGCGACCTGGCGGTCCCCGGGCAGGTGGCCCTCATCATCCTGGCGGGCATCGCCGGCGCGCTGGTGGGGCTGGCGGTGTGGCGGTTCCACGGCGCCCGCGGGCTGCCCGGCGGGTCGATCGGCGTGATCCTGGTCGCCGCGCTGTCGCTCATCCTGCCGCTGGTCCTCTAGCCGGTGGCCAGGCTGGTCTGCCCGCTCTGCGGGACCGTCGTCGTGGACGGCGCCGAGCCCGCCGCGGGCGGGTGCCCCGGCTGCGGCGCGCGCTACGCCGGCGGGGCCGGCACGCCGCCCGAGGCGGTCCTCGCGGCGCTCGCCCACTGGGGCCTCACCGAGCTCGACGCGGCCGCGCTGGCCCGGCTGATGTTCGAGGTGGAGCCGGCGCCGGAGCCGTCCCCGGCCGCGGCGATCACGTCCGACCACCGCGACGGCTTCTACCTGTGGTGGGTCTTCGCACGCGGGGCGACGCCGGAGGCGGCGTTCGAGGCGCTGGCCGCCGGCGGGGGCGCCTGACACTCCGTCCGGCAGGGGCCTGGCACAGGGCGGCGCCGATCCGATAACCTCGTTCTGGCACTCAGACCAGAGGAGTGCCAAAAGGCGTGGACCCAGGACCCGGACGGGATGGGACACGCGAGCGTCCTATTCGACCCCGGGAGGGCCGATGAATCTCAAGCCCCTGGGCGATCGCGTGATCGTCAAGGCCGTGGAGCAGGAAGAGATCACCGCGAGCGGCATCGTGCTGCCGGACACGGCCAAGGAGAAGCCCCAGCGCGGCACCGTGCTGGCCGTCGGTGAGGGCCGGTGGATCGACGGCGCGCGCGTCGCGCTCGAGGTGGGCGAGGGTGACGAGGTCATCTACTCCAAGTACGGCGGCACCGAGGTGCGTCTGGAGGGCGAGGACGTGCTCATCCTGAGCGAGCACGACATCCTGGCCCGCGTCGCCGCGGCCCCGCGCAAGAAGGCGACCGCGAAGAAGACCGCCGCCAAGAAGGCCGCCAAGAAGTAGGCGCGCGCCGCCCCACGGCGGCGCAACCGACAGGATTTCGTTCCCAGCAGAGGAGAACCAGCCAGCGATGGCAAAGCTCATCAAGTTCAACGAGGACGCCCGCCGCTCGCTCGAGCGTGGCGTCAACACCTTGGCCGATGCGGTCAAGGTCACCCTCGGCCCCAAGGGCCGGTATGTGGTGCTCGACAAGAAGTTCGGTGCCCCGACGATCACCAACGATGGTGTGACCATCGCGCGTGAGATCGAGGTGGAGGACGTCTTCGAGAACCAGGGTGCCCAGTTGGTGCGTGAGGTCGCGACCGCCACCAACGATGTGGCCGGTGATGGCACCACGACGGCGACGGTGCTGGCGCAGGCGATCGTGCGTGAGGGCCTGAAGAACGTCGCCGCGGGCGCCAACCCGATGGGCCTGAAGCGCGGCATCGAGGCCGCCGTGGATGTGGTCGTGGCCCAGATCGCGAAGCAGGCGAAGGAGGTGTCGGGCAAGGAGGACATCGCCCGGGTCGCCACGATCTCGTCGCGTGACCGCGCGATCGGCGACGTGATCGCGGACGCGATCGAGAAGGTCGGCAAGGATGGTGTGGTGAACGTGGAGGAGGGCCAGACCTTCGGGATGGACCTCGAGTTCACCGAGGGGATGCAGTTCGACCGGGGTTACATGTCGCCGTACATGGTCACCGACCAGGACCGCATGGAGGCGGTGTTGGATGAGCCGTTCCTGTTGATCCATGGCGGCAAGATCAGCAGCGTGCAGGACATCCTGCCGCTGTTGGAGCAGGTGATCGGCCAGGGCCGGCCGCTGTTGATCATCGCCGAGGACGTCGAGGGTGAGGCCCTGGCGACGCTGATCGTGAACAAGCTGCGTGGCACCTTCACCGGCATCGCGGTGAAGGCCCCGGGCTTTGGGGATCGGCGCAAGCGGATGCTTGAGGACATCGCGATCCTCACCGGCGGCGAGGTGATCTCCGAGGAGATGGGCCTCAAGCTGGCGAACGCCCAGGTCGTCGTCAGCTCGGGCCGGGCCCGCAAGATCGTGATCGGCAAGGACGTGACGACGATCATCGACGGCGCCGGCGACAGCGAGGAGATCAAGGGCCGGATCAAGCAGATCAAGTCGGAGATCGAGACGACCGACTCGGACTTCGATCGCGAGAAGCTGCAGGAGCGCCTGGCCAAGCTGGCCGGTGGCGTGGCGGTGGTGAAGGTGGGCGCGGCGACCGAGACGGAGATGAAGGAGCGCAAGCACCGGGTGGAGGACGCCCTGCAGGCGACCCGCGCCGCCTTGGAGGAGGGGATCGTCCCCGGCGGCGGGCGTCGTGCTGATCAACTCGCATCAAGTCCCTCGACAGCCCTGAAGCTGACCGGCGACGAGGCGACGGGCGCGTCGATCGTGCGTCGCGCCTTGGAGGAGCCGCTGCGTCAGCTCGCCGAGAACGCCGGCCTTGAGGGGTCGGTGGTCGTGGGTGAGGTGAAGGGCAAGAAGGCGGGGATCGGCCTGAACGTCGACACCGGGGAGTACGTGGACCTGGTGAAGGCGGGGATCATCGACCCGGCGATGGTGACCCGCTCGGCGCTGCAGAACGCCGCGTCGATCGCCAAGAACATCATCACCACCGAGGCCGTCGTCGCCGACAAGCCCGAGGAGGGCGGCGGCGCCCCCGGCGGCATGGCCATGTCCCCCAACATGGGCGGCATGGGCATGGGCGGCGGGATGATGTAGCAGGGCGACCGGGATCGAACCGGTCGAGACGTGCCGCCACGGGCGGGGTCGAACGCGGCCCCGCCCGTGGTCGTAGGATGGTCACCGACCCACTGGGGGACGGTTGGCCACTCGGTCGGCATCTCGATGAGCGGCGCGCCGCAGGACCGGCCCGGCACGGGCCCTCCGACCGCCGACGCCCGGCGCGTCATGCTCGAGCGGAGCGCGCTCCTGGGCCTGGAGTTCGGGTCCGGGGCCGAGTTCGACGACCCGCGCCACGAATGGCGCCGGCTGTTCTCGGAGCTCCTCGGCACCTTCTTCCTGGTGCTGGTGGCCGCCGGAGGCCCGGTGGTCGACGCGGCGTCGGACGGCGCGGTCAGCCGCGCCGCGGCCGTCACCGCTCCGGGCCTCATGGTCATGGCCATCATCCTGTTCATGGGGGCCGTCTCGGGCGCGCACCTCAACCCGGCGGTGACCCTGGCCTTCACGTTCCGCGGGGCGTTCCCGTGGCGGCGCGTGCCCGGCTACATCATCGTGCAGCTGCTCGGGGCGGTCCTGGCGTGCCTCTTCCTGTGGGCCGTGGTGGGAAAGCTCGGCATGCTCGGCGCCACCGAGCCCGGGCCGGGGACCTCGGACGTGGACGCCATGCTCATGGAGCTGGTGCTCACCGTCGGGCTCGTCAGCACGATCCTGGGCACCGCGTCCACCGCCCAGAACGTGGGGGCGCTCTCCGCCCTGGCCGTTGGCGGCTACATCATCCTCGCCGGCCTCTGGTCGAGCCCGATCAGCGGCGCCTCGATGAACCCGGCGCGCTCGTTCGGCCCCGACCTGGCGAACGGCGACTTCTCGAGCTACTGGGTCTACGTGGTCGGCCCGCTCGCCGGGGCCGCCCTGGCGGTCGTCTTCGCGTGGATCCTGCGCGGCCGCGGCAGCCTCGGCGGCAAGCGGGCCGCCCGCGGCCTCATCGGCAGGGACGCCGCGCTCGCCGCGAACCCCGAGGACCCGAAGGGGGAGTCCCCGTGAGCGCCCCACCGCGATGGGCATGCGGGATCGCCGCGGCGCCTTTCATCCGTTCCGGGCGATGCCCGGGGCGCCCGCACGCTCTTGACTGAGCGCGGCAACCCGCCTCCGGCGGGCGCACAGAGGGAGCGGACATGTGGTGGGGATTCGGAGGGGCGCTCGTACTCATCTGGGTGATCGTGTTCTTCATGTTCGCGTTCACGGCGCTCAGGAACGGCCACTGGATCATGTTCATCGTCGGGTTCTTCCTGCCCATCTTCTGGATCATCGGGGCGCTGATCCCGGAGCGCTGATCCGGCCCGCCGGCCCTACCGCGCGAAGCGCGGTCGCAGCGCCCGTGTAGAGAGGTGCTGCTTCGGCCGGCGGGTTGTCGCCTCAGCGCCCGGTGATCCGCTCGCAGGCGTAGGCGTCGCTCCCCGAACCGCCGGAGCAGACGTCCCGGCCGGGGCCGGCGTGCAGGATGTCGCGGTCGGGCCCGCCGTCCAGGACGTCGTTCCCCGCCTGGCCGAGCAGCAGATCGGAGCCGGGGCCGCCGTCCAGGCGGTCGTTCCCGGCGCCGCCGCAGATCACGTCGCCGCCGCCGCGCGCCTGCACCACGTCGTCGCCGGCCAGGCCGGCGATCACGTCGCGACGCGGGGTGCCCACCAGGTGGTCGCGGCCGGGGGTGCCCACGATCGTGGCCTCGCGGCCCTGGCAGCGGGCCGGCGGCCGCGGCGGGCTGCCCTCCAGCCGCACGACGGCCGCATCCCCGTCGCCGGCCGACGTCTCGCCGGCGGCCACGATCGCGCCGTCGGGCTGGACGGCCACGGCGTTCCCGGCGTCCCGGCCGCCGAGCTGGATGATCCGGCGGCCGTCGCGGCCGAACGTGGTGTCCGGCGCGCCGCCCGGCTGGAACCGGGCGACCAGCATGTCCCGGCCGATCGACCCGGCCACCACGATCCTGCCGTCCTGCTGGAGCGCCACCGCCTCGGCCGACTCGGTGCGCGTCACGGTGGTGAAGCCGGCGGCGCCGCGACGACCGAAGGCGCCGTCCAGCGACCCGTCGGCGTTCAGGCGCCACACGGCGACCTGGCGCCGCGGCCCGCCGACGCCCGCCGCCACGATCTTGCCGTCCGGCTGCAGCGCCAGCGCCCGGACCGCGTCGGCGCCGCCGGCGTCCACCACCCGGGTGCCCGCGATGCCGAAGCTCCGGTCGATCACGCCGTTCGCGGTGAAACGGACGAACACGGCGTTCGAGGGGCTCCCCGTGGCGCCCCCGGCCAGGATGCGCCCGTCGGGCTGGCGGACCAGGCCGAAGGCGGCGTCGTCGCCGGCGCTCAGATCGATCCCGGCGGTGCCGTCGCCGTCGAACGACATGTCCTGCCGCCCGTCCCGGTCCAGCCGGGTCACCAGCAGCGCCCGCCCGGTGCCCCCGGCGCCGGCCAGCAGGATGCGCCCGTCCGGCTGCAGGACCACCGCCCGGGCCACGTCCGGGCCGCCGTAGTCGATGATCCGCACGCCACCGGGACCGAACGACGCGTCCGGCGCGCCGGACGGTGTGAGGCGGAGCACCAGGACGTTGGCGCCCATCGTCGTCGCGCCCGCCGCGACGATCGACCCGTCGGGCGCCACCGCCACCGCGTTGCCGGTCTCGACGCCGCCGAGGTCCACCCGGTGCGTGCCGTCCTCGCCGAACGACCGGTCCAGGGAGCCGTCCGGCTCGAGACGCGTGACGGTCATGGCCGTGTCCGGGCCGCCGTCGCCCACGACCACGATCCTCCCGTCGGGCGCGATCGCGACGGCCGATGCGCGGTCGGCCCCGTCGCGGACGAGCACCTGCCGCCCGGCGTCGCCGAACGAGCGGTCCGGCGCCCCCGGGACCGCGAGCGCGACCGCGGCGCCGCACCCCAGCACCGCGGCCAGGGCGGCGCCCGCGCGCAGGGTCCTCTGGCGGTGGATGCGGGTCCGGTGACGCATCGGATGCTGACGATAGCCCTGCCGGCGCCACTATGGGACGTGCGTTTTTCAGGCGATCGCCGGTGGGCTGAGGTCGGGCCGCGAGTAGTGCCCCGCGACGTCCAGGACGCGCCGCGCGGCGAGGATCGCGCCGCGGTCGCAGTCGGCCGTCAGGATCTCCTCGCGCCCCGCCACCGGCCCCGCCAGCAGGTTGCCCCATGGGTCGCAGATCACGCTGTTGCCGTCCAGCAGCACGTCGGGGCAGGCCGCGAGCTCCTCCGGGAACGGGAAGTCGCCCGGGAACGCGGACTTGGGGAGGTACTGCACCGGCGAGAGCACGAACGTGCCGGTCTCGAACGCGTACGCGCGCATCGCCGCGACCCAGACCTCGCGGTCGTCGGCAGTGGGCGCCAGGTAGAAGTCGGCGCCGCCGTCGATCAGGCGCTGCCGCGCCGCCGGCATGAAGTTCTCCCAGCAGAGCAGCCCGCCCAGGTTGCCGAGCTCGGTGGAGATCGGGTCGAGGTCGTCACCCGGGCCCTGTCCCCAGAACACCCGCTCGTGGAGTGTCGGGATCAGCTTGCGATGGCGGTGGGCCACGCGGCCATCGGGCGACAGCCAGACCAGCGTGTTCCAGAGGGTCCCGGGCCGGCGCAGGTCCCGCTCGTTCACGCCGATGGCGACCCACGCGCGGGCGCGCTTCGCCGCGGCGGCCAGCCGCTCGGTGTGCGGTCCGGGGATCTCCACGGCGGCGCCCCACATCCGCCGGTGCAGCTCGGCCGGCGCCGCCCCGAACGTCGCGCACGCGTGCGCCCAGCGGGAGCTGGGGTACAGCGACACGAAGACCTCGGGCAGGGCGATCAGCCGCGCGCCGGCGGCGGACGCCTCGCCGATCAGGTCGCACGCCTTGGCGACCGTCGCCTCGGCGTCGAGGATCACCGGTGTCGCCTGGACGACGGCCACGCGGACGACATCGCTCATCGGAGCACCTCCTCTGTGTGCTGGCCCAGACGCGGCGCCGGGCCGCCGGCGCGCGCCGGGGTCCGCGAGAGCCGCAGCGGCGCGCCGGTGACCGTCTCGGTGCCGAGGTCCGGGTCCTCCACCTCCACCACCAGCCCCAGGGCCGCGGCGTCGGGATGGTCGAGCACCGCCCACGCGGGGGCCACCTCGCCATAGGGCAGGCCGTCTGCGTCCAGGGCCGCCCGCCACGCCGCCGTGGTGTCCTCCGCGAGCCGGGCGGCGATCAGCTCCGCCAGCTCGTCCGAGTGGCGGGCGCGCGACGGGGCGTCCGCGAAACGCGGGTCGTCGAGCAGCTCGCCCAGCCCGATCGCCCGCAGGGCGCGCGCGTGCAGGCGGGGGGCGTAGCAGGCCAGCGAAATCGCGCCGTCGCGGGTGGCGTACGGCCGGTAGAGCGCCCCGACGAAGCGGTTGAAGAGCGGCTCCCCCGACCCCTCGCGGATCAGGCGGTGCGCCGCGAGCGCCGCCGATGCCTCCAGCAGTGACGTCTCCACGTGCTGGCCGCGCCCGCTGCGCTCGCGCTCCAGCAGGGCGGCCAGGATGCCCGCCACCATGATCCACGGCACCACGGTGTCGTGCGCGGGGACCGGCATCACGCGGCCGCCGTTGGCCGTGACCAGGCCCGACTCCGACTGGAGGGCCACGTCCGTGCCACGCCGCCCCTGCGGCCCGAACGCCGAGAGGCTGCAGTACACGAGCCGGGGGTTGAGGGCCATCAGCTCGTCGGCGCCGGCCCCGATGCGCTCGGCGACCCCGGGGGCGAAGCTGTGGACCACCACGTCCGCGTCGGCCACCAGGCGGTGGAGCGCCGCGCGCCCCTGCGGGGCCCGGAGATCGAGCACCACGCCCCGCTTGCCGCGGTTCACGGCGTGGAACACCCGGCTCTCGCCCTGGACGTCATCGACGTGGCGCCAGCCGTCGCCGTCGGGCGGCTCCACCTTCACGACGTCGGCGCCGAGCTGCGCCAGGGCCATCGTGGCCAGGGGGCCCCCGAGGTGGTGGGTGAGGTCGACGACCCGCAGGCCGTCGAGCGCCCCGGTGCTCTCGGGCTGCTGGTCCGGACCGGTCATGACGCGCTCCTCTCGATGGCGGGACGGTGCGCACCACTCTGGAGCGGCATCGTCACGCCAGCGTCAAGCCGGCGTCAACTCAGCGGCGCAGCGTCTGGGCGAGGTCGGCGGACCCGATCGTGCCCGGCTTGAAGTCGGCGGTGGAGAGGCCCTGCAGCAGCCGCACCCGCAGCGCCTCGGCGCGGCGCACCGCGCCCTGGGCGAGCCGCCGCGCGGCGAGGATGTTGACACGCGTCGGGCGGACCGCCCGCACCCGGATCGGCGCGGCCGGGGGCGTGACGCTGGGCGGCGCGGCGGACGTGCCGGCGCGGCGTCGTCCCAGGGCCACCCCGGGCGCGAGCTTCTCGGGGCCGATCGAACCGTCGAGCACGTCGCCGCCGGTCAGTCCGCCGGCCAGCCGGGCCTCGAGCGCCGCGACGCGCGCCAGCGCCGCCCGGGCGATCCGCTTGGTCTGGCGCAACTCGCGTGCGTCGACCGGCAGGCGCGCCCGCCCCCGCGGGCCCGCGGGCACCACGATCGGCCGCACCGACGCCGCGGCCGTCCCGCCCGCGTCCGGTGACCCGGTGGGCTGGAGCGCCGGGTCGAATGCGGCGGCGCCGAGGCCCTCGTGCCGGAGGTCGCCCGCGGCGATGCCGGCATCGAGCCAGGCCTCGATCGCCGCGGCCTTGCGCAGCGCCGACGTCGCGATGCGCCGGTCGGTGCCCATCTCGGTGCGGCTCGGCCGGATCGGGCGGCGCAGCTCGAACCAGCTCAGGCCCAGCGGCTGCGTGGTGTACCCGCCGCGGGCCCGGTCGAACGGCCAGACGCGCCACGCGTACCGCTGCCCGGAGCGGAGCCCCGCGACCCGCGTGCGGTTGCCGGTGGGGAAGATGGAGCGGACCTTGCGCATCCCGGTCGTGGTGACGCGGAAGACCTGGAGGTTGTAGAGGTCGGCGCCGCCCGCCGCCCGCCACCGCAGCAGCGGCCGGGTGGCGGTCACGACCGTCCCGGGGCGCGGCCGCAGCGCCGAGGCGTTGCGGGTGGTGGGTCGCAGGAGGGCGACGTCCGCCACGCCCTTCGTGACGATGAAGGGGTCGGCGACGCTGTACGGCCCGGCGCGCCCCGAGGCCACGGTCTGGCGCACCTGGAAGGCGTACGCGCCCGGCACCAGCGGGCCGAGCGCCACCTGGGTGTCGAGCGTGTCGCCCTGGGAGATGACCGCGCCGCCCGACACGACCTGCCACGTGAACGTCGCGCCCGGGTCGCCGCCGGTCCAGGCGAACACCGGGCGGGTGCCGCGGACCGGCCCGGCGGGCCGGACCGTGATCACCGGCGCCGCGGGTCCCACGGCGAAGGCGACGGCGCGGGTGGTGGCGTTGCCGGCACCGTCGAGGGCCGTGACGCTCAGCGAGCCCGGCCCCGGCGTCTCGGTGGGCAGCGCCGTGCCGTCGGCGACGGTCCCCGTGCAGCTCACCGCCCCGGAGCACGCGAAGTCGGCCACGACGGTGTCGCCCGGCAGGTACACGGCGTTGAGCGCCGGCGTGCGGATCGTGACCCCCGGCGGCGTCACGTCCACGGTGAACTTGCGGCTCGCGGTGGCGCGGGGCTCGTCCTGGGTCGCCTTCAGCGTGTAGCTGCCCGTCTTGAGGCCCGCGAACGTGACCCGCAGGGGCGACTTCCCGGAGCCCTTCTTGTTGGCCCCCGAGAGCGTCCACGAGATCTTCGCCCCCGCCTCGCCGCTGATCCGGTAGGTCGGGGTGGGCAGCGCGACGTTCCAGACGTCCGCGTCGGACCCCGAGATGGCGATCGTGGGCGCTGCGGCCCCCGGCGCGGCCGGCAGCAGCAACGCACCCGCCAGCAGGGGGAGACAGCCGCGCGCGAACCTCCAGGCGTCCATTCCGCCAGAGACGCTATCCCGTGGCGGCCCATGCGCGTATGGGGGAACCGTGAAGTTTCTGCGTCAAGCCTCCGTCAACGCGGCGGGCGGGGCGTTGCCAGGGGCGCGGGGGGCGGCCTACGGTCCGCCGCGGATGGCCATCCACACACCATCCGACCCAGAGGAGTCCCGATGTCCGCAGAGCGCAAGACGTTCGCCGAGCCCGACGAGACCCGCACCTTCGGCCACGGCCGCCTCGACCTGGTCGATGTGGCCGGCGCCCAGATCGGCATGCTCACCCTCGAGCCGGGCTGGCGCTGGTCCGAGCACGTGAAGCCCCTGGCCGGGACGGAGTGGTGCGAGGCGCCCCACTTCCAGTTCCACGTGTCCGGCACCCTGCGCGTGCGCATGAGCGACGGCACCGAGTTCGACGCGCTCCCCGGTGACGTGACGGCCCTGCCGTCGGGCCACGACGCGTGGGTGGTCGGCGACGAGCCGGCCGTGGTCGTGGACTGGTGGGGCGCGACCGACTACGCGCGGGGGTGACGTGCGGCCCGCCGTTGATCCGCGGCCCGGGCGGGTGTCTGATCGGCCCATGCTGCGGGCGCGGCTCTTCGGCGGGCTCGGTGTCGAGGTGGGCGGGCGGGAGGTCCCGCCCGCCCCGGGGCTGCGCCCGCGGTCGCTGCTGGCGTTCCTGCTGCTGCACCCGGGACCCCACCCGCGCGCGCGGCTGGCGGGGCGCTTCTGGCCGGATGTGCTCGACACCAGCGCCCGCGCGTCGCTGCGCAGCGCGCTGTGGGCGGTGCGCGAGTCGCTCGCCGCGGCGGGCGGCGAGGCCTACCTCCACGCCGACCGCACCCACGTGGGCCTGGCGCCCGGCCTGCCGCGCGAGGTCAACGCGGAGCGCTTCGCCGCGCTGGCCGAGGCCGGGGACGCCGCGTCGCTCGAGGCGGCCGTCGCCCTGGCGGACGGGCCCCTGCTGCCGGACCTGGCCGACGAGTGGGTGCTGGAGGAGCAGGACCGCCACCGGGACCGCCTGATCGCCGTGCTCGAGCGGCTGGCCGCGCTGGCGGAGGAGGCGGGCGACGACCGCGCCGCCGTGCGCTGGACCCGGGCGGCGCTGGAGCACGACCGGCTGCGCGAGGGGGTGCACCGCGCGTTGATGCGCCGGCTGGCCGCGGCGGGGGACGGCCCGCAGGCGCTGGCCGAGTACGTCCGGCTGCGCGACGCGCTGGCCGCCGAGCTGGGGATGCGCCCGTCGGAGGAGACGCGGGCGCTGGCCCGCGCCATCCGGGACGCCGCCGGGGCGCAGCCCGCCCCTGGGGCGGCGCCAACCGACCCGCGCGCCCGGGCCGCGGCGGCGTTCGTGGGCCGGGCGGAGGAGCGCGCCGCCCTGGCCGGGGCGTGGCGCACGGCGGCGGGCGGCCGCGGCGGCCTGGTGGTGCTGGAGGCGCCCGCCGGCCTCGGCAAGACCCGCCTGCTGCGGGACCTGGCGCGCGCCGTCCGCGGCGCCGGCGGGCGCGAGGCGGTGGGCGGGGCGCTCGACCTGGAGGGGGCGCCGCCGCTGGCGCCGTGGTCGGAGGCGCTGCGACCGCTGGCGCTGGCCGTCCCGGCGCCGCCGCCGGAGGCGGGGTGGCCCGCCGACCTGGCGCGGCTCGTCCCCGCGGTGGAGGCCGCATGGGGCGTGGTCGCCCGCGACCCGTCGCCGCTGCCCGACATCGAGCGCGCCCGCACGTGGGAGGCGGTCGTGGCGCTGCTGGCCTGGTCGGCGTCCGGCGCGCCGGTGCTGCTGGGCCTCGAGGACCTGCACCGCGCCGACGCCGCCAGCGTGGCGCTGCTGGCGCACGTCGGGCGCCGGCTGGCGGCGCTCCCCGTGCTGGTGGTCGCCACGCGCCGCCCGGCGCCGCCCGCGCCGGCCCTCGACGCGGCGCTCGCCGCCGTCGATGCGGCGGGGCTGCTGCGCGCGCGGCTGGCGCTCGCGCCGCTGGCCGAGGAGGAGATCGCCCGCCTGGTCGCCCGCGCCGAGCCCGGCCTGGACGCGGCGGCCGCCCGCGAGGTGGTGGCGGCGGCCGCGGGCAACCCGCTGCTGGCGCGCGAGGCCGGGCGCGCCGCGGCCGCGGGGCGCGCCCCCGAGGACGGCCTGCGCGACTGGGTCCGGGGCCCGATGCGGAGCCTCGCCGGGGGCGCCCGGGCGCTGGTCGACCTGGCCGCCGCCGGCGGCCGCCCGCTGGAGATGGCCGAGGCGGCCGAGCTCGTGGGCGCGGCCGCGCTGGCCGACGCGGTCAACGAGGCGGTGGCGGCCGGCCTGCTCGAGGTCGCCGGCCGGCGGGTCGGCTTCGGCCACGACCTGGTGCGCGAGGCCTGCTACGCCGAGCTCGGCGCCCCGCGGGCGCTCGCCGCGCACGCCCGGCTGGCCGAGGTGCTGGCGCGCCGCCCCGGGCGACGGGCGGCCGAGGTTGCGCGGCACCTGCGCAACGCCGACGACGGGGAGGGCGCGGCCCGCTGGCTCGCCGAGGCGGCGCAGGAGGCGCGCGCGCTGGGGGCGCTGGACGAGGGGGCCGCCTACCTCGCCGAGGCCGTGGGCCTGTCGGCGGGCGACCCGGCCCGCGAGGCGGAGCTGTGGCTCGACCTCGCCGACCTCCACGCCTGGCGGGCCGACCTGGCGGCGATGGAGGAGGCCGCGGGGCGCGCCCGCGCCCTGATGGAGGCCCGCGGCGACGAGGCGGGCCTCGCGCTGCTCGACGCGTCCCGCAGCCGCTGGCTGCGCACCACCCTCTGCGTGCCGGCCGAGTCGCTCGCGGCGAGCCGCGCGGCCCTGGCGCGCATCGACGGCGCGCGCCTGGTCGCCCCGGAGGCGCAGCTGCTGGCCCTGGGGAGCGCCGCGTGGTCGGAGTCGGTGGCCGGCGACCCGGCGGCCGTCGCCGGCATCGTCCGCGCCGTCCGCGCGATGCCCGAGGCGATGGGCGACCGGGGGCTCGAGGCCGAGCTGGAGCTCGCCCGCGGCACCGCCCTCATCCGGTCGGGCGACCACGCCGCCGCCGCGAAGGCGTGCGAGGGCGCCGCCGAGCTCGCCCGCCTCGCCGGGCGGCCCGACCTGGCGGCGCTGGCGCTGCTGACGGCCGCGTCGGCGTCGGCGTGCGGAGGCGACGTGGAGCGCGTGGTCCAATTGGCCGACCGGTTGGACAATTGGCCGTGGCCGGGCGTGTCGCTGGAGGCGCAGATGCGGGCGGCGCGGGCGCACGCCCTCGCCCGGCTCGGACGCCACGACGCCGCGCGCGACGCGGCCGCCGCCAACCTGCGGCGGGCGGAGGGCGGCGCGGAGCGCGACCGGGCCCTGGCCGAGCTCGACATGGGCGAGGTGCTGCTGGCGGCGGGCGCACCCGGCGCGGCGGCCCACCTGCGGGCGGCCCTCGACGCGCCCGGCGGCGGGATCCCCCGGGCCCTGGCCCGGCTGCGGCTGGCGGAGGCGCTGGCCGCGGCGGGCGACGCCGACGCCGCCGAGGCGGAGCTGGAGCGGGTGCCGTTCGAGTCGGCGGGCCCCGCCGACATGCCCGAGGCCCTGGTCCCGCGGATCGCCGGGGTGCAGGCCGCGATCGCCGCCGCCCGCGGCGACCGGGCGCTGGCGGCCCGGCGGCTCGACGAGGCGGTGGCCGGCTGGGACCGCCTGGCCGGGGGGTCGCCCGCGGGTGACGCCTACGCGGCGGTGCTGGTGGACCTGGGCCGCCCGCCCGTGGCGGGCCTGGTGGAGCCGGAGCGCGAGCGGCGCGCGGCCGTCGCGGCACGGGCGGCGCTGGGCGCGGGGGAGCCGGTGCCGTGACCGGCTTCGCGCTCGAGGAGGTGTGCCGCGCCCCGGCGATCGAGGTCTTCAAGATCCTCCACGACCCGTCCCGGATCCCGGAGTGGTGGGCGGGCGTGGACCGCGTGGAGGCCGGCCCGGACGGGACGGTGACCCGCTACACCCGCGAGTGGCCGGACTTCGCGTACCCCACCGCGGTGGTCCGACCCGCCGAGGTGCCAATTGGCACCGGCGGCGGCCAATTGGCCACGGGCGTCGTGCGGATCTCGTGCCTCCTGTCCGACATCGTCCACGAGTGGACGCTGGCGCCGCACCCGGAGGGCTGCACCGTCGCCGTCCGGGTGGAGCTTCCGGAGGCCGAGGCCGGGCGGATCGACGCCCAGCGGGCCGAGGTCGGCGGGTCCCTCGCGGGGCTGGTGGCGCTGGCGGAGCGGTCCGCGGACGCGTGACCTCCGATCGGCCCGCGTCCCTGCCGATACAGGGGCCGTGCCGATCGAGATGCGATACCGGGGCGGCCGGTACGTGGTGGACGGGACGCGCGGCAGGCAGGGCCTGCGCGACGCCCCGCTGCGGCTGGTGCCGCCCTCGCCGGTGCCGCAGATCGACTGGGAGGACGCCGTCCGGCGCATCGCCCGGATCCGACGTCGCCAGCTCGCCCTGGTGGGGGTCGTCGGCGCGCTGACCGTCGCCGGGCCGGTCGCGGTCGCCTCGCTCCACGTCTCGCACGCCCGCGGGATCGTCGCCACCGTGAGCGCCATGGCGGCCACGGCGCTCGTCGGCTGGGCGGCGCTCGACCGCTCCCTGCGCAGGGTGGTCGACGGCCTCGGGCGATCGGCCCGCGTGCTGGCCGGGCTCGCCGCCACCGACCCGCTCACGGAGCTGCCGAACCACCGCGCCTTCCAGGAGCGCCTGCACGAGGAGAGCGCCCGCGCCCTGCGCGCCGGCGCCCCGCTGTCGCTGGTGCTCCTCGACCTGGACCACTTCAAGCGCATCAACGACAGCCACGGCCACCCCGCCGGCGACACCGTGGTGCGCGAGGTCGCCCGCCGGCTGCGGGCCTGCGCGCGCGACGGCGAGATGGTGGCCCGGATCGGCGGCGAGGAGTTCGCCTGGCTGCTGCCCGGGGACGAGATGGACGCCTGGCAGGCCGCCGAGCGCGCGCGCCTGGCGGTGGCGTCGTCGGCGGTCGCGCCGGGCATCCGGCTCACGATCTCGGCCGGCGTGTGCGAGCTGGGCCAGGCGGGCTCGCCGATGGAGCTGCTGCGGCTGGCCGACGGCGCGCTCTACTGGGCGAAGGCCCACGGCCGCAACCGCTGCGTCCGCTACTCCCCCGACGTGGTCGAGGAGCTCTCCGACGGGGAGCGCGCCGCCCGCCTCGAGCACCAGCAGGCCCTCAACGCCGTCCTGGCGCTGGCCCGCGCCGTGGACGCGAAGGACCCGTACACGATGCTCCACTCGCAGCGCGTCGCCGAGATGGCCGCGCGCGTGGCGCTCGAGATGGGCTGGAGCGCCGACCGGGTGCGCCTGCTGCACGAGGCGGCGGTGCTGCACGACGTCGGCAAGATCGCGGTGCCCGACCTGGTGCTCACCAAGCCGGGGCGGCTCACCGAGGAGGAGTTCGCGCTCGTCCGCGAGCACCCGGTGCGGGGGGCCGAGATCGTGGCCGAGACGCTCCTGCCCGAGCAGGTGGCGTGGGTGCGCGGCCACCACGAGCGCTTCGACGGCGCCGGCTACCCGGACGGCCTCGCCGGCCACGACATCCCCGACGGCGCCCGGATCCTGGCGCTCGCCGACGCCTGGGACGCCATGACCAGCGACCGCCCCTACCGGCGCGGCGTGTCCGCGGCCCGCGCCTTCGAGATCTGCGGCGAGGAGCGCCGGGCCCAGTTCTGCCCCGACGTCGTCGCGGCGCTCACCCGGCTGTGGGACTCGGGAGCCCTGGCCGACGCCGATGACGCCCCCGGCGCCGACCCGCTGGGCTCCGCCCAGCTCCAGTACCGCGGCGTCGCCGCCGACGCGATCAGCCGGCGCCGCGACCGCTCGCCCGTCTCGGGCTCCGGCCTCGTCTACCGGGGCCAGACGATCCGGGAGGCGCCCCCCCGGGCCTGAGCTGCGGCCAATTGGCCGCGGCGGCGGCCAATTGGCACACGACGATGGCGGCCGCCACGGGGATCTGGATCTCGCCGCGCGCCACCAGCAGCAGCACCCCCAGCGCGACGGTGGCGACGCTGCAGGCGAGGGGGATCCGGCGCAGCGGCACCGCGTCGGCGGCGATCGCCCCCGCGCCGACCACGATCACCACCAGCCCGCAGGGCGCCGTGATCCCGAAGCGCTCCGGCCGCTCGAGCGCGATCGACCCGGCCAGCGCCACGAGCCCGGCGAGCAGCAGGAGCGCCCGCAGGATCACGGCGGCCCCGCCCGGTCGGCGACGCGGCCGGTGAGGTTGACGAACGTGTACCGCACGTCGTCCCCGCGGACGTCGATGCGCAGGTGGCCGAAGCGGGTGAGCGACACCTCCGCGCCGGCGGTGGCGCGGGTGAACTCGTCGGCGCCGATCCGCCCGCCGCCCGTGCCGACGGTGAAGCACCGGACGCCGTCGACCACCCGCCGCTCGTACCGGTGGAGGTGGCCGGAGATGATCGCGTCGACGCCCGCCTCGCGGGCCAGGCGCACCAGCGGCTGGCCGGGCTGCGGCGGCCGGTGCTGCACCAGGAAACGGTGCCGGAACCCGGGCCGCGCGAGCTCCCTGCGGGCGAACGCGACGCCCTCGGCGTCGGCCCGGTCGCCCAGCATCACCACCTGCACCGGCCCGTGCGCGACCGCGTACCGCCCGCCCGGCGGGATGTCGAACGCGTCGCGGATGGCGCCGTCGCCCGGGGGCAGCGCCTCGTGGTCGCCGAGCCCCACGTAGACGGGCGCGTTGCGCATCACCTCCGCCATGGGCCGGAAGACGTTCCGGTCGAGCGCGATGTCGGGCGCCGAGAGATAGCTGTTGTCGCCGGCCGTCAGCACCAGGTCGGGCCGGCCGGCCGCGATCGTCCGCGCCACCGCGTACTGCTCGTCGCCGCCGATCCCGTAGTCGGCGAGGGCGGCGATCCGGACGGGCGCCTCCGGGTCGTCGGACGGCGTGGCGAACGAACCGGCGGCGCTCCCCACGTCGTTGACCGAGGCGGTCCACGCGTAGCGGGTGCCGGGGCGCAGCCCGCGCAGCACGCCGTCGTCGGCCACCACCTCGCGCCCGCCGCCGTCGAGCGCCGTGAGCCGCACGTCGCGGTCGCCGTCGGTGCGCCAGCGCAGCTCGGCGGAATCGCGGTCGACCCGCAGCAGATAGGGGCCGCGGGTGAACGGGCTGCCGTCCGGCCCGAGGAGGTACATCCACCAGTAGAACAGCACGCCGGCGATCGCGAGCAGGGCGACGGCGGCGAACATGCTCACGCCGATCAGGGCGCGGCGCAGGCGCCGCTCGCGGGGGGTCAGGCCCTCCATGGGGGCCCATCTTCCCCGACCCGCCCGCCCCGCACGCGGGATCCGCCGCACGGCCCCCTCAAGCCGGATCGCGCCGACGCCGATAGGGACCGTGCCCTCCCGGTTGTCGTTGTTGACCGGCTCCGACGGAGGGGTTCATGGACGAAAGGCAGGGAGGCCGGGTGCGCGTACCGAGGCGATCGCGACAGGCCGGGTTCTCGTACATCGAGGTCCTGGTCGGGATCATGATCCTTGCCATCGTGGCCGGGGGCATCGTGCAGGGCCTCGCCGCCACGAGCACGTCGCTCGGCCAGTCCCGCGCCGAGACCGACGGCCACCAAGCTGGCCACCGCCGCCCTCGACCGCGCCCACCGCATGACCTACGAGGACGTCGGCATCGTCGGCGGCAGCCCGCCCGGCGTGATCCCGGCGAGCGCCACCCAGACGGTCAACGACGTCCAGTACACGATCGCCACCGACGTCGAGTACGTCGACGACCCAGCGCTCGGCCAGCCCCAGACGTACGTGAACTACAAGCGCGTCACCGTCACGGTCACGCCCAACACGAACCGGGCCCGGGCGATGAAGGAGACGACGCTGGTGGCCCCGCCGGCGATCGGCGCGATCGCCGGCAAGTTAACGATCGTCGCGACCGTCATCGACGCCCTCACCGACCAGCCCGTCGCGGGCGCGCCGGTGACCGTCGACCTCAGCACCTCGCCCACGCAGACGCGCAGCACGGGCAGCGACGGCAAGGTCGTGTTCGCCGGCCTCGAGCCGAGCGCCCTCTCGGCGACCGACCCCAAGTACAAGTACCGGCTCACGGTCGGCCTGCCCGACCCCTGGGTCACCCACCCGGACAGCGCGCCGTCGCAGGCGCAGCAGCACCTCGCCGCGTCCCAGACGTGGACGACCACGCTGAAGGTGTTCAAGCGGGCCACGATCAACGTGAACGTCCGCGACGCCGCCACCGGCCAGCTCATCACCGAGCGCACCGCAGGTCCAGGTCACGACGCCGTCGCCCGACCCGATCAGCGACACCCTGATCGGCTCCACCGGGCTGTTCACGTTCAACACCATCACCGGCAAGCCGATCCAGCCGAGCGGCTCGAACTTCGCGGTCGCGGTGCAGGCCGACTGCTACGCGAACGGCTCGCTCTCCCGCCCGGTGCCGACCGGCTACCCGAGCAACACGACGGAGACGTTCGACTTCAACCTCACGAAGGTCCCGAGCGGCTACCTCGATGTGACGTTGCGGAGCACCGCGGCCGGCAACCCGGTGATCGCGGGCGGCCAGGTGCAGGTGTCGGGCGGCCAGGCCAACATCGCCCCGCGCGTCCGCGACACCGACGCCGCCGGCAAGGTGCGGTTCTGCCTCGACCCGTCCGGGTCGGTCAACTACGTGGTGTCGGCGGCCAAGGCCGGCTTCGGCGCGGGCTCGGTGCTGGCGACGGTGAACGTCAACCAGACGACGCCGCTCACGATGTACCTGGTGCCGTCGGCCGGGACCGGCACGATCCGCCTGACCACGGCGACCTCCGGCAAGCTCGTGCGCCTCCAGGCGGTCAGCGGCACGTACGACGCCCAGCAGACGACCAACACGGCGCTGTACGCGGACTTCACGGGCCTCGCGTCCGGCAAGCTACGTCGCGTACGTCGCGACCGGCTTCTCGGGAGGCACCCCGACGTGGAGCACCGGCAAGTCGGTGACCGCGACGGCCAACCAGGTCACGAGCTACAGCGTCCCGTGACCGGCCGCCTCCGCCAGCGCCGCCGGCGCCGCACCCAGGCGGGCTTCACGCTCGTCGAGCTGCTGATCGGGATCATCCTGTCGTCGGTCTTCGCGATCGCGATCTACGGGATGTTCTTCTCGACGCTGGACAGCGCCCGCAACCAGCAGACCCAGTGGCTGGCGCAGTCCACCGGGCGGACGGCGGTCGACCGGCTGTCGTCCGAGATCCGCCAGTCGGTGAGCCCCGACGACGGCCTGACGCCGCCGATGATCTCGGTCTCGCCGACGAGCATCGAGATGTACGTCGACTCGACCCGTTCGACCACGGCCCTGCGTCCGATCCCGGACAAGGTGCGCTACCGCATCGTCTCGGACCAGCTCATCCGGGACCGGGCCCGGCCGACGACCGACCGTCGCGCCGTTCAGCTTCGGCCCGTACGGGGCGCCCGAGGTCCTGGTGGACGGCGTCCAGAACGGGACGATCCCGCTCGCCGCGCCGATCACCGAGGACGGGCAGGCGCTCGCGACGACGCTCAACGCCGGCGACACGCGGCTGCGGGACGTCGCGCAGGTCGTCCGTCCGGCTGCTCATCGGCCAGAAGACCGGCGCCAAGGCAACCACGATGGAGCTGAACACGGATGTCGCACTCCGCAACGCGATCCGCCTCTAGCCGCCGGGGCCGCCGCGCCCAGCGCGGCTCGAGCCTCATCGTCACGATCATGCTCACCAGCGTCGCCGCGATGCTGGTGCTCGTCAGCTTCTCGTACGCGCGGAGCACCACCACGCAGACGCAGCGCGAGGGCCGCTCGGACCTGGCCCTGCAGGTGGCCGACGCCGGCGTGAGCCGCTACATCTCGCGTCTGGTCGAGGACCCGCGGTACTTCGACCACTTCATCGACCAGGCCGAGGACCCGCGGATCGACCCCAGCGGGGTGGTGCACGCCCCGGGCACCGCGTGGACGCCGGGCGTCACGTGGACCTACGCCGCGGGCGGGCCGACCGACCTGGACGCTGCTGCAGGACGCGCGCTTCGGGCAGTCGGCGTACTCGCTGCGGATCCAGCCGCCGCCGGCCGGCTCCGACCTGGTGACGGTGCAGTCGACGGCGCAGGTGGGCCGCGGCCAGCCGAACCCGGTGATGCGCTCCGTCCAGAGCCAGATCCACCCGACGTCGATCGCCGACTTCCAGATGATCTCGAACGCCACCGTGAAGTACGGCTCGCACCGCGACGACCACCGGCAAGCTGTACTCGGCGGTGGACATCAACCACCAGGGCGTGGCGAAGGCGCCCGCCTACGCGCAGCACTGGGCCTGCTCGAGCAGCCAGTTCGACTGCCCCAGCTCCAGCCCGCCGAGCTCCGTGTTCCAGGGCGGCGCGTACGACGCGAAGACGACGCCGTCATTCCAGTCGAAGTTCGCGACGCCGATCGACTTCTCGCAGTTCACCCAGTCGCGCCTGGACATCAAGGACGCCGCCACGGCGAGCGGCACCGCCTTCAACGACCCGGCCGTGAACGCCTGGATGGTCCAGTTCCTCTCCAGCGGGCAGGCGCAAGATCTGGAAGGTCACCGGCTCGTCCGATCCGGGCCAGCAGGTCAACACCCTGAGCTGCTACACCACGATCAACGTCCCGGCGAGCGGCGCCATGTACTTCGAGCAGTCCGTGATCGTGTCGGACGGCAGCACCAAGACCGACTCGTGCGGCGCCAGCACCGGACCGCGGCCGTCGATGGTGAACGGCCGCGTGACCATCGCGACGAAGGCGAACGTCTACGTCGGCGGGAACATCGCGTACAGCTCGCCGGGCGACGACGTGCTGGGCCTGATCGCCGGCAACGAGGTGATCATCGCCAAGTACACGCCGACCAACCTGACGTGGCGCGCCGCGTCGCTCGCCCAGACCGGGCAGTGGCGGACGTGGACGGGCTCGGCCGACGGCCACGGCTCGATGCTCTACATCGGCTCGCAGACCACCTCGGACGGTGGCTACGCCTCGATGTTCAGCACCCGTGAGTACCAGTACGACGAGACGCTGCAGCGCCTGCGGCCGCCCTTCTACCCGATCCTCGAGGGCAGCTGGGACACGTTCTACTGGCGCGAGGTGAAGGTCCCCGGCACTGACGCCGGCGCCGGACGCGCCCCCGCCCGGGGGCGCGTCCGGCCGCTGGTAGCCTCGGCGGCGGTGAGCCCCGGATGACCGCGACCGCCTTCGGCGCCCTGGTGATCATCCTGGTGGGGGCGCTCGCGCGGCACTACGGGATCATCCGGCGCGAGGACGGTCCCCTGCTGGTGCGCATGGTGATCTACCTGGCGCTGCCGCCGCTGGTCTTCCTGATCATCGCGGAGGCGGACCTCGAGCGACGCTGCTGCTGGTGCCGGTGGTCGGCTGGGTCCTCTACGCGATCCTGCTCGGCATCGCGTCGGTGTCGGTGCGGCTGTGGAGGATGGAGCGGCCCCGGGCGGGGGCGATGGTGGTGGCGACGGCCGTGGGGAACACGGGCTTCTTCGGCCTCCCCCTGATCGCGGCGTCGGGCAGCGGGTTCTCGCTGCCGGCGGCGGTGATGTACGACTCGCTGTGCACCGCGGTCATCACGTGGACGTCCACGGTGGCGATCGCGTCGGCGTTCGGCCGGCCGGAGGGGGAGCCACGGATGCCGAGGAGCGAGCTCGGCCGGATCCTGCTGCTGCCGCCGAACTGGGCGCTCGTCCTGGGGCTGTTGGTGAACGTCGCGGGAGTGGGCGACCTGCCCTCGGCCGTCGAACGCCCGATGGAGATCCTGGCGGGGGCGACGCTCCCGCTGACGATGATCTACGCGGGGCTGATGATCGAGCTTCAGCGGCCTCCGGCGGCTGTGGCCGGAGGTCGGATACGTGACGGTGGTCCGCCTGGGCCTGAGCGCCGTGATCGGCGCCGGCCTCGCCGTCGCCGTCGGGCTGGAGGGGGACGTCCTCCACACGGTCGTCATCATGGCGGCCATGCCAAGCGCGATGATGTCGCTCGTGCTGGGGACCCGCTACGGACTGCGCTCCGACGTCCTCGCGGGGGCGGTCGTGGTGACGACGCTCCTCGCGACGGTGACCCTGCCCGCGTGGCGGGCGGTGCTGCTGTGACCCCGACCCCCGCACCCCCCGGGTTCGGCGAGCGGCTGGCGGCGGCGGTGGAGGACCGGGCGAGCCAGGTGGTGCTGGGCCTCGACCCGGATCCGCGGAGGGTCCCGGGCGGGGCGGAGGGCGCGCGGGCGTTCTGCCGGCGGGCGATCGCGGCGGCGGGGCCGGCGTGCGTGGCGGTGAAGTTGCAGCTGGCGACGTTCGAGCGGTTCGGCACCGCGGGCTGGGAGGCGTTCGAGCGCGTCGCCGCGGCGGGCGCCGACGCGGGGCTGCTGGTGATCGCGGACGCGAAGCGGGGGGACGTCGACGTGACGTCCCGGGCGTATGCCGATGCGTTCCTGCGGCCGCCGATCGACGCGCTCACGATCAACCCGAGCCTCGGCGGCGACGCGATCGCCCCGTTCATCGAGGCGGCCACCGCGGGCGGCCGGGGCCTGTTCGCGCTCGTGCGGACGTCGAACCCGGGGGCGGCGGACCTGCAGGACCTCCCGTTGGCGCGACGGCGGCCTGTGGCACGAGGAGGTGGCCCGCCGCGTCGCGGAGTGGGGCGCCCCGAGCGTGGACGCGTCCGGCCTGTCGTGCCTGGGCGCGGTCGTGGGCGCGACGGTCCCGGAGCGCATCGACGGCCTCCGCGCCCTGATGCCGCATCAGCCGTTCCTCGTCCCCGGCGTCGGCGCGCAGGGCGGGCAGGCCGGAGGACCTCCGGGGCGCCTTCGGCGGCCGCCGGGCGGGAGCCCTCGTCGCCGCCAGCCGCTCCATCATCTTCGCGGAATCCCCCCGCCGCGCCGCCGAGGAGCTCAGGGAGGCCCTCTGGGAGATCTCGGGGGCTGACCGCCTCGGCCGCCGGGGTCGGCCCCTCCGGCCGAGGAGCACCATCGCGAGGAGGATGACCCCGACGGCCCCCGGCGCCGTGGTGCCGGCCACTTGGCCGCGCACGCGGCCACTTGGCGTCCGCCGCCGTGGTCGGGTCGGGCCATTGGCCGCGGGGCGGGAGGCGAACCGCGCCGGCCCCGCCCGCCCGCCGTCGGTGCGGACGATGCGCCGGTGGTTCCGCGAGGGCCGGTGGCGCGACGACGGCACCGGCGCCCCCGCGCCGCCCGCACCGCCACAGCCGCCGACCGCCCCGGAGGCGACAGCCTCCGCGGCACTGGTCGACCCCCGCGGGGGCTGGCCGGACCTCCGGCCCCCGCAGGGATCGACCACTACCGCGTTCCTATTCGTACCCTCCGAGCAGCGATTTTATCGTTTCGGCGGAGAGAACTTCGGCGCCGAGCCGCCGCTGGGCGCTCAGGGCGCGGTCGTGCACGTCGGCGGAACCGACCCCGCCGTGCGCCTCCGCGGCGGTCGCGTCGGCGGCGACGAGGGTGCCGCAGCCGGCGCCCCAGCGCCTCCCGCGCCGTCGCCGTGCACCCGCCGCAGGACGTGAACCCCACGACCACCACCGCATCCACCCCGAGGTCCTCCAGACGCTCCGCCAGGAGGGTCCCGTCGAAGGCCCCGCGGGCGCGCTTCTCGATCACGGGCTCGCCGTTCGTCGGGCGACACCTCGGGACGGAAGGCGAACCCGGGGCCGCCCGGGCGGAAGTCGTCGAAGACCGGATCCTCGCCCACGTGCCGCACGTGGACGACGTGCGCGCCGACGCGCCGCGCCCGCTCCAGCAGGCCCGCCGCCTCCCACAGGGCGTCCTCGCCGCCGGGCAGCTCATGGGGCCCGCCGGGGATGAAGTGCTCCTGCTGCGCGTCGATCAGCAGCAGGGCGGTGCGGTCCGGTGCGAGGGGAGCGGTCGCGATCAAGCGGGGTCCTCCGACGGTGCGCGACGGTCTCAGCTCCCCCATACGGACGAGCCACCCAGGTGGATCACCCGTTCGGGAAGATTTTTTCCGTCCCCCCCCGATAGGCTCAGCCGGTGCTCCGCCGGCTCGCGGTCCTCGCCGTCATGGCAACCCTGCTCGCCGCCGTGCCGGGGCTCGCCGCCGCACCCAAGGTCGCGGCACCGGCGTATATCGTCCTGAACCCGGCAACCGGCGAGACGCTCGCCCAGCGGGCCCCGGACCGGGAGCTCCCCATGGCGAGCACCACCAAGATCATGACCGCGCTGATCGTGCTGGAGCGCGCCGAGCTGGACGACCGCTACACCGTGCCGCCGGAGGCGGTCGCCGATCGGCGGCTCCACCGCGACGGCTCGTGGCGGGGGAGGAGCTGAGCGTGCGCGACCTGCTCGTCGGCGCTGCTCGTCGCCAGCGGCAACGACGCGGCCGTCACGCTCGCCGACGGCGTCGCCGGCAGCCAGGCCGCCTTCGTGCGATCTGATGAACGCGCAGGCGAGGGAGCTCGGCCTCACCCACACCGCCTACGCCAACCCGCACGGCCTCGACGCCCCGGGCCACCACTCCAGCGTCCGCGACCTCGTCACGCTGGCGCAGGTGGCGATGCGCGACCCGGTGTTCCGGGAGCTCGTGTCGAGCCGGCGGGCCAGCATCCCCGGCCCGGGCGGCGTCGGCCGGCGCCAGCTGGAGTCCGAGAACGAGCTGCTCGACATCGACCCGGAGGCCGACGGCGTGAAGACCGGGATGACCGACGGCGCCGGGTACGCCCTCGTCGCCCACGCCCGCCGCGCGTCGCTCGGCGTGGACCTGTACGTCGCCTCGATCGGCTCGCCCAGCTCGGCGATGCGCGCCCGCGACGGCCAGGCCCTGCTCGACCGACGCGTTCGCCGAGTACGCGAGGGCCCGCCTGCTCGACGCCGACGCCGTCCTCGGCGCGCGCCGCGGTGGACGGGGTCCCGGGCCGGACCATCGCGCTCCGGCCCGCCTCGGCCCTCGACGCCGCCGATGCGCCTCGGCGAGCCGCTCACCCAGACGCTCGTCGCGCCGGGCGAGGTGGAGGGCCCCGTGCGCGGAGGGGCAGGTCGTGGGCAGCGTCACCTACCGCCAGGGCGACGCGTCATCGGGCCGCCGCGACCTCGTCGCGGCCGAGTCGGCCGACGGGCCCGGCATCCTCGACCGCCTGCGCGCCGGCCTGGGAGGCACTCGTCCCGTGATCGTCACCGTCACCCTCAACGCCGCCCTCGACCGCACCGTCCGCGTGCCCAACTTCCAGCTCGGCGCGCGCCACCGCGCCGACAGCTCGCTGCGCCTGCCGGGCGGCAAGGGCGTCAACATCGCCCGCGCCCTCAAGACGCTCGGCCAGCCGGTCATCGCCACCGGCCTCGCCGGCGGCCGGGTCGGCACCTACATCATCGAGGAGCTGACGGCGGAGGGGATCCTCAACGACTTCGTCCGCATCCAGGAGGAGTCGCGCACCAGCACGGCGGTCATCGACCCCACCAACAACCAGCAGACCGAGATCAACGAGTGGGGCCCGTCGGTGCAGGCCGGCCGAGCTCGAGGTGCTCATCGACAAGATCCGCTACCTGTCCCGCGGCGCCGACGTGTTCGTGCTCGCCGGGTCGCTGCCGCGCGACGTGCCGACCGACTGGTACGAGCGCGTCCTGCGCGAGCTGCGCCGCGACGGGATCATCACCGCGGTCGACGCCACCGGGCCGGCGCTGCGCGCCGCCCTCCAGGCCGACCCCGGGCGTGGTGAGCCCCAACGTCCGCGAGGCCGAGGAGATCGTGGGCCACGAGTTCAGCGACGAGGACGACATGGCGTACGCCGCGCGCGACCCTCACCGAGATGGGCGCGGAGACCGCGCTCATCCACCACGAGGACGGCTGCGTCGCGCGCGTCCGCACGGGGGAGGGCAAGCGCGGCCGCACGCTTCCGGGCGCGCCTGCCGCGCCGCGAGGACGTCGTCTCCACCGTCGGCTCCGGCGACGCCCTGCTGGCCGGCTACCTCTCGGCCCGCTACGGCAACCAGCCGCCCGAGAAGGCGCTCGCTCTGGCCGTCGCCTGCGGCGCCGCCAACACGCAGCGCTTCGGCGCCGGCGTCTTCGACCCCTCCGACGTCGAGGCGCTGATGCGCCGCGTCGAGGTCGTGAGTCGACGAGGACTGACAGGCGCTGTCACGGCGTGCCCGCCGAGCCCGCCGCTACACTCGCTCGATCAGGACTTGTGAGCACCGCATCGCATCCATGAAGGCCGGCGAAGACCCAGGCCCCGACGCGTCGGGCCTGGGTCTTCTCGTCTCCGGGGGCGGTCGGACGGACGGGCCGGGGGGCGCTGAGTGGAGATCGAGATCGGGCGGGGCAAGAAGGGGCGACGGGCGTACGGGCTGGACGAGATCGCGATCGTGCCGAGCAGGCGCACGCGCGACCCGGAGGACGTCGATCTGAGCTGGCGGCTCGACGGGCACACGTTCGACCTGCCGATCCTGGCGTCGGCCATGGACGGCGTGGTCGACACGCGGACGGCGGGGATCATCGGCAAGATCGGCGGCCTCGGGGTGCTCAACCTCGAGGGCATCCAGACGCGCTACGAGGAGGCCGACGCCGAGCTGGAGCGCATCGCGCAGCTGCCGGTGCCGGAGGCCACGCGCGGCCTCCAGGAGGTCTACCGGGAGCCGGTCAAGCCGGAGCTCATCGCCGCACCGGATCCGCGAGATCAAGGCCCAGGGCGTCGTCGTCGCGGGCTCGCTCACGCCCGCAGACGCGTCACCGACTACATCGACGTCGCGCTCGAGGCGGGCCTCGACATCCTGGTCATCCAGGGGACGGTCGTCTCCGCCGAGCACGTCTCGTCGGTGGCCGAGCCGCTCAACCTGAAGCGCTTCATCGCCGAGCTGCCGGTCCCGGTGATCGTCGGCGGCTGCGCCTCGTACCACACGGCCCTGCACCTCATGCGCACCGGGCGCGGTCGGCGTGCTCGTCGGCGTCGGCCCCGGCGCGGCGTGCACCACCCGCCAGGTCATCGGCGTGGGCGTGCCCCAGGCCACGGCGATCGCCGACGCCGCCGGCGCGCGGATGCAGCACCTGCTCGAGACCGGCCAGTACGTCAACGTCATCGCCGACGGCGGCATGGCCTACGCCGGCGACCTCGCCAAGGCCATCGCCTGCGGCGCCGACGCCTGCATGATCGGCTCGCCGTTCGCGAAGGCCGCCGAGGCCCCCGGCCGCGGCTACCACTGGGGGATGGCGACGTTCCACCCGCAGCTGCCGCGCGGCACCCGGGTCAAGACCCAGACCATCGGGACGCTCGAGGAGATCCTCACCGGCCCGGCGCACGAGAACGACGGCACGCTCAACCTCGTCGGCGGACTGCGCAGCGCGCTCGCCACCTGCGGCTACGACTCGATCCAGAGCTTCCAGAAGTGCGAGGTGATGGTCGCGCCGGCGCTGAAGACCGAGGGCAAGAAGCTCCAGCAGACGCAAGCCGTGGGGATGGGCTAGACGACCGTGGCGGAGCTCGTCCGCTCCTACGGGGCGGCGATGACGGTCACCGGGTCCTGCCACCTCCTCGAGGCGGGCGGGGCCCGGGTGCTCGTCGACTGCGGCGCGTTCCAGGGATCGCGGGCGCTCTTCGCCCTCAACCGCGAGCCGCTGGCGTTCGAGCCCGCGACGATCGACGCGGTGCTGCTGACGCACGCCCACCTCGACCACTCCGGCCGCCTGCCGGTGCTGCACGGCGCCGGCTTCCGCGGGCGCATCTTCGCCCGCCCCGCCACGATCGAGCTGGCGCGAGCACCTGCTGCTGGACGCGGCGAAGATCCAGCACGAGGACGCCGAGCGCGACCGCCGCCACGGGCGCACCCCCGATCCGCCGCTGTTCGACGAGCGGGACGTCCACGCCGTGCTGTCGCTCATGGAGCCCTTCGAGTACGGCGAGCCGTTCGACGTCGCCGGCCTGCGGCGTCACCGCGCAGCCGGCGGGCCACATCCCCGGGTCGGCCGTGTTCGCGGTGCAGGCGGGGGAGGCGACGATCGCGTTCAGCGGCGACGTCGGCAACGCCCGCAAGGAGGTGCTGCCCGACCCGACGCCGTGCCCGGAGGCCGACCTCGTCCTGATGGAGGGCACCTACGGCGACCGCGACCACCGGCCGTACGACGCCACCGTCGCCGAGCTGGCCGAGCTCCTGCGGCGGGCGGAGGACCGCGGCGGCAAGATCCTGGTGCCGTCGTTCGCGCTCGAGCGCACCCACGAGGTGCTCTACACGCTCGCCCACCTGGAGCGCGACCACGACATCGCGTCGCTCCCCGTCTACGTCAACTCGCCGCTCGCGGCGAAGGTGGACGAGGTCTACGACCGCCACCCCGAGGAGCTGTCCGACGAGCTGCGGCTGCTGCGGAGCCTCGGGAAGGACCCGTTCCAGCCGAAGCACCTGCGCTACACGCGCTCCGTCGACGACTCGCGGGCGCTCACCGCGTCGCCGGGGCCCGGCCATCGTGATCGCCGGCTCGGGGATGCTCTCCGGCGGGCGCATCCTGCACCACCTGCTCGCGGGGCTCGGCGACCCGGCGACCACCGTCCTGATCGTCGGCTTCCAGCCGCGCGGCGGGCTGGGCCGCGAGCTGATCGACGGCGCCGACCGCGTGCGGGTCATGGGCCGGGAGGTGACGGTGCGGGCGCAGGTCGCCACGGTCGGCGGCCTCTCCGCGCACGCCGACCGCGGCGAGCTGCTCGACTGGATCCGGCCCGCCGGCGCGGGCGCCGAGGTGCGGCTGGTGCACGGCGAGCCGCGCGCGCTCGAGGCCCTGCGCGACGCGCTGGCGGGGGAGGGGGTGCCGGGCGTCCCTCCAGCCCAGCGAGGTGGCGCTGCCGGAGGGCCACGGACACCGCGAGGAGGCGGGCGAGTGACGCTGGGATCCGTCCGACCGCCCTCGCTATCCTGACCGCCTTGACGACCACCACCCAGACGCCGGCGCTGGATCCGGCGCTCGCCGCCGCCGTCCCCGGCGGAGTGCTGGTGGTCGATTTCGGGGCGCAGTACAGCCAGCTCATCGCGCGCCGCATCCGCGAGTGCCGCGTGTTCTCGGCGGTGGTCCCGCACGACACGCCGCCCCAGGAGATCCTGGCGCTCAAGCCCGCCGGGCTGGTGCTCTCGGGCGGCCCGGCCTCGGTGTACGCGCCGGGCGCGCCGGCCCTCGACCCGCGGCTGCTCGACCTCGGCATCCCGGTCCTCGGCATCTGTTACGGCCTCCAGGCGATGACCCTCGCCCTGGGCGGCGAGGTCGCCCGCACCGGCGCCGGCGAGTACGGCAAGACGCCGATCGAGGTGCGCTCCCGCGACGGGATGTTCGCGCAGCTGCCCGCCGAGCAGTGCTGGATGAGCCACCGCGACGCGGTCGCCCGCGCGCCCGAGGGCTTCGCCGTCACCGCGTCCACCGCCTCGAGCCCGGTGGCCGCGATGGAGCGCCCCGAGCGCCGGCTCTACGGCGTCCAGTTCCACCCCGAGGTGGTGCACACGCCGTTCGGCACCGACCTGCTCAAGTGGTTCCTGTTCGAGGCGTGCGACTGCCGACCCACCTGGACCGCGACCCACGTCATCGAGGAGCAGGTGGAGCGCGTCCGCGCGCAGGTCGGCGACGCCCGTGCCATCTGCGGCCTCTCCGGCGGCGTGGACAGCGCCGTCGCGGCGCTGATCGTGCACAAGGCGATCGGCGACCGCCTCACCTGCGTCTTCGTCGACCACGGCCTGATGCGGAGGGACGAGGGCCAGCAGGTGGAGGAGGCCTTCGGCCGCCACTTCGGCGTCCCCCTCGTCCACGTCCGCGCCCAGGACCACTTCATCGGCGCCCTCCGCGGGATCACGGAGCCGGAGGAGAAGCGCAAGACGATCGGCCGCGAGTTCATCCGCATCTTCGAGCGCGAGGCGGAGAAGCTCAGCGACGCCCGCTTCCTGGTGCAGGGGACGCTCTACTCCGACGTCATCGAGTCGGGCTCCCGCGACGCGGCGAAGATCAAGAGCCACCACAACGTCGGCGGCCTGCCGGACGACATGGTGGTGGAGCTGGTCGAGCCGCTGCGCCAGCTCTTCAAGGACGAGGTGCGGGTGGTCGGCGAGGAGCTCGGCCTTCCCGAGAACATGGTGTGGCGCCAGCCGTTCCCCGGGCCGGGCCTGGCGATCCGGATCATCGGCGAGGTCACGCAGGAGCGGCTCGACATCCTCCGCCACGCCGACTTCGTGCTGCAGGAGGAGGTCCGCCGCGCGGGCATGTACCGCGACCTGTGGCAGAGCTTCGCGGTGCTGCCGGCGATCAAGAGCGTCGGCGTGCAGGGCGACGAGCGCACCTACGCGTACCCGATCGTGATCCGCGCCGTCACCTCCGACGACGCGATGACCGCCGACTGGGCGCGGCTGCCGTACGACCTCCTCGAGCGGATCTCGAGCCGCATCATCAACGAGGTGGACGGCGTCAACCGGGTGGCCCTGGACCTCACGTCCAAGCCCCCCGGCACCATCGAGTGGGAGTAGCCCCCGGCCGGGGGCCCGCGCCGGACTGACGGAATCCTCCGGGTCGCCGCGGACTGCTGGTCAATCCTGACCATGCTCGCGCGGCGGTGGCTTGGGACCCTCCTCGGGTGACGCGTGCCCGCCTCCCGGCCGCGGCGCTCGGCGCCGCCACGGCCCTCGCGCTCCCCGCCGCGGCCCTCGCGGCGACCCCCGCGCAGGTGCTCCAGGCGCTCAACGCCGAGCGCGCGGCCAACGGCATCCCCGCCGGCGTCGCAGGAGGCGCCCGAGCAGTCCACCGGCTGCGCGCTCCACAACGCGTACCGGGCGGCGAACGGCGGCGCCGTCGTCGGCCACGACGAGGCGCCGGAGCGGCCCGGGTACACGCCCGAGGGCGCCCTGGCCGGCCGCTCCGCCGTGCTCGCGGGGACGAGCTGGGCGGCGGGGAACCCGTACGCCGACGCCCCCATCCACCTCATGCGGCTCATGGACCCCCGGCTCGAGCGCGCCGGGGTCGACGACCGCCCGGACCTCAGCTGCACCACCGTCACGACCGGCCTCGGTCCCGCCGGCGCCGACGACGCGGTGTACACGGTTCCCGGCGACGGGCGGGCCGCGATCCCCGTCGCCCAAGTGGCGGAGGAGGCGCCCTTCGTGCCCGGGGACCTCCTCCGCCTCCCCGCCGGCACCCGCACCGGACCCAACCTGCTGGTGCTCGCCGACGGGCCGTTCGCCCGCGACGGCGACACCCGCCTCGCTGGACGTGCGCCTCACCGGCCCGCTCGGGCCGGTGGAGGTGCGGTGGACGGACGACGCCGACCCCCGGATCAGCCCGTACATCCCGCCGGGCGGCATCGCCGTGCCCGTGGAGCCGCTGGTCGCCGGGTCGGTCTACCGGGGCAGCGCCACCGTCCTCGGCGCCGGCGGCGTCCGCCTCACCCGCACGTGGTCGTTCCGCACCGCCGGGACCGCGCCGTGGGTCGCGGCGCCCCCGCCGCCGCCGGCCGGCGCCCTCACCGGCCGCGCCGACGTGACCGTCCGCGTCCGCGGCCGCCGCGTCGTCCTCGCGTCGCCGCCGGCGCTCGCCGGCCGCACCGCCCGCGTGAAGGTGACGCTCGGCGCCGCCACCCGCCGGGTCGCGGTGCGCCTCGCCTCGCGCAGCCGGGTGATGCTCAGCCGCGCCGAGGCGCGCTCCACCCGCACCCGCATCGCCGTCCGCGTCCCCGGCTTCGCGGCCGCCGGTGTCCGGTGGCAGGCCGCGACCGTCCGGACCAGCGTGGGGCGCGCCCGGGGCTGAACCGCGGGGGGCGCCGCGACCGCCGCGGTTTGCACGCCGGTCGGGACGGGCACCGGCCGCTATGGCCTCAGCCCGGTCCCTTCGCACGAGCCTGTGGCTCGTCCCGGCCCTCTGCGTCGTCGCCGGCGTCGCGCTGTCCTTCGGGACGCTCGCGCTCGACCGGTGGCTCGGCTTCGGCCTCGTCCCCACGCAGATCGTCGGCGGGCCCGACGCGGCGCTCGCGATCCTCAGCACCATCGCGACGTCGATGGTGACCCTGGCCGCGCTGGTCCTGACGATCACCATGGTGGTCGTCCAGCTGGCGATGGGGCAGTTCTCGCCCCGCATCGTCCGGACGATCCTGCAGGACACCACCAGCCAGCTCGCGATCGGGCTGTTCGTCGGCACGTTCGCGCACGCGATGCTGACGATGCGCGAGATCCGCTTCTCCCCCGGGGCCGGCGTCCCGGGGATCGCGATCCTGACCGCCTTCGTCCTGGTGATCGCGAGCATCATCCTGCTCGTCTACTACGTGCACCACCTCGGCCAGTCGCTGCGGGTGGCCTCCCTCATCGAGCTCGTCGGCGACCGGATGCGGGAGCTCGTCGACCGGAACTTCGCGCCCGAGTCGCGCGACGGGGATGACGCGCCCCCCCGGGACCTGATCACGGCGCCGCGCTCAGGGGTGGTCTCCCACGTCGACCACGAGGAGCTCATCGAGGCCGCGCGCGAGCGTGACTGCGTCATCGAGCTGATCCCGCCCCTCGGCGACTTCGTTCCGGCGGGCGCGCCGCTCGCCCGCGTGAGCCCGGCCGACGCGCTCGTCGACCCGGAGCGGGTGACCGGCGCGATCCGTCTCGGCCCCGAGCGCACGATGGACCAGGATCTGGCCTACGGCCTGCGGATGCTGGTGGACATCGCCGAGCGCAGCGTCTCCGAGCCGTTCCTCGACCCGACGACCTCCGTGCAGGCGATCGACCGGATGCACGACTGCCTGCGCCAGCTCGTCCGGCGCCACTTCCCGGACGGCCGCCACCACGATGCGGAGGGTCGGCTGCGCCTCGTGGAGCCGACTATGGAATGGGAGGGCTTCGTCGCGCTCGCCTTCGACGAGATGATCGAGGCGGGCCGCCTGTCGCCCCAGATCCCGCGCCGGCTCACCGCGGCCCTCGAGGACCTCCTCGACCTGGCGCCGCCCGACCGGCGCCCGCCGCTCCAGAAGCGGCTCCGCCGCGTGCGCGAGCGCGCGGAACAGGACGGGATCGTCGCCGACCAGGAGGGCATCGGCTCGGGGGCGGACATCGTCTCCACCCACGCCGGCCGCTGACCCCGGCCGGCGCTCAGCCCAGGAGGCCGAGCACCTCCTCCGGCGGCCGGCCGAGCGCCGCGCGCCCGTCGTCCGCGACCAGCACCGGCCGCTCGATCAGGACGGGGTGCGCCACCATCGCGGCGATCCACCGATCCCGGTCCCGCGGCCAGTCGCGAAGGCCCAGCTCCGCGGCGACGGGCTCACCGAGCCGGGCGACCTCCCACGGCTCCCGCCCCAGCGCCCGCAGCACGGCGTCCAGCTCCTCCGCGGTGGGCGGCTCGTCCAGGTAGCGCCGCTCCCGGAACGCCACGCCGCGCTCCTCCAGCAGCCCCTTCGCCGCGCGGGACTTCGAGCACCGGGGGTTGTGCCACAGCTCCACCCCCCGATGCTCGCACGTCCCGCGTCGGCCAATTGAACCTCGGCGCGGCCAAGTGGCCGCCGCGGTCAATTGGCCGCCGACGCGTCCAATTGGACCTCCTGCGCCGCGCCGAGGAGGGCCTCGACCTCCTCCCACTCCGCGGCGGTCTGGCGGCCGGCGTCCCACTCGGCCATCAGGGCCTCGTGCACCCGGAGCAGCTCCGGGTCGTCCTTCGGCAGATCCCGTCCGGTGTGCTGGCGGATCAGGAACACCAGCCCGGCGAGGCCGGAGTCGCGGGTGAGGCTCACCTCCAGGGGGCGCCCCAGCAGGCGCGGGACGTCGAAGGGCGCGTACATCCACCAGAACTTGTTCAGCCCGTCGGCGTGGATGCCGGCCCGGGTGCGGTGGGCGTCGCGGCCGTACAGCGGGTAGGTCGGCGCGAGCGGCCGGCCGAGGCGGGCGTAGAGGTCCGCCAGGTCGTTCAGCGCGTGGAAGTCGGGGAGGGGCTCGTCCATCAGGCCCATCCCGGCGATGTGCAGCAGCACCGCCTCGAGCGGCGCGTTGCCGGTCCGCTCGCCGGTGCCGAGCAGCGTGCCGTTCACCACCGCGCAGCCGGCCTGGATCGCGGCGAGGCAGTTCGCGACCACCAGGTGGGTGTCGTTGTGCGGGTGGAACTCCAGGTCCTCCGGCGCGACGCCGAGCCCCCGCAGCGCCCGGATCCAGCGCGGCACCGACCGGGGCGCGGCGACGTCCTCCAGCGGCAGGCCGAGGCCCATCGTGTCGCACACCCGGAACTTCGGCCGCAGCGCCGGGCCCGTGCTCGGCGCAGACCGCCATCACCGCCTCGGCGAACGGCAGCACGAACTCCTCGGGGGCGCGGGTCGCGTCCTCCAGGTGCAGCCGCGGCCGCAGGCCGGCGTCGAGGACCGCGCGCACCGCGTCCAGGTACGCCTCGGCGGCCTGGCGCCGCCCGCCCGGCCGGAACTTGTGGAACGTGTGGTAGTCGCTCGCCGACGCGAGCATCCCCGTCTCGCGCACGCCCAGGCCGCCCACCAGCTCGGCGTCCTTGCGGCTCGCGCGGATCCAGGTGGTCGGCTCCACCGGCGCGCCGCCGGCGTGGCGCTCCAGCGCCGCCTGCAGGATCCGGCGGTCGGCGGGGCGGTAGACGAAGAACTCGGCCTGGCGGATGCCGCCGCTCGCTCCGGTGAACGCGCACATCAGGTCGTAGATGCGGATGCCCGCCTCGACGGTGAGCGGCAGGCCGCCCTGCTGGCCGTCGCGGTGCGTGGTCTCGGTGGTCCAGGCGGCGACCGGGAGGTCGGCCGGGGCGCGCGGTCCACTCCCAGCGGGGGAAGCCGTCGCGCGGGAACGACGCCGGGAAGAGGTCGGGGGCGTCGGGGTCGGTGAGGTTCTCGAGAGGGGTCATGGTCCGACGGTAGGGACCGTCCCCGCGCGTCGTCAATATTGATCGCTATCATCAACCCATGGCCGTCGATTCCATGAGCGCGAGCGAGGCCGCCGCCGCCCTCGGCGTCTCCCGCGCCACGCTCTACGCCTACGTCAGCCGCGGCCTCGTCGCCTCCGAGCCCGGGCCCGGGCCCGTCGCGCGCCCGCCGCTACCCGCGGGCGCCGGTCGAGGCGCTGATCGCCCGCCGCGAGCGGTCGCGCGACCGCGAGCTGGCGGCCCACGGCCAGCTCCACTGGGGGCTCCCGGTGCTCGACTCCGAGCTGACGCTGATCGAGGACGGGCGCGCGTACATCCGCGGGCACGACCTGGTCGCGCTCTCGCGGGAGCGGACGTTCGAGGAGGTGGCGGCGCTCCTGTGGACCGGCGACCCCGACGACGCCGCCGCCCTGCTGCCGCCCGCGCGCGACGACGCCGGCGGCGACCTGCCGATGCTCGGCGGGCCGGTGGTCGCCGCCCTCGCCGCCCATCTCACCGCCGCCGGGGAGCGGTCGCTCGCCACGCTGGGCGCCGGCGACGCCGCGGCCCTGCGCGGCGCGGCCCGGGTGGTCGCCGGCCTGTTCGCCGCCGCCGGCGCCCGCGGGCGCGGGGCGGCTGGCCGAGCGCCTGGCCCGCGGGTGGGGCTCCGACCGCGCCCCGCGACATCGAGGCCGCGCTCATCCTGTCCGCCGACCACGAGCTCAACGTCAGCGCGTTCACCGCGCGCACCGTCGCGTCGGCCGACGCCGCGGTGGAGCACGTCCTGCTCGCCGCGCTCTGCGCGCTGCGCGGCCGGCGCCACGGCGGCCTGACCGACCGGGTGGAGGCGCTCGTCCGCGACGCGGCCGCCGACGGGCCCGGCCGGCGCCGCCGAGCGCGCGATGACCGACGGCGGCGGCCTGCCGGGGTTCGGGCACCCGCTGTACCCGGACGGCGACCCCCGCGGCGCCGAGCTCCTGCGGCTGGCGGCCCCCGCCGACCCCGCGGTCGCCGGCCTGGTGGCGCTGGCGGAGGAGCAGCTCGGGCTGCGGCCCACGCTCGACCTGGGCCTCGCGGCGCTGTCGCGCGCGCTGCGGCTGCCACCGGGCGCCGCGCTGGGGCTGTTCGCGCTCGGCCGCTCCGCCGGCTGGGTCGCCCACGCGCTGGAGGCGCGCCGCGACGACCGCCTGGTGCGGCCCCGGTCGCGGTACACCGGCCCGCCGCCGGTGGGATCATCCAGGGCGTGACCGGCGACAAGGTGCGCATCGACAAGTGGCTGTGGGCCGCGCGGTTCTTCAAGACGCGCTCACTGGCCACCGAGGCCGTCACCGGCGGCCGCGTCCACATGGACGGCCAGCGCGTGAAGCCCGCGAAGGACGTGCGGGTGGGCGACCGGCTCGAGATCACGATCGGGGAGGCCATCTTCGCCGTCGAGGTCCTCGGGCTGGCCGACAAGCGGGGCCCCGCGTCGCAGGCGCAGGGGCTCTACCAGGAGAGTGAGGAGTCGCGGGCGCGGCGCGAGCGCCAGCGGGAGCTGCGCCGCATGGCCCCGCCGCTCGGCCACGACCTGCAGGGGCGCCCCAGCAAGCGCGACCGGCGCCGCCTCGAGGCCCAGCGGGGGGCGGGTTCACGCCGCCGGGGCGCCGGGTAGCACCGGGGTGTGAGCTGGACCCTCGTGAACCTCGGCGACGTCGAGGACCAGGCCGCCAAGCACGGCTTCGGCGAGTTCCAGGAGGCGCGCTTCCCGCGCCGCGAGCTCGGCACCGAGCAGACCGGTCTGGGCCACATCGTGGTGAAGCCGGGCAAGCGCCAGCCCTTCTCCCATCGCCACGGGGAGGCCGAGGAGCTCTACGTCGTCCTCTCCGGCTCGGGCGTGCTGAAGCTCGATGACGAGGTCGTGGAGGTGGGCCCGCGCGACGTCGTGCGCATCGGCCCCGGCGTGGCCCACGGGATGGAGGCCGGCCCCGGCGGGCTCGAGATCCTCGCGTTCGGCCCCCACGTCGACGACGACGCCGAGATGGTCGAGGGCCTCTGGGAGGACCCCGAGGGCTGAGCCGCCCGGCGGAGCGGCGCTACGCGGTGCGGCGGGTGCGGGTGGGGCGGGGGGAGCTGCTGTGCTCGGAGAGCAGCCCGCCGTCGTCCTTCACCAGGAGGTACGCCCCGTCGTCCGGGCCCTCCAGGAAGGCCACCAACTCGACCAGCTTCTCGGCGCCGAGCGCCGCGGCCAGACGGATGCCGAGGGCCTCCCGATCGACCTTCGGCGCGGCCTCCGCCGCCGCCTCGGCGGCGCGGGCGGCGCGCTCGCGGCTCGCGCTGGCGGACAGGGGCCGGCTGGGCGCCCAGACCTTGCGGCTCTGGGTGTGGTGCCAGCAGTACGGGCTCCCCCGGAAGGGGCTCTGCTGACATCTCTTTCCGTGCGCCGCGATCGCGACGCACCGGCTCACCGAGCGGGTCTCCATCACGGACGGCCGTCGCGTGGGACGGCGCGCCTCCTCCAATCCGTTATCCGGTGTATCAGTTGTAAACCTCACGAACCCTCGTGTCCAGCCCAGCGGCGGGTGCACGGGTTGCGTGGGGACCCGCATTTTCCTAGACTTCGCGGTCGTTCTCGCGGCGCTCTCGCGCCGCGTTGTCATGTCAGGGAAGAGGTCGGACCCGCACGTGAGCACCGTCAGCGCAAAGCCCGGGACCGTCGATCGCCAGTGGTGGATCGTCGATGCGGAGGGCCAGAACCTCGGCCGGCTCGCGTCGGTCATCGCCGAGACCCTCGCGGGCAAGCGCTCGCCCTGGTACACGCGGCACTGCGACACCGGCGACTTCGTCGTCGTCGTGAACGCGGAGAAGGTCGCGGTCACCGGTAACAAGCTCCGTGACAAGCGGTACTGGCGTCACTCCGGGTACCCGGGCGGCATCCGCAGCCGGACCCTCGGCGAGCAGCTCGAGCGCCGCCCCGAGGAGGTCCTGCGCAAGGCCGTCCGCGGGATGCTCCCGAAGAACAGCCTCGGCCGCGCCCAGCTGATGAAGCTCAAGATCTACGCGGGCGGCGAGCACCCGCACGCCGCCCAGCAGCCCAAGCCGCTGCGCCTCACCCGTGTCGCGGAGGTCACCGCATGAGCACCGAGACGACCGCGGGCGCCGCCCGCTACCGCGCCACCGGCAAGCGCAAGAGCGCCGTCGCGCGCGTCACGCTCACGCCGGGTTCCGGCGAGATCATGTGCAACGGCCGCCCGATCGACGAGTTCTTCGGCCGCAAGGTCCTCGTGACCGAGGCGCGCCAGCCCCTCGCCGTGACGGGCACCGAGGGCCGCTTCGACGTGGTCGCCCTCCTGCACGGCGGCGGCGTCTCGGGCCAGGCCGGCGCGCTGCGCCACGGCATCGCCCGCGCCCTGACGGTCGCCGACGAGGCGCTGCGCCCCGACCTCAAGCGCGAGGGCTTCCTGACCCGCGACGCGCGGATCAAGGAGCGCAAGAAGGCCGGGCTCAAGGGCGCCCGCAAGCGCCCGCAGTTCTCGAAGAGGTAATCCCGCGACGGCCGGGGCGACCCCAGCGCCCGCGCGGCGGCTCTTCGGCACGGACGGCGTCCGGGGGGTCGCCAACCGCGAGCTGACACCGGAGCTCGCCCTGGCGCTCGGCCGCGCCCTGGGCGGCAGGCTCCCCGAGGGCTCCCGCGTCATGATCGGCCGCGACACGCGCCTCTCCGGGCCGATGCTCGAGGGCGCGCTGGCCGTCGGGGCTCGCGAGCACCGGGGCGCACGCGGTGCTGCTCGGGGTGATCCCCACGCCGGCGGTCGCCGAGCTGGTCGCGTCGTCCGACGCGGCGGCGGGCGCGGTGATCAGCGCGTCGCACAACCCGTTCCCGGACAACGGCATCAAGGTGTTCGGGGCGGACGGCTTCAAGCTGGCGGACGAGGAGGAGGCCGCCATCGAGGCGGCGATGGCGGCCGAGGCCGGCGTCCGCCCGACCGCCGGCGGCCTCGGCACCATCGAGACGTGGCTGGGCGGCCGCGGGCAGTACGTCGACGCGATCGTCGAGCGCGCCGGGGTGGACCTCACCGGCGTGGAGATCGTGATCGACTGCGCCAACGGCGCCACCACCGTCACCGCGCCGGAGGTGCTGGTGCGGCTGGGCGCGACGCTGCGCTCGATCGGCATCGAGCCGGACGGCCTGAACATCAACGACGGCTGCGGGTCCACCGACCTCGGTCTGCTCTCGGCGGCCGTCCTCGAGGCCGGTGCCGACCTGGGCCTGGCGTTCGACGGCGACGGCGATCGCGTGCTGGCGGTCAACGCCGCCGGCGAGGCCGTCGACGGCGACCAGATCCTGGCGCTCTGCGCCGTCGCAAAGCGCTCCCGCGGGGAGCTGCCCCACGACACCGTCGTGACGACCACGATGACGAACCTCGGGTTCCGCCGCGCGATGGCGGCGGAGGGCATCGAGGTGCGGTGGACCGACGTCGGCGACCGCTACGTCATGGAGGAGATGCGGAGCAACGGCTTCACCCTGGGCGGCGAGCAGAGCGGCCACCTGATCGACCTCTCGCACGGCCCCTCCGGCGACGGCCTCGCCGCCGGCCTCCACCTGCTGCGCGCGCTGCGCGAGCGCGGCGGCGACCTCCGGACCGCGGCGGCCATCGTCCAGCGCCTGCCGCAGAAGCTCGTGAACGTGACCGTCGACCGCAAGCAGGACCTGCCGGACGCCGCCGGCGTGTGGGAGGCGGTGCGCCGCGCGGAGGCCGAGCTGGGCGAGGACGGCCGCGTCGTCGTCCGTTCGTCGGGGACCGAGCCCCTCGTCCGGGTGATGGTCGAGGCGCCGACCGTCCAGTCTTGCGATCGGTGGTGTAGAGAGATCTCGGTCGCGGTGGAGCGGGAGCTGGGCGGGCGAGTACCGTAAGACGCCTTCGCAGGGCGCCATCGCGACGGAAGGACAACCTGCATGTGCGGGATCATCGGGTACGTCGGCGGGCGACCCTGCCGTGAGCTCATCCTGACCGGCCTCGAGCGGCTCGAGTACCGCGGCTACGACTCCGCGGGCTTCGCGCTCCTCGCCGAGGACCAGGGCATCACCGAGTCGGTCCGCGCCGTCGGCAACCTCTCCCGCCTCCGCGACGCCGCCGGCGACAAGGACGGCTCCGGCGCCACCGCCGGGCTCGGCCACACCCGGTGGGCGACCCACGGGCGCGTGACCACCGAGAACGCGCACCCCCACATCAGCGCGGACGGCACCGTCCTGGTCGTGATGAACGGGATCATCGAGAACTACCTGGAGCTGCGCGGCGAGCTGCAGGACCTCGGGGTGGTCTTCCACTCCGAGACCGACACCGAGGTGGTGCCGAACCTGATCGCGCGCGAGTACCGGGGCGACCTGGCCGCGGCCGTCCGCGAGGTGCTCCCGCGCCTCGGCGGCCACTTCGCCTTCGTGGTGGCCCACGTGAACGAGCCGGACCGCCTCGTCGCCTCCCGCCGCGAGTGCCCGCTGGTGATCGGCATCGGCGAGGGCGAGCGGTTCATCGCGTCGGCCATCCCGGCGTTCCTCTCCGAGACGCGCGAGGTCATGCTGATCGAGGACGACGAGGTCGTGAGCCTCGACGCCACCGGCCACACCGTGTGGCACGGCGGGGTCGAGGTCGCCGCCCGCGCCTCGCAGACGGTCGACTGGGACGAGGACGCCGCCGAGAAGGGCGGCTTCGAGACCTTCATGCTCAAGGAGATCCACGAGCAGCCGGCCGCCCTCTGGGACACGATCGGCGACCGCCTGCGGCCCGACGGCTCGGTGGACCTGGTCGCCTTCGGCCTGGACGACGCCGCCCTGGCGCGGGTGGAGCGCATCCACATCGTCGCGTGCGGCACCTCGTACCACGCCGGCCTGGTCGGCCGGTACCTCATCGAGGACTGGGCCCGCGTGCCGGTGCACGTCGAGGTCGCGTCGGAGTACCGATACCGCACCTGCCTCGCGGGCCCCGGCGACCTGGTGCATCGGCATCACCCAGAGCGGCGAGACCGCCGACACCCTGGCCGCGATGCGCGTCGCCCGCGAGCGCGGCGCCCACGTGGTGGCCCTCACGAACATCATGGGCTCGCAGGCCACCCGCGACTCCGACGGCGTGCTCTACACGCGCGCCGGCCTCGAGATCGGCGTGGCCGCCACCAAGACGCACACCGCCCAGGTCATGGCGCTGTCGCTGCTGGCCCTGAAGCTCGGGCGCCTCAAGTGGGCGCTCACCTCGGCCGGCGCCCTCGACCTGGCCGACGAGCTGCGGCGGGTGCCCGACGTGGTCCAGGCCTACCTCGAGTCGCCCGCCCCGGCCGAGGTGATGCAGATCGCCGCGACCTACGCGGAGAAGCCCTTCTTCCTCTACCTCGGCCGCCACGTGGGCGTGCCCGTGTGCTTCGAGGGTGCGCTGAAGCTGAAGGAGATCAGCTACATCCCCACCGAGGCGTACCCGGCGGGGGAGATGAAGCACGGGCCGATCGCCTTGCTCGAGGAGGGTTCGCCGGTGGTCGTGGTGGCCACCGACGGCCACGTCTTCGACAAGGTCGTGTCCAACATCCAGGAGGTCCGCGCGCGCGGCGCGCGGGTGATCGCGGTCGCCACCGAGGGCAACGAGGAGATCGGCAAGCACGCCGACGACATCCTCTGGGCGCCTCGCACACAGGCCCTGCTCTCACCGATCAGCGCCGTGATCCCGCTGCAGCTCTTCGCGTACGGCCTGGCCCGCGCCCGCGGCCTGAACGTGGACCAGCCGCGTAACCTGGCCAAGACCGTCACCGTCGAGTAGAGGCTGAGGGTCGGCCGTTGGCCACCGTCGGGGTGGGCGTCAACGTCGTCGAGATCGACCGCTTCGCCGAGTCGCTGCGCAAGCGCCCGCGACTGGCGGAGCGGTGCTTCACCGACGCCGAGCAGGCGTACTGCTCGCGCAAGCCGTTCCCGCCCCAGCACTACGCCGCCCGCTTCGCCGCCAAGGAGGCGGTGGGCAAGGCGCTCGGCATCGGCATGACCCGGTGGCGCGAGGTGGAGGTGGTCCGCGGACGCGGCGCGCCGACCATCGCGCTGCACGGCAAGTACGCCGAGCGCGCCCGCCACCTCGGGGTGACCGCCGTCCACGTGTCGCTCACCCACGGGCGCGACACCGCGATGGCCTTCGCGATCGCGGAGGCGCCGGGCTGATCGCCGGCTGATCGGGCCCGGGGGCCCGATCTGGGAGGATGCGGCGTGGCCCTCGCCCAGCCCAGCACCCCGCCGCCCCTCGCCGGCTGCGTGCCGCTCTTCGACGCGGCCGCGATGCGCGACGCCGACGGCCGCGCGTCGTCCGTCCACGCCATCCCCTCGATCGTGCTGATGGAGCGCGCGGGGCTCGCGGCGGCGCAGGCGATCCTGGAGGGCTGGCCCGATGCCGGGGCGGCCGTGGTGCTGGTGGGGACGGGCAACAACGGCGGAGACGGCCTGGTGGTGGCCCGCCACCTCCTGGAGGCCGGCTGGAGCGTCCGGGTCCTCGCGCCCGGCGGCGAGCCGCCGCGCACGCCGGACGGGGCCACGATGACCACGATCGCCTCGACCATCGGCGTCCGCGTGGAGCCGTTCCCGGCCGGCGAGCCCCACCCGGCGGGCGCGGTGGCGGTCGACGCGCTGCTGGGCACCGGCGCCACGGGGCCCCCGCGCGACCCCGTGGCCGGCGCGGTCGCCTGGCTGCGCGCCCACCCGGGGCCGGTCGTGGCGCTCGACGTGCCCACCGGCGTGGAGTCGGACACCGGCCGGGTGCCCGGCGACGCGGTGCGGGCCGACATGACCGTGACCTTCCACGGCGACATGGCGGGGCTGCGGGTGGAGCCGGGCCGCGGGCACGCCGGTCGCGTCGTCGTCGCCGACATCGGGATCCCCACGGCCGTCCGGCTGGCGCCGGCCGCCTGGCTCGCCGGCCACCCCGCCGGGGCGGCCATCCCGCGCAAGGGCCCCGACTCCGAGAAGTACGGCGCCGGCGCGGTGCTGGTGATCGGGGGCGCGACGGGGCTCACCGGCGCCCCCGCCCTGGCCGCCCGCGCGACGCTGCGCGCCGGGGCGGGCCTGACGGTGGTGGGCGCTCCCGCGGCGGTCCAGCCGCTCATCGCCGGCGAGCTGCTGGAGGTGATGGTCGCGGCGTTGCCCGACGGCGGCGCGGGGCACCTCACCGCCCCCGGCGCGGAGGAGGCGCTCGCGCAGGCGGGACGGGTCGGCGCCGTGGCGCTCGGCCCCGGGCTGGGCCGCGCCGACGGCACCGGCGACGCGGTCGCCGCGCTGCTGGCGGGGCTCGAGAAGCCGCTCGTGCTGGACGCCGACGGCCTGTGGCACCTCCACGCCGCGCCGGAGCGGCTGCGCGAGCGGCCGGCCCCGACCGTCATCACGCCGCACGCCGGCGAGGCGGCCCGCCTGCTCGGCACCGAGCGGCAGGCGGTGGAGGGCGACCGCCTGGCGTCCGCGCGCGAGCTGGCGGAGCGCTCCGGCGCCGTCGTGGTGCTGAAGGGTGCCGGGACGGTGGTCGCCGCCCCCGGCGCAGTGCCGGTGGTGGCGGAGCACGGCACGTCCGCGCTCGCGACCGCCGGGACGGGCGACGTGCTGACCGGCGTCGTCGCCACCTGCCTCGCCAAGGGCATGGCGCCGCAGGCGGCGGCCGCGGCGGCGGTGGCGCTGCACGCGCTGGCGGGGGAGCTGACCGGCAACGGGGACGGGACGATCGCCTCCGACGTGATCGAGGCGCTGCCGGCTGCGCGGAGCGTCTCGGCCGCGTGAGCGCGGACCGCGCCGTCGCGCGGATCAGCCTCGGGGCGATCCGCCACAACGCGGCCACGCTCCTGCGGGCCGCCGGGGGGGCGCGCCTGATGGCGGTGGTGAAGGCCGACGGCTACGGGCACGGCGCCGTCCCCGCCGCCCGCGCGGCCCTGGAGGGCGGCGCCACCGCCCTGGCGGTGGCGGCGGTGGGCGAGGCGCAGGCGCTCCGGGACGCCGGGATCGGCGCGCAGATCCTGATCATGGGCCCCCTGACCGGCGACGAGTGGGATCGCGCCGCCGCCGCCGGGGCGGAGCCGACCGCGTGGACCCCCGAGGCGGTGGCCGCCGCAACGGCGGCGGGGGACCGGCGCGGCAGCCCGCTGCCGGTCCACCTGAAGCTGGACACCGGGATGGGGCGACTCGGCGCGCGACCCGAGGACATCGACGCGCTGGTCGAGGCGGCCGCCGCGGCGGGGCCTGGGGTGCGCGTGGCCGGCCTGATGACCCACTTCGCGACCGCCGACGAGACCGAGGGCGAGAACGCCGGGTTCATGGCCGAGCAGCTCGTCCGGTTCCGCGGCCGCCTGCCCGCGCTGCGGCGGCGGTTCGCGGACGCCGTCGTCCACGCCGCCAACTCGGCAGCGACGCTTCGCGACCCCGCCGCCGCCTTCGACATGGTGCGCTGCGGCATCGCGCTCTACGGGTGCTCGCCGTTCATGGGCGACCCCGACGACGACGACCTGCGCCCAGCCATGTCGCTCGTCTCCTACCTCGGCTCGGTGAAGACGCATGCGCTCGCGCGAGAGCGTCGGCTACGGCCGGGTGTGGCGGGCGGCGCGCGGCACGCGCGTCGGCCTGGTGCCCGTGGGCTACGCCGACGGATACGCCCGGGTGCTCTCGGGCCGGGCGCAGGTGCTGGTGGGCGGCCGCCGGGTGCCGGTGGTCGGCACGATCTCGATGGACCAGCTCACCGTGGACCTCGGCCCGGACGGCACCGAGGGCGTGGGGGAGGAGGTGGTGCTGATCGGGCGTGCAGGGCGGCGAGCGGATCACCGCCGAGGAGGTCGCCGCCTGGCGCGGCACGATCAACTACGAGGTGACGTGCGCGGTGGGGCCGCGCGTCCCCCGGGTCCACGAGGGGTGAGCCGGCCGGACCTCGCGGCCCTCGTCGCGCCGCTGGCGCCCATCGCCGCGCCGGCCTGGGCGGTCGGGGGCGGGGTGCGCGACGCGCTGATGGGCCGCCCCGTGACCGACCTGGACGTCGCGATCGACGGTGACGCCGCCGCGGCGGCGAAGGCGCTGGCGCACGCGGCCGGGGCGACCCGCTTCCGTCTCTCCCGCGCGTTCGGCGCGTGGCGGGTGCAGGGCGGCCACCTCGCCGCCCAGGTCGACATCACGCCGCTCCAGGGGGGCACCCTCGCCGAGGACCTGTCGCGCCGCGACCTGACGGTCAACGCGATGGCCGTCGATGCCCGCGCCCCCGTGGCGGTGATCGACCCCCACGGCGGCCTGGCCGACATGGCGGCCGGGCTGCTGCGGATGGTGGGGCCCTCCGCCTTCAGAGACGACCCCGTGCGGCTGCTGCGGCTGGCACGCGTCGCGGAGGGGCTGGGGTGGACGGTCGAGGACGGGACGGCTGCCGCCGCCCGCCGCGACGCCACGCACATCTGGGATGCGCCGGGCGAGCGCCTGGCCGACGAGCTCGGGCGGATCGCGCGCCTGCCGCGTCCCGACCGGGCGTTCGCCCTGATGGACGACCTCGGGGTGCTCGGCGCGCTGGTCCCGGAGCTGGAGGCGTCGCGGGGCCTCGACCAGAGCGTCTACCACCACGAGGACGTCCTGGGGCACACGCTCGAGGTGGTGGAGCACGCGGCGGCGCTGGCCGCCGACCCCGAGCCGGTGTTCCGCGGCCGCGCCGGCCGCATCCTGGAGGTGCTGGGCGAGCCGCTGGCGGACGAGCTCACCCGCCGCGACGCGCTCATGTTCCCGGCGCTGCTGCACGACGTGGCGAAGCCCGCGACCCACGCGATCACGCCGGAGGGGCGGGTCACGTTCATCGGCCACGACCGCCTGGGCGCCGAGAAGGCGGCCGACCTGATGCGGCGACTCCACACCTCGGCGCGCCTGCGCGAGTTCACGACCGACTGCATCCGCTGGCACCTGCCGCTGGGGTTCCTGGTGCACCGCACGCCGCTGTCGCTGCGGCAGATCGACCGCTACCTGCGGCGCACCGCCCCGTGGGAGGTGGAGATCATCCTCCTGACGTGCGCGGACCGGCTCGCGACCCGCGGGAAGGGATCGGACGTCGCGATCCGCCGCCACCTGGTGCTGGCGCGCGAGGTGATGGACACGTACTTCACGCTACGCGATCGAGGTCCGGTGGCCCCGCTCCTGCCGGGGGACGAGATCGCCCGGGAGCTGGGCCGCGAGCCGGGCCCGTGGCTGGCGGAGGTGGTGGACGCCCTGCGCGAGGGGCAGGTGGTGGGCGTCATCCGGACTGAGGATCAGGCCCGCAGATTCGTGAGGTCCTACTTCGACTAGCGGGTCCCGCTGGTCCGATCGGAGGGTTTGACGCCACTGATTGTTCGAAAAACGCAAGCGGAGGTTGTGACGAGGCTGTCAGCCCCCTAGGTTCCCCCCGTGCCGTAGTACCCCCCGAGCGATTCGCCCCCGAGCGGGAGGAATGTATGCGTGGTGCCCCGAGGACGGGCTGCGGCGTCGCCGTGGCCGGTCTCGCCGTCGCTCTTCTCATCCCCACGGCTGCAGTCGCTCAGACCGCCTGCAAGCCGGCCGCCTCCCCCGCGTCGGAGAAGGCGCTCACCGCGATGATCGCGGCGGACCGCAAGGCCGCGAAGGTCGGGAAGGTGGCGAAGGACCCGGTGCTGATGAAGGCCGGGCGCCAGAAGAGCCTGCAGATGGCGCGGGGCGGCAAGTTCGCGCACAGCGGTTCGATGGCCTGGGCGCAGGGTCGCTCGGGCGCACAGAACATCGCGATGGCTCCGTCGCCGGAGCTGGCGATGCAGGCGATGCTGGCGAGCCCCGCCCACCGGGCGAACCTCCGGTCCGGGGAGTGGAAGATCACCGGCGTCGGCGCAGCGTCCGACTGCACCGGCCAGATCTTCTTCACGGTCAACTTCGCAGGGCCGCCCGCCTAGGACGTCGCGGGGCCCGTGCCCTAGGGTCCGGGTCGTGGTCCGGCTCACCCGCATCTACACCCGGCTCGGCGACGCGGGGGACACCCACCTCGGCGACATGAGCCGCGCCCGGAAGACCAGCCCGCGGGTGGTCGCGTACGGCGAGGTCGACGAGCTGAACGCCGTCCTCGGGGTCGCGCGCGCGCAGGGCCTGCCGCCCGAGGTGGACGGCTGGCTGGCGATGGTCCAGAACGAGCTGTTCGACGTCGGCGCCGACCTCTGCGTCCCGCCCGGCGACGACGAGGGGCGCAGCCGCCTGCGGGTCGCCACCTCCCAGGTGGAGCGGCTCGAGGAGCTCTGCGACCGGGTGAACGACACGCTCCCCGACCTCACGAGCTTCGTCCTGCCCGCGGGAAGCCCCGCCGCCGCGGCGCTCCACCACGCCCGCACCGTCTGCCGCCGCGCCGAGCGCGCCGCCGTGGCCCTCGCCGACGCCGAGCCGGTCACCCCGGAGGCGCTCGCCTACCTCAACCGCCTGTCGGACCTCCTGTTCATCCTCGCCCGCGCCGCCAACCGCGACGCCGGCGGCGACGTCCTCTGGCAGCCCGGGGAGACCCGCTCGCCCTGAGGGCCGGTCCCGGGGCTGGGTCCGCCCCCCGTCAGGCGGGGACGAGTGCGAAGCGGACGCGGCGTTGGGCCGGGTCGGCGTCGGTGAGCCGGGCGCGGACGCGGGTGCCGGGTTGGATGCCGTCCCCGTCGAGGGGGGCGACGACGGCGGGGTCGGCGATCTGGACGGTGGCGTGGCCGTCGCGGACGTCGGTGACGACGCCGTCGAAGTCCTGGCCGATCCGCGGCGCCAGGAGCACCGCCTCCAGGTGGTCCACCGCGGCCCGCTCGGCGGCCCGGGCGCGGCCGGTGGTCGCGGCCATCCGCTCGGGCATCTCCTCCGAGCGCACTGAGGGCCCATTCCGGGGGTTCCGCGCCCGCCACGAGGGCCAGCACCACCTCGTTCGCGATCCGGTCGCAGAGGCGCCGCAGCGGCGCGGTCACGTGGGCGTACGGCGCCGCGATGGCGGCGTGGACCGGCGGGGGGCCGTCGGCGGGGCGCCACGCCGCGTAGCCGGCCCCCCGGAAGAGGCGGCTCGCGCGGACCGCGAACGCCGCGTCGTCCGGCCGGCGCGGGTCGAGGGCGCGGACGACGTCGCCGTACCGTGCCCCCTCCGGCCAGCTGACGCCCAGGGCGATGGCGCTCCGGCGCAGCGACTCCACGTCGCGGGGCTCCGGCGGCTCCAGGGTGCGGAACAGGCCGACGCCCCCGTCGATCATGATCCCCGCCGCCGCGATCCCGGTGAGCAGCGATACCTGCGCGTTCCAGTCCTCCACCGGCAGCGGCGCCTCGAAGCGCAGCGCGTACCCGCCCGCGCGGGCCGGGGCGACCTCCTGCACCGGCACCGTCAGGCTCACCCCGCCGCGCTCCGCCTCCCGCGCCAGCCGCAGCTCGCCCACCTCGCGCAGCAGCGTCAGCGTGCCGTCGGCGGCGCCCGCGTCGATCGCCCCCTGCACCTCCGGGTAGCCGAGGGCCCGGCGGCTGCGCACCAGCGCGCGCTCCACGCCGACGGAGACCGGCTCGCCGCGGGCGTCCACGTCGATCGTCCAGAGCAGCGCGGCGCGGTCGGCGTCCGGCAGCAGGCTGCCCGCGCCCTCGCCGATGGCGTCCGGGTGCAGCGGCGACCGGTGGTCCGGCATGTAGACGGTCACGCCGCGCAGGCGCGCCTCGCGGTCGACGGCGCCGCCCGGCGCGACGAGCGCGGCGACGTCGGCGATCGCGTAGCTCACCCGGAACCCGTCGCCGCGGCGGCCGATGTGGAGCGCCTGGTCCAGGTCGCGGGAACCGGGCGGGTCGATCGTGACCAGCTCCAGGTCACGCCGGTCCGCGCGGCCCGGGCCCGCCGGCGGCACCGCGGCCGCCTGCGCCTCCGCCTCGGCGTCGGGCGGGAAGGCGCCGGGCACCCCCAGCTCCTCGCGGATCCGGTCGAAGCCGGCCGCGAGCTCCGCCGCGCCCGGCTCCAGGCGCATCGCGTGCGCCGGGATCGCCCTACCGCCCGTTCACCGACAGGTGCTGGTAGTCGGTGGGGTCGCTCCAGCGGCCGCCCCATCCCCAGCCGCGCGCGTCGAACGCGCGCGTCACGACGCCGCCCTCCACGATCATCCCCGTCCGGTAGGGCGACCGGTCGAGGTAGGGGACGCTGCCGCGGTGCGACGTGCGCCCGCCGGAGACGTAGGGGTTCTCGAGCGGGTTCAGGTCGATCGCCAGGCCGTACGCATGGTTCGACCAGTTCGACGAGCCGGTGGCCGGCCGGCAGTTGAACGCCGACGTGTTGTCGGCCTCGATGCTGCGGAAGTCGTCGCCGCCGTACGCCTGGATCGGCTTCATCCGGCGGATCGGGAAGCGGGCCGCGTACAGCTGGCGGAAGGCGGCCACCACGTCGTGGGCCGCGGAGGCGTTCACCACCAGCGCGCCGCGGCGCGCGCGCCCGCCGAAGCCGACGTAGGGCAGGCTCACGTGGCGCAGCTGCGACAGCGCGACCGGGCAGCCGCGGCGCCACACGCTCGGCGTCATGTCCGCGCGCTCCTGCGGGCTCAGCGGACGGACCACCGCCCGGAACGGCGGAAGGGGCGACGACGCGGGGGCGGCCGGCCCCGCGGCGGGCAGGGCCAGGGCCGCGCACGCCAGGGCCGGGACGAGGAGGCGGCGCATCGGCGGCACGTTAGCGTCGCGCCCCTCCCGGGTCACGGCGGAGCGGCCCGCGCGGCCTCCTCCACCGCGGTCTCCGTCCCGCGGCGGGCGTCGGCCCACACCTTCACGGCGGTGGCGCCCAGGATCAGAACACCGCCGGCGATGGTCACGGCGCCGGGTTTCTCGCCGAGGAACAGCCACGACCAGACCGGGTTCAGCGCCGGCTCCACCAGCAGCAGCAGCGAGACCTCGAACGCCGCGACCACCCGCACGGCCGCCGTCAGCAGCAGGTAGGCGATTGCGATCTGGACGATCCCGAGGTAGAGGATCAGCGCCCAGTCCGTCCCGTCGCCGGAGGGCGGCAGCGCGAACGGCACCGCGCACGCGAACGCGAGCAGGTTCCCCACGATCACGGCGGCCCCGGCGCCGTTGGTGGCGCCGCTCTTCGCGAGCCAGCGCAGCCCCAGCAGCGTCGCCGCCCACGTCACGCCGGAGGCCAGCGCGAACAGGTTCCCGAGCGCCGGATCCGGCGCCGTGTCCCCCGCCCCGCCCGTGCCGGTGACGCAGAGGGCCAGGCCGGCGAGCAGGACCACCATCACGCCGACGTCCGCGAGCCGGGCGCGCTCGTGGAGCAGGAACAGCCCCGCCAGCAGCACGTAGAGGGGCGCGGCGCTCTGGAGGAAGATCGCGTTGGCCGAGGTCGTCTGCTTGTTGGCCAGCACGAACAGCACGACGGTGGCGGCGTACGCGGCCCCGACCGCCCAGGTGCGCCACGTCCACCCGCGGCGGGCGGACGGCATGACGATCGCGACGACGGCGGCGGCCACCCCGGAGCGCCATGCGGCGACCTCCAGGGCGCCGCGGACGCCGCTGAAGTCCGTCCCCTTGATCGCCGCGCCGCCCGTCGAGAAGAGCGCGGCCGCGCCGATCACCTGGAGCCGTGCGAGACCGCCCGCGCCGATGTGCGCCCCCTCCATCCGGCGCGCACCGTCCTAGAAGCGCCGCGCCCCCGCGTAACCCTCGGCATAGTAGGCGTCGTACAGCGACCCGAGGCGGACGCCGCCGCCCTCGCCCTCGCTGTGGACGAACTGGCCGCCGCCGACGTACAGGCCGGCGCCGGTGACGGTGCCGTCCTCGTCGGCGAACAGGATGACGTCGCCCGAGTCGAGGTCGCGGGGCGCGATGGCGCGCCCGGCGGTGGACTGGGCGCGGAGGCCGCCCGGCACCTCGACGCCGTGCTCGGCGTACGCCCAGCGCACCAGGCCGGCGGCCGAGAAGCCGGTGTCCGGGTCGGCGCCCTTCGCGACGCCGGGGGCGCCCAGCACCGCCAGGGCCGACTCGGCGGCGGACGGGCCCTTGCCCGACTGCCCCAGGACGGGGGTGGGCGGCGTGTAGACCGGCAGCGGGGCGGTGGGGCCGGTCGCGGCCGCGCCGGGGACCACCGCCGTGACGGGCGCGGCGTGGCCGGGGAAGACGGAGCCCGCTGGGTCGCCGCCGAGGTCCGCGAGGTACGTGCCGACGTTGCGGACCCAGTTGCTGTTGAGGCCGCTCGGGTCGTTGACGGCGCCGGCAGGGGCCCACCGGTCGCGGATCGCGAGGATCGTGACCCGCCCGTCGCCGAGGTAGATCGGGCCGCCGAGGTTCTGGGCGGCGGCGCGGATCGCGTCCGCCCACGACGCGTAGTTGATGCCCGGGCCCATGCCGAACGGGTTGTGGATCGACTGCGACGGCCCGTAGGTGCCGAAGCTGGTCTCGGCGCCGCTGATGGCGACGAGGAAGCGCGGGTCCATGCCCACGGCCTGCGACTCGGTCACGAACACGGCGCCGAGGCCGGTGAGGGGGCTGAACTTGGATGCGAGGTAGCCGTCGATCCGCGCGGCCTGGGCGGCGGCGTCGCCCTGCACCTGGGGGACGACCTCGTCCTGACGCTGCACGGCGGGGGACAGGGAGGGGGTCGCGGTGCCGGCGACGGCGGTGCCGCCGGGCGCGTCCGCCAGCCGCACGACGGGTCCGTCCTGCTCCGCGCCGGGCGTGGCGGCAGGGGTGGCCTCGTCCGCGGCCTCGGACTCGTCGGCCGATTCGGCGGCGTGGCGGGCCGTGAGGCCCCGCTCGAGCCGCACCAGGTCGGCCTTCTCCTGCTGGAGCCGCCGCTCGATCGCCTCGAGCTTGTCGCGCTCGGCGCCGCCGGTGCCGTCGGCGGCGGACCGCGCGGCCATCAACTCGGCGGAGGTGCGGTCGATCCGGGCGCGGGCCTGCGCGAGATCGGTGGCCGTCGATGCGAACGCGGCGGCGGGCCCCAGGGGCACGGGGGCGAGGAGGGCGATCGCGAGGCCCCATCCCAGGGCCCTGCGCCGCCGGCGCGCGGGGAGGCATCCTGCCATCACCATCCCCATCGGTACCGGACGGGCCGTGCTTGAGGACGGCGCGGGGGACTACGGGCGGACGGCCCCCACGTAATCCGAGCGGTCGCCGAGGCTCGAGACCTTGACGACGTCGCCCGTGTGCGGCGCGTGGACGTACTGGCCGCCGCCGATGTAGATGCCCATGTGGCCGAGCCCGTTGAAGAACACGAGGTCCCCGGGCTCGAGCTGGTCGGACGGCACCTTCGGGAACGCCGCATAGATCGCCCCGGTGTAGTGGGGGACGCTCTTGCCGATCTGGGCGTAGGCGTACGACGCGAGGCCGCTGCAGTCGAAGCCGGACGGTGAGGCGCCGCCCCAGACGTACGGGACGCCGAGGTACTGCATCGCCACGCTGGCGGCGGCGGCGTTGCCGCTGCCGCTGGGGAGCGGGGTGCTGCTCGGGGCGGAGCCGCTGGAGGAGGCGTCCGGGGAGCCGGCGCTCGCGGTGCCGCCGCCGGATGCGACGACGGGCGTGGCGGTGGTGCCGGCCGACGCCGAGGTGGCGGCCGCGCGCTGGCGGGCGAGGGCGGCCTGGGCGGCGGCCTCCTGGCGCTCGCGCGCCTTCTCGGCCTCGATGAGCTGCCGCAGCTCGGCGCTGGCGCCGTCGAGCACCTGCTGGCGCTGCGACAGGAGCGACTCGACGCGGGCCTTCTCGCGCTCGCGGGCGGCGACGGCGGCCGCGGCCGACGCGCGGTCCTTCTCCAGCTGGGCCTTCAGCTCGGCCAGGCGGGCCTTCTGGGAGCGCAGCCCGCCGACCACCTGGGCGTCCTGCTGCCCGACGCGGTCGAGGAGCTGCATCTGGTCGGCGGCGGCGGTGATGCTGCCGCTGTCGATGAGCACCTCGATGAGGCTCGGGTCGGGCGACGCGTAGAGGGCGCGCAGCCGCTCCGCGAGTACCTTCCGGGACGCCACGAGATCCTTCTGGGTCTGGACGGACTGGCGCTCGTTGGCGTCGATCCGGTCGGTGACCTGCCCCAGCTCGTAGCGGGCGCCGTTGTAGGCCTCCGCCGCCTGTTCGACCTGCCCGTTGATCGAGTCGAGCTCGGCCTGGATGCGCGAGACCTCAGCGCGCTTCGCCTCGATGGCCGCCGGCTCCGTCGTGGCGATGGCCGCGCCGAACGCAAGCAGCGCAAGCGCGGCGACCACGGTCGAACCGATGGCGATGAGGTGACGCGGGCGTCTCAGAAAGCGAGTCTCCTGCGCGTTGACGGGGTGGGGCGGGATTGGGCGGTCCCGACCGACCGAGCCACGCTACAGGGCGGCCCGGCCGGACACAAACGTCAGAGGGTGGCGGCTTTCACATCGGCACATATCCCCGCAGACGTTTGCCGCCGTCCGCGCGGGGGGCCAGAATGCGCTTCGTGAAGCCGGTCCGCGTGTTCGTCGCGCTGCTCCTGGGGGCGCTCGCTCTCGCCTCCGCGACCGCGGCCGCCGATTCCGGCACCGCCTCCGGGCGGGCCGTCGGGTACGCCGCGCTGCTGCCCGCGGGCACCCAGGGGGCCCTTTCGGCCGTCTCGGGCGGCCCGGAGCGGCGCAGCGGCGGTGTGAGCGGCCTGCGCCCCGCCGGCGGCGGCACGGTCGCGCGGGTGGACCTGGATCTGGGCGCGGGGACGGACGGCCGCACCGGCAGCGCCGAGGGCACCGTCACGGTGGCCGGGGTGACCCTGCTGGACGGCCGCGTGCGCATCGACAGGGTGCGGATGACCGTGCGGGCGTCGGACGGCCCGTCCGGCGGGTCGGCCGGGATCGCGGAGGCGTCGGTGAGCGGCCTCATCATCGACGGCGCGGCCGTCGCGGCGGGCCGCGGCAGCCGGGTGGAGGTGCCGGGGATCGGCACGCTCGTGTTCCTGGAGGAGGCCCCGGACGGCGCGGGCGGCGTCCAGGCGAACGCCCTGCGGGTGGAGGTCACCGACCCGGCGGCCGCGGCGCTGATCGGCCAGCCGTTCGTGCTGGGCCACGTGGAGCTGCAGACGGCCGAGGGCGACGGCCTGACGCCCGGGCCGGACGCCGTCACCACCACGGCCCCCGGGACGGCGACCGCCCCAGGCGGGACGGCCACGGACGAGGCGACGGTCACCGCGCCGCCGCTGGCGACGGCCCCCGCGCTGGGGCTGCCGCGCCGGGAGGCGCCGCCCGTCGCGATCCCCGCGAACGCCGGCTACGCGTTCCCGGTGACGGGCGGGGCGTCGTTCACCGACGACTACGGTGCCCCCCGGGCGGGCACCGGGTGGCACCACGGCAACGACCTCTTCGCCGACCGAGGAACACCGGTGGTTGCCGTGGCCGACGGCACGCTCTCACGGGTCGGCGTGAACACCCTCGGCGGGAACCGCCTGTGGCTCACCGACGACCGCGGCAACTCGTTCTACTACGCGCACCTCTCGGCGTACGCGCCGGAGGCGCTCGAGGGCGCGCGGGTGCGCGCCGGCCAGGTGATCGCCTTCGTCGGCAACACCGGCCAGGCGATCACCACCCCGCCGCACCTCCACTTCGAGATCCACCCCGGCGACGGCGACAGCGTGGACCCCTACCCGTACCTTCTGGCGTGGCAGCGCGGGACGGAGGTGTCGCGCTCGTTCGCGCAGGCGGTGGTGTCGACGTCGCCGGTGCCGGCGGTCGGCGCCGTGCTGATCGACCAGGTGCCGGAACAGGACGCCCCCGCTGACGACGGCGACGGCCTGGCCATCCCGGTCACCTAGGGACCTCGCCGGCGAGCCGGTGGCCCTCTCCGGCCACACGCTCCGGTACGAGGCCTCGGGTCACGGCCGGCCGGTGGTGCTGGTCCACGGCCTCGGCGGCTCCGCGCGCTGGTGGCGGGCGACGGCGGCGGAGCTCGCGCGGGATCACCGCGTGATCGTGCCCGAGCTCCCCGGCTTCGGCTACGGGCGCGGCGGGCGCCGGTTCGCGCTGAGGGACGCCGCGCCGGTGCTGGGAGGCCTGCTGGAGCGCCTCGGCCACGCGCGCGCCGACCTGGTGGGGCACTCGTTCGGCGCCATGGCGTGCCTCGCCGTGGCGGCCACGGAGCCGGAGATGGTGCGCCGGCTCGTGCTGATCGCCCCGCCCGTGCGGACGGCGTCGCCGCGGATGGCCGGCAACGTGCTCCCGGTGGTCCGCACGGTGCTTCGCCTGCCGCCCGCGGCGGCGCTGACCGTGGTGAGCGGCTTCGCCACCCGGTCGCCCGCGGCGCTGCTGCGCGCGGCCGGGGAGATCCTGGACCTGGACGGCGACCCGGGGATCGACGCCGAGCCGTCGGTGCCGACGATGGTGATGTGGGGCGCTCGCGACGCCCTCGTGCCGATCGGCGGCGCGGACTGGGTCTCCCGCACGCTCCCGCGCGCCCGCCTCGCCATCATCCCCGCCGCGGGGCACGTCCCGATGCTCGACCGCCCCGGCGAGGTGAACGCCGCGCTGCGGGCGTTCCTGGCGCCGGGCTGACGCCGGTCGCGCTCAGGCGGCTCCGAAGGAGTCGCCGCAGGAGCAGGTGGAGGTGGCGTTCGGGTTGTTGATCCGGAACCCGCGGCGGAGCAGGCCGTGCTCGTAGTCGATCGATCGAGCCGGTGACGTGGATGGCGCTCTTCAGGTCCATCAGCATCGTCACCCCGTTCGACCGCACCTCGCGGTCGCCGGCCCCGGCGGCCTCGCCGGCCTCGAGCAGGTCGAGCTTGTACTCCAGGCCGGAGCAGCCCCCCGCGAGGATCCGCAGGCGCACCCCCTCGGGGCGTCCCTGCTCCTGCGCGGCCTGCCGGATGTAGTCGGCGGCGGCGGGGGAGATGGCCACGAAGGCCTCGCCGGCCTGCTCGGCCTGGCGGGCGGCGCGGGCGCGGGCCCGGGCGGCCGCCTTCTTCTCCTCGAGGGTGAGCGGCCGGTCGGCGACGGCGGCCGGGGTGACGGCCGGATCAGCCATAGCCGAGCACCTTCATCATGAACTTGCCCTCCTCCGTCATCGCGTCGGGCGACCACGGCGGGTCCCACACCCAGTTCACGTCGACCTGGGACACCCCGTCGAGCGGCTCGAGCGCGGCGCGGGCGTCGCCCAGGATCTGCTCGGTGAGCGGGCAGCCCATCGAGGTGAGGGTCATGTCCAGGACCACCTTGCCGTCATCGGCGATGTTCACGCCGTACAGGAGTCCCAGGTCCACGATGTTGACCCCGAGCTCGGGGTCCTCGACCTGCTTCATCGCGGTGCGGATGTCGTCCTCGGTGGCCATCACGCCTCCTCGCCGTGGCCGCGGCCGTCGCCGTTGCCACCGTTGCCCTGGTACGTCTGGATCGCGTCCTTCGCGGCCATCCACCCGAGCAGCGCGCACTTGACGCGCACCGGGTACTTCGCGACGCCCTCGAGGGCGATCGCGTCGCCCAGGCGGTCCTCGTCGGCCGTCTCGTCGCCGTGCATGACCAGGCGGAAGTGCTCGACGGTGCCGAGGGCGTCGTCCAGGGTGCGCCCCCGCAGGGCCTCGCTCATCATCGAGACCGACGCCTGGGAGATGGAGCAGCCCTGCCCGGTGTGGGCCACCTCGCGCACCACGCCGTCCTCGATCCCGAGCTCCAGGTGGATCTCGTCGCCGCACAGCGGGTTGTGCTGGTCGACGGCCACGCTCGGGTGGTCCAGCGACCCCTCGCCGCGCTTGCGGCGGTAGTGGTCGAGGATCAGCTCCTGGTACAGGTCGTCGAGTCCGCCCACGCTCCCGCTCCTACCTGAACATGGCCCGCGCGTTCCCCAGGGCGCGCACGAGCGTGTCGATGTCGTCGTGGGAATTGTAGAGATAGGTGCTCGCGCGGGCCGTGGCGCCCACGCCGAGCACGCGCATGAGCGGCTTGGCGCAGTGGTGGCCGGCCCGGACGCAGACGCCCTCGCGGTCGATGAGCTGGGCGATGTCGTGCGGGTGGATGTCCGGCAGGCTGAACGAGACGGCGCCGCCGCGGGCCTCCGGGTCCTTCGGCCCGTAGACGGTGATGCCGTCCACCTCGCCGAGCGCGTCGAGCAGGTGGCCGGTCAGCTCGACCTCGTGGGCGCGGATGGCGTCGAGGCCCACCGACCGGAGGTACTCGGCGGCGGCGCCCACGCCCACGGCCTCGGCGATCGGGGGCGTCCCGGCCTCGAACTTCCACGGCAGCTCGGCCCAGGTCGATCCGGCGGTGGTGACGTCGGAGATCATCTCGCCGCCGCCCAGGAACGGCTCCATGCCCTCGAGCACGTCCACCCTGCCCACCAGCACGCCGATCCCGGTGGGGCCGAGCATCTTGTGGCCGGTGAACGCGAGGAAGTCGCAGCCGAGCGACGGGCACGTCGACCGGCATGTGGGGGACGCTCTGGGAGCCGTCGACCAGGCAGAGGGCGCCGGCGTCGTGCGCCATCCGCGCGATCTCGGCCACCGGGTTGATCGTGCCGAGCACGTTGCTGGCGTGGGCCACGGCCACCATCCGCACCGGGCTCGGAGAGCAGGCCGCGGAACGCGTCCATGTCGAGCTCGCCGCCGGGCGTGACGGGGGCGAACACCACCTCGGCGCCGGTGATCGCGGCGACGATCTGCCACGGGACGATGTTGGAGTGGTGCTCCATCTCGGTGACGAGGATCCGGTCGCCGGGGCGGAGGTTGCGGACGCCCCACGCCCAGGCCACCAGGTTGATCGCCTCGCTGGCGTTCTTCGTGAGGATCACGCCCTCGCGCGGCGCGCCCACGAGCCGGGCCACGGCGTCGCGGCCGGCCTCGAAGCGGTTCGTCGCCTCGGCGGCCAGCTCGTAGACGCCGCGGTGCACGTTGGCGTTGGTCTCGCGGTAGTAGGCCTCCATCGCGTCGAGCACGGCGGTCGGCTTCTGCGACGTGGCCGCCGAGTCGAGGTAGACGAGCGGCGCGCCGTGGACGGTCCGCCCGAGGATCGGGAAGTCCGCCTTGATCGCCGCGACGTCGATGCGCGGCTGAGGTGCTCATTACGACCCCGTCGGGGCGGCGGCCTCCTCGGCCACCCCGAACTCCACGTAGCCGTTCTCCTCGAGGTGCTCGGCCAGCTCCGGGCCGCCCGTGCTTGGCGATCCGGCCCTCGAACATCACGTGCACGACGTCCGGCGTGATGTACCGGAGGATCCGCGTGTAGTGGGTGATGATGAGGACGCCGAGGTCCGGGCCGCGCATGGTGTTGACGCCCTCGGAGACGACCTTCAGGGCGTCCACGTCGAGGCCGGAGTCGGTCTCGTCGAGGACGGCGAACTTCGGCTCGATCATCGCCATCTGGAGGATCTCGTGGCGCTTCTTCTCGCCGCCCGAGAAGCCGGTGTTGAGGTAGCGGTCGGCGAAGGAGCGGTCGAAGCCGAGCAGCTCCGACTTCGCGTCGAAGAGCTTGATGAAGTCGCGCGGGGAGATCTCCTCGCCGCGGATCGCGTTCAGCGAGGTCCGCAGGAAGTTCATGACCGACACGCCCGGCACCTCGACGGGGTACTGCATGGCGAGGAACAGGCCGAGGCGGGCGCGCTCGTCGGCCTCCATCTCGACGATGTCCTGGCCGTCGAAGATGACGCGTGCCCGCGGTGATCTCGTAGCGCGGGTGCCCCGCGAGCGCGTAGGCGAGCGTGCTCTTGCCGGAGCCGTTCGGGCCCATCAGCGCGTGGACCTCGCCCTGGGGGACCGTCAGGTTGACGCCCTTCAGGATCGGGGTGTCGTCCACGGCGACCTCGAGGCCGCTGATCTGCAGGATGGGATCGCTCACGTCACTCCTCGGTCTTTGCTGGCGAGCGGAACAGTGGATGGTCGCGGGTCGGCGTGGGGTCGAGCAGCACGCGGCCGTCGCGGACCTCCACGGCGAAGGTCGGCAGGCGGTGGTCGCCGGCGGGGCTGAGGACCTCGCCGGTGATCAGCGAGAACGCGGCGCCGTGGCGCGGGCACTCGATCGTGTCGCCCTCCACCCATCCGCCCGAGAGCGACTCCATCGCGTGGGTGCAGACGTCGTGCACGGCGTGCACGGTCCCGTCGAGGTTGACCAGGCACACGGGGGTGTCGCCGACCTGCACCAGGACGGGCTCGCCCGGGGGGAGGTCGGCGATGCCGGCCACGTCGATCACCCGAGCTTCTCCTGGACGGCCGCCTCGAGCTCCTCGCGCAGCTCGACCAGGCTGACCTGCTCGAGCACCTCCTGGAGGAAGCCCATCACGATGAGGCGCTTGGCCTCGGCCGTCGGGGACGCCCCGCGACTGGAGGTAGAAGAGGTGCTCGTCGTCCACGCGGCCGACCGCGCCGGCGTGGGAGCACTTCACCTCGGCCGTCTCGATCTCGAGGAACGGGATCGTGTCGGCGCGGGCGCCGTCGTTGAGCACCAGGTTGCGGTTGGTCTGGTACGCGTCGGTGCCGGGCGCGCCCGGGCGGCACGACCAGGTTGCCGAAGAAGACGGTGTGGGCGTGGTCCTGGATCGCGCCCTTGTAGAGCAGGTTCGAGTACGCCTGGGGCGCCTCGTGGCGCGCGACCACCCGGTGCTCGAAGTGCTGGTCGCCGCCGGCGAAGTAGAGGCCGAGCGCGCGGGCGTCGGCGCCCGGGCCGGCGACCACCATGGTCGGCTCCACGCGGACGACGTCGCCGCCGAGGGTCACGACGACCGAACGGGCCTCGCGTCGCGGTCCACGCGACGCGCGCAGCATCGCGTGGTGGCGGACTCCGGCGCCCCAGTCGATCACCGAGACGTGCTCCAGCTCGGCGCCCTGGCCGACGTAGAGCTCCACCACCGACGAGGCGTGGACCGGGCCGGCGACGTCGGTCGAGCCGTAGCGGTCGATGACGGTCGCCTTCGCGCCCTCCTCGACCACCACGAGCGTGCGGCCGAACACGCGCCCGGCCGCGCCGGTGGCGGTGAGGATCGCCTCGACCGGCAGCTCGACCTCGACGCCGCGCGGGACGTAGACGAACAGCGCCGCCGTCCCAGCGCGCGGCGTTGAGCGCGCCGGGCCGCTCGTCGAAGCCGACCAGGCCGTAGAGCCGCTCGCGCACGAGGTCCTCGTGCTCGGTCGAGGGCGGTGCCCAGATCGGCGACGATCACGCCCGTCGGGGAGGCCGACCCAGCTCGGGCGCCGCGGGGGCGCCGTCGACGAGGTCCAGGCGGGCGCCGCGCGAGGCCCGTCGTGCACGGCGACGCCCTCGAGCCGCGCCGGGCGCCTGCCGGCTCGGCGCCCCGCAGGGCCGAGGTCGGCCGGCGGGGTGAAGCGCCACTCCTCCTCCCGGCCGGTGAGGGCCGGGAGCGAGGCGAGGTTGTCGGTCGGCCGCGCTGCGGGCCTCCTCGGCCCAGGCGCGGGCTAGCCAATCGAGCCCTCCATCTGCAGCTCGATGAGCCGGTTCAGCTCGACGGCGTACTCCATCGGGCAGCTCCTTGGCGATCGGCTCGATGAAGCCGCGCACGATCATCGCCATGGCCTCCTCCTCGGAGAGCCCGCGGCTCATGAGGTAGAAGATCTGGTCGTCGCGCGACCTTGGACACCGTGGCCTCGTGGCCGATCGAGGCGTCCTCCTCGCGGATGTCCATGTACGGGTAGGTGTCCGAGCGGCTGTCCTCGTCGAGGAGCAGCGCGTCGCAGACCACCGAGGCCTTGGCGCGCTTGGCGCCCGGCTCCACCTGGACCAGGCCGCGGTAGCTGGTGCGCCCGCCGCCGCGCGAGATCGACTTGGAGACGATCGTCGAGGACGTGTCCGGGGCGACGTGGACCATCTTGGCGCCGGCGTCCTGGTGCATCCCCTCGGAGGCCATCGCCACCGAGAGCACCTCGCCGCGCGCGCCCGGGCCGGTCATCCACACGGCCGGGTACTTCATGGTCAGCTTGGAGCCGAGGTTGCCGTCGACCCACTCCATCGTGGCGTTCTTCTGCGCCACCGCCCGCTTGGTGACCAGGTTGTAGACGTTGGTCGACCAGTTCTGGATGGTCGTGTACCGGCAGCGGGCGCCCTCCTTGACGATGATCTCCACCACCGCCGAGTGCAGGGAGTCGCTCGTGTAGACGGGGGCGGTGCAGCCCTCGACGTAGTGCACGAACGAGCCGGGCTCGCAGATGATCAGCGTCCGCTCGAACTGGCCCATGTTCTCCGCGTTGATGCGGAAGTAGGCCTGCAGCGGGATCTCCACCTGCGACGCCCGGCGGCACCCAGATGAACGAGCCGCCCGACCAGACGGCCGAGTTCAGCGCGGCGAGCTTGTTGTCGCCGGGCGGGATGACCGTGGCCCAGTGCTCCTGGAAGAGGTCCTCGTGCTCGCGGAGCGCGGTGTCCGTGTCGCAGAAGATCACGCCCTTCTTCTCGAGGTCCTCGCGGATCGAGTGGTAGACGACCTCGCACTCGTACTGGGCGCTGACGCCGGAGAGGTACTTCTGCTCGGCCTCCGGGATGCCCAGCCGGTCGAACGTGTTCTTGATGTCGGCCGGGACGTCGTTCCAGTCGGTGCTCTGCTTCTCCGAGCTGCGGATGAAGTAGAAGATGTTCTGGAAGTCGATCCCGCTCATGTCCCCGCCCCAGTCGGGCATGGGCTTGCGCTCGAAGATCTCCAGGGCGCGGAGGCGGAACTTCAGCATCCACTCGGGCTCGCCCTTCAGGAACGAGATCTCGCGCACGACGTCCGCGTTCAGGCCGCGCTTGGGCTCGAACACGTAGTTCGCCGGGTCGTGCCAGCCGAACTTGTACTGGCCGAGATCGATGTCGGGCGGCTTGATGGTGGACACGGGCCCTCCCCGGTCGCTGGGTCGACGACGCCGTCGCTCTAAAGGATACGCCCGTCACCGTAATCAGGTGAAGCGCGGGCCGCGCCCCGCCCAACGTCCCGTCGGCACGGGCGGACGTCGGCCGCCAGGATAGCCGCTACTGACCCGTCGTGACGGCGCGCTCCACCACGGTGCGGCCCGCGCGGCCCGCGCGTCCAGAACGCCACGGCGTCGCCGCCGTCGTCGCCGGCGACGGCCGGGCCGTCGCTCGGCGGACCACCCCGGAGCCCGAGATCGTCGCGGCGGGCCCGGAGCTCGCCGTCGCGGCCGCGCTGGGCCGCCACGACGCGGCCCGTCGGCGTACCAGGCGACGACCCCCTGGCGGCCGTCGCCCACCGCGACGTCCACCGGCGCCGGGCTCGCCGCGGCGGCGTCGCCGAGGGACACCGGGGCGCCGACGCCCAGGTCGGCCGCGATCGGGGCGGCGCGCGGCCGGCCGAGCAGGTCGGTCCAGCGCCGAGAGGGCGTCGCCGGCGGCGCTGACGGCGACCTGCGGCGGGCCGGCGTCCGGCGTCGATGCGCTCGGTGGTGGCCAGGGCCGCGCAGCGCGCTCAGCGTCGAGCGTGTCGCCCGACCGTCGCCGCGCCACCACTGGACGCGTGCCGTCGGCGCCGGCGCTCACCGCGACGGCGCGGCCGGTCGGGGGCGACGGCCAGGTCGGCCGTCGACGTCGCCCCGCTGCGCGATCGGCAGCTGCGTCTCCGGGCCCGAAGCGCCTTCCCCGGGGCCGCGGGCCACGGCGACGGCCGTGCTGCGGCCCGGCGGGCGAGGTCGCACTGCCACCAGATCGACCGCGTGCCGCCGAGCGTCCCGACGGCCACCTGCGGCCGGCGCACCTCCGCGCAGCGCCGGGTCGCGCGAGAGCCGGCGCGGGCCGCTCCACGCCCCGCCGACGGGCCGCTCGGCGAACTGGACCTGGCCCACGAAGCCCGGGTCGGCGGGCGAGGTGCCGGTGCCCCAGTGCCAGGCGGCGAGCGACGTCGCCCTCGCGTCGGTCCCGGCGCTCGGCGCGGCCCACCTTCTGGCGGGGGCTCGAGAGGGTGGCGACGCGGCTCCACCGCGCGGACGCCAGGGCGCCGCTGGCGCGCCCGGACGACGTAGACGGCCTGCGCGGCGGCGGCCCGTCCGCCGTGCGCGATGCGGCGTGACGCGCACCACCTGGCGCCACACCACCACGACGCGGCCCTGGGCGTCGATCGTCGACCACGGGGTCGATCGCCGGGCGACCGCGGCGCGAGATCGCCACCGGCTCGCTCCAGCCGCCGCCCGGCGGGGTGGACGCTCACCACGATCTCGCGGCGCGGCGGCGCGCCCGCGCACCCAGGCGGCCGCCGCCGTCGCCGCGCGCGTTCATCGCCACGGACGGGGAGCGGGCCGGCAGCGGCCCCTGCGACGCCCGCGCCGGGCGGCTCCCAGGCGGCGGCCGCGGGGGCGGCCGAGGCGAGCAGCGCGACGGTGGCGGCGGCGAGGGCGCGGCGCATGCATCGGACGCTACAACGGGTCCGGTGTATCCTGGCATCGACCAGCCCGCAGGGGGGTCGAGGGGCGTGCGAGAGACGTTCGTGGAGGACCGCGCCGAGCGCGACATCGGGAGGCTGGCGGCCGCGCTCGGCGACCCCACCCGCCGCCGCGTCTTCTTCGCCGTCCGGTCCGCGGGGCGCGAGCAGACCAAGGACGAGATCGGCGCCGCGGTCGGCATCGACCGCCGCCTGGCCGGCTTCCACCTGGACAAGCTCGTGGAGCACGGCTTCCTGGAGGCCGGCTTCCGCCGCCCCGACGGCCGCGCCGGCCCGGGCGCCGGGCGCCCCGCCAAGCACTACCGCCTGGCCGACGCCGAGGTGCTGGTCGCGCTGCCCGAGCGGCACTACGACCTGCTCGCCGCCCTGCTGCTGCGCGCCACCAAGGAGTCCGGTCCGGCCGGCCCGCAGGAGGTGCTGGAGCGGGTGGGCCACGACTTCGGCTTCGAGGTCGGCCTCGCGGAGGTCGCCGCCGGCCGCTCCGCCCCGGGCGCCTCCCTGACCGAGGCGATGGAGGGCGTGGTGCGGGTGCTCTCGCGCTACGGCTTCGCCGCCCGCGCCGAGGGCGAGGGCGGCATCCGCGCCTGCGCGTGCCCGTTCGAGGAGCTCGCGTTCCACGACCCGGAGCGGATCTGCGGCCTGGACCGCGCGATCTGGCGGGGGATGCTCGCCGCCTTCGCCCCGGACGCGAGCTGCGGGTGGCCACGACCCGGGCCGGTGGCGACGACGCCTGCGTCGCGGAGGTGCGCGCGACCTGACCGCAGGGCGGAGGGGCTAGTCCTTCACCCGGGTCGTCGCGAAGAGGTAGGTCATGATGAAGAACACGACCGTCATGATCCCGGCCGCGATCGGGTCGGCGCCGCGGTGCTGGATGGTCGCGGCGATCGTCTCGCAGAAGAGCGCGATCCCGATCAGGCCGAACATCCAGAAGCCGAGCCAGTTGGCCCAGCCGACCGGCATGTACTTGCGGGTGCCGACGGCGTCGGCGGCCGGCGCGTAGTTCGCGCGGCGCCCGCGCCCCCCGGTCTTCTTCTGGTTCTTGCGGTCCTTCGGCGGCACGCGGTCAGGCTAGCAGCGAGCGCGGGTGGTCACACCACGCGCACGCTGGCGACGGCGACCACGCGGGTGCCGGCCCGCAGCGTGCAGCGGTAGCCCCCGGCCGGCAGGCGCCCGCCCGCCGTGCCGATGAACGCGATCACGGTGCGCCCGCGGGGCTTGCGCACGGGAACGCCCGCGGGACGGCCGTCGCGCGTCCACGCGGCGGTCAGCGGCAGGCCCTTCCTGGGTTGGGCGGCGAAGCGGAAGTGGGCGAACAGGCGCCGCCCGGCCCGCAGGCGCCGCACCGGGGGCCCGCCCTGGAGGGCGCTGACGAACGCGCTCCGGACCACCCCCTCGCGCGGGGCGGCGAGGACGGCCGCGCGGGTCGCCTCGGTCAGGGCGGCGCCCGTCACGGCGCCCACCTCCCGCATCCGCACCGTCAGCCTCCCCGGCAGGAGCGTGCGAGGGAGGGGGACGGCCACGGCGAACGCCCCGGCCGCCAGGTTCGCGCGGCGGCGGGCGACGACCCGGGCGGCGCGCCCGGCGCCCGTCAGGAGGGCCACCTCGACGCGACCCGCCCGCTCGGCGGTCCCGCGGACCCGCACGCTGCCCGTCACCCTGCTGCGGGCCCACTTCGACCGCACCCGCACGGACGTCACGGCCAGCTTCGGCGGCGGGGGCGCCGGGTCGACCGTCGCCGTCCGGGCGACCGACAGCCCGCCGCCCGCGGGCGTGGTGAAGACGGTGACCTGCGCGGTCCCGGGGGCGGCGACGTCGGCCGCGGTGAGCTGCGCCGTCAGGCGGGTGCGGCTCACGAACGTCGTGGGCCGGTCGCCGCCGTTCCAGCGCACCACCGAGCGGCGCACGAATCCCGTGCCGTCCACGGTCAGCGTGGCGCCGGGCGACCCGGCGACGGGGCGCGAGAGGGCGCCGACGTCCGGCGTGGGCGCGATCGCCTGCCAGTCGGCGTCCAGGTTCTGCACGCTCATCGCGCTGAGGGTCTCGTTGATCTGGGGCCCGCCGCCCGGTGGAACCGTGAAGAGCTCGAAGTGCCCCCCTCGAAGCGGCTGTAGACGATGAGCGCGCCGTCCGGGGAGAAGGCGGGCGCGGCTCCGCCGAGGGTGGTGGCGGGGGTCGCGCCGGCGCCGTCGATGCCGGCGGTCCAGACCTCGCCGCTGCGCACGAACGCGATCCGGGTTCCGTCCGGCGAGACGTCGGGCTGGGAGGCGTCGGCGATCAGCGGCACCCGGCCGGTGCCGTCGGCGGCGACGGTGGAGAGGCCGGTGCCCTGGCTGAAGTCGCGGAAGACGATGCGGGCCCCGTCCGCCGTCCACGACGGGTTGTTCTGGATGTTGTCGCCCCCGGCGACCACGTGGCGGCCGCTGCCGTTCGCGTTCACCACCACGATGTCCTGGCTCGGGTTGTTGCCGTCGAACGCGATCCGCGTCCCGTCCGGCGACCAGGCGGGGTGGTGGGCGTCGAGCGTCTCGAACGTGAGCCGGGCCTGCCCGCTGCCGTCGGCGTTCATCACGTAGACGTCGAACGGGCCGGCCCGGTTGCTCACGAAGGCGATCCGGGTGCCGTCCGGCGACCATGCCGGGTCCTCGTTGCTGCCGAGGGTCGTGAGCGGGTCCCCGCCGCTCACGTCGCCCGGGTTCTTGACGAACACCTGCCCGCCGCGCTCGAAGGCGATGGAGCCGTTGAGCCCCGGGAACGCCGCGACCGCGGCCGGGGCGGCGGCGAGCGGGCACAGCAGCACCGCGACGGCCGTCGCGATGCTGCGGAGGGTCAGATCAGGCCCTCCCGCACGGCCTGCGCCACCGCCTGCGAGCGGGTGCGCACGTTGAGCTTGGTCACCACGTCGTGGATGACGTTCTTGATGGTCCGCTCGCTGTAGCGCAGCTGCTCGGCCACCTCGCGGATCGGGTGCCCCTCGGCGACCAGCCGCAGGACCTGCTGCTCCCGCGCGCTCAGGCGGGTGAGCGAGAGGCCGCGCGGCTCGAGGACCTCCTGGGAGGCGCGCGAGATGCCGCGCAGCAGCGTGCCCAGGAGCTCGGGGGCCATCACGCCCGCGCCGGTGGCGGCCGCGTTGACCGCGGCGATGAGCGACTCAGGGGTGAGGCGTGTCCTTCGAGACGTAGCCCATGGAGCCGGCGGCGACGATCGCCACCACCTCGCTCTCGTCGTCGCCGCTGGAGCAGACCAGCACCCGCGCGCCGGTCGCCTCGCGCACGCTCCTGATGAACTCGAGGCCACCGGTCATCGCGTGGTCGAGCACCACGACATCGGCCTCCTGCAGGCCCGGGTGCTGCCACGCGTCGGCGACGCTCCCGGCGTCCCCGACGCCGTCGATCCCATCGGCGGACTCGAGGCAGGACGTCAGGCCCCGCCGGTAGATCTGGTGCGCATCCAGGACGAAGACCCTCAACACCGACCTCGCCTGGGCGGAACATCCCGTCCGCCCGCCGCTTCCCCCGTTTGGCGGAATATAGTTCTGTAGGAACCTGCATGGCCACCCCCCGAAGGGCGGGGAAATGGGTCTCGTCGTCACGACCAACGCAACGATCCTCTGCGCCCACGGCGGTCGCGTGACGCTGGCGCCGCGGCAGACGACCGTGACGATCCAGGGCGGTCCGGTGCTGCGGGAGACGGACCTGGTCGGCGCCCCGATCCTGGGTTGCGCGCAGGTGCCGTCGGTGTCGACGAAGCCCTGCACGACCGTGGTCTCGGTCATGCCCGGCGGCAGCGCGCCGACCGTGGCGGCCGGCGGGATGCCGGTGCACACGCAGTCGCTCACGGGGATGACCGACGGCGTCCCGCCCGGCACGATCCAGGTCGTCTCGCCCGGCCAGACGACCGTCCAGGCATGACCGGGCGCGGGCGAGCCGCTCGCCCGCGGCCGAGCGAGGGCGCCTGATGCCCCGGGCGGGGGAGCGCGTCGGCCGCTTCGAGGTCGTCCGCGAGATCGGCCGCGGCGGGATGGCCGTGGTGTACCTGGCCCGCCAGACCGACCTGGACCGGAACGTCGCCCTGAAACAGCTCGGGGCGTTCCATGCCACCGACCCGGCCGCCGCCGCGCGCTTCCTGCAGGAGTCGCGCATCACCGGGTCGCTGGGGCACCCGAACATCGTGACGGTGCACGAGTACCTCCAGCACGACGACGGAACCCCGTACATCGCGATGGAGTACCTGGAGCGGGGGTCGCTGCGGCCGATGGTGCGGACCCTCTCGATCGCCCAGTTCGCGGGCGTGATGGAGGGCGTGCTCTCGGCCCTGTCCCACGCGGCCGAGCAGGGCATCGTGCACCGCGACCTGAAGCCCGAGAACCTGATGCTCACGCGCGCGGGCACGGTGAAGGTGGCGGACTTCGGGATCGCCAAGGCCGTGAACGAGGTGCAGACGAGCTTCGCCACCGCCACCGGCACGACGGTCGGGACGCCTGCCTACATGTCGCCCGAGCAGGCGATGGCGAAGGGCGTCGGCCCGTCCACCGACCTCTACGCGGTGGGCGTGATGGCGTACGAGATGCTCGTCGGGCGCGTCCCGTACACCGCCGACACCCCCGTGGCCGTGCTGCTCCAGCACGTCAACGAGCCGCTGCCGAGCCCCCGGGAGGTGAAGCCGGATCTCGACCCGGACCTCGCCGCGTGGCTCGAGTCGATGCTCGCCAAGTCGCCCGATGGACGCCCGGAGGACGCGGCGGCGGCGTGGGACGCGCTGGAGGGGATCGTCATCGGGATCCTCGGCCCGCGGTGGCGGCGGGACGCCCGCCTGCTCGCCGATGGCGCGCCGGCGGTCGCGCCGCCCCTCACCCCGGCGCCGTTCGACAGCCTCCAGTCCCCGGCCACCCCGCCGCCCGGCGGCGCGGCCGTGGCGCCCCCGCCGGGGGCCACCGAGCTGCCGCCCGCCGCTCCGGCCGCGCCCGGCGCGCCCCCGCCGGCGCCCGCGCCGACCGGATTCGAGACCTTCGGCCGTCCCGGCGGCGCGCAGGAGACGCCGGCGACGCCGCGCCGCGCCGGCGGCGCCGCCGCCCGTGGCGCCCGCCCCCACCGGGTTCGAGACGTTCGCCCGTCCGGGTGCGGCGGCCGAGGCCGCGCCCGAGGCGCCCGCCGCGCCTCCCGCCGGGGCGCCGCCGAACGGGGAGCCGCCGTCGGTGGACGGCTTCAAGACCTTCGACCCGCAGCCCCGGTCCGCGCCCCCGCCGCCGCCTCCGCCCCCGCCGGAGCCGCCGCCCCCGGCGCCCGCACCGGCGCCGGAGCCGCCCGCGGCCGAGACCGCGGCGCCCGCCGACGCCGTCGAGGAGACCGTGCCGCCCCGCTCCCGCGAGGTCACCCCGGCCGAGGGGCCGCCCGTGGTGCCCCCGCCGGGGGGCCCGAAGGGCGGAGGGCCGGACCGGCGCCGCCTGGCGATCCTCGGTGTCGTCGCGGCGGCGGTCGCCGCCGTCGTGGTGGTCGTCGTCCTGGTCGCCGGCGGCGGTGGCGGCGGTGGCGGCGACGCGGCGGCGCCCCCGCCGACCACGGCGCCCACCGGCCCGCTCGTGCCGGACCGCGTGCTGGAGGAGCGGCCGGACCTCACCGCGTCCGGCGGGACCCTGCTCATCGCCGACCCGGCCGGGCGCGTCCTGCGGATGGACGGCGGCCGCGCCGCGGCGACGCTCCGCGATCCCGCCGGCCCTGTCGCGGTGGCCGCGGCCGGGGATCGCGTGGTGGTGGCCGACCCGTCCTCCGTGACGACCGCGACCGCCGACGATCTGAGCCCGGTCGCGGCCACCGCCTTCCCGGGCGCCGTGGGCCTGGCCGCCGCCGGCCAGGACGTGGCCGTCGCGGGCGGCAAGGGCGGCCGCGGCCGCGTCTGCCTGGTGGGCGAGCGGGCGCTCGGGCCGTGCGCCGACCTGTCGTTCGCCCCGACGGGGCTCGGCGCGTCCGGCGACACGATCTTCGCCGCGGACGGCACGGCGGGGCACCGTGGTCCCGCTGTCGCGCTCGGGCGGCGCGCTCGCGCCGGGCACCCCGATCCCGATCGGCACGAGCCCCCACGGGCGGATGGTCGAGGACCGGGGCCGGCTCTACGTGCCGGTGGAGCGGGGCGTCGGCGCGCTCGACCTGGCCTCCGGCGCGTCGGTCGGGACGTTCGCGATGCCGACGACGCCCGCGGACATCGCGGTCCGCGACGACGGCCTGCTCGTGGCGGCGCTGCCCGCCTCGGACCAGGTGGGGGTGGTCGACACCACCAAGCCGGCCGCCGACCCGCAGCTGGTCGACGTCGGCGGCACGCCGGCCTCCCTGGCCGCGACGGACGACGGCATCCAGGCGCTCACCACCCAGGGCGAGCTGGTGCCGGTGGACGCGGCGGCCGGCACCGCCGCGGCGGGCGCGCCCGTCCCCGGGTTCGGCGCCGCCACCAAGCCGGTCCTGCTGCGGCGCGTGTCGTCGGCGGCGTCGGGCCGCCGCGTGACGCTGACCCTCGCCCTGACCGGCGGGAGCCTCGCGCGGGACGGCCTGCGGGTGGCGGACAAGTCCATCGGCGACGGCCGGGCGGCGCTGGAGCTGTGGCAGGGCGGCATCCGCAGCGACGTCCGCCAGGCGCGGGGCGGCGGGGTGCGGGTCACGGTGTCCCCGCGCACCGGGCGGCTCCTGGTGTCGCTGGCGGCCGGCGCCGGCGACTTCACCACGATGTCGGCGCGCCTCGTCCGCGACGGCGCCGCGGTCGAGGTGATCCTGACCAAGCCGGCGCCGAAGCCCACGCCCACCACGCCGACGACCCCGTCGCAGGGCGGCTCGGGGACCCCCACGCCGACGCCGACGCCCACCCCCACGCCGACCCCGACCCCGACGCCGCAGCCCCAGGACCCCGGGTTCGAGACCGGCTAGCGGCCGGTCTCGCACCCCGGGGCCTGGGTGCTAGCGGAGGCGGACCTTCGCGATGGCGACGAGCTTGCCGCCGGCGCGCAGCTCGCACCGCCAGACGCCCGTCGGCAGCCGGCCGCTCGACGAGATGAACGACGTCACGACCTTCCGGCGAGGCTTGCCGTCTGCGGCCAGGGGCGACCGGCCGGGCGGGACCCACCGCGTGGTGAGCGGGCGGCTGCCCTTCGGCAGCACCGCGAGGCGGAACGTGGCGAAGATCCGCTTCTTGTTGCGGAGGGTGCTCGCCGCCGGGCCCTGCTGGAGAGCGCTGATGAACGCCGCCTCCGCGACGCCCTCGGGCGGGGCGGGCAGGGTGATCGTCTGCGTCGCCGGGACGAGCGTCGAGCCGGCGCCGACGCCCTGCATGCGGAGCGTCAGCTTGCCCGGGACCACGCGCGGGCCGAACTTCACGGTGCGCGCGAACGCGCCGGCGGGCAGCCGGAACACCGTGCGCTGGAGCACGCGCCGCTTGAGGAGCAGGACGACCTCCACGCGGCCGGCCGCCTCGAGCGTGCCGGCGACGCGCACCGAGCCGCGGGCGCGGCTGGCGACCCACTTCACCTTGCTGAGCTTCGAGGCCCCCAGGAGGATCCGCGGCGGCGGGGGCGGCGGGGCGGGGATCGTGACCGTGGCCGGCGCGGAGAGGCCGCCGCCGCTGGGCGACGTGAACACCGTGACGGTCGCGGTGCCGGGACGGGCGACGTCCGCGGCGGTCAGGCGCGCGCGTCAGGCGGCCCGGCGACACCCAGGTCGTCGGGCGGTCCGCGCCGTTCCAGCGCACGACCGAGCGGAACGCGAACCCGCGGCCGTCCACGGTGAGTGTCGCGCCGGGCGCGCCGGCCACGAGCGCCTGCGGGAAGCCCGTGATCGACGGGCACCGCCCCGATCGGCTGCCAGTCGGGCGAGAAGTCCAGCGTGACGGGCGTTGACTCCTGCGTGCTCGACGCCGCGCCGCCGGCGGGGAACGTGAAGAGGTGGGAGGCCGGGCCCACGAACCCGCTGCGGTGGAAGATGATCCGGGTCCCGTCCGGGGAGAAGACCGGCCGCGTGGCCGGGCTCCGTCGAGGATCGGCGTCCCGCCCGAGCCGTCGCTGTTGACGACCTGGAGCCGCTCGATGTCGGTGCGCCGCACCAGGATGCTGCGCGCCGTCCGGCGACACGTCCGGCTGGGCGGCGTCGCTCAGGAAGGCGCACGCCCGGCGCCGGTCGCTCCGACGATCGAGAGGCCGCCGGTGGCAGCTGTCCTCGAAGATGACCCTGGCCGCCGTCGGCCGTGAAGACGGGCAGCTTCTGGTCGCCCGGTGCCGCCTGCGACCACGAGCCGCGACGGGCCGCTCACGTCGCGCACCACCACGTCGGAGTCGGTCGCCGTTGCGAGACCCCGTAGGCGATCTTCGTGCCGTCCGGGCTCCACGCCGGCGCGTCGGTGTCCCCACACTCGAACGTGAACTGGACCTGGTTCGAGCCGTCGGCGTTCATCGTCCACACCTGGACACTGCCGGTCCGGTCGCTGGTGAACGCGATCTTCAGGCCGTCCGGCGGACCAGGCCGGGTCCTCGTTGTCGCCCCGTGTTCGTGAGCGCCGCGCCCCCGGTCAGGTCGCCGAAGTCCTTGAGCGTGATCTGGCCGTTCCGCGAGAAGGCGATCTTGCCGTTCACGCCCGGGAACGCCGCGACTGCGGGACCGGCGAGCGCGCCGGACAACGCCAGGACGGCGGCCCCGGTCAGGACCCGCCCCGCCCTAGCCAACACGGGTCCTGGCGGTCGCGACGAGGGTGTTGCCGTAGCGGAGCTCGGCGCGCCAACCGCCTCTCGGGAGCGGGCCGTTGCCCTTGATGAACGCGATCACGAGGCCCGTGATCGGCTTGCGGTCGATCGCGACCGGCTTCCGCGCGCCGGGAGCGAACCAGCGCACCGTCAGTCGCTTCCCCGGCTTGGGCCGGGCGGCGAACCGATAGTGGGCGAAGATGATCGAGCGCCCGCGGATCCGGGTCATTGGCCGTCCTCCGATCTTCGTGCTGAAGAAGGCGCGCGAGACGACGCCCTCACGTGGTGCCGACAGCTTCGCCGGCCGCTGCGCCGCCGGCAGCGGCGTGCCGCTGCCGGCGTTCCTCGGTGACCCGGACGGTGTAGCGACCGGGCAGCAGGTCCGGGACGAGCTTCAGCTTCTGCGCGAACGCGCCGGCCTGGTTCACCTGGAAGCGCCGCGTCACGAGCGCCTTGCCCACCGGACGCGCTTGAACACGCGGGCCTCGAGGACGGCCGGGCGGCCCACGACGCCCCGCAGGTCCAGCCGCCCCTTGAGCGTGCTGGCCTTCCAGCGCGGCTGCAGCAGCGCCTTCGTCAGCACGATCCCCGGGTTCACCGCGAACTGGAGCGCGGCCGACTCGCCGCCGCCGACGGGCGACGTGGCCACGGTGACCCGGGCGCTCCCGGGCTGGGTGAGGTCGGACGCGGGGGCGATGAACGTGAGGCGGGTGGGGGAGACGAACTGGGTCGACGCGCGGCTGCCCGTTCCAGCGCACCTGGCTGCGCCGCACGAAGCCGGAGCCCTCGACGATCACCGCGACGTCCGGCGACCCGGACACCACGCCGCCCGGCGACAGCGACGCGAGCGCCGGCAGCGGGGCCACCGTCTGCCACGACGGCCCCTGGTCGGCGACGACCGTGGAGGTGAGCTGGAGGGGGCCGGCCTCGTGCCGCCCGAGCCGGTCGTCCAGATGTGGGTGGTGCCGCCGCCCCGACTGCTGGTGAAGGCGATCCGCGCGCCGTCCGGCGACCACGACGGCTCCCGGTCGGCGCCGGCGTCGTTGGTGATCTGCCGGGGGCTCTGCTCCAGGCCGCCCGAGCCGACCGACCAGATGTCCTCGTTGCCACTCCGGTCGCTCGTGAAGGCGATCCGCGACCCGTCCGGCGACCAGGTGGGCGACGCGTCCGCCGTCCCGTCGTTCGTGATCCGCCGGATCCCCGCCTCGGGGCCGCCGTTGGCGTTGACCACGTAGATGTCGCCGCTCCCCGACCGGTTGCTGCGGAAGGCGATCGCCGACCCGTCCGGCGAGTACTCGGGCTCCGTGTTCGACGAAGGCCCCGTTGGAGGTGTGCTGGCGGAAGTCGCTGCCGTTGAGGTTCGCCGACACGATGTCGGTGTTGCCGAACTGGTCGGACACCCAGGCGATCCGGGTGCCGTCCGGCGACCAGGTGGGCTGCTCGTCGGTCCCCGAGCGTGTGGTGAAGCGGACCTGGTTCGAGCCGTTCGCGTTCATGATGTAGATCTCGGGGTCGCCGCCGTCCCGGCGGCTCGTGAACGCGATCCGCGTCCCGTCGGGGGACCAGGCAGGCGTCGCTGTTCTGCTCGGGCGTGCTCGTCAGCGGCGTCTGGTTCGCGCCCGTCGCGGTCATCGTGAAGATCTCGCCGGAGCCGGCCGGCTCCTCGAACGCGATGAGGCCGTTGATGCCGGGCGGCGTGGCCGCGGCGGTGCCGGCCGTTGCGGCGAGGACCAGGAGGCACGCCGCGCCGGCGAGCGCCCCCCTCACCTCAGCGCACCGCCGGCGCGCAGCAGCTCGCGCGCCTGCTCGAGGCGCCCCTGGTAGCGCCCGCGGTACTGCTCGGCGGGGCGCTCCACGTCGGCGATCCAATCCCCGTAGCCGGACGGGTCCGTCCCGAAGCTCGAGAGGCCGTCCTCCAGGCGCTTGCGCTTGATCGCGGTCGCCTGGTCGATGAACCACTTCATCTGCAGCTCCGGGGAGTCGGGGTAGCCAGCGTACTCATCATGGTTCCAGGTGCTCACCCGCATCTGGAAGAACCCGAGGGAGTCCGCGTCGCCGTGGTCGAGGTTGCTGAGCCCACTTTCCACCAGCGCCGCCATGACGGGCAACTCGGGCGGGAGGCCCGCCTGCTGGGCCATCCCGGCCATCCACGCGGCGACCTGCTCCTTCGGCGCGCCGTCGCCGGGATATGGGCCGACGACGCCGGCGACCGCGGCGGGGTCGAGGTCGGCGGCGGGCGGGAGGGCCCCGGCGGGCGCGGCGGGCTGGGCGGGGTCCGCCGGCAGAGCCGCCTGCTGCTGGGCGGGGTCGGGTGTGGCGGGCAGGACGCGGGCGGTGTTGGGGCGGGCGATCTTGCCCTCGTCGCGGACCGCCCCGAAGACGGCGCTGGCGCGGCCCTCGCTGCGCGGCGGCGCCGGCTCGGCGGGCTGGACCGGCACCACGGGTTGGACCGGCACGGCGGGCTGGACCGGCAGCGCGGGCTGGACCGGCAGCGCGGGCTGGGCGGCGGCGGCGGGGACGGCGGGCATCGCGACGGCCTGCTGGCCGGGGGCGGCGAGGCGCACGAGGCCGGCGTAGCCGTCGGGTCCGTAGCTGCGGGCGGCGATCTTGTCGCCGGCGTTGCCCTCGATCGTCTCGATCGATCCGTCGGGTTTGACGGCGCTGACGATGCCGACGTGGTCGAGCACCCCGTCGCCCTGCCAGTCGAACACCACCAGGTCGCCGACCTGGGGTGGGCCTTCGCCGTTGGGGATGTAGCGGTCGGTCTGCTCCGCCCAGTTCTTGAGGGTGGGGACGTAGCCGATGCCCGAGCCGTGGGGGCCGACGGGGACGCCCGCCTTGGCGGCCACCCAGGAGGTGAAGTAGGCGCACCAGGGCCCCACCCCGGCGCCCTCGGTGGCGGTGCGGTACTCGGCGATGCGGGGGGCGTCGTTGGTGGAGGTCTCCACCACCCCGCGCGCGAGCTCGGCCTTGGCGATCGCGACGATGTCGGCGCCCCGCCCGGCGGGGCTGGCCTGCAGCTGGTCGGCGAGGGCGCCGGGGCCCGCGGCGGGCTGCTGGGCGGCCGGCTGCAGGGGCTGCTGGGCGGCGGGCTGCAGGGGCTGCTGCTGGGCGGGGTCGGGTGTGGCGGGCAGGACGCGGGCGGTGTTGGGGCGGGCGATCTTGCCCTCGTCGCGGACCGCCCCGAAGACGGCGCTGGCGCGGCCCTCGCTGCGCGGCGCGCGCCGGCTCGGCGGGCTGGACCGGCACCACGGGTTGGACCGGCACGGCGGGCTGGACCGGCAGCGCGGGCTGGACCGGCAGCGCGGGCTGGGCGGCGGCGGCGGGGACGGCGGGCATCGCGACGGCCTGCTGGCCGGGGGCGGCGAGGCGCACGAGGCCGGCGTAGCCGTCGGGTCCGTAGCTGCGGGCGGCGATCTTGTCGCCGGCGTTGCCCTCGATCGTCTCGATCGATCCGTCGGGTTTGACGGCGCTGACGATGCCGACGTGGTCGAGCACCCCGTCGCCCTGCCAGTCGAACACCACCAGGTCGCCGACCTGGGGTGGGCCTTCGCCGTTGGGGATGTAGCGGTCGGTCTGCTCCGCCCAGTTCTTGAGGGTCGGGACATAGCCGATGCCCGAGCCGTCGGGGCCGACCGGGACGCCCGCCTTGGCGGCCACCCAGGAGGTGAAGTAGGCGCACCAGGGCCCCACCCCGGCGCCCTCGGTGGCGGTGCGGTACTCGGCGATGCGGGGGCGTCGTTGGTGGAGGTCTCCACCACCCCGCGCGCGAGCTCGGCCTTGGCGATCGCGACGATGTCGGCGCCCCGCCCGGCGGGGCTGGCCTGCAGCTGGTCGGCGAGGGCGCCGGGGCCCGCGGCGGGCTGCTGGGCGGCCGGCTGCAGGGGCTGCTGGGCGGCGGGCTGCAGGGCTGCTGCTGGGCGGGGTCGGGTGTGGCGGGCAGGACGCGGGCGGTGTTGGGGCGGGCGATCTTGCCCTCGTCGCGGACCGCCCCGAAGACGGCGCTGGCGCGGCCCTCGCTGCGCGGCGGCGCCGGCTCGGCGGGCTGGACCGGGCGACGGCGGGGAGGCGACGACCGCCGGGGACGCGGCGACCGGCGGCACGGGTGACGCCACCGGCGCCGGGATCGCGGAGGGATCGGGCGCGCCGGAGGGCGCGATGGCGACGGACCCGTCCGGGTTCCCCCCGAGCTCGCCGTAGAGCAGCCGCACGTTGCCGGAGCCAGTTGACGTTCAGCCCGGTGGGGTCGTTGGCCGCGCCGACCGGGCAGTAGCGCTTCTGGATCTCGTCGATCGTGTCGAGGCCGTCGTCGATGTAGCCCGTGCGCAGGCCCTTCGCGACGGTCGCGATGTTGTCCTCCCAGGTCGGGAACGGGCGGTTGACCCCCCAGCCGAACGCGTTCTTGACGCTGATCGCGCCGGGGTCGGAGCCCAGGGAGGTCTCGGCGCGGGCGATCGCGACGAGCAGGCGCGGGTCGACGCCGTTCGCCTTCCCCTCGCGCACGAACACCGCGCCGTAGCCCTGGAGCGGCGCGCCCGGGTTCTTGCGCGCCATCCAGGCGTCGAGCTGCGCGGCCAGCTGCGCGTCGTTCGCCGGGAGGCTCGCGGCCGCGTCGGCGACGGCGGCCGCGCCCGCGCGCGGGGGCGGGCTCCGCCGGCGCGGCCTGGGCGGGCGCGACCGGCGCCGCCTGGACCGGCGCGGCCCGGGCGGGCAGGTCGTCGTCGCGGAACGACACCTCGATCCGGTTGCGCAGGGTGGGCTCGGTGAAGAACCCGCGGCCCCGGATCTGCCATGGGGTGCCGACCTCCGAGGGCCGGCTGGACGGGTCGAGCGCCGCGAGCTCCTGTGCGAGGTCGCGGGCGTCGACGTTCGTCGGGGTCACCGGCCGCCCGTTGACGCTGCCGATCACCAGGCGGCTCAGGCCGTCGTGCGACTCCACCGCGGTGAGGCCGATCTGGTAGCGGCCGGCCAGGCGGCTCAGCATGGGGATCGCGCGCGGGTCGAGGTCGCGCGACGAGAGCTCGTCCCGCACCGCCGGGATCGCCACGATGCGCCGGTCGTCGAGGGCGACCGGGGCGGCCGCGACGGCGGCGCCCCCGGCCGGCGCCGGTGCGGGAGGGGCGGCGGGCGCGGCCGCGACCGCCGCGATCGGCGAGGCCGCGGGCGGCGCCCCGTTCCCGTACAGCGCCTTCAGGTACGGGAGCGGGTCCTCCATGTTCCCGACGTTGTAGCCGCCACCCAGGGTCTTCCAGACCTCGATGTGGGTGTGCTCCGGGCCGTCCGTCCAGGGGCTGACCTTGGCGATCTCGGTGCCGGCCGCGACCGTCTGGCCCACGCTCACCGACCCGGGTGTGACGTGCCGGAACACCCACACCTTGCCGTCGGCCCCCTGGACCTTGACCGTGCCGCCGAAGATCTGGCCGGAGGTGCCACGCGACGCCCGCACCTCCACGACCTTGCCCGCGATGGGCGAGCGGATCGGCGCGTTCTCCTTCGCGAAGAAGTCGTAGCCGGCGTGCATGTTCCCGTTCGGCCCCGGGGCGCCCTCGGCGTCGGGCACCAGGAACTCGGAGCCGTGGAGCTTCCCGCCCGCGTTGGTGTTGGTCATGAGGGAGGGGTCGACCGGCGCGACGGATGGGGCGCCGGGCGCGGCGGGGGCGGGGAGGGCGTCCGCGATCGCGACGGCGGGGGACGCCGGGGCCGCGGGCGCGGCGGGGGCCTCGGGCGCGGGGGCGACCGGGGCGGGCGCGGCCGGGGCGGCGGCCTTCGGCGGCGCGTCGGCGCCGTTCGCCACCGCGCGGAACACCGCGCTCGCGCGTCCGGCCGAGCCCTCCGGGGCGGCGACGGCGCCGAAGACGGCGCTGGCCCGGCCGGCGCTGACGCCCTCCGGCAGCTCCACCTCGATCCGGTCGTTCAGCCCGTCGTCGGTGACGAACCCGTCGCTCGCGATCCGCCACGGCGTGCCGACCCGGCTGGGCCGGGAGGCGGGGTCGAGCGTCGACATCTCGTGCGCCAGGTCGCGGGCGGCGACGTTCGTGGGGCTGACCGGCGCGCCGTTGACGCTGCTGATCACCACCCGGCTGACCCCGTTCTCCGACGAGACGGAGGAGACCCCGATGTCGTAGCGGGCGGCCAGGGGTGCGAGGCCGGGCATCGCGGGCGGGTCCACGGGCGCCGGCGGCGCGGGGGCGACCGGGTCCACGGGGGCGGGCGGCGGGGCGGCCGGGTCGACGGGGGCGGGCGGCGCTGGCGACCGGGTCGACGGCGCGGGCGGCGGTGCGCCCGGCGTGGCGGACTGCTCGGCGATGCAGGTGGGGCACAGCCCCATCCCGACGGGGCCGGGCTCGCCGCACGACGCGCACTTGGTGATCGCCGGCGGCGCCTGCGGGTCGCGCAGCAGGCACAGCGGGCACGGCGGCGCGTCGTCGGGCTGCGGCACACCGGCGCCGTGGACCGCGGGCATCGCCCGCGACAGCGCGTTCGCGGCGGAGAAGCGGTCGGCGCCGACCCCGGCGCCCCCGCCGTCCGCGCGCACGTGCTGCACCAGCTCGGCCACCCCGACCCCCTCGGCGGCGGCGGCCAGCAGCACGCCGGCCAGGCTGGAGCGCGACTCGCGCACCTCCAGCGTCTGGAACGCGCGGTCGCGCTCCCGCTCGAGCTCGTCGGCGATGTCGTCCAGCCCCAAGCGCCGGCAGGTGGCGACCGGCTCGCGGCGGAACTCGGCCCGGAAGGCGTCGTCCGTCAGGATCCGCGCCAGCAGGTCTGCGGCGACGACGCTATCCAGCGGCACCGGCCACCTCGCCGCCGGCGTTGCGCCTCCTCGCGATGAGCGGGCGGCCGAGGACGAACCCCACGGGGACGAAGAGCAGGAGATAGAACGCGCCGAGCACCGCCCACACCACCTCCGGCGGTGCGATGGCCGTCAGCCGGTCGAAATAGACGAGACTGAGGATTATCACGAAGCCGGCGGCCAGGACCATCCACACGAGGGATGCCACCCCGTAGATCGCGATCGCGCGCGACGTGTCGCCCGCCGCCGGCCGCTGCCCGGCGAGGCGCCGCGCCATGCGCTCGCGGGCGCGCTTTCGCAGGCCGGGCTCGCCGAGGTAGTCGACGAGCATGTGGTAACCGTCGCGGTCGAGCATGGGGTTGAGGTTGTAGAACGCCCCGACGTACGCCGCCAACGCGACCTGGTAGACGATGTCGCGCAGGTTGCCGGCGTCGAGGGCCAGCGCCACCAGCGCCGCGATCCCGCCGACCACCAGGTCGCTCGCCGGGCCGGCCGCGCTGATCGCGATGCGCCGCCGGCGCGGCTCGAACCACGCCGCGGTGGTGTCCACGAACGCGAACGGGAACGCGATGATCAGCTTGATCCCGGCGCGCGGCACCCGCCGGCCGAACGACGCCATCGCCAGGCCGTGCGCCATCTCGTGGATCACCACCACCAGCAGGCGGCCGATGAGGAACACGATCCCGCCGATGCCGATGCGGTTCGCCACCACGAACGGCGTGCCGCCGCGCCCCACGATGAGGGCGCTGAACGCGGCGAGCCCCGCGACGGCGACCAGCGTGAGCACGACGAGGCCCGTGCGCGTGAAGAGCACCCAGCCGCCGCGGCGGTAGAGGCGCTCGAAGAAGGCGCCGGCGCCCGCGAACGCCCGCTCGCGGGGGCGGGTGAGGCGCGCCATCCGCCCGCCCCGGGCGTGGGCCTCGATGCCCTCGACGCCCTCCAGCAGCCCGCGCTCCCCGAGCGTGGCGAGCAGTCCCGCCAGGCGGGTGACGCCCGCGTCGCCGTAGCGCCCCTCGGCCTCGGCCATGAGCTCCGGCAGGGAGGTCTCACCGTCGAGCATCTGGACGAGCGCCGCCTCGTCCTCGCCCATCCGCAGCAGCTCGGGCATGTGGTCGCTGGAGAGCACCCAGCGCAGGCGGCCCTCGTCCGCCTCCAGCCGCTTCAGCCGCCAGCCGGGGCGCATCGCCGGGCGGAAGCCGGCCTGGGTGCCGGGCTGGTGCACGCTCGCGTGCCCGGAGGTGTCGACCACGACGCTGCCGTTGGCCGGCACCACGATCGTGCGGCCGGCCTCCGACTCGTCGCGGTGCTGCTCCAGCCGGAGGTCCACGTCGCCGATGGAGATCGTCGCGCCGTCCCGCAGCGCCGTCGGGCCGCTGACCGGCCTGCCGTTCACCAGGGTCCCGTGGCTCGAGCCCGCGTCCTCCACCACCGGCCCGCCGTCGCCCACGCTCACCCGGGCGTGGGTGCGCGAGACGGTGCGGTCCTCCAGCCGCACGGTGCTCTCGGGGGAGCGGCCGATCGTGGCGACCCCCGCCAGCGGCACCCGGCCGCCGCCCGGCAGCACGAGGTCGAACGTGGCGGCGCGCCCGTGCACCGGAGCGCCGCAGAGGGGGCACACCGCGTCCCGGCGACCCACCTGGCGGCGGCACGCGCGGCAGAGCATCGGACGGACGCCCTAGCCGGCGGCGGGCGGGGCCCAGACCGGGTTGCCCGAGGCGTCGTCCAGGCGGCTGATCAGCGTCTGGTCGTTGGGGCTCGCGGGCGAGACCCGGACGATGCGCCCACGCTCGTCGCACGTGGAGTTGCGCTGGGTGATGGCCAGCTCGCCGCCGTCCGGCCGCCACGCCAGCTCGCAGGCGGCGATGAAGGGCTGCTGCTGGGCCTGGGTCCCGAGGACGCCGTTCGCCACCGGGACCAGCCAGAGGGTGAAGGTGTTGCTGTTCCAGTTCGCCGAGAAGGCGACGCTGGTGCCGTCGGGCGAGAACGCGGACGACAGCACCTGGTCGGTCTTGCGGTCCTTGTGCATCCCGTCCGTCACGAGGCCCTGGTCGACCCAGTCCGAGGGGTTCCCCGACGACGGGACGGTGGAGGTGAGCAGCTCGAGCTCGGTCTGGGTGTCCTGGCTCGCGGTCACCAGGATGGACCGCCCGTCCGGCGACCAGGCGGGCCGGCTGATGTTGTGGTCGCGGTCGGCGACGCAGCGCGGCGCCGCCTGCGTGGCGTCGATGCCGACGAAGCAGAGGTCGTAGTCGTCGGTGCGGCCCCCGCGGTTGGAGACGAAGGCCACCACCTTGCCGTCGGGGGAGATCGCGGGCCGGCGGTCGTCGAAGCCCTCGTCGGTGAGCGGGCGCGCCGAGCGCGGGTCGGCCGGGTCGAGCACCCAGATCTGCCCGTTGGGGGCGACGCCGGGCGTGGAGCCCTCCTTGCCGCGCCGGTAGGCGATCAGCGGGGTGGCGAAGGACGCGGCCGCCTGCTCCTCGATCTGGTCGCTCGCCGCGAGCGGCTGGACGGGCTCGCCCGTGGCGCCGCCGACGCGGACGATGTCGCCGTCCTGGTCGTGGATGACCGCCGGGTAGCCGCGCGAGATGGTGATCGTGACGGTCGCGCCGGGGGCGACCTCCGTCCCGCCCGCCGGGTCCTGGGCCACGACGCTGCCCGCCGGGGCGTCCGGGCTGACCGCGCTGAGGACGCCCGGCACCAGCCCCAGCCCGGCGAGCGCGTCGGCGGCCTCGGCCTGCGACCTGCCGGTGAGCGCGGGGACGCTGACCCCGCCGCCGGGGGTGGGCGGGCTGGCCTGGGGCGCCGGCGTGCCGGTGGGCTCCGGGATCGGGACGGGCGCGCCGGCCGGCGCGGGTGTCCCGGGCGTCGCGGGCGCGCCCGCCGGCGCAGTCGGCGTGGTGGCCGGCGGCGGCGCCCCGCCGGGCACGGGCGGCGGGGTGACGGGCGCGGTGGCCGGGGCCGTCGGGGTGGTGCCCGTGACCGCCGTCTCGGCGAAGACCACGTCGATCGCCGCCCCCGTGGCCTCCAGGCTGTCGGGCACCGGGATCTGGTTGGCGATCTTCGCGCTCGCCGGGTCGGCCGCCTCGTTCAGCGGGCGCCCGAGCGTGAAGCCGGCCGCCGTGAGGGCCGCCTTGGCCTGGTCGGCGGTCTGGCCGGTCAGGTCGGGCACGGCCTTCTTCTCGGCGCCCGTCGCGACCTTGACCGACACGGCGGTGCCCTCCGCCGCCGTCTCCCCGGCGGCGGGGGTCTGCTCGATGATCGTCCCGGGCTTCGCGTTGGGCGACTCCTCCTCGAACGTCTCCCCGAGGGTGAAGCCCGCCTCCTCCAGCACGCTCTTCGCGGCGAACACGTCCTCGGACTTCGACAGGTCCGGCACCGCCGCCTCGGACGTGCGGCTGGAGAGGAACCAGATCACCGCCAGCACGATCAGCGGGATCACGATGAGCAGCCACCACGGCAGCCACGGCTTCTGGCGCAGCGTGCCGGCGACGCTCGGGCCCGGCGCGTCGGCCCCCGCCGGCCGGGTGGTGACCTGGAACGGGTGCTGCACCGAGCGCCCGATCCAGATCTGCTTGGGCGGGCTGACCCCGACGGTGGCCGCGACGGTCTCGCCCGGCGCGATCCGCACCGCCCCCCGGATGCCCCGGCCCACCTTCTTGCGCCGCTTCAGCCAGCGGATGACCTTGCCCTCGGCGCCGGCGGTCGCCCGGTCGAACGCCTGCTTGGCCATCTGCTCCGGGTCGACGCGCCCGACCCCGGCGCCCTCGGCCCGCTGGTAGGCGCGCTGCGCCTGGTCCAGGGGGTCGCGCTTGCGCTTCTGGGGCGGCACCCACGGCTCGCGGAACGCGAACTCCATGCTGCCCTCGGCGTTGACCCCCGCCAGCTCGACGTTGACCGGCGCGTTGGCGCGGTTGGTGAGCGACAGGTCGAACGTCGCCTCGATGCGCGCGGAGCGCCGCTCCGGGGAGATGGACGCCTCCAGCTCGCTGTAGGGCGCGATCTCGAGCGTCGCCGGGGTGGAGCGGACCTCGGTGCCGTGCGCCCGGGAGCGGGCGAGCACCGCGATCTCCCACTCGCGCGCCTCGGCCTCGGCGCTGCGCGGCGGGGCCAGCCGCACCTCGACCTCCTGCTCGTAGGAGCCGCCCGCGGACCCGAAGGGCACGAGGTAGACGGTGGCGGGGGAGATCTGCCACCAGCCCTCCGGCAGGCCGTCGATCTCCATGTCGTAGTTGTTGACGATCCCGCTCTGGTTGCGGACCAGCGCGTGGAAGATCACGGAGCCGCCGGGCTGGACGGCCACGGCGACCTTGTCGCCGGCGTACCCCTCCTGCTCCGGCCCCCGAAGCGCGATCAGGACGGCGTCCGGCTGGGCCGGGGCGGGGGGCGCCTGGGGCGCGGCCGGCGGCGGCGCGGCGGGCGGGGGCGCCGCCCCCGCGGCGGGCGGCGGGGGCGCGGCGGCCCCGGGCGGCGGGGGCGCGGCCGGGGCGGGCGGCTGGGCGGGCGGCGCCTGGACGGCCTCCTGGTGGCCCGTCGGGTCCCACCGCAGGTACTCGCCGCAGTTGGGGCAGAAGTCGGGGTCGTTCTCCGCGATCTGCCCGCAGGCGCGGCAGGCGGTGCTCACGCGCCCTCAGGCCCTCGCCGCGCTGACCGGATACGCAACCGGTATTGGACGTGCACCGGCTTCATGATCTCGATCATACGGGCGAGCCCCGCGGGCTCCTCCAGGGGGACGTCGCAGTACACGACGAAACGCGGCGGCGGCGCGGGCGGCAGCTCGTCGGCACTCCCCGCGTGGACCACGCCCCCCTCCTCCTCGACGCGGAGCGGCAGGTCGGGGAACGCGATCTGGAGGGCCTCCTCCAGGCCGCGTCGCGTGCCGCGGCGGCGGGCCAGCTCGGCCTGCCGCTTCACGAGCTCGCGCTGGCGGTCCTCGGGCCACGACTCGTCGAGCTCCACGCCGAGCCACGCGGCGATCAGGCCGAGCGTGCGCCGGTCGGTGAGGTCGGTGTCGAAGCGGGCGGGGAGGTTGTCGAGCGTCCCGACGACGGGGTCCAGGAGCGTCTCGAGCGCGCCGACGAAGCGCATCCCGAAGTCGCCCTCCTGGTAGATCGCCGGCAGCCCGCGGCGAAGGTACCTCCGCGCGGAGGCGCTCTGCGGCGCGAAGGCGCCGTCCTTCACAGCTCCGCGTGCTCCGCGCGCACGAGGTGGCGCCCCGAGGCGATCAGCTCGTCCGGCTCCAGCGGGATGTGGCTCCCCGCCTGCTTCGGCTGCTGCTCGCCGCTCTTCAGGTCGGTCTCGTACACGCGCAGGATCTTCACGAAGTCGACGCCCTCCACCTGGTGGATCACGCCGTACAGCTCGCCCTGGTTGAGGGCCCGGCCGAATTCCCAGCCGGTGCCGCCGCCGTCCATGGCGCCGCCGACGAGCGGGTTGAGGTACGTGTAGAGCGCCTGGGTCACGTCCTCCTCCACCCTGCGCGGGTCGGCGCGCAGCGAGGCCTGGAGGTTCACCACGATGCTGACGCCCCGGTAGCGGGCGGGCAGCAGCTCGACGCGCGTGCCGATCAGCCGGCGCTCGTCGAGGTAGGCGCCGACCTGGCCGAACAGCTCCTCGTCGGGCGTCAGCTCGTCGAGCGTCAGCAGGCGGTCGGCCGGCTCGATCCGCGGCACCAGGTGCAGCCGCGCGACGCCGACGGTGTCCGGGGGCTCGACGCAGATGGCGCGGGCGACCCGCGGGGACGCCTCGCCGCAGAGGAACTCGAAGTCCTCGCCGGTCACGGCGCGGTAGCGCGTGCGGATCTCCATGGCGGCGCGCTGGCGCGCGGCCTCCAGGCTCTCGGGGTTGACGCCGCCCGCGGCCGGCTCGGGGTTCACGACGCTGGAGACGGTGGGGATCGCGCTCTTCAGCACGGTGAGGGCCCCCGCCGCCACGTTGCCCCGGCGGCCGCCGCCGTGGCGGTAGCCGGCCATCCGCAGCCGCGCGCCCTTCGGGGGCACCATCCCGTACTGCCGCCACGCACCGTCGCCGGTGCGGATCGCGGGGCCGAGCTGCACCTCGCCGCTGGCCAGGTCGAGCGTGTAGTGGGGGTCGGACGGGCCGCTCTCGGCGAACGACTCGCGCAGGTCCCACCGGCGCCAGTGGGTGGACTCGGGCTCCAGCACCTCCAGGCCCTCCTCGCCCTCCAATGACAGCACGGGGGCGTTGCGCAGCCGGAATGCCTGCCCCGGCGTGCCGTCGCTCTCGGCGATCTGCTCGGCCTCGATCGCCACGCTGTGGGCGGAGGGGACCAGCGCGCCGAGCGGCGCCGCGGTGATGGAGTAGATCTCGGGCGGGTGGGAGAACGTGGCGGCGGGCGCGCCGGCGCGGGTGGTGTCGTCGAGGCGGCAGCGCACCCAGAACGCCCGCGTCCCCGCGACCGTCGCCGCGTCGTGCGACGCCGGGACCTGGAGCTCGACGACGCCGCTGCCGTAGTTGAAGCCGCCCGTCGTGTCCTCGAGCACCTGCGCCAGGGCGTAGCCGCCGGGGGCCTCCCCGGAGGAGACCTCCCACTTGAGCGGCGGGTCCTCGGGGTCGACGCCGGCGCCGCGGGCCTGGGAGCAGTTGACGTCCACGCGGATCACGAGGCGCTCGAGGGTCGACTCGAACCCCAGGTAGAGGGCGTCGCCCACCGTCGGGGGCATCCCGAACGGGAGCTGGTCGGGGCCCTTCGGCTTCGCGACGCCGGCGGCCACCCCGACGTCCTTGGCGGCGTTGCCGCGCTGCACGACGTAGTTGGTCGGGCGGATCGCCGGGATCGTCACGTCGTCGAGCGTCTGGAACACGACGGGCTCGTCGCCCGGCGCCCGCGGCGTGGAGACCTCGGTGCTCGACGCCGGGATGAAGACCGGCGCGGTGGGCGGGGCGGCGAGCCGGAAGCGCAGGTCGGCGCGCGCCGCGGTGGCCGGCTCCAGGGCGATCCCCAGGAGGTCCATCAGCGCGACGTGCAGCTTGTCGGGGATCCGGTTGAGCCGGTAGATGACCATCTCGGTCATCCAGGCGAACAGCTCGATCAGCGTGATCCCCGGGTCGGACACGTTGTGCTCGGTCCACTCGGGGCAGCTCTGGGCGATCCGGAGGCGGGCCTCGTTGACGAGGTCCTGGAAGTCCCGGTCGTCGAGGGGTACGGAGGGAAGGCGTGTGCTCACGTCACTCCTCGGCCGGGATGACGTAGAAGGGATAGACCAGGTTGCGCACGTCGTTCGTCGCGCGCAGCTTGTAGGCGATGTCGATCACGACCAGCTCGTCGAGCACGCCGCCCTGCGTGGTCCGCTCGACGGACAGCTCGACGGTCAGCACCTCGATGCGCGGCTCCCAGCGGTCCAGGGCGATCCGCACCTCCTGCTCGATCCGGCCGACCAGGTAGGCGTTGACCGACTCGAACACGTGGTCGTGGATCCCGCAGCCGAACTCCGGGCGCATCGGCCGCTCGCCCGGCGCGGTGCCGAGGATCACCGAGATGGCCTCGCGGACGTCCTCGTCCTCGTGGGCCAGGGCGAGGCCGCCGCGCGCGTTGACCCGCAGCGGGAAGGCGAGGCCGGATCCGAGGAGGGCGCCCATCAGCCGAGCTGCACCTGGGCGCCCTTGACGGACACCGTGCCGTTGGCCTGGATGGACATGCTGCCGGTGCACTTGATCGTCATGCTCGACCCGGCGTCGAGGGTCATGGCCGCGGACGACTTGATCGTGATCGAGCCGTCCTTCTTCAGCACCACCGACGCGTCGCCGACCTTCACGGTCAGCTCGTCGACCGCCTCCAGCTCCATCTTCTTGTCGGCCTTCGCGCCGACGTTCTCCGCGCTGCGGAGCCGGAACGAGCCGTCGGTCTGGGCGAGGTCGCCGGGCGTGTCCTCCCCGTTCCACAGGGCGCCGAGCACGAACGGGCGGCGCACGTCGCCGTGCTCGAACGCCACGAGCACCTCGTCGCCCACCTTCGGCGTCATCAGCAGGCCGCGGTCCTTCCCGGCGCCGGGCCCGGCGATCCGGGCCCACCAGCCCTCGGTGTCGTCGCCCAGCTCGGGGTACTTCACGCGCACCCGCCCGAGGCTCTGCGGGTCGTCGTTCTGGGTGACGAGGGCCACCTGCACGCCGCCCGACTCCCAGCCCGGGCGCTGGGACGGCGTGAGCAGGTTGACCAGGCTGCGCGCCGAGTCGCCGGAGACGCAGAAGCGCGTCTCGTAGCCCTTCGCCCCGCGGAACGCGTGGACGGTGGAGGTGACCCGGTAGCTGCCGCTGAAGCGGGTGCCGACGCCCTCGATCTTCAGCGTCGATCCCGCGCGCATCTTCGGCGCGCCGCGGCAGGTGCCCTCCGCCTCGAGGAAGCCGTTGGTGATCCGGGCCATCACGGTCTTGGCGAGCGCGTCGGCCTCCTCCTGGTTGCCGACGGGGGCGTCCGAGATCGTGATGGCGCCGCCGCCGAGGGCCGACGCCACCGAGTCGCGCCCCACGCCGATCGCCGAGCGGGTCGGCTCGGGCTTGGCGGTCGCCTCGATCGCGCGCTTCGCGGTGTGGTCCCAGCTGCGCACCACCACCTCGTCCACCTGCTGCACGCCCGTCACGCGGGGGCGGAACGTCTGGAGCTCCTCCCCGTAGCGGAGCGTGATCGGCTCGCCGCCCGCGTCCCCGCCGCCGCGCTTGCGGAACCGCAGCTCCTTATCGAGTACGACGACCTCGCAGCCGACGCGGTTCGCCAGGCGCCAGAGGAACTCCCAGTCGGTCTCGTTGCTCTGCTGGATGAACGGCTGGGTGCCGCCGGCGTCCTCGACCTCGGCCGCCTGCAGCCCGGCGCGCTGGCAGACCTTCCGCACCACCTCGGCGATGCTGGAGTCCTGGTAGGTCGCGTTGCGGCGCGTGCGGTTGAGGGCGTGGGAGTGGTCGTAGCCGCGGGCGACGATCGCGACGCCGTCGGCCCGGAACTCCGGCTCCACGGCCGTGATCTGGCCCTTGATCAGCGGGGTCAGCTGCTTCGCGTCGGGCCCGCCGATGCGGATCTCGATCTCCGAGCCCACCTCCAGCGGGTTGCTGTCGACGTGCTTCAGCCCCGGGTCCGAGATCCGCAGCAGGAAGGCGTCCGGGAGCGTCAGGTTGTCCTCCACCCGGACCTCCTGGAGCAGCGGCGTGAGCGTGGGGTCGAGCGGCTGCCCGGCGATGAGGATCTCGACGCCGGCGACGCCCGCCGTCTTGCCGTTGGTGCCCACCGCGCTCAGCCGAGGAGGGTCGGGATGGACAGGACGGTGCCGCGCGGCAGGCTGAGCGGGTCGTCGATGCCGTTCGCCTCGGCGATGCGGCGCCAGAGCGTCGGGTCGCCGTACGCCTGGTGGGCGACGCTCTGCAGGCTGTCCCCGTCGCGGACGACGTGGGTGCTCAGGCCGGCCGTGCCCCTGGTGGTCGGGTTCTGCGGGCCCTTGCCGACGGTCGGCTCGGCCTGGAGCAGGGAGACCTTCGCCTTCGCCCGCACCGGCGTCCCGTTGGGCCGGAACATCGTGAACTGCACCGACAGGCTGTCGCAGACGGCGACGAACGTGGTGGTGGAGCCCCAGCCGAACTCGATGGTCGGCGGGCGGCCGCTGTTCTTGCCGGAGGCGTACTTCTTGTCCACCGCCATCGCCGCGAACAGGGCGTTGGTGATGCCGCGCACGTCGCCGCTCTCGTGGTCGGCGGCGTCGAACAGGAGGTCCAGCGTCAGCTTCTGGGCGTCGCTGCCGCCGAACTGGGCGGTGGGCAGGCCGGAGCCGACGACCGGCTCGACCTTCCACTTGTTCGACTTCGTGATCGTGTACTCCGCCGGGTTGAACCAGCAGTCGATCTGCTCGCCGCCCTCCACCTTGAGGTAGGCCTTGGTGAGGCTGTCGGGGATCGCCATGCCGAGATCCTCCTCAGACCGACTTCAGGCCCTGGTGGGCGATCTCGATGGTCTCGATCGCGGCGCCGTCCGGGTGCGCCTTGAAGTCCGGGCCGGTCCACTTGACCGGGAACGCGCCCACGAACGACCACGTCCGGACGGTCTTCAGCGTCTGGTCGAACATCGTGAGCGTCAGCTCGCGCCGCTCGATCTTCTCCCGGCACGCCGCGAACCACTTCGTGAACTCCTCGTTGCTGGTGATGCCGCGCTTCAGCACGAGGTTCGGGAACTTCGCCCGCCCGCGGAGCTTGTGGACGAAGTCGTTGACGCCGCCCTCCTTGTACTCCTCGACCTCGTACTCCATCGCGAGCCCCGAGACCTCGGTGAAGTAGCCGATGGTGGCGCCGGCCTCGACGCTGAAGAACATCCCGACAAGGGGGTCCTCCGTGGTGCCGCCGGGCCCTGCGCTCTTGGTCGCCGCCATCCCCGTCCTCCCCTAGTGCCCCAGGTCGCCCAGCAGGTCGCCCATCCGCTCGCGCTCCGCCAGCAGGTCCCGCCGGAGGCGCTCGATCACCGCTTCGTAGATGTCATCGACGTTCGGGGCCGCCGCCGCGGCGGCGCCGAGCAGGCCGCCGGCCCCGGCCGGCAACGCCCCGGCGGCGGCCTGCGCGGCGCGCTGCGCCGCGTCCCCGGCGGAGGGGAGGGACGACAGGTCGGGGAGGTCGGGCATCGACGGCAGGTCCGGCAGCGAGGGCAGGGACGGCAGGTCCTGCAGCGACGGCATCGCCGGGACGGCCGGCATCGCGGGCATCGACGGGACCGATGGCATCGACGGCATCGACGGCATGGAGGGCAGGCTCGGCGTGCTCGGCAGCGACGGGAGCCCCTGCGGGAGCTTCGGCAGCTCGGGCATGCGCAGGCGGGCGATCTGCCGGGGCGCGGCGCCTCCGCCCGCGACCGGGGGCGCGAGCGACACCGTGGCGAGCCCGTCGGACCCGCGCCCGACCGCGGCGCCGCCGACCGCCGCCGCGAGGTCGGCGGCGGTGGTGCCGCCGAGGCTCGCCGCCAGGGCCGGTGGGATCCCGGACGGCGCCGGCGCCGGCTCCGGCGCGGGCGGCGCCAGGCGCAGCGCAGGCCGGCCCCCGGCAGGGGGCGGCGCGGCCGCCGGCGCGGCGCCCGTCGAGGTCGAGGCTGCCGGGGCGGGCCGGGAGGCCGCGGATGCCGTGCGCGCCACGCGCGGCGCCGGCGCGGGGGCACCGCGCGGCGGCCCGGAGCCCGCGGCGGGGCCGGGCGCCGGCGGCGCGGTCGGGGCGGTCACGCGCGGGGATGGTGTCGCGGGGCCGGCGGACGCGGGAGGGGTCTCCGGTGACCCGGGCGGCGGGGGAGGGGCCATCGCCACCGGCGCCGGGCCGGCGCCGGGCTCGGCGGGGGCCTCCGCCAGGGGCTCCGCCGTCGCCGCGCCGGCCTCGTCGGACACGGGCTCCGGCGCGTCCTCGGGCGGGGCGTCCTCGGGCGGCATGGCCTCGTCCGTCGCGGGGGCGCTGCGGCGGGGCGGGCGCATCCGGCCCAGGGCCCGCGCGAGGGGCCGCGACGGCGCCGGCGCCGCGGGCGCGGACGGCTCCGGGGCGTCGGGCGCGTCGGCCGGCGGGGCGATCGACGCGGGCGCCGGCGACGCCTGGGGCGCCTCGGGGGCGCGGGCGGCGCGCCGCCGCAGCAGCCGGCCGCCGCGGGCGGGGCGCGCGGGAGCCGGGGCGGCGGCGGCGGGTGCGTCCGCCGCCGGGGGGGCCACGGGCGGCGGTGCGGGCGGCCCGGGCTCGGCGGAGACGGGCTGCGCGGGCGGCGCCGGACGCGTGGCGCGGTGGACGACCGCGGCGGGCGGGCGGGCTGCCGTGGGGGCCGGCGCGCGCTGCAGCCGCACGGGCGCGGGGGCGGGGGCGGGCGGATCGGCGGGTGCGCCGCCGCTGCCGTCGCCGGCGTCCGGCGCGGTCGCGTCCGGGGCGTCGGCCGGTGCCGATCCCCCTGCCGCGGGTGCGGCGCCCGCAGGCGCCGGCTCGGCGGGCGCGGGGCCGGCCGGTGCGACGGCGGCCGGTGCGGCGGCGGCCGGCTCGGGGCCGGACCCGGATGCGGCCGGGGCCTCCTCCTCGGCGGCGGGCGGCTGCGGGGCGCGGGCGACACGGAAGGCCGACGGACCCTCCTGCACCCGGCCGCGCAGGCGCGACAGGGCGGGGCGCGGCCGGTCGGCAGGGGCCTCCGGCGCCCAGGTGGGCGCCGCGACGCCCTCAGGCGCCGGCAGCGGCAGGTCCGGCGCGGCCGGGGCGGCCGGCGCCGCCGGCCTGGCCGCGCGGGCGACGGGGCGCTCGGGCGGCGACCGTGGTCGCGGCGACACCCGTGAACGGCACGGCCTCCTCGGGCAGCCGGCCGCCGTACATCCACTCCCAGGCGAACTCGCTCAGGCCCGGGGGCGGGCCGGTCTCGCCGGCCGGGGCCGCCGCGGGCGCGGAGCGCGGCGCGCGCGCCACCACGGCGCGGCCCGGTGCGAGGCGGAGCGCGGTGGGCCGCCCCGCGGGCGTGCGCCGCGCCGACACGGTCCGCGCGATGGTCCGGCCGCCGATGCCCCGCAGCGCCCCGATCCGCCGGGACGCGACGCGCCCGCCGAGCCGGGTCCCCGCCGGGCGCCAGCCGCCGCCGATGCCGGAGGTGCTCACCACGCCTCCGCGCCGCCGGCCGCCGAGAGCCCCTCCGCCTCGTCGAGGAACCGCCGCCGGTCACGGTGCTCCAGGTCGAGGATCGTGTCGAGCGGCCAGTGGAGGTGGTAGGCGAGGCGGGCCGTCTCCCCGAGCAGTCCATCGGGGGACGGCCTCATGGTTCCCCCAGGCGGCCGTCCTGGATCTCGGTCAGATCGACCTCGAAGGCGTGGCCGCACGATGGGCACGAGATCGCGCCCACCGCCTCCCCGTCGGTGTTCAGCCGCTCGTACAGCTTCTGCAGGTGGTCGAAGTCGGCGGCGAAGAGGCCCTCGATCATCTCCGGGGTCACGTCCGTGACCGGCCCGATGCTCGTGACGACGCGGGCGAGCAGCAGCACGCCGAGGTACGCCTCGTTCTCGCGCACCGCGGGGTCCCGCAGGGGCTCGATCTCGTCGCGGGCCGTCGCGAGGCGCATCCGCCCCTCGCGGTGGCTCTCCCCCGAGGCGTCCACCCAGCCACGGGGGAGCGTGAAGGCGATCTCCGTCCGCATCGCCGCGTCCCCGGCCGGCTCGCCGCTACTCGACCTCGAGTCCCTCGTGGCAGATCTGGAGCTCCTCCACCGCCACGTCGCTGCTCTTCGGGTCGAAGCTGACGCCCGTGTACTTCACCGGCCAGCCCTGGAGGAACTTGTACCGCTTGATGGGCGTGCCGTTGTAGTCGAGCATCTCGATGAACCCGTCCACGCGGGCGCTGTCGGGGCCCTCCTCGAGCACCTGCTTGCGCCAGTTGGACAGGTCCTGGCTCTCGTCGACGCCGCGCTTCAGCGTGATGTTCGACCACTTCAGCGCGCCGGGGACCTTGCGGATGATCGGGTTGCCGTTCGCGTCGACCGAGGTGTGCTCGATGACGGTGGTCTCCGAGTCGAGCCCCGTGCACTCGCGGAAGTTGCCGATCCCCTCCTTGCCGCCCAGGTCGAGGCGGAATCGTGAAGGCGGACGCGGTTCCTTGGGTGGCATGGACGAACTCCTCTCTCAGGCGTGGACGGGGATTACGCGGAGACCTCGGCGGCGCCCGCGGTGAACTGGCTGATGCGGAAGACGACGAACTCGGCCGGCTTGACCGGCGCGATGCCGATCTCGATCACGACCTGGCCGGCCTCGACGACGTCCGGCGGGTTGGTCTCCTCGTCGCACTTCACGAAGAAGGCCTGGTCCGGCGTCGCGCCGAAGAGCGCGCCGTCCCGCCACACGCGGGTCAGGAAGTTGGCGCTCGAGATGCGCAGGCGCGTCCAGAGGCGCTGGTCGTTCGGCTCGAAGACCGCCCACTGGGTGCCCTCGATGATCGACTCGGAGATGTAGTTGAAGAGCCGGCGGACGTTGACGTACCGCCACTCGGGGTCGCTCGACAGCGTCCTGGCGCCCCAGATCCGGATCCCGCGGCCGGAGAAGGCGCGGATGCAGTTGATGCCGTTGGTGTTGAGGCCGCCCTGCTCGTCGTGGGTCACCTGGAATCCGAGCCCGTTGGCGCCGAGCACCACCTCGTTCGCGGGGGCCTTGTGGACGCCGCGGGTCCCGTCGGTGCGGGCCCAGACGCCGGCGACGTGCCCGCTCGGCGGGACCATGACCGGCTGGTTGGTGAGCGGGTCCATCACCTCGATCCACGGGTAGTAGAGCGTGGCGAACTTCGAGTCGTAGCCCGCCGTGTCCATCCGCCACTCGAGGATGTCCTGCGGCAGCATGTCCGGCGGGGTGTCGAGGATCGCCATCCGGTCGCCGGCGTTCTCGCAGTGGGCGATCATCTTGCCCTGGAGGTCCCGCACCTGGGTGTCGTCACCGAGCGTCATCAGGTCGGGGACGCAGACCATGGTCACCTCGTCGATGGCCGAGAGGCCGCCGATGCCCTGGCGCCGGGCGACGTCGCCCTCGAAGTCGGAGGGGCCGAGGTCCGTGGGGGCCACGGCCGCCGCGACGAGCTTGTACGACCCGGTGGCGGGGATCCGCTGCCCGTCCGGCAGCGACGCGCCGGTCTCCTCGAGCTTGATCAGCTTCGACGCCGACGTGACCTTGGTGGCCAGGTTGTTGCGGCCCTTCTTGAGGGTGAGGCCCTCGTGCTCCTCGCGGGCGTTGCCCGCCGTGACCACCACGCGGTAGGTCGGCTCCGCCTCCTTGCCGCCGCCACCGTCGCCGCCCTCGCCCTCGCCCTCGGGCGGCGGCGGGGGCGCCTCCTCGCCGATCTCGACGGAGACGTCGTCCGTGACGCCGGGGAGCGCCACGACGCGGAACGCCTCGAGCGACGGGTTGCCCGCCGCCGGCAGCGCCGCCTGCGCCTGGGGCGGACCCGCGGCGTCGCCGTTGCTCCCGATCCGGACGATCCAGCAGAGGCCGCCGCCGTTCTGGAAGAAGCCGTAGACGGAGTGGGCGAGGTAGGCGCCCGCCATGAACGGCCCTGCGTCCGGGTTCGACGGGTCGCCGTAGGTGCGGGCGAACTGGGTCCAGTTCGAGATCCGCATCGGCGTGTTGACCGGCCCGCCCGGGGCCAGTCCGACGAAGGCGGCGATCGAGGTCCCAACGCCTTCGATGGGCTTCGACTGCGACGGGATCTCCTCCACGTAGACCCCGGGCGTCAGGTACGTCGGCATGTCAGTTCCCCCCTCGGGGTCGGTGGTCGTTCTCCAGCTCGGTCAGCAGCGCGCCCGGCATGCCCGCCAGGACCCGCCGCGGGACGGCGCGGCCCGCGTCGTAGACGAGCATCTCCGACTCGTCCGGGGCGCAGAGGATCAGCTTCGCGTCGGGCGCGGCGGCGCGCGCGAGGCCCAGCTCGACGGTGGTGCCCTCGTCGAGCGGCAGCACGATCGCGTCCGGTGCGAGGGCCGCGGCGGCGCTCGGCACCTCGGACGCACGCGACTCCTCGGTCACCTCGACCCCGCGGTCAGCGAGCATTCGCGCCATTCCGAGGCGGACCATCGGGGCGAGGTGCCCCAGGAGCACGCGCGGTGGGCGGATCGGGGTCGAACACACGGACGATCCTCCGCCCGATGGCCCCGGGGCGGCACGCGGCCGTGGGGCAGCCTTGCGGGCACGGTTGGCTGCCCGTTCGTGCTCACGATCGGGCGCGCGAGCGCTTGCGGGGCGCCTCGCCTCCGACGACCAGGTCGGTCGCCGGGCCGGGGACCCGCACCTCCATCTCGCCCTCCCGCCCGTCCGGCGCCCGCGCGCGGAGGCGGTGGACGCCGGGGCGGACGGGTCCGATCATGAACCGGCCGTCCTCGTCCGCGGCCACCCACCCCGGCCCGCCGACCATGACCACCCACGCCTCGGGGACCGCCTCGCCCTCCGCGTCGCGCACCGTGCCGTTCAGCCGGTGGAGGTCCTCGACGCTCGCCCGGCCCCCGTCGGTGTTGCGCAACCGCAGCGTCTGGACCCGCACCTCGGGCCCGCGCTCCATCGACGCGCCCGAGTCGCAGGAGAGGATGACCGACCAGTCGAGCGACGCCTTGTAGGCGCCCCCGATGGACGACCAGAACTCGGGGCTGCCCGACTGGCGCGGCTCCGCGACCCGGGTGCGGAGCGGGAACGGCTGGTTCTCGGGGTCGGCGAGCCCGCCGGCGAGCAGGTCCACGGGGAGCGTGTCGTACGCGTAGAGGATGGCCAGCACCTGGGACAGCAGCCGGTGCTCGTCCTCGACCTCCCGCGTCCAGGCCGTGACCGCGTAGGAGGCCGCGAGGCGCAGCGGCGGCCGGGCCTCCCAGGTGCGCCCGTCCTCGCTGGTGCGCATGTCCCAGTCGATGGGCTTGTGGTCCTCCGACTGGCGCACGTCGTAGAGGAAGAGGTTGACGGAGGGGTTGGAGAGCTGGGCCGACCACTCCTTGCTCGGCGCGTCGAACGCGATCTCGATCCCGTCGAAGCCGCGTCCGGTGAACTCGCGGCGCAGCAGCCGGCGGACCGTCTCGTCGAGGTCGGCCAGCATCGTGTTGAGGGGGACGCGGATCGACGTGGTGCCCACGGGGCTCCTTCCGGCGCGTGCGACCCCCTAATCCGACCATGCGCCCGGCGGCCCGGGCATGCGCAGTCGGTGACCGAACGGGCAGACAAACGGGCACGAGCGCATGCCTCGTGGCCGTCTATGGCGGGGCGGGCCGCCCGGGGTAGCCTCGCCGGGTGGGCACGCATGAACCCGCCGCGCTGCAGCCGGAGGTCGCCGCTGTCCCGGACGCGGTCCCGGCGAGCGTCGCCGCGCCGGGGGGCGGGGGCGCCGCGTCGGTCGTCGCGCTGCAGCGGTCCGCCGGCAACGCGGCCGTCTCCCGCCTGCTCCAGCGCCAGCCCCCGGCCGCCCCGGCCGCGCCGCCGTCCGTGGTGCCGGTCGGCCTGGTCAAGCACACGTTCACCGTCCCCGACAAGAAGCTCGGCAGCGCGAAGGACCTGGGGTACGCCGAGGCGCAGTTCAAGATCGGCGGCAACATCGACCTCGAGATCACCCCGCTCCAGGCCGCGACGGCGCCGGGCGCGCCGAGCGGCGACGTGACGCTGAAGGGCGCGGGCGGCGTCAACGCCGGGGACGGGACCAAGTACCAGGCGGAGGTGACCGCCGAGTTCGAGAAGCGGGTGGGCGGCATCCTCGACGGCTGCACCCCGAAGGCGAAGGTCGGCGGCGAGGTCGGCAAGGACGGCTCCAAGCTCGGGCTCGAGGTGTCCCTGGAGGGTCAGCGCTTCGAGCCGAAGTTCGGCTTCACCGTGGTGGACGTCACCAAGGACGAGATCAAGTTCGCCACCCTGGAGGCCGCCGTCAACTGGAAGATCCACGAGTGGAACTACAAGGCGAGCGACGGCGCCGACATCAAGATCGCGCCGAAGGCCACGCCCAAGGTCTCCATCGAGCCCAACTACAAGCGGATCATCCAGGCGATCATGGAGGAGGGCGTCGAGGGCGCGGCGACGCTCACGATCGACGCCGCCCTCCTGGCGGGGCCGCCGCTCCTCGCCGCGGTCGTGATCGCCCAGGGCATCTACATGGCCGGCGAGAAGGGCGAGCTGCACAAGAAGCTCCTCGAGGGGGCGGTCAACGCGCGGCAGGCGGCCATGAGCTACGCCCAGGTCATGACGGGCTCGGACCAGCAGGGCACCGGGCCGCGGACCCAGGCGGCCATCGCGAAGGCCAAGGAGCAGATCAACGCGATCGCGACGCGCAGCAAGGTGAGCGTCGAGGACCTGATGACCGAGCTGCGCAAGAACGCGCAGCGGGACTTCCTGCGCGTCCACGCGCAGGCCCGCCAGGAGGTGTTCTCGGCGTACGGGTCCTACGTGCGCAGCGTCATCGGCGCCTGGCGCAAGGAGCACTACATCCTCGCGATCTGGACCGAGGAGTCGGACGACGTCGAGGAGGCCATGCGGCAGGTTGACGTCGTCTTCTCCCACTAGGGGGCCGGCTCGGCCTCCAGGCAGCGCGGCCAGTCGGGGTCGGTGACCGCCGGGTTCGGGACCCGCCCCTCGAAGTCCAGCCAGATGCGGCGGTCCGCGCGGCAGTCGAACCCCCGGCAGGGGATGGGGCGCGCGTCGTAGACCGTGCAGCGGCACGAGCCGCGCTCCATGTGGACGCACCAGCCGTCGTCGCCGCGCTCGAGCGCGTACGGCTCGGCCGGGTCCCACCGCAGGATCCCCTCGCGCACGTCCTCGGTGGAGAGGCCCACGCCGAGCTTGCAGCAGGCCGCGTGGCACAGGGGGATGCGCGCCTCGCAGTCGATGTCGACGCCGCCGGTCCACTCCCGCTTGGGGACGTCGAACTCCTGCCGGATGGTCGCCATCCCGCGCTCCTTGAAGCGGCGGCGCACCCGCTCCGCCGCCTCCGCCCGCACGGCGTCGAGGCGCTCCGGGTCCAGGCCCGCCTCCACCAGCAGCGCGACGAGCGCCTCGACCGTCGCCGCCAGCGTCTCCAGCTCGCCCGTGTTCGCGTTGGCCCGGTTGTGGGCGTAGATCAGCCCCCAGCGGAGGTCGTCGTCCATGGCGCTCACCGCGGCGACCGCACCAGCTCGTGGAAGCGCTCGAAGTCCGATTCCAGCGTCAGCCGGCCGAGCTTGCCGTACTCCAGCGCCACGCCCATCACGAGGTGGCGCATGCCGATGACCCGGCCGTCCTCCGCGGCCAGGAAGGCCGCCGCCAGGGACGCGTTGCGGATCCCGCCGCCGGAGAGCTTGAACTGCGTCGCGAGGAACCCCACGTCGATGTCCGCCTCGACCGGCGCCTCGTCGGGAAGGACGAGCCGCCAGATGCGCTCCCGGTCCTCCGGCTCCGGGAACGGGAAGTCGACGACGTGGTCCAGGCGGCGCAGGAACGCCTCGTCGATGTTGTGGCGGAAGTTCGTGGCCAGGATGACCGCGCCCGAGTACCCCTCCATCTTCTGGAGGAGGTATGCGACCTCGATGTTCGCGTAGCGGTCGTGCGAGTCGCTCACCTCGGAGCGCCGGCCGAAGAGCGCGTCCGCCTCGTCGAAGAACAGGATCGCGTTGGAGCCCTCGGCCGCGGAGAAGATGCGGTCGAGGTTCTTCTCCGTCTCCCCGATGTACTTCGAGATGACGGTCGCCAGGTCGATCCGGAACAGCTCCAGGCCCAGGTCGCGGGCGAGCACCTGGGCGGCCATCGTCTTGCCGGTCCCCGACTCGCCGGCGAACAGCGTCTTCAGCCCCTGCATCCGGGCGACCGTGCGCCCGTAGCCCCACTCGGACAGCACCAGGTCGCGGTGCCGGAGGTAGCCGGAGATCGAGCGGAGGATCTCGATCGGCTTCTCCGGCAGCACGAGCTGTTCCCAGCCGAACGCCGGGTCGAGGCGCACCGCCAGCTCGCCGAGGCGCCCGCTCGACGCGCGCCGCGCCCCCAGGTCCAGGTGCTCGCGGCTCGGGGCCGCCGCGCCCTCCACCGCCGCGGTGTGCCGTGCGACCTCCGCGGCGTCGGCGATCTGGCCCATCGACAGGCGGAACTTCGCGGCGACGTCGTCCACGTCGTCCACGCCGGTGTGCAGGGCCCACGCCGCGCGCCGCTCGGCGAACGTGGGGAGGGGGACCTCGACCACCATCGCGGTGCGGTCGCCCAGCGCGACCGCCGCGTCCTGGCCCAGCCCGCAGACGAGCGCCCGCTCGTCCATCGCCCCCAGCGCGCGCAGCACCGAGCGGCGTGCGCCCGGGTCGAGGGCCTCGAGTCCGTCGAAGCAGCGGCGCCGGCCCTCCAGGGCGGCGACCAGGCGGGCGTCGCGCATCAGTCCGGCGTCGCCGGCGTCCGCCGCGTCCACCATCAGGAGGGGCGCGCCGAGGGCGGCGGCCAGCAGGCCGGGCGCGTCGGGGCCGACCACCAGGAGCGGCAGGTGGGTGTCGCAGGCCGCCAGCGCCCGCAGGCCCAGGAGCGCGTCGTCGCGCCCGTGTGCGGTCGCGGGGATCGGCTCGCGGCGCAGGCGCCCGTCGTGGAGCGTCTCGTCCAGGTCGGCCCCCAGCAGCAGCGCCGCCACCGGGTCGGCGACCTTCACGGCCCGGTCCGCGATCGGCGTCTGGCCGCGCTCGTCGATGAGCCGGAGCGCCCCCAGGCGGCGCAGCGGCGCGTCGCGGGCGAAGCGGGCCAGCACCTCCCCGGGCGTCACCCCGTCGCCGGCGACCAGGCGCGCCACGAGCCCGGCGCTCGGCAGCTTGCGGGTGACGTCGTCGTGGAGGTACGCGTAGAGGCGGCCGTAGGCCGGGTTCAGCTCCGGCGCCGCGCAGACCGCCAGCACGGCGGCGTCCAGCGGGTCGAGCGCCAGCCGCTCCACGGCGAGGGCCAGGCGGGAGTCGGGGTCGAGCCCCGGCTCGGACCGCGCGATGGCCAGGGCCAGCTCGTCGGTGACGTACAGGCCGCGGAAGGGGTCGGTGGGGTTCGGGTCGGACGCCGCCACCGACTCGACCGCCGCGCGCACCCGCGCCGCGATCAGGTCCAGGCGGACCGGCTCAGCCGGCGAGCTCATCGGCGGCCTGGTCGGCCTCGCGCTCGGATGCGTCGCCGGGCTGCGACACGGTCAGCGGGCCGTCGGCCGGCGCCCCCCGCTGCTGCACCACGTGGGTCAGCTCGTGGGCGATCAGCCGGTCGCCCGCGGCGGTGCCGGGGCGGTGCTCGCCGTCGGCGAAGAAGACGTCGCTGCCCACCGCGAACGCGCGGGCCTGCACGGAGCGCGCGAGCGCGTCGGCGTCGGGCCCGTCGTGGACGCGGACGTCGCCGAGGTCGTCGCCGAGCCCGGGGCCCACGCGCTCACGGACGCCCGGGTCGAGGGCGCTTCCGCTGCCGCGCCGCGCCGCGATCGCCCGCTCCACGTCGGGGTGCGCCCGGCCGTCGGGGAGGATCCCCTCGCCGTGCCGCGCCAGCTCCGTGAAGGCCCGGTTGCCGATCCCCGACGCCACCCGCTCGACGGGGTCGGGCTCGGGCGCCTCCATCCCGCGGTCGCCGCGATCCCGCTCGTCGACCTGGTCGTGCTCGCGTCCGTGGGCGCCCACAAACGCCTCCTTCGCGCCATGCGCGGCCGCTCGGGGGGTTCCGATCACCGATCGTAGGCACGGCGCCGCGCCGGTGTCCACGCCGACCGACCGCACCTTGGGGCAGACGATCGGGCAGCGCCGCCGGTCCCGCCACCCCGGGAGGCGTGCCACAGCTTGTCGACACCGCCGCGGGAATGGGATTGTGCGCCAGGAAAGGACGGCCGGTGACCGACGATGTGTTCGAGGTGGTGGCGGGCAGGGACGAGGGCGCCCGGTTCGCGCTGCACCAGGGGGAGACGCGGATCGGCCGCGACCCGTCCGCGGACGTGGTCCTGACCGACCCGCGCGTGTCCCGCCGCCATGCGCGCGTGTGGGTGGACGCCGGGCTGCTCATGCTCGAGGACCTCGGCTCGACCGGCGGGACGACGATCAACGGGCGCCGCATCGACCGGCCCGCCCCCCTCGCGCAGGGGGACATCGTGACGATCGGCGTCACCGAGCTGCGCGTGCTGTGGACGCCGGCGCCGGCGGCGACGGTGTTCGGGCCGGCCATCGTGCTCGACGAGCCCGCGGCGGCGCCCCCGCCGCCCCCGGAGCCGGAGCCGGAGCCCGAGCCCGAGCCGGAGCCGGAGCCCGAGCCGGAGCCCGAGCCCGAGCCGGAGCCGGAGCCCGAGCCGGAGCCGGAGCCGGAGCCCGAGCCGGAGCCCGAACCCGAGCCGGTCGCGACCGCACCGCCGCCCCCTCGCCGCCGCCCGCCGCCGCCCCCGCCGCCCGCCGGCGCCGCCGCCGCCGGTCGAGCCGCCGCCGCCGGTCGAGCCGCCGCCGCCGGTGGACATCGCGCCGCCCCCGCCCCCGGAGCCGGTCGCCGTGCCGCCGCCGCCCCCACCGCCCCCGCCGCCTCCGCCGGAGCCCGAGCCGGAGGAGGAGGACATCTACGCCACCTTCTCCCGGAAGGCGGTCCCGCCGCCCGACCCGGAGCCGGAGCCGCCCGCGGAGCCCTCCGCGGAGCCGCCCGCGGAGCCGCCCGCGCCCCCACCCGCGCAGGAGCCGCAGGTGGCCGCGCCGCCGCCCCCTCCGCCGCCGCCACCACCCCCGCCGCCGGTCGACGTCCCCCCGCCGCCCGCGCCGCCCCCGCCCGCCGAGGTCCCGCCGGCCCCGCCGGTGCCCGACGCGGCCGAGGCTCCCGCGGCCGAGGGCGAGGGCGAGGGCGAGGAGGAGTCGCCCAAGCGCCGCCGGTGGTTCCGGCGGCGGCAGCCGGAGGACGACGGATAGCCTTCCCGGATGCCTCCCGCCAGCCGCACCGTCGATTGGAGGGAGGCGCTGACCGCGCTGGCGGCCCTGGAGACGGGGCTGCTCGCGGGGTTCCGCGGGGGCGCCACGCCGCAGGATGCCGCTCGGGCGGCGGGGCTCGACGACCGCGCCGCCCGCATCGTCGCGGCCGCGCTCGCCGATCAGGGCCTGCTCGAGCCCGTGGGCGACGGCGTCCTCCGGACCACCGCCCGGGGCGACGCCCTGCTGGCGCCGGCCGCCGACGGCACCGACCCGGCGGGCGCGCTGCACCTGGAGGTCCGTGCCATCCGCAGCCACCTCGCGCTGGCCGACGTCCTCCGCGGCGGCCTGCCGCCCGACGACGTCTCCGCCGGGGACCCGGACACCCGCGAGCGCTTCATGCGCGCGATGCGGGACGTCACCGCGCCGCGGATCCCCGCGGTGCTCGCCGCGGTGGGGCCGCCGCCGCGGCCGGGCGGTCGCATGCTGGACGTGGGCGGCGCGCCCGGCGTCCACGCCCGGGCGTTCGCGGGGGACGGGATGGGACGTCACCGTGGTCGACCTGCCGGGGACGCTCGAGATCGGCGCCCGCGACCTGCGCGCCGCCGGCGTGACCCCCGTGGCGGGCGACGCCACCCAGGGGCTCCCCGAGGGCCCGTGGGACGCCGTCCACCTCGGCAACATCGCCCACCTGCTCGACCGGGACGAGGCCGCGGCGCTCGTCGCGCGCGCGGTCGCCGCGCTGCGCGCCCGGCGGGCTGCTCCTGATCGGCGAGGTGCTGGGCGACCGCAGGCCGCAGGGCCCGGTGTTCGGCCTGATGATGCTGGTCTCCACCGTCGGCGGCGAGGCCTGGACCGAGGACGACTACCGCGGCTGGATGGCGGCGGCGGGCGCCCCGCTGGAGCGCATCGTCGACGTCGATGACGGCTGGCACCACCTCCTGATCGGGCGGCGCGCGTGAGCGGGCGGGCGCGGGACGCCCACTCGGGGCCCACCGACCGGGTGCCGCCGTTCCGCTTCAGCGCGGTCTCCCGGGTCGACGTGGCCGAGACCGACCTCGGCGCCGTCGTCTACTACGGCCGCTACGTCCACCACGTCGACCGCGCCGTCCTGGCCTACCGCCGCCACGTCGGGGTCCCGCCGCTCGGCCCGGACGGCCACCTGTTCGTGGTCCGGCGCCTGGAGGTGGACTACCGCGCGCCGGCGCGCTTCGACGACGAGGTGGAGGCGTTCGTGCGGGTCACGCGCCTCGGCGGGTCGAGCCACGAGTACGCCGTCCGGCTGGAGCGCGTCTCCGGGGGGCCGCCGGGCCACCTGGCGGACGCGGTGCTCACCATCGTGGGCGTGGGCGGGTACGACGCGCCGCGACCAACCCGCATGCCGGATTCGATGCGCGACGCGATCGCCGCGTTCGAGGGCCTGTAGTGCGGGTGTTCGGCGAGGACGGCGACGCGCTCGCCCGCGCCGGTGCCGACGTCGGCGCCCTGCGGTCGCTGGAGGACGAGGTGGCGGCGGCGGTCGCGACGCTGCCCCGCGGCGGCTCGGCCGACGCCCACGTCCACCTGGGGCGCGACGCCGACGGCCACGCGCTGGACCGCGCCGGGCTGCTCGCCGACCTGGAGCGCTGGGAGCTCGAGTCGGCGGTGTGCTTCCCCGCGAACGAGCCGGGCCCGGACAAGCAGTTCGCCGCCGCGAACGCGGCGATCATCGCCGCCGCCGAGGCGGCGCCGGGGCGCGTGATCCCGTTCTGCCGGGTCAACCCCACGCAGCCGGGGGCGCTCGACGCGATGGCGCGCGCCGCCGCCGCCGGGGCGCGGGGGCTGAAGCTCCACCCGGTGGCGCAGCGCTTCCGCCCCGAGTCGGAGGAGGCGGTCGAGGTGGTCCGCGACGCCGCCACCCGCGGGTGGCCGGTCACGATCCACGCCGGCTTCGGCGCGCGGCCGCTGGCGGGCGGGATCGCCGCGCTGGTCGAGGCGGTGCCCGACGCGCGGCTGGTGCTGGCCCACGGCGGCCGCGGCGACGCCCGCGCGCTCGCCGCCCGCCTGGACGGGTGGCCCAACGTGATGCTCGACACGTCGCTCGCGGCGCTCGCCGACCTGGCGGCGCTGCCGCCGGCGCGGCTCGTGTTCGGGTCGGACCGCCCCTACGGCGACCACGGCACCGCCCTGCTGCTGGTGCGGCGCGCCGCGGATGTGGCGGCGTGGGGCGATGACGATCTGGCGCCGGGGTGATGGGCGGGAACCTGCGACGCTGGGTGCCGTGAGCGCGGCCGACGAGGTCCGCCTGGCCGCCGCCCTCGCCCAGTGCGAGATGGCGCTGGTGCGCCACGACCCGGTCGCCGGCGCCGCTGCTGGCCCAGGCCGCCCGCCACGCCGACGGCATGCCCGGGCGCCGGCCCGGCGCCGCGCGGCGGCGGGGCTCGCCAGTCGGACGGCCGGGGAGGATCCCGCCGCCCGCAAGGTGGTGCAGGCCCTCACCCGCGCGGCCGCCATCGAGAACGACGCGGCGCTGCTGGGGCGGGCGCGGTGAGCGTCGCGAGCCGGCAGGCGGCTGGCCGAGCTGCTGGACGCGCCCGCGATCGACCTGGCGGAGGCGAACCTGATGATCGCCTGCGAGGCCGACCAGGGGATCGACCTCGAGACGGCGCTCGCCACGGTGGAGGGCCTCGCGACCGCCGCCCGGGCGGAGGGGGTGGTGCCGGCGCTGCGCGAGCACGGCTTCCGCGGCGACGTGGACGACTACGACGACCCGCGGAACTCCTTCGTCCACGAGGTGCTGGAGCGCCGCCGCGGCCTGCCGATCGCGCTGGCCACCGTCGCGCTGGCGGTCGCCTCCCGGGTGGGCTCGCCGCTGGTGGGCGTGGGCCTGCCGGGCCACTTCGTGGTGGCCGACCGCAGCGGCGCCGACCCGGTGGTGATCGACCCGTTCAACGGGTGGGTGCGCCTGGACCTGGCGGAGTGCGCCCGGCTGGTGGAGCGCACCGCCGGGGTGCCGTTCCGGCGTCGAGTTCCTCGACCCCGTGGAGCCGCGCGAGATCCTGGCCCGGACGCTGCGCAACCTGCGCGGCTCCTACATGCGCCGCCGCCGGCTCGACCAGGCGCTCTGGACGGTGGAGGTGGGCCTGATCGTGCAGCCCGACGACGCCGAGCTGGTGCGCGCGTCGATCTCCCTGCTCAGCGGGACCGGCCGCTACGAGGAGGCCGAGGCCACCGCCGCGGCGTTCCTGACCGCCCGTCCCGACCACCCCGGCGCGGCGGCGGTGGAGGAGCAGGTTCGCGCGATCCGTGAGCTGCGATGGAGGATGAACTGATGAACGACGCCATCGTCGCGCAGGTGCGGGACGCGAACCGCCGCTTCTACGACGCCCTGGAGGCCCTCGACATCGACGCCATGGCGGCGGTCTGGGCGGGCGGCGACGACGTGGTGTGCGTGCATCCCGGCGGGCCGGTGCAGCGCGGGTGGGACGAGGTGGGCGGCGCCTGGGAGGCGATCATGTCCCACACCGGCTACATCGAGTTCGAGATCGCCGACGTCCACGTGGTCGTCCACGACCCGGTCGCCTGGGTGAGCTGCGTGGAGCGGATCACCTCCGCCACGGGCGAGGGCTCCACCGCCGTCGCCGAGGTCGCCGCCACCAACGTCTTCGTGCTCGACGCCGGCGGCTGGCGCCTGGTGGTGCACCACGCCTCCCCGATCATCCGCCCGGGGCTGGGCGAGGAGGACGAGGAGTAGTCAGCCGATCGCGCGGCGGACCACGCCGCGGAACGAGCGGCCGCCGCCGCCGAGCGGATCCTCCCGCCACGCCACCACGGCGCGGCCGGCGCCGTCGATGCCCGCTGCGGGGGCCGTACCCCGCCCCGCGGGCGTGGAGAGGGCCTCCACCGGGCCGAACGACGTCACGCCACGCCCCACGATGCGCGCCCGGATCGCGGAGGCGGACCGCCCCACGGGCTGCGACCAGACCACCACCGCGGCGCCGTTCGCGGCACCCGCCAGCGAGGGCCGGCCGGCGTTCCGGGCGGTCGGCGGGGACAGGGCGGTCGCGGCCGGCCACGGGCCGTCGAACGGCCCGACGGCGCCCTCCACGCGGGCGCGGCCGCCGTCGATCCGGAGCCACGCGGCGGTCGCCGTGCGGCCCCCCGAGAGCGCGACCTCCGGGGCCCGGAGGCGCGGCGGGGCGCCGCCGGCGCGGACAGCGCCGCCGGCGCGCCGAACCCACCCCCGGCGGGGCGTCCCGCGGCCATCACGCCGGCCTCCCACCACGCCACGACGGCGTCGCCGGCGGCGTTCATCGCGACGGCGGGGCGGCGCGCCGTGGCGCCCGCGCCCGGCATCGGCGCCGGGGCGCCGCGGTGCCGTCGGGGGCCACCGGCGCGAGGTCCAGGCCGCCGGGCCGCTCCCACACCACCAGGCCCGAGCCGTCGGCCGCCATCGCGACCGCGGGGTGCGCGGCGCCGGCGCGGGCCCAGGTCGGCCGGGGCCGACCACGTGCCGGCGGCGGCGGAGCGGCGCGCGATCCGCAGCGTCGGGGCCGGGTTCGCGCGGATCCACACGGCGATCCCGGCGCCGGTGGGGGCGATCGCGACGCGGAGGTCCTGGATGCGGGCGCCCGCCCCCTCGTGCAGCAGCGTCACGGCGGGCCGGCGGGCGCCCCGCGGCAGCGTCAGGGCGACCGCGCCGCGGTCGTCGGTCCAGCCCACCAGCGTCCGGCGGCCCTCGGCGGCCGCGGCGACCGGCTGGGTGGTGTCCGCCCGGCGCGCCGACACGGTCCGCGGCCCCAGGAAGCGGGCGGACGGCGTGGCCCGCGTCCGGATCTGGACGACGTCGCGGAGCGGTGCGAGCGCGGCGTCGCGGCGCCACCACGCGACCACCGCGCGCCCCTCCGGGGCGACCGCGACGGCGGGCTCGCTGGGGAGCACCCGGCCGGGCGCCGAGAACGGCACCGGCAGGCTCCACGCATCGGATGCGGCGGCGGCGAGGGCCGGCTGGCCCGCCAGCGCCCCCACCGCCACGAGGACGGCTACACCCCGGCTACGCCTTGCTGGAGAGATAGTCGGCGACCATCTTCTCGCCGGCCGCCGGGCCCTCCTCGAAGTACACGCGGTTGATCTCCTTGAAGACGTCCCACTTGTCCGGCGACGTCGTCCTCCGCCATCGTCGCGTCCACCGGGCAGGCCTCGACGCACGCGTCGCAGTCGATGCACTCGGCGGGGTCGATGTAGAGCATCGTCGCCTCGTCGTGCCCCTCCTCGCCCGCGGCGGGGTGGATGCAGTCGAACGGGACAGACGTCGGCGCAGGAGGTGTCCTTCGTGCCGATGCAGGGCTCCGTGATGATGTAAGCCATTCAGCGTTCCTCGGGCGTCGTGGACGACGGCGTCCGCCGGGTGGTCCGGACGGGTGCCGCGGAAGAGCGATGCTACCAGCGGGCCCGGCGTCAGGAGCGCGCGAGCGACCGGCCGCGGGACCACGGCCAGCAGCCGCTCGGCGGCGCCGCGCAGCGCGCGGGCGGCGGGGCTCTCCGGCGCCGACGCCACCACCGGCAGGCCCGCGTCGCCCGCCCGCGCCACGGCCGGCTCGAGCGGGATCCGGCCGAGGAGCGGCACGCCCGAGCTCGGCCGCGAGCAGCTCGCCCGCCGCCGCCGGAGAAGACCTCGTAGCGGGCGCCGGTGTCGGGCGCCTCGAACCAGCTCATGTTCTCGATCACGCCCGCCACCGGCAGGTTCACCCGCGCGGCCATCGCGGCGGCCCGGCGCGCGACGCGCTGGGCGGCGAGCTGGGGGGTCGTGACGATCACGAACGACGCGGTCGGCAGGAGCCCGCGACAGCGACAGGGCCACGTCGCCGGTGCCGGGGGGGAGGTCGACCAGGAGGTAGTCGGGGTCGTCCCACCACACCTCGGTGATGAAGCTGGTGAGCGCCTTGTGCAGCATCGGGCCGCGCCAGATGACCGGCGAGTCCTCCTCGGTGAGGAAGCCGATCGACATCATCCGGACGCCGTGGGCCTCGACCGGCATCATCAGGTCGTCGACCGCCACGGCGGGGCGCGTGACGCCCATCATGCGCGGGATGGAGTAGCCGTAGACGTCGGCGTCCAGCAGGCCGACCGTCGCGCCGCCCTCCGCGAGGACGAGGGCCAGGTTGGCGGTGATGCTCGACTTGCCGACGCCGCCCTTCCCGGACGCGACCCCGATGACGGTGGTGCGGCTGCCCGGCTGGAAGGGCGACGGGCGCTCCTCGCCGGTGATGAGCCCCGGGCGCAGGCGCTTGCGCTCCTCGTCGGTCATCGCGTCCATCGTCACCTGGATCGTCTCGATCCCGGGCAGCGGGGCGAGCGCCTCGGTCACGCGCCGCTGGATCTCGGCCTTCAGCGGGCAGCCGGCCACGGTGAGGCGGATCGCGACCAGCACGCGGCCCTCGCGGACCTCGACGTCGCCGACCATGCCGAGGTCAACGATGCTGCGGTGCAGCTCGGGGTCGTGGACGTCGCGCAGGACGCGCAGCACCGCGTCGCGGTCGGGCGCGGCGCTCACATGAACATCCTGGCGTAGGGCTCCGCCTCGGCCGAGCGTCACGCCCCAGGGGCCGTGCCCCGGGTGGATCCGCGTGGCCCGCGGGACCTCGGCGAACACCCGCTCCAGGCTCCGCAGCATGGCGCCGGGGTCGCTGCGCGGGAAGTCGGTGCGGCCGATGCCCTGGGCGAAGATCAGGTCGCCCACGAAGGCGTCGCCCTCGGCCTCCTCCAGCGCCACCATGCACCCCGGCGAGTGGCCGGGCGTGGCGAGCAGGCGGAAGCGCAGCGCGCCGAGCTCCAGGACCTCGCCGTCGCGGAGGATCCGGTCGGGCGTCACGCCGGGCGTGGGGGGCGGGTTGCCGAACAGCGCCGGGTTGAAGGGCGCGGGCGCCGCGACCCAGTCCTCGTCGCCCTCGCCCACCCACACCGGCAGGCCCTCGCGCCGCCCACACGTGGTTCTCGACGACGTGGTCCCAGTGGCCGTGCGTGTCGAGCACGGCGACGGGCGTCACCTCCAGGCGCTCGAGGGTCTGGTCCACCCACGCCCCGGCTGCCCATCGCCGGGTCGACGACCCACGCGCTGCCGCCCCGGTCGTCGGCGACGACGTACGTGTTGGTGGCCACCGGGCCGAACGTGCCTCCGCGGATGATCATCCCTGCGAGACTAGCGGCGCGGCGGAGGAGGGACCCATGCGGATCGCACTGGGGTCGGACGAGCGGACCGTCCTGACCGACGAACTGGCCGGGGCGCTGCGCGAGGCCGGCCACGAGGTGGAGCTGTTCGGCCCGCTCGCCGGCGGCGGCGAGGAGTGGGTGGCCGCCAGCGCCGGCACGGCCCGCGCCGTGGCCGAGGGGCGCGCCGATCGCGGGATCGTGTGCTGCTGGTCCGGGACCGGGGCCTCGATCGCCGCGAACAAGGTGCCGGGCGTGCGCGCGGCCCTGTGCGGCGACGCGGAGACGGCGCGGATGGCGCGGCGGTACAACCACGCGAACGTGCTGGCGCTGTCGCTGCGCGCCACGAGCCCGCCGATGGGGCGGGAGATCGTGGCGGCGTTCCTCGAGGAGCCGGACGGCGCCGACGACTTCGACCTCCGCAACGTCGCCGAGCTGCGCGGGATGGAGGAGGCCTGAGCGGCGACGGTGGCGGCGACGCCGCCCGGGAGGGGAGCGCCGAACTCGTCGGGTGGCTCGAGCTCTTCTTCGACCTGGTGGTGGTGGTCTGCACGGCCGTGATGGCCGACCGCCTCCACGAGCACCCGGACTGGGGCGGCGTCGGCGTCTTCGTCGTCGTCTTCACCGCGATCTGGTCCATCTGGATCTCGTTCGTCGTCTACGCCGACCTGGCGAACGAGGGGACGCGGATCGCGGTGCTGATGGGCGCCGCCGGCGTGATCGGGCTGATGGCGGCGGCCCTCGGGAACCTGGACGAGCGCGCCAACGCGTTCGCGATCGGCTTCGTGATCTGCCGCGTCGTCGCCGCGCGGGCGGCGCTGCGCACCGGGCGGCTGCTGACGTCGTGGCCGGGCGTGCAGCTCGGGGGGCTCACCGTGCCGTGGATCGTGTCCCTGTGGGTGGAGGAGCCCGCGAAGTACTGGATCTGGGCCGCCGCCCTCACCCTCGAGCTGGCCTTCGCCACGGCGCAGGCCGCCACCGACCCCGAGCAGCGGGACCGGATGGTCGCCCGCATGACCGCGCGTCTGCGGCGGAAGACGCGGTCGCGCGGGCAGCTCGCGCCGCTGGTGCCCGTGACGGGCCGCCCGGAGCACCTCGGCGACCGCCTCGGGGTGTTCGTGATCATCGTCCTGGGGGAGGGGGTCGCCCAGGTGGTGCGCGGCGCGTCCGCCGCGGAGTGGGCCCGCGGCCTGGGCGTCGCCGCCGTGGCGGCGTTCGGGATCCTCGCCGGCCTGTGGTGGCTGGCGTTCCGGCACGGGTTCGCCTCGGACGGGGACCCGCCGTTCCCGCTCAGGACGCTGATGCTGATGCACCTCGTCATGACCGGCGGCGTCGTGGCCCTCGCCGCCGCGCTCGGCGAGCTGCTGCTCGACGTGCACGGCCACCCGGCCGCGTTCTACCGCTGGCTGGCCGCGGGCGGCCTGGCGGCCTGGTTCGTGGTCAGCGCGGGCCTCGCGGCCGGCGGCGGCGACCGCCCGATGGCGGTCCGCGCCCTGGGCTCCGTCGCGATCGTCGCGATCGCCGCCGCGGCCGGCGGCGGGATCGACGCCGTGTGGTTTGTGGCGGTTCTGCTCGCCGCCGTGGCGTGGACGGCCCTGCCCCTGCGAGGGATCATGGTGCGAGACCGCGGAGGAATCGCATGAGGACCGCCGGGAGTGATCGACCGTAGCCGCGCTCGCGCCGGCGGCGACGGCCGCCGGGAGCCGGCGCCCGAGAGGCGCGCCGGCGGTCCCGTGCAGGAGGAGGCCGACCAGCTGGCGGCCCAGGTGCTCGCGTTGCAGGGCACCGCCGGCAACCGCGCCGTGGGCCGCGCGCTGGCACGCCAGGCCGCGCCCGGGTCGAGCGCCGACGACCCCGACTTCAACCCCGACAACATCGTCAACGACCTGCGGCGGGCGATCGACCAGTCCGACACCGAGATCGACGGCTGGGAGACCGAGGGCAGCGGGTTCATGGCGCGGCAGAAGCCGATCCTCGTCCGGAGCATCCACGCCGAGGCGGTGGTCGAGGCCCTCGACGGCCGAACCGCGAAGCAGGTCGCGCGGATCGCCCAGCTCTACTCGGCGCTGGAGACCGGGGGGAAGCGGACCCTCGACGACGACCTCTTCGGGATGGGCGAGTCCGGCTTCCCGAGCGTCCTGACCCGCCGCCCCATGTGGGAGCCGCGCATCCGGGCGCTGATGAAGGGCACGAAGGCGGAGACCCCGGGCGGCCCGGCGACCGACGCGAAGGTGGAGGCGGTGGCCGCCGAGCTGGCGCAGGTGCTCGACGGCTCGGTGGACGCGGGCGACCGCGAGCGGATCTGCGCCCTCCACCGACGGCCCCCGGAGGAGCTCGACCGCGTCTATGCCGCATTCGAGCGGATGCGGAACCGGTCGCTCGACGACGTGCTCAACGACAAGCTCCCGAACACGGGCCACCGCAACCGGGTGCTCCAGCTCCGGCTCGGCAACTGGGCGATGGCCGACGCGATCGCCATCGAGGAGAAGCGGCGCCGCATCGAGGAGCTGGACGAGAAGGCGAAGGACGACCCGTTCCGGGCGTTCGCGGCCCAGGAGGAGCGCAAGAAGCTGTCGGGGGAGATCGGCGGCATCCTCGACATGAACCGCCAGGAGGCGATGGCCGACCCGGCGAACGCCGGCAAGACCGCCGACCAGGCGGTCAACGCCCGCCTCGACGCGATCCTGAACGTGAAGGGCGCGGAGGAGGGGCAGACGCTCGGCTCCTCCCTCTACGCCACGCTCGGGCCGGTCCAGGGGCTGATGATCGTCGCGACGGTCAAGGCGACCCTCGTCGACACCGCCGCCATGAAGCTCCTCCAGATGGAGATGGAGGGGACGACCAAGACCGACAAGATCACCCCGATCCTGCGCGGGTTCCGCGCCCAGGCCCAGCACGACGTGATGGCGCGGGCCTCCGACGCGTCCGTCCCCCCGGACCAGCGGATGGCCCTCGCGAGCCCCGCCGCGTTCGAGGCGGCCGTCAACCAGCAGGCGCAGGAGTACACGAAGGCGTTCGTTGCGGCCTACGACGGCATCCCGGGGCGCAAGCGCAGCTGGCAGGAGATCGTCGACAGCGCCGACGAGCACAACACCGACCTGATGAACGCGCTCGTGGCGCACGGCGGACGGCTGACGGACGTCGAGGAGCTCGACATCGCCATCCGCAAGAAGGACGAGGACGGCGTCGTCGCGGTCCTGAAGCGCCAGCCCCACCACGAGGCGGTCCAGGCCCTGGAGGACGCCTACCGCGCGAAGCGCGGGAAGGGCCTGCGCGAGACCCTGTTCGGCCTCTGGGGCACTGCCGCGCAGGCCGCGATGATGCCGGCGAAGTACTCCGGCGCCGTGGTCAGCGGGCGCGAGGCGGGCGCCGTGGAGGAGGCGCTCCAGAAGCCCACCAAGGAGCAGCTCGGCGGCCAGGCCGAGGTGGACTGGCTCGAGGGGTTCGGGAAGCTCGAGCTGCAGATCACCGAGGGGACCAGCGGGGCGATGGGCGCACTGCGGGAGATCGGCGACGACCCCGAGACCCAGGTCCTGATGAACGAGTCGGCCTCCCGCCTGACCGCCCTGAAGGCCGAGTGGGACCGCAACGACCCGTGGGGCCGCCCGCGGGCCCAGATCCTCGCGGAGATGCGCCGCGTCCGGGCGACGCTCACCGGCGACGCGACGGCGTACGAGGAGGAGAACGCCCGGATGGTCGAGCAGCTGCGCTCGGCCATCTCCATGGCGGTGCAGATCGCGCTGGCGGTCGCGCTGCCGGGCGTCGGCGGCGGGTTCATCGCCGCGACCGCGATCAACATCGGCGCGACCGTCGCCAGCAACATGATCATCTACGGCGACGCCTACACCCTCGACCGCTTCACCGGCGACGTCCTCGGCGGGGTGACCGGCGCCGTCGGCGGCAAGCTCGGCGAGGAGCTGGTCGGCGCGATCGGCAAGCAGGTGGCGGGCCGGGCGGCGAAGGCGAGCGCGGAGGCGGCCGAGCAGGCGGGCGTGAAGATCGCCCTCGGCAAGGGCGTCGGGCAGGCGGCCCAGATGGCCGACGAGGCGAGCCTGGCGATGAAGGTCGCCCTGGAGGGCGGCAACATCGCCGGCTCCGCGGCCGCCACGACGGCGGTGACCGGGGAGAACCAGTTCACCCCCGAGGCCCTGCTCCAGAGCATCCTGATGAACCAGCTGGGCAAGATCCGCGGGGGCGGCGGCGGCCCCGCCGCCCCCGAGGGCGCCCCGGTCCACGAGGGCGGGGCCCCGCCGGCCGGCGGGGAGGCCACGGGACCGCGTCCCGCGGCCGAGCCCGCCGCGCGACCGGCCGAGGGGACCGTCCCCGTGCCGGAGCCGACGGTGCCCGCGGCCCGCCCCGCCGGCGAGGCGGCACGGCCGGCCGCGGAGGCCGCCCCGCCCGCGTCCGACACCGCGCCGGCGCGCCCCCCGTCCGGCGGGCCGGGCGGTCCCGGTGGCCCCGACGCGGCGCGGCCGGAGGCCGGCGCGCCCCGGCGGGAGGCGCGCAACCTCACGAACGACCTGGAGCAGGTCGCGAGCCACTGGCCGGGGATGAACGCGGGGGAACGACTGCGCGCGCTGGAGCGTCCCGTGGAGAACGTGCTCGCCGCGAAGGGCGTACCGCCCGCCCGCCTCGCGGCCGGCGAGGTCAACCTCGCCAACGGCGCCGTCTTCGACTTCCCGACGTGGTCGCTGCGGGTGCACCCCGACGTCCTGGGCGCGCCGGCCCTCCACTCCGCAGAGATCGCCCGGGGTCTCGACCCGGCTGCGCGCGTCGGGCCCGGCGGGGCGGTCGGCGACCTGGGCAACCTCGTCTCGCACGAGCTGGAGCACGCCGCCCAGTGGTGGAACATGGCGCGCCTGCGCGCCGCCGCGGGGAGTGACGGGCCCACGATCGCCCGCGAGATGGGCATCCCCGCCGACGTCGCCGAGGCCGCGTGGCAGACGCACCAGCGCGAGGGCCCCATCGGCGGCCGGGAGGCGCAGGACGCGCAGCGCATGTGGGACAACATCTACGCGCAGCCGGGACGGGCGAACCGCGAGCAGATCCTGGACCGGCGGACGGAGTACTGGGACCAGGTGGACCATCTCCAGGCCCAGGTGGACGCGCAGGGGGCGAACGCCGACCCGGCCCTGCGCGAGCAGCTCGCGCTGACCCGGGCCCTGGCCGAGCACTACGAGGCCGAGTACCGCGCCTTCGTCGAGGAGGCCCGCGCCTACGCCACCGGCGACCGCGCCGAGCAGGAGTCCGTGGTGATGGAGGCCGAGCGCCAGGCCGACCTGGCCGAGACCGCCGCCGAGCACGGGCGGGAGACGGTCCGCGACATCGAGGCACGGCTCCTGGACGACATCGCCTCCGGGCGCGAGCCCGACCTGCGGCTGGTGGCGCAGCACGAGCGCGAGCTGCAGCGGCTGCGGGGGCTCGAGGACGCGGCCGACGCGCGCGCCGCCGAGCGGGACCGGCTGACCGACGAGCGCGGCGGCGGGCCCGCGCCCGCACCGGCGGGCGCCGCCCCGGCGGGCGCCGCGCCGGCGGCCGCCGCGGCGAGGGGCGGCGGGTCGGGCGGGGCCCCGTCGCGGCCCCCGGGCTCGCGCCGGACGCCGCGGGAGGGCGACGGCGGGGCGGCGGGCGGCGCCGGCGGCCGTCCCCCGGGCGGGCACGACCCGGGCGGCGGCGGCCCTGGCCCGCCGGGGCGGCCGCGGATCGGCGACCGGGTCACGTCCCAGGTCGACCAGCACAGCCTGCTCGAGGGGCTGATCACGTACCACGAGATGCGCCGCGCGTCGCCGCTGATGGAGGCCGCGCTCGTCTACGACCCGCAGACGGGGATCTACTACGCGGTCCAGGGCGGCCCGGACTCGATCGAGCTGAGCGGCATCCGCCGCGAAGGGCTCGTCGTGCTCCGGCACGGGCACCCGGTCGTGGGCGGCGGACGGGACAGCGCCGCGGTGGGCGACTGGCTGCCCTCCACCCCCGACATGGGCCAGCTCGCCCTCGAGACGCCACCGGGCGAGTTCCGGATGGAGGAGGTCGACTTCGAGCTCGGGGGCGGGGAGCTCGGCCGCACCCAGTTCTGGGTGGACAAGACCCAGGGCCGGGTCGAGTGCCGCATCCGCATGTACCACAGCGGCGAGGTGGTGCTGGAGCGGACGTTCAACGACATCGTCGAGTACCAGGACTTCCTGGGCCAGACGTTCGACGCCCCGGGGCAGCTCCCGGTGGGGTCGACGCAGGTCGACCCGAACGCCGACACCGACGACTACTGACGCCGGCGCCCGCGGCGCCGGCTAGCCGATCAGCCCGCCGAGTCCGTTCGGGTCGAGCGGCCGGGCGTTCTGGGGCTCGGGGATGTCCACGGGCTGGCCCCAGTCGGAGAAGTCGGCCGTCAGGTCCAGGTCGATGGCGCCCACGCCGTCCACCACGCCCGTGCCGTCGCCGCGGAGCACGACGTGCACCCGCCGCGGCAGCAGGTCCTCGGTGCCGACCCAGAACTCGGCGGTGCCCTCCTGGAGCGCGCGCCGCGCCTCGGCGGCGGTGATGTCGCCCGTGGCGCCCAGCACCGGGCCGAGGTCACCGAGCGCCTTCGCCGGGTCGAGCGTCCCCGTGATCTTCACGGTCTGGGCGCCGTCGACCTCCTCGCGTCCCGCCTCCTGGGGGTCCGTCGTCCACCCGACGAGGGTGGGGTAGAGGTCGCCGAAGTCGAGCAGCGCCACCTGCTCCGGCGGAAGATCGAGCTTGAAGTCCTGCCCGAGGATCCCGACGTACACGTTGTCGCCGACGCGCGTCAGGTTCACCTGGAGGCCGATCCGGGAGACCTTGGCGGTGGCGTCGATGGACGCGCGGTCGGGCGGGTTGCACCGGGCCCTCGCCGGTGATGTCGATGGCCCCGTTGAGCAGCTGGCCGATGCCCTGGGGCAGCGCGTCGGGCCGGGTGATGTCCACGGTGCCCTTCACGGCGAGGGAGATCCTGGAACGGACCCGCCTTCGCGGCCGCGTCGGCGCTGCGCGTCAGGACCTCGGCGGGCGTCAGGTCCTGGGTGAGGTCCTCGCCGCCGCCGCCGCCACCGCCGCCGCACGCCGCGGCCAGGGAGACGGCCAGCACGACGAGTGCCGCAAGGACGGCGCGGAGGGCCGGGCGAGCCATGGGGCGCGGTATAGCATGGGCCGCCGATGCCGGGACCAGAGGCAGGAAGATCGCCGGGCCCCGCCTGACCCTCCTCCCCATCGGGGTCGGCAACGCGTGTCCGTCGCCCGGCGAGGCCCAGAGCGGCTACCTCGTGCGCGGCGGCGGGGCCGCGGTGATGGTCGACCTGGGCTCCGGCGTGCTCACCCGCCTCCGGCAGGAGATGGCGCCCGAGGCGCTCACGCAGGTGGTCGTGACCCACCTCCACCCCGACCACTGCGTCGACCTGATGGGCCTCGAGGTGCACATGGTGTGGGGCCCGGGGGTCGGGTCGCCGCCGCTGCCCGTGCTCGGCCCGCCCGGGCTGCGCGAGCGGCTCATCGCCTTCTCCGGCGCGAGCGGGTTCGACACGGCGTTCACGTGGTCGGCGTTCGCCCCGGACGCCGGGGAGGTGGTCCTGGGCGGCGGCCTGGTGATGCGCCACCGCGAGGTGCCGCACCTGCCGCCGACGAACGCCGTGCGGTTCGAGCGCGACGGCGCCGCCGTGTGCTTCGGCGCCGACTGCGCGTACGGCGACGCGCTCCCGGAGCTGGCGGCGGGCTGCGACGTGCTGGTGTGCGAGGCGACGTTCGGCGCCGGTCCCAAGGTGGCGGACGTGCCGCACATGACCGCCGGCGAGGCGGGGCGCATCGCCGCCGCGCGCGGGGGTGGGGCGGCTGCTGCTGACGCACCTCGACCCGTCGAGGGACGTCGCGGCCACCCTCGCCCAGGCCCGCGCGGAGTTCGCCGGCCCGGTCGACCTGGCGCGCCCCGGCGAGGCGGTGACGGTGTGAGCGCAGGCGGCCTGAAGCCGCGGCCCACCGACCGCCGGGCCGTGGTCATCGCGACGCTGCTGAGCCTGCTGCTGCCCGGGCTGGGCCACGCCTACGCGCTGCGGCTGACGCGGGCGCTCGTGTGGTTCGCGGGGACGATCGCGGTGGGGATGGTGCTCGGCCAGGGCGACGAGAACACGGGCCTGGCGATCGGCATGGGGCTCGCGCATCGCCGTGCTCGCGGCCGTCGACATCGCGCTGGTCATGTGGCTCGACGGCAGGTCACGACCGGCCCGGTGAGGCGGGTCCCGGCAGGGATCCCGGATCCGGTCCACTAGACTGTCGAAATGCCGCACGACCGGATCGCTTCCGCATGACCTGGGACGCCTTCGCGCGCGCCGGAGCCGGCGCCGCCCAGGGGGAGGAGGAGCTGCGCATGCTGTGGCGCCGGTACAAGACCACCGGCGATCCCGCGGCCCGCGACCGCCTGATCCTCACGTTCGCGCCGCTCGTGAAGTACGTCGCGGGTCGCATGAACAGCCACCTCCCGGCGCACGTGGAGGAGAGCGACCTCATCTCCTACGGCCTGATGGGACTGATCGGCGCCGTCGAGCGCTACGACCCGGGCCGCCAGGTGAAGTTCGAGACCTACGCCGTCACGCGCATCAAGGGCGCGATCATCGACGAGCTGCGCTCCCTCGACTGGGTGCCGCGCTCCGTGCGCGCCCGCTCGCGCGAGATCGAGCGGAAGGCCACCGAGCTGGAGCACAAGCTACAGCGGGCCCCCACCGACGAGGAGCTCGCGGCGGCGCTCGGGATGGAGATGCACGAGTTCCAGGCCGCGATCACCCAGATCGCGAACTCGTCGATCATCGCCCTGGACGAGACGTGGAGCGTGTCCTCCGGCGGCGAGTCCCTGTCGCTGATCGACACGATCACGCGACCAGCGTCCCAGCAACCCGTCGGACCTCCTGGACGTCACGGAGCTGCGCGACACGCTGGCCGACGCGATCGCCCGCCTGCCCGAGCGCGAGAAGATCGTGATCGCCCTCTACTACTACGACGGGCTGACGCTCCGGGAGATCGGCGAGGTGCTCGGCGTGACCGAGAGCCGGGTCAGTCAGCTCCACACGAAGGCCATCCTGCGGCTCAAGGGCCGGCTGCAGGACGGGGAGGTTGACCAGGCCTAGCGGACGGTCGAGTACTGCGGCTTCCCGGCCTTGTGAGGAAAGGCACGAAGCCCATGGCGCATCCCGATCCTGCCCAGCTTCGCAACGTCGCGGTCCTCGGGCACCGCGGCAGCGGCAAGACGAGCCTCGTGGAGGCGATGCTCTTCGCCGCGAAGGCCACCACCCGCCAGGGACGCGTGGCCGACGGCACCACCGTCGCCGACTTCGACGACGACGAGCAGCGCCGCGGAATGTCCATCTCCGCGTCGCTGTGCCACCTGACGTGGAACGGCGTCAAGGTGAACCTGCTCGACACCCCCGGCGAGCCCTCCTTCCAGGGCGACACCCTCGCCGCCCTGCGGGCGGTCAACGCGGTGCTGATGGTCGTGAACGCCGCCGCCGGCGTCGAGGTGCAGACCGAGCGGCTGTGGAACCGCGCCGCCGAGGCCGGCCTGGCGCGGGCGATCGCGGTGAACATGCTCGACCGCGAGCGCGCCGACTTCGACGGCGTGATGGGCGCGATCGACGGAGATGGCGCCGGGCGCCGTCCCGATCCAGATCCCGGTCGGCAGCGAGGGCGGGTTCCACGGCGTCGTGAACCTGGTGTCGATGACGGCGACGACCTACGCCGGCGGCGACGCGCCACGGCACGACGGGGCCCATCCCGGACGACCTCGCGGACGCCGCGCAGTCGGCGCGCGAGCACCTGATCGACGTGGTGGCCGAGAAGGACGACGCGCTGATCGAGAAGTACCTCGAGGGCGAGGAGATCACCACCGAGGAGATCATCGGGGCGATCCTGACCGGCGTCGCCGAGGGGCGCGTGCACCCGGTGGTGTGCGTCGCGGGCGACCACGGCATCGGCGTCGACCGCCTGCTCGACCTGCTGGTGGAGGCGCTGCCCTCGCCGGTGGCCGTGGCGACGTGGCCGGCCCTCGACCCCGAGTCGGGCGAGGCGACCGAGGTGGTCCTCGTGGAGGACGGCCCCGCCGTGGCGCTCTGCTTCAAGACGCTCGCCGACCAGTTCAGCGGGCGCATCAGCCTGCTCCGCGTCTTCTCCGGCGTGCTCCCGGCCGACAGCCAGGTGATGTCCGGGACGGGCGGCAAGGAGCGGGTGGGCCAGCTGTTCACGCTCCAGGGCAAGGAGCACGTGGCCCTCACCGAGATCGGCCCCGGGGACATCGGTGCAGTCGCCAAGCTGAAGGAGGTCGTGACCGGCGATGTACTCACGACGGGCGGCGCCGGCGTGGCCTTCGCGCCGATCGACCTGCCGCCGCCGCTCATGAGCTTCGCCGTCACCGCGCGCAACGCGGCCGACGAGGACAAGCTCAACCAGTGCCTGCGGCGGATGCGCGACGAGGACCCGACGCTGGACGTGCACCACGACGAGCAGACCGGCGACCACATCGTCGCGGGCCTGTCGCAGATGCACGTGGAGGTGATCGCCGACCGCATCGAGCGCCGCTTCGGCGTGGCGATGGACCTGGCGCCGCCGCACGTGCCGTACCGCGAGACGATCACCGAAGCCGGCCGAGGCCGAGGGCAAGCACAAGAAGCAGAGCGGCGGTCGCGGCCAGTACGCGGACTGCTGGCTGAAGGTGGAGCCCCTGGAGCGCGGCGCCGGCTTCGAGTTCGTCGAACAAGATCGTCGGCGGCGCGATCCCGCGCTCGTTCATCCCGGCCGTCGAGAAGGGCGTGCTGGAGGCGATGCAGCAGGGCGAGCTGGCGGGCTACCCGGTGGTGGACGTCCGGGTGACGCTCTACGACGGCAAGTTCCACCCGGTGGACTCGTCGGAGATGGCGTTCAAGATCGCCGGCGGCCTCGGCATGAAGGCGGCCCTCGCGAAGGCCGGGCCGGTGCTGCTCGAGCCGGTGATGCACGTCGAGATCACGGTGCCGTCGGAGCACGTCGGCGACGTGATGGGCGACCTCAGCTCGCGCCGCGGCCACCCGCTCGGCATGGAGGCGCGGGGCCACGACGAGATCGTGCGGGCCGAGGTGCCGATGGCCGAGATGCTCGAGTACGCGCCCGACCTGCGCGCCATGACCGGCGGGCGGGGCGACTACGCGATGCAGTTCGACCACTACGCCCAGGTGCCGGCGCACCTGGCCGAGAAGGCGGCCGCGACCGCGGCGGCCTGAGGCCGGGTGGCGGTCGGCTGCATCCGCGGCCGCGACCTCGGGATCCGAACCGAGGATCCGTCCTTGCCCGCGGGAGATCGCGGTCGTCGCGGCGGCGGTGCGAGGCGCCGCGTCGGCGGCGGGGCCCGCCGGAGGCTCGCCCCATGCTCGTCGCCCAGGTCCTCGCCGCGGTGGAGCGGCTCGCGCCGCCCGCGCTCGCCGAGGACTGGGACAACGTCGGCCTGATCGTCGGACGCCACAACCAGCCGGTGCGCCGGCTGCTGGTCGCGCTGGAGCTGCGCGGGCGACGTGCTCGGCGAGGCCCGCGAGCACGGCTGCGACGCCGTGCTGACGCACCACCCGCCGATCTTCCCGTCGATCTCCGCGGTCACCGACGGCGCCGCCGGCGAGCTGGTGCTGCGCGCCGCCGAGGACCACCTGGCCGTGATCGCGGCCCACACCAACCTGGACGCCGCCCGCGGCGGACTCAACGACGTGATGGCGGAGATCCTCGGCATCACCGCGGCCGTCCCCCTGCGCCCGACCCGGACATGCCGTCGTGCGGCCTGGGCCGCATCGGCACGGTGCGGCCGGTCACCGCTGAGCGGCCTCGTCGAGGCGGTGACCGCCGGGCTTCGGCGGCGCCCCGGTGTCCTACGCGGGCGACCCTGGACACAGGTGCGGCGGGTCGCGTGCTGCACCGGCTCGGGGGCCTCGCTGATCGACGACGCCCGCGCCGCCGAGGCCGACGCCTTCGTGACCAGCGACCTCAAGTACCACGACGCCGACCGCGCCGAGGGCCTCCCGCTGATCTCCCTGCCGCACGCCCGGGCCGAGCGGGTCGCGCTGAAGCGGTGGAGCAAGGTGCTGCAGAAGGCGGTCGCCTCCCAGGGCGTCGAGGTCCGCTTCGCCGAGACCGACACCGACCCCTGGCAGGTCGCCTGAGGCCGGATCGGCGGGTGGTATGCTCCCGCGACCGCGCGGATGTAGCTCAGTTGGCTAGAGCGTCTGCTTGCCATGCAGAAGGTCGTGGGTTCGAGTCCCATCATCCGCTCTCTCCGATGAGCCCCCCGACCGGGGGCTCTCGTCGTCCCGGGCTCAGATCAGGCCGTATCGCTGCGCCTGCGCCACGGCCTCCTCCCGCGAGGTGGCGTCGAGCTTGCGGTAGAGGACCCGCGTGTGGGACTTCACGGTGTTGTGCGACAGGTACAGCCGGTCGCCCACCCCGCGCAGGGTCAGCGGCGTCGGCAGCAGGCGCAGGACGCGCATCTCGGAGTCGGTGAGGGGCTCCGCCGCCGTCGCGGCCTCCCGCCCCTGGGAGGCGGCGATCAGCGCGGCCAGGTGGTACTGCGGCATCGCGAACGGCGTCAGCGGCGCCGGCGTGTTTTTGAGGGGCCGCGTGGCGATCCACGCGGTCACGGCCGGGGCGAACTCGGCGCGGAAGCGCCGCCGGTCGAAGGCGGCGAGCTCCATGTCGCGCTGCGCGTAGGCGTCAACCCAGCCGTCCCGCCGCCCGCGGCCGTCCGTGCTCACGTCGGGCGGCCCAGCGCGTCGCACGGCGGGCGCGTCGTGTCGCCGATGGCGACGAGCGCCTCGTCGGTGACCCGCAGCGCCCGCTCCATCGCGGTCGGATGGAGCGCCCCGACGCCCGATCCGAACGGGGTGTCCAGGAACTTCAGCAGGAGCAGCATCACCCCGATCACCACGACGACCGAGCCCATCAGCAGCGCCTGGGTGACGGCGCGCTCGGCGCTGTCGGCGAAGAAGAGCATGTAGACGAAGACGACCGCCGAGATGACGAAGAGCGCGATCCACAGCGGGGTGGGAACCACGCCCTCGGCGCCGTGGATGCGGTCGCGACGGGCCTCCTCGCGGGTGAACGTCTGGTCGAGCCACTTGTCGTACGCGGACCCCTCGCTCGCGGTCTTCGGCTCCACGCCGCGCACCGTCTCGAAGAGCGTGACCGACCACGGGTTGAGCGAATCCCCCTCGGTGCCGTCCTCCATCCGGTCCCACTCCGGTCCCACGACGGTGCGGCCGTAGCAGACGAGCTGGCCGGTCAGCTCCGCGCGGATCGGGGCCGGCATCAGCTGGGCGGTCTCGACCTGCTGCGTCAGCGTCAGGGCCTCGGTCTCGGCACCGGAGCGCGACTGGTCGTAGCTGGTGAAGGCCAGGAAGATGATGAACCCGAGCAGCACGGAGAACCCCGTGGCCAGCACGCCGAAGACGCCCGACGCCCGGTCCCCGTCCGAGAAGTAGCTGCCCTCGGGCGCGCGCCGGCGGACGAGCAGCATCACCGTGATGGCGATGGCGCTCGCGACCACCAGCACCACGGCCCCCAGGAGGATGTTCACCGGGGACGCGGTCCGTACGCGAGGCGGAAGCCGATGTTCCCGGCGGAGCTGTCAGGGGTGTTGCCGCTGCGGGCGTCCACGCGGTACCGGTTGCAGTACGAGGCGTGGCAGAGGTACGAGCCGCCGCGCATCACGCGGCGGTCGCCGGCGGCGGGACCCCTCGGGTCGGCGACCGGGCTCGACGCGTAGTAGCCGGCGCCGAACCAGTCGCCGACCCACTCCCAGACGTTGCCGGTCATCTGGTGGAGGCCGTAGCCGTTGGGCGGGTAGGCGCCGGCCGGCGCGGTGGCGGCGTAGCCGTCGGCGCAGGTGTTCTCGGCCGGGAAGCGCCCCTGGAAGACGTTCATCCGGTGCTCGCCGCCCGGCTCCAGCTCGGCGCCCCACGGGAACGGCTGCCCCTCGAGGCCCCCGCGCGCGGCGTGCTCCCACTCCGCCTCCGTCGGCAGCCGGCCGCCCGCCCACGCGCAGTACGCCACCGCGTCGTTCCACGACACGTGCACCACGGGGTGGTCCATCCGGTCGTCGACGTGCGAGCCCGGTCCCTCCGGGTGACGCCAGTCGGCGCCGTACACCTGCCGCCACCACGGGGCGTGGGCGGCCGCCCGCGTGGGCGGGAAGTCGTCGGGCAGCAGGCCCCCGAACACGAAGGACCACTCGTAGCGCTCGGCGTCGGTGACGTGCCCGGTCGCCTGGGCGAACTCCGCGAACCCCGCGTTCGTCACCGTGAGCGGGTGGAGGCCGAAGTCGTCGAGGTGGATCCGGTGGACGGGCCCCTCGCCGTCGGCCGGATCGCCGTCCCGGCGGCCGTTCCCCATCAGCACGTCCCCGCCGGGGATCGCCACGATGCCGGCGGGGGCCGGTGCCGCCGCATGCCCGTGCGCGTCCGCTGCCGCGCGGGCGTCAACGGACGATCCGCCGCGGTCGGGGGTGCAGCAGCCCATCGGGTGGAGCTTCGCGCCTGCGCGGCGCCGGCGGCATCGCCCGGAAGGGACGATGACCGACATCCGGATGCCCCCCGGCTTCGGCGACGAGGGCCTCGCCGTGGCACGCCTGCTCCGCCGCGAGCGCCCGGGGCTGGGCGTCGTGGTGCTGAGCGCGCACGTGGAGCCGGCGTACGCGCTCACGCTCCTCGAGGACGGCTCGAGCGGCCGCGCGTACCTCCTCAAGGACCGCATCGCCCGGCCCGCCGAGCTCATCGGGGCGATCCACGAGGTCGCCCGCGGCGGCTCGGTGATCGACCCGTCGGTGGTCGAGGCCCTGGTGGAGGACCGCGTGCGCGCGCGGCGCTCGCCGCTGGCGGCGCTCACGCCGCGGGAGCTGCAGATCCTGGGCGAGATCGCGCAGGGCCGGAGCAACGCCGCCATCGCCGACGCGCTCGTCCTGACCAAGCGGGCCGTCGAGAAGCACGTCAACGCGATCTTCGCGAAGCTGGCGCTGCGCCACGAGGACGAGACGGTCAACCGCCGCGTCCGCGCGGCGCTGCTCTTCCTGGCGGAGGGCGACGCCGGGCGCGCCGGCGGCTGACCCCGCTGCGCCGCATCACCCCATCGGGGCGATGCGCCCCCCGTGCGCGCGCGCTGGACTATTCTCACGCGCAGTGCACCCCAGAAGGAGGCGGCATGGCCACGGGCCCAGTCGACATCGTCATCCTGGGCTTTCCCGGGAACAAGTTCACCGGCCGGATCGCTCCGGCGATCATGGATCTGGTGGAGAGCGGCACGATCCGGATCCTCGACCTGCTCTTCGTGATGAAGGACGCCGACGGCGTGATCACGTCGATCGACATCCAGGATCTCGACCCGGACACCGGGCCGGCGTTCATGGAGGTCTCGGTGCTCGCGCCGGGTTCCCTCAACGAGGAGGACGCCGAGGAACTCGCCGACGACCTCCCGCCGAACACCTCGGCGCTCGTCGTGGCGTTCGAGAACGCCTGGGCCTCCAAGTTCGTCGAGGCGGTCCGCGCGGCGGACGGCTTCGTGATCGACCAGATCCGCATCCCCGCCGACGTGGTGGACGCCGCCCTGAACGATCTGGGCACCATCTCCCTCCCCGACTGAGAGGCTGAAAATGGGACTCCTCCGTATGGCCGCCCGCACCGCCGTTGTGGCGGGCACCGCCACCGCCGTGTCCGGGCGCGTCGCCCGCCGTCAGGCGGCCCGGTACGACGACCAGCAGCCGCAGTACGCCGAGCCGCCGCCGCAGCAGTACGCGGAGCCCGCGCCCGCCGCGCCGGAGCAGGACGACCAGACCGCGAAGCTCCAGGAGCTGGCCCAGCTGAACAAGCAGGGCGTGCTCACGGACGAGGAGTTCGCCGCGGCCAAGGCCAAGGTCCTCGGGATCTGACCACTCCAGGGGTGGAGGCACCGCCCGCCGGCCAGGCGGATCCGTACTCGGCGCTCGCGGCGGTCTACGACGAGATCGTCGTGGACCGCTGCCACGAGCGGTGGGCGCGCTACCTGCACGAGCTGTGGAGCGGCGACGCGGACGGCGTCCGCTCCGTGCTGGACGTCTGCTGCGGCACCGGGCTGATGACGGCGGAGCTCACCGCCCTGGGGTACCGGGTGGTGGGCGTCAACGCGTCCGCGGCGATGCTGGAGCGGGCCCGCCGGCTGCTGGGGCCGGACGCCGTGCTCGTCCGCGAGACGCTGCCCGATCTCACGGTCGACGGGGTCTTCGACGCGGCGGTGTCCACCCTCGACGGCTTCAACCACCTCACCCCGGGGGAGTTGCGCGCGACGCTCGTGGCCCTGGCGGGGCGCATCCGCCCCGGCGGCTGGCTGGTCTTCGACGTCCACACGGACGCGATGATGGCCCTGATGGTCGCGAACCCCCTCCTCGAGGGGGAGCAGGACGGGCACCGCTTCACGCTCACCAGCACCGTCAACGCCCGCGGCCGCACGTGCGACACCCGGATCCGGGTCGCGGGGATCGAGGGGTTCACGGAGCAGCACCGCCAGTACTTCTTCCCCGACGAGGAGATCCGAGCGGCCCTCGCGGCCGCCGGCTTCGAGCAGGTCGCGGTCACCGAGGAGTACGCCCATCGCCCGGTGGACGCATCGAGCCTCCGCGCGACATGGACCGCCCGGCGCCGGCACACACACGAGGAGACGACATGCAGCTGATCATGGTGGGCGTTCCGTCCCGAGAGGTCGGATACGTGGCCCTCGACCGGATCGACGACGCGGTGGCCGATGGAAGGATCAGCGTCAACGACGCCGCCCTCGTCTACCGCAACGAGAAGGGCAAGGTGAAGATCCACCAGACCCACGACGCGACCGCGAAGCGGGGCGCGTTCCGCGGCGGCGCCGTCGGCCTGCTGGTCGGCATCGTCGCCGCGCCGGCGGTCATCGCGGCCACCGCGGTCGGAGCGGGCGCCGGCGCCCTCATCGGAAAGGCGCGCGACAGCGGCGTGAGCGACAAGCTCATGAAGCAGATCGGCACGTACATCGAGGGCAACGAGGCCGCGCTGTTCATCCTGGCCGACGACTCGTCGAGCCAGACGGTCGCCGCGGTGATCGAGGAGCTGATGGCGGGCGGCGCCGACATCGACTACGAGGTGATCCCGCCCGAGGCGCAGTCCTTCCTGCTCGAGGCGCTCAAGCTGGGCGCCGTCGACTGACGAGTGCGTGGCTGCTCCCCCGGCATTGCTATTGATGCCGGGGGATGCTGCTCACCATCACCACCACGCACCGGCCGGCGACGGACCTCGGGTTCCTGCTCCACAAGCGCCCGGGCCGGCTCCAGGAGTTCCCCCTGCCCGTCGGGACGGCGCAGGTCTTCTATCCGGAGGCGACCGACGAGCGGTGCACCGTCGCGCTACTGCTCGAGGTCAACCCGGTGGGGCTGGTGCGCCGCGGGATGCGCTTCCCGCGCATCGACCAGTACGTGAACGACCGGCCGTACGCGGCGTCGTCGTTCATGAGCGTCGCGCTGGGGCGGGTGTTCGGCACCGCGATGTCCGGGCGGTGCGACGCCCGCCCCGACCTGGCCCGGCGCCCGCTGCCGTTCACCGCCCGCCTGCCCGTGCTGCCCTGCGCCGGCGGGGAGGGCCTGCTGCGGCGCATGTTCGAGCCGCTCGGCTACACGGTGGCCGCCGAGCCCCACCCGCTCGACCCCGCGTTCCCGGAGTGGGGCGCCAGCCCGTACCTGTCCGTGACGCTCGACGGGGAGGTCCGCCTGGCGGACCTGCTCAGCCACCTCTACGTCCTGATCCCCGTCCTGGACGGCACCAAGCACTACTGGGTGGAGGAGTCCGAGGTGGGGAAGCTGCTGCGCCGTGGCGAGCCGTGGCTGTCGGGGCATCCGGAGCGGGAGCTGATCGTGTCGCGCTCCCTCGCCCGCGACCGCGCGCTGACCGGGCGGGCGATGGAGCAGCTGCTGCGCGACGAGCCGCAGCCCGACGACGAGGCAGCCGCGCGCGAGGAGGCCGAGGAGGAGGCGGTGGAGGCGCCCGTCCGGCTCAACGAGGCCCGGCTGGGCGCCGTGCTCGCCGTGCTGCGCGCCAGCGGCGCGCGGCGGGTGCTCGACCTCGGCTGCGGCAACGGGAAGCTGCTCGCCGGGCTCATCGCCGAGCGCCAGTTCACCGAGATCGTCGGCGCCGACGTCTCCCACCGGGCGCTCGAGATCGCCGCGAGGCGCCTGCGGCTCGAGCGGATGCCGTCCGCGCAGCGCGGCCGCGTCCACCTGATGCAGACCGCGTTGACGTACCGCGACCGCCGCCTCGCCGGGTTCGACGCCGCCGCCGTGGTCGAGGTGATCGAGCACCTCGACCCCGTCCGCCTGGCCGGGTTCACCCGCGTCCTCTTCGGCGCCACGCGCCCGCGGACCGTGGTGGTGACCACCCCGAACCGCGAGTACAACGCGCTGTTCGACGGGATGGCGCCCGATGCCATGCGCCACCGCGACCACCGCTTCGAGTGGAGCCGCGACGAGTTCCGCGCCTGGTGCGGCGGCGCCGCCGCCGTCCACGGCTACGAGGTGCGGCACGTCCCCGTCGGCCCCGAGGACGCCGAGCTCGGCCCGCCCACCCAGATGGCCGTGTTCACGCTCCGATGACCGGCGAGCCGCGCGTCCTCGACCTCCCCGCGTTCTCGCTCGTGCTCCTGATCGGCGCGAGCGGCTCCGGCAAGTCGGCGTTCGCGGCGAAGCACTTCCTGCCGACGGAGGTCGTGTCGTCCGACGCCTGCCGGGCGATGGTGGCCGACGACCCCGACGACCAGACCGCATCCGACGACGCGTTCGCGCTGCTGGAGTTCATCGTCGCCACGCGCCTGCGCGCCGGTCGCCTCACCGTGATCGACGCCACCAACGCCCGCCGCCCGGACCGGGCACGACTCATCGCCCTGGGGCGGGAGCACCACGCCCTGCTGGCCGCGATCGTGCTCGACATGCCCGCGTCGCTCTGCCTGGAGCGCAACCTCTCGCGCTCCGACCGCCGGCTCGCCGTCCCGGTCATCCGCCGGCACGTCCGGGAGGTGCGCCGCTCGCTGCGGGGGCTGCGGGGCGAGGGGTTCCGGACCGTCCACCACCTCACCTCCCAGGAGGAGGTCGACGCCGCGGTCGTCCGGCGGCGGCGGCTGTGGAACGACCACCGCGACCTCCACGGGCCGTTCGACATCGTCGGCGACGTCCACGGCTGCTGCGACGAGCTGGAGGAGCTGCTGGCGCGGCTCGGCTACGTCCCCGGCGACGACGGCGTCCCGCGGCACCCGGACGGGCGCATCGCGATCCTGCTGGGCGACCTGGTGGACCGCGGGCCGCGCATCCTCGACACGGTCGACCTGGTGCGCCGGATGGTCGCGGCCGGCAGCGCCCGGTGCGTCCCCGGCAACCACGACCAGAAGCTCGTGCGCGCGCTGCGGGGGCGCAACGTGCAGGTCACGCACGGGCTGGACCGCTCGCTCGCCGAGGTCGAGGTGATCCCGCCCGAGCGCCGCCAGGCCGAGGTCGACGAGCTCGTGATCTTCCTCGACGGCCTGGTGAGCCACCTGGTGCTGGACGACGGGCGGCTGGTGGTGGCCCACGCCGGGCTCAAGGAGGAGATGCACGGGCGCGGCTCGGCGAAGGTCCGCGACTTCGCGCTCTACGGCGAGACCACCGGCGAGACCGACGAGTTCGGGCTGCCGGTGCGGTGGAACTGGGCGGCGGACTACCGGGGCGCCGCGACCGTCGTGTACGGACACACCCCGGTGCCCGATCCCGAGTGGCTCAACAACACGATCAACGTCGACACCGGCTGCGTCTTCGGCGGCCGGCTCACCGCGCTGCGCTACCCGGAGCGCGAGCTGGTGTCGGTGCCGGCGCGCGAGGCCTACGCCGTGCCGGTCCGGCCGTTCCCCGCCGACGCGGCGGTGGGCCTGACCGCCCAGCAGGCCGACGACGAGATGCTCGACATCGAGGACGTCCTCGGCCGGCGTCACATCCCCACCCGCCTGCAGCGGACGGTGGGGATCCACGAGGAGAACGCGATCGCGGCCCTGGAGGTGATGGGCCGCTTCGCCCACGACCCGCGCTGGGTGGTGTACCTGCCGCCCACCGTCTCGCCGTCGGCCACGACGCGCCGGGAGGGGTTGCTGGAGCACCCGGACGAGGCGTTCGCGTACTACCGCGAGTCGGGCGTCCCGGCGGTGGTGTGCGAGGAGAAGCACATGGGCTCGCGGGCGGTCGTGGTCGCCTGCCGCGACGCCGAGGCCGCGCGGCGGCGATTCGGCGTGGCCGACGGCGCGACGGGCGCCTGCTACACCCGCACCGGGCGGCCCTTCTTCCCCGAGCCGGAGCGCGAGCGCGGGCTGGTCGACCGGGTCCGCGCCGCGTGCGAGGACGCGGGCCTGTTCGACCGCCTCGAGACCGACTGGGTGCTGCTCGACGGGGAGCTGATGCCGTGGTCGGCGAAGGCCCAGGAGCTGCTGGAGCGCCAGTACGCGCCGGTGGGCACCGCGGCCCGGGTGGGCCTGGCGGCCGCGCTCGACACCGCCGAGGCGATCGCCGGCACCCGCGAGTCGGACCGCCTGGTGGCGCGGCTGCGCGCCCGCGCCGACGACGCCGCCGCCTACGCCGAGGCGTACCGGCGCTACTGCTGGCCGGTGGGGTCCCTCGACGACCTCCGCTTCGCCCCGTTCCACCTGCTCGCCACCGAGGGCCGCGCGCACGTCGAGCAGCCCCACGACTGGCACCTGGACCAGCTCGCCAACCTCGCGGGGGACGGGCTGATCGTGGCGACGCAGCGGATCGTGGTGGACACCACCGACGCGGGCGCGGTGGCGGAGGGCGTGGCGTGGTGGGAGGACCTCACCGCCCGCGGCGGCGAGGGGATGGTCACCAAGCCCCTCGGCTTCGTGGCCCGCAACCGCGGCGAGCTGGTGCAGCCGGCGCTGAAGACCCGCGGCCGCGAGTACCTGCGGATCATCTACGGCCCGGAGTACACCGAGCCGGTCAACCTGGAGCGCCTCCGGGACCGCGGACTGGGGCGAAAGCGCTCGCTGGCCCTGCAGGAGTTCGCCCTGGGCGTGGAGGCGGTGGAGCGCTTCGTCCGCCGCGAGCCGCTGCGGCGGGTGCACGAGTGCGTGTTCGGCGTCCTCGCCCTGGAGAGCGAGCCGGTCGATCCGCGCCTCTGACGGCCGTTGACACGGGGCACCGCCGGGGTGTCTCCTGCCCGGACACCGACCTGGAGGCGACGTGCGCACCCGGACGATGGTCGTCCTGCTGGCCCTCGCGGCCCTGGCCGCCGCGATCCCCGTCTCGGCGCTCGGCGTCGTGCGCTTCGACCGCGAGTGGAAGGTCGCCGGGTTCGGCGGAAGCGAGGCGGCGGTTGCGACCGACCGGGCCGGGTCGCTCGTCTACGTCGCCGACCCCTTCGCCGGCGCGTCGGGGCGGGTGCTGGTGTACGACCGCGACGGGAAGCAGCTGCGCACGCTCGAGAAGCTCACCGCCGTGGACATCGAGCGGCCCGCCGGCCTGGCGGTCGAACTCGGCCGGGAACCTCCTGGTCTTCGAGGGCGACCGCAACCGCATCCAGGTGCTCACCGCCGGCGGCGTGCCGCTGCGGACCATCCAGCCCACCGGGACCGCGGCGTTCGACGACCTGGCGCAGAGCATCGCCGTCAACGCCTCCGACAACGTCTACGTCGCCGACACCCGCGCCAGCCGGATCAGCGTCTTCAGCCCCACGGGGACGTTCCTGCGCGAGATCCCGCTGGGCGGCCAGTTCGTGAGCGACGTCGCCGTCGACGCGTCCGGGAACGTCTACGCGCTCATGATCTTCGGCACCGCCGGGTGCGAGGCGGCCGTCCAGGCGCACGCGCCGTCCGGGGCGATGACCGCCCGCTGGAACGTCACCGCGCAACCCGGATACGGGTGCGCCCGCCTGGGCCTGGCGATCGACCCGCGCACGGGCGAGGTGCTGGTGGCGAGCCAGGGCGGCACGGCACCCGGCATCCGCCGCTACACGCCCGCCGGCGCCCCCGTGGGCGCGCCGCTCACCGGCGCCGGCAGCAGCGCCGACCGGCTCCAGGCCGTCGGCCTGGCCGTGGCGCGCGACGGCACCATCTTCGTCCGCGACACCGCCGTGCCGCGCATCCTGCGCTTCGCCGACCTTCCGCCGGCCCCCGACCTGTCCGCCGTGATCCCGAACCCGCGGACGATCGGCGTCGGCCCGGCGACGGCGGTGGTCCCCGGGAAGATCTCGCTCGGGTCGCTGCGGCGGTCGAAGTGCGTCCGCACCCTGGTGCTCACGTCGAAGCCCGCGCGCGTGACGGTCCGCATCTTCAGCGGGATCCGCAGCATCCGGCTGTTCGGCGCGAAGACGGTCAGGTTCAGGGGGGCGGGCCGGAAGGTGGTGTGCATCCGCGTCCCGTTCCGCGCCAAGACCTTCGACGCCCGCACGAAGCTGCGGGTGTCGCTGGCCGTCGCGCTGGACGCCGGGGCGTCGCCGAGGCCCAAGTCGCGGCCGATCACGCTGACGCCCTAGGACTCCGCGGGCCTCGGCGGGATCTGCTGCACGGCCCAGCCGTTGCCGTCGGGGTCGCTGAAGAACACGAAGCTGCCCCAGGGGAAGTGCTGGACGTCGCCGCAGTCGACGCCGCGGGACGTCAGCTCGGCGTGGGCGGCATCGATGTCGTCCACCACGATCTGGAGGCCCTGGACGCTGCCGGGGGTGGCCTCCGAGATGCCCTCGCCGATGGCGATGGAGCACGCCGACCCCGGCGGGGTGAGCTGCACGAACCGCAGGTGCTCGTCCACGCGCTGGTCGTGGTCCAGCGCGAAGCCGGCGCCGTCGCGGTAGAAGGCGATCGCCCGGTCAACGTCGCTCACGGGCACCGACACCAGCTCGAGCTTCCAGTCCACGGGGCCTCCCTCCGTCGCCGCTGTGCCCCGACGCTACCCGCCCAGGATGAGATCCAGCCAATCCCCGACGGCGGCGCGGAGGGCGCGCACGTCCGACTTCAGGGAGTGGTCGCCCGCGATCCGGGCGACGGTGCGGCCCGGGCCGTCGGGGGGCATACCGAACGGGTCGCGCTCCCCCTGCACCACGAGCACGGGGCAGGGGACGCCCTCGAGTTCCGGCAGGCGGCTCGGGCGCGGCGGGCGGCCGGCGCCCACGGCCGGCTGGAGCGGGAACGCCAGGCAGAGGACCCCGGCCGCGCCGGTCGCCGCCGCGGTGCGGCACGCCACCCGTGCGCCGGACGAGCGCCCGCCGGTGATCAGCGGCAGGCCCGGCGCCGCGGCGGTCACGTGGTCCACGACGGCGGTCCACGCCGGGTCGAGGCGCGCGGGCGGCGGCGGCGACCGCCGGCCCGCGACCCGGTAGGGCTGCTCCACCAGCGCCACCAGCACGCCCCGGGCGGTCGCCAGGGCGGTCACCGCCTGGAGGTCGGGGGCGCCGACACCGCCGCCGGCGCCGTGGCCAAGCGCCATCACGGCCCGCGCGGCGCCGTCCGGCGGGTGGAGGTGGACCCGGGCGGGCCCCTGGGGCGTGTCAACCTCGGCGGAGTCCACCGCCGCATGCTCGCATCGGCGCGCCGTGCGCGGGTAGCCTGGCGGCATGCCCGGCCCTGGGCTCGGCTTCGCCGGGAGGATCGCCGATCGACGATGAGCGTCTGCGCCGCGTGCTCCACGCCGTGTCGGCGGGGAACGGCTCCCCGCCGACCCTGTGCGGGGTCTGCGTGACAACCCTCCGTGTCGCGGGGGCCGGCGTCACGGTGGTCGCAGACGGCGGGCCGCCCGCCACGCTCTGCGCCTCGAACCCCCTCGCCGGGCGGATCGAGGAGCTGCAGTACGTGATGGGCGAGGGGCCAGGGGTGGACGCGCACGCGGCCGGGACCCCCGTCGGCGAGCCGGACCTCGATGCGCCGCGACGGGCGCGCTGGCCCCTGTTCACCCGGTCGGCCGTCGCCGCCGGGGCGGGGGCGCTGTTCGCCTTCCCGCTGCGGGCCGGCGCGGTGCGCCTCGGCGCCCTCACGCTGCACCAGACCCGGGCCGGCGGCCTGTCGGACGCGCAGCACGCCGACGCGCTGACCCTCGCCGACGTGGTGATGCAGGTGGTGGTGGCCCGCCAGGCCGGCGCGGATCCCGGCGCGCTGGCGGAGGGGCTCGAGCCGCTCGCCACCGGTCGCGCCGAGATCCATCAGGCGGCCGGGATGATCTCCGTCCAGCTCTCGGTGAGCGTCGCGGATGCGCTCGTGCGCCTGAGGGCGCGCGCGTTCCGCGACGGACGCCCCCTGGCCGAGCTCGCCGCGGACGTGGTCGCCCGGCGGATCCGGTTCGGGCCCTGACATGCGGGTACGCTGGACACGTATGCGGCAGTGGCGGGGGACGGGGGGTTCGTGAGCCGGGAGGAGCGCCTCGGGCGCACGTTCGTCGAGATCGCCGACACGCTCGTCGACGACTTCGACGTGGTGGAGCTGCTCGTGCTGGTGGCCGAGCGATGCGTGGAGCTGCTCGACGCGACGGCCGCGGGGCTCCTGCTGGCGGACCCGCAGGGCCGACTGCGCCTGATGGCGGCGACGAGCGACGCGACCGAGCTGGTGGAGCTCTTCCAGATCCAGGACGACGAGGGACCCTGCCTCGAGTGCTACCGGACGCAGGCGCCCGTGCTGGTCCCGGACATCGTCGCCGAGGCGGCCCGCTGGCCGCGCTTCGCGCCGGTCGCCGCCGAGGCCGGGTTCCGGGGCGTCCACGCCCTGCCGCTGCGGTTGCGGACGCACACCCTCGGCGCGCTCAACCTGTTCCGGGAGGAGCCCGGCCGCCTCGGGCGCGACGACGTGACCGCCGCCCAGGCGCTGGCCGACGTCGCGACCATCGCCCTGCTCCAGCACCGGGCGTCGCGCGAGGCCCAGGGGGTGGCCGATCAGCTGCGCGCCGCGCTGGACAGCCGCATCGCCATCGAGCAGGCGAAGGGGGTCATCGCGGAGCGGGCGGGCATCGGGATGGCCGAGGCCTTCGGCCGCCTGCGCGGCTACGCCCGCTCGCACCAGCGCCTGCTGGCCGACGTCGCCCGCGACGTCGTGGACGGGACGCTGCCTCCCGGGTCGGTGACCTGAGGCTGCTACCGTCCCGACCGGTAGTCGCCTGACTCCACTCGTCTGGCGGCGTGCCGCCCTGGACCCCGGCGGCGTCCACACCTGTCGGACGCGAGCCAACGGAGGACCAGGGCGATGCAGGATGCACACCGTGCGGCGGACGCCGCGCAGGACGGCGCGGTACGGCGCCGCATCGACTTCGACGGCGGCGGCGCCTTCTACGCCGACCTCAAGCTGAGCGTCACGCGGCTTCTGGCCGAGCCCGGGCGCGCGCGCCGCGCGCAGATCCGGATGTACGCCAAGAGCGGGGTCGTGGTGGCGTGGGCGGTGGCCTCCTGGCTGCTGCTGGTGCTCGGGGTGCCGCAGAACTGGTGGCAGACGGGCCTGCTGGCCGTCTCGCTCGGGCTGGCGCTGGCCGGTATCGGGTTCAACATCACCCACGACGCCAACCACGGCAGCTACTCGCCGCACCGGCGCCTCAACCGCGCCTTCTGCTGGAGCATGGACGCCATCGGCGCGAGCTCCTACGTGTGGCGGACGAAGCACAACACCGCCCACCACACGTTCACCAACATCTCGGGCGCCGACTCCGACATCGACTCGATGCCGTTCGCGCGCTTCGCGCCCGACCAGCCGCGACGGGCCTTCCACCGCTTCCAGCACGTCTACATGTGGCTGCTCTACGGGCTGTTCGCGATCAAGTGGCACACGATCGGCGACTTCGGCTACCTGCGCGAGGGGAAGATCGGCGACGTGCCGCTGCGCTGGCCGCGCGGCCGGCAGCTGATGGGCTTCTGGCTCGGCAAGGCGGCCTTCGCCACCTGGTCCCTGGTGATCCCGCTGCTGCTGCACCCGGTGTGGCAGGTGGCCGTCGTGTTCTGCGTCGTCTCGTTCGTCCTCGCTTTCACGCTGGCCGTGACGTTCCAGCTCGCCCACTGCCTGGAGGAGGCGGAGTTCACGAGCGTCAACGAGATGACCGCGGCGGGCCGTTCCGAGTGGGCCCGCCACCAGATCGAGACGACGGTGGACTTCGCGCCGCGCAACCGCCTGCTGACCTGGTACCTCGGCGGCCTCAACTTCCAGGTGGAGCACCACCTGTTCTCCCGTGTCTGCCACACCCACTACCCGGCGATGGCCGGCGTGGTGCGGGAGGTCTGCGACCGCCACGGCGTGCGCCACCAGTCCCACGAGGGGCTGTGGTCGGCGCTGGCGTCCCACACGCGCTGGCTGCGCCGCATGGGCGAGAAGGTGGCGGAGCCGCGCGAGATGCGCCCCGCCACCTAGCGCCCCGAGCCGGGAATCGCGTGGCGGTTCCCGGCTGCATCCCATCGCGATGCGGCGTCCTCGGCCCCGGCAATGGAACCACCATTGCCGGGGATCTGCGTCCTTGCCTCGCGGGGGATTCGCTCGGGAACCGCAGACGAACTCCCGACTCGGGACGCTCGTCCCGTCGGGTCAGGCTGCGCGCCTGCGCTGGTAGCGGGCGCGCGCCTTCGCGATCTCCACCTCGCGGTCCTTCGGCGGCGCGGTGGTCACGAGCTCGCCGAGCAGCGTCTCCGAGATCTCCGTGACGGCGGCGACGGCCCGGTCGAAGGCCTCCTGGTTGGCCTTCGACGGCCGCGTCGAGCCGCTGATCTTCCGCACGTACTGGAGGGCCGCAGCCTGGATCTCGTCCGGGGTGGCGGGCGGCTCGAAGTTGTGGAGGGTGCGGATGTTGCGGCACATGGCGCGCTCCTCGTCTCGGCGGGTGCGGAGGCCTGATCTTTCCACGGCCGGCGGCCCGCCGGGCACCGGCGGTAGGATCCGGCGTCTCATGTCCGTCGCCTCGACCAGCCGCGCCGACGTCCTGGTCGAGCGCGACCGGCTGATCGAGCAGATCGAGGACGTCGTGGCCCGGGCGGCCGGCGGCGAGGCCCGGATGCTGCTCATCGAGGGGCAGGCGGGGATCGGCAAGTCGCGCCTCGCGGCGGAGGCCCGCCGCCGCGCCGCGGACGCGGGCATGAACGTCCTCACCGCCCGCGGCAGCGAGCTGGAGCGCGAGTTCCCGTACGGCGTGGTGCGCCAGCTGTTCGAGGGCGCGCTGGTCAACCCGGCCGCCCGCGAGCGGCTCCTGGCCGGCGCGGCGGCCGCGGCCGCGCCCCTGTTCGGCCCTGAGCCCGAGGACGCGGGGGAGGCGAGGGACGCGTCGTTCTCCACGCTCCACGGCCTCTACTGGCTCGCCCTCAACCTGGCGGCGGAGGGTCCACTGGCGATCCAGGTGGACGACCTGCACTGGTGCGACCGCCCGTCCCTCCGGTTCATCGCCTTCCTCCTCAACCGGCTGGAGGGGCACCCGGTGATCGTGGTCGGCAGCATGCGGCCGGAGGAGCCGGGCGCCGACCTGGCGCTCCTGGCCGACCTGGAGCGGGATCCGCTGACGCTCGCGATGTCGCCCACGCCGCTGTCGGCCGCCGGCGCGGCGCAGCTCATCCAGGGCCGCCTCGGCCGCCCCGCGGACCGGACGTTCGCCGACGCGTGCCACGTCGCCACGGGCGGCAACCCGCTGCTGCTGACGGAGCTGCTGCGCGCCGTCGAGAGCGAGGGCATCGCGCCGGAGGCGCGCAACGCGGGCGCCGTCGAGGACCTCGGCCCTCGGGCCGTCCGCCGCTCGGTGCTGGTGCGGCTGTCGCGCCTGCCCGCCGAGGCCGTCGCCGTGTCGGAGGCCGTCGCGATGCTGGGGGAGGGGCCTGAGGTGCGCCACATCGCCGAGCTCGCCGGCTTGGACGTGGACGCCGCCGCGCGCGGGCTCGGCGTGCTGGCCCGCGCCGAGATCCTGCGCCCCGAGCCGCCGATCGGCTTCGTCCACCCCCTGGTGCGGGAGGCGATCTACCGGGACATCCCGCCCGGCGAGCGGGAGCGGCGCCACACCCTGGCGGCCGGGATCCTCCGCGAGGCGGGCGCGTCGCGCGACGTGGTCGCCGCCCAGCTGTTGGAGATGCCGCCGACCGGCGAGGACTGGGTTGCGGACGAGCTCGAGCACGCCGCCCGCACGGCGCTGGTGAAGGGCGCCGGCGACAGCGCCGCCACGTACCTGCGCCGCTGCCTCGACGAGCCGCTCGCCGACGAGCGGCGCGCCCGCCTGCTGGGACAGCTCGGGGTGGTGGAGGGCTTCACGGACGGGCAGGCGTCGGCCGAGAGCCTGCGGGAGGCGTTCCGGCTCACCTCCGACCCGATGGAGCGGGCGCGCGTGGGGATCCTGCTCGCCAACACGCTCACCTTCACGAACCACATCGCCGAGGCGTACGCGGTCGCGGGGGAGGGGAAGGCCCTCGTCGCCGGCCGCGACCGCGACCTGGAGCAGCGCTTCGAGGCCGCTCGGCTCGCGATCGCCTTCTTCGACACGTCCCTCGTCCCGCTCGACGACGCGCTGTTCGCGCCGTACCGCGGGGAGCTCACCGGCGACGGGCCCGGGGCGCGCGCGCTCGCGGCGCTCGCCGCCTATCAGTGGGCGATGCGCAACGGGCCGGCCGACCGGTGCGCCGACCTGGCGCTGCGCGCGATCCGGGACGGGATCCTGCTGGAGGCCGACAACGGCGGGCTGTCGCACGGCGGCGCCTTCTTCGTGCTGGTGATGGCCGACCGCGACGAGGTGATGCCGTTCATGGACGCCTCGTTCGAGGCGGCGAAGCGGTCGGGGTCGCTGTGGGCGCGGTCCGCGTACCTGGCGTTCGGCGGCATCGCGCGCTCCCTGCGCGGCCAGCTCGACGACGCGATCCGGATGATGGGCGAGAACCGCGAGATCCACGAGGTGTGGGGCGAGGCGAGCGTCGAGCCGATCCTCAACGCCCACTACGCCCACGCCCTCATGAACCGCGGTGACGTGGCCGATGCCCGCGCCGTCCTGGACGCGCTGGGGCTGGGGCCGGCGCTGCCGCCGGGCAACAGCATCCTGGCCTGGCACGCGGCGTCGCGGATGCGGCTGCTGTTCGAGACGGGCGCCGACGAGGAGCTGGTCGCCTACTCGGAGCTGTGCGAGGAGCGGTTCTCGGGGATCGCGCCCAACCCGGCGTGGATCCCGTGGCGCTCCCTGCGGGCGAAGGCCCTCGACCGGATGGGGCGCACCGACGAGGCCATCGCCCTGGCCGCCGAGGAGCTGGAGCACGCCCGCGGGTGGGGCTCACCGCGGGTGGTGGGCAGCGCCATGCGCATCCTGGGGGCGCTGCGCCGCACGGACGGGCTGCCGGAGCTGGAGGAGGCGGCGCGGATCCTGGAGGGCTCGACGGCGCGGCTCGAGTACGCGCGCGCCCTCGCCTCGCTCGGCACGGCGCTGCGCCTGGCCCGCCGCCCCACGGAGGCCCGTGAGCCGCTCTCGCGGGCGCTCGAGATGGCGGCGGCCGCCGGGGCCGTCCCGCTGGCGGAGCGCGCCCGCGCCGAGCTGGCCGCCGCGGGCCTCCGGCCTCGCGCGATGGCGCTGAAGGGCGTGGGGGCACTCACCGCCAGCGAGCGCCGCGTGGCCGACCTGGCCGCCGAGGGGCAGACGAACAAGGACATCGCCCAGTCGCTGTACGTCACCCCGAAGACGGTCGAGGTGCACCTGAGCAACTCGTACCGCAAGCTCGGCATTCGCTCCCGGCGGGAGCTTGCGGAGGCCCTGGCGGCCCCGGCGTAGGAGGCTGGGGCGGCCCCTTCGTCGGGGCGGACCGGGCGGGCGCTGTGCCTGCGCCCGCCGGTCCGCCTCCAGGCCGGTCCCGCACCCCGTACCCGACGTTCGGGGGGGACCGGCGGCGCGCGGCTCAGACGCCCGTGGTGGGCTCCTCGCCGGCGTTCCCCGCCCGCTCCTCCGTGGCCTCGGGGGAGCGGGGCCGCTCGAGGCGGCGCAACCCCTCGAAGAAGCGCTCGCGCGCCCCCACGAACTCCTGCCAGCCGGGCAGGTCGAGATCGCTCCACGACTCGTCGGAGCGTCCACCCCCCTCGGGCCGCCGTGCGGCCGCGAGGTTCCCAACGCTGCTCACGATCGTCCTCCCGTGGTCGGTGACGGTGCCCCTCGACTCCACCCCAGGCGGCCCCTGGCCATCCAGGCGCCCAAGGTGTCGACCGGCGACACCTACGCGGCCGCGGCGGCCAGGGCGCGGCGGTCGAGCTTGCCGCCGGCCAGCCGCGGCAGGGCGTCGAGCACGTCGACGCGCGTGGGCGCCAGGTCGGGCGCGAGGCGCCGCGAGACGTGGCGGCGGAGCTCCCGCGCGAGTCCGTCGCCGCTCCCTGCGGACGTCGTCGCGACGACGAACGCCGCGGGCCGGATCCGCCCACCCCGGTGGGCGCGGCCGACGACGGCGGCCTCGGCCACCATCGGGTGCTCGGCCAGGGCGCCCTCGATCTCGGCGGGGCTCACGAGCCGTCCGCCCACCTTGAACAGGTCGTCGGCGCGGCCCAGCAGGCGCAGCCCGCCGCCGACGGCGTCGCGCGCCGCGACGTCCTCCGTCCGCGTCCACCCGCCGTCGTGCAGGCGCGCCGTGAGGTCGGGGCGCCCCCAGTACCCGGCCGCCGCGCGGGGCGTCCGGACCAGGATGCGGCCCTCAGCGCCACCGTCGAGCCGCACGTCCACGCCGGGCGAGACCCGGTCGAGGGCGTCGTCGTGGTCGCCCCACAGGTAGACGTCGCCGCATTCGGAGGCGCCGAGCGCGTCGATGAGGCGAACGCCGTGGCGCGCGAGCTCGGCCCGCAGGCCCGCGGGCAGCCGGTCCCCCGACGAAACCGCCGCCCGCAGGCCCGCGAGGTTGGCGGCCAGTTCCGGCGAGTGCCGCAGCGCGGTCGCGATCTGCGCCCAGTGCATCGGCACCGCCGCGAGCACGGTCACCCCGGCGCGGGCCACCAGGTCGAGCGTCGCCCGCGGTGACGGCCGTCGCGCGGTAAGCACCGCCGCCGCGCCCGCCCCGAGCGGCCGCAGCAGCCCGATGAAGCACCCGAGCGCCGTCGCCGTCCGCGCCACCGCGAGCACCCGGTCCCCGGGGCCCACCCCGAGCCCGTCGCGCAGCCAGTTCGGCCCCGCGGGCTCCAGGCCCGCGCGCGTGTGCAGGACGCCCTTCGGCCGTCCCGTCGAGCCGGAGGTGGAGACGATCAGCGCGGGGTCGCCGGCGCGCCGGCCAGAAGCCCGGACGGGGGAGACCGGGCGCGGTGTCCCCCCGTCCAGCATGCCGGGGCGGTCCACGACGACGCGCGGCGCGCATTCGTGCACGACCGCCGCCGTCGCGTCCCCTGACCACCCCGGGTCGAGCGGCACCGCGACCGCGCCGATGCGCATCGCCCCCAGCAGCGCCGCCACCGCCTCCCGCCCGTCCGGGAGGCCCACCCCGACCCGGTCCCCGGGTCGCACCCCGAGCCGGTTCAGCTCGGCGGCCGCCCGCTCACACGCGTCCCACAACTCGGCGACGGTCCACCACCCGGTGTCGTCGATGAGCGCCAGCGCGCTGTCGCGCGAGGCCACGTGCCGACCGACCAGGTCGTGCGCCACATCGGTCGTGAATGGACCTTCGGGCATGGCCCGATGTTCTGTCGGAACAACGCCCTGCTACTACGCCCCCTAGGGCTCGCCGGGCCACACCGGGTGGCGGATCTCAGCCGAGGCCGAGGTCGGCCATGCGGGCACGGACCGCCCTGGCGCGCGCGGCCTGCGCCGCCACGCGGGTGCTGTCGCGGCGCGTGTACGCGTCGGCCAGGGGTTGTCTCCTGCCGCGTGATCCCGGTGTAGAGCTGAGTCATGAGCGAGTGTTGGTCGATCCGCTCGCGGATCGGCCGGCCGTCCTCGTCGAGCGGTCCGAGGTGCTTGAACGTGAGCTGGGGACGCGTGATCCGCTCTGCCTGCCACCACTCGTTGGTCGCCGGATCGCGCCACGAGAGATAGCCGCCTTGGAGGACCTCGCGCGGTCCTGGCACCACGCCCATGAAGCTGTACCGGACCCCCGGCGCGGCGACCGGGTCGTAGTAGTTCGGGGTGACGAAGTCGGACATCAGGTAGCCGTTGACGGTGTAGCCCCACTGGGCCCCTCCCGACGGGTCGCAGACCTCGACCAGGATCTCGACGAGGCCTTGCTCCGAGTCCGGATCGAGTGCCGCGAGGGGCGATCCGCCCGGCACTGTCCGGTTGCCCCAGGGGTCGATGACCATCTCGATCGCCTCGTGGCTCGCGGTGAGCGACCAGCTCGGGCTGGCCTCGACGAGCGCGAACGGCTGCCCGCCGCGATCCAGGTGGATACCGATGCTCTCGACCCCCGGGAAGTAGTCGCCGACGAGGATGGGCCAGTACCCCGGAGGGACGTGCTCGAGTGACTCGAAGGCGTCGATCGTCGCGTTCACCTCCCAGATCGGTGCGACGTCGCGACTGAGCTGCCGCTGGAGGGCCGCGGCGATCTCCGCGACCGCGCGCCGAGCCACCTGCGGCGCCTCGACGACGAGGGCCAGGTGGATGGTAGGCGTCACGCCGGCACCTCCGCATGTGGGCGCTGCACGGTACCGAGGCCCGCCGTTCGGCGACCCGAGGTGGGGCGCCTCGAGGCTGGAGCCGGCCTCGACGAAGCGCTGCGCACGAGATCGAGCCGTCCATCGAGGCTCCGGATCCCGCGCTCGGCGGCAGTCACCGCGGCCTCGGCGATGAGGAGGCAGCGGTGAGACGCCGAAGCTCTCCCCGCCGCCGGGGTCCTCGGCGAAGGCGACGCCCGGCGCGGAGCGGTAACGTCATCGCGGGCGCGCCACGGTCGAGGAACGGCTCCAGCCGATCAGCCAGGTCGTCCGCGGCGACGAGCGCCCGGTCGCGGTCGCGCCGCTCGAAGAAGAGCACGGCCGCGTCGCGACGATCGAAGCCGCCGGGGTCGTCGACCACCTTCGCAAGGAACGCCAGCCCGCCGGCGTTCAGTCGTCTGGTGGCCTCGCGGACGAATGGGACGGCGCCCTTCCCGAGACAGGTCCAGGTACACCCGGTCGAGGTGGCGGGGCCGCTTCGCGGAGAATCCGCGATCGCCGCGTCCCATGTAGAAGCCCGGGGACAACGCCGGCAGGCTGGCGGGCAGTCGGACCGTCGACCTCGTCACCGACGCTCAGGGACCCATGGCCTGGGGAGACCTCTGTTGACGGTCCACCCAGAGGCGCAGGCCCGCGCGCTCGACGACCACGTGCCGCTCACCGGCTTCGGCCACGACACGCCACCCCGGCTCCAGGCAGCCGGTGCTCGCGTTCGCGGCCGCGAGCTCGTTGGACAGCGCGCGCTCCTCTCCGGACGGCCGGGCCTGCTGGCGCGGTCGCCGGGCGGGGGACGCCCTGGGTGAAGAAGGAGTCGTAGAGCCGCGACCGGATGCTCCCGACGAGTGCCCGCCGAACGCCTGGTGGCTCGGCAAGGCGCACGACGACCTCGGGCAGCTCGACGGCCTCGCCCATCCAGGCGTGGCACGTGGGCGACCGGATCTCCAGCGCCGTCGAGGGCGCTGGCGATCGCCGAGGCCGCGTCGGGACCTACGGCCGTGGTCACGGCATCCTCAGGAGCTCGTGGGCGGCGTGGACCGGGTCCTCGAGCACGTGCGCCGCGACCTGCAGGTGCGCGACCGGCCGACGGGGGCAGGCCGGCGTCGAACTCCGTGCACTCGAAGCCGTGTGCACCAGGCGGACGGCGGCGAGCTGGGCGCATCGCTCGGCCCAGGCGTCGTCGTCGTCCACGGCCGGCGCGGCCTCGCGATATGCCGTCCAGAACGCGTCGGAGGCCGGCGCGAGCGCATCGATGTGGATCTCCGCCTCGTCGGCGAGGTCGGCCGGCGGGACGTCGGGCACGCTCGGGATGGAGCACAGCCACGCGCTGATGCACGCGGCCGCGAAGCACCCGGCATCCCACGCTCGCTCGCCCGCACCACCCATCTCCCAATCGACCAGCCAGACCCGAGGCTTCCCCTCCGCGGCGACGAGCACGTTCTCCCATCGCAGGTCCCCGTGCACGAGCGCATCGCACGTCGGGCGGCGCCAGGTCGGTCAGGCGCTCCTCCAGCCGGACGGAGCGCTGGAGCAGCTTCAGGAGCTCGACCCCTCCGCCGCTCAGCAGCGTGAGGCGCCTCGGGGTGGGCCGGACAACACCGAGGCCGCCCCGCAGCCAGTCTGAGAGCGGGGCGTCGTCCGCCAGGTACCGCGACCTCGGCGTGGAGCTCGCCGACGGCGAGTCCCACCTCGCGGCGACCCCGGGGTCCGAGTGCGCCACGGGCGCTCACGTGGTCCGCGAGGTTCGTCGCCTGGACGCGCCTCCATCTGCAGCTCGTCCGTGTCCGGCGTCCCACCGCACGTCGCGCGGGACGCGCGCGGCGGTCGTCGGGACACCGGTCGAGGAGGACGCTCGTAGACGGCCGACCTCGCGGAGCAAGGTCATTCCGATGATCCGGGCTCCGCGACGCCTTCACGAAGGAGGGCCGCCCGGAGATCTCACGGCGGCCGGTGAGGTGCCGGCTGCGCGGTGCCGCGACGACGGTCACGGTGGTCGCGTCAGTCCCCGCACCGTGGCGTCGTGTACTTCCCGCCTCCACCGTACACGGCCGGTCTGGGTGCCCCACGCGCTGCTCTGCGTGCCGGCTGGTTGAGGTAGTCGTCGAGCAGCTCGCCGCCGAGATACCCGGCGAACGACGGCACCGAGGTTCGTCTCCTGGATCACCCGATAGGGGATCGGCTGACACTGACCGTCTGTCGTAGAGCCGCAGCCAGACCGTGCATGCGTCCTGGTGCTCGGTCTTCGGCTCGTGGCGCTACGCGATCAGGCAGCTCGAAGTGGAAGTCGACGTAGCGGTCGAGGCGGGGCGTCAGGTAGATGCGCCAGGGATGTGCGTCTCCGCCAGTCCGCCCAGCGCGCTTACAGCTCGATGACGCTGTGACTCAACTCGGCGGTGCGGATCACATCCGGATCGTCGGACATTTCGCGCTGCAGGCCAGGCATGGCTTCCGTCGAACCTCTCGTGCGTCCGCACGGTCGAGGTAGCTCGATGACGCGCTCCAGGAGGTTCGACCGGCCGAGGTACCCCCGCAGGACGATCGTCTCCGAGGCGCGCTCGTCCTGTCGTGCAGCGCCGTCACCAGGCGACGAGATCGTCGGCGGCTATCGGGGTTCGGGACTTCGACGCGTCCTGGGAAGTCGCGTCCTGCCTGCAGGATCGTCTGATCCAGTCGGGGCATGGCGGCGGCCGCGGTGAACGATGCCCCGGCGCCGTACGGCCCGCTGGAGTCGGCAGGTCAGCGCAGGTTGTAGTCGGCACTCGTCCTCCTCTCAGTTCTCGACGTGGAAGTCGGCCTGCTCGGCCTCGGTCAGGTCCCGCGTCGTCCGCTCCTGCGCCGCCGCCTCGGACGGTCGTCGATCGGGCCGCAGACGTCGCACTCGATCTCGTGGATGACGTTGTCGTCGTGCCGTAGTAGGCGATCGCCGGGGCGTCGCCCGGCGACGGTCACCCAGTCCGCCGGCGTGCGGGGATCGTCAGGAGGGTCACGCCCCGTCGCCAGTCCGTGACGCGGACGGCGTCGGAGCCGCCGGAGACGATCCGGTCGTCGCCGGCGAAGGCGACGGACCACACCGAGTCCTGGTGGCTGCGGATGACGCGGGTCGGCTCCTTCCCGGTGACGTCCCAGACGCGCACCGTCTTGTCGCCGCTCCCGCTCGCGAGCCAGCGGCCGTCGGGACTGAAGGCGACCGACGTCACCTGGCCGTCGTGCGTCCCGAGCGTCCGCGACGCCGCCGGGCCCGCCCCACACCTTGACGGTGCCGTCCTGACCGCCGCTCGCGAGCGTGTCGTCCATCGGGACTGAAGGCGACGGCGAATGCGCCGCTGCTCGTGCCGCGCCGACGGTGCGGGGCTTCGCTCCGGGCGTGAGGTCGATCATCACGACCTGTCCGCTCGGGGAGAGCGCGACGGCCGACCCGCCGACCGCGCGGATCCAGCGCCACGCCCGCGCCCGTGTCGTTCGGGTACCGCTTCTCGGCGAGCACGTGGCCCGAGGCATCGCGCACGATGACGCCTCCCGAGGGCGCGCCCAGGAGTCCGTTGGCGACGAGTCCTCCCTCGACTGCGCCCGAGCACGTGCTGGCTCCCGGGATGGCGGGCAGCACCGGCGTGGTCGCCGACCTGCCGGGCGTCCAGCGCTCGACGGAGGAGTCGGCCTCGACGATCGCGACCTCGGAGCCTCGCGCGTCGAAGGTGACGCCGCCTGCGAATGCCGGTGTGCGCCCCGGCAGCTCGTTGCTCGACGCCGGCCGTCGCGTCCCACTGGCGGACCGCCCCGTCCGTACCGACGCTGACGGCCCTCGTCGGGCCGTCCCAGCCGACTCCGAGAGCCGAGCCCAAGTGCCCGATCAGGACCGACAGCAGCCGCCCGTCTCGGTCGAAGATGCGGACCGCGCCGCTCCCGCTCGCCGTCTCGACGCGCGACCCGTCGCCGGACCAGGCGATGTCGTTGACGCCGTCCGGGTCGGCGACCGAGAAGACGCGGGTCGGTCGCGGCCCGAGCCGGAAGACCTCGAGCCCCGCCGCGGTGCCGACTGCGAGGAGCGTCCCGTCCGGGCTGACCGCGAGCGACTGCCCCGGGGCCGTCGGTCGGGATCGACGTCGGTGCGGACGAGCCGCCCACATGCTCCAGGCCCTGGGCAGCGGTCAGCGACGAAGTAGCCGCCCCCGGCGGGATCGGGCACCGCGTCCAGGGAGCCGTCGGGGATCGGCTGGATCCGGTGGTCGGTCAGGCCGACCAGGTACGCGCCGCTGTCCGACGTGACGATGACCTGGTCGCCTCCCGGCATGGCGTTCACGTTGGAGACCCGCCCCTTCACGCTGGCGATCCGCTCAGGCGCCCCAGGGGCGTCGCGGCCGGGCCAGAGCACGATGGCGCCGTCCGCGCCGCCGGTCACGTAGCCGGCCGGCGTCGCGGCGAGGGCCTCGATGCCCGCCGGCCACGTCCCGATGAGCGCGGGCGACGCGCCGCGCGGGTCCTTCGCCGGGTCCCAGACCCGGAAGTTGCCCTTCTGCGTCACCGACGGCGATGCGGCCGCCGCGGCATCCGAACGGCTCGCGACGGCAGGCTCGTTGGGAAGTCTCAGCGCTGCGCGGATCTTCGAGTCGTGCACGCTCTGGCGCAGGCTCTCCTCGGCCTCGACCGTGGGAGACGCCGCGTATGCGCTCTCGCCGAGCAGCGTCGCGAGCTCAGGGTCGCGCTGGCGGGCCAGCGTCGAGCTGCCGGCGAGCTGGCGTGACGTGGCGAGGTCGCGCTGGTCGTGCGCGTCGTTCCGCTGGACGAACGCGAAGATCGCGATCGCGGCGATGATCGCGGCGACGCGCCGCGAGCGCGCCGATGGTGATCCGGGTGCGCCGGCGCCGGGTCGCCTGCTCGCGCTCGCACCCGCTCGCGGCTCGCGGCGAGGAAGTCGCGCTCCAGCTCGTTCAGGTCCGACTCGTCGCGGCCCTCCCACTGCGCGAGGCGGGCGCCGCGGTAGAGCTGCGCCCTCGTCGCGGCCGCCGCGCGTCCCACTCGGTGGCGGCGTCGGAGAGGCGGCGCTCCAGGCGCAGCTGCTCGCGGTCGTCGTTGATCCAGCCGCGCAGCTCCGGCCAGCCGCGGATCAGGGCCTCGTGGGTCACGTCGACCACCGGCTCGCCGGTCGCCTCGTCGGTGCCCGTCGTCAGCAGGCGGGCCTCGGCCAGCGCGTCGACGACGGCGTCGACCTCGGCCTCCTCGCCCGGGCGCGTCACCAGCTCGGCGCGGGTGGCGCGCCGGCGGGTGTCCTCGGTGCCCTCGCCGGGCTGGGTGAGGCGCAGCAGCACGCGGCGGGCGACCGCCTGGCGCTCGGGGCTCATCGCGCCGTAGATCGTCGTTCGCCCGGCGGGCCAGGGCGCCCTCGACGCCGCCCGAGGCGGCGTACGCCTCGAGGGTCAGCGTGCGGCCGCGGCGGCGCTGCCAGAGCTCCAGCAGCAGGTGCTCCATCAGGGGGAGGGTCCCCGGCCGGTCGGCGACGTCGGTGAGGATCCGGCGGGTGAGCCCCGGCTCCAGCTCCAGGCCGCAGCGGCGGGCCGGCTCCTCGATGGCGCGGCGCAGGTCGCGCGCGTCCAGGGGGCCGAGGAGCACCTGCTGCGACGCCGACCAGGCCCCGCAGCGGCGGGGTGCTCCGCGAGGCGGTGGTAGAAGTCGGCGCGCATCGTCGCGACCACGACGGTCCGGCCGCCGGGGATCGTGGCCGCGTAGACGAGGTTGCCGAGGAACGCCGCCCGCTCGCCCGTCGTCCTGGCAGAGCGTGAACGCCTCCTCCAGCTGGTCGACGACCAGCAGCACGCGGTCGTCCGCCGGCCGGCCCTCGAGCGCGCGGGCCGTCGCCAGGTCGAGGGTGCGCTCGTCCGCGCCGAGGTCGGCGGGGGAGGGGGCGGCCGCGCCCGGCAGGTGGGCGCAGCTGCGCCGCGAGCGCGGCGAGCGGCCGTGCGCCGGGGACCACATCGAGGACGCGCCAGCCCGCGGCCGGCGAGCCGTCGCGGCGGAGCGCGGGCAGCAGCCCGGCCTGCACCAGCGAGCTCTTGCCGCTGCCCGACGGGCCGACGACGGCGACGAACCGGCTGACGCGAAGGCGCTCCAGCACGCCGCGCGACGTCCTGCTCGCGTCCGAAGTAGAGGGACGCGTCCTCCTCGCGGAAGGCCTCCAGGCCCCGGTAGGGGGCGACGCCCTCGTCGGCGGGCAGCCCGGCCGGGACGTCGGCTCCGCGGAGTGCGCGCACCAGGTCGGCGGCGGCCAGCGCGTCCCCGGCGCCCGGCGCGCAGGTCGACCCACGGGTGGTCGGCCAGGTACGCCAAGCCGGGGTCACCCGGGTCGGGCGCGCCCGGCAGCAGCACCAGGACGAGGCGGAACGCGCGGTCGCGGGCGGCGACGGCGCGTGCCGCGGCGAGCCCCTCGCGTGCCCAGTCGCCGAGGCCGCCGCGGCCGACGAGCACGGCGCAGGCGCCGGACGCGCGGACGCCCTCCGCGGCCCGCGCCCTCCCCGGCCACGGTCACCAGCGGCAGCACGTCCGATGCCTGGAGCCCGGCGGCGAGCGGTTCCGCCGCCGCACGGTCCTCGGGCGCGACGAGAAGCGCGACGTCGTACCGCGCCGCCAGGGCCGCGCGGCCCAGCTCGCCGGCCGTCGCGAAGCGGTCCTCCGGCCGCTTCGCCATGGCGCGCCGCACGACGTCGTCCAGCGCCGGGGGCAGGCCCGGGACCACGTCGGAGGGGACGGGCGGGCGCCCCTGCAGGTGCGCGTCGAGCACGGCCTGCTCGTCGTCGCCGGCGAACGGCGGCCGCCCCGTCAGCGCGTGGTACAGCACGCAGCCCAGGGCGTAGACGTCGGTGCGCGCGTCGAGGCGCTCGCCCCGGATCTGCTCGGGCGCGAGGTAGGCGAGCGTCCCCGCCCAGCCCTCGCCGGCGCGGATGGCGTCGCCGCTCGTCGTGAGGCCGAAGTCGGAGAGGTAGACGTGCTCCTCGCCGTCGGGGTCGGCGATCAGGATGTTGCCGGGCTTCACGTCACGGTGGACGAGGCGACGTGCGTGGGCCGCGTCGAGTGCGTCGGCGACCCGCGCGACGATCCGGGCGGCCCGTCCCGGCGGGATCCCGCCGGCGGCGGCGGCGATCAGCTCGGCCAGGCTCGCGCCCTCCACGAAGCGCATCGCGATGAACAGGCGCCCGTCGTCGTCGCCGGCCTGGTAGAGCGGGAGGACGTTCGGGTGCTCGAGCTGCGCGGCGGTGAGCGACTCGCGGATGAAGAGGGCGCGGCGGTCGGGGTCCTCGGCGCGGTCACCCCCGATCAGCTTGAGGGCGACCGTGCGGCCCAGCTTGGTGTCGCGTGCGCGGTACACCACGCCCATGCCACCCCGGCCCGCGAGGCCCTCGATCTCGTAACCCCCGACGACCGTGCCGGCCGGCAGTTCCTCGGACGGGCCCGCGCCGTCCCCACGGGTGAGTACCGTGTCCGAACCGCCGATTCCGCCCGCAGACCGCTGGTCCATCCGCGCCACCCCTGACGACGGCTCCGGCACGCTTATATTCCAGGCCCCGGCTCTTCCGATAGTCCCTCCTAGGGGTCACCCGACCACACCTGGACGGCGAAGTGAGCGAACCACCCGCCTGGCCCGGCGATCCCCGCGACCGGATGCGCATCCGGGAGGCCGAGCGCGCCGGGAAACCGTTTCTCGTGATGCGGGACGACGGAGGCGAGCAGCGACTGGTGACGCTCGACGACGGCGCGGCGACGCTCGTCGTTGGGCGCAGCGAGGACAGCGATGTCCCCGTCCCGTGGGACGACCGGGTTTCGCGCACGCACGCGCAGCTCGTGCGGGTGGGGACGCGCTGGTACGTGGAGGACGACGGCCTCTCGCGCAACGGGACGTGGGTGAACGAGGAGCGCGTGACGGGGCGACGCCCGCTGGGCGACGGGGACGTCCTCCGCGTCGGGCACACGGCGGTGCTGGTCCGGATCCCGTCGCAGGGGACGAGCGACCCGACGCGCCCGGAGTCGCGGTTCGCCCCGCGGCTCCGCTGCCGCCCGGGCAGCGGCGCGTGCTGGAGGCCCTCTGCCGGCCGTGCCTGGCGCCCGGCGGGCCGCACCCGCCGGCGAGCAACGAGCAGATCGCGGGCGAGCTGCACCTGAGCGTCGACGCGGTGAAGGCGCACCTGCGCCAGCTCTTCCGCCGCTTCGACATCGAGCACCTCCCGCAGATCCAGAAGCGGACGGCGCTCGTGAGGATCGCGATCGAGTCGGGGATCCTGCGCTCGGGCGCCTGAGGTGAGCCTCTGCCACACCTAGGGTCGGTGGCCGCGGGCCGCGCGGGCGGGCAGGGTCGATGGGTCATGTCCGAGGACCTCCTCCTCACCCTCTACGAGCGCGCGTGGAACGCCGGCGACCCCGACGCGTGCGCCGGCTGCTTCGCCGAGGACGGGGTCCGGGAGTCGCGCGTCCGCTACGCCCGCGTCACCGCCGGCCGGGAGGCGATCCGCGACGAGATCGCCATGGCGATGGAGGCCCTGCCGGACCTGGAGGTCGCGATCCTCGCCGTGGGCTACGCCAGCGACCGGCGCCTCTGGACCGAGTGGCGGGTGGAGGGCACGCGCGTCGCCGACGCCGGGGCGCCGGCCGCGTGGCGGCCCTCGGCGTGTCGGTGTTCCGCATCAGCAACGCGGGGTTCCGCGAGGAGCGCCTCTACTGGGACTCGGCGTTCGCCGGCTGAGCGGGGGCGGGACGGGAGACGACCGGGGGGCGGTGTGCCGACGCGCCCCCGGTCCATCCCCCAAGGCGGCCACGGCCCTCGCTCCCGACGATCGAGGTGGACCGGCCTGTGGCGGGCCGGGTCCCGAAGGGGGCCGGCCCGCGGCCCTTTATATTCCATACCGCTGCGTTTCGGAAGTGGACTGGGTGGGAAGGGTCCCCAGAGGCGCGCGTGAGGGCGCCGCCCGCCGCTGCTAGCCTGCGGATCGCGGCGACGTGGCGAAGTGGCTAACGCGGCGGTCTGCAAAACCGTTATTCGCGGGTTCGACTCCCGCCGTCGCCTCTCTGATCCTCCCGTCTGGTCGGCTCCGTCAGGCCCCGGGCGAGCCGGCGAACACCCTCGCCCACTCGCTTCAATGCTGACCACGGTCCAGCCGTCGGCGGCCGCCCGCTCGAGCGGGGCCGCCGCGCCGGCGCTGTCGGCGAACGCCGGCCGGCGGAATTGGAACACGATCGGGAGAAGCAACGGAAGCGCCGTGGCGGCGGTGTTGTTGGCAGCTGCAACACGTCATCGCCAGTTCGCCGAGCGGTGAGCGCACCGTCAGCCGGCGCTGGGCTCGAGGCGGAAGACCGGATGGTCCGCGGGGTCCGGCATCTCCTCGAAGAATGACCTCACGGCCCTGCCCGCCACCCTCCGGTAGGCGGCGATGACCGGCGGCCTCTCCTCGGCCGGCAGCTCCACGGCGCGGAACCGGTGCACCCCCTCCCTGCGGCCCCGCAGCTCGCCCTCCCCGGCCGATCGGAGGTTTCGCACCCAGTCGGTCTCGCCCCGCGGCGACACGAGATAGCGGGCGCCCGCGACGTCCACAGGGATCAACGGCACGCGGTGGACGGTCCCGCTGCGGCGTCCGCGCACCGCAAGGGTCCGGGTGCCTGAGAGCTCGAGCCTCATCGCGATCCGGTTGAAGAGCCGCCGGACGATGAGGGGTGGTCGCGCGCAGGGCAGGCTTCGATGGTACCGGGGACGCACGTTCCCGACGTCGCCTGCCCAATCCCCCCGTCCCCGTGGGCGTTCGCGTGGTTGCACCGGCGCGAAGGCCGGGCAGATGATCGCGCCAGTTCCATGAGGAACTTCACACGAACGGGGAGCGCTGAGATGAGCGACGACGGTTCGAGAGGGCGGCGGGGCGGGCTGCGCGCGGGCATCGCGCTCTGCCTGGTGGTCGCCACGGCGGCCAGCCTGGCGCTGACCGCATTGGCGACCGGCCTGGGCGGGGGCAACGAGGCGGCCCAGACCCTCGACATCACACTGGCCAAGGGATCGACGACCGTGAGCACGCCGACGGGCCTCGCGTCCGGGCTCACCAAGATTCGGGCGAAGAACACCGGCTCCACGCCGACCAACGTGCTCGTTGGCCGGATCCGCCCGGGCAAGACGTTCGACGAGCTGGTCGCCGTGGTCAACCGCAGCGCGGCGATCCCGGAGGACTATCTCGCCACGATCACGTCCTTCTTCGGGCTGGCCCCGGGGCAGACGTTCACCACCACCCTCTCCCTGCCGCCCGGCGACTACATCGCGACCCAGCCGCCGCAGGGCAAGGGGACCGGCCCCGTGACCCAGTTCTCGGTGTCGAGCGCCGCCGCCGGGGGCTCGCCGCCGGCCACCGTCGGCAAGATCCAGCTCTTCGACTACGGCATCCGCGGCAGCACGTCGATCAGGGGCAAGGGCACGCTGGCGGTCGAGAACATCGGCCTGAACTACCACTTCATCGAGAGCATCCGGCTGAACGACCCGAGCCGGGCCTCGGAGGTCGTCCAGGGCATCGAGTCCGGCCACCTCGCGGGCCCCCCGCCCGGCCAGCCGGTCTCGATCATCGGGATCGTCCAGCCCGGCACGACCAACTACGTGAACGTGAACCTCAAGAAGGGCACGTACGTCATCGCGTGCTTCAACGCCGACCGCCACAGCGCGGGCCACAACCACGCCCAGTACGGCATGGTCCGCAAGCTGGTCGTCAAGTAGCGACCGCATCCCCCGGGCCCGCGCCGCGGGCCCGGGGACGTGCGGTCCCCGGGAGGAGGGCCGTTGTGAGCGGTCGGCTCGTATCGGTGAACGTCGGCAGGCCGCGCGAGGTTGCGTGGCAGGGGAAGACCGTGCGCTCCGCGATCTGGAAGGCACCGGTCGAGGGGCCGCGGATGGTGCGGCGGATCAACATCGACGGCGACGACCAGGCCGACCGGCTGGCGCACGGCGGCGAGCACCGCGCCGTCTTCGTCTACCAGCTCGACTCCTACCGCCACTGGGAGCGCGAGCTCGGCCGGGACGACTTCACCCTCGGCCAGTTCGGCGAGAACCTCACGGTCGACGGCCTGGCCGACGCCGACGTCTGCATCGGCGACCGCTACCGGATCGGCGGGGCGCTCTTCGAGGTGACCCAGCCACGCGTGACCTGCTACCGCCTGGGCATCCGGATGGACGACCCGGCGATGCCGTCGCTGGTGGTGGCCCATCACCGCCCCGGGTTCTACCTCCGGGTGCTCGAGGAGGGCCCGGTCGAGGCGGGACAGGAGATCGTGAAGGTCGCCGAGGGGCCGGAGCGCCTGAGCGTGGCCGACGTGGACGGGCTGCTCTACCTGCCGGGCCGGTCGCCCGCGCTGCTGGAGCGCGCGCTGCGCATCCCCGCCCTGAGCGAGGGCTGGAGGGGGAGCTTCCGCGAGCTGCTCGCCGCCGCCGGCGAGGTCGCCGCGCCGCCCGCCTGGACGGGGTTCCGCCCGCTCACGGTCGCCGCGATCCACCGCGAGAGCGCGACGATCTCCTCGTTCCTGCTCGCGCCCGTCGGGGAGGACGCGCCGCGACCCGCCGCGGCGGCGGGGCAGTACCTGAGCGTCCGCGTGCGGCTGGAACCCGCCGGCCCGGCGCTCGTGCGCAGCTACTCCATGTCCGCCCCCGCCGACGAGCGCGGCTACCGGATCAGCGTGAAGCGCGAGGGCGCGGTCAGCCGCCACCTGCACGACCGCGTCGCGGTGGACGACACCCTGGAGGTCGCCGCCCCGCGCGGGAGCTTCGTGCTGCGCGAGGGCACCCGGCCGGTCGTGCTGGTCAGCGCCGGCGTCGGCGCCACGCCCGTCCTGGCGATGCTCCACGCGCTCGCCTCCGAGGCCGCGACGCGGCCGGTCTGGTGGCTCCACGGCGCGCGCAACCGCGAGGAGCACGCCTTCGCAGAGGAGGTCGGCGGGCTGCTCGCCGCGCTGCCGCACGCGCACCGCCTGGTCGCCTACAGCCGCCCGGCGGCGGACGAGCGCCCCGGCGCGGGCTTCGACCTGGCCGGACGCCTCGACGGGGCGGCCCTCGACCGGGCGGATCCGCCGCCGGACGCCGACTACTACCTCTGCGGACCCGACGCCTTCATGCGCGACGTGGGCGCGGCGCTGACCGCGCGCGGCGTCGCGCCCGAGCGCGTGCGCACCGAGGCGTTCGGCGCCGTGCCCGCCTACGCCTCGGGGATCGTCAAGCCGGGCTCGCCGCCCCCGCACCCGCCCCCGGGGCCCCGGGGCACGGGTCCCGCCGTCACGTTCTCGCGCAGCAACCTGGAGGTCGCGTGGGACGACCGCTACCCCAGCCTCCTCGACCTGGCCGAGGCGTGCGACGTCCAGGCCGGCTTCGGCTGTCGCCAGGGCGTCTGCCACAACTGCGAGAGCGGCCTCCTCGACGGGGAGGCGACGTACCAGATCGAGCCGCTCGAACCCCCCGCCGCCGGCCGCGTCCTGCTGTGCTGCACGCGGCCGGCCTCCGCCCTCACGCTGGATCTCTGATCGGGTACGCGCGGTCGCCCCCGCGGCCGTGAGAGGGTCGCCGGGTGCACGATCACGGGCGCCTGCACCCCCACCATCGTGACGAGCCGGTCGCGCCGCTGGGTGCACGCCGGCGCGCGACGGCGCTCGCCGTCCTGTGCCTCTGCGCGCTGACCGCCGGCCTCGACATGACGATCACCAACGTCGCGCTGCCGTTCATCGCGCGGGATCTCGACGCCCCGACGAACGAGCTCCAGTGGACCGTCAACGCCTACAACATCGTGCTGGCGAGCATGCTCGTGCTCGGCGGCGCGCTGGCCGACCGCTACGGACGGCGCCGGGTCTTCCTGCTCAGCTACGTCCTCTTCGCGCTGGCCTCGGTCGCGGCGGCGTTCAGCCCGGGCACGGCGGCGCTCATCGCGGCCCGGGCGGTCATGGGTCTCGGCGCCGCCGGCGTGACCGCGCCGGCGCTGGCACTCATCGCCTCGATGTACGCGCCGGCCGAGCGCTCCGGCCCGATCGGGACGTTCGTGGTGTTCGGGGCGGCGGGGCTCGCGATCGGCCCGATCGCCGGCGGCCTGCTGCTCGACCACTTCTGGTGGGGGTCGATCTTCCTGGTGAACGTCCCGATCATCGCTGCCGGCGTGGTGGTGGGGATGCGCACGATCCCCGAGTCGCGGGCACCCCGGCCGCCCGGCGGCTGGCCCCGCCTCGACGTGGTCGGCGCGGCGCTGTCGGTGGTCGGGCTGACGGGGCTGCTCTTCGGGATCATCGAGGGGCCCGGGCGCGGATGGGCGCAGCCCGTCGTGCTCGCGGCGCTCGCCGTCGGCGCGGCGGCGCTCGCCGCCTTCGTCCGCCGGGAGCTGCGGGCCCGCGCGCCCCTGTTCGACGTGCGGATCCTCGGCCGCCCCGCGGTGGCGACCGGCGCGGTCACCCTCTTCATGGCCTATCTGCTGTTCACGTCGTTCCTGTTCGTGAACCCGCAGTACCTCCAGGACGTGAGGGGCGAGTCGATCGTCGCGGTCGGCCTGCTCTTCGTGCCGTTCGCCGCCGTCTTCGGCGTGTGCTCGCTCCGGTCCCAGCGGTTCCTCGGGCGCGCCGGGCCCCGCGCCACGATCGCGAGCGGCCTGGTGGTGACCGCGCTCGCGGCGGCCCTCCTCGTGGCGGCGTTGCCCGGCCCGCTGTGGCTCAGCATCCTCGGGAGCGTCGTCCTCGGCGCCGGGCTGTCGCTGCTCATCGCCCCGCCGTCAACGGTCGTGATGAACGACCTGCCCCCCGAGAAGGCCGGCGACGGGTCGTCGCTCAACTTCGTGAGCCGGTTCGTCGGCGCCTCGGTGGGCGTCGCCGTGGTCGGCTCGATCCTCGCGGCGGTCTACGCCCGCGACGTCGACGACGCGCTGGCGGGCCTCAGCCCGGCCGATGCGCAGCGCGCCGAGGGCTCGCTGCAGGGCGCGCTGGAGGTGGCCGACGGGCTGGCGCCCGGCGCGGGGGACGCGCTGGCCGGCGCGGCCCGCGACGCCTTCGAGCGCGGCGCCGCCGTCGCCTACATCACCATCGCCGTGCTGGCCGCGGTCTGCGCCGCGGTGGCCTGGTTCTCGCTGCCGTCCTCCCGGGCCGGACGTGAGCCGATCGGACTCACCACCTCCGAGGCCGGGCCCGGAGGTGCGCCCGCTCGCCCTGGGGCCCGAAGAGGCTGAGCGAGCACCAGGTCGTGCTCGCCCAGGACCACCCGCAGCCGGCCGTCGAGGACGTACAGGAGCAGCAGCTCGAGCGTCGGCCGTCGCGCGGCAAAACGCGTTGCGAACGGCGGGGCCCATGCCCATCATCGCCGCAGGAGGTGGTGTGGATGACGGATCGGCTGGACGACGGATACGACGTGGTGGTGGTCGGCGGTGGCGCCGCGGGCCTGAGCGGGGCGCTCATGCTCGCGCGGGTGCGGCGGTCGGTGGCCGTGATCGACGCGGGCGACCCGCGCAACGCGCCCGCCGGGGGCGTCCACGGGCTGCTCGGCCTCGACGGGATCCCGCCCGCGGAGCTGCTGGCCCGCGGCCGGGCCGAGGTTCGCGGCTACGGCGGCCACGTGGTCAACGGGACGGTCGCCGCGGCGACCCGCGACGGCGACGGCTTCACGGTGACGCTCTCCGACGGTCGCGCCACCCGGGCGCGCCGCCTGCTGGTCGCGACCGGCCTCACCGACGAGCTGCCGGACATCCCGGGGGTCCGGGAGCGCTGGGGCCGCGACGTCCTCCACTGCCCCTACTGCCACGGTTGGGAGGTCCGCGACCAGGCGATCGGCGTCCTGGCTGGAGGGCCCATGTCCGTGCACCAGGCCCTGCTCTTCAGCGGGCTGAGCGACGACGTCGCGTTCTTCGCCGGCGCGACGCCCCCGTCGGACGAGGACGCCGAGCGGCTCGCGGCGCGCGGGATCCGGGTGGTCAACGGCGAGGTCGCCGCGCTGGAGGTCGCGGACGACCGTCTGGCCGGGGTGCGCATGGCCGACGGCGAGGTCGTCCCTCGTGACGCCCTGGTGGTGGCTCCCCGGATGGTCGCGCGCGCCGCCATCCCGGCCGCCCTCGGCGCCCCGTCCGAGCCCCATCCGTCAGGGGTCGGGGAGCGCGTGCCCTCCGAGACCGCCGGCCAGACCGGCGTCCCCGGGGTGTGGGTGGCGGGCAACGTCACCGACATGACCGCGCAGGTCGGCGCGGCGGCGGCGCAGGGCGCCCTGGCCGGGGCGCACATCAACGCCGACCTCGTCGCGGAGGAGACCGACGCCGCCGTGCGGGACCGGGCACGGGCCGCGGCCGGACGCCTATCCTCCACGGGGTGAGCGCGGAGATCCCCGAGTCCCATCGCGACCTGCTCGACGCGCCGTTCGCGACGCTCGGGACGGTCAACCGGCGGGGGCGGCCGCAGCTGTCGCAGGTGGTGTTCCTGGCGGAGGACGGCGTCGTCCGCATCTCCCTCAACAGCTCGCGGGCGAAGACCCGGAACCTGATGAGCGACCCCGCGGTCGGGGTGCTGATCGTGGACCCCGCGTCGCCGTTCCGGTACCTCGAGCTCAGCGGCGACGCCGAGGTGACGCCCGACGACGACAAGGCCTTCGCGGCTCGGGCGGGGGCGAAGTACGGCCAGGACTTCACGGAGCACGACCAGCCGGGGGAGCGGAGGGTCGTGGTGACCATCCGCCCCCGGCGGGTCTACGCGGCCGACCTGCGCGGCTGACGCACGGGCGGGCCGGGCTACCAGCCCTGGCCGGCCACCTGGCGCGTCGCCACGTTCGTGCGGTTCCACAGGTTGATGAGGCCGATCGACATCACCAGCGCGGCGAGCTGGGTCTCGTCGTAGTGGCGGGCCGCCTCGTCCCACACCGCGTCCGGCACGGGCTCCGACGTGTCGGCCATGCGGGTCACGGCCTCGGTGAGCGCCAGGGCCGCGCGCTCCGCCTCGTCGAAGTACGGCGCGTCGCGCCAGCACGCCACCGCGAACAGGCGGTCGTCGGTCTCGCCGAGCTTCCGGGCGATCCGCGGGTGCTGGACGGCGCACACGCCGCAGCCGTTGATCTGGCTGGCGCGCAGGTGCATCAGCTCCGTCGTCCGAGGGGGGATGCCGCCGCGCTGCACGGCCTTGCTGAGCGCCTGCAGGGCGTCCATCGCGCCGGGGACGGCGAACGCGGGGTTGTCGATCCGGGCCTGGAGGGTCACGGTCTCCATCGGTGGTCTCCTTCCGTCACAGAATCCCTCTGGGGGGTGTCGACGGGGTGACACCACGCGATCCGGAGATGTGACATGTCCGACCCCGCGACCCTCACCGACGCCTTCGAGGCCCACCGCACCCACCTGCGGTCCGTCGCCTACCGGATGCTCGGCTCCCTCACCGAGGCCGACGACGCGGTGCAGGAGACGTGGATCCGCGTGCGCCGCGCGGGCGCGGCCGACGTCGAGAACCTGGGAGGCTGGCTCACCACCGTCACCGCCCGCATCTGCCTGAACCTGCTGCGGTCGCGGCGAACGCGACCGGAGGAGCCGTTCGCCGCGCACGCGCCCGAGCCGATCGTCGACCCCGCCGACGGGACCGACCCGGAGCACGAGGCCCTGCTCGCCGACTCGGTCGGCCTGGCCCTGCTGGTGGTGCTCGACACGCTGTCGCCGGCGGAGCGACTCAGCTTCGTGCTGCACGACATGTTCGCGGTGCCGTTCGAGGAGATCGCCGCGATCACCGACCGCTCGCCGGCCGCCGCCCGCCAGCTCGCGAGCCGCGCCCGCCGCCGGGTGCAGGGCGCCGCGCCCGTCCCCGACCCGGACCTGGACCGCCAGCGCGAGGTGGTCGACGCCTTCATGGCCGCCTCCCGGGACGGCGACTTCGAGCGGCTCGTTGCGGTCCTCGACCCGGACGTCGTGCTGCGCGCCCAGACGGCCGGCGGCTCTGCGGCAGATCCGGGCGCGGCCGAGGTGGCCGGCGAGGCGCTCTTCTGGTCGCGCACCCTCGGCAGGGGCCTGGAGCGCCGCCCCGTCCTGGTCAACGGCGCCGCCGGCGTCGTCGCCTACCGCAGGGACGGGAGCCCGGTGTCGCTCATGGGATGCACCGTCGTGGACGGCCGCATCGTCGCCATCGACATCATCGCCGACCGCTCCCGGCTCGCCACGATGGACATTCCCGAGGCCGGCTGAGGCTCAGCCCCCTCGAGGAGGGGTTCCAGGGGTGCGATCGAGAAGGCGCGTGGGTTCAATTGCACGCGCCCGCTCTTGCCCCCGTCAGACCTCCTCGATGAGGGGCTCGCGCCTCGTTCAATCGACTCCCGGGCACCGTGCACCCCACCCGTCAGGCCGCGGGGTAGGGCTCGCTCCGGCTCCGGTCCTCGTCGATGTGGAGCGCCCGCCCCACCAGGGGGAACGCCCGCTGGGGGCAGGCGTCGCGCTCGCACAGGCGGCAGCCCGGGCCGATGGGGACCGCGATCGACGGGTCGGACACCGCCAGCCCTCGCGCGTAGACCAGGCGCGTGGCGTGGTGCACGTCGCAGCCCAGCGCCACGGCGTGCTGCACCCCCGGCTGCCCGTATGCGCCGATCCGGCGGCCGATGGTGCGCGCCACCCACAGGTAGCGGCGGCCGTCGGGCATCTCCGCCACCTGCGTGACGAAGCGGCCGGGGGAGGAGAACGCCTCGTAGACGTTCCACAGCGGGCACGTCCCCCCGACCCGCGAGAAGTGGAAGTGGGTGGCCGAGTGGCGCTTCGAGATGTTCCCCGCCCGGTCCACCCGGACGAAGAAGAACGGCACCCCCTCCGCCCCCGGGCGCTGCATGGTGCTGAGGCGGTGGCACACCGTCTCGATGCTCACCGCGAAGCGGTCGCACAGAAGGCCCACGTCGTAGCCGGTGGCCTCCGCCTCGGCCAGGAACGCCCCGTACGGCAGCAGCACCGCCCCCGCGAAGTAGTTGGCCAGGCCGATCCGGGCAAGCGCCCGCGACTCGTCGCCCGACAGCCCCGGCACCGCGGTGAGCCGGTCGAGCTCGGCGGCGTGCTCCAGCAGGCACCACTGCACCGCCACCTGGAACGTCCGCCGGGCGCCGTCCAGGCCGCGGGGCAGGTGCAGCGTCCCCGCCTCCCGGTCGAAGCGGCGGCGGTCGGCGGCGTCGGCCGACACCGCCACCCGAACGCCGTGACGCTCCTCCAGCAGACGCTCTAGGCCGGCGGCGTCCAGGGCCTCGGCCGCGGTGTCGAGCGCGGGGAAGTGGTTGCGGTTGTCATAGACGAAGTCCAGGACCTCGTCGTAGGGGAGCACCGGCAGCCGCTCGCCCTCCGGCAGCGCCGCTCCCAGGCCGATCGCCATCTCCTCCGCCCGCCGGCGCGCGTCGGTGGCCCGGCGGTGCAGCACCACCACCGCCCGGGCCAGCGCAGGGAAGCCCGACACCAGCTCCCGGATCTCGGACGCCGGCACCGGCTCCTCCAGTCCCGCCGCGGGGTCGGTGAGCGCCGCGTCCAGGCCCGCGACCAGGCGGGCCCCCTCGTCCTCCGAGAACGCGTGGGCGTCGAACCCCACCTTCGCGTTCAGCCGCAGCAGCACCGGCACCGTCAGGGGGCGATGGTCGCGCTCGATCTGGTTGAGGTAGCTGGGGGAGATCCCGACCAGCCGGGCCAGGGCCGCCTGGCTCAGGCCGCGCTCCTCGCGGGCCCGGCGCACCTGCGCGCCGACGAACATCTTCATTCGCAACGTTCGCAAATCCGGGCCTCCGGCCTCGCAACCCTGCACTGGTAGGGGCTCATCGTACGTGGGACCGTACGCATGTTGCGAACGAGCGAGAGGTGGGGGATGAGGACGCTGGCGATCCGCGTGCACCCGTCGTCGGATGCGCTGCCGCGGGCGGAGCAGCTCGCGTGGCGGCTGGCCGAGGTGGCCGCCGACCCGACGCCGCCCGGCGACGTCGTCGTCGAGGCGGTGATCGACCGGATCATCGACACGGCCGCGGTCGCTGCCGCCGCGCTGCGCCGCGGCCCGGTGGCGAGCGCGCGGCGCCAGGCGTCGGCGCACCCGTACGCCCCCGGCGCCACGGTGCTCGGCTTCGGCCCCGAGCGGCGCGTGTCGCCCGAGTGGGCGGCCTGGGCGAACGGGGTGGCGGTGCGCGAGCTCGACTTCCACGACACGTTCCTGGCCGCCGAGTACTCGCACCCGGGGGACAACATCCCGCCGGTCGTCGCCGTCGCCCAGCACTGCGGCCTGACCGGCGCCGACGTGGCCCGGGGGATCGCGACGGGCTACGAGATCCAGGTCGACCTGGCCCGCGGCATCTGCCTGCACGCCCACAAGATCGACCACATCGCGCACCTCGGGCCGTCGGCGGCCGCGGGCATCGGCGCCGCGCTGGGCCTCCCGGCGGAGACGATCTTCCAGGCCATCGGCCAGGCCCTCCACGTGACCACCACCACGCGGCAGTCGCGCAAGGGAGAGATCTCCAGTTGGAAGGCCCACGCCCCCGCGTTCGCCGGGAAGATGGCGGTGGAGGCGGTCAACCGTGCGATGCGCGGCGAGCGCTCCCCGTCGCCGATCTACGAGGGCGAGGACGGCGTCATCGCCTGGCTGCTCGACGGTCCGGACGCGGAGTACCGCGTGCCGCTCCCCGAGCCGGGGGAGCCGCGGCGGGCGATCCTCGACACGTACACCAAGGAGCACTCGGCCGAGTACCAGGCCCAGGCGCTGATCGACCTGGCCCGCCGGATGCGCCCCCGGATCGGCGACCTGTCGCGGGTGGCGGAGGTCGTGATCCAGACCAGCCACCACACCCACAACGTCATCGGGACCGGCTCGGGCGACCCCCAGAAGATGGACCCGCGTGCGAGCCGCGAGACCCTGGACCACTCCATCGCCTACATCGTCGCCGTCGGGCTCCAGGACGGGGCGTGGCACCACGAGCGCTCGTACGCGCCCACGCGCGCCGGCCGCCCCGACACGGTGCGCCTGTGGCACGCGATCCGCACCGAGGAGGACCCGGAGTGGACGCGCCGCTACCACGCCGACGAGCCCGAGTTCGGCGGGCGGATCGTGGTGACGCTCGACGACGGCACCGTGATCGAGGACGAGCTCGGCGTCGCCGACGCGCATCCCCGCGGGGCGCGGCCGTTCGGCCGGGCCGAGTACGTCGAGAAGTTCCGGGCGCTCGCCGACGGCGTCGTGGCCCCCGCCGAGCAGGCGCGCTTCCTGGCGACCGCCGCCGCGCTCCCCGAGCTCGGCCCCGACGACCTGCCCGGCCTGACCTTCCGCGCCGACGCCGACCTGCTGGCGCTGTCCGTCGCGCGCGGGATCTTCGACCGGTGAGCGCCACCCTGACCGTCGTGCGGCCGTCGGCGGCGGAGCGCCGCCGGGCGTTCCGCGAGGCCCTCGCGTCCGGTCGCCTGGTGCGGATGCCGGGCGCCTTCTCGCCTCTGGTGGCGATGGCGATCGAGGACGCCGGGTTCGAGGGCGTGTACGTCTCGGGCGCCGCGCTCTCGGCCGATCTCGGGCTGCCCGACGTGGGCCTGACGACGCTTTCGGAGGTCGCCGACCGCGGCGGCCGGATCGCCGCCGCCACCTCGCTGCCGGCGCTCATCGACGCCGACACCGGGTTCGGCGACGCCCTCAACGTCGCCCGCACCGTGCGGCTGCTGGAGGACGCCGGCCTGGCCGGCTGCCACCTGGAGGACCAGGTGGGCCTGAAGCGCTGCGGCCACCTGGACGGCAAGACCCTGGTGGACGAGGGGGAGATGTGCGCCCGCATCGCGGCCGCCGTCGCCGCCCGCCGCGACCCGGGGTTCGTGATCTGCGCCCGCACCGACGCCCGCGGGCCGGAGGGCCTTGACGCCGTCATCCGGCGGGCGCTGCGCTACGTGGAGGCCGGCGCCGACATGGTGTTCCCCGAGGCGCTGGCCGACGCGGACGAGTTCGCCGCCGTGCGGCGCGCCGTCCCGGTGCCGCTGCTGGCCAACATGACCGAGTTCGGAAAGTCGCGCCTGCTGGGCGCCGGCGAGCTCGCGTCGCTCGGGATCAACGCCGTGATCTACCCGGTCACCACCCTCCGGCTCGCGATGGGCGCGGTGGAGGACGGCCTGCGGGAGATCGCCGGCGACGGGACCCAGGAGGGCCTGCTGCCGCGCATGCAGACGCGGGCCCGGCTCTACGAACTGCTCGGCTACGACGGAGGCGCACGATGACCGGCACCGCCACGGAGATCCACAAGGGCCTGGCCGGGGTGGTCGTCAACCGCACCGCCATCTCGGAGGTCGTCCCCGAGACCAACTCGCTCACGTACCGCGGCTACGCGGTGCAGGAGCTCGCCGCGACGCGCAGCTTCGAGGAGGTGGCGTTCCTGATCTGGCACGGCGAGCTGCCGGACCCCGCCGAGCTGGCGGAGTTCACGGCGGCGGAGCGCTCGCAGCGGGAGCTGAGCCGCACCGTCATCGCCCAGCTGGAGCGGCTCCCGGACACCTGTCACCCGATGGACGTGCTGCGCAGCGCCGTCAGCGCGTTCGGCGCGGAGGACCCCACCGAGGACGCCGCCGGCCGCGACGCGCTGCTGGCGAAGTCTCTGGCGATGATGGCGCGGCTGCCGACGGTGGTGGCCCTCGACTTCCGCCGCCGCCACGGCCTGCCGCGGATCCCACCCGACCCGTCCCTCCGCTTCGCCGAGAACGTGTTCCACATGTGCTTCGGGGAGGTCCCCGAGCCGGAGGTGGTGCGGGCGTTCGACGTGTCGCTGATCCTCTACGCCGAGCACAGCTTCAACGCCTCCACGTTCACGGCCCGGGTGGTCACCTCGACGCTGTCGGACGTCTACAGCGCCGTGACCGCCGCGATCGGGGCGCTCAAGGGGCCGCTGCACGGCGGGGCTAACGAGGCGGTGATGGACATGATGATCGAGATCGACGACCCCGCCCTGGCCGGGCCGTGGCTGCGCGACGCCCTGGAGCGCAGGCGGAAGATCATGGGGTTCGGCCACCGGGTGTACCGGAACGGCGACTCGCGGGTGCCCACGATGCGGGCCGCCATGCTGGACGTGGCCGCCCGCCGCGACGGCGCCCGCTGGGTGGCCATGTACGACGCCCTGGAGGCGGAGATGGCGTCGGCGAAGGGCATCCACCCGAACCTCGACTTCCCGGCGGGGCCGGCCTACCACATGATGGGATTCGACATCCCGATGTTCACGCCCATCTTCGTCATGAGCCGCATCACCGGCTGGACCGCCCACATCGTCGAGCAGCTGGAGGCCAACAGCCTCATCCGGCCGCTCAGCCGGTACGAGGGCCCGACCCAGCGCCCGGTGCCCGTCTGAGCCGGGCACGCCGCATCGCCGTACGCTCGAGCCCGATCCACGGCCGCGGGGTGTTCGCCCTGCGGCCGCTGGACGCGGGGGAGCGGGTGATCGAGTACGCGGGCGAGGTGATCCCGTGGGAGGAGGCCGTCCGCCGCCACGCCGCCCGGCCGGGCGAGGACGCGCACACGATGTTCTTCGACCTCGGCGACGGCGACGTCGTCGACGGGTGGGTGGGCGGCAACTCGTCGCGGTGGATCAACCACTCCTGCGACCCGAACTGCGAGACGCGCCAGGCGGGCGGCCGCATCGTGGTCCTCGCCCTCCGGGACATCGCGGCGGGGGAGGAGCTGACGTTCGACTACCGCCTGGTCCTTGACGAGGACGACGATGAGGACGCCGACGGCACCTACGCCTGCGCGTGCGGCAGCGCGTCGTGCCGCGGCACGATGCTCGACGTGTGACGGCCCTCGGATGCGGTAGGGACCCGCGGTGAGGTGCGTCCCGGCAGAGTTCCGCTAGCCTCCCCGGATCGTTTGCGGGGTCCGTGCCGACGGATCCCCCTGGCCGGCCCCGTGCCCACGTCGGGCCGGCCGCATCCCGACACCCGACCGTGGTCGCGGCGTGCCCGCGCCCAGGAGTGCCTGTGCCCAAACCTGCCGTCGCGGCCGCGATCGCCGCCGCCATCGTCGCCGTCACCGCCGCCGTCGCCCTGTTCCCGTCCGACGAGGGGACGGCCGCCGTCATCGCCGCGGCGGACGGGCCGGGGACCGTCTCCGCGCCCACACCGGCGGCGGTGCGGGGCCTCGAGATCCGCGCCCGCCGGGAGGTCCTCCAGCCGGGCGTCGGCCTGCCGCCGGGCCCCACGCCGTCTCCCGCGGCCGAGCGCAACGCGAGGGCGGCAAGGATCGCGGTGCGGTACGTCGGGGTGCCCTACGCCTGGGGCGGCTCGTCACCCGCCGGGTTCGACTGCAGCGGGCTCGTCGCGTACGCGTTCGGCCGGGTCGGCGTCGCGCTGCCGCACTCCAGCTACGCGCTCTGGGACGCCCTGCCGAAGGTGCCCCGCGACCGGCTCCGCCCCGGCGACCTGGTCTTCTTCAACGGCCTCGGGCACGTCGGCATCTACGTGGGCCGCGGGCGGTACGTCCACGCCCCGCAGACCGGGGAGACCGTCGAGGTCGAGACGCTCGCATCCCGGGACGACTTCATGGGCGCCGTGCGGGCGTAGCGCCCGGTGAGCCTCAGCCGGTCTCGCGGTCGAGGAGGGCGGAGAGGCGGTCGAGGTCCTTCGGCATCTGGTGACGCACCATGGGGGCGAGGGCGCGCTCCAGTGCCTTCTTGAAGCCCTTGAGCTTCAGCTCCACCTCCATCACCACGCGGGTCCCGTCGCCCTCCGCGGTGAACGTCACGTTCACGCGGCCCGTCCCGGAGGACGTGTCGCCGCGCTCCGCGTACAGGCGCCCCGGTTCCAGGGCGGTCACCTCGGCCTCCACGTGGCCGACGCCGCGCTGGTGCTCCGTCCATCGGGTCCCGACGCCGACGGGGCCGTCCCCCTCGCGCTGCACGTCGCTCGTGTTCTCCTGCCAGTCCGCCCGCCGGGCCGGATCGGTAATGACCGCGAAGACGCGGTCAACGGGGTGGGGGACGACGTGGTCGACGGTGACGTGCATCGGGCGGGATCCTGCCAGGCGCGGTGCTACGCGCCCAGCCGGTCCGCCAGGTCGATGAGGTCGTCGGCCACGACGTCCCAGGCGCCGTCGGGCTCCAGGTCGGTCGTCTGGCCCGGTCCGTGCTCCGTCGGGCGCCACACGAACGCGGTGCGCATGCCCACCCCGGCCGCCGCGTGCAGGTCGCCGTTGTGCGCCGCCACCATCATCACGTCGCGCGGCGGGAGACCCACCAGCTCCGCGTTGCGCAGGTACGACTGCGGCTCCGGCTTGTAGGCGCCCGCCGTCTCCGCCCCCAGGATCAGGTCCCACGGCAGGCCCGCCCTCCGGGCCATGTCCAGCAGCAGGGCCACGTGCCCGTTCGAGTGCGGCGCCACCACCGCCAGGGCCTTCAGCCGCGTCAGGCCGGGGAGCGTGTCGGGCCACGGGTCCAGGCGGTGCCAGGCGAGGGTGAGCTCGTCGCGGGCCTCGGCGGGCACCTCGTCGAAGCCGGCCTCCCTCAGCACGTCGTCGAGCGCCTCGCGGTGCAGGACGTCCAGGTTCACCCACGGCCGGGCGCCGCTGCGGACCGTCTCCATCTGCGGCTGGTAGCGGGCCCGCCAGGCGTCGGCGACGGCCTCGGGGTCGATGTCGGCGCGCCCCATGCGCGAGGTCGAGCGCGGCCACCTCGCGGGCGACGCCGGAGCGCCAGTCCACGCACGTGCCGAAGACGTCGAAGAAGAGCGCCCGCGGCGCCCCGGTCACGCCGGGCCGGTCACGCCCGCCCGGTCGCCGGCCTCCGCGCGGCGCGCCACCTCGGCGCGCACCCGCGGCGCCACCTCGGTGCCGAACAGCTCGATCGAGCGCAGCAGCGCGTCGTGCGGCATCGTCCCCACGCTCATCTGGATCAGCAGCCGGTCCATCCCGAAGATCCGGTGCCAGTGCAGGATCTTCTCGGCCACCTCGTCGGGCGAGCCGACGGCCAGCGCCCCCTGCGGCGACCGCATCGCCTCATAGCCCTGGCGCGTCATCGGCGCCCAGCCCCGCTCCTTGCCCAGCTGGGTCATCGTCTGCGCGAACGGCCCGTAGAAGACGTCCGCCGCGTCCTGGCTCGTGTCCGCGACGAACCCGTGCACGTTGACGCCGATCGGGATCGACTCCGGGTCGGGATGCCCGGTGGCGCGGGCCGCCTCCCGGTGGAGCTCCACCAGCGAGCGGAACCGGGCGGGCTGGCCGCCGATGATCGCGATCGCCAGCGGCAGGTGCAGCGCGCCCGCCCGGGCCACCGACTGCGGCGTGCCGCCCACCGCGACCCACACCGGCAGCGGGTCCTGCTCGGGGCGGGGATAGACGCCGCGGCCGTCGAACGGGGGGCGTGTGCTCGCCGCCCTCCCAGTGCAGCACCTCCTGCTCGCGCACCCGCAGCAGCAGCTCCAGCTTCTCGGCGAACAGCTCGTCGTATGCGCGCAGGTCGTAGCCGAACAGCGGGAACGACTCGATGAACGACCCGCGCCCCGCCATGATCTCGGCGCGCCCGCCCGACAGCAGGTCGAGCGTCGCGAAGTCCTGGAACACGCGGATCGGGTCGTCGGAGCTGATGACGCTGACCGCGCTGGTCAGGCGGATCCGCTCCGTCACCGTCGCCGCGCCCCCAAGCACCACCGCGGGCGCCGACACCGAGAAGTCGGCGCGGTGGTGCTCGCCGACGCCGAAGACGTCCAGGCCCACCCGGTCCGCCAGGCGGATCTCCTCGATGAGGTTCCGCAGCCGCGGCCCGAAGCCGATCGTCTCGCCGGTCGCCAGGTCGGGCGTCCGCTCGGCGAACGTGTAGATGCCGAGCTCCATCAGCGCCCCTCCGGGAGGGTCAGGACCCGCTCTCGACCTCGCGCGGCGCCTCGCGCCCGCACGACGGGCAGCGCCAGACCGGCACGACCGAGTCCTGCGGGTACGCCTTGCCGCCGTGGATCTGGTGCATCCGCATCTTGCGCTTCGTCGGATACGTGCGCGTGCCGCACCGCTCGCAGGCGGGCGGGTCCTGTGTGGTGGCCTCGGTGCTCATGCCCGGAGCCTAATGGACGTGCTCCACCAGTCGCCCGTGCAGGCGCGCCAGCGTCGCCTCCGGGTCGTCGCACAGCCCGGTGTGGACGGCCGACGGCCGCACCACGGTGCTCGCGGGGGCCACGAGCCAGTGGAACCGCGCGTGGACGGGCATCCGGGCGATCGGCCCGGCGTCCGGGTCGCCCGCCGCGATCCGCTCCAACCCCTCCAGGTGCGCGGCGATCGGCTCCGGGTCGGTCCCGGGCGCGAGGGCGCGGAGGCGGTCCCGGTCGAGCCCGGTCCGCAGCCCCAGGAAGTCCCGCGTGCGGGCGAACAGCACGACGCCCACGTTGAGGCACTCCCCGCGTTCCGCGTCGGGCACGGCGCGCAGGATCGCGTACTGGAAGGGGCTACTCGCGGCGGGCACCCTCGGCCTCCTCCGCCAGCTCGGCGTGCCGGTCGCGGCGCCGGCGCAGGTGCTCCGCGTACGCCGCCCGCCGCGCGTCCGGCCCGGCGACGTCCGGCGTGTCCTCCAGCCAGAGGTCGGGGAGCGCGCCCACGGCCCGCGCGATCGCGTCGTCGTCGAGCCGCGCGGCCAGCCGCGCCCCCGCCGGCGCGATGGGCCCGGCGCCCGGCAGCAGCACGTGCTCCGCGATCTGCGGGAAGGGCCGCGCCCACGCGTCGCGCAGCAGCGGGTCGCCGTGGTGGCCGTAGAGCGCGGCGCCGTGGTCGATGAGCCACACCCGGCCGTGCCACACGAGCAGGTTCGGGTTGTTCGCCGTGCGGTCCACGTTCTGGAGCAGAGAGTCGAGCCACACCACCTCCGCGGCCACGTCCGGCTCGACCTGGGTGCCCGCCGCCGGCTCGTAGGCCAGCGCGCCCGGCAGGAAGTCGAGCCCCAGGTTGAGGCCGGGGCTCGCCTTCAGCAGGTCCCGGATCTCGGCGTCCGGCTCGGCGGCGCCCAGCTCCGGCTCGACGGTCACGAACGCGATCACGGGGACCGGCAGCTCCGCCGCCCGCGCCAGCTCGCCGCCCAGCAGCTCCGCCACCAGCGCCCGCGAGCCCTGGCCGGCGCCGCGGAACTTCAGGACGTAGAGACCGTCGTCGTCGGCCTCCACCAGCCCGGGGAGCGACCCCCCCTCGCGGAACGGCGACACGTACCGGGTCGCGCGGACCGTCGCGGGCCCGGTCTCGGTGGCGGCCGTCATGCGCCCGATAGTAGGGGGTACCCTCGCGGCCATGAGGACGGTGATCGTGGGCGGCGGGATGGTGGGGCTCACGCTGGCACGGCTCCTGCGGTCGTACGGCGAGGAGCCGGTGGTGCTGGAGCGGATGCCCGCCGGGGCGTACCAGAAGCGCCCCTTCCTGCTCGGCTTCCAGGGGTTCCCGACGCTCGACGAGCTGGGGCTGCTGGAGCGCGTGCGCGCCGGCGGCCGCGACATCGCCCCCGGCCCGGACGGGGTGCCGACGGCCATCTGCATCGAGGTCGGCAAGCTCCTCGCCGCGATCGGGGAGGACGTCCCCGTGACCCACGAGCGGTCGGTCACCGCGCTGCTGCGCGAGGACGGGCGCGTGGCCGGCGTGGTGGCCGAGGGCCCTGACGGGCCGCAGGAGATCCCCGCCGACCTCGTGGTGGCGTGCGACGGCATGCACTCCCCGGTGCGGGCGATGGCGGGGCTCCAGGCGGAGGTGCGCGCGCTGGCCGACGCGACCCTCACCTGGATGAGCCCGGTGGTGATCGACCGCTCCTTCGGCATGCGGTACCTGTCCGACGGCGGGCAGATGGGGCTGATGGGGTGGCCGGAGGGCTCCGCCGGCTGGCGCACCATCGACCGGGTGGGCCGCGAGGCGGCGATGGCGCCGGGCGTCGAGGCCTTCCGCGCGTCGTTCGCGGCGCTCATGCCGGAGGCGGCGGAGGCCCTCGAGGGCGTCACCTCCACCGGCCAGCTGCTCTACCAGGAGCCGGCCGTGCTGCGGGCCGCCCGCTGGTGGGCGCCGGGGGTGGTGCTGATCGGCGACGCCGCCCACTTCTTCGGTCCCGAGACCGGCGTGGGCGCCGGCCTGGGCCTCGGAGACGCCCACGCGCTGGCGCGCGCCATCGCCGGCGACCCCGGCGACGCGGATGCCGCGTGCGCCCTCTACGAGACCTGGCGGGCGCCCGTCATCCGCCCCTACGAGGCGGCCGACCCCGCCGCCGGGCGGATGAGCGTGCCGAACGTCGACCGCCCGCCCGAGGAGCGCTGGCCGCCGGTCTCAGGTCCGCCCGGCGAGGACGCCTGACGAGGGCACCCGCCGCCCGGTCGCGACCGGCGCGACCGCCAGCACGACGGTCGGCGCGTCGAGCCGGCGCACCAGGTCGCGCCCGTCGCCGTCGAGGACCTCGCGGGACATGCGCCCCGGGATCACCACGACGTCGCTCGCCCCGGTCTCCGTGGCCAGCGCGCTCGCCCGCGTCCCGGTGAAGCCGTGGACGGGGGCGCGCTCCATCCCCACCAGCAGGGGGCGCGTCAACTCGGGGTCGGGCGCCAGGACGCGCGCCTCCGTCCCGAGCCCGGCCGCGATCAGGCGCGCGGCCCGGACGGCGATGAGCGTCTCGGGGTGACCCTGGGCCTGCACGTCCTCGCGCGAGAGCGCGAGGACGACGCCGGCGGGGGCCTCCGTGCCCGGCGACACGACGAGCGTCGGGACCCGCGACTCGGCGAGCAGGCCCTCGCTGGCCCCGCCGAACAGCGCCGACCGGGCGCGCGCGAGCCCGCCCCACGACACCATCACGCACGACGCGTCGCTCTCCATCGCCGACCGCAGCGCCCCGGCCGCCACCGACTCGGTCACGCGCACGCTCGTCTCCGACTCCACGCCGAGCCGGCCGACGATCGCCCGGATGCGCTCCAGGCGGCCGCGGGCGGCGGCCCGCGTCTCCTCGTCGCCCGGCTCCGGCACCAGCGCGACGGCGAACACGACCCCCTTGTCCGAGCGGGCCAGCAGCCCGGCCAGGGTCCCGCGCGGCTCGATGGCGTCGTCCGCCAGGGGCACCAGGACGTGCTCGCCGAGGCGGCGGCGGCCCTCCACCACGGGGGCGGTGACGCGCTTGGAGAAACGGGTGGCGCCGAGCGGGGCGATGATCAGCGACACCAGCACGACGACCAGCGCGGCGTTGACCAGGGTCTCGTCGAAGATGCCGGCGTCGTATCCGACGATCACGGACGCGAGGGTCGCTGCGGCCTGCGCCACCGTCAGGGAGAAGACCAGCCCGACCTCGTCGCGCGTCTCGCTCCCCAGCCGTCCCGCGACCCACGCGGCCGCGTACTTGCCCACGACCACGACGGCGAGCGACGCCGCCCCCAGCGCGAGGGTCTCCGCCTCGGTGAGCTTCGACGGGTCGATGATCATCCCCGTCGAGATCAGGAAGAACGGGACCAGCAGCGACGACCCGTAGAACTCGAGCCGCTCCATCAGGGGGCTGCGGTTCGGGATGAGGCGGTTCACGGCGAGTCCGGCGAAGAACGCCCCGACGATCCCCTCGAGGCCCCCGAGGTCGGCCACCACCGCGACCCCCGTGAAGGCTGCGACGACGCCGACGAAGCGCAGCGAGCGGTCCCGTCCGGCCCCCGCGAAGAAGCGCCGCATGAGGCGCGGCAGCAGCAGGAATGCGACGGCCAGGAGGATCCCGAGCCCGAGCATGAGCCCGCCGATCGTCACGGCCGTCGAGCCGTCCCCCGTCTCCGCGCCGACCACCACGGCCAGCACGAAGAGCGCCAGCGTGTCGGTGATGACCGTCCCCGAGACGGCCATGCCCACCGCCGGGTGGCCGGCGAGCCCCTCGTTGCGCACGATCGGGTACGCGACCAGGGTGTGCGACGCCCACATCGACCCGTAGAGGATCGCGGCGCCCAGGGCGTAGTCGAAGCCCGCGGTCCCGACGATCACGCCGAGCACCAGCGGGATCGTGAACGTGATGAGGCCGAAGCGGACCGACTCCGTGCGCCGCCGGACGAACTCCTCGAGGTCGAGCTCGAGGCCGGCGAGGAACATCAGCGTCAGCAGGCCGAGCTGGCCCACCCCCTCCACGATCCCCTCGCGGGGGACCCAGTCGAGCACGTTCGGCCCCACGAGCATCCCGCCGATGACGATCCCCACCATGCCCGGCAGCCGGACCCGCCCGGCGAGGAAGGGGCCGAGCAGGATGACGAGGGCGCAGATGAAGAAGGTCCACTCTGCGCCGTCGGGCGGGAAGTCCAGGTCCACGGACGCCGGTTCTATGCCGCGGCGGCGCCCCGTGTCCAGCCCGCGCTCCCGCGGGGGCTCACGTCAGGTCGGGGCGGGTCCCGGTCCGCAGGCTCTCCACCACCTGGGCGATGCGC